>JACDOG010000007.1 GCA_017656305.1 Thermoanaerobacteraceae bacterium
CAGTTCTGTGTAAAAAGTTTTGTTCAAAAATACACCTTCTCTCTTTATAGCCCTTTTTTATTTACTTAAATAATAAAGATAAGTTTTATGACTCTACCTAGTAATCTCTAAAATTAATGGTAGTCTAAGAGTTCGTAAATAAAACCTGCCTAATTATTCTAAAATTGGATTGTATCACATTCAATTAACTCTACTTGTATATACCTAATTTTCTCTCAATTTCCAACGCCAAAATCGATACATTCCTTTCTTCTTGATAAAGATCCATGAAGGACTGTTGACACCACGGACAACGCGTAACCTTTATTAAATCATTGTCAAATATAATAAAAAACTCAGGATAATATGATTTGCCGTCAGACATACAAAAAGCCCCGCCAAATAGCGGGACATTTCTTTCTGGTGGGCGATACTGGACTCGAACCAGTGACCTCCACGATGTCAACGTGGCACTCTAACCAGCTGAGCTAATCGCCCGTAAAGGCCCGGTCAGGTAAACCGGGCATGTTTTTTTGTCACGTCTGCAACAGTTATTATGACGGAAAAACGGGCAATTGTCAAGTTTTGCACGGTGTTATTTTTTAGTAGTGGGTGTACAGTTTGCCGTAAGGCCGGGTGTTGTACGGTATCAATTTGGTAAATTTGTGGTCTAAAATTTCTTCAGCCGAGTAATTGAAATACGAAGCAAATTCATTTACATAAGCCGCTACAAAGTTTTTATCTTCATCCGTCAATTGTTCCATACGCACTTCTTTTCCCAGCTTGTACTCCGGTACCTCGCCGCGCAGGTAAATCACTCCCCCGTGCATTCCGGTACCGCAGTAGTCCCCCACCAGGTGGGAACTGCCGGTGAGCCCCAGCACTATCATTCTCCCGCCAGCCATGTATTCGCCAAAAAAGCTGCCGGCACTACCGCCTACTACCATTACCGGCACCATGTCTTTATATTCCTTCATATGAATCCCCACCCGGTAGCCAACGTCGCCTTTAATAAAAACCTTACCGCCGCGCATGGCATAGCCTGTAACGTCGCCGCTTTTGCCGTGAACCACAAGCGTACCGGCACTCATGGTGTTGGCGGTGCCGTCCTGGGCATTGCCCCGGACAATTATTTCCGCACCGTTCATGTAAGCGGCCAAATCATTGCCGGGAGTACCGATTAATTCCAGCTTAATTCCCTCCGGCAGGCCGTCACCGATATAGCGCTGCCCGTTAACGTTGATGACTTTGATATAAGTTTCGCCTTTATTTATCAGTTCATGTATCTGCTGGTTTAACTCTTTGTAATATACTCCTTGCGCGTCTATTACCGCCACTGGACAGCACCTCCTTGAAGTCGCGAACGACGGATGTCGTCGGGCAAGTCAATCAGTCCCAGTTCCGGTGTCAGCAGGCGGGAAATCAACCGGCTTACATCCAGTTGCTGCACCATCAATCCCGTCAAAATACCGGCCCTGTCAACGGCATTAATACGGATAAATCCTACCAATCTGCCGTCCCTAATGACAATTTTTAGATACTGGTTTTCTCCGGGCTGGGCAACATATTCTTCACTATCTTCCGTGGCTTTTACCAAACCGGCGGTAACCAGCGACAGGCCGAAAAAGCTGATGGCATTTTTGGCGAATCCACCGGGATAGACCGCTTCCCGCCCGGCCATATTGGCACCGGCTACCTGCCCCTGTTCGTAGGCATTGGGCAGGATGGGAATGACGCGTTGCTGTTGCAGCAGGACGTCATAATTTTCTGCCACGTCACCTGCAGCATAAATATCTGCCACCGAAGTCCGCATGTGGTCGTCAGTAATAATACCTCTGTTTACCTTAATATCCGTCCCCTCAACTATTTCAATATTGGGGACCACACCTACCGCCAGCACCATAAAATCTGCCGTCAGTTCCATACCGCTTGCCAGACCGACTATCTTTCGGGGTCCAAAGGACTGGATGGTTTTGGCGGTAGTTCCCAGGTGAAATTCCATACCCTGCTTTTCCAGATGTTTTTGCACTACCTGCGCGCCGGCGGAGTCTAAAATACTGCTTAAAACCTGCGGGGCCAAGTCAACAACCGAAACTTTTACACCGCGTTTCAACAGGCCCTCCGCAACCTTCAAACCTATCAGACCGCCACCGACAACTACGGCTTTTTTACCGGGCTGTGCAATTTCTTTTAACTTCTTGGCATCGTCCAGCTTGATAAAGCTGTAAATATTTTCTCCAGCCGCACCTTCAATTGGCGGTATAAAGGGCTTTCCCCCGGTGGCTACCAGTAACCTGTCAAAGGAAACCTTTTCACCGTTATCCAGGTACACTTCCTTCCGGGCCGTATCCACAGTTAATGCTTTGGTGCCAAACAGGGTTTCAACTCCGTTAACCTGATAAAAATTTTTCGGGCGGTAAAGCATTCCCGCTTCTTCCTTGCTTCCTGCAAGATAATAGGATATTAGCGGGCGCGAATAGGTATGGTAAGGCTCGTCGCTAATCATCAGGATTGGGTTTCTCGTGTCGTATTTTCTAATACTTTCCACAGCGCCAACAGCCGCTGCCGAGTTGCCGATTATCACATAGCGCATACTCACTCGTCGCCCCCTTCCTCTTTAAGCTGCAGAGCACCGTTTGGACAGTGCTCCACACAGGCAGGTTGCCCCATGTGCAGGCAGAAATCACATTTGGTCACAACTTTACCTGTAATTTCATCCTTAAAAATGGCACCATAGGGGCAAACCAGAATGCAGGTCCAACAGCCCACACATCGCTCTTTGTCATTTAATATCGCTCCTGTTTCTTCATCCCGGTACATGGCCCCGGTGATGCAAGCCTTGAGGCAGTGGGGCTCCTCGCAGTGACGGCATTGCAGGGCAAAGGACAGAGGGCGTTCTTCTTCGACTTTCACTCTGGGAGTAGGCACCATTGCAGCCTTTTTAAAAGCTTTTACCAGGTCATCCGGATACTCGCTGTGCACCGCCGCGCAGTAAATCTCACAAAGCCGGCAGCCAATACAGTACTTTTCCTGGGCGTAAATACGTTTCATTTCTGCCATCCCTCCTATTCCCCGGCAGCCTTGACGCCTAATATTTCCAGTTCTTTTTCGGTCAATCCCACACCGCGTAGCATCAAGCGGTTACCGCGCAGGCTTTCCAGGGCATTGATACCCATTCCACCCAGCATTTCCTTTATTTCATGCTTCCAAGCACGTAAGAGGTTTGCTGCCCGGCGGGCACCAATTTCCGGGTTGAGGCGTTTAACCAGGTTGGGATCTTGCGTTGCAATGCCCCAGTTGCACTTGCCAGTGTAGCACTTTTGACACATGTGGCAACCCAGCGCCAGCAGGGCAGCGCTACCAATGTACACAGCGTCTGCTCCCAGGGCAATTGCCTTCATCACATCGGCACTGTTGCGCACACTGCCGGCAATCACTAGGGAAACCTGGTGGCGAATGCTTTCGCTGCGCAACCGGCTGTCTACTGCCGCCAGGGCCAGTTCAATGGGAATCCCCACATTGTCCCGCGTACACAGCGGTGTCGCCCCGGTACCGCCGCGAAAGCCGTCTATGGTAATAATATCTGCTCCGGCTCGCGCAATACCTGATGCAATAGCCGCCACATTGTGTACCGCTGCAATTTTCACTGCTACGGGTTTTTCGTAACGTGTGGCTTCTTTGAGAGAGTAAATAAGCTGGCGCAAATCCTCAATGGAATAAATGTCATGGTGCGGTGCCGGAGACAGGGCATCACTGCCTTCGGGTATCATACGCGTCTCGGAAACTTCTTTGCCCACTTTCTCACCGGGCAGGTGACCGCCGATACCCGGCTTGGCACCCTGGCCGATTTTAATTTCTATAGCCGCCCCGGCGTTAAGGTATTCGTAATGCACGCCAAAACGTCCCGATGCCACCTGCACGATGGCGTTTTCTCCGTACTCGTACAGGTCCTGGTGCAGTCCACCTTCGCCGGTATTGAAAAACGTGCCTGCTTCCCGTGCCGCTGCAGCCAGCGATTTGACCGCGTTTAAGCTAATGGAGCCAAAGGACATGGCAGAAAACATAACGGGCACGTCCAGCTCCAGCTGGGGCGGAAGCTTGGTCTTAAGTTTGCCGTCTTTGATTTCCAGCGCCTCCGGTTTGCGCCCCAGAAAGGTTTTAACTTCCATCGGTTCCCTTAACGGGTCAATTGACGGGTTTGTTACCTGGCTGGCATTGAGCAGCAGGTGGTCCCAATAGATAGGGTAAGGTTTGTCATTACCCATGCCGGTGAGCAGTATGCCCCCGGTTTCCGCCTGCTTGTAAATTGCCTTGATGGCATCGGGAGTCCAGTTGGCGTTGGTACGAAACTCCAGCGGAAACTTTCTGATTGTTAAAGCCTTTGTCGGGCATAAAGTAACACAGCGGTGGCAGCCTACACAGGCCAGGTCATCACAGCTTAAAGTGTCGGTCTCCGCATCATACCTGTGAGCCTCATTGGCGCACTGGCGGACACATACCTGACATTTGATACAACGCTCCAAATTTCTTTCTATCAAAAACTCTGGTGTAATCATTGATAGGCTCATATGCTCTCAGCCCCTTCCAGCAATCCTATTACCGGTTCGCCGCCCTGGGGTGACCAAACTCGCTGCGGGTTGGGGCATACTGCCCTGATAGCCGCTTCCTCACTGGCCACATAGAGGTTTTCATTATCCTCGGCTGCAACCAGGGCACGCAGTTTCAACCGGTCATTTAAGGCTACAATACCATTTTGGGAACCCAGGATAATGGAAAACGGGCCGTTAATTAGTAAGCTGCCGTAGGTAATCCGCAGTGCTCTGACCAACTGCCTGTCACTGCCATCCATTCGTTGGATACTGTCCCAAAACGGCGCGGCCACAGTTTTGATTGCCACGTCCAACGGTAGCCCGTGTCGTCTCAGCAGTAAGTCAAATGCATAAGTAATAGCCTCGGTATCCGTCTGTAGCGTACACTCGTAACCAAACATCTCAAGATAGCGCCGGTTGGCATCATAGGAAGATATCTCCCCGTTATGCACTACGGACCAGTCCAAGAGAGTAAACGGGTGTGCTCCTCCCCACCATCCGGGAGTATTGGTGGGGAAACGACCGTGGGCTGTCCAGGTGTAACCCTTGTACTCGTCCAACCGGTAAAATTCACCTACGTCTTCTGGGTAACCAACCGCTTTAAAGGCTCCCATGTTTATACCGCTGGATACCACGTAAGCACCCTGAAACCTGCTGTTGATGGTCATGACACACTGGACAACGTATTCATCTTCACACAAGTCGGAATCCCTTAATTTATCGGGCAACGGTTTCATGAAGTACCGCCAAATTAAAGGGGCATCCTTAATAGAACAAACTTTCCGCGTGGGAATAATGCCGGACAGTTCCACGCTGAAATGCTGGTTGAAAAAGTGCTCTACATCCTCTTTGGCTTGCAGGGAATCGTAAAACATGTGAAACGCATAGTAGTCCTTGTATTCAGGATAAATACCGTATGCGGCAAAACCGCCGCCTAAACCGTTGGAACGGTCATGCATTATCGCTATGGAATCAATAATCTTGGTACCGGAGAACCGTTTCCTCTTTCTATTGATTATGCCGCTGATGGCGCATCCCGACGGTATACGCACCTGTCCTTCTCTTAACACTCACAATCACCTCCACTTACTCGCAACATCAAACTTGAATTTCACAAGCCGGCATGGCTAAAACATTGTCAGGTAGTTATCAATCTCCCACTGGTGAACCTGGGTGCGGTAGCGTTCGTACTCCAGTTCCTTTGCCTCAATAAAGCGTTTGGTGATATGCTCTCCCAAAGCATCCTGAATAATTTCATCCTTCTTAAATTCTGCCAGCGCCTCTTCCAAACTGCCCGGGAGACTGGCAACACCTAACTTCTCCCTTTCTTCAGCAGTCATATCGTAAATGTTTTGATTCACCGGAGCCGGTGGTTCAATTTTATTTTTAATTCCGTCCAGACCCGCCTTGAGCATTACGGCAATGGCCAGGTACGGGTTGCAGGACGGGTCGGGATTGCGCATTTCTATTCTGGTGCTTGCCCCGCGTTTAGCCGGAATACGGATTAAGGGACTGCGGTTGCGCGCCGACCAAGCAACATAGACCGGAGCTTCATACCCGGGAACCAGGCGTTTATAGGAATTGACCGTTGGGTTTGTAACAGCTGCCATGGAACGGGCATGTTTCAGCAAGCCACCCAGGTAATAGTAGGCCTCTTTGCTTAACTCCAGCTCTCCGCTAGGATCATAGAAGGCATTGGTACCGTTCTTAAACAACGACTGGTTGCAGTGCATGCCTGAGCCGTTAATGCCCATAATCGGTTTTGGCATAAAGGTAGCATGCAGCCCATGTCTTTGAGCCAGAGTACGTACCACGTATTTAAAAGTCATAATATTATCCGCAGTGGCCAGCGCCTCGTCGTATTTAAAATCAATTTCATGCTGGCCCGGCGCTACTTCATGGTGCGAAGCTTCTATCTCAAATCCCAACTGCTGCAGTGTTAGCACCATGTCGCGCCGTGCGTTTTCTCCAAGGTCTACCGGCGTCAAATCAAAGTATCCCGCTTTGTCATGGGTGATAAGTGTGGGCTTGCCGGATTCATCAGTATGGAACAGGAAAAATTCCGCTTCAGGACCGACATTCATGGTATAGCCCATTTCTTTTGCCTCAGCTATTACCCGCTTTAGGGTATTCCGCGGACAGCCCTCAAAAGGAGTGCCGTCGGAGTTATAAACGTCACAAATTAACCGCGCCACGGCACCTTGCTGGGGACGCCAGGGAAAGACCACAAACGTTGACGGGTCAGGCTTAAGGTACATATCCGATTCTTCAATGCGCACAAATCCTTCAATAGACGAACCGTCAAACATTAATTCACCGTCCAGGGCCTTTTCCAGCTGGTGTACGGTGATGGCCACATTTTTCAAAACACCGAAAATATCCGTAAACTGCAACCTGATAAACTGAACATCCAGCTCTTTAGCCTTTTCCAAAATCTCCTTTTTTACCTCCGGTTTCATGGGTCAGCCTCCTCCAATAATTAATCAAAAAAAGGCATCCCAAACATAAGGTGCTTTTAGCACCCCATGTTGGAACGCCTTTGCTCCATACACTTTCGCAGACGCCATTGCCTGCGTAACTATTCACTTCTTACGCTATCATATTCTAACATTAAATTCAGCAATACTCAATGCATGATGACGATGTATACAATATTATTCCAGTAAAAAAACCGGGTAAACACCCGGTTAACTTTCCAGGTCGTGCGCCAGGATAATTGCTTCAGCCACCTGCCGCATGGGAATGCATTTGTTCATACTCTGCTTGCGAATCAGGTTATATGCTTTGGACTCACTTATCTGTTTTGTCTCCATAAGAATTCCTTTGGCCCTTTCTATTAACTTTCTCGTTTCTATCTTTTCCTTCAGTTGCGCAACTTCTTTTTCCAGTTCCTGTATCCGCTCGTAATTTCGCAAGGCTATGCCAATGCTGGCAATTAAATTGGTCTCAGTCACCGGCTTGATCAACCATGCCAGCAGCCACGGGTCAGCTTCCCTTTCGATGTACTCGCGCTGCCAGTGGCTCAATAAAACAACGGAAGGCGCAACATTGTCTTCATAAGCTATTTTCGCAACCTCCAGCCCATTGAGACCCGGTAAGTCCGCATCTGCAATTACTAAATCGGGCGCTGTAGACCTGATTAACCTGATGGCAGTATTACCGTCTTCCGCCTCCCCCACTACTTGGTGCCCGTCTCGAACCAGGATCTGCTTTACTTTATCCAATACCGTTTTATCCTTAACCGCAACAAAGACTTTTGTGCGAAACATAAGCCGCCCTCCAGCTTGTTTCTCTCTCCTTAGTATACAAATTTTTATAAATGCAAATGTAACCTACCGGTAAAAACTAAATAAAGAATCCCCACCAGCACAAACTGATGAGGACTCCGTTGCCCTTGAAAAGTATTACATTTTATACTTATTATGCTTAAAAGCAACCTTGTTGTCAACAGCTTAAGCCATAAATATTGTATACATCATTATATTGCTGCTGCCGCTTTTAAACCGGACTGAAATCATCAGTTTCGACACCGCATTTGGGACAAACCCAGGTATCCGGTAGATTCTCAAAGGCTGTCCCCGGCGCCACCCCGTTGTCCGGTTCACCTTTTTCCGGGTCATATACATAACCGCAGGCATCACAGACATGTTTTTGCACCGCTATCACCTCATCACTTAAATTTCTCTCTTTAGCATTCCTCGCTGCCCGAATTTTTACCAGTTCCTCCAAAACAGGTGAGCTTTCGTAAATGGCATTGCCAATGACAACCGTATCAACATGCCGCAGCATCTGTCGTACCTGCCCTGTGCTTCTGATACCCCCGCCGTACCAGAGCCGAATATTCCGCCTCACCCGGGAAATTGTTCGTACCACTTCTATATCTCCGTAAATTCCGCTGTACTCTATATAAAACACCGGTAAATTATAGACCCTTTCTGCCAGGGTTACATAGGCAGCAGCCTGTTTGGCAGTGACTGCCGCAGCACCCGTTTTTTGGCCTACGGCAGAATCAGGATTGCAGACCAGATAACCTTCAACCAGGACCTTCTCCCATGGTATTAAATCTCCATACATTTCAATAGCCTGTAAATGAGCATCCCGGAGCCACAAAAGTTTTTTTGTATTAAGCACTACCGGCAGTAAATACCCGTCAACGCCCAGTATGACTGCTTCTGGAGATGATAGTTCCTGAACAACCGGCCCCCGGTAACCACAACTTTTGACCAGGTCAAATAATTGCTGGGAATTAACCCGATTTACATTCTGTGTCCCGCCAATTACTACTGCATCAACGGCCAGGCTGCTGAGAGTTTTCCGAACAGCTCCGGGTAGTACCTTATCCGGGTCAACTTTGATTATTACCCGCCAGTTTTTCCATTGAATATTTTGCATGATCTACATCCTTTCAGGCAAAATATGTATAATTAGGAGTAAATTGAAACGCAACACGCTTAGCATAGAACATTCATTACCGGTAGCAAAAATCCTGCTATTTTTCCCAAAGAGATGCCACCTAACGGTAGCATCTTTTTTTGTTGGACATTCACATAACAATCACTTATTACGTATAAGGTAATTGATAGTCTTTATCTTTTAATATTAATTATCAATGGAAAGGATGGTTGTTATGTGCGGTATCGCAGGATAGATTAATTGGGAGAAGGATTAAAAAGAGTCCTTATCCAACCGATATCTGGCTGCGGGAATATAAGGTTGTCATCAAATAAATAATAAAGCCTCCCCCGGTTGTTCCGGAGGAGGTTTTTTTAAAACTTGGTCAGGTACTGGTCAATCTCCCACTGGCTTACCTGAATCCGGTACTTATCCCATTCAAGTTTTTTGGCTTCAATATAGCGATTGGCAATATGGTCACCCAGCGCATCCAATATTATATCATCTTCTTCAAGATACTTGATAGCCTCAGCTAAACTGCCCGGTAAACTTTCAATTTCCAGCTCACTGAGTTGATCCGCAGTCATCTCATAAATGTTTTGGTCAGTAGATGCAGGTGGTTCAATTTTGTTCTTAATACCATCCAAACCAGCTTTTAACATTACGGCAATAGCCAGATACGGGTTAGCTGAAGGATCGGGATTCCGCATTTCAATTCTTGTACTGGCCCCCCGTTTGGCCGGAATACGAATTAACGGACTGCGGTTGCGAGCAGACCAAGCTATATAAACCGGAGCTTCATATCCCGGAACCAGACGCTTGTATGAATTAACTGTCGGGTTGGTAACTGCTGCAATAGCTTTTGCATGCTTAATCAGTCCGCCAAGATAGTAATATGCGGTCTCGCTTAGCTCCAATCTCCCATTGGGGTCATAAAAAGCGTTTTCCCCGTTCTTAAACAAGGATTGGTTCGTGTGCATCCCGGAACCATTAATGCCAGCAATAGGTTTCGGCATAAACGTGGCATATAATCCATGTCGCTGGGCAATGGTCCGTACCACAAAACGGAAAGTGGCTATATTATCGGCAGTTGTTACCGCGTCAGCATATTTAAAGTCAATTTCGTGCTGTCCCGGTGCCACCTCGTGGTGAGAAGCTTCTATCTCAAATCCCATACGCTCCAAGGTAATGGCAATATCTCTCCGGGCATTCTCTCCTTTGTCCACTGGTGACAAATCAAAGTAACCGGCGTTGTCATGGGTTTCCAGCAGCGGCTGTCCTTTTTCGTCAGTATTTAATAGGAAGAATTCACACTCTGGACCAACATTCATTGTAAAGCCCATTTTTTCAGCTTCGGCAACTACCTTTTTTAAGGTGTTGCGGGGACATCCTTCAAAAGGCGTACCGTCAGGATTATAAATATCACAAATCAACCTTCCTACTGCCCCTTCGTTGGGACGCCACGGAAAAATGGTAAAAGAATTCAAGTCCGGTCTTAAATACATATCTGATTCTTCAATTCTCACAAATCCCTCAATTGAAGAACCGTCAAACATTAATTCTCCATCCAATGCTTTTTCCAACTGGCTGGTAGTAATAGCTACGTTTTTTAGTACACCGAAAATATCAGTAAACTGTAGCCGAATAAATCTGACGTCATTCTCCTTAACCATTTCCAATAATTCAGCTCTGTCCACGGTAATTCCCTCCTGAACTTTTGTATTTATTGCTGCCAATACTGGGCAATTAAAACAAAAACGTCCTCCAAAAGTGCTGTAACACACTTTCAGAAGACGCCTTCGCCCAAACCTCATCGAGCATCCTCGCCCGACATATATTCAGTTGGCCAACTTAAGTTATTTATATTCTAGCCTATTGACAGGATATTGTCAATTACATTTTTCCAATAAATTAGCTTAGAAAAATTCTATGTCCAGCTTTTCCAATATCGGCTTTATAGGATTAAATATGGTACTGGTATCAGAACCGGCAAATAGAAGTCCCACTGCCTCATTGTTTTCGTTCACAATTAAAGATCCACTATCACCTGGCAAAGAAGGTACGTTGGACACTACCTGCTGGTCAAATACAGCTTGAATTTCCTCCGACATGTTAACCACAATACTTACATCCACAGCCTCTATGGTACCCTCTGTTAATCCCGTGGTCCGGCCTACTTTTTTAACTCTTTCGCCAAGCTGCACTTCATTTATGCCTGTTATCCGGCCAATTTCTGGTATTTCACTTCTAACCATGCTTCTGTTAATTACTTTAGCCACCGCAGCATCCACAATATTTTCCGAATTGCTGGCCCGCTCTACCCTAAGACTGTAATTAGGCCGTATCATTTTAATAACAGCATTGGCAGCCCTAACAGCAGTGTTGGCGACGTTACATTCAGGAGTTTCTGACGAAATGACCAGGGGAACAAAATTCTCCAGATGGGCAATTACATCATTCTCCTTGGTCCCTCCGTCCACCGAACCCGGCTGTAAAATGGGGTCACCAATCTTGGCCCTGTCGTCCTTACCGTTTGTGACATTGGCCAATACGTGGTTGTTTGACAGAATCAAGATATCCCCGTTTTTTCTGCTTCTTACCACCGCACCCAGGGTGCCTGCCGTGATGGCATAGTGTCCGACACTCACTCCCGGGTATGCCGGCCTGACCCGTTCCCTCAACGATGCCAGAGCTCTTACTTCACCGATTTCGATGACATCAGTTTTTACATCGCCAACCTTATAGGGAACAATGCTGTTTGCGCTCAGGTCGCCTTTATCCAGTTTCTTCTTCACAAATACTACAATTGATGTTTCATCTGTCTTTTCACCCCTGATCATTTTCTTACCAATACCCACACCCACCACATTATCCTTACTCAACAACTTTCTCTTGTTAGCAGTCAAAACCCTGCGAAATTTGTCCATAAAGCTCCCACCTTTCCTGTTTACATGTATATGCGACAGCAGCAGGAACGGTGTCTAAGTCTCATAAAACAAGGCCTTGCAAGATGCCGTAACATCCCACAAGGCCAAACTGTTAAATAAAGTCCAATAAAATTGCCAGCAAGAGAAAAACTAGCAGTAGGTCCACTTCCTCTTGCAGGAGCAAGATTAGCAGCAAAATACCCAAAAAAATGATATCTGTTTTATCCGTAGCATAGGGATTGAAAGGTGGTAGATTTGGCTGCTGACTATCAGTGGTTAGATCCGTACTTTTGTCCTTTTCTGCAGCGGTCTTCTCTCCGTTTTTTTTCTGTGTTTCTTCTTTTTCTATAGGAAGTATAGAGAATTCTTCATTCTTGTCATTCGGTTCCCTATGATTCGTGTCGCCCACATTGTACCTTCTCAAACGCGCAGAACGATTGGGCGTTCTTCTCACGTGTCTCCCCCCTACATCAATTTGTACAGTTCCTTCACCACGGTACTTAAAGTTATAGATTTCACCAACGTGTCTACTTTTTGCGCCCTATGTTCGGTGAGAAAGGGTTTTATGGCCAGCAGCAGGTTAACACGAGGATCACCGGATAGCTGCTGCGTTTTGTTATCTTGGGCCAATGTTTTTTCTGCAGCTTTGGCTGCAAGCAATTTTTTTATCGCTTCAACCTTTTTCGGTTCACTCAGCATATCCGCAACTTTGGAAAGGCTTTTTTCCATGTTGCCATTTTGAAGAATACTCATCAGCTTGTTGATCATTTCCGGATCAATACCATTATTCGCCATGGCTCAACCTCCCAAAGAAATTAGTTTCAAGCAGTAATAAAAGTAAGATTAATAAACCAATACCGAACCTGTACGCTTCATCTTTTGCGTAACTGCTGCCGGTTTTCTGCTGGCAAGACTCCTGGGGCTTAGCAGGCAAAAGACTATCAAAATACCCCAGTTCCCGCTCGGTCTTCAAAAATGTTTCCCAAAGCGAAGCTTCATCCGTCTTGCTGAAGTTTTCCATAATAATGCGCAACCTATCACTCAACTTGCGCAGGCCGTCTGGCACGTCGTTTCGGTCGGCCTGCTCTTGTTTCCGGCCGGCGGGTTCTTCTGCAGTACCCGGCAGCTCACCAGCTTGAGGCTCGCTTTGAGTCTCACTCTCACAAGTCTCCACTTTCATTTCTTCCACATCAACTTGAGAAACTTCCAGGGCTTTGTCATTCTGAAATACTTCCTCAGACACTGCTCCCGGTTGAGTTGCTTCTTTCACTTGGACTAAATTTTGTTCCTTATGGTCAAGGTTGTTTATTTTCGGCATATTTTCCTGTTGTCTTTGTTCAATACCATTATTTTTTTCCCGCGCTTGCGTGGGCAGCTTCGGCGGTTTTTGCACTCCAAAGGGGCGAGTTGCGCGCCTGACAGTTACCGTCCTTTTTGCACTGTCGGACTTATCAAATTTCTTTACAAATCCTCCACTATCCTGAGCCACATTGGTTTTGAAGCCGCTGCGATGGTTTTTCACCTTAATTCACCACCTTTTCAAAAACGATATTACACTTTACCTCATAATATGTAGAAACAAAAAAAATGTGACATAAAACATGCCCAAAAATATTTACCTGTATTCTTCATTCAATGGTATCGTCTGGTTGACATCAGTGCCTTTAGGATCAAAGAACAGCACCAGTGCCAAAACAACCAAGAATACCAGTTCCCTTTTGCTCAATATTTCTTTACCAAACAGAAACAGTGCGAGAATGATTAGAAATAGAACTGCATGGTTCATGTAAATCTCACCACTCTTTCTAGGTAAGCTGATCCGTACGGCAGGCACGAATAATCTATGATATACCTACGCACGTCTAAATGTACAAGAAAAGAGCCACGATTTAATCGTTATTAAATCGTGGCATTAAACAAATTCCCTAATAGAAAAACCCACAGAACAACAGGAAAAAGAATATAACAATTATAAAGAAGTAAAAATAGTCATAACTATAGTCCTGAGCTGGCATATTATTTCCTCCCTTCCATTAGGTTTTAGTTTTGTCAGTAACATCCTATGTTGGAAAAGTAAAATTGTTACAGATATTCATTTTTCTTATATGCAAATAAAATCCTTAATAAAAAGATTACGGGCCATACTTAATGCAAGTATGGCCCGTTAAGTTTTTAATTATTATAGAACAGTTTGCCGTCAAAGATTAATAAAGCCAAGATAATTAAGAAAACCAAACTGGAATAACCCTTACCGCCGCCACAGAAACCCATTCCTCTTCCTCTCCTTTTAAGCTTATTATGGCAACCTGCGTCTTATTAATCATTGTAGAAAAGGTTACCATCGAAAATTAATAGCACCAGGATAATTAAAAATACCAGGCTGGAATACCCTTTCTTACCACCAAAAAACGGCATCAACTTTCCTCCCTTTGGATAAAGCAACTAAATTCCGCGTTATTTGTCGGCAGAATAGAAAAGGTGTCCATCGAAAATCAATAATACTAAAATGATCAAGAATACCAAACTGGAATTTCCTTTTCCATCAAAGAATCCCATAATTTCCTCCTCCTTTCATGTATCATTAGTAATGAACAATTTAACAATCAATAAATATTAACAGGAAAAAGATCACAATAAAGATAATAAAAAACCAGTAGTATCCTCCATAATTTTGCTGAGTTGCAGGGCTCATAAATATTTACCCCCCTTTCCGCTGCTACTACATCTTACGGCAACTTCAGTCAAGGTGTTACACCTATCCCAAAGTAAAATTATTTATTATTGAGATTTCTTTGCTTTAAAATAGTGTTCTATAAACTGCAACAGTGCATCATTTTCTTCAAGATTTACCATCTCTTTTACCAGATCAAAATTTGACAGTAATTCCTGTAATCGTTCCTTGTCGAGAGACGACTTAATCTTTTCCAGAGTCTCAGGTTCAAGCTGCTTCACAATGTCTTTGAGTTCCGTTAAATCATTTAGCTCCAGAAATTGAGACAGCTGTTCTTTTAGACCGTCAGCCTGGAAATACTTTTTAAACATTTCCATCAGGTCCGGATCGATACCGTTATTCTTACTCATAACCGGATACCTCCTTAAACGTACGCCAACATATAAAGTTGGCCATACTGTTCCAGTATGGCCAACTTTTGAAAACTTACGCTGTTTATTCTGTTGCGGAGTAGAAAAGATGGCCATCAAATATTAACAACACCAAGATAATTAAGAAGACTAAACTAGAGCGTCCCTTGTCACTGAAGAAACCCATTAAATCATCCCCTTTTTTTAAGCTCTACTCCTCAGCCGAATAAAAGAGCTTGCCATCAAATAACAGCAGTACCAAAATAATCAGGAACACTAAGCTTGAGTATCCTTTGCCGCCAAAAAAGTCCACTAACTCTTCCCCCCTTTGCTGATTTCAGCTTAATTCCACTTAACGTTTTCTACTTTATACTATGAGAGGCAGATTGAAGTGTGCATGAAGCCAGAAAATTTAAATAGCAATTGATTTAAATAAAAATAACCGGCCTGGTGAGCCGGTTGAAAATTTACAATTACACTATGCTTCCTGATTATGCTGGCTGTTCTTTCAATCACAACACGTTACGGCTAAACATAAGATGTAAAACAAAACCGAAAGACCCTCTATGTCAAGAGGTAAAAGGCGGGAAAGACAGCTCTTTCTAAAGCAGTCGAACTAACTAGAAGGTGAAAGTCTTTTCCCGAAATATTTGCCTTCCTTAATTCACTACGGTGTCAAGAAGGGGTTTCCCTTCTGCCTATAAACTACTTTAACAGATAAGGAGGTATATCAATGCCAAACGGTCAACACCATGAACATAATCCCAATCCAAACTTTAGAAACATGCTGCGAGAAGCCATTACCGACGAACTGATGGCAGTTTCCATGTACTCCAGAATGGCAAATATGGTTCAAGACGATACGCTAAAAGCATTAATCATGAGCATTGCCGGAGACGAATACGGACATGCGCGCACATTCATGACCATGTTGGAACTGTACCCGGAGTAAACTTAACCCTTATACCATAATCCTCCCGTTATACTGACCTTTCACATCCCCCCCCTTAACACAAAAAAGGGGGGACACACATTTATCCCCCCGTTACATTTCTTATCAATAAGCTTTAATACCGCTCAATCCCTCCTGGCGCAACAGATTGACAAACTTCTTCATGAGCATAATAAATAGTTGATTTGCTGTGAAAATGTTAAATTTTTAATGTTCCATTTTCTCCTGGGGCAGTCCACCATGATGTACGGGCGCCGTAATTGCTGAACAAATTCGAAAAATTTGCGATCCAGCCACGGCGGGGTCCAGGCACCGGACCGGCAGATATGGATCACCGCAACGTCATACTTCTGTTTTAAGTCTCCTAGTTTACAGTAACTGACATCAAATAAACGATTCACTTCCTTAAAATCGTCTTCCTTTTCATGGCTGTACGGGCTGTATACTATGGTAGCTTTATCGATTATTTTGTCCTTTAGCAGCTTACCAAGCCAGTTGGCACAGTTGACTTCAAAATCTAGCGAACGTATTCCACCATAGCCCAAGTCGGCATGGGCATCAAACAAGAAAACCTGACTGCAGTCAATTTCCCGGGCAATACAATATGAAAGCTTGTGCGAATCAGAAACATATACCTCTGTCGCTTTTGTGATATTGAAATATTTGCTTACCGTTGACCAAAAACCATTCAGTTCAGGACCTGCAGCAACTGTTCTCTCCAAGTCTTCCCCCAGCATTTTATGTTTGATATATCTCTGATACCAGGCATCATTCAGATTTTTGCTGCTTTCAATATAGGAAAAATACCACTGCTTTCTTACCGGAATGAAATAGTCCCAGTCAATACTTAATAGATTTTTCCCCATAAGATCACCTCATTTAACTAAAAAGTCAATGAGTCTCTATGAGGAAAAAACGAAAAAACATCTTATCAGCACTCTAACCAACCGAGTGCTAACGGGTATTTTGAATTATAAAAATAAATTTACTTAATTTCAACTGGTAACACAGTTTACTGCTACCCAGAAATTTACATTTATCCCGTTTTTACTGGCAAATTAAGAAATCTCTTATCAAACCATTGAAAATCTCCTTCTTTGATCCTTTTTCACGGTAATTGTCCTGGGCCCAACCGAAATGAGAAAAAATAAGAAAGACCACAGAATCCCTGTCGGGACCCTGTGGTCATAAATCTGGAAATCGTAACAGCTTAATCAGGCTGTCTTTCCTGCAACCGGCACCTGATAAAACCTTTTGCGGCTGTCTGGAATGTACATTACCGGCTTAACAGCTCCAGATCCTGACGGATAAAGTTTCTCGTTATTTCAGCTGTTATTTTGTAAAAGTCAGTAGCGGCATTTTCGATAATCTTACGACAAAACGGTTCCGCCCAGGGCTGCAGGTACCTCTCAAGAAAGCGTTTCTGTCGAGAAACAGTAGCTTCACCCTGCAGTTCCTTGAAAATCAGAAAATACATAAACTCCAGTTCTGCCACAATGTGGTCCGGTGGCTCCTTGAAATTCTCATCCAGCTGCAGGCCTGCCTCCTGGTAGGCTGCAATTACTTCCATGGTTGTATCGCCCATCACCTTTCTTTTTTCCTCCAAATACACCGAACCGTAAGGTGGAGCCAGCAGGTCAAAGGGGCCAATAAACAATTTTGCATGGTCTACCTGCAGCTGCTGCACTGCAGCAGCATCTTCGGGCAACTGCTGCACCAATTTTCCCGCCGGTTCCGCCAGTTCCAGATAAACCTTGCACAGTTGCTCCGCCAGGGAAACCACTATATCCCCCAGGTCTTCATCCGGTTGCTGGTAACACAGGGACAGCAATTTGTAAACATTGGCTCTAATCTCATTGTTAGTAACGGCTTCAGCCATCAAATCATCTCCAATTCAGTTACTTAAAATTCTCTAATATAGAATACCTTGGGTTTGGTACCAAAATTCTCTCCCAGCCGGAAATAACTGTACTGGTTCAGCAATTTATTAACTTCGCTATTAGGATCATCCAGGTCCCCAAACACCCTGGCTCCACTTGGGCAGGAATACACGCAGTAGGGCACTTTGCCCTCTTTAATTCTGTGGTCACACATGGTACACTTCTCCACAACACCTTTGGGCCGCACACCGGCATAGGTCTTGGCGCGGTCGGGGTTATAGTACGGGAATGGCACGTCATAATTTTTCCCCATTTCCTGGCCGCTGGACGTAATTTTCTCTATTGCCTCTTCCTTGTCATACCAGAATTCGTGTGGCTTTTCCTCATTGAAATAGATCACGCCATACGGGTCTGCCACCACGCATGCTTTGCAGCCAATACACTTACTGGGGTCATGCAGGGTTAAGCCATTTTCGTCCTTATGCATGGCGCCAACCGGGCAAGCCTTAACGCAGGGCGCCTCCTCACAGTGGTTACAGAGCGTCGGGATAAACTCGTAACGAACGTTGGGAAACTTACCCCGCGTTCTGTGAATATAGTTGGCCCAGTAAATACCCTCGGGTACGTTATTTTCGTTTTTGCACGCAATGGCGCATGCACCGCAGCCCGCACATTTATGCAAATCTATCACCATAGCATAATTAGGCACCCTCATCGCCTCCTTAAATGGCATTCTTTATAGAATTTAAAGCTTTTCCACCTTAACTCTCGTAACCCCGCCGTGACGCACGGTACTGCCGCTTAAGCGTTCATAGTCAGCCGGCAGCAGTTCATTATTGTTGCCGCCTCTGGGCATGCGCTTCTTAAAGTCTTTGGCTGCAATACGCCCGTATGCCCAGTGTCCTTGACCATAGCACTTAACAATCGTTCCCGGGCGAACACCTTCCCATACTTTAGCAGTACATTCTATTTCACCAGTCGGAGACTTCAGTCTAATCTTGTCGCCAGTTTTCAAGCCTAGCTTTCCCGCATCGACAGGATTAATCTTGGCCACGTCATCCCAGCGCTCATCACCGGGGTCAACATCCTTGAATTCCTGATACCACTGGCAGTTGGCCGAACGCGCTTCCCGGTTTAACCGCGAGCGGTGCTCCACAAAGATGAAGGGATACTCTTTTTCATCTCCCCAGCGAAACGGTTCTTCGTAATGGGGCACAAACGCCAGCTCGCCTCGTGCCTGGTACTTGGTGACTTTCATTATATCGTCCACATTCGTATTGTGTTTTTCGGCATGATGCTCCAAAGCAGCTTTCAGCGTTTCGCTGTAAAATTCAAACTTGCCCGTCTTGGTACCGAAGTCTTTCCACTTGTTTCTAAACTTATAGGGCTCCGAATTCCAAATACCGACCTTTTTAAACTCTTCCCAGCCGCTAAACTGGTCACCTTCGGTTTTAATTGCCGGGTCCCAGATTGGTTGGGTCATGGTTTTCAGCACGTACTCGGAAAACTCCCAGCTGTTGGTAGGTGTCTTGCCAGTTTCGGGATCTTTAATAGATTTGAAATAGTCCAGCACATTGGTAAATCCTTTTTCCGCCAGCTTTTCGGCAATCATCCACGGAATTTCCGTCTCATCAATTCTGACATCCCATACCGGCTCGATAACCCGTTGATTCATGGCGATGTAAGAAATCGTATTGGCCTTACTCTCGATATAACCTAATCTTTCGTAGAGATGGTGCGCTGCCGGCAGTACTATGTCGGCAAACATGGCCATCTCCGAAGGATGGGTGGTAATGTGCACAAAGAACGGCAGCTTTTCCAGTGCCTTTTCCCAGCGTGAAGCCCCAGCACAGGAGAACGTGAAGTTATTCCAGTAACCGATAGCCATCTTAACCTCGTAGGGGTCTTCGTCGAGTATGGCATCCGCTAGACGATTGGTAACAACACCTTTGCCTGACTTACCTTTTTTCAGTGCCGGGAATTCCTTATAACCGCGCTGGTCCACCTTGTGATGTTTGTTGCCTGCTTTGGCAATATCATCCATAAACGGTTCTACACTCGGTATCGCCTGAGTCGGATACTTGGCACTGCGAATTGTACCGCCCACATTGTCTACGGAACCAACCAGTCCGTTTAAGGCGTGGGCAGCCATGGCTGCATAGCCGCCGCGAACCTGCATACTTGTTCCCGGCGACAGCCAGGAAATGGCTTTCGGTGCCGCCTCGGCAAACTCTCTGGCAACACGAATGATCTGCTCCGCCGGAATACCGGCTTTTTGTTCTGCCCACTGCGGCGTCCGATCCTTAAGCTCCAAATTCCACCACCGTACAAGGCCGTAGGTCAGATTTTCCTGGAAGGTTTCCGGGTCTACTGTTTCGCCTTGCTTGAATCTGTTCACACCGTCCACAAAGTCACCGACAAATGACTTATTCCACAAGCCTTCAGTCAAAATCACATGAGCCATAGCCGTGGCCAAAGCACCGTCTTCCCCCGGTATGACCGGCAACCATTCGTCCGCTTTGGCTGCTGTAACCGATAACCTGGGGTCAATGACCGCAACCTTTGCCCGGTCCATAACCTCGCCCCAAACATTCATGGCATGGGGGACCTGCCGGTTGGAGGCCAGGGGGTCCGCTCCCCAGAGAATCACGTACCTGGTATTTCGCAGGTCATAGTCCCTGTATCCCCAATAATGCTCGGTGTAGTACGAACCAAACTTTTCCGCCTCAGCACAGAGGGCACTGTGAGAAATGCTGTTGGGTGACCCAATTAATTTGGGAAACGCCCCGTAAAGAATTTCCCGCAGGTAAGTGTAACGCCCGCGCATCAACACAAACTTGTGGGGTTCATTGTTTTTCCTTAATTCCAAAAATTTCTCTGCAATTTCATCAATAGCTTCATCCCAGGTAATGGGAACAAATTGGGGGTCCTCATTTCTGCCTTTCTTAGGATTTGTCCGTTTCATGGGCGTCTTGATTCTATCCGGGTCATAAACCTGCTGCAAGGATAGATGCGCCCGCGGGCAGACTTTCCCGTCGTGGTTGTTGGCCTTGGAATGCGGGTTGCCTCTAACTTTTACGGCCCGGCCGTTAACTACCTTTACCTGCACGGCACACCAGGTGGTACATCCCTGGCAGACCGTTGGACGCCATTCACCTTCACTTACCTGCTTATTCTCCTTTCCGCTATTTTCTGCCAGTGCCTGCAGCATGGGTTTTGTCCCACCTGCACCAGCAGCAATTACCCCTGTCGCAACAGAAGCTTTTATGAACGACCTTCTGCTTAATTTCATTCAAACAACCCTCCTTAAGTTAGCTGGTTAAAACAGAGGATAATTAACTTGTCCGGCTGCCAGAATGACATTCTTCAGTACAAAGCCACCAATTAAAATTAAGACCGCTGTCACAGTGGTAAGCGTAGAACCTACCTGCCCTTTTTTGGCGGACTGCAGACCATAGATGCTGAATACCAGCGGTAAAACCAGACCTACCACCACAGCGCCCAGCCACCACTGAGTTCCGTAATTGGCCAGCAGATATTGCAAGTTAAAGACCATGTTTTCATTACCCCTGGCCATGGTGAACATCCAGGCAAATACGGTCAGCAGTTCAACTGCCAGCAGAATAATGTTTACCAGATTGAGGTTAAACGCAGAACCGGTTTCCCCACCTGCAGCGGTTTCAGCCGCCGTTTCTGCAGTGGTAACATGTGCAGGAATTACAGCGTTGACCAGGACAACCAGCGCTATACCGGAAAGAACGGAAGAAACAAAAAATATCACCGGTAGCGCACCATTATTCCATAATGCCGCGCTGGCGTTGGAACTAAGGAGAAACCCGTGATATAAGCCGACACCTACTGCAAACAAACCGCCCAGCCATTTCACCAGGCCGCCCAATCCTTCCTCATCTTTTTGCTGCAACACCAATACGGCATAAACAACTGCCAGAATTACAAAACCCGCCTGCAGGTACACCCCCCATGACATTACCGAAGCGGGGTTGTTGCGAAACAGTGTCGTGATAAAACGTTCGGGACGCCCCAGTTCAAAAATCAGAAATAAAAGTCCCATACACACTGCTACGGGGGAAATGACCGCAGCTGTCTTTCTTAGAAGCCGGTAGGATTCACCGAATGCAGCAGCAAACAGGGCCAGCAGAAAAGCGCCGACACCCACGCCCCCTAAAAACAAATCAATGGTTACCCGTATGTCCCAGGGAACAAAGGAATTCATGTTTTAAACCTCCTTACAAATGTAGTTACAGGATGCCACTCCGCAGCAGTTAAAAGCCTTCTAAACCCCCTTTCTCATTGTGTTTTATTTCATTATCCCATGTTCCCAACAGCACGACCATCGGGCATTCCATTGAATTGGATACATAAAAACCCCGATTACTTCGACAGTAATCGGGGTTTTTCCCTGAATTTTAGCTTTTTCTAAATCAATCCGTTTTCCATGGCATACTGCACCAGTTCCGAACGTTTCTTTAGCCCCAGTTTGGTTTTTATGTTGGCCTTATGAGTTTCAACCGTCTTAATACTGATGACCAGTTCTTCGGCAATCTGCTTGTTGGTATATCCCAGGGCCACCAAACCGAGAACCTCTTTCTCCCGTGTACTTAAAACCTGCTTGTCGGCGGCTTTTCCTGCACCTCCAGCATTCCTGCCTAGGGCCAAGTTCACCAGTGAAGTAGCCAGCGTCGGGTCCAAATAAGTCTCACCCCGTCCCACAGCTCTAATTGCTGCCAGCAGTTCACTGTCCGAAGCCTTCTTGAGAATATATCCCTTGGCTCCCAGTTCCAGTGCCTTTTGCAAATATTCCTCTTCCCCGTACATGGTTAAAAGCAAAATGTTGGTCCGGGGCGCAATTTTCTTAATTTCCGGAACCAGGCCCAACCCATCGGTATCTCCCAGGTTGATATCCAGCACCATCACGTCCGGCTTCAGAGATTTGCAGGCTGCCAACGCTTCCGCACCATTGGTAGCCTCTCCGACCACCTCCAGGTCATCGGTGTTGTCCAGCAGTAACTGCAAACCGCTCAGCAGCACGGCATGATCATCCACCAGCAGCACTCGAAACCTTTTCTGTTTCACTGGCTTCCCTCCCATTCAGCGGAAGTTCTGCATAAACAGTAGTCCCTTTGCCCGGTGCAGTCTCAATGTTCAAAGAACCGCCCAGCATATTCGCTCTTTCCTGCATTCCGAACAAGCCAAGGTGACTCATATCTTCATTCTGTCTCAGTACATTGTCCAGGTCAAAGCCTTTGCCATCATCTTCAATAATGGCCAGCACCTTGTCTTTCGTTTTTTGTAACACTACACTGATGTTTTCAGCCTCCGCATGGCGCAGCGCGTTGGTCAGCGCTTCCTGAACTATTCTGTAAGCCGCAATTTTAATTTCCGGGGGAATGTGGTCGCCGCTGCAACCCACGGTAGTCAGGCCAATATCTTTCCCCCAGTAAGCCGAGCAGTCCTTGATAAACCGCTCCACCGCTGCCGCCAGGCCCAGCTTATCCAGGACGCTGGGGCGCAGCTGTCGTGCCAGTAAATGGATACCCTCCAGTGCTTTTCTGACGGTCTGCTGCATCAACGTTACCCGCTGGTGCAGCTCCTCCTGAGTTTGCGACCCCTCCAGTGAAGCCAGAGCCAGGTTAACGCTGCTTAGTGCCTGGCCTGTTTCATCGTGCAGCTCCCTAGAAATACGCAGCCGTTCTTCTTCCTGAGCCGTAATTACTTTGTTAAGAAGAAAACGTCTCATTTTCTCCTTATGCATCACTTCCTGCCACAATTCCTCTCTTTCCTGTTCCGCTTTTTGCAGTTTGCCGGCCATTTCGTTAAAAGCTTTGGCCAAATGTCCCAGTTCGTCCCGGGCCCAGTCCAAGGACACCCGGTAATCCAACCTTCCCTCACCAATGTTTTTCGCCGCAATTACCAGTTCATGCAGTGGATTGGTTATCAATGTGGATAAAAGAAAAGCGATTAACACACCAACAAGTGAAATAATCACGGTACTTGTCCAGAGCCTCGTAAGCAGTTTTTCAATAGTAAGCACTATTCCCTTTTCCGACAAACCCAAGCGAATTTGACCAGCCTTTCCGTCCAAAATTGGTACGGCAATGTCCTGAATCAGTCCTTCCCGGGTTGCAAAGGTTCGTTGGCTGTATTTTTCACCTTCAGCCACCTTATTAAACGTTTTCAACCCCTTGGGAATGCCGCGGTCAAAGCTGTCAATCACAACCTGTCCCTCAGAATCAGTGATAAATATATAGGCAACTTCCGAGTTATTGGCCATAGTATCCCTGATTAATTCGTGCAGTGCATAAATATTGTTGGTCAGTAAGAGGTTTTCACTGCGGGCTGCCAGGTAATTTCCCAAAGATACCCCCTGCTTGGTTAAATCCTGCCGCAACACTCGGGAAAAGGTATTTTCCGCCTGCCAGATTAACAGCGTCCCCAGCAACAGCACCAGCAGTACGGCAATACCCATAATTTTTGCTTTAACGCCAACCAAATTGAAAAACTTGCGGAATAAACGGATGGGAAACCTGTCCTTCATCTATCTCAATTCCCTTCCTAAAGCGCGCACTGAATCATAGGCAGCATCGTCAATCTGACGGAACTCCTCCAGCCCCATCTTGGCCAGTATCTTTCTTCCCTGCTCCGTATCGTCCAGGGTGGTGAGAAACCTGACCAACTGCCGCTTCAATGATTTATCCAGTCCGGGGCGGGCAACAACAGGGGGTGAAGCAAATTCACTGGACTTTTTAATAATCTTTACCTTGCTTGTAACTTCCGGTTCATTCTCAGCCATGTGTTTAAATACAAGGCTTTCCACCGCAGCACCGTCCACTATTCCATGGCTGACAGCTTTGATGGAATTATCATGACTGAAAGTAAAAATATAATCGGCAAAAAATTTCTCCGGAGAGCTGTTATACTGTTTCTTCAATAAGGACATGGGATACAAGTAACCCGTGGTGGACATGGGATCGGTAAACGCAAACTTCTTACCTTTTAAATCCGCAAAGGACTCAATACCGCTATCACGGCGAACGATAATGTACGATTGATATTTCGGTTCGCCATTTTTAACCGGCGCGGCAACTAGCTCCAGTCCAAACTGGTCGTGACCCGTAACATATGAGTAAGTACAGATAAACGCCACGTCTATCTGCCCGGTACGGAGCAACTGATTAACCTCGGCGTAGGTGTTTCTTTGGATCAACTTTACCGGCCGGTTCAGGGTCTTTGACAGCAGGTCCAGCAGCTCTTCATAATATGAAATACTGCTTTTCGTTGACGTCATGGCTGCTAGAGCTACCCGTAGCGGCATATCCTCCGATTTTTTCGCAACGTTTTGTACCTGCTCGGTATCATTAAAGTCAATGTACGGGTACTGTCCTGTTTCCCCACAGCCGTCAACAACCAAAGACAGCAACAGAAAAAGCACCAACATCAGCAACCAGCGGCTAGTCAATGCAGTGACACCCCTTCTTACGTTTGTATTATATTTACAGTCACTAGCGTTGCAAAAAAGATTCTGTCAATTAACAACCGCGAATTTAAAAAACTGGCACCCTCACTGCATTTTGAATAAATTTTACATCTTGTTTGTTCACCTGGCGTCAAAGGAGCAGCCACATAAGGGTAGTTTCCATCCACATTATTCCAATGATATTTGCTTAGCTCAAAGTCTGCGGGAAATTTGAAAGACACTGATAGAATTAAGATTAATTGCCTGACTGAAACTCATCGTTGTTTAGGTTATTGCTAATGTCCCGCAATCCTCGTTGCTGTTCCAATTGAGCATAGGCGATTAATTGGATTAGCTGTACAGTTTCCAATTTCTTGACATACTTATCAACCTCCAAGTCAGTAAGCTGTTTAAAATACATAAAAATCGGGCTAAAGAATTGATTAAATGTGGATTTTGTGGTATTCTTGCCTTGCATTTTTTCTCCTTTTATTTGAGATTTAGGCAAAGACTACCTTCTATCTCTATTATAAGGTATTTTTCTTGCATAAGCAGGGTTTACTGGCATTTTCTACTGGTATTATATGACTTAACAAATTTTACTGTGGTGCTGGAGAATACTTATATTCTCAATGTTTTTTTATATTTTTCTCACAGATTTCTCACAAGTTTACGCTAAACTTAACGTAGCAAACGCCAGTTTTTAATTAATTTTTAATAAAGAGGAGAGGATACTTTGATCTGCTCCAAATGCGGCAAACCGGAAGCGGTAATCATAATGGCGGAAAATGATGAACTCTGCTACCTGTGTGTCAAATGTTATAGCAGCCACAAAAAAGCCGGCGATAATAACAGTAAGTAAGGAGTTGAAGGACCTCTGGAACGCAGAGGTCTTTTTGCTTTTTTTGACAGCACAAAAACCTAAAATTTTTTTCTTGACAGGAAAATTCAAATAATGATATATTTTGTCTAGAACATTTGAATAATTATTCAATTAATAAATTTTATAATTTCCCGGGGAGGGCTTAACTTGCAGGTTTCTCTTAGTCAGCAAAAGTCACAGACAAACAAATACTTGTTAAAAGGACTTAACTGTGCCAGTTGCACGGCCAAGATTGAACAAGCCATGCATGATGAAGGAATGGGTTACGTAGTTATCAACTTTGCAGCAAAAACGGTTTTTTTAAAAGAGAAAGATGTCGCCAGGGCACAGAATATTATTGATCGCATAGAGCCCGGCGTCAAACTGGTACCGGCAAAACAACAGTTAAAAAAATACCGGCTCAAGGGGCTGGACTGTGCAAGCTGTGCTGAAAAAATTGAACGTTCCTTGAAGCAAGTCGAAGGATTGGAAAGTACCTCTGTCAACTTCGCTGCCGGAACCGTTATGCTTGATCCAAAATATGCACGGCAGGCACAGCAGATAATCCGGTCCATTGAGCCCGGTGTCGTATTGGAAGCAGCTGCCAATGAAGATAGGGAAAACACCGGAGACAGCCAGGGGATCCAGGGTATCAAGAAACCGTTAATTGTCATGGGAATTTCCTTCATTTTATTGATAATCGGTTTGGTGTTTAAGCCGGCACTGCACAACACTCCGTTTGCCGCAGCTGAATATGCGGTCTTACTGACAGCTTACTTGCTGGTGGGATGGCCCGTGATCACGGCAGCTGTGACCAATATTTTCAATGGAAACGTATTTGACGAAAACTTTTTGATGACTGTAGCCACCGGCGGTGCCATCGCCATTCACCAGTTGCCGGAAGCAGTGGGTGTCATGCTGTTTTACTATGTGGGAGAGTTTTTCCAGGACCTGGCCGTAAACCGTTCACGCCGCTCCATCAAAGAATTGATGGATATCAGGCCTGATTATGCCAATCTTAAGGTAAACGGCAAACTGCAAAAAGTCCCCCCGGAAACGGTCAACGTAGGCGACCTGATAGTTATCAAGCCTGGAGAAAAAGTGCCGCTGGACGGGGTGGTCCAGGAAGGCTCCTCTTTTCTGGATACTTCTGCCCTGACCGGTGAGTCCGTGCCCAGAAAAGCGCAACCGGGAGAGAAAATACTGGCAGGAATGGTAAACACCAGCGGTTTATTAACAGTTAAGGTTACCAAGACCTTCGAAGAATCCTCCGTAGCCAAAATTTTAGACCTGGTGGAAAACGCCGGCAGCAGAAAAGCGCGCACAGAACAATTTATTACCAGATTTTCCCGTTATTATACACCGGTTGTGGTTCTCGCAGCATTGGCTCTGGCTGTTATTCCCCCGCTGGTAATACCCGGGGCCACCTTTTCCCGGTGGACATATCGGGCCTTGATCCTGCTGGTTATTTCCTGTCCCTGCGCTCTGGTAGTATCCATTCCTCTGGGGTATTTTGGCGGCATCGGCGGGGCTTCTAGAAAAGGCATCCTGATCAAAGGAGCAAACTTCCTGGAAGCCTTGACAGAACTGCATACAGTGGTGCTGGACAAAACCGGCACGTTAACCAAAGGGGTTTTCCGCGTTACCGATATCAAGGCTAAAAACGGTTTTTCCGAAAATGAAGTACTGGAATACGCTGCTATTGCGGAGGTCAACTCCAATCACCCTATTGCCAAATCAATAATGGAAGCTTATACAGGTGAAATTGACACCGACCAAATAGAACACTATGAAGAAATTTCCGGTCACGGCATTAAAGCGATTTACCAGGGAAAGGAAATTATAGCCGGTAATGACCACCTGCTTCACCGGGAAAATATTGCACATGACGACTGTGATGTGGAAGGAACAGTGGTTTACATTGCAGTCAACCGTACTTTTGCCGGGTACATCATAATTTCCGACGAAATTAAAGAAGATGCTGCAGAGACGTTAAAACAATTGAAGCAGCTGGGTGTGAAGCGTACCGTTATGCTGACCGGCGATGACGTATCCGCAGCCAAACAGGTTGCTGCAAAACTGGGAATGGACCAGTTCTATGCCAACCTGCTTCCGGAAGATAAAGTGACCAAAGTGGAAGAGTTAATGGGTGAAATCAACAAAGATAAGGCAAAGCTGGCATTTGTAGGGGACGGCATCAATGACGCGCCCGTGATAACCCGGGCGGATATCGGTATTGCTATGGGCAGCTTGGGTTCTGACGCGGCCATTGAAGCCGCAGACGTTGTCATCATGGATGATGCACCCTCCAAACTTGCCACGGCTGTCGGTGTAGCCCGGCACACCAAAAAAATAATCATCCAGAACATTGTTCTGGCACTGGGTGTCAAGGTAGTATTTGTTGCTCTCGGTGCATTGGGTATGGCTACCATGTGGGAGGCAGTTTTTGCCGACGTGGGCGTTGCCCTGTTGGCAATATTAAATGCCACAAGAGCTTTAAGATATAAGGGACCAATTTAGCTTCCAGTATAATAGTAAGACGAAAAAACCTGCTGAGTCACCGGTCATGATTTCAGCAAGTTTTTTGCTGCTATATTACAAGTTATCTTCTAATTCCGCGACAACGTTTGCATCTATTTTCTTTATCAAGTTCAAGATTAGTTCCACGGCGTTTTGATAATCGTCAAGGCGAGCGGTACCCACGTGGTCGTGAATATACCGAATCCCGATGACAATGGAAGGGACTCCTTCCTTCACCTAGTTTGCACTTAAATTACATTTTCTATCCTTGACCTGCCTGTAATGTTTATAATGCTCTGTGGTGCCTAATATTGACGTATTTGACATGGTTTAATATAATCATCATGAGCAGTTGAACTGTTATTCAAACATTAATTTTTCCGGGAGTGGGGCCTGTTGAAACACAAGCAAGATACCTGCGAAGTGTTCTGTTTTGATGCCGAAGCGGTAAACAAGGTTAAAAGTAAAATGTTGCCTGAAACAGAAGTTACCTACATGGCGGAAATTTTTAAGGTCCTCGGTGACCGTACAAGGATTAAAATTTTACAGGCTTTATTGCAAAGTGAGCTGTGTGTCTGTGACCTGTCAGCAGTACTCCAAATGAGTACTTCGGCAGTTTCCCACCAGCTTCGCGTTTTGCGAAACGCCAGGCTGGTGAAATACCGCAAAGAGGGAAAAAACGTCTACTACTCCATTGATGACGAGCACGTCAGCTCCCTTTTTAACCAGGCCCTGGAACACATACAGCACGACTAAAATACCTAAAAAATTAAAGCGCCCTGAGGTTAGGGCGCTTATTTTTGTGACCTTTTAACCTGTCCCTTTGCGAATTAACTCGGAAAACTCGCTGGGGAGCGTGCTCTTTTCAATCGCCTGCGCCACCGCTTCATAATCGTAAGGAACTTCCCTGAATTCAGCTGCCACTTCCTCCCCGATGTCAACCAGTGCATATACCGCGTTGGGACTGCCGTGCTTGGGTTTCCCGACACTGCCTACATTGACAACATATTTCCCTGCAGCAAGGTTCTTAAAGTACGGTTTGTGCGTATGACCGCAAATCAGCACATCGCACCGGGATTCATTCATTAGTTGCAGTAAGTAGTCATCAGCCACATCTTCATGAAGGTACTCGTTCAATCTTCTGGGACTGCCGTGAACCACAAGCACTTCGTAGCCACCGGTATTGAATCTGATTTTCCGGGGCAGCCGGCGCAAAAATTCCTTGTTATCCTCCGTAGTTTTCTGTTTTGTCCAGGCAATTGACTGCTCACCCAATCTTTGAGCATACTCATCTTTGTAATCACAACCGCAAATGAGGCGCATGTAGCCCACGCCGTCATCATAATTGCCCATCACGGTGGGAATCCCCTCTTCTCTTATCACATTGATAACTTCGTTGGGAAAGGGCGCATACCCCACCAAATCGCCGGCACAGATAATTTTGTCAACCGGATGCTTTTTCATATCTTCCAGCACTGCCCGCAAAGCCTCAATGTTGCTGTGCACGTCAGCAAAAACCGCTAGCTTCACTGTTTGTCACCTCAAATTTTAGTAAAGTTACTGTGCAGATTGTGAGTAATATTTTTTCTTGAACCCAAGAGCCACGTTTACCAGGCCGATCATTACCGGTACCTCAATCAGGGGCCCGATGACCGCGGCAAACGCCTGGCCGGAGTTAATCCCAAACACCGCCACTGCCACTGCAATAGCCAGCTCAAAGTTATTGCTGGCTGCAGTGAAGGAAAGACTGGTAGTCTGCTGGTAGTTAACGCCCAAGCGCATGCTAATAAAGAATGAAGCCAAAAACATAATAACAAAATAAATTATTAATGGTATTGCGATACGCACCACGTCCATGGGCAGCTGCACGATGACACTGCCTTTCAGGGAAAACATAATGACAATTGTAAACAACAGGGCTATCAGTGCCAGCGGGCTGATTTTGGGGACAAAGTTTTTTTCGTACCATTCCTCGCCTTTCATGGGAGCTAAGATAGCCCGGGTTAAAAATCCGGCAGCAAAAGGTATACCCAGGTAGATGGCCACACTTTTGGCCACTTCGCCGATGGTTATGTCCACTTCCATGCCCTGAAAACCGAATAAGTCAGGCAACAGGGTAATAAAGATATAAGCATAAACCGAATAGAATAAAACCTGAAAAACGGAGTTAAATGCCACCAAAGCCGCAGCATACTCACTGTCGCCGTCAGCCAGGCTGTTCCAGACAATCACCATGGCAATACAGCGGGCCAGGCCGATCAGGATTAACCCCACCATGTACTCGGGAAAATCATTTAGAAATACGATGGCCAGAATAAACATCAAAATCGGTCCGATAATCCAATTCTGAACCAGTGACAGGCCCAACACTTTAGTGTTCTTAAACACCTGGGGCAGTTCATTGTACCTGACCTTCGCCAGGGGCGGGTACATCATGACAATCAAGCCGATGGCAATGGGTATGGATGTGGTGCCGACGGACATGCGGTCCAGCACATTGGCAAGTCCCGGAAAAACATAGCCAATCCCCACCCCTAAAGCCATGGCCAAAAAGATCCATAAAGTCAAAAAACGGTCCAGTAATGAAAGTTTTTTCGTTGCTCCTTCAGGCATATAATTTCCCCTCCTTGTGGTGTTATTTTAGTTCATGAGCGCGGGAACCGAACCGACAAGACAGCCGCTGTACTGGCCACAGAAAATAACCAGGTGCAAACCCTGTTCTCTGATATATTCTGCTGCTTCAGGGGTAATTCTTACTTGCATGGCTGCAGTTACCTCCCTAATCGGGCCTATTTTATCTTTCATCGTAATTTAATTTTGGATACGGCACTCCACGATAGGATTTTCCTGTAAATACTGCAGCCGCTCAAGTTCTTCCGCCATCCTGCCTTCTGCTTTTAAACCCATGTCCAGCAGTTTCAGAAAATCCTGCAGTTGCTCACTTAATACCTGCTTATTTAGGGAATAAAATACCCACTGACCCCGCCGTTCTTCATTGACCAAATCAGCAGCCTTTAAAATTCGCATATGCTGGGATATGGCAGATTGGCTGACCTGCAGGATATGCTCCAGCTCACAAACGCACAATTCCTGCTCACTAAGAAGAAATACCATTTTCAACCGCGTAGCCTGCCCTAAAGCTTTAAAAATCTTTTCCAAATTTTTCAACCGCCCTCCTCCTCTTTATTAATTAAGCATATGCTAATATGCCCTCACCTAGAGTTTATTACACCTACCATTATCTGTCAAGCAACATGCCAGAATATAAAAAAACTTCGAGCAGACATGTAAATCCTGCTGTAGATTCGCCATTTATTCTTCCCTCTAAAAATACAGAAAAAATTTTATAATTTTTTCTTGACTTGAGAATAGTTATCAACTATACTTCTTTATTGAAAATCGCTTTCAATCAATACTAATTTTAAAGGAGGTCTACCACATGAAAAAAATTCTATTCTTTATCACATTTGGTCTGATAGTGTTGCTGTTGGCCGGAACGCTTGCCGGCTGCACGGCCACCCCACAGGATGGTTCCAGCAAACAAAAAAGTGAAGGAGAAGCAAGCAGTCAAGAAGAAACATCTAACACCGCAGGGAACAGTGAAGATAAAGGAGTTGTAAATCTTTACACAAACAGGCACTATGATACCGACCAGCAGATATTTGACATGTTCACCGAAGAAACCGGCATCAAAGTCAATGTGGTTAAAGGAGATTCCGACGAACTGATTGAAAGGCTGGCAAGAGAAGGCAAAGACACCCAGGCAGATCTGCTAATCACAGCGGACGCGGCCAGATTACATAGGGCCAAGGTAAAAGGGTTACTGCAGCCGGTTGAGAGTGACGTGCTGTTCAAAAATATTCCGGAAAACTTGAGAGATATAGACAATCAATGGTTCGGGTTAACTGTCAGGGGCAGGGTGATTGTATATGCTAAGGACAGGGTCAGCCCTTCCGAGCTGTCAACTTATGAAGATCTGACCAATCCGAAGTGGAAAGGAAAAATTCTGGTTCGCTCGTCATCTAATGTTTACAATCAATCTCTCCTCGCTTCGTTTATAGCAATAAACGGAAGAGAGCAGGCCAAGCAATGGGCAAGAGGCATCGTGGAAAATATGGCAAGAGAGCCCAAGGGAAATGACCGGGCCCAGGCCATTGCAGTGGCTGCAGGAGTAGGCGATATCGCTATCATGAATACTTACTACATCGGAAAAATGTTAAATTCTTCGAATCCTGAAGAGGTAAAAGCGGCCAAAAGCGTTGGCGTGTTTTTCCCCAATCAGGATACTACGGGGACTCACATAAACGTCAGCGGTATCGGACTGACCAAATATGCCAAGAACAAGGAAAACGCCATAAAACTCATGGAATTTCTCGCGAGCGAAAAAGCACAAAAGTTATTTGCGGAAGCCAACTTCGAGTATCCTGCCAACCCTTCAGTGGAACCGTCCGAACTGCTGAAATCATGGGGCGATTTCAAGCCACAGGACATTCAGTTATCCAAACTGGGCGAGTATAACGATGAGGCAGTGAAGATTTTCAACGAGGTTGGTTGGAAGTAGAACCAAAGGCAGCTTAAGGCTGCCTTTTTCCCGGTTCTACGAGAAGCCAAACCATGACCATGCATTTTCTCATGCACAATAAGTTTTTTATCAAGAACAAAGGAAGTGTTCAACATTGTTTAAGACCAGCAGGCTGAAAGCAACATATTTAAATACCTGGGCGCTGCTAAGTCTGATTTTTGTGCTCTTAATCCTGGCGCCTAATGTTAACATTTTAATAAACGCGCTTAAGCCGGGAAATGAAAACTGGTATCATATCAAGGAATACCTTTTGAAAGATTACATCATAAATTCTTTGACGCTGGTGGCATTTACGGGCCTGTTTACCGTGCTTTTGGGTACAACCCTTGCCTGGCTGGTATCCGTATTTGAATTCCCGTTTCGCAAGTTTTTTAAGTGGGGGTTGATACTGCCGCTGGCCATACCGCCTTATATCGCAGCTTATACATACGATGGCCTGCTGAACTACACGGGCGTCATTCAGACTTTCTTGCGAAACTCTCTAAAGATCAGTGTAAATCAAAAATATTTCAATATTATGTCCATGGAAGGAGCCGTGTTCATATTTACCGCATTCCTGTATCCCTACGTCTATATCATCACGAAATCCTTCCTGGAAAAGCAGTCTGCGTCTCTAATAGAAAACTCCCGGATGCTGGGCAGGAGCCCTCTGGAGATATTTTTCTACGTGATACTGCCGTTATCAAGGACAGCCATATTGGGCGGGGTCAGCCTGGTTATACTTGAAGTGCTGAATGACTACGGTGTTGTAAAGTATTTCGGAATAGTAACATTCAGCACTGCCATTTTCAAGACCTGGTTTGCCTTGGGGGATATAGATTCAGCCGTAAAACTGGCTGCCATACTGATGTTTATGGTTTTTGCTGTTCTTCTAATGGAAAACCTGCTCCGGGGCAGGAAAAAATTCAGCTACACCACGTCAAAGGTCAGACCCATCACCCCGCTGAAGCTCCAGGGCATGAAAGCAGCTGGAGCCTTTGTCTACTGCTTTACTGTTTTTAGTCTGAGTTTTTTAATCCCGACCTTACAGCTGGTTTACTGGGCTTTTCTCGCGTACCAGAAAGTTTTACACGTGAAGTTCTGGGTGCTCATTATTAATTCTCTTTCAGCCGCTCTGGTTTCATCGGTATTGGTCATTGCTATCGCAGTGGTAATTGCCAATTACTGCAGACTGAACGACGGGCTGATTTCCAAAATATACTCAAAAATTACAACACTGGGCTATTCCATCCCCGGCTCTGTCATAGCAATGGGAGTAATCGTGTTTTTCGTCGGTCTGGACAGGAGGCTGGTCTGGCTTTACCACATGATAAGCGAAAACTCCAGCAAGCTGGTGCTGAGCACAAGCATGGCCATGCTCACCTTTGCTTACATCATAAGATTCTTGGCCATAGGCTATAATGCCATTGAAGCCGGGTTTGCAAGAATAGGAAGAAAGTTTTTGGAAGCTTCCAGAACCCTAGGCATGAATGTAACACAGACGTTTTTCAAGGTAGAGCTTAAAATGCTCCAGCCTGCTATCATCAGCGGCCTGGTGCTTGTCTTTATAGACATTTTGAAGGAACTGCCCCTTACGCTGATACTGCGTCCATTTAACTTTGATACTCTGGCCACCAAATCCTTTGAATATGCCGGTGATGAAATGATACACGAGGCCGCCATATCTTCTCTCATTATCATCATTATAAGCGCCGTTTCCGTCTACTTTTTCTACAAAATAGGTGACAGGGAGGAATCCTGAATGTACGTTGAGATAAAGAATTTGAACTTCAAATATAAAGCTTCCCGGGAAACTACCGTGGTAGATTTTTCACTTGACATGGAAAAAGGAGAAACAGTTTCTATTGTGGGCGAAAGCGGCAGCGGGAAAAGCACCGTTCTCAGACTCATTGCCGGCCTGGAAATACCCCTGAGCGGGGTAATAAAGGTAAACAATAAAGTAATGGTGGATGACAGCACCTTTATTGCTCCTGAAAAGAGAGATATTGGCATGGTTTTTCAAGATTATGCCTTGTTTCCTCACATGACAGTGGCACAAAACATTACATTTGGCTTGAAACGGTTAACAAATAAGGAAAAAAAAGAAAGGCTGGCTGAAGTTTTGGAACTGGTAAGTTTAGAAAAGTTTAAAGACAGGTATCCTTACGAATTAAGCGGTGGACAACAGCAGAGAGTAGCCCTGGCACGGGCTTTGGCGCCCAAACCTTCTCTGCTTTTGCTTGATGAGCCTTTCAGCAACCTGGACGCAGACCTGCAGAAGAAAATTCGGGAGCAGTTAAAACACATATTGAAATGTACGGGCATAACTTCCATCCTTGTCACGCATGATAAGGAAGATGCCTTGAGTATAGCCGACAGCGTGGTGGTATTGAAAGAAGGACGAATTGTCCGGGCAGGAAGCCCCGCACAGGTGCTTGCTTGAATGCGGCACCTTTGCTGCTGTTCGGCCCCCTGCCCGGCTGGCAGTTAGTCTACTGTTGCAAACGGCGTCAGCTTTCCTGGTCTCTTTTGCCTTTTCTTACTCTGGCTGATAGCCAATAAATGTACCCGGCAACTATAATACTGATGGCAGCTAGGACCCATGTTTTGATAACAGGGTCAGAAATATATTCCAGAAGTCCCAGGTAACCAAACAGTATGAAAATTGTCGCTGATACAAATTTTACCACCTTTTCCGGAATCTTTTTGCCAAAGACCACTCCGGCCAAAATGCCAATAATATTTGAAATCATCATTCCCAGGGTAGTACCCAGCAAAACCCACCAAAAAGACTGGTACTTGGCCGCCAGGGCTATACTGGCCAGCTGGGTTTTGTCACCCATTTCAGCTATAAAAAACACAATGGTTACCGTCCAAAAGGGACTAAAATAATTCTTCTTGTCTTCACCTTCTAGTTTGTCCCCCCTTATTGTCCACAGGCCGAAAATGACAAAGGAGACGGCTGCCGTAATTTGGACATATTTCAAAGGTATGATGGTTGTCAGGTAGTTTCCAAAAGCTACAGCCAAAAAATGGTTTAACAGGGTAGCCACCAACACCCCTGCCAACACCGTCCTGGCCCTGAAACGAGTGGCAAAAGCCATTCCCAGTAGCTGGGTCTTGTCGCCCATTTCTGCCAGCACCACAAAAATCGTTGCGGTCCACAACACACTCATAAATTACCATCCTCCCTTTAATTTTCCCATATAAAAAACGAGACCTGCAGGTACAAAAGTACCTGCCGTAGGTCTCGTTTGGCAATCACACATTGCCGGTGATACCAGGCCCGATTGACCAGTTTGTTGATATCACCCTGCGAAACTACTCCCCTAAGGCATTGGAGACTTTCACTTTTAACTTGCCAATTAATTATACACCAAGGCACGCTGGTTGACAAGTCCATCTTGCATTTCCTTATCTGCTGTGGCCTCCCTGCCTGTATGATATTTTTCCTTCCTCTCCTGCACTATGCTCCATCCCCGTTACTGAACACCCAAACATTAAACATTTCCAAACATAAATCCAAATGATAAAAGAGCGATGGCCCTTAAAATAACTTATCGAACAAGCTCCTTTAATATTTTCTCACAACTTTTCACCTAAAAATCCTATCACACCCCTTGCTAAATTGGAGTAAATAAAGTATGATGTTAGAAGTAGTATATAAGTATTTGCGAATATACTTTTAAGGGGTGATAAAAAATGCTGTATAATTTGATTAAAATATTAGTTGAAAAAGTATTCGGTCTCAGCACGGCTACCCGTCTGGGTGAGAGTATTCATTTCTTCATCTATGACTCTTTGAAAATAATCCTGTTGTTAAGCCTGATGATTTTTGCTATTTCCTACATCCGCAGTTTCTTTCCACCGGAAAAAACCAGGCAGGTGCTGAGCAGGTTCAGCGGGTCCGTGGCCCACCTGATGGCGTCCCTGCTGGGAATTGTTACACCCTTTTGCTCCTGTTCTTCCGTCCCTCTCTTTATTGGCTTTGTGGAGGCGGGAATACCCCTGGGTGTAACCTTTTCCTTCCTTATTACCTCGCCCATCGTCAACGAGGTAGCTCTGGTCATGCTCATCGGTCTTTTCGGGCTGAAAATTGCTGTTATTTACGTGACCGCTGGTGTGCTTATCGGTACCTTTGGCGGCATCCTAATCGGCAAGCTGGGGCTGGAAAAATACGTGGAAGAATACGTATTCCAGATTGCTGTAGGACAGAGTGAAGTGCAAAAAATGACCTGGAGGGATCGGGCAAAATTTGCTAAAGATAACGTAAAAGATATTGTCAAGCGAGTCTGGATCTTTGTTTTAATCGGCATTGCCATTGGGGCGGCAATTCACGGCTATGCCCCGGAAAACCTGCTGGCTCAATACGCCGGAAAAGATAATCCCCTGGCAGTATTTGTAGGTGTGGCCTTGGGTATTCCCCTGTACTCCAATGCCATTGGTACCATTCCCATTATTGAGGCACTAATCGAGAAAGGTGTCGCCGTGGGTACCGCCCTGGCATTCATGATGGCAATCACGGCACTTTCCCTGCCGGAAATAATTATCTTGCGTAAAGTTATCAAACCCCAGCTAATCGGCATCTTTGTCTCAATCACCGGGGTAAGCATTATCTTCGTTGGCTACCTGTTTAACTTTATCCTTTAAATAAGGAGGTGGAAACATGGAAATCAGAGTTTTAGGATCAGGCTGTGCCAACTGCCAGAAGCTGGAGCAAAACGTTTTTAACGCCGCTGCCGAACTGGGTATGGATGCCGATATTCAAAAAGTAGAAGATATGGCAGAAATCATGAAATTTGGCGTAATGTCCACGCCGGCACTGGTGATAAACGGCAAAGTCGTGGTATCCGGCCGGGTACCCAATACCGAGGAAATCAAACAGTTCCTGCGAAATGCAGAATAACGAAAGCTCCAGACGCCCAGCGTTAAACCGCTGGGCATTATTTATTTTCCCAGCAATTTTTATCAAAAATTATAATTATTTTAAGCTAATTTTAAGTTTTGTTCCTTACACTATACAAAAAACAAAATAGACAGGAGGAGGGTGCCGCATGCTTTTGCTTTGCTGCCGCTTATATCATATTTATGCGTCAGGAAATAAGAGCGTAATCTACTTGTGTAAGGAGAGTGATTAAAGTGAAATTCCCAAAAATACGTTCATTTAACATTTTTCTTACTTTAATCTTTTTAAGCGGAATAATTCTGGGCGGCTCCCTGGTGGTTTTTGCCAGCAACATGACAGTACAGGAACTGACTCATCCTAAAGAGGGAATGACACCGCAGTCTGCGGTACAAACACCGCCAATCCCCGTCGAAACCGGACAGCAAAGCGTCGCCAAAATTGTGGAGCAGGTAGGACCGGCAGTAGTAAAGATTGAAACCTTCACCCGGGGAAATGAAAGACCTTACTACTTTGACGATCCATTTTTCCGTGAATTTTTCGGTGACGATTTTTTCTTTCACCGTCAGCCGCAGACCCGCCAGGGAATCGGGTCCGGCTTCATCATTTCCAAAGAAGGCTACATCCTCACCAATGAGCATGTGGTAGCCGGTGCCGATGAAATAAAAGTGAAAATCGTCGGTTTCCAGGAACCCGTACAGGCTGAACTGGTCGGTTCAGACCACGAGCTGGACTTAGCAGTATTAAAAGTAAATGTGGATAAAGATTTGCCGGTATTGAAACTAGGCGACTCAGCCAGAGCAAAAGTCGGTGACTGGGTGATAGCCATCGGTAACCCGTACGGTCTTGACCACACCGTAACTGTCGGTGTCATCAGCGCCAAGGGGCGCCCGGTAAATATTGACGACCGCCATTACAAAAACCTGCTCCAAACCGATGCCTCCATTAACCCAGGCAACAGCGGCGGCCCACTGTTGAATATGCAGGGTGAAGTGGTCGGTATCAATACGGCCATCAACGCCAGAGCCCAGGGAATTGGCTTTGCCATCCCGACCAGCACGGTTAAAGACGTGCTGACGGAGCTAATAGAAAAAGGGCACGTGGTTAGACCCTACTTGGGAGTTTACCTCCAAACACTTACAAAAGACCTGGCGGAATACTTCCAGATGGAAAGCACAGACGGCGCCCTGATAGCGCACGTTATACCAGACAGCCCGGCGGACAAAGCCGGCTTGCAACGCGGAGATATCATCCTGGAGTTTGACGGGAAGAAGGTCAAAAATCCCGAGGACCTGGTGGAAATGATAAAAGACAGCAAAATAGGAGAGAAAAAAATACTGTTGGTCCAGCGCGACGGCAGAACCATTTATAAAACCGTTGTCATAGGAGAAAAGAAATAACGGTGCTGAATTGCCAGGAGAACTCCCGCAGGTTTGTCCGGGAGTTCCCTTTTTGTTGACCTAATATTCGCCTGTTTGACGCGCGAACGGTTATTGATAGAATTATAGGTGAGAATAATTGTGACAGGAGAGAGCACGCCGTGAAAGCAACAATACTGGTTATTGACGACGATAAAAAAATAACGACATTTTTACGCCGCAGCCTGATTTACGAAGGTTATGAAGTGCTTACCGCCAACGACGGCATCACCGGGCTCAACCTGGTAGAACAGCAGTCACCTGACCTAATCATCCTGGACATCATGATGCCGGGAATGGACGGCATCGAAGTGTGCCGCCAGCTGCGCAAAACCAGTAACGTCCCTATTCTCATGCTCACTGCTAAAGACGATGTTTCCGACCGGGTAACCGGTTTGGATGCCGGTGCGGACGATTACCTGGTAAAACCGTTTTCCCTGGAGGAACTGCTAGCCCGAATACGCGCCCAACTGCGCCGGGTAAAACCCGACCGGCAAAAAAACAGGCTGCACTTTAGCGACCTGATGCTGGACACTGGCACCAGGGAAATCAAACGGGGAAACCGGGAAATCAACCTAACCGCCAAGGAATACGAACTTCTGCTGTTCTTCATGCGCAACCCCAGGCAGGTGCTTACCAAGGAACAAATCATGGATGCAGTATGGGGGCACGACTACAGCGGCGAATCCAACGTGCTGGAGGTATATGTAAACATGTTGCGGCAGAAGCTTGAAGCCAGCGGGGAACCACGCCTGATACACACCATTCGCGGGGTGGGATACAGTTTAAGGGAGGCCCATTAGTTATGTCCATACGAACCCGGCTGACGCTCTGGTACAGCTCCGTATTTGGAGCAACCATGATTCTTTTCGGACTGATACTGTACTACACGCTGTTTGCCAATCTGATTCAAGAGGTGGACCAGTCTCTAGCCCAAAAAGCGGACCAGGTTTTGGATTCCACCCAGATTATCGAATCTTTTTTTATTCCCTATAAGGAACTGATACTGCCAAACGTAGACGTTTTTGCCACCCCGGATACCTTTCTGCAAATTCTTGATAATAAAGGGCGCATCAGAGCCCGTTCGGACAACCTGGGTACCCGAACACTCCCACTTTCCAGGGAAACCGTCTCCCTGGCACGTAAAGGAAGCGGGTTTTATGAAACGGTGGCTGTATCGGGAAGCAAAATTCGCCTGTATAACGTTCCCCTGATTGCCGACGGGCATTTTATCGGTATCCTGCAGGTTGGCCGGTCTCTAGCCCAGGTGGAAACAACCCTGTCACGTCTGCGTTTTCTCTTGATTGTCGGGATAATTATTACTCTTTTCGCGGCGGCCAGCGTCGGCTCCCTGCTGGCACGCGCGGCGCTGCGCCCGATAGATAAGGTGACCAAAACAGCAGCGGAAATTGAGAGCAGCGAAGACCTCAACCGGCGTATCGCTTATTCCGGGCCCAATGACGAAATTGGGAAACTGACCACCACCTTTAATTCCATGCTGGCCCGCCTGGAAAGGGTCTATAACCGCCTGCAAAAAACCTATTCGGCACAGCAACGTTTCGTTGCCGATGCCTCCCACGAGCTGCGCAGTCCATTAACCACCATCAGCGGCAACGTGGAATTTTTAAAGAGGCTCGGCGATGCCGACGCCAAACTCCGTGAAGAAACCCTCAATGACATCCACGAGGAAATTCAGCGCATGACCCGGCTGGTGGAAGACATGCTGGCTTTGGCCCGGGCAGATGCCGGGTTGCAGCTGGAAAAGAAGCTCATATCACTGGGTTCGCTGCTGAACGACGCTGCGGCAATTGCCCGCAAGCGCGCGGGAGCGGTCCAATTTGTCAGGAATACCGACAAGACTTTGGATGAGGTTAAGGTGTTTGCCAATAAGGATTACCTGCAGCAGGCCCTGTTAATCCTGCTGGACAATGCATTTAAGTACACTCCTGCCGGCGGGCGCGTGGAACTGACTGCCGCCAGCGCAGGCAATAAAGTTGGTATCAGCGTCACGGACACCGGCCAGGGGATTAAAGAAGAAGACCTGCCGCATATTTTTGAACGCTTCTACAGGGGGGACACGGCCCGCGAACGCGGCGGCACCGGTTTGGGACTGTCCATCGCCCAATGGATCGCACAGGAACACCAGGGTGAAATATCAGTAGAAAGCGAGTGGGGCCGGGGCAGTACCTTTACCATCTGGCTGCCTATCCATCAGGAATAAGCCGGTTCAACATGATATGTTCAAATACAAAAGTATAACAGAAAGCTCCAGGTAAAAACATTCATTTCTGGAAGACCTATGTTCATTATAGTAACAATTATCATATCGCTCAGGATTTATTACAAAAATATACTAAAAATTTCTTCCCTAAAATAAAAAATCCTTTAACCATTTTGTCATTCCATCGTCTGGATATAATGGCCCCAGAAATTTAGACAGCACAGAAGGCAAATTTAACTCTAGAAGCCGCAGGTTTAAGTGTTTTCGATGAAAAAGTTCAGCTCTTATAGTAATTCAGCTTTTTGGTAGATTAAAGATATAGAATCTTGAGATATTATTTTTTCTATGAAAAAAGCAATCAATAAAAATGCGGGAATACTAATACCGATATGAATTACCGTAAACTTCAGTCCTAAAGAGACAGTTTCATATAATACTATTGGGAGCTTGGTACTGGTCCAGACTCCCAAGAAAAATAATACATAAGCTAACCTGGCTCCTTTTTTTAATAAAAGGGCGGCAATAGGGAAAGCAACATATAAAGGTCCGGCTGCTGCAGAACCTAGAAGGAATGCTATAATTATTCCCTTTATTCCAGAATTCTGCCCCATGAATTTAATCATACTTTCTTTAGGAACCCAGGTGTCCAATAACCCAATAAGCACAAAAATAGGAGGAACTAAAGAAAGCATTTCTTTAATATTCGTTAGAGTTATTTTAAAAGCTTTTGTACCAACTAGATTATTAGTAAGATATATTCCTAGCATAACAAAAGCTAAAACTATTGTAAATTTATATTCCTTTAATAATTTCATTATTTCATCACCTCACCTATTACTAAAGTAAAAATTATTGCTACCACAAAGGACATGAAATTTCGTAAAATTGCTGTGGATTTATTAAAGTATTTTATTTCTGTGGGTAGAGTTACTATGCCTACTGACATAAGGGTAGAAACAAGAGCAGCAATCTGAGCATATCCTGCCCCACCATTAAGTAAGGATACTGCTAAGGGAAATGCAACAAAACTAGGTATTAATGTAAAGGAACCACCTATGAGAGCAATTATTATACCTAACAATCCCGATTCAGATCCAATAAGTTTGGAGATAGTATCGGGACTTAATACAGCTAAAGAAATACCAACAAATATCATAATAGCCAAAACTTCTGGCAGAAGCTTGGTAAAGGATTTCCAAGCTTTTAAAAGAGCCATTTTTGTTTTCTGGCGATCCTTGACGAATGATAAAAATAAGAAAACCAATGCTATAGTGTATAAAATTGTACTGTTCATCTTTTGTCCTCCTTATTTTTGTTTAATAATTTATCGTAGCTAGTCAAAAAGAATTCCAAGTTCTTCTTTCTTATTTCGATGTCCGCTCTATACTCGGATAATTTTTTTAATCCTACTCTGGTTATCTTGTACCATTTTTTAGCAGGTCCTGGTTGTGTAGTATCCCAATAAGACTCAACTGCCTTCATTTTCTCTAATTCTTGTAATGCCCGGTAGATAGCCGCACTATCTAGATTATTATATGGCAATTGTTCTCTCATTTTATTAAGCAAAATTGAACCATAGGCAGGTTCCTGAGCTAAAAACAGTAAAACAAAAGCAGGTGCATGGCGACCGTATTTGCTGTTTGACAATGACATCACTCCTTGTAGATTTATGTTACACATATATATGTTAATTACAGTATAATGTATTTTACACAATAAATCAAGAGGTGTTATTAATCTGTAATATTGAAAATGCCGTTGTATTGCCTTTACCAGACCACCATGGTTCTAATTTCAATTTTTTTAATGCTTTATAATTTATTCGTGGTATTGTTCCCCATTTTTTATATTATTTTTTCACCATCACCCGGCTTACTGCATACATTGAAACTGCACCAAAAAGGTGATAATATTTTCGCTACCTTAAGGAGGTTTATACATGGCTGCACAAGGAAGATTGAGAGAAATGTTTCCCGGTGGCAACACGACACAAGGCTTCTATTCTTTCTATGATTATATCATCGGGCCGGAAGCAAGAAGAATTTTTGTCATTAAAGGTGGGCCGGGTGTCGGCAAGTCGACGTTCATGAAAAAGGTAGGTAAGGAATTTCAGGAACAAGGTTTTGACATTGAATTCCACTGGTGCTCCTCTGACAACAATTCATTGGATGGCGTTGTAATTGACGGGAAAGTTGCCCTCATTGACGGAACGGCACCCCATATCGTAGATCCCATTTATCCCGGTGCTGTTGATGAGATTATTCACCTGGGCGATCACTGGAACGAAGAGCTGATGCGGAAACATAAGGACCAGGTAATGGAGATCAACCGGCGGGTAGGAAGATTGTTCGACATTGCCTACCGCAGCCTGGTAGAAGCCAAGGTCATTCACGACGAATTGGAGAGTTACATTACCGAAAGTATGATGTTTAACCAAGTGAACTTATATAGCAATGAATTAATAAATGAAATCTTCTTTAAATGTACTCCCTCTTATGGAAAACCGGCAAAGGTAAGAAAAATGTTTGGTAGCGCCATTACGCCAAACGGTCTGGTCAATACTTTTGCTAGTCTATTACAGGACGTACAAAACCTTTACGTCTTGCAAGGAGAACCCGGCAGCGGCAAAAGCAGTATTATTAGTCGGGTGGCAACCACTGCCAATGTATACGGATTGGATACCGAGCAGTACTACTGCCCCTTTGACCCGAAAAAGCTGGACTGCGTGATTATACCCGGTTTGCAGACCGCCGTGATTAACAGTGCCCCGCCCCTTGACCTGGATCTCACCCGTATAGCATCGTTGGACAGCGTTCGCTTCTTTAACTTAAATCACTGTATCGATAAAAAGACCCTGCAGCAGTACAGGGCTGAGGTGAAGGAAGCCAAGGAACGTTACGAAAAGGCACTAAACCGGGCTATCAAATACATCAATCTAGCCAAAAAAGCTCACGACAAGCTGGAAGAGTTTTATATTCCGGCCATGAATTTTGAGGCTATCGAAAAACGCCGCCAAAAAGTTGTAGCCCGAATTGAAGGCTACCTGAAAAACTAAATTTAAAGGCTGTTGATTATGAAAATCAACAGCCTTTGTTGTTCAAGCAAGTTGTTTAATAATTATGTTTTCTGTCAAGTAGCTAATAGGTGGCAACCAGCTGTAATGTACCCCGGTTGTCAACAAGGTCAGGCTACATTTAGTTGAGACTTATTGCTATTTAGCCCCCCTTCAAAAACTTATATGACTATTTAATGCTAAGGGACAAAATTAACAGAACAATACTTTTTAGTCAAAACTACCTTCTGTTAATGCCCTGATTCTGCGGTAATCTCATATAACTCCTCATAAACTAAATGTTCCAATAATGGGAAATAATCAGGAGAAGGAGAGCCTAAATATAAAGTCGACCTATGAGATTGCTTCAACGGGCAATCTAATCTATATTGTTCTAACGATTTCTTAATATTGTTTTCAAGGTCATCGTCTTTAACCGCAAAGTGCTTTAATCTTTTTATGGTTACATTGATCATAAACCTCAATGTATCCTCATTAATTTCCCCAAATTCAACTGTATTGAAATAAAATAAGTTATTCTCGTTATCCACTTGAAACGCATCGCCAAAAGCATTCCGTATTTCTTTATTGCGCCTTACAAAATTACTTAAATCCCCTGTTTTAAAATTCTTTCCACTCCTCTTATTTAAGATTTTGGATACATCAATTCTGACAAAGCATCTAGGCACCTGACAATGTCCTAATGTCCTGTTGCAGTTCAAATTCTTTGTCTTCATCTTTCAGTAGTATAAAAGCCGAATCACTAGAAATGGCACCAGTCAATAATAGAAACCAGCAAAATACTGCTGACTTGGTCGACATTGTGTCTTTTTCAAGTAACGGTTCTTGTAACTTGTCGGTAATTTCCTCGACTACACGTGTTTGAAATTTGGCTGCAGCTTTTCGGTTTAAAAGTATGAGTTCTTCTTTTCCAAGGATTTCTTGAAGTTCTGCGCCTTGTAACATTTTACATAACTTTGGTATCCTGGACAAACTATGTACAGAGGTGGTGAAAGACCTGGACCGCAAACCCCTTGTCGCCCTGCACAGCAGCGGTGCGAGCACTACGCAAATGTTACTTTACGGGATACTGCCCCAGGCAACTCCCAAGTTTTTGACCTACCGCCTTTACCGCTGGGAAGTCATTATCCGTACCACCATCATGGTTGGTTTTGTCGGTGCAGGCGGCCCGGGACAGCAATTTCGGCTAAGCATGAGCTGGTTTCATTTTACCGAAATAACCCTGCTGTTAGTTTTTTATGCACTGCTGATATTTTTTGTTGATTTAGTATCGGCATTATTGCGCCGTATAGTGCAATAAAATGGCTTTTTCTTTTCTTAATGACCAAAACAAATCAGGCGTCAATGATTTATAGGATGCTGCAGCACTTCTCTACGAAGCTAAAGGTTAATCCCCTAGCTTTTGCGTAAGCTACCGATTCCTCTTCGGGATAGGCCATGGCATTAATGCCGGCTTCAATCAAATGCCGTTCAAGACACTGTTTTTCTTTACCGAAAGGCCGCGCACAGCCAAAGGATATGAAAGTTTCAGGACAAAGGAGCCGGGCTTCTGCCGTCAAACGAACTACTTCCTGCCAATCCACCTGTTTTAAATCCGCCATAGGTGTACCCGGCAGATTTCGCAGGGCCACCAGTACCAAGCGCTTTACACCCATTCTCGCAATTTCCTGCAGAGCCGCATATTCCCCTACAATTTTACCGTAGTGCAGACCGATCACTATATGCGGGGCAACATCCAGCCCTGCTTCGAGAAGCTCTGTCAAGCAGCGGTAATAATCTTCCGGGGTTTTATCCAGATGATAAACTTGTTGAATAGTACTCCTATCACCAATAATATCTATGAGAACCTGATCAACTCCCGCAGCCTTTAACTCTGTAGCCTGACTTGCAGAAACCAGGCCGGTATGCACAATAACTTTAAGCCCCGCTGCTTTAATGTCCGCTATAGCCGGAATAAAATCATCTAGTGGAACACGTCCTTCCCTGTCGCAGCCACCGCTAATCAACAGCCCGTGTGCCCCCTTCTCCCTCAGCCGTCTAGCCTGGGCAAGTAAAGCTTCAGGGTCGGTTGCCGTAACCATCCCGGCCAGCATGCGCCCGCGGCAGTGGTCACAAAGCAGCGAACATGACTTTCCCGTGACACTGACACTCAAAAAACGTTCCTGGCAGTTGCTAAAAAGTGCAGTATCATATTTTCGTCCACCCGGAACAGCAAAAGTAATTTCCCGGGTAAAATTCCGCATCCTTAACTTCCATGCACGGTTAAGTACGTCCGTAAGTTCACCCCGGCAGGGAGCATCCATATCTAACTGAACACCTTTCCTGGTACCGATACAATCCATAACTCTCAACCTCTCTAACACTTTCTTAAAACGGCCAGTTTTCTTCCCCCAACCATTTATCCCAGTAATTGACCGTGGTGCTTTTTCTCCAAGCCCTCCCGCAGCTGGTACTGAATCAATTTAATATCATCCCGGTGGGGTTTGAAAGGGTAGTTATACAGTAACTCTCCGGGACGCTCGTTGCCGTAAGGACGGTTGCAGGCTACATCTCCCTGCGCATCCGGACACCCGGAAGTCATAAACGGCAATCCCGTTTCCACCACAGGCCTGATATCAACACCATACCCAATCAACTGCCCGTCCTGATTAAATTCCATCGCACTTTTATCACTCAACTCGTTGACAATGAGATAACGGGCTAGCTGTATCCGCCGGTATTGCCCTATGGGCGGCTGTCCAAGCGTTTCCAGGGCACTACCTTTTTCAGGATAGAAAGCAAACAAGTGAGGAACTGCGTTTAGCCGGTGCACCCTTTGGATAACCTCCACCATTTCCGCTTCTGTTTCCCCCAGGCCAACTATGAAGTGGACACTGACTTTACCGGGACCAAATATATCCACGGACTCCTGAAGTACCTGCCAATAATGCGCCCAACGGTGAGGTCCTTTTACACCTTTACCGCGAAAGCGTTGGAAAAGTTCCTCAGTAGCTGTGTCCACAGCTATACCCAAACTGTCAACACCGTTTTCCCTTAATTCTATCATCTGCCTCTTATCACGAAGCATTGTCGGCGTAACAAGCGCACTGATAAGCAGACCAGTTTCGCTCTTAAACCGACGCACGATATAATTACAATCAGCCAGGGCCCTTGGATGAGTAACCATAGCTACACAGACACGCTTTAACTTGTCATCATTTTCTTTGGCCCTCTGCAGTATTTCCTCCAATTCATATTTAGGCCACTTGACCCGAATAAAAGTGTTTTCGTCAGGTGATATAATCCTGTTCTTAGCCAACCCACAGTAGGCACAGCGACCGACACAACCACCGGCATACGTTAAAAGCAGGTTTAAACAGGTTAGTTTTGCTCCGCGGTAAAATTCCCCTTTTTTCAGATTAAGAGTTATAGCAGCAGCTAAACTTGTCTGAACAAAGTTTGGACTTTCCAAGTTTTCCATCATTGCCCTTCCCACCTTTGAGTATTCCATTAATAAATCCGCATAATATTTTTTAAGCTTTTTTCTCTTTATTTTCCTTAACTAACATACATTTTGGTAGTATTCCGGGAACACAATCCAGGTCTGCCTGGCAAGCGTTTGGAAATCTTTTGGTCCCCGGTTTTGACATTGGGCAGTTAGATAATTGCGTTTCCTTACACCTCGTGCCAAGGTTTCACCTAAAATAGCTTTCCAGGCAGTTTCATAATCTTCCAAGAGAGATAAGTCACCCTCCTTGAGAGCTCGAGCAGATATTTTCCCGGCCAGCCTGCCGGTTATCAAAGCATGTAAAATACCGCCTCCGGTAATTGGATGAGTAAAGCCCCCCGCATCACCGGCAAGCAGAATATTTCCCTTTTTTGTACTGGGCAAAGCGCCGCTAATAGGTATAAACCCTGCTGTCTTGTTTATCGGTTCAGTACTTCGCAGCTTACCTGTTTTGGAAATTGTTTCCACAAAGTTTCTTAAAGCTGCCGTGACGTTTCCGCCCATCTTAGGATCTACGGCTACGCCCAAATTACATACCTGACCTTTGGGGAATAACCAGGCATAACCCCCTGGATAAGCTTCATCCAAATAAATCTCCACATCCTCCAACTGCCTGTTTAATTCCATGGTATACTGGGCAGCCACCGCTAGTGGTGGTTTAAAGTCATTAATCCAACCTGCAACCAAAGACCTGGGCCCGTCAGCACCGATAATTATCCTTGGTGCCACCTGAAACCCTTTACCACCATAATTAACTATTACCCCAACTGGGCTTCTTTCCACCAGTCTGGCACCGGTCACCAAAGTAACTCCGGCATCCCTGGCTTCATAGGCCAGATTCCGATCAAAGATTTTGCGGTCGATGATAAACCCGGGTGCCCTTGTATAAGCCGCATGTTCCTGTCCAATAAAGGTATGAATCCCTTTAATCTTTTGCACTACACTTTCAGCTAAGGTATTGGAAAATTCCCCAAGGGAACCGGGGACATATTCCGCACACTGCACCGGAATACCGATTGTTCTCTTTCGCTCTATCAATAGCACATTAGCCCCTTGACCGGCAGCCTCCCGGGCAGCCATAGATCCGGCGGGTCCAGCACCCACTATCAAGACATCCAATTGAAAAATGTCCATTTTTTCACCTATCCTTTTTCACAACACACTTCCGTTTTACCCAGCTCCGCCTCCAACCAGGAACAAAACTCCTTACACTGCAGTAGCCAAGTTGTTTCTTTCTGGTTTGTAATTCGCACACGAAAAATCCAGCCTTCACCATAAGGATCTTGGTTAATAAGCTGTGGTCTGCTTATCAGCTGCCGGTTAACGTCCACAATAGTGCCTGTAACCGGTGCAAATATCCTGCCAACCCATTTGCCGGTTTCAATAGTGGCAACAGTGTCTCCCTTCTGCACCTGCTGATTTATTTTCGGAAGTCCCAAGTATAAAACATCACCCCTGGTATCCTGAGCATAATCCGTTAAACCGACGGTAGCAATAAAGTCTTCAATTTTTAGCCATAGATGCTCTTTATTGTATAAAAGACCTCTGGGAAAAAACCATTCACCTATTTGCAAAACCGTTCACCTCTCACCCGTAAAAATCAATCTATTCCCAACCCATCCAGAGCAGCTGATTAATATCCATTACCTGAATTCTAGCCTTTTTACGCCGGGCAGCTTCAGTCAAAACCTGGACGCACTGCTGGCAGGCGCTAACCAATGTAGTGGCTCCCGTTTTAAGGGCTTCTTCTATGCGGCTTTCTGCAATAGCAGCAGTCAATTCGGGATCAACAGCCTGCAAATTTCCTCCCCCTCCGCAGCAGAGGGCATTTTCCCGGTTGTGCTCCATTTCCACAAAAGTTACCCCGGGAATGTTCTTTAAAGTGTTCCTGGGAGCATCGTAAATTCCGCTGTTGCGCCCTAAATCACAGGGATCATGGTAGGTAACCACTTCGTCAAGTTCCTCATATTCTGACCAGTCTAACTTGCCCTGTTCAATGAGATAGCTCAGATACTGGGTAGCATGCACGACCTCAAAGTCTAGAGGCTTACCTATAACCTTTGGATAGTGGTGACTAAACGTGTGGTAACAAGAGGGACATGTTGTAACAAGAGTTTTTATCCCGAGCTGTCCGATTTTTAATACATTATGTTCTACAAGAGACAGGGCTTCGTCGTTACGTCCGGCGGCCAATAACGGAAAACCGCAGCACCATTCCTCTGTCCCCAAAACAGTTACCTTAACATTGTTTATATCCATGATATTAACAAAACTTAAGGGAATTTCCGACACCATCGGATAAAAAGAAGCCACGCAGCCAACAAAATAGCCGACTTCGTTGGTTTCGGACGGTTCTATACACTCGGGATCATCCAAGTCATCAGCCCAATCCAAACGGCCGTCATTGGTGTTGGCGGAAATATTTTTGTTATTGTGTATATTTTTCGCAATCTGATTAAATACTGTTGGTGCCTTCCCCCGGTCTGTAATGGCTTGGCGCATCTCCTGCCACAGCTCGCGTGTATCTATCCTAGCAGGACAAACCTCCGCGCAGCTGCCGCATAAGGTGCACTGAAAAACCCGTTTAACATATTGCTCAGAAAGAAAGTTCTCTTTACCTTCAACAAAAATCTTTTTTGCCAGTGTTATCTTCCCGCGAGGCGCTGCCGATTCCCAACCTATCTCAGCATATACGGGACAAACCGAACGGCAGGAACCACAAGTTGCACAAATTCTTGCTTCTTCCACCAAGCCATGAAACACTGTTTTACTGCTGCGCATGATTCTGCACCCCCTTTGGCAAAATACGCCGCAGCAGTCCCAATGTTTTCATACCCAAAACGTACAGATTTGGCTGCAGCAGCAGCGGCGGGCCGTAAACTTTCCCGGGATTCATAATCCCACCGGGGTCCAACAAAGTCTTACGTCTTTTTAACTCCCGCAATTTTTTCCGTGAGTAGATATCTTTTACATAAGGAGTGTTCCAAAATCCGGTCAAATATGGTACTCCCCCCAGCCTCCGGCCAACACGGTAAATTTCCATCATTAAACTGGTGTCACAAAGGTACCGCCAAGTTTGCCTTTCGTCCGAACAGTACAAGGTCATAACTATAGTCAGGTCCCGTGACACTATGTGACCATAGGTAAGCATCTCTACCCCCGCCCGGCGACCCAATGCCTCTACCTGCTGCAGGTAATTATGAAAAGAATTAACCGGTATCAGCAGTTCACTTCCCAGCAGACAGGGATAAACTCGCATAATCCTTAACGATTGGAATCTTATCTCCCACTCTTCCAGAGCAACTTCAGGGTCCATGAGAGCAAGACCGTATTTATCCACAACCCACCGGAGAAACTCTTTCGCTCTAGCCAAAGAAACGGGACTTCCTTCCAAATCAATGGCCAGGCTGTGATAATCTCCCAGCTTATCTTCTGTTAATCCTTTCCTCTTTAAAGCATGATTAAGTAACCTGCTGTTAAAGTGCATGTTATGGATAATACCTGACAGCTCACCGACACATTCCCGTGCCGCCTGCAGCACAGCCTGAGAATTTTCACCTACAACCAGGTAATGTCCCATGGTTTCCGGTATAGGCCTTACCTTGAGTTCTACCTCGGTAATAATGCCTAAAGTCCCTTCACTGCCGGCAAACCACTGCAGGGGCGGGTCTGTTTCCCGGGTTAAACGCTTTATTACACCTGAAGGGAGAACCACCTCCAGCGAGATAACCTGCTCCACCAGCGAACCAAACCGGATACTGCCCATGCCGTATCCCCTGCCTGACAGCCAACCGCCAACAGTGGCAACATTAATGCTGGAAGGATATGAACAGACACAATAACCTTTTTGGCGCAGGTAACTGTCCAGCTCTACCCAGGTAGTAGCCGGCAGAACTCTTACTTTTTCATCATCCGGGTAAAAACTTATAACACCTTGTAAACCGTTTAAATCAACAACAATACCGCCTTTTGTCGGCACACAGCTACCTACTGCAGTGGATCCACCTGCTCTGGGTGTTACCGCAATATTGTTCTCGGAAGCGAAAGTGATAATCCGGCTCACTTCTTCAGCATTAACCGGTCTCACAACCATATCCGGCAGTGGTTTTGCCACCAATGAAACCAAAAAGTTGGGAATATAAGCTAAATCCCTGGTATAAAACTGCCTTTCAAAGTAAGATTCCGTATACCGCGAGCCAAAATCTTGCTTTATCTGGTCTAGCAAGGGTAATTCCCCCTTCCTATGGTAGCTAGTTATCCTTTTCAGCCTCCAGTCGAGCCACTTCCTTTTGCAGCCACTGGTGAGCTGCCTCACCTGTCATCAACTTGGTTAAGTCTTCAGAAAGATTGCTGGCTTCTATTACTGCCACCCATCCGGCCCCATAGCAGTCTTGGTTGATTAACTGGGGCTCGTAAAGTAAATCTTTGTTAGCCTCCACTATGGTCCCGGTTACGGGTATCATGACTTTACCGGCCCATTTTCCCGACTGCAGGGAAAACAGCACTTTCCCGGGGACGGCTTTTTTTCCCACTTTGGGCACCTTGACAAAGGAAATTTCCCCAGCCAATTTTTGTGCAAAATCGATTAGTCCAATCCTTACTTTATTACCATCCTCCACTTTTAACCAAGCATGGTCCTCAGTATAGTAAAGCCCTTCCGGCATTTCATACCCTTCAATAACTGCCATACTTTTCACCCCTCCGGTAGATAATTTTCCAAGCATGTAACTGGAAAATAATTATCTGCTAAGACACTTTCCTACCGCTTCTTCAGCATGGTATGAACTTCTAGCTAAAGGTAAGGAAACAACATGAGAAAATCCCATTTCCCTGGCAATCCTGCCAAATTCTCTAAAGGCCTCAGGCGTAATATACTCGTACACCGGAAGTTGTTCTCTGGTTGGTTGCAGGTACTGCCCCAAGGTGACAATATCACACCCCACATTGCGTAAATCTTTTAATACATCTATTACTTCCACTTCCGTCTCTCCCAGTCCCAGCATAATCCCTGATTTTGTCTTTATACTGGGATCAATTTTCTTGACCTGAGCCAATACCTCTAAAGAACGGCGGTAATCCGCCCGCGGCCGCACTTGGGAATACAACCTGGGGACAGTCTCTACATTATGCCCGATAATTTCCGGTCTGGACTCAATCACCACCTTGAGCGCTGCAGCCGACCCCTGAAAATCAGGAACAAGCACCTCCACAGTAGTCTCGGGAGACAGGGTGTGCACGGCGGAAACACTGTCTGCAAAATGGCCTGCCCCTCCATCCTCCAGGTCGTCCCGAGTCACTGAAGTAATTACCACATGTTTTAGTCCCAAATGCAATACCGCTTCGGCAAGTTTCTGGGGTTCACCAGCTTTGGGTAACTCCGGCTTTCCCTTTTTGACGGAACAGAAGCGACAGTTTCGCGTGCAGGTTTCTCCTAAAATCATAAAAGTGGCCGTTCCCTTACCGAAACATTCCCCCATGTTGGGGCACAACGCCCCCTCGCAAACGGTGTACAGCCCAGCTCCCCGAAGCAGTTCTTCCATGAAAGCAAGAGCTTCTTTATCAGGAACAGGCACCTTTAACCAACGCGGCCTCTCCATGCAATTTTTCTCTGTGGCAAAAATCCTTTCCTTATCCATTGCTCCTTTAACCCCAAATAAATTATTAATGATTGCATATTTTTCGTTTATATAAATCATTCAAAGAAACCGGTTCCAACTCCACTTCAAAAACCTCAGCAAATTTATCCCTAACTATCCGGGACACCGCATCAAAATCCGGTTCTTGCCCTAAAACATCGACCATAGAAGTGACGCCGTAACCGGAAATGCCGCAGGGTACAATCAACTGGAAATGTTCCAGGTTGCAGGTAATGTTGAGAGCAAATCCGTGCATAGTTACCCATTTTTTTACGGCTACTCCCAGAGCGGCAATCTTCCGGTTGCCAACCCACACGCCTGGATAACCATCTTTTCGGCCAGCTATAATACTGTAACAGTTAAGAGTCCTAATAATCACTTCTTCCAGCTGACGCACGTAGCGGTGCAGGTCCCGGCCTCTCATTTTCAAATCAATAATAGGGTAGCCCACCAGTTGTCCGGGACCGTGGTACGTAATGTCACCGCCCCGTTCCACCTCGCAAACGGAAATACCCTGCCTTTCTAACATTTCCTCAGTTGCCAGGATGTTTTGACGTCCCCCGCTCCGTCCTATGGTGAGAACCGGAGCGTGTTCTACCAGGATAAGGGTATCCTTGATAGCACCGGCTATCCTCATCCGCTGCAGCGTTTGTTGTATCAGGTATGCCTCCATATAATCAGTAAAACCAATATCAAGAAAATAACCGTGTGCAGTCATGGTATTCCTCCCTTTCCCTGCAGCTTTCTTATTTGGCCATTTTCATCAAACTGCAGTTCCCTAAAGGGTGATTAACCAACTTGCTTAAAACCTTTATTAGCAGGGGAACTTTTAAATCAGTCTGGCGTTCAAACTTACCTTCCTTGGCTTCATTTAACTGCCCCAGTTCGTAGCAGGTTTTATTGTCTATATCTATCAGCAAGCCCGGCAGTCCGATTTCCAAAAAATCCTGCTGGTGCTTTGCATAAAAAGGCTCACAGCAGCACCCGATAAACCCGGGACACCCTTGTTCCTTGTACCTGATTAAAACCGCCTTCAGGTGCTCAAAACTATTTATGCTGATGGGAATCATGCCCGTATCTTCGGCCATTTGGTATGCCTCTCCCACTGTACATTTGCCGCATTTAGCACATCCATCCCGCTTTCGCCAACCACAGGAAGGCAGCTTGGCACAGTAAGGTAAAAGCAGGGGAATTCCCTCAGTAGCTTGAAAATCACTGCCGTTCACTACGGTAACGGCATTGGCTTCCTCCGCAGAAAACCCGTTTTCCACCAGATGAGCCCTGTTAAGAGCCCCGCGTATTGCTGTACAGATATCCTGCCAGGTAACGCCCGGTATCTCTACTTCATGCTGCGTAAAAAATTCCTGCACCACTCGTTCTAACCGGTTGCCTTCATAAGGACAGTTTTTCAACAATGCTTCCAAATCATAAATAGCCCTGCTGGGATATACAAAAAAGTCACCGGTAATCAACGCGTATTTGATATAACGTCCGGCAATGTCAACCATCAAAGATACTCTGATAATCCCCCCGGGTGCTTTGTACATATAGCGCAGCTCTTCCCCGTGCAGTGAAGACTTTTTGATACCGTACACCCACTGGGGCGAGGCAAACTTCTTGACTGTTGTCTTAAACAAGTTTTTTTCTTCAGAACACAAGTCTCCCGGTCTTAAATCTATGTTAAGAGCCCGGCTGAATCCCGCAGCCAGAACCTCTTTTATCTTTTCCACCGGCGGCACGTATCCCAGTTCCCGGGCTACCGAGGTAATCCTTTCCCTAGCCGAAGCTATCTCTTTGTCTTTTAACTTTTCTGCCGGAATGCGCAAGGCATGAAACATAGTTTCCACGTCAAAATCCACCAGTAGAGTACCCTGAAAGAGAAAGGCGTTGCCTTTTTCCGTGCCGCCCATACCGGAAATTTTCCGGCCCTTAACCTCAATATCATTGCGAGACCGGAAATTGGCATTAATTCCCAGGTCTCGCAATCCCTCTATTAAGCCTTGACTTAAAACAGAATAAACCTGCTCCATATCCCCCAGTTTCGATATTAAACTGCGATGGGCAAATATCTCCCAGCCAAGTTGCTTCTCATCCCAGTACAGGGCACCACCGCCGGTGATGCGCCGGTTTATCTCAATTCCTTGCTGCCTGCAGTAATCTACCCTGACCTCCAAATCAACTGCCTGGTGGTACCCTATTAAAACACATGGCGGACCAAACTGTAAAAAGCGCAGCGTATTGGGCACCCATTCCTCAGCGCGGGCGGTCAATATAATCTCATCCAGGGCCATATTTTCTGCAGCACTTCTAATACCTGTATCCAGCAGCCGCCAAGCTTGAGTCATGACAAATTCCCCCGTAAACTTACTCCGTACAAAAAGCCTTTATACATTCCTTAACAAGTGTTACCGTATAAGCCATAGCCGGTCCACCGCCAAAAGCTACGGCTACTCCGGCAGCTTCCAGTATTTCATCAGGCTCCGCTCCCGCTGCCATAGCATTATGCACATGGTGAGAAATGCAGTACTCGCACTTGATATAAACAGACAGCGCTACGGCTATCAACTCTTTTTCCTTAGTAGACAGTTCTCCTTCAGCAAAAACGGGAGCCATTAAGGAATTGAAGCCGACAGCAATATCCGGAGCCTCTTCGTTGAGCCATTCAATACCGCTGACAAAATCCTGCATTAATTTGTTGGGATCTTTACCGCCTCCGGCTGCCAAAGGACGGCTGATATTCGGTTCCTCCATTTGGAACAGAGGATGGGGGTTTTCTAAAATTTCCTTGATCCTGCTTAAAAACTGGGCTGCAGGGGCACCGTCTACAGCGCGATGGTCAAATGAAAGACTCATGGTCATACAGAAACGTCTTTCTAAATTCCCGTCTTTAAGCACCGGTTTCTCAGTAATTGTACCGATACCTAAAATTGCCGTTTCCGGCGGGTTGATAATGGGAGTAAAGCCTTCTGCTCCGAACATGCCAAGATTGGTGATGGTGAAGGTACCACCTTGAAGTTCCTCAGAATCCAGTTCGCCACTGCGGGCCCTTTCAGCCACTGATTTAATTTTTTCGGACATCTGTACCAAAGACAGTCTATGCGCCTGGTGAATAACCGGTACAATCAGGCCATCCTCCAAAGCCACAGCAATTCCCAGATTTACGGAGCCACAAAGTTCAATCTCCTCAGCAAATACCCGGGCATTCATAATTGGATGTTCCTTAAGTGCCCTGGCCACTACCACCGCAATCAGGTCGGTATATGATACCTTACCCTTACCTTGTTCTTGGAAAGTATTGTTGAGTTTCTCCCTCAGGTCCTGGAGATTTGTTATATCAACTTCCTGCATAATTGTCACCCTTGCGGCGTTGCGACTGCTTTCGGACATGCGTTCCGCGATGATACCCCGCATGCCTTCAAAGGAAATTACTTCAGGCTGCTTTTCTTTTTCCAGTTCTTGCAGGTAATTGTTAACGTCCTTTTCAATCACCCTGCCGTTTGGCCCGGTGCCAATCACATAGTTTATATCTATCCCCTTTTCTTGTGCTAAGCGTAAAGCCCGCGGAGATATTTTCCGGACGTTATCCACCCGTATTGGCTGGACTTCTTTTTTAGCCTCTTTTTCAGTGACCTTCTTTTTAGTATCTTTAGCTTCACTGCTGTCCAACTCGGCCTGAGCCTCTTCAACTACCTGCTGAAGCACAGTCTCATCGTCACCGGGTTCAGCAATTATAGCAATGGGAACAGTTACAGGAACATTCCTTCCCTTTTCGGCCAAAATTTTATATAGAATGCCGCTTGCCGGAGCTTCCATAACATTGGTGATTTTTTCCGTTATTATTTCCAACAAATCCTCGCCTTTAGTTACCTCTTGACCTTCTTGCTTTAACCACTTGGCAATCTTTCCTTTTTTCATAGTAAGACCAAGCTTGGGCATGAGTACTTTTACTGCCATGATTTTCCTTCCTCCTTAAAACGTTAAGTTAATCTAAACAAACCCTGTTGGGCCGCTGCATCTACTGTCCTTTTAATATCAACAACCACAGGGCCGTCACTGCGTAGCTGCAATTCCACGCGGTCCCGCAGCCCAACCTCCAGTTCTCGTTCCCCGTCAACCGCTATCACACAGGGAGCTGTGTCCACCGCCACCGTGTCACCGGCATTCAATAGACGGTAATCAACCACGGAAACGGTTCTTATCAGTCCGGGGCCTAAAGCTGCCAATACCTTTGTTTTTGCCGGACCTAATTCCACGACGATACCGTGCGGGTCATTTGGGGGCAGCGGGTGTAAACCGCCTACAATTGAAGCTATACCGATATTGGCAGCTTCCCCGCGGGTTGCCACAATCTTTTTAATTTTCCCTTTATCCCAAATGGCCCGGGAGCCGATGAACTGTTCCTCTAACACCACAGCATCCACTAGAGCCAAATCCGCTTCCCGGCCATTCAAAAGAATGACTATCTTTTTCATCCTGGCAGTCGCCACTTCCCGGGCAACTTTCCCGGTAGCCACCAGTCCAGCAGCCAACCCGGCAATAGTCCCTTCAATCATAGTAGGAAAAACATTATTGGTCCCGGTAGATATGGGTAGAAGCGGAATGTCACCGCACCCTTTGGCTACTATCCTGTTGGTCCCGTCGCCACCCAAAGTGACAATGCAACCAACCTGGTACTCTGCTAGCAACTTGGCTGCCGCCAGGGAATCCTCCTGTCCGCCGGTCAGGGGAATATCGAGATAATCAACCTCCATCTTTAAACTATCTTGACCGGTAAGCCCGTCTAAAGCCTGGCGGGCAATGCCAAAATAGTCCGGCATAAACAGAACACGCTTAACCCCTACCGCTTCCATTCCCAACAAAACCCGTCTTACAATATTCACCTTCTCAATATTGTCAAAAACAGTGGCATAAGCCACCAAACGCCTGATGTCCTTTCCGGAAGCCGGATTGGCAATAATCCCAACTGTAGACATACCCGCACCCTTTCTAATAAGGGGAAACGGACAGCCGCGCTTGGCTATCCATTTCCTAATCATTTTTTATACCACTGACTTGACTGCTTCAATTATATCTTCTTCACCGGGTAGATAAACATTTTCCAGATTAGTTGCAAATGGAACAGGAGCGAACGGGGCGCCAATGCGCTTAATAGGAGCATCCAGCAAATCAAAACCTTCCTCTACAACCATGGCGGCAATTTCTCCACCAAAGCCGCCAAATTTCACAGCCTCCTGTACTATAACAAGCCTTCCCGTCTTTTCCACCGACTGCAAAATGGTATCTTTGTCCAAAGGCTGCAAGCAGCGGGGATCAATAACTTCTATTTCAATACCTTCTTCAGCCAAAGTCTCTGCGGCAGCAAGCGCCTTGTGCACCATCATAGCTGTGGCAACTACTGTTGCATCGCTTCCTTCCCGTTTAATATCCGCCTTGCCCAAAGGAATGGTGTATTCACCCTCGGGTACAGTCCCGCTTACTCCGTAGAGCATTTTATGCTCAATAAAGATAACGGGGTTGTCATCCCTGATGGAGCTAACCAGCAGTCCTTTAGCATCAGCAGGAGTAGAAGGCATGACCACCTTCAAACCCGGAATATGGGCAAACCAAGCTTCCAAGCTCTGGGAATGCTGGGCAGCCGCTCCGAGCCCGGCCCCGCAGGCGGTACGTACTGTTATCGGAATTTTTGCTCTTCCGCCAAACATGTAGCGCATTTTGGCAGCCTGGTTAAAAATTTCGTCCAAACATACGCCCATAAAGTCCATAAACATAATTTCGGGAACAGGCCTTAAACCTGCTGCGGCAGCCCCCACAGAAGCACCGATAATGGCGGTTTCAGAGATAGGAGTATCCAGCACCCGTTCCGGGCCGAATTCATCATATAGTCCTTGGGTTACTCCAAAACAGCCTCCAAAAATACCTACATCTTCGCCTAAAATAAAAACATTCGGGTCCCTACGCATTTCCTCTTTTAGCGCAGCATTAATAGCTTCCAAATAAGTGATTTCCGGCATTTCTTTCACCCCTCCGTTCATAGTTCGAAATTAATCGCAATAAACGTCTTCCAGCAGATCCGCCTCATCCGGTAACGGACTGTTCTTAGCAAACTCAATACCTTCCTGAATTTCCTTTTTGACCTCTTCCCAAATCGCCATATCTTCTTCCTCAGTAAAGACACCCATATCCAGCAAGCGTTTTTTAACACGCTTAATCGGGTCCTTCTTCTTCCATGCTTCAAGCTCCTCATCAGTCCTGTAAACAGTCGGATCGCCTTCAAAATGGCCGCGCCAACGGTATGTTTTACACTCAATCAACGTCGGTCCGTCTCCCTGGCGAGCCCGTTTAACCGCTTCTTCCGCCGCCTCGTAAACAGCAAAAAGGTCGTTTCCGTCCACACTGATACCAGGAATGCCGTAGGCAGACGCCCGGTCGGCAACATCTTTAATATTCTGATGGTGCTCCTGGCGCATGGAGATTCCGTACATATTGTTTTCACAAACAAAGATGGCAGGCAGTTTCCAAATGGACGCCAGGTTCAAAGCTTCATGGAGAGTACCCCGGTTGGATGCGCCGTCCCCAAAGAAGCACACGGCCACACCGTTATCACCCCGGTACTTGCAGGCAAATGCCGCACCGGCCGCCAACGGCAAACCTGCACCAACGATACCGTTTGCACCTAAAAAGCCCAAACTCATATCGGCAATATGCATGGATCCTCCTTTACCCTTGCAGTACCCAGTTTTCCGTCCGAAAAGCTCTGCATACATCAACTTTACATCGCCACCGCGCGCTATTAAGTGGCCATGTCCGCGGTGCGTACTGGCAATATAGTCACCGGCCTCTAAATTAGCCATAACTCCGACAGCCGTGGCCTCCTCACCGATGTAAAGATGGACAAAACCGGGAATTTCACCGTTGGCGAAAAGTTCCGCGGCATTTTCTTCAAACTGTCTGATAGTTACCATTTTTTTATAAAGTTCAAGCAGTCTTTCTTTGGAAAGCGTCATTTTTCCCCCTCCTTTAATTCTCAACAAAACTTTAATAAAACATCCTGACCAAGAAACTTTACTACTCCACCTCAATACTCACCTCTACCGCAACATTAACCACAACAATGCTGTCCTTGGCATCCCCCAGCTGGGGCACGAACATCCCCGGTACTTCCATCCCTCCTTTCGTTACGTTAATGGTTTTCTTGCCAAAGGGAATCTCAGCTAAGACCTGTTCAAGCTTTACTTCCTCAGGGTAAGGAGCCGCCACCGTCACCTGCACAAACAATCGGTTAAGGTCACTGAGCTGCAGTATCTCAGTTACACCGCACAAACAGCTCCTGGAAATGGCATCCCTGACTGCTTTCTGAGCCGCCTTAGTAACGTCCTGACCATGCAAATCAGCTCCCGATCCCAGCTCAATTATGTAACGCTTCAAGCTCACAATATCACCCCTCAAATGTTGTCCTTAATAACATAGTTGCAACAACAGTGCCAAAATTGTTTAACCCAAGCAGAGCCAGCAAAGCCTTACAGTATAACAGTTATCCTTCTGAAAAACTAAGGCAAATTTATTTCCACGCTAAAGCGAAGATTGTTCGATTTGCGACCACTATCCTCTAAATTGCTTGTAAAACAAGCATCCAATATCCTTGGAAAGATTGTCCTGCTTTCGAACACTTTCCATTTATCGAACAGTTTTTAAATAAAAATTTTTCCAATATTTCTGCCAAAAAATCTTTTTTCTACATTTTTCTTAATCTTTTTTAGATATTTTATAACTAAAACAGGCACAAATATTGCACCGGTACATTTACAGAAGTCTGACAAGGAGTTGAGCTTTCATGTTGTTATATGATTTAGGAAAGGTATCCTGGCTGGATTCCCAGGTCATCTATCACACTTTTCCCAGAATGGACCGGGAAGGTTTAATTATTTGCCAACCGGACTCCAGCTATGTGTGCATAGGCTTTCACCAGGATTTGTTAGAAGAAGTTGATATCGACTACTGCCGGCAGAATAATATCCCCCTCTTCAGGCGGGAAGTGGGTGGCGGCACTGTCTACCTGGATCAAAACCAGATTTTTTTCCAACTGGTACTGCACAAAGACAATCCCGTGGTACCGCTGGACCACGCCAAATTTTACAGGAAGTTTCTGCAGCCAGTGATTAGAGCATTAAACGGATTAAACATTCAGGGAAGCTTTAGGCCTCACTGCGACATTGTCGTTAACAATCGCAAGATTTCCGGAAACGGAGCGGGAGAAATTGAAAAATACCTTGTTTTAGTAGGAAACCTGCTTCTGGATTTTGACTTTGAAACTATGGCGCAAGTTTTGAAAGTACCTAATAAGAACTTCCGCCGGCTACTGTTCAAACAAATGCAGCGAAATATGACGACAATTAACAAGGAATTAAAGCAGGCAGCAGACCCTCAACTGGTTAAAGACCTGTTAATCCAAGCTTTTTCAGAGTTTTTCGGTCAATTAGAATCTGCATCCTTGGATGAAGACTGCCTCAGTCGTGCCGAAAAGTTGAAATCCAAGTACATGTCCTGGGAATGGCTAACGGAACCCGGTAAAAAGTTTCCCTTCCGGCAGGTCAAAATCAGAGAAAGCGTTTACGCACGGGCAGGACAGGTTATGCTACAGGGAGTGCCGGTCAATGTAAATGTTGTCCTTAACAACAATGTAATAGAACATCTTGAATTAACCGGCACCGCTCCCTTGCATGACAGGCTTATAATTCTGGAAAAAATGCTGGTGGGTAAAAATGCAGATCAAGTTATCCTGAGGCCAGAGCTGTGCAAGTTCTTGCAGAAAACAAAACTGAGCTTGCGAGAAACAGAACTTGCCAATCTTATCAAAATACTCACCTGAACCTATGCGGGTGATACCAGGATTTTAATGTTCTCTTCCTTGCGGTTAATTAATTCTTCAAAACCTTTTTCCACAATATCATCCAAACTTATTTTTCCAGTAATTAATGATTCCGCCTTGATTCTACCATCGGACAGCAGGTCTATAGCCGGGCCAAACTCACCAGCATACCCTAATGAACCGATAACCTGCTTTTCTGTAAACACGACGCTGTTAAAATGCATACTGCTCTCTTTTTCAAAAATACCGGCAACCACAATCTTGCCGCCTTTCCTAGCCAGTTCAACAGCCAAGGGACCGGTTTTGTCATTACCGATACATTCTATAACCACATCAGCGCCTAAACCGCCGGTGGCCTCCCGCACCTTGGCTACCACGTCTCCTTCCTGAGGATCAAAAACCGCTGTTGCCCCCAATTTCTGGGCAAATTCTTTTCTTGCCTTAGCCATTTCAATAACAAATACTTTACGGGCTCCTGCCGCTCTAACAGCCGCAAGAGTTACCAAGCCAATTGTTCCCGCACCAAGAACCACCACAGTGTCACCTTGAATAACCGGAGCCTGGCGCACAGCATGAAGGCCTACGGCCAGGGGTTCAACCAGCGCACCAACTTCACTTGAAATATTATCCGGTAACTTGAACAACGTATAAGCCGGTACGTTGACATACTCTGCAAAAGCACCGTTGGTCATCAGACCGGTGAAGGCTAACTTTTCACATAGATTATATAAATTGCGTTTGCAAAAATAACAATCCCAGCAAACTTGGCAGGCATCCGGTGCAACCCGGTCACCTACCTGGACATTGGTGACTCCGGCACCAACCTCTACTATCTCTCCGGAAAATTCATGGCCTAGAATAATGGGTGCTTTAGACCCTGTCAAAGGATGGCCTTCATTGACGGGGATAAAAATAGGGCCGGCGACATACTCGTGGAGGTCAGAGCCGCATATACCACACCAATGTACTTTGACCTTCACTTCTCCCGGGCCCGGAGCCGGCGGTTCCGGGACATTTTCCACCCTAACATCCTTTTTCCCATACCATACCGCTGCTTTCACAATATCCCTCCTCGTAATATTTACATTTTATGGCCTCTTCGGATAGACGGCATACGACTCATGCCACTGGAAATCCAGAGGCAGGTTATAAATCTCAGCAATAACCCCTAGATTCTGCTGGGTAATAAGGTAAGTATAAGTAAAACCGTGCCAGGCACCTCCCTGCAAAATATCATGTTTTTCTCACAGAAGAATTCCATAGTCTTGTCATAGTTCTCAACTCCGAAGGCTACAGGTGCAATCCCTCCCCATGCTGCTTCAAAAACTCTGCGTATATACTCTTGTCATCCTTCGGCTCAATTAACTCGAACTGTACTCCCCCAATGTCGGCCAAGGCCAGCTACATTGCGTATCCTTGGGGTTTGCCATGTAAAATCATGTTGTCAACCGTGTCGGGATTAAACTCGTAAATTGACCAAGGTCCTATGCCATATTCATCAGCATACTTTTTAACCTAAGCATCACAATCCCTGACTACTACTGCTACCTGCAAGATACCGGTAAATATTGACTTGCCAGGTATTACAAAATTCCCTCCCTTAGGTTTTGTACGAGTGAATAAGTAACTAAATTAAAAGGAAAAGGAGCAGAAAAATATAAGTTATTAAGCACCTGTTATAACATTCTACAGTATAAACCAAGTTAGTTCTTGGGTTAGCGTCATCAATCCCCCCTTATTGACTTTTGCTTCCTTGTTTCTTTTATTACCCGCTTTGGAATTACCAGTATATAATAACTGCAACACTTGTACCAGGATTGAAAATATTCAGTTTATTAATATTTTTTTGATAAAACGAACTATACTAACTACATTCATACTGTGAGATTCTCGAACATCTCCAAGAAGAAAGTAGAAATAAAAGCATATTTTTCTTACGATTTTCGGACTACTGTCCTAATTTCGTATAGTGTTCGTTTTTCGCGCACCAAGCTTTCAACAAAAAAAGAGCACCCTTGAAAAGTGCACCATCCTCCCAATCCTTATTTTTTTATCCCGTACTTTTTAATTTTATCATAGAGAGTATTGCGCCCTATTCCCAATGCCCGGGCAGCTCGGGAAACATTCCCATCCAGCTTTTCCAACGCCTGTTCAATAGCCCTACGCTCCAACTCCGCTAAAGGAACAATTTCTGCACCAGCACCGCTGACAAACGAACTGGAGCGAAAATGGTCAGGCAAATGCTTTAGCAACAGGGTATCTCCCTCCGCCAAGTTGATAGCATGCTCTAAAATGTTCTCCAGCTCCCGCACGTTGCCCGGCCAGTGATAACGTTCCATTAATTCATATATCTTAGGCTGCACGTGGACAATTTCCTTACCCAGCTTAAGTGATAACTTTTTTACAAAATAATTTGTAAGCAGCCTGATATCCCCTTCTCTTTCCCGCAATGGCGGAATAATTATCGTAAATACATTAAGACGGAAGAACAAGTCCTGGCGAAAATTGCCTTTTTGGGCTTCTATAGCCAGGTTTTTATTGGTAGCCGCAATAACCCGAACATCTACAGGGATAAACTTATTGCCCCCCACCCGCACAACAGTTTTTTCCTGCAGGACTCGAAGAAGATTCGCCTGCATATCAAGCGGCATATCCCCTATTTCGTCAAGAAAGAGGGTTCCTCCACTGGCCAGCTCAAACTTTCCCGGCCGGCCGCTGCGTTTGGCCCCGGTAAAAGCTCCTTCAACGTAGCCAAACAGTTCACTTTGGATAAGCTCGCGGGGCATTGCAGCGCAGTTAACTGCTATGAAAGGACCTTCCCTACGCTCGCTGCCGTTGTGAATTGCCTGGGCAATTACCTCTTTTCCTGTTCCGCTTTCACCCATAAGCAAAACAGTAGAAGGACTCCTGGCAGCCAATTTTGCTTTCTTGATAACAGCGGTCATTTGCGGACTTTCACCGATAACATCCTTAAAGCGAAATCGAGCTTGGGCACCTGCCATGCGGTTCACTATTTTATGTACCTTTTTTATTTCCCGCAGAGTAATCACCGCTCCTACAACACGCTGTGATTTCTCTTTTAAGGGAGTTGCCGCAACAGTACAGTGAATTCGCCCGCTGGGAGCATCAAACACAATTTCTTCTTCCAGATAATTTCCACCCGTATTGAGTACATTTTTGAGCCACTGACATTCACCAAAAACATCCATTACTGTTTTTCCTACCAAATCTCCAGGAAGCATACCCACAATTTTTGCTGCAGCAGAATTGGCAATAGTAATTACCATATTACTGTCCACCGAAATCAATCCTTCAGAAGTTGAACACACAACGGTATGCAAATGCTTGTGTGCGGCAGCCAGTTTGTCCTGGGCCTCCATTTTACGCAGTTGGTTCTCTATGGCTCTTACCGCCGCCACAACCATACCTAAAGTATGAGAGTGAGTACGTTCTTTGGGTCCCGACATATTCAAACAACCTATAATGGCACCTGAGGGATCACGAATTGGCGCCCCGGAACAAGTCCAAGCATGATGTTTGATACAATAATGTTCCGGACCTGAGACCTGTATGGCATTACCGATGGCAAGAGAAGTCCCTATTGCATTTGTACCGACAGATTCTTCTGACCAGTTGGCTCCCGGCAGAAAATTTAGAGTTTCAGCAGTTTCTAAGACATTAGAGTCCCCAAAGGTTTCAAGTATACGTCCTGTTTCTGTTGTCAAGACGACCATAAATGCAGACCCTTGAACACACTGGTATAAAGTCTCCATTATCGGCCTGGCAATATCCAAAAGACCCCTTCTTTCCTCAAGAAGAGCCTGAAGTTCATCTTGAGAAAGAAAATCATAACACCAGCCGTCTAAATAATCTACTCCTTTTTCCATACAACGCATCCAAGATTCAGTGATAACCTTACGTACAACTCCGTCTTCCACCTGCCCCGTTTGTACAAACCTTTCCCAAACCCGCTTTACATTTACTATTTTCGGTTGATGCGCCAGCTCAACCATAGTTTGCCTCCTTTGATCACTCACTCAGATTTTTCCCAGCAGATAACAGAAAGGTTTTTTATTATTTTCGATAAATTCAGACTATATAACATATTTGAAATTCAGCAGTGGATTTACTCAAAAAATCCGATCGTTTTACGGGTCTTGCTTTAATGATGTGCAATTGGAACCATTAATGAAGTGATAATACTGGAGGGAATATTCGTTGGTATAATCTTAATTTAAAAAAACACTTTTATATCCCATATTATACCATTGATCCGTTTCCCTGTCCATTAATATATAGAACAGCAGCACATTATCATTATCTTAATAATTTGCCATTCTGCTAATCAGCAAACAATTGATCGCCGCTCTTGCCTCCCAGTCCCGGATGAATATCAAAGCGAACCACCCCTACCGGAATTTTCCCCTCTACAGCCTCTACGACCTTAGCCGCTCCAACATGACCAAAACCCCCACACAGTTCGATTGCTTGAATGCCTTCATCAACCAATTCCTTTGCCACCTGTGCCGCTGCCTTATAATCCTTGACGGCAACAGTAAGAAGTTTCACTTCCGGTGTTTCCACCCATTCTCTGTGCTTTTTCGGATTTCCTTCTGGAGCAACAAAAATAAATGCTGCTTGCAAAGCCATTATATACCTTCCCCCTTTTTGATATTAAAAGTATTAACATATTATAATGCAATAAACATGCCAAAAATGATCTGTTAACTTGCAGTAAAATAGGCCAAGTCTGATATTTTCTGTAAAAAGCCCTCTAGTTATGTAGGCAGCTCATCAGCCGATATTAGTATGAGTCGATAAATATCGGAGGCTCAGAAGGAAAATGAGGCCCTGCTCCATAAGAAGTGTAATTACCGGGTCCAACCAGCTGTGGGAAACCGATTTGAAATACTACGGACTTTATAGCCGGTGAACAATAATTTTTCTTCATTCAGTCCATAATAGACGTTTATAACCGTTCCATAACCGTTCATTGTTAGCTATGTGTCAACCTTTCTATGGGGTCAGTATAAATTAACAAGTATCTCCACGAATAGGTGCAGAAGGCTGTTGCCTAACGCAGGCAACAGCCTTTCAAAAATTTTTTAACTATTTTGGCTCAAACATTGCAAAGTTTGTAACACTAGCATTTAATACTTTCGTAGCAACCATACCTGTAAAATATCCTGCCGGTACGGCAAAAATAATCAAATACGGTAGATAGTATAAAAATCCTACGTTTATAAACAAATACGCTGCAATCATCTGCCCGATATTATGACCGATAGCACCCATGACACTTAAAAATGTGGGACTAAAATCTTTATTTTTCCTGTGAAGGCCATGAATTACAACTGCGCTTAACATAGAACCGGACAGGCTTAAGAAATACCCAGCAGATAAAAAGTTACCTATCAGCAACGATGCAACCAGAGTACGAAGAAACACGATTCCAAAAACAATCGTGGGCTTGAAGAAAAATACCGCCATTACCGTAACGATATTAGCAATTCCCAACTTTAAACCGGGAACCGGGGAAGGAAGAAATAGCGCTTCCATAACATTTAACATAATAGCTAAGGCAGCTAGCAATGCAACCAATGCAATATCTCGAGCATTCATATTTCACCACTTTCTTTTAGCGAGAAATAGCTTTTGGCTATTCACAGTTATCGGTACTGCTAGCAACTTCTTTTAAAGCTTCAATATTTTTTACAGCTATATGATTACGCGAATAACTAATTATCCCCTCATGTTTGAGCTCACTTAACACCCGGGAAACTGAAACTCTTGAGCACCCAGCAATACTTCCCATTTCATCATGAGTAAAATTCATTGTTAAAATGAACTCTGAGTTTAGCTTTTCACCAAAATTCATAACCAATTTGTAAATCAGGTTGGCTATTCTGGCTTTGGAACATTTGAAATTTAAATCCTCTAATTGACTGGTCATTATATATATTTTATAGGTTAAAGACTTAATTATTTCTATGGCGAGAATGGGGTAATTTTTTAACAATTCTATTACCTTTTTCTCATTTAGCTCACAAATCTTGCAGTCCGTATGTGCTACTGCCAAGATTGTAGTGGGCTTTTTTGTAAATAAGGGCCCCTCGCCAAACAAAGCTCCTTTCCCGACAATAGCTAGAATCCGTTCATTACCGTTCCGTCCTATCAAACTGTACTTAACTTCACCTTCAAGAACATAATACAGTCTATCAACACAGGTACCTGCATCAACTATGACACAATCTTTGGGGTAATGTTTAATTTCTCCGTACTCTATTAGTTCCGCCCACTTATTTACTTCTAAGGTTAATAGCGGACACATCCCAGGCCTATAAGGCACAGTAGCTACCCCTCCCCAGGAAAACCAGACTAAAATTACCCGGCAAACCTGTAAACTATTTAACAACGTGACACACAAAAATATTATATAATTAAACGAAACTTAACCCCTGGTACAAGCTTACCAGGATCATACCGGTAACTATCAATACAAGAAACACATAAATTAGCTCTTTGCTGCAGATTTTTCTTTGTTCCATTGTTTAGCTCCTTTCAGACATTTATTAATAGTTTTACGTAGTTTCCACGTAATCTCATTAGCCACCCATACAGGACAGAAATAGCGACACCAAAATCTTCCAATAAATAACGAAGAAAATAAAACTATTGGCAAAATAAACCACTGGACACCAAAGCCTTGAAGTGCAAAAAGCGTAGCAAAAGGTTCATAACTTGCCAATCCAGGGGATTTCCAAATAAATGCCATCAGAAGGGCGACGAAAGCCAGTACATACTTAATCTTTCTCAATTTAAATTCAATATCCTTATGGCATTTGGTTCTACCACCCCCAATTTTGGCAGTTATCTCTTGTGCTGCCCCAAAAGGACATAACCAAAAGCAATAAACGTTCTTTGATAGTATAAAAGTAATAACAGGAATGCCCAAAAACCACAGGTACCAGAAGATATGTTCTCCAATCGGGGGAAAATATCCCATCAATATGCTGGCAATGGTTCCCATAGATACAGCAGCGTTAAATTTAAACCCGATAAAAATGAGGCTTGCAATTAATGTAACCCATCTCAGCCTGTTTATTCTAAACTTGATACCTATAATCATTAATAAGATTAGTCCCGAAACTACTGCATCCTTAAAACCAAAGTTAAACTCCTGATTTTCCTGAGGAACCTCTAATCCAAATTGATTTACTGCAACAGCATGACTTCCCCGGGAAATTGCCCGGGCAATTCCCTTTGAGGAGAAAGTAGCGCCTGAAACTTTGTCAATGTCCTCACCTATTCGTAAGGGGGCATTCACCTTTTTACCTAAGAACTGGTCTAAAAACTGGTGGCTTTTGATCATGTGTATAAAAGTTGGTGTGTCTTTATGGTCAGCAATAATAGTATCTTTAATATTGCCGTCTAAATCAATGGCCGTAATCATTGTTATAGGACCACCATATCCATTGGCCTCACTAATTACAACATACCCTACTTTAGTTATTTGGCCATTTTCCTGGGCAATTCCTTCAAAAATCTGTGGATTGGAAGATACCTTCTTGAAATAATCTGCCTGAGGGAGAACCTCATTTGCTTTGGATAACATATCACCATCGGGTAATACATAAGTTGCAGCTAAAGCAACAGCTAAGATTACAAAAGGTGCTACAGTAATTATTTTCTTTAAAGCATTGCGTCCTTTTACATTACTCATATTCTCACCACATTTTATAAATTTTAGGTTATTTTAACAAAAAGAAAAAATAACCAGAAACACATGACTGGACCAAAAGTCCAATCATGTGTTCCGTAAACTTTTTGAAATTAATTTTTTCGTTGTTTTTAATCCCCTTTAAGCAGCTGTTTTAATTTGTTTTGCAAATACAAATCTATAAAGTAGTACTGTAACTACCAGAAAGACTCCGCCAAAAATAAGAATTGCCATACCGGCTGCTTGCGGTTCACCTTCTGCAAAACTTACCCCTACGAAACCAATGACAAACATCCCCAACAGGTACCACAAAACACCGATAATCCAATGGTACCATTGACATTCCAATTTACCTTCTTTAACCCAGCCATATATTTTAACTCCGGCAATACCGGTGAATAAACCAACCAGCCACATTAATAAAGCCACGGTTTCTAACCTCCTGTTCTTGGCTTTTATTTTGTTAAACTAATTCTTGTGTCTTATGAATTTCCAAGCAATTAAGACTTCCACCATTCTTCAGGATTGTTTTCATCTACAGTACCACCGTATCCCAGAATATCATCCAATGCAGCAAAAGTACTGTTGAAGACAGTAGTTTTAGCTGAGATTCCTTTGACAACATCATGAATCCAAGTATGGGGTTTATTATAAGGACATATACCCTGACAGTTAGTACAACCAGCACCGTTTTCCGTCCAGAATGTTAGACAAGACCATGTGTCTACGTACCATTTTTTCATTCCCGGATTGTTAGACGGGCACTTAATCTCGTAAGAAGGATCCTTGTCAAAAGAAATAGATTCAGACGGACAGTTTTCAGCACACTTCATACAAGTGCGGCAGAATTCAGCTACCCCGAAGTCAATTGGCTTATCCGGAGCAATAGGCATATCAGTTAATACTTTACTTATCCTTATCCAGCTTCCCCACTTGGGATTAACCAATAAACCGTGACGCCCCAGTTCACCCAGACCGGCATCTATTGCCATAGGCACGCTCAAACCAATCTCATTACCCATGGGTATTGCGTTATAACCCAAGCCTCTCAAAAACTCTGCCATCTTACTTGCTTTTTCTGCCATTAAAGAATACCCGGTTCCTACGGCACCCCCGGCCAGCGCACTGGGAACATATTTTCTTACAGGTTCATACATTGGTATAACCATAACTATTAGAGATTTCATGGTCTTAGGAATATACCAAGCTTCTTTAGTTTGAACAGGTTTATCATGTTTATCAGAAAAAATTATAGGGGTCCCATTCGCTTCATGAGAATAAAACCACTGTTCATTAACTTCCGCTACTCCAGTCTCTCCCGGTCCCCACATCTGAGCTGCCTTTTTCACAATCTTATTGTTTTCTTCCGGGGTTCCTTCCCACTTTCCTACAACTTCTAACCTTTTTAAATTAGCCGCGCCTATCGGCTCCCAGGAGAAAAAGTTGGTAGTTTTGTAACTAGTCCAAGAAACATTTGCCAAGGTCTGATCAATAAGAGTATACCCTGCAGGAGGTTTGTCCATTGTTAGTTTCTGCATAACCGTTTCCTCATATTTTACAAACCAGGGTTTACCGTCAAAGTTTTTCTTGGCAAGATCTTTGTTCTTAAACGCTTCATTAGCCTGGTGAAATCTCTTGAGGTTTTCCGAGCCTTCAAAAAATGTTTTGTACTTTGGCTGGTCAACCTCTTTAACCGTAAAATCAACAATTGGCTGACCGGTTTTTTCACCAGCAAATGCAGGTTTGCTATTAATAAAAGAGCTTGCACCCACAGCGCCCGCAGTTAAACCAGCAATTCCAGTGGATTTAAGAAAATCCCTTCTGCTCAAGGTTAAACCCTTTTTGTCCGGTTGCTTTTCAGCCATTTTGTCACCCCTATCTTGTATTGACATTAGCTTAACCCCCTTTTGAGCATGTGTTACTTTTCACAATGTGTTCTAATACAATACTATCATTTAAAAACATGATATTTCTGTATCACTCGATACAAAATTCGTGTAAATTCGACACATAAAAAAACAACCCTTTCTTTTTGATCATCAGGGTTGTTTCAGATGTTTAGTAAAATATATTGTGAATTTCTATTCCTTCTGCCGGATGAAAAATCTTTTTTGCGCCCGGTGATATTAAAACATTCATCTTATCTGTAACCATAATTACTTCAATATCCTTGGTTTTCTTAACAAATTCTACGGCCTTTTCCGGTCCCATAACAAAAATTGCTGTAGCTAAAGCATCCGCCCTAACAGGATCTTCTGTAATTACTGTTACCGAAATTAAACCTTCGGCAGGATAACCGGTTTTCGGATCAATTATATGATGGTATCTAACACCATCTTTGACAAAATACCTTTCATAGTCACCGGAAGTATCTAATGCCTTATTATGCAGTTCCACATATCCTATTACTTCTTCCCTTTTTCGCGGATGCCTGATACCTATTTTCCAAAGCGAACCATCAGGTTTAGTTCCCAATGCATAATTATTTCCACCCGCTGATATTAATGCCGTTTTAACACCTTGTTGACGTAACAATTCTAATTCTTTCTTAACAGCATACCCTTTCGCAATAGCGCCTACATTTAATTTCATTCCCGTTTTCTCCAACATAACCGACTGTGATTGTTCCTTAAATTTAACGTTCCGATAATTTACCAACGGCAATACATTCTTTATTGTCACATTGCTGGGTACCAGCTCTTTTTCGTAATCCCATATATCAACAAGGGGTCCAACAGTCGGGTCAAAACTCCCATTGGTCTCCTCAGCAATTTGTATGCTCTGATATATTAAGTCATAAGTAGGAGCACTTACTTTAACATACCGTCTCAGGTGATTATTCACTCGCCAAATATCACTTCCGGGATCTCGCCAATCAAATAGCTTATGCAAATTACTAATTGTATCTATCATCTCTTCAACTACACTACTTTTACTTTCAGGAAGTGTAACGGAAAAAATTGTATCCATAGCTACAAAATCTCTGGTATATAGTTGGGGTTGATTACAACCGTGTGTAAGGAACACTAGTAGCAGCAATACTGCTATGGTCATTTTCTTGCGCATAGATTAATGCCCCTTCCTATTCGTCTATCCTAGCAACTATCTTATTTGGCATACAAATAATAAATTCTCCTGGCTTTTCAATCCACCCCATATCAGAACAAATTCCTTTCGGACAAAGCTTTTTGGGCATGGGTAAAATTCTCACCCGTCCGTTGACTATTTGAAATACTGCCGTGCCCCTGCCAAAAGGCACCATTACTTCTCGGCTCATCGTTGGAGTTAATTCTAGCCTTTCCACCACTTGATTATCTACACTGATAACTAGGTACCGCGTTGTAGAGTTTGAAAATTTTTGGGAAGCAATAAATAAAATACTAACAATAAATATGACCAAAATAATTAATGTTTCTCTCTTTGACATAAGATCACCCCAGAAGTCCGACCGTTTTAACCTTAATTATACCCTAAAATTGGAGAATATCCGTTTAAAATTGTCATTTTGCAAAAGCTTACATTAATTAAAAAATTTTAAATTAGATGCATATATCTTTAAAACCATGCATATATTGTTAGTTTAATCATTTTTAATTTGCTAACACTAATTATTGACCGGCTACTGAACAAAAAATTTTTTTAAGGAGGTTTTCATTATGACAGTTGGTCAAAAGATGCACCAAACTCTGGCAGGAATTCAAAGTGCTGCTGCCACTTTGAAAACGTTTGCCCTGGAAACACAAGATAAGCAAGCGCAACAGGACTTCCAAAATTACTCTCAACAGCTAGAAAGTATTGAGCAAGGTTTAAAGCAGCGTATTAACTATATAGAACAGCAGGAACCGTCTTACAAGATGCAGCAACAGGCTCAACTAGCCCAACAACAGCAAAAGCAGCGGCAGCAAACTCAACAGTAACCACGATAAAAGAGGCTTCAAACCTTTTTGGAGCCTCTTTTTAAGTATATTTCTGCACCGATGGTTAAAAACTATATGTAGAAATAATATTACTCAAGGGGGGCAAGAATATTGATAAGTTTGGGCAACTGTAATAACAGCGGCTGCAGATGGTCTTTTATCAGGCAGTGCGATAACCGGCTAAGCTGTGGTAATCCGGACATGCGTAACGGTTCAGTACCCTGTCCCTACAAAAATGACGACATCCAAAGGTGATAGTCCTTACAGGTGTGATAAAAATAAAAAGTTCCTACGAAAGCCGTAGGAACCTTTATTGAAGGGTGGGGTTAGGGATGGGGAATCCCTTATTTAAGAGTATACATAACATACGGCCCCGAGTAAGGTGCCAAAAGTCACATTTTATATAAATTATTAAAGGAGATGATGGGTAGTGAAAAATGAACTAAAAAAAATGCTAAATCAACTGGACGCGAGCTCCTGGGAAAAATGGAAAAAATCTTTGGGAAACATGGTCAGCCAGGCTGAAAAAATAGGAGTATCGCAAAATATGCTCGAAGAATTCGCAGTCGAATTCGGCGATTTTCTGGATGCCAACATTTCCCCGGACATTCCCGAAAATAAGGCTATGAAGGAACTTTGGGAAGTAGCCAACGAAGAAGAACAAAAAACCCTGGCCAGGTTAATGATAAAACTGTCAAGAAACAGCTAGTTCCCGCAAGATAAAAGTGGTACCATTTGCGGTACCACTTCAGCGTGTTACTTCTTGTCTTTGTAAAGAACACCGCCTTCGGCGTAGTGTTCTTTTTTCATTTCCCGGATGATGATCTTTACTGCCTCCGGCTTGCAGTCCACAGATTCTACTACAGCATTGGTTACGTTTTTTACTAACTGGCGTTTTTGCTCTTCAGTGCGTCCTTCAATCATCTCAATTTGAACAACCGGCATTTTCTCACCTCCCTTAAACTTTTTTCCTCTCTCTCCAGCATAAAATATATTAACACAACTTGCCCAAAAGAGGTATTATCCCGTGCTAACACCACGGGGCAATACACACGGAAAAAGCTAAAAATAAATAGCTGCTGTTGAAGGAATAATTTCACAATATAAAGAAGTTTATAACAAAAACAGGAGGTATCGCACATGCGTTTAGCAACAGTTGTACATGGAAATGAAGAAACAGCAGCACTAATTGTCAACAATAACCCCGTACTGGTTAAGGACATTAACCGGTCTTTCGGCACTAACTGGGAGACAAACCTGCTTTTGCTGATAGAAAAAGGTCAACTGACAAACCTTAACCAGTGGGTGAGCCGGCAGAAACCCGCCGCACTCCAAAAGCTGACAGTTACCGAACCGGTAACATACGGCCCCCTGTACCGGCGGCCGCGTAAAATATGGGGTATTGGTCTGAATTATGCCGAACACGCCGGGGATTTGGATGAAAAAACACCTACACAAGCGCCGGCAAGTTTTATGAAACCGGATACTACCATTATCGGTCCGGGTGACACAATTAAAATACCGGTACAATCCAATCGTACCACAGCGGAGGCAGAATTAGGCATCATTATCGGTAAGCCCTGCAAGAATGTGTCCGTTGAAGAAGCCCCTGAATATGTAGCAGGCTTTACCAGTATCATCGATATGACTGCTGAAGATATTTTAAGGCAAAACCCCCGGTATCTCACCCGGTCCAAGAGCTTTGATACCTTTTTCAGCTTTGGGCCGCAGTTGATAACTACTGACGAAGTAGATGATGTTCACTCCCTGGAAGTAGCGACCATTATTAACAACAAGGTGCACCGCAAAAACATAGTGGCCAACATGACCTTCAAACCCTGGCACCTGGTCTCTTTTCATTCCCAAGTAATGACACTGCTTCCCGGTGACATCATTTCCACCGGCACACCGGGCGCGGTTGTTATCAGTGACGGTGACGTTGTCCAGTGCCAGATAACCGGTTTTCCCACCTTGACCAACCCCGTCAAAGACCTGAAAGTCAGGTAATACAAAACCCGAACCGGCTGGTTCCGGTTCGGGTTATTCAATGCTAAAACTTAACACCGCTATAAGCCAGCTTATCCAGTTCATCCCAGATATACGGGTTAAGCACTTTAATATAGGTACCCTTCATTCCCAACGACTTGGAATTGATGACTCCCGCACTTTCAAATTTACGCAAGGCATTTACGATTACCGACCGGGTTATACCAGCTTCATCCGCAATTTTGCTTGCCACGATAACACCTTCATCGCCGTCCAAACTCTTAAGAATGGCATGAATAGCTTCACCTTCGGAGTAGGAAAGTGTTTCCATGGCTATATGCACCATTGCCTTTTTCCTGGCTTTCTCTTCAGCTTGTTCCGATTTCGCTCTCACTATTTCCATGGCAATGACTGCCGCGCCGTACTCGCCCAGTACCAGATCCCCATCAGAAAACCACTCGTCAAACTTGCTAAGAACCAGAGTGCCTAAACGTCTGGCGCCACCAACAATAGGAATATAGGTAGTAACTTTATTCCCAAATTCACAAGTTTTCTGACCATTGGACAGGACGCAGTACGTCTTGTGTGCCACATTGGCCTTGGTTTCCCGAATGTCTACCAGGAATTCCGTGTAATCCTCAGGAAAGCACTTGGCATCATAAATAATATCTTCTATAACATCGCAACTGCGCCCCCGGGAAAAAGCATAACCCAGCACCTCGCCGTACCTGCCGATTATGTAGCTGTTGGCCCCGATGTTGTCACTGAGCACTTGTGCCATATCCTTAAAATCCACAGGTTGCCCTGCCGATTTTTGGATTAGTTCATTCATGGTGCGCATCTTTTCCAGTAAGGTTTTCATAACATCCTCCTAAAAATTTTTACTAAATATACTACAATCCCAGTCTATTCATACTATTTTATATTATATTATATTATTAACAAATGTGCGGTCAACCGTATATAAATATTTTCCCTTTTTTCCTTGAATTTATCACCAAGCCATGAAAAAAGATTGCATGCCACTGCAACCCAAGCTCTACCAGCCCAATATATATTTTATTCTGCGGTATAACCTGTCATTTATCTGCTCCGGTTTGTCGGTTTGCTGCCGGAGAAACGCCTGCATCAGGTAACCAGTGTCCTTGTTCTTTAATGCAACAGGCTATCTGCTGCCTCCTGGTTAATTGCTTCATTTTACCGCCCCCTTTTCCCCAGGAAAGGCCCTGCTTTTGTTACACATTATACTCCCTGACAACCGATTGTGCGATATTTCACAAATTGTACAGACTGTTGTTTATATTCCTATCTTTGGCATATTGATAACTTTCGTAATTTTACATTTTTTATGATTACACAAGTTGCCTCATAAATTTACAAAAAAACCTTTGAGTCCATTACTACTTTCAAGTATAATGTGAAATAAATAACATTCAGCAAAGGAGTGTTTTTATGGTCAATAGAGTCTACAACTTTTACCCCGGTCCAGCAACCTTGCCTGAAACCGTTCTGGCCACGGCACAGGAAGAACTGCTTAACTACAAGGGATTAGGCATGTCCGTGATGGAATTGAGCCACCGCTCTGCACCTATAGAAGAACTTATTAGCACTGCAGAAAAGAACCTGAAAGAACTGTTAAATATCCCGGAAGACTACAGGGTTCTGTTTCTGCAGGGTGGGGCCAGCACCCAGTTTTACATGATTCCTTTTAACTTCCTGCCTAAAGGTAAAACTGCCAATTATGTTATTACCGGTAACTTTGCAGAAAAGGCCTATAAGGAAGCAGCCAAAGTCGGGCAGGTGCACGTGGCTGCCAGCACCAAGGAAGAAAATCACACGCGTATCGTGACCAAAGAAGAAATTCAGCTCAGCAACGATGCAGCTTATGTGCACATCACGTCCAACAACACGATTTTCGGAACTCAATGGCAGGAATTTCCCGAATTTGCAGTACCGCTGGTGGCAGATATGTCCAGCGACATCCTGTCGCGGCCTTTTGACGTCTCCAAGTTTGATCTCATCTATGCCGGTGCACAGAAAAACCTGGGGCCGTCCGGTATTACCGTGGTAATTGTCAGCAGGAAATTTTTAGACATCAGTGCCGAACAAAACATACCGACCATGCTAAAATACGCAACCCATGCAGAAAAGAATTCCTTGTACAATACGCCGCCTACATTCCCCATTTACATGGTTAACCTGGTGTTGGAATGGCTGAAAGAGCAGGGCGGAGTGGAAAAAATAGAACAGCAAAACAGGCAGAAAGCGCAAATACTTTACGATGTCATTGATACCAGCGACGGCTTTTACAAGGGACATGCTGTAAAGGACCGCTCCATGATGAACGTTACTTTCCGCCTGCCCAGCGAAGAGCTGGAAAAACGTTTTGTGAAGGAGGCCGAAGAAAACGGTCTCGTCGGATTGAAAGGTCACCGTTCCGTAGGCGGTATTCGCGCCTCCATCTACAACGCCATGCCTGTTGCCGGCTGCGAGGCCCTGGCCGACTTCATGCGAGAATTCCGGAAAAAAGCGTAATACCTTTTACCTTGGAAGTAAAGAGTCAGGATTCAGAAGTCAGAAGTTATTTGGGCAAAAAACAAACACCAAATAAAAAGTCAAAGTATAGAATAAGGGACTCGATTTACGAGTCCCTCTGTTCATTTTCCCTGTTTGTCTCATAAGGTTTTGCCGCTGGTGCCGGAATGGCCCCGGTAGCCTGGTCGCGGAAAAAGGTATAAGTGAGGCCGGCCAAGAGTATGAAACCGGCAAAACCTACAGCCGGAAGCAGGTAGCTGATCAAATTGACAAAACCAAACCTACTCATCACAAAAGCACCGGCACCAGCTCCTGCTGCCAGCCAACGCCCCTTACTACTGGTCGTGGGGAAAAAACGGGCCACAAAACCATATAAACTGCCGACTGCCGTAGTATATACTTCGGCAAAAAGCACACCGCTGTAAAGCATCCGTACCACCGGTGAAATAACACCGGCCAAAAATATCATGGGCACCTCAAAACGAGAAGCCTGCAGCAGGGTAATCAATAAGGCAGTCACAATTACCGTGGCGCCCAAACCCAGGCCCAAGCCGCCCCACACAGCTCCTTGCTTAACGGTACGTTCGCTGTTTGCTTCTTTCCCCAGAGGAGCCAAAACCGCTACGGCTAAGATCAAATTATAGGACACATAGAGTAGTGCCGCCAGCAGCCAGTTGCCCACTGCAGCTTTTGCGACCATGGGTTGCGCAGCAAAAGCACCTGCCAGTCCACTTTGAACTATAACGGTAATCCCTACAATCATTACCAAAGTAATTAAGAATGGCACGATAACACTGATAGATTTAATGACGCTACCTATCCCCAGAATAACGGTCAGCAGAGTAATACCTATCATGACAACGCTTCCCAATAAGGGAGAAAGACCAAACTGCTCTTGAAATACGGCGCCGGAACCGGCCGCCATAAGCGTCAAGGCACCAAACAGGAAAAAAATAATTACATAATCAATCAACTTACCCAGCGTTTTTCCCGCGGCATACTCGACAACGGGCCAGTGAGAATCCGCCTGCAACTTCAATCCCAGCGACAGCATTTGCCAGCCAAAAAAGACAAACAAAACAGTAGATAGGAAAAGCCCGATAAAGGCTTTGGGACCAAAATAGCCGAAAAACTGCAGTACCTCCTGGCCCGAGGCAAACCCGGCCCCGACCACCGTACCTATATATGTAGCCGCCACGGTAAAAACCGACAATTTCTTTTCTCCGGTCATTTGCATCACTCCTTCTGTCATTTATGTTTTCTCTCCAAGACACTCTTTACAACTTGATAATTTTTCCTGACCGGAAAATTAATTTAAACGGAAGGAAAATATTTGAGTAATGTGCAATTGTATTACATTAAAATCCTGTAGAAAGAGGTGCACTATCGCAGTGAAAACGATAGTAATTTTGGGAGATGGAATGGCAGACTACCCGCTTCAAGAACTGGATAATCTTACACCGCTTCAATACGCAGCTACTCCCAACATGGACAGGTTAGCATGCAAAAGCCAGTTGGGCACCGTAAAGACAGTACCTGCCGGATACTCGCCCGGCAGTGATGTGGCCAACTTATCGGTAATCGGGTATGACCCAAAATTATACTACACCGGCCGGTCACCACTGGAAGCAGTAAGTATGGGTATCGAATTGGGCGATATGGACGTAACCTTGCGGTGCAACCTGGTAACTCTTTCCGAGGAAGAACCTTACGAAAATAAAAAAATGGTGGATTACTGCGCAGGAGAAATTTCTTCGGAAGAAGCTGAAAAACTGATATCCTTAATCAATACACACTGCAGCCGGGAGGATATTGTTTTTTACCCCGGCATCAGTTACCGTCACCTGATGTTGTGGAAAAACGGTACGGTAGACTTGAACACGACTCCGCCCCATGACATTGCCGATAAGATAATTGCGCCGTACCTGCCTCAAGGTGACGGTGCAACACTTCTAGTGGATTTAATGCGACAGAGTAACGAGTTGCTGGCAAATCATTCTCTTAATAAGGAAAGAGAAAACAACGGCAAGCATCCGGCCAACTCCATTTGGCTGTGGGGCCAGGGGACAAAGCCGCAAATGCCGCCGTTCAAAGAACTGTACGGCCTGGACGGCGCCATGATCTCCGCCGTGGACCTGACCAAAGGAATTGCCCTCTGCATTGGTCTGGCAGTGGTAAATGTGCCGGGAGCCACTGGAAACATCCATACCAACTTCTCCGGCAAGGCCCGGGCTGCTTTGGAAACCTTAAGCGAAGGCGCGGACTTTGTTTACATACACGTGGAGGCCCCCGATGAAGCCGGTCACCAGGGTAATATTGAGGATAAGGTAAAAGCCATAGAAGCCATCGATAAGCAGGTGCTGGGAGAAATTATTTCCGGCATGGAATCCATCGATAATTACCGGCTAATGCTGCTTCCGGACCACCCCACACCCATCAGCCTGCGTACACATACGAATGAACCGGTACCGTTTATGATCTATAACAGCAAGTACCCAAAAAGCGGCCGGCGGGCTTTTGATGAAGCCGCAGCCGCAGCTACGGGCTTTCATATTGAAGAAGGGCATAAACTGATGGAACATTTTTTAAAATAAGTCTTTTGCAAAATGAGACTATATGGCCAATTAAGGCCATATAGTCTTTTTTCTTACCATACTGCTATCTCACTCAACACACCACAGGCAATTAATAATTGGAGTCATTTCGGTAAGTGAAACTGCCCTAAAAAAAAAAGCCGGCTAAATTTAAGCCAGGTTCAATAGCGCATTACGGAAACACCAGTATATTGGTTGCCACCGGGCGTTCCTCCCCATCTGACGGGCGGTTAAGAACCTTCCCCATGTACACAAACGTACTGGAACCGCCGCCATCAAGGTTATAGGCATCGATAATACCCAATTCCAACAATTTCACCTGCATCCCTTCTAAAGTGACACCCCGACTCCACCCGGGCTGCCGTCCATCAATAACGATAAAAAGTAAATCCCCATTGGCATACTGCCCCATTATAGTCCTGGGATGCCGCTCCCTTTGCCACTGTTCGGGTATAGGCAGCGGCTGACCGTCCTGCAGCAGCTGGGGTACAAAAGTCACGCCGTACCAGGGACGCTGTTTAAGAAGCTGTTCCTTTTCGGTAAATATCCCGCCAACCAGGTCACCTTGTTTATTCCAGCCGGAAAAGGTTAAATCATCATGGCTGGGAATAAAACCGTTAACCAATTTACCCCGGATTACCGTATTACCGATTGGCAGCGTGATTTTCTCTCCCTGCTGGAAAGTTGCGTAAAATCCCCCACCGTTAACGCCGAACACTGCTCCGGTCCGCTCAACCGCCTCACTGGTGGTCTCTTTGGCCCCCAGCGTGTCTTTTGCCAGCACTACTTTAATTGCCCGGGGGTCAAACAGCTTTACCTTGGCAGCATAACCGCGATAATTGCCTTCCTTGAAATCAAAAAGCTTGATTTCTACCCGGTCAGAACGAAAGGTTTCAAAAGGAGTGCCAAGCTTGGCCAGTATCTGCTGCTCATAGATTTCTTCCGAGAGTTGCTTCTGCTGCTGGCTTTTTTTCGCCAGTTCCTGCAGCAGTTTTTGCTGTTGCTCATACTGCCGCTGCTGCTCCGCTAAAGTCTCCGAAATAAATCCAATCCCGTTTTGCAGCTCATTCAACCGCTTTTCATATTGCGCGACCTGCAAAGCCAAGTCATCCAACGACAGGAGCATGGCATCTTTATTAGTTAAAAAATCATGCGGCATGTCCTGTGCCATGCCCAAAGCGATTCCCGATAATGGTGCCAGGAAAAAAATTAGTATCAGAAATATTTTGCGCATGGTCTAATTCCCTTTCAGGATTTCCAGACTTTTTCTCAATTCTTCAAGCTGCTGATCCAAATCCTCGATACGCCGGTTCAGTTGCTCCCGAGTCGCATTGGACTCACTGAGAGTATCATCAGCATCTCTCAAAGCTTCTTTTATTTCTACCATCTCACTGTTTAAGGCAGACAGTTTATCTTCCAGCTCTTGCACACGCAGCGCATTGGTTTCCTGGACAGATTGAATAGACTGCTCCACCAGCTTTTGGGTCCGCAGGTAATTTTCCGTCATGCGCATTTCTATGTACCAGTAACCTGTATAAACCAACCCCAGCCAGACAGCAAAAGCTAAAATACTTAGGATAAACTGAGCCAGCAGACTCTTTTTCCTGGTTTTTCTGCGCCGCGGGGTAGTAGTTGTCTGCATCATTAATTTTTCACTCATAATAGCACCGCCCAAATAAAATTTTGACCAAACTTGAGTAAACCAACAAAGGCAATAAAAAAATTTCCTTAAGGAGTAGATATTTACTCCATAAGGAAATATATTCATTTTCATAACCATGTTTTCCTGCACTATCCCGTTAATTCCCTGTTACCAATATTATCTTTTGCAAGGGGTAAATACAGGGTTACAACCGTACCCTCATTTTCCCTGCTCTTAATTACTATGTCTCCTCCATGACTGGCAACTATTCGCTGCGTCACTGACAGTCCCAGGCCGGTTCCCTCTTCCTTTGTCGTAAAGAACGGATTTAAGATATGCTGCAAATTCTCCTCAGGAATACCGTGCCCGGTATCCTCAATAGATATGCCTATCTTATCGCCAACCGGCGCAAGACTAATATATATCTCTCCACCGTCCGGCATGGCTTCAAAGCTGTTAACCATGACATTGATAATCGCCTGCCGCAGCTGTTCCTTATCGGCATGCAGCTTGGGTAAATACCCGGGAATCTGCATCATTACCGAGATATCCTGTAGCCGGGCTTGACTTTCCAAAAAGTCGATGATTTCCTGCAAAAATTCCACTGCATCTATAACTTCCAATTGCGGTGCACTGGGCTTGGATAACAACAAAAACTCTCCAATCAAGTCACTGATTCGGGTAAGGTCAGCATCCATGTAGTTTAAATATTCTTTAATTTTAGGGTCATCAATATTTTCTTTAATTAAATGGCAAAAACCCTTAACAGACGTCAGCGGATTCCGCAATTCGTGGGCCAAACCTGCTGCCAGTTGCCCCACCAACGCCATTTTTTCCGCTCGCTTCTGCTGTTCCATCTTTTCCACTTTCAATTTATCCTTTTTGGCTTCCAAGTCAGCCATGGCTTGATCCAATAATTCTTCGGGGCTGGTACCGTCCTGCGGGCAGTAGGCCCGCCCCGTGACTATATTAAGCTTTTCTACGTTCAGTTTGTCGGCCACCCGAGCAACATCCAAATTAAAATGAGTGATAAAATGCTCAATTTCCTCGTCTGTCATACGGGTTAACACAGCAAACTGGTCCCCCGCGTAGCGAAAGGCCTGGTCCTCATCACCTAAAAAATTACACAAAACTCGTGCCGTATTTTCAATTAATTTATCGCCAGTCTTGTAACCATATTTGCTGTTAAAGTATTTGAGACTTCCCAGGTCTATGATCAATAAAGCAAAAGACTTGTTATTTTGATGCCATTCTTTTATCTTTTCTACCAAACAAGGCTGTAAACAGCTGTATCTAAGCAGCCGGGTCTGGTCATCAAACTTAATAAGCCTGTCAGTTTCCTGTCGCAGCTGGTTATAGCGTTCAATCAACTGAAAAATTAAAAGATACTTAAAATACATGAGAAAAATTATCCCTGTGAGGTAAAACACCTGACCGCCCAGCATCAAGTCTGTCCTGTATGCCTCCCAAAGTGCTAGAAGCACCAACACCGTAGTATTGAGCACAAGAGACCAGCCGCCAAGAACCTGTCTCCCCGAAATGGAATAAGTACCTACCGGTATTAAATATAAAAATAAATAGGTACTATGATACCCTCCGGTTAATATGACAGTACAGTTTAGTAGGACAAATCCCGTAATAAAGGAGATTAGTTCCCAGATTGTTAGCTCCCGTTGCTGAAAAATAAAAAATTGACTGGCTACAAACACTGCAGCCAAACCGGCAAGGGCAATCAGGAAAACAATGCTGCCAGCCTGCCAAACTGCCGGTCCTATCACTAGTCCAGCATATACAACAAGAAACAGTCTCAGCTTCAATATTAATTTTCTGGGAGTCCAGGTGCAATGGTTAACACATTGTTTTTTGGAAATTTTGCTCAATTTGGGTCCTCCAAGTTTTACGCGGTAAATTTCTATATCTTCTTTTCCACATTTTCCGATTTTTCCCTCTGATGAAAAATAGCTTTTTATGGAGATATACGTCGAATCCAGTAATTCCACGCATTTTTGTCTAAAAAATGAATTTTCAACGAAAAATTGAAGCCTTTAAAAGGATTTAGTCATAATTGAGCGAACTGAAAAACGAAAGGAGTTGAAACTTGCATGTCACCTCAAACAGTGCAACAGCTGGTCAATATCAAAGGAACACCTAACGGTCTGCTCATTTACTGTAACGGGCAGGCCGACCCGAAAGCATTGGAAATAGATTTGCAAACCAAGTTGGAAGCAGGTAAAGGTTTTTTCAAAGGCGCCAAATACAGTATTTACGGCAAACCTCCTCTCGACCCAAGTACTCTGGATAAATTACATACTATCTGTACAGAGCACGGGCTCACCCCGGCAGAAGCAGAAATTACACCACCACAACAGGCCGTCAAACCCCGGCCAAAGGTTAAGACAAGCAAAACCACCGGCCGCAGGCAACACAGTGAAAACGAACAAACTCACCTGCTGCAGAGAAGCTTACGTTCAGGTACCAAAGAAACCTACGAAGGTAATGTGGTAATTCTCGGCGACGTCAATCCCGGCGCGGAAATCAGGGCCACCGGAGACATCCTGGTCATGGGCGCCCTGAGAGGAGTAGCACACGCCGGCTGCAACGGAAATATCAATGCCGTAATTGTGGCTTACAAGCTCCATCCCAGCCAGTTACGCATCGCCAACAAAATCGCCCGCTCGCCGGAGGGCCTGGCCGAGCGCCCCTACCCGGAACTGGCCTATGCCACAGAAGAAGACGGAATTATCATTGAGAAGTATAACCCTAATAAACGGCGGTAAATTTAGGCGCACCCAAAGGTGCGCCTCATACGTTATTTATTTTGCAATCATTTTGAAAAAACCGCCTGGTTTTTTCTCAGGCTATGATTGGGAAAAGGTTTAGCCTCTTCATGACAGAAACCGCACAATTGGGTAAATTCTTGGCGCAGTTGGTAAAGGTGCATGGTCGAGTGAGAGGTATGGCAGGTGTTACAGGACAGTACTTCACTTTGATAATGCTCACTCTTAACAAATTGGGAGTAAATTTCATTATGGCAAGCACCGCACTGTTCCGCCTGCTCCTTTATGGTTAAATCGGCAGTCGGTTTAAGTATATTGCTATCATCAGGCAAACGCAGGTGATTTCCTCCCTGGCCGTGACACTCCTCGCAGCCCATGTCTTTAACAGTGAAATGTTTGGTTTGATTATAAAACTTATAGCTTTTATGACAGTTGAGACATTCTTCATTTTCCAGGCTTCCCGTGGTATACCCGCCGCCGCTGGTATAGATGCCTGCGGGCAGCCTTGGTGAGTTTAGAAGCTCTGCTTCCATTCCCGAATTCGCCAAATACCCTTCGTTAGCCTTACCCATCTGATGACACGCTTCACAGACTCCCATATTAGGCAACCTTTTTAAAGCAGACGAGCCGGACAACTCCCTTATGGTCTCGCCGACAAAACTGCCGTAGCCGCCCCACTGTACCCATCCGATGTAGCTGCAACTGCCGATGGTATTTTCCCAGTATTCCCGGTTAGTGCCATGCGCTAAATGACACGTCAAACAGGTAATCTTATTATTCTCCAGTTTCAACCATTGAGAGCGCCTGTAACCGTTTCCGATTCCTTCCGGTTTGCTTTTATTTATGTCGTAATAGACGCCAACCGCATGCCGGTAGGCTTTGGAATACGTTCCTACCATGTGGTCAGAGCCAGGGTGTTTTTCACCCACAGTATTGTAATCGGTATGACAGGCACCGCAGAACTCATTGATACCCCGCCGGTGAATTACCAGCTCATCTTCAGTTAGATAATTTTCTATTTCCATTTCCACCTTCAATGCTGGTACAAACGAGGCATACAGGTTTTCACCGGACCTTAACACTCCCGGTTCCGGGAAAATACGGGTGTATCCCTTACTGTTATCTGGAACATAGTCCGCCCAGGTTAGTTCTTCTACTTTGCTCCTACTCTCACCCTTGTAAATCCGCACTTCGTAGGGGTATCCGAATATCATCTGCAGCCGCTCCCCGCCGTTTTTGGCAACATATGCTCCATTTTCATAAGTCAACTTCAATTTGGTTCGTTTTTCATTGAGTGTCTGGACAAAATTGGGATCAGGATGCAGCACCCGGGCATTACCGCCCTGGCCGTGCGGGCTGTGACAGCTGGTACAGGTGAACGGCGCATCCCACTGGTACAGTTTTTCACCTCTACGGGTGAGACCGGTCTTTCTACCCCGCCGGTAACCGCCTGGAGCTGCAGAGATTTTAATAGTGCCGGTTATATGGTGATTGGAACGGTCCCGAGACATACCGGTACCAAATGCACCGCCAAAGGCGGGGGCGGAACCGTGTTCAGTAATTATTTTTCCCTCTATGACGTTGTAGGTGGTAGTTACCGTGCCATCGTGACAGGCCATGCAGGTATCATAAACGGTATACCACTGTAAAAGGCTGGAACCAACAGCCGTGTGAATAGAATGACAGGAAGCACAGGCATCAGTATCCTTCGAGTAGTTGCTGTGCAGGCGGTAGTTGGCAGGTTCTAACTCGTTGGGCAGATATATTTCAAAGGGATAATAATTTACGCCGTCCGCTTGAAATTTCTCCCCAGGTTTTAGTTTCCGCAGGTTTCCATAAGTTTGGAGCACCGTAGTTGGCACATAAAAGTACTCATCAGCGGAAATGAGCTTGTACTGGGCAGCAAAGGCATGGGATGTCGCCAGCTGAAACAGCAACAACAACAGCCCGGTTTTCAACCACTTTCTCATGGCCACCATCCCCACCCCTAACAACGTAATTCTTGCAGCATTGCCAGTTATTCCGGCTTTTTCTTAGTTTGTCTCTCTTTAAACCAATTATTCCCATCAAACTGCAGCTGTTCCACATTTTTATACCGTTGTCTATTTTATCCTTATTTGATCGGGGGATGTCCTAGAACCGAACCGCTATTTGACAAAATTTTCTAGCGGAAAGACAAAAAAATATCGGTAGCCGTTGGCTGCCGATAAACCCGCTTATTTATTTAATGCGTTTTACGGCATTGGGTAGAAATTTCCTAATCCTGGTCAGGCCATGTTTCACGATACCCTCTTTCTCTTCGGATACCGCCACTAAAATAGGCTGTCCTTTGACTTCCACAGGCTCGATAATTAACTGGCCGGGTTCAAAGATAATTTCTTTTACCTCATCGAGAGACAACTTGTCACAACCAATAGACAACCATTTCTTCCGCAGCACATATAATGCCTGGTTTGTTAGGACCAGTGCCGATTTGGGAGACAACTGTAAAGAGAGTTTGGTCAGTTCATTCATGGATACGTGCCTGTTGAGTTCCTGTTTGAACTTGGGAGACAGTTGTTCCAGCAATTCCAGCATGAAATACCCTCCCTGGTTGCTCTTAACTACAGATTCCCCGTTATAAATAAATATCCTGCAAGATTTGTATTAGAACAAGAAAAAGCCCTTGAAATGGGCTTTTAAACAGGATGGTAAGGGGTTTCGCCGTTCTTGGGTCCTTCTTTGGCAATTTGGAAGTCCACCCTGGTTTTTTTCGACATTCTCTCCTCCAGGAACTTTTCCGCAACCTGGGGGAAGATTGCATAGGAAATAATATCTTCTTCCTTTTCCATGTAATGACCAATTTCCTTTTTGGCCTTTTCCAGCTCCGGTTCCAGATAGTCCGCCGGACGACCCTCGATAGGTTTTTCATCGCCAATAATCTTCTGGCGCACTTCCGGGTCTACCTCTGCTGGCGGGCGCCCGTAAAGGCCGCGCATGTAGTTCTTCACTTCGTTGGTAACCATCTTATAGCGCTCGCCGGCCAGCACATTTAACACCGCCTGCGTTCCCACAATCTGGCTGGACGGCGTTACCAGAGGCGGGTAGCCAAAATCTTTACGCACCCGTGGCACCTCGGCCAGTACCTCGGGTAACTTATCCAGCGCGTCCTGCTGTGCTAGCTGCGAGTAGAAGTTAGAGAGCATACCGCCCGGGATTTGATACAGCAGCACGTTGGTATCAACTGTGTTTCCGGCCACGTCAAACTCCTTGTACTCCTGTCTCACTTCTTTAAAATACTCCGCTATCTCCGACAGCAAGTCCAGGTCCAAACCGGTATCCCATTGGGTCTCCTTCAACGTGGCTACTATGGGCTCTGTAGCCGGTTGGGAAGTACCCATGGATAAGGAGGAGATAGCCGTGTCCACCACGTCCACCCCGGCTTCAATGGCTTTCAGGTAGGTCATGGAGGCCATCCCGCTGGTATAATGACAGTGCAGTTGAATGGGTATATCCAGTTTTTCTTTTAAGCGTTTTACCAAATCGTACCCGTGCATGGGAGTGAGAATACCGGCCATGTCTTTGATACACAGGGAATCTGCTCCCAATTCCTGCAGCTCCAGGGCCTTCTGAACATAGTGGTCAATGTCATGGACAGGACTGGTCGTGTAGGAGATGGTTGCCTGTACATGACCTCCCACAGCTTTGGCTACTTCAATGGCTTTCTGCATATTGCGCACATCATTTAAGGCGTCAAAAATACGAAAGATATCTATCCCGTTTTCCTTAGCCTTAGTAATAAAGGCTTCGACAACATCATCGGCATAATGGCGGTAACCCACCAAATTTTGTCCCCTAAGCAGCATCTGCAGCTTGGTGTTTTTCAGTACCTCACGCAGTTTCCGCAGGCGCTCCCACGGGTCCTCGTTGAGGAAGCGCATGCAGCTGTCAAAAGTTGCGCCGCCCCATACTTCCATGGAATGAAAGCCTACCTGATCCATTTTTTCAGCAATGGGCAGCATGTGCTCAATCCGCATTCTGGTCGCCAGTAATGACTGGTGTGCATCGCGAAAAGTAGTATCCGTTATACCTACCGGTCGTTTTTCTGACATAATCTTCACCTCCACATAAGCTTATCATACCTGCTGCCTGTCTTGTCAACATACTATCCGGGCGCGGTAACCCCTCTAGTAATAACTAATGTATATTCAATGCCACCCGGCTCAGTACCTTCCCGAATTGAATATGAATACAAGATACATTTTTTATAAATAAAGAGGAATACCCATTAAAGAGTATTCCGAACTACGGTGACAAGTTGCCATAAATATTTTATGCTAGAGAACTTTAGTGATACCTTTGTATATCAACCCGCGAATGCTGTCTACAGTAACTGTTGTGCCGTCAGTTAAAATTCTGGTGGCATCCTTCACTCCGACAACCACAGGCAGTTTAAAATTAAGCCCCACAATAGCTGCATGTGAGGTCAGTCCGCCTTCCTCCGTAATCACCGCAGCTGCTTTTTCAATGGCCGGTACATAATCCCCGTAAGTACTAACTGCCACAAGGATATCGCCTTCCTGTACCTTTTCCACCGCTTCTTCGCCAGAATGAACCACTTTCACTGTGCCGGTAGCCACATGATTACCGACACCGGTACCCTGCGCCAGAATCTCGCCTACCACATGAACTTTTAACAGATTTGTCGTTCCAGGTACGCCAACGGGTAGTCCTGCGGTGATGACAACCATGTCACCGCAGGCAATCAAACCGTTGCCCAAAGCTGCTGCCACTGCCGCATTAAGCATCTCGTCAGTGCCTTCCGTTTCTGCCACCTGTACCGGGTTGACACCCCAGACCAGCGACAACTTGCGCAGTACCTCTACATGGGGACTGGCAGCAATAATCGGCGCCATAGGCCGGTATTTGGATACCATGCGCGCCGTTGACCCGGATTCAGTAGGTGTAATGATAGCCGCGGCATCCAGCTCCCGGGAAATGGTGCAGCTGGCGTGACTGATAGCATCAGTAACAGACGGCGCCGCCTCTGCCTGTCTTTCTTTAATTTTTTCCCTGAATTCCACGGATTGCTCCATACGTTCGGCAATGCGGTGCATGGTAGCCACTGCTTCCACGGGATATTTTCCGGCAGCAGTTTCTCCCGACAGCATAATGGCATCCGTACCATCAAAAATGGCGTTTGCCACATCACTGGCTTCTGCCCTGGTAGGCCGGGGATTATTGATCATGGAATCCAGCATCTGTGTAGCCGTAATCACCGGTTTGCCGGCTGCATTGCATTTCTTGATTATTTCCTTTTGCACCAGGGGAACTTCTTCTGACAGGATTTCCACACCCAGGTCCCCGCGGGCCACCATGATACCATCTGCCACCTGCAGTATTTCGTCGATATTGCTGACGGCAGCCTGGGTCTCTATTTTCGCAATAATATCTATATCAGCATGGTGTTCTTCCAAAATACGTCGAATTTCTAAAATATCTGATGCCCGGCGTATGAATGAAGCAGCAATAAAATCCACCTTATGTTCAATGCCAAATTTAATGTCGGAGATATCCTTATCCGTTACTGCCGGCAGTTCTAGGAAAACACCGGGCACGTTCACTCCTTTATTGCTTTTTAAAACCCCACCGTTTAGTACCCGGCATTTTATGGTAGTGTCGGTGGTGTCCAGCACTTCCAGTGCAATAAGCCCGTCATCCAGCAAAATTTGGTTACCCCTGTCTACATCATGGGGCAATCCCGCATATGTAACCGGAATGGTATCAGCACCGGACACGGTAGACAGCACTACTTCCTGGTCTTTTTTCAAGGTTATTTCCCCGCCGGGCAGTTCCCCGACCCGAACTTCGGGACCTTTAGTATCCAGCATAATCCCGATGTGCTTGTTTAATCTACCAGCTATCCTGCGAATGGCAGCTATTCTCTGCTCATGTTCCTCATATGTGCCATGCGAAAAATTTAGCCGGGCGACATTCATGCCATACTTGATTAATTTTTCCAACATGTCTGCCGTATCACTGGCCGGGCCAATGGTAGCCACTATTTTGGTACGCCGCATAGCATTTCCCCCTTTAACTGCCAAAACCTTTTCTTATATGGACAAAATACCTGCCAACCGATACATTTCCAGGTCCAATTCCTTCCGCTGCGCCAGAGCATAATCTATGTCAAAGTTTTCTATCTTCCTGTTAATCAGGCCGACCATGCGGTTGGTCTTACCCTGCAGCAACAGTTTGACGGCCTCTGCCCCCATTCTACTGGCCAACACCCGGTCAAAAGCAGTAGGCGTACCACCGCGTTGAATGTGTCCCAGTATGGTTACTTTGGTTTCCAGGCCCGCGGTTTCTTCCAACTTCTTGCTGATGTCCAGGGCGCTGCCCACTCCTTCAGCAACTATTATGATATTGTGCAATTTGCCACGCTGCCTTCCTTTTTTAACTTTTTTCACTATATCTTGTAACGTAAACGGCACCTCTGGTACCAGAACCGTTTCGGCACCTCCGGCCAGGCCGGCTTCCAGTGCAATGTGTCCCGAATGCCGGCCCATGACCTCCACCAGCCACACCCGCTGGTGCGACGTAGCTGTATCTCTAATCTTGTTTATGGCATCCACCACGGTATTGACCGCCGTATCAAAACCAATAGTGGCTTCCGTACACGGAATGTCGTTATCAATGGTACCGGGAATACCGATAACCGGCATACCCATTTCCGCCAGACGGGAGGCACCGGCAAAAGAGCCGTCACCGCCAATGACTATCAAACCATCTACGCCATTTGCGCGCAGGTTTTCCAGCGCCTTCTTTCTCCCCTCCGGTGTTTTAAACTCTTCACTGCGAGCTGTAAGCAGGCGTGTTCCACCCCGGTGAATGATATCAGCTACAGAACTGGCCTCCATCTGCTGAAACTTGTTTTCAATCAACCCCTGGTAGCCTTGAATGATTCCCAGCACTTTCAAGCCATGATAGATACCTGTCCTGACCACTGCCCTGACTGCTGCATTCATTCCCGGCGCGTCACCACCGCTGGTAAGAACAGCTATACATTTCACTGGAGGTCCTCCTTAAAAAATAAAACAGATTAGCCAACATAGCTATATATATTCATTGATTATTTCGCTAGCTTCCTCAGCTTCACTCTCAGGAACCAGTATCTCAACCGACCCGGACTCACTTATGGACGCTGAGCCCGCAGCCCGAAGCGTCACCAGCAAGCCTTCCTGGGCAAGTTTCTCCCGCAGCTTTTCCGCCAGGGATGCGTTAGGCGCAATATAGACTACCGTCCACATACATGAAGCCTCCTTTAGTCTGCCGAAAATCAAGCAACGCTTTCATTCGCCGGTTTCTACCTGGCCGTGTTTTGTTAACACCTTTGCCCTGCCGCGAATTTTAATTGCCGAAGTATGCTCGGTAAACTGGGCTATCATCACTTCTCCCTTATCCAATTTTTCGGTGTGATGAAATTTAGTGGCCTGTCCCCTGGTTAACCCTATAATAGTCACTCCGTTTTCCAGTGCTTTGACCACCACGTAATCTCCCTGAATTTCATTATTGTTAATCATATTGTCACCTCACTTGCCAAGCATATTATACCTATAAATTGATCATTTAATCACATACTTTATTTTTGTATTTTTTCTCCAGCGCTTCCTGCACCACAGGAGGAACCAATCCTTTGATGCAGCCTCCCAGAGCAGATGCCTGTTTAATAATACTGGAGCTCAGAAAGGAATAGTCGGTGTCAGTCATCAAGAAGATTGTCTCTACATCTCTGGCCAGTTTCTTATTCATCAGCGACATTTGAAACTCGTACTCAAAATCAGAAACGGCACGCAAACCGCGCACAATAATACTGGCATTGTTTTGCCTGACAAAATCAACCAGTAACCCACTAAAAGACTTTACTTCCACATTTTCTATGTCAGCCGTCACCTGTTTCAGCAAATCCGTCCTTTCCTCCAGGGAAAACAGGTTATTTTTATAGTTATCTGCAGCCACAGCAATAACTACCCTGTCAAATAAACTGCTGGCCCTTTTGATTATATCCAGATGCCCGTTGGTAACCGGATCAAATGTCCCCGGATAAACGGCAGTGGTCAAAAAGAACTCCTCCTTTTATATCTTTTCCACTGTGTTATTTCCACCAAAAGTGACCAATTCCTTCAATCTATGCAACAAAATAATTATAAATATTAAAAGGCACCCGCTCCAGGTGCCGTCTGTTTAGCCTTAATAGCCAATCTCAATAAGTATTTTTTACTTTTTCACATAAAATATACCTATCCCGCATTAATCCCCGCAGCATTAAGACTTAAGCGGTATCAAGCCTGAAAAGTGCCATCCCCCTGTGATTTGCTGTCTTTCGCATTATGGGCCAGCTTGGCTGAAGCGGCAGCAGCAATGCCCGCCACCAAATCATCCAGGAAAGTATTGACGCGACTTCCCTTGTTTTTGTTCAAATCCCCGATTACCCCGGGTTTTTCTTTGTCCAGGTAGCCAAAACTGGTAATACCGATGCTCCCGTAAATATTGGTAATACCCATGGCCAGTACTTCATCCAAACCATAAAGCGGTTCGTCAACAGCAACTATATCCTGCAGCGGCTGCGGCAATCCCCCTTGTTCGGCCAGCATGTCAAGAGCAACACCCGTGTAAACGGCATATTGCACTTCTCTTTTTGCCAACACCGTCTCCACAGCATTGATACACTGCTCCATAGCTAGACTGGGTAAATAAGGTTTCTGCAGCCGGTACACTATTTCTCCTATCTGGTGTAAAAAGACGCCCCGGGAAGAAAGCAGCCTGATAACCTGCCGCACCCATTGCTCGCTCCTTTCAAATGCATTTGAAAACCGGTGTAACGTTTTCCTCGTCACAAATTAAAGTTTACTACATTGTTATGCAGCAAACGGAAATAGGTGCTAGCCGGAAACCAATTTCACACTTTCCTCCCCGCAAATTTCTTTAAGGCGCTTTAGCAGCTCATCGCTGGGTTCCACCCACAGGTGCTTCTCGGCCAGCAAGCACTTTTTAGTGTCCGGGAAATAGAAATATGTGGGAGTTTCTCCCCGGCAATCCCGGAGGATGCGTTTTATTTCATCCAGTTCCCGCCCCCGGGCAAGACGCTTTTCCAGTTTGATATACAGCTTGTAATCCCCTTCTTTGGGCACCCACTGTACCCGGTCGGCAAAAACCTTCAGCTGCTCCTCGGAGTTGGATAGTTTCCCTTTTATGATAACTACCCGGTCTTCTTCCAACAGCGAGTTCAAGCGGGCATAAGCCCGGGGAAACACCAGCACTTCCACAACCCCACTGGTATCTTCCAAATTGACATAGGCCATTGCCTCGCCCCGCCGGGTAATGGTACGCCGGACGGAATTTATGATGCCTCCGACAGCAACGGGTGTTCCGTCCTCCACTGTGGGCAACTGCGAAATGTCATGAGATATTCTGGGCTTCAGGTATTTTTGGTAAGGAGCCACGGGATGGCCGCTGACATAAAAGCCCAGCATCTGCTTTTCCATGGCCAGCAATTCTTTGGTGGAAAACTCCGGCAGGTTGGGAACCCGCTCGTTGTTAAATGCGTCTCTTTCCTGTTTGCCGACCAAATCTATCAGGGAAACCTGTCCCTGTACCCGGTCTTTTTGCTGCTGCTGGGCCGCATTGAGACAGTCGTCCAGCATGGCCAGCAGCTGTGCTCTGTTTAATCCCAGCGAGCCAAAAGCCCCGCACTTGATTAAGCTTTCAATCACCCGCCTATTTACCTGGCGCAGGTCCACGCGCATGCAGAAATCCGATAGCGAGGTAAATTTACCACCGGTTTCACGCGCCTGAATAATGGATTCTATGGCTCCCTTACCCACATTTTTAACCGCCGCCAAACCAAACCGTATTTTATCCCCGACCACCGTAAAGTCCATGTTGCTTTCGTTCACATCCGGGGGCAAAATTTCGATACCCATCCGCCTGCATTCTTCAATGTAAAGGGGAACCTTGTCAGGATTATTCATGATGCTGGTAATTAAAGCGCACATGAATTCCACGGAGTAATGTGCTTTCAAGTATGCAGTCTGGTACGCCACCAGCGCATAGGCTGCCGAATGAGATTTGTTGAAACCATAACCGGCAAAATACTCCATCAGGTCAAATACCTTGTCTGCCACTTCTGCCGAGATGTTACGCTCCACCGCCCCCTTGATAAATTTCTCGCGGAGGCCAGCTATCACTTCCGGCTTTTTCTTACCCATAGCACGGCGCAGTAAATCTGCTTCTCCCAAAGTAAACCCGGCCAGCGAACTGGCGATATGCATTACCTGTTCCTGGTAAAGAATTACCCCATAGGTTTCCCGCAAAATCGGTTCCAAATCGGGATGCAGGTAAGTTACTGGCGTTTCGCCATGCTTGCGGCTGATAAAATCCTCCACCATACCGCTGCCCAGAGGTCCGGGACGGTACAGTGCCACCAAAGCGATAATATCGCGAAACTGCTCCGGCTTAAGGCTTTTCAGGATAGTACGCATCCCTGAACTTTCCAATTGAAAGACACCGATGGTTTCTCCTTTGGAAAGCAGTTTGTATGTTTCAGTATCATCCAGGGAAATGTCAGCCAGGGACAGATTTTGCTGTTTATTCTTTTTTAGCAATGACAGGGTATGGTTAATCACGGTCAATGTCCGCAAACCCAGAATATCCATTTTCAGCAGACCCAGCTCTTCCACGGTCTGCATGGGAAATTGGGTTGTAATTACTCCTTCACTGGTCGACTGCAGCGGCACGTAATTGGTCAGTTCCTCTTTGGCAATAACCACACCGGCTGCGTGCGTGGAGGCATGGCGCGGCATGCCTTCAATCGCCTTTGCCAGGTCCACTAGCTCCCGGATGCGTTCTTCATTATCGTACCGTTCCTTGAGTTCGGGGGAAATTTGCAGGGCCCGTTCCAAGGTGATACCAAGTTCGTTGGGTACCAGCTTGGCAACCTTGTCCACTTCCCCAGGAGTCATCCCCAGGACACGCCCCACATCTCGCACCGCAGCCTTGGCCGCCATAGTTCCAAAGGTAATAATCTGCGCCACGTGGTCGTGCCCGTATTTTTCCGCAACATAGTCAATGACTTCCCCCCGGCGCTCAAAGCAGAAGTCTATATCAACATCGGGCATATTCACCCGCTCCGGGTTCAAGAACCTTTCAAACAGCAGGTTGTACTCCAGGGGGTCAATATCGGTTATTCCCAGGCAGTAAGCAACCAGGCTGCCGGCGGCAGACCCCCGGCCCGGCCCGACTAAAATCCCCCGCTGGCGGGCAAAGTTAACCAGGTCCCAGACGATTAAAAAGTAGCCAGAGTAACCCATTTCCTTGATGATCTTCAATTCATGTTCCAAGCGCTGTCGATGCTCACCAGTAACCGTTTCGTACCGTTCCGCCAAACCTTTCTCGCAGAGAAACCGGAGATAACTGTCCAAATTGTAGCCTTCGGGCACTTCATAATAAGGAAGGTGCAGCGAACCGAAGTCAAACTCAAGGTGGCAGCGTTCGGCTATCTCCACCGTATTGTCCAGGGCCTCCGGATATTCTCCAAACAGCAGTTCCATTTCCTCTCGGCTTTTCAGGTAAAACTCCTCTGAACCGAAATCCATGCGGTCGGAATCTGCCAGTGTCTTTCCGGTCTGGATGCACAAAAGCACTTCATGAATTCGGTTGTCTTCCGGCTTGACGTAATGAACATCATTCGTGGCCACAAGAGGAATATTCAATTCCCGTCCCAGCTCAATTAACCCCTGGTTAACCAGCGCCTGTCCTTCCAGACCGTGGTCCTGCAATTCCAAGTAGAAATTGCCCGGTCCAAAAATCTCATTCATCTCCACAGCTGCCTGGCGCGCCTTTTCTTTTTGACCGTCTAGCAGGTGCGTGGGAATCTCCCCGGCCAGGCAGCCGGATAAGGCTATGAGACCGTCACTGTACTGTCGCAACAGTTCCTTATCCACCCTGGGTTTATAGTAAAAACCCTCCAGAAAACCCAGGGAAACCATTTTCATCAGATTCTTGTACCCCGTCATGTTTTTCGCAAGCAGAACCAGGTGGTAATGGGAAGCATCCCTGTCCGCTTCCTTATCAAAGCGGCTCCGCCGGGCCAGATACACCTCGCACCCGATAATAGGTTTAATACCGTGCTTCCGGCACAGCTTGTAAAAATCTACCACACCGTACATCACACCGTGATCGGTCAGGGCCAAGGCCTCCATACCCAGTTCCCTGGCGCGGGTAATCATTGCTTCCAGGCGGGCGGCACCGTCCAGAAGGCTGTACTCCGAGTGTGTATGCAGGTGAACGAAGGTTTGTTTCAATCCGGTCACAACTCCTGATCCCCCTGGTAAATTGCTGTTAGTAGCTCCTGCATTATTAATTTTATAAGCAAGGTAAAAATTCCTTTTGGCAAAATAACAACCAGGCAGAAAAACGCCCTTGAATGTTAAAAGTAATAGACATGCAGCTTAGTTAATATATTATAGTAGTCCTGTTGAGGAGGAAAACTTAAATGGAAAGCTTCAGCCAAAAAATATTTCTTATTTTATTTACCGCCTTGGGAGTGGAACTGGGAGCTTCTCTGGTAGGTTCACTGGCGGCAGTTATAAATAACGGTCCCCCGTTGAAAACAATGACCAAGCTGGCCTACGAAATAAAAATATGGGCTATCGTAGCCGCCATCGGGGGAACCTTTACCACCATCGAAATACTGGAAATGGGCCTGTTTGAAGGGGAGTTGGTCACGGTACTAAAACAAATTCTATACATCATTAGCGCTTTCGTCGGCGCACAGCTCGGTTACGTCATTATCACGTGGCTTGCCGGTGGGCAGTAATGGTTCGCTTTTTCACCTTCAGGCGCACGCGCATGCTGCAGCTTGTGTCAGCAGTAGCAGTGGGTTTTATTTTCGGTGCTATCACAGTCACGCTCAACCTGGGGCACCAGGTGGACCGGCTAATACTGGAAAAGGAAAATCTGAGCAACCAATTGGCCAGCCTGGAAAAAGAGCTGGCACAAATTGAGGAAAACCTGGCAAAGCGCCGCGCCCTTGCCATAAACAGTATTGAAGCACATATAACCTTTCCCAAAGACACGTTTAGCAAGTACGAAGGCTCCTCTTTTCAAATTGAAATAGAGAAGAAAGTGGTAGCCATGCTGCAGCCTTTAAACGGGAAAGAAATAAATAAGCTGGAACATGAACTGATACCCCAAATTGTGGAAGGCCGGCGAATAACTGTAGATAATCGTGAGTTTCTCCTGCGTGTGAGAACGGTCATAGTCAGCCAGCAGTTAATAATCTACGTCCTGGCCGAACCGGTCAAGGCAACAAAAAATACTTCTTCTTTTTAATTCCAGGGCGGTCCACAAAAAACCAGGTGCTGCCAGTGCAGCACCTGGTTTGCAAATCTATTTCTTTTTCTGTTTTTTCCGGTTTTGCTGTCCAAATTCCTCGGCTATCTCCATGTCCCGGTTACCGGCACTCTGGCCCTGGGCTATCTGCTGTTCCTTCTGCTGTTTGGCCGCTCTAGCCTTTTTAGCCATGTCGCACCCTCCTTACAGTTATTTACTGTATAGGATGATATTTTTTTATATAAATTATGCACAGCTACCGGTTCATTTCTTTTTTTCTTTTCGTAATGATGCCGCCCAGGCGTCCGCTTTCCCGGGCACTCAGAGCCTCCCAGCCGTGTTTCTTCACTTTGTCCAGCAAACCCAGTTCGGCGGCCACTTCCAACTTCAGTTCCTCATCCTCAGTAGGGTATTTACTTTTCTTGGTACTTTTTTTGCTGCGCGGTATTAACTCGTCATTTAACTGCATCATCTTCTCGCACATCCTCTTTCGCCTCCATTTCTTCGATTACCTGCTGCGCGAAAGGACCTGCATCTCCTGACGCAAATGCTTTCATGGTCCCGGCAGCAACATTTCTCACTGCAGTCTCCCAGTATTTAAGAGGTATCCCTTCCTGTTCCATCCTCTTCTTAATTATATAGGCAGCTTTAATCCCTTCGCCGGAAGCAATTGTATTTAGCTTGGCTACCAGTTCCTCTGGAGCTTTTTCCACTCTGCCAAAATGAATGAACAGGTCCTCCACTTTCTTCACAGCAGGGGCGTCATCACCGTCGACAATAATCGTTGGCTCCTCTCCACTTGCTATTTCATAAGCATGCCCAATTACCTTGGCAGATATAACTGTTGCCCTGCTGCCAATTATTTCAACCAACGGTTGTTTTGGTTGCGTTGTAGCAACGTTAACAAGTATTTGGCCGCCCTTCATATGGGGGGCTAGTTCCCGGCACATCTGCGGCATCACCGGAGTGGGTAGCGCCATGATTAATATCTCCAGCGAAAATAAATCTTGAAAGCAAGCATGTTTAACACCCAGTTCCTCCGTCACTGCAGCAGCTTTTTGCCAGTCTTTGTCGTAAAGCCACAAAGTACACTTGTCTGCAAAAGCTTTTGCCAGTTGTTGTCCCATACGTCCCACGCCTATTATTCCCACAGATAACAAATCAATCACCTCATCTTTAGCTTGTATTGCATTCTCTACTTCATTCAATGGAGATAAGCTTTTTTCCTTGTGAGGTAATTTTGAAAATTTTTTTACAAAGTTCTTGACAGAATTTTCTTTTGTCATTATACTGATACTAGTAATAGATATTAATATTATTAAACAAAAACAGGAGGGTGTTACGCATGGATTTAATCAACGAGAATAAATTGGGAATCACCAAGGGGACTGACATTGAAGGAGCTGTTAATGGTGAATTCAAGGGTGAAACCTGGGAAGTTGGTATCTACCTGGCCATGGCACGGCAGGCACAGCGGGAAGGTTACCCGGAAGTTGCCCAAGTGCTGAAGCAAATTGCCTGGGAAGAAGCAGAACATGCTGCCCTGTTTGCAGAACTCAACGGAAAAATCAGCACCAGCACCAAGGAAAACATTGAAAAAATGCTTGGTGGTGAACAGGAAGCAAACAAAGGCAAGAGGGAAGCGGCAGTAAAAGCTAAAGAACTTGGCATTGATGAAGCTCACGATATTTTAGATACTACATCCCGAGACGAGGCTCGCCATGCACGGGCACTCAAAGGGCTCCTGGACCGGTATTTTTAACAAAAACACCTATATTATTAAGGCCCTGTAGCCGCTAAGCTTACAGGGCTTTTAATTTTCCATAAATTTCTCCTAAAATTTTGCTATTTTGAAAAGGAATTTGCCCAGTTACGGAGTATATATATAGTAAGGGTAGCATGCCCTATTTTCGGGGTAATATAAATGAATATACAAATATATATTCATATATGGGGGTAGTCGTATGAATTTTCTATAAATCCTTAACACTCTAAAATTTCTGAGTTTAAGGATTTGTAGAGGTAAATAAAACATAAATTAAAGGAGGGGTTTTATGCGCAAATCCTTACTCGTTCTGTTGGCAATGTTGTTGGTCCTGTCACTTGCAGTTGCTGGTTGTGGTACGAATGGAAAAGCGTTGCTCATGGCTACCGGCGGAACCGGTGGTACCTACTATCCATTGGGCGGCGCTATGGCTGAAACTTGGAATAATCATATTGAAGGCTTAAATGTAACCGTTCAGTCAACCGGAGCGTCTGTGGAAAACATTCGAATGTTAAGCCAAGGCGAAACCGAGCTTGCTATGGCTATGAACGGTCCTGCTCAGGCAGCGGTTCAGGGCCAGGGAGACTTCTCTCAGCCGCTGACCAATTTTGCTGCCATAGGCGTAATCTACCCAGAGGTCATGCAGGTAGTGGCACCTAAGGGCTCCGGCATCAAGACAATTACTGACTTAAGAGGAAAGCGCGTTTCCATCGGACCGCCTGGAAGCGGTACCGCTTCCGCAGCAGTTAAGATTTTGAAAGCGTACGGTATTGATCCAGAAAAGGATATTGAAAAATTCCAGGACACCTTCGCTGATGCTGCCGACAAACTGAAAGACGGCCAGTTGGATGCCGCTTTTGCCGTACTGGCAGTGCCGGCTGCAAATATCGTGGAAATCGGCACAGCTACTCCGGTTACTATTGTTGATATTGAAGGCGAAGGTTTGCAAAAGCTTCTAGAAGAGGAACCGGCATTTTCGCCTTATGAGATTCCCGCCGGTACGTATGAAGGGCAGGATGAACCGGCTCATACAGTTTCCCAGTGGGCCGTGCTTTACTGCAAGAAAGATCTGGATGAAGACCTGGTCTACAACTTAACTAAAGTAATGTACGAAAATACCGAGGAAATTGCCCAAGGTCACGCTCGCGGCAATCAGATTAGGCTGGAAAATGCCACCAAGGGTATTAAACCGGTTCCCTTCCACCCAGGTGCATTGAAGTATTACCAAGAGAAAGGTATTTCCGTAGAATAAAATGAATAGAGGTGTAATGAGCACCCGTAGCGGTGCTCATTCTCTTAAAATTATTCTTTTACTGATATTGGCAATACTGGGTGGAGTTTATTACTTCGTCATTAATCACAATTACACAACCTTATTTATCCGCCATCATGATACCGGGAAAATACTATTTAAAAAACGTCTCGCAGTTAACGAGACTTTTACCCTACATTATATTCATTCCGTCACCAATCAGCCTGTAGATGAAATCTTCTATGTTAAGGACCCGTCTACCCTGGCTCTTAAAGAGATGCACTATGATTCATTTGGTGCTAACCTGCCCGTTGGTCCAGAAAAACTCAGAAACGAAACCACTAAATTTATCAAGGAAGATGATTATTACAAAATCATCTACGAAAACAGGACTTTTGACGTCGTACCGTTACGCATCGGTCAAGTAGTTGCGGACCATACACTGATTTTTGAAGACGGAAGCCGCGTGCGGTTTCTCGATATAGCAAACGGCGGAGACTATGTGGAGTTTTATGTCTCACCGGGATTTTAGGCAAAACGAAAGGAGGTCACAGTTTGAGCAAAGAAAACAGCAAGGAAATTCAACAAGTTAACGGCAGTAACCTGGAGGAAACATCCGTGAGTATTAACAGCATTGAAGAAGAAACCATAAATGCGGAAGAGATTTTAGAAAAATATGACACGGCCAGTGCTTACCGCAAACACTTACCGAAATTGTGGCGGTGGGTTGTCTTTGTCTTGGGTGTTGCTCTAAGTATGTTCCAGCTTTATACCGCTTATTACGGCACCCTACCATCCAACCAGCAACGAGGCTTCCACGTCGCCCTGGCTCTGGGATTAATATTCCTGCTTTACCCAGCCAACAAGGATGAAAATGACCGGGTAACATGGGTCAACTGGACTTTTACCGGACTGTTTGCACTGTTAACGTTCTACTTTTACGCGGCCGGCGAAATCTCCCTCTTGCCAGCCGTCGGTGCGCTGGTAGTTATTATTCTGGTGCACCTGTCCAAATTTTATAATAAACAGTTTCTCAGCGTTCCCATCCCCGACATGTTTCTTGCAATACTGGGCATCGGCGCGGGGCTTTACCAGTTTTTCTTTTTCGAAGATATTATCGCGCGGGTGGGAATGTATAACGACATCGACTACCTGGTCTCGGTAATTGGTGTGCTGCTGGTCATGTTTGCCGCCCAGAGAGTAGTCGGAACACCGATTGCCGTACTGGCGGCTGCGATGCTGGCCTATGCCCATTGGGGCAATTACATGCCCCAGGGGGTCCTGGCACACCGCGGGTTCAGCATTGAAAGAGTTATTTCACACTCCTTCCTCAGTATGGAGGGTGTGTTCGGCATTCCCATCGCGATCTCAGCCACCTTTATCTACTTATACCTCATGCTGGGTGTAATCCTGCGCAAAACCGGTCTGGAAGAATACTTTACAGACCTGGCCATGGCCATGACCGGTTGGATGACCGGCGGCACAGCAAAAGTGGGAATTTTAACCAGTGTTTTCTCGGGTATGATTACCGGCAGTTCGGTGGCGAATACCGTAGGTAACGGTGCTTTTACCATTCCCATGATGAAACGTTCCGGTTACCGGCCGCCATTTGCAGCTGCTGTTGAGGCAGCCTCTTCTACCGGTGGTCAGATCACACCACCCATTATGGGGGCAGCGGCATTTTTGATGATTGAATTTACCGGTTTAAGTTATTACGAAATCATTAAAGCCGCGACAATCCCGGCATTACTGTTCTTTACAGCCCAATTCATTGTGATTCACTACGAATCCAAAAGACTGAACATCTTAGGCGTGGACAGAAGTCAATTACCCAGCGTTACTTCCTTGCTGTTAACCAGGGGATACTTGTTAATACCCATTATCATTATTTTCGTTATCCTTGCCATCGGTAAGTCCGCCATGCGGGCAGCGTTAATGGGTATATTTGCAGCCATTTTCCTCAACATCCTGGTGCTGGTAATTGCCTATATCATGGGCAAGCATGAACAGCTGAAATATAAAATGACCGTACCGCTGTTCTTTGAAATCATGGAAGAAACCGCACGTACCGCCTTGCCGGTTATTGCCGCCTGCGCAGCTGCAGGTATTATTTCCGGCGTTGTAACTTTAACAGGCTTGGGCTTGAATGTTACCGGAGCTATCTTGGATCTGGCACAGAACAATCTCTTGCTCACCATGTTCTTTGCCATGATAGCCAGTATTGTCCTGGGTATGGGACTGCCCACCACGGCAACTTACGTTATTACAGCAACCATGACTGCTCCGGCCCTGCTGGCCTTTGATAACGTACCGTTGATTGCCGCTCACATGTTTGTCTTCTACTTTGGTATCATGGCCGACATTACTCCGCCCATAGCACTGGCCGCGTATGCCGGTGCCGGACTGGCAAACGCCAACCCCTTTGAAACGGGTATTCAGTCAGTGCGGATTGCCATCGGCGGTTTCCTAGTGCCGTACATGTTCGTCCTGTCACCGGCCCTGCTGATGGAACACGCCAGTTTAGGCGGTCTGGCACTGGCCATTGCTACTGCCATACTGGGCATGTACTGCATCGGCACCGCAGTAATCGGTTATATTGAAAGAAATCTGTCTATCATTACAAGGGTGATACTTGCTGCTGCCGGATTGAGTCTGGTTTACAACGAAATATACACGGACCTTTTCGGTCTAATCGTGTTTGGCACCGTATTTATCTACCAAAAGTTCGTTACACGCAAAGAACGAAAGAAGAGAAAGCAGCAAGCTTCATCGGTTACAGGTTAATCGAGTAGGTAGAAGTCGGGAATAACTTCCCGACTTCGTTCCTTTCACAGAACCGTACGTGCAGTTGTTTCCAGCTTTTCCACTCTCTCATTTTCTTCATCCTAATCCTTCGGCGTATCCACTGCATTAGTTCTTTAAATAGTCCTTTGCAGTTGGCTATTCCAAGTTCCCACCTTCGGCTTCCCTCAGACCCTACCGTTGCCGGTGACGCCCTTGCCTGCGGATTGTCTTCCCGCTGGTTAGGTGACAGGGCTTCTTTCAGCCCATCGGCTGGCTGACATGCCGGGCAAACAAAAAATGGCCTTCCACAAAAGTAGAAGGCCATTTTTTTATGGTCGGGGTGAGAGGATTTGAACCTCCGACCTCTGCGTCCCGAACGCAGCGCTCTACCAAGCTGAGCCACACCCCGGAAGTTGCTACAAGTGTTATTATAACGCATGACACTTTGAAAGTCAATTGAAGGTTTTGGAAACGCAACTCACCGCCCTATTCATTTCATACCAGGAAAACCATTCTGACGAAGTGCCTCGTATAAAATTACCGCCACCGAGTTGGCCAGGTTCATGGACCGGGCATTGTTGGCCATGGGAATTCTAATACACTGGTCCGGGTATGCATCAATAATCTCCCTGGGCAATCCCTTGGTTTCTTTGCCAAACACTAAAAAATCCCCCAGCCCGTACCGCATGTCGGTGTAATAATTTCCCGCCTTGGTAGTAGCGTAATAGAATTTTCCATCGGGGTATTTTCCCTGCAATTCCTGAAAACTATCGTAATAGTAGATATCCAGCAAATGCCAGTAATCCAGCCCGGCACGCTTTAAATGCTTGTCGTCGACGGAAAACCCCAGAGGTTTTACCAAATGCAAAGTGGAACCCGTAACAGCACAAGTACGGGCAATGTTACCGGTATTTTGGGGTATCTCAGGTTCAACCAAGACTATGTTCATTTGCTGTCCCTCCTGCCATTGCTACAGTAACTCCGTATTAACCGATAAAAGTTCCACTCCCCGGTGCTGTTCCACAAAATTTGTCACGGTAGCAAGCACCCGGTAAATGTGAGCTGAACTGTTTGCCACAACAGCCACGGCAATGATGGCATGCTGTTTCGTATCTTGGCTATCAATTTCCGACACGGAAATATTATAACGCGAACGCAGGCGATTTAAAAGGCTGGATAAAACCCTACGTTTATCTTTAAGACTCATGGCACCAACGATACGCAATTCATAGATATTTAACCCCACTACCACGGTAAAAATTCCTCCATGTATTGATTCCCTCTTAGATTATACCACTTTTACCAGCAAATACCCAATAATTATAGGTTCGCATATGCACACCCCAACAATAACGGTACTAGTTATTCCTGTCTAAACACCGATGTTTATCTCAGTATTTCGCAATTTATCTGCTAAAATCTCAATTTGACACCCCTGTCTGTTTCTGGTAAATTAAATTGTGTGCAATTTATGCAAATGAGGAGAAACGGGGGAATACTATGGGAAGAAATGTTGCACAGAAAATTATCAGCAGACATTTAGTATCCGGCAAAGCGGTTCCCGGTCAGCCAATCGCCATAAAAATTGACCAAACCCTGACGCAAGATGCCACGGGGACAATGGCTTATCTCCAATTTGAAGCCATGGGCATTCCACGTGTCAAAACCAAACTTTCCGTGAGTTACGTGGATCACAATACTCTCCAGACCGGATTTGAAAATGCCGATGACCATTTATACTTGCAAACAGTAGCAGCTAAACATGGCATTTATTTTTCAAGACCGGGCAATGGTATCTGCCACCAGGTTCACCTGGAACGCTTTGGCGTGCCCGGCGAAACCCTTTTAGGTTCCGATAGCCACACACCTACTGCCGGTGGTTTGGGGATGCTGGCCATTGGTGCAGGCGGTTTGGATGTTGCAGTGGCCATGGCAGGCGGTGCATTTCACTTGACCATGCCCGAAGTTATCGCGGTTGAACTCACCGGACAGCTTCCGCCCTGGGTTTCCGCAAAGGACATAATTCTGGAAGTATTACGCCGGCTGTCAGTAAAAGGCGGCGTCGGTAAGATTGTGGAATATACGGGGCCCGGGGTCAAAACGTTGAGCGTTCCCGAACGTGCCACTATCACTAACATGGGTGCGGAGCTGGGAGCAACTACTTCTATCTTCCCCAGCGATGAAATGACCAGGGATTTTCTCAGGGCACAAGGACGGGAAGAAGTCTGGACCGAAATAGTTCCCGATCCCGATGCCACTTATGATGCCAAAATAACAATCAAGCTAGATAAACTGGAGCCATTGGCCGCGCAGCCCCACAGCCCTGACAATGTCACGGAAGTCAGCAAGCTGGCTGACGTAACGGTCCAGCAAGTGGCCATAGGCAGCTGTACCAATTCATCGTATACTGACTTGATGAGGGTTGCGGAAATATTGAAGGGTAAAACCGTCCATCCCAACGTCAGTCTGGTTATCGCACCGGGGTCACGTCAGGTATTCCGTATGCTGTCAGAAAACGGAGCTCTGACGCATCTGATAAACGCCGGCGCACGTATTTTAGAATCAGCATGCGGTCCGTGTATTGGCATGGGACAATCTCCCCCGTCCGGAGCGGTATCGGTGCGCACCTTCAACCGGAACTTTAAAGGACGCAGCGGTACAGCAGACGCGCAAATTTACCTGGTCAGCCCGGAAACTGCAGCAGCTACGGCACTTACCGGGAAGCTCACAGATCCCCGCACTTTAGGAACACCAATCGAGATTAAACTGCCCAAAACCTTCCCGGTGGATGACTCCATGATCATCCCTCCTGCTGCGGAAGGTGCGAAGGTTGAAATACGCCGCGGGCCCAATATTAAGCCGTTGCCAATGAATAAACCTATGACAGAAGAAATATCCGGCAAAGTACTTTTAAAAACAGGTGATAATATCACAACCGATGATATCATGCCCGCTGGAGCAAAAATATTACCCCTAAGGTCAAATATTCCCGCTATCTCTGAATTTGTCTTTTCAGGGCTGGACCCGGATTTCGTCAAACGGGCCAAGGAAAATAAAGGCGGTATCATTGTCGGCGGGGTTAATTACGGGCAAGGTTCAAGCCGTGAGCACGCAGCATTAGCACCCATGTACCTGGGCATCAAAGCGGTTATAGCCAAGTCCTTTGCCCGTATTCACAAGGCAAACTTGATTAACTTCGGCATCTTACCGCTAACATTTACGTCAGAAGCAGATTATGAAACAGTCAATCAGGGTGATAACCTGGTACTCAAAAACGTTGGTGAGAGATTACAGACCGGGGCAGTCATTACAGCAGTCAACGAAACCACCGGTAAAGAAATCGAACTGGATTACGACCTGGACGAGCGGGCTATTAAGATCCTCCTTGCCGGCGGTTTACTCAATTACACTAAACAAAATCAAAACTGATCGCAAAAACTATAAAGCACCAACCTGATTGGTTGGTGCTTTATAGCTGCATGAACGAAATTAAAGTATGATAAAGAGATTGCAAAAATCCACCCTTCTTTTTGGGAAGCGAAGAATAGCGCAATGCTTTTTTCTCTTCATAAGTAACGCTTTGTTCCTGTAGCAACTGTTCATAATACTCAACCAGCGCGGAGCCGTCCAATCCCAGGTAATTTCCATAATTTTTGAGAAATCCTTTCAGATAAAACCGCCCACCGGGAATAACTTGAAAGTTACCTTCTTCAATGGCATGCAGGTAGCGCAGATTAATTTTAGTGCCCTCTTCAGCTTCCCTAAGAGAAATCCCCAACGACTGACGCTGGTATTTCAAAACACGCCCTATTTTCTCCAATGTCCCGCCTCCCGCCAAACAGACTTTATATTAAAATTTCGACAATAATATACCAATCCCTTCATAAAAAGGAAAATTTCTGAGGATATTTCAGGTTTTTTCAGAATAAATAGGGAAAACGAACGGTTACGAGCCATTAATACACTTGACTAAATTCCAGGTTATTTCTCCAGGCATGCCATTTCCAACAATTGTGTTACCTATGGTGGTTACCGGCATTACGCCTACTAACGAATTTGTCAAAAAAACTTCGCCAATCGTATTAAGCTCAGACGGTTCTGCCAATACTTCTCGTACGGGAATGTTCATGCTTCTAGCAGCCTGAATCACCTTACTTCTGGCAATTCCGGGTAAAATCCCTGCGCTTACCGCCGGAGTTTTTAGACAGCAACCATCATACCAAAATATGTTGCTGACCGTACCCTCAGCAAGATAACCCGCAGTATTCAAGAAAATGCCTTCATCAAAACCAGCTTTTCGGACTTCTCTTTTGGCCAACATATTATCAGTAAAGTTAAGACTCTTAATGTTGCTTAATATTGATTTCTCGTTACGGCGAACGCTGGTAATAATTTTAACGCGAAACCCGTTCGAGTACATATCTTCAGTATATTGCTTGCCTTTTTTACAGGTAATTATCACTCTACCCCTGAAAAAAGCATCTCCTTGCATGAGATCTCTTTCAGCTGGAACCACAATAACTTTAATACTGCCCTCGGTAATATCATTTTGGCACAGCAACTCTGATAATATAGCAGAAAATTCCTGCCTTGTAACCGGCAAGCCAATATCCAACTTCTCTGCACTTTGTTTTAGCCTTTGAAAATGTTCCGCTACCCAAATAGGCTGACCGGCACTTACTTTAATGGTTTCAAAAACTCCATATCCATATTGAAACCCAGGATTAGCTTGTTCTATAAGTAAATCCTCTTGAGAAATAAACCTGCCGTCTAGATACCCGTAAAGCAACCTAATCCCCCCCTTTCCTTGCCCAATGAATTTATTAACGCTTTGGCCTTATCCAATGTCTCCTGGTACTCAGCCTCTGGTTCAGAATCAGCAACAATCCCGCCACCTACTTGAAAATATGCAATACCGTTCTTAACCAAAAACGTTCGAATGACAATATTCAGGTCTGCATCCCCAGAAAAATCAATGTAGCCAATAGAACCTGTATAAATGCTGCGCTTGGTTGGTTCTAACTCTTCAATTATTTCCATAGCTCGAATTTTGGGAGCACCGGTAATAGACCCTCCGGGAAAAGCGGCCTCAATTACATCACAAATGCCTAGCCCCGGGCGCAAGGTACCTTCTACTGTAGACACTAAATGAAAGACAGTAGCATATTCCTCTAAACGAAATATTTCTGGAACCCTCACCGAACCAACCTGGCATACTTTGCCCAAATCATTTCGCTGCAGGTCCACTATCATCACCAGTTCAGCCCGGTCCTTGGTGCTTTCCCAAAGTTCGCGCCGCAGCCGAACATCCTCCTGCTTGCTACTCCCCCTGGGGCGCGTTCCTTTAATCGGCCGTGTTTCTACCCAATCACCTTTAACGCGCAGAAACCGTTCGGGAGAAGCACTGACTACCGATACCGGCGCAAACTCTAAATATGAGGCAAAAGGCGCCGGGTTTAATTTCGTCAGTCGGCAGTACAATTCCCAGGGGGTAATATACACTGGAACGGCAAACCGCTGTGAAAGATTAACTTGAAAAATGTCACCGGCAGCAATGTACTCCTTACTCCGCTCCACTACTTTCAGATATTGCTCCCGGCTAAAGTTACTAACCAACTCCCCTGCCACTGATCCCTTGGTTACATTGGGCGGCCACACAGCTTCTTCTCTGGTAATCAACGCTACTAACTCATCCAACCTCTTTTTTGCCCTAGCAATGCCGTCCATACCTGTTAGAGGAAAGCCGTGGCTAAAAATCAAAGTTTCTTTTTCCAGGTGATCAATCACTATCACACGGTCATAAAAAGGTAAGTACAGGTCAGGAAGCTGTAAGTCATCTTCAGCCTGGCAGGGTAATTTTTCAAACAGCCAGCCCAAGTCATAAGCAAAATAGCCGACAGCACCGCCTGTAAAAGGAACTCCTTCTTTCTTGGAACGACGAAACTGCTCAAGTAACTCCTTTAATATCCTCATGGGATCTGTATGTAACACTTTTTTTCTACCATTTTCTTTCAAGGTAACCTGTTTACCCTTACACGAAAGCACCAGAAAAGGATCACTACCCAAAATAGAATACCTACCTGTGTCCTCATTAACCAGTGCAGACTGTAGTAAAAATTTTTCTTCACCAGGAAGCTTGAGTACGAGTTTTTGAGGCTCCATGTAAGGTAATTTGGTCATTACCGGTAATCTAGCCAACCTGCTCACCTCCCGGGTAAAACTGGTCTAATGTTAGAAAATTACGCAACAACCTGTGGCCGTGTTCGGTCAGTATGGCTTCCGGATGAAACTGGACACCAACCACAGGCAATTCACGATGACAGATAGCCATAATTTCCTGCCAGTTTGTCCACGCAATAACCTTTAAGCAAGAAGGAATGGAATCGGGATCAATAATCAACGAGTGATAACGGGTGGCAGTAAAAGGACTGGGTAGATCCGAAAAGATGCTTTCTCCCCGGTGATAAATCTTGGACGTTTTTCCATGCATTTGCCGCTTTGCCCGTACAACTTTCGCGCCAAACGCCTGACCGATGGTCTGGTGTCCCAAGCAGACGCCCAAAATGGGAATTTTACCAGCAAAGTGTTTAACCAAGTTCAAGGAAATACCTGCTTCGTTGGGAGTACACGGTCCTGGTGAGAGAATAATGTGGTCAGGGGATAACTTTGCCACGTCTTGTACGGTAATGCTGTCATTACGAACCACGGTCACCTCCTGTCCCAGTTGACCCAGGTACTGAACCAGGTTGTAAACAAAAGAATCATAGTTGTCAATCATTAGGATCAAAACCGCACCCCCCTTTAACATTTTCTGTAAAATTAAAAAACACCAGTCTGAATAGACTGGTGCTCACCCCAAATCTCCGAGTCGTCTCGTCTCTCTTCATTTCTCAGCTCATCCTACCTCAGCTCAGCTTTCAATTGTCAAATACCCTTTATATACTAGCATATTTCCAATGTAAAGTCACTAGCGTTGCATAAAAAACTATCCAACATTGGGGACGGTTCTAGATGTGAATTGACAATTGTTATCAGTTAGAAACAACTCAAATAAGTTGAGAACGGCTCTCAATTCACATGCAGAACCGTCCCCGATGTGAATTTAGAATCTGGTTATTTTGAAAGGTTCGGGGTTGACAGCAAGTTTTTGGCCGGTGATCAGCTGCAACACCAGTTTGCCGGTGATGGGAGCCAGTGCGATGCCGTCGCCTTCGTGCCCGGCAGCAATGAACATGCCTTCCACCTCCGGCGCCCAGTCCAAAATAGGAATGCCGTCAGGGGTGTACGGTCTCAATCCTGCAAACGTGCGAATCAGGTTTATCCTTTCCAGAACAGGTACTATCCGCACTGCATTGCGGGCCACCGCTTCTATTCCTTCAGGAGTATTGCCGGTGTCATAACCCACAAATTCCCGGGTGGCCCCGATGATAAAGTTCCCGCTTTCCGTTTGCCCCAAGGACAGTCCCACTCCCAATCGGCTAAACAGGTCCTCTCCCTGTGCCACCAAATCCGGGTTATATTTTGCTGCAATGTATTTGGCACTTAGTATATCTCCTCTAATCATTTTGGGCATGGCTTCGGTAATGAGCAGCTGTCCCCGGCGCGGCTTGATGGGGATTTTCAAGCCAGCCATGTCACCGATTAACGGCGCCCATGCTCCGGCAGCGTTGATCACTAAATTAGTGGCTATCTTACCCCGACTTGTTTCCACTGCCTTTACTTTACCGTGCGCCACCTCCACCCCGGTAACTTCCGTATGCAGTAAATACTCTGCACCCAATTGTTTCGCTCGTTTCGCCAGAGCCAGCGTCATCATAATCGGATTAACCTCGGCATCATCGGGGTTGTAGGTAGCACCCAATATATGGTCAGACAGTACAGGCTGCAATTCTTTTGTTTCCTTTTTATCCAGCAGGCGAATATTCAAGCCGGACCGGCGCTGCCGGGCTACAAACCGTTCCATGGTCTCCCATTCCGCGGGGCTTTCAATTACAATCATGCCGCCTTCCTGCCTGTATTCAACCTCCTCGCCCAGTTCCTCTGCCAGTTCACGGTAAAGGTCAGCGCTCTTCAAAGCCAATTCCAAATGTATGCCCGGATTTTTCGAAGAAAGTATAATGGCCTTATCACATGCTCCCGAGGCGCCACCGGCAATATCGCGTTTCTCCACAACTACAGGCTTGATGCCCTCTTTGGCCAAAAAATAAGCAATACTGTTACCGATAATACCACCGCCGACGATTACTGCTTCGGCTGTTCTATGCATCGTCGCTGCCCCCTTTGACCACACCTAAAGGGACCGTGCGTACTGGTGGCCTAAATTTTGGCGGCAGTAGGTCCGCCGGGTGCTGCCCGGTCTCTCGCGCCAAAATGCCGGCAATCAACCTGCGGCACGTCCGTCCCTGGCATAACCCCATGCTCGCCCGGGTACGCCTTTTGATACCGTCCACGGTACGGGCACCGTCGGCAATGGCCTGTAAAATTTCCTCTTCAGTTATTTCCTCACAGCGGCAAATCACTTTTCTACTCACTTCCGCTCAGTCCTTTCATACCACGAACCTGGTCGGCTAGTTCCTTGGCAACCCGGACACCAATAACTGCCGTGTTATCAAACTTTTTGGGCTGCTTTACCGACACCACAGTTCCTTTGCCCACTGCTTCACCAAACCGGTTAACCACGGTCACGGTATCACCTTTAGCCGGCAGTGGGTAATACTCGTAGGGAAATTCCACCAAAGCCTCCCGCTCGGAATAGGTTTCATCTATTTTAAAAATAGCCAACCCCGGACAGGCGGCAATACAAACACCACACCCGGTACAGGCTTCCTCATCCAACTGCGGCAGGTTAGTAATTGGCCTGCCAACCTTAATAGCACCAAACGGGCAGGCTGCTTCACAGGGATTGCAGGGTATTTCCTGGACACACTCGATTACGGCCACGGGACCCTTGGCAATCCTTTCTTCAGACGGCCTCCCGGGACAATTCAACCGTTCTTCATCGGAGGGTGTGCCCGTGTAAAGAATCCCTTCACGACTGCTCATATTCCGACCACTCCTTTATCAGGCTGTCCTTAAATTGCTTGCGTTTACTGCCAAACGGACCGGTACGTAGCTGGTCCAGCCGCCGCCAGATTTCTGCTTTTTTCTCCCGGGCAGCACCGGCATCCAAATAGCCTAAGGCTTCTGCCACGGCCACCCCCGCCAGACGACCTTCTTCCAAAGCTGTGGAAGCCTCTTCCACGCCGGTCACATCCCCGGCTACGTAAAAACCCTTCACCGTTGTTTCCATATCCCGGTTGTGGACGGGAACATGGCCGCCCAACCCGGGTATATAGGTAAACTTGCAGCCGGTTATCCAGGCCAGTTCAGTTAGCGGTGTCAGGCCGACAGCCAGGCAAATTGTATCCACCTCCAAAGTTTCCTCAGTACCGGGTATGACCTGAAACTTTTCATCAACTTTAGCGATGGTAGCTGCGGAAACCTCTTCCTCACCATGAGCTTCCACAATGGTGTATCCCAATTTCAACGGCACGCCTGCCCGGCGCACCTTTGCTGCATGCACTCCATACCCTCCTAACTGATGAGCAGCATCAATTAAACAAGCTACCTCCGCTCCTGCCTGCAGCAACTGGTAGGAAACAATCAAACCGACATTTCCTGTCCCCACCATTAACACTTTTTTGCCAGGCAGTACCCTGTTCACATTAATCATGGTCTGTGCAGCACCGGCACTCATGACGCCGGGCAGAGTGGACCCGGGAAAACTGAGCGTGTTTTCCGAAGCACCGGAAGCCAGCACTATCTTCTGCGCCTGGTAGGACAGCTTTTGCTGCCGGCAAACCACTTCCAGCTGCCTGTCAGGAAACAGGCCGTAGACTGTAGCGCCCAGCTTAACCTCGATTCCCAGCCGGTACGCATCAGCCAGCAGCTTTTCACCGATGCGAAAACCCCTGATACCCGCCAGGTGTTCCCGTGAACCAAAAAATTTGTGAATTTGTTTGAACAATTGCCCTCCCGGCCTGTAGTTTTCATCAAAGACCACCGGCCGCACACCATGAGTAGCAGCTTCTACCGCCGCAGCCAATCCGGCAGGGCCGGCACCGATAACAGCCAAGTCAACTTGTTGCATTTTTCTCACTCCACTGTCCCAGACCTTTTTGTTGTTCCACCCGCATTCCTTCTTCTACTGGAGTAATACACGTGCGCACATTGGGGACGTCATTCACGGTCATCATGCAATCGGTACACCGCCCAATACCGCAAAACAAGCTGCGCGGTTCTTGAAATCTCTTGGTATAGCGGAAAACCCGTATCCCCGCAGCATAAAGACTGGCTGCGATCGGTTCTCCCTTTCTCGCCTTTATGGGCTTGCCATTGAAGTAAATGGTCACCCATTGTCCTTCTTCCTGCGGACCGAGGATCGGATGTTGTTTCACGCGCACCTTACTCAACCTCACTCTCCTTAGTGGCTAATTTCACTTTTCTAATTATATCTATTTTAACAGTTGCAACACCCTCTGGACAATAAACAAAAATACGCAACTGCGTAAAAATTTTATGCCAATTATGATAATTTATCCCCGCATTGCCGGATACCTTCATAATAACGCCTTACCCTGCTTTTTCTATTGCTGTCAAACTCAAAAAAAGACGCATTTACCCAATGCGCCAATCAGAAGTTATTTTGATAATATTGACAATACGCCGTTAAAACACAATCTTTGCACAAGGGTTTACGTGCCTTACAGACTTTACGCCCGTGATTGATTAGCCAGTGATGTGCCTGTCCCCATTTCTCCCGCGGAATTACCTGCTGCAATTCCTTTTCCGTACCGAGAGTTGTCGAACTGCTTGCTAGTCCCAGGCGATTTGCCACCCTGAACACATGGGTATCCACCGCCAGCGCCGGCTTTTGAAACGCGTTGCTTAAAATAACATTTGCCGTCTTCCGGCCTACCCCCGGTAAAGACATAAGTTCTTCCCGAGTTTGCGGCACTTGACCGTCAAATTCGGCAATAATCTTTCTCGCTGCCGCCACAATATTCCTGCTTTTATTCCGGTACAGACCGCAGCTTTGGATCCAGCGCGCTAATTCTTCCGGTGTGAGTCTGGCAATATCATGAACCGTAGGGAACTCCGCAAACAGTTTACTGGTTACCTGATTAACACGTTTATCCGTACACTGGGCTGACAGGATGGTGGCCACCAGCAGCTGAAAAGGCGTCTCAAAGTTAAGCGCAGTCCTGGCATCGGGGTATTCTCTTTCCAGCAGCTTGAGAATTTCACCACTTCGGACATCTTGACTCATCTTTTGGTCGCCACCACAATGGTTGCCTGCGCTTCGGCATCATGACTGCTTCCGTCAAACGAACCGTAAACCTGCCGGACTACAAAATCAGCCTCCAGCAGCAGGTTGCGCAGTTGCCCTACCAGCAAGGGGCGCAAAGTCACCGTGTTGGCAAATGTCCCTTCGGGTACCTTTAATACTGTATGAAAGTCTATTAACCTGTCCTCGCGGAAATCATAGTGCCGCTCAAAGACAATACCGGCCTCTTTATTTTCAATGGCAGGCAGTTGTTTAACGTGAAACTTTAAGACCCAGTCATAATTGACAGTTTGAATAATGAGCTTACCCCGAGATCTCAGTTTGCCGAAAATGGCATTTAAGGCAGCGTGCATATCCTCCCTAGTCAACAGGTGTACAAAAGAGTTTCCCAAACAGAAAGCGCCATCATATTTCCCCTCAATACCTTCTAATTCTCGCATATCACCCTGTAAAAACTCCACTCTAAAATTTTCACTGGCTTTTTCCCGCGCTCTGGCAATCATTTGCTCACTTAAATCCACGCCGGTAACGGCATAGCCTTTTTCAGCCAGGGCCAGGGAATAACCGCCGGTACCACAGGCCACGTCCAGCAATTTTTGCGGCGGGTTGCCGAACTGACCGGCTAAGAACTCTGTAGTTTGCGCTCTGGCCGGAAAAATATAGTCGTAGTACCTGCTGAGTTGGTCGTAGAATTCCACGAAAATTATCCTCCCAGCTAGAGATTTTTTGTCAGCTTGGCTGCTTTACAGGTTTCCTCATGGCGAAAGCCCTGTAAGATAATTATACCAGACAACACCAAAGCCGCACCAGCCAACTGCATTCCCGTAATGCTTTCCTTTAAGAACAGGTAGGACAGCAGCATGGTTACGGGCAGTTCAAAGGTGCTAATGATAGCACTCCTGGTAGCACCGAGATATTTAATACCCTGCAGCAGCAAAAAGAAAGGGATAATGGAAGTCAGCACAGCCAGCAGCGCCCCTAAAGACCAGGCAAACATACCGCTGGAAACCGCCGTCAATATCACTCCAGGTTTAATCAAAAGCAACATGATGGTAGAGGCAAACTGGTTAACGGCGGTAACCACAAAAGAGTCGTTATTTGCCACAACCACTTCACCAAACAGGTTGTAAAATGCGTAGGTTACACCCGAAACCAAACCCAGTAAAATACCCTTTACATGCCATGCTGAACCGATGCCGGAAAAAATCCCCATCACCATCAGTACTCCTACCAAAGTCAACGCCAGTGCCAGCACCTGGTTAAAAAGCAGGCGGTGTTTTAAAAATATTACTCCGCCCAGCGTCACAAAAACCGGATATGTATACAGAAGCACGCTGGCAAGCGAAGCATCAACATACTGCAGGGCTAAGAAAAATGCCAGGGAAGTCCCCAAAGAACCAATCGCTCCTTGAATAGCCGGCGGCAGCATGGTCTTCCAGGAAAATGACGGACGATTTGGATATATAAAATAAAAAATGCTTAAAATAAAGGATGCAGATAACGATTGCAGCACCAGCATTTGCCATGACGATAGGCCGTGGATGTAAGCAAATTTGATTATTATTGCCGCAGTAGCAAAGCAAGTGGCGGACAGCAGTACTAAAAGGGTACCCCAGAAATTCTTGGACATCTAATCCCCTTCTTTCAATAACTGATAACAATGCAAAAAAATATTGCCTCGGCTACATAATTATGGCCCATCTGCCACAAACTATTTGATAAGAGGAGGTGACCCTTTGACCCAAAATCATAATACGGCTTGAACAGCCATCTCAACGTTGCCGTTGCCTGAGCTGACCGACTGTAACGCGGCGTTTGCGGAACAGCTGCCAGAACCTAGTGTTGATGAACATCGATATAATCAAGTCTCCTGTTTTAACAAAGGTCGTAGGCACACATGCTACGACCTTATTATCTTACCTTGATTATCCTCACTCTGTCTAGATAATCATGCAATTTTTCAAACAGCAATCCCGCGCCAAACCACACCGGGGCATAATCCAGCCTGATCAACCCCTTGATGTGATATGCAGTTTTCGCAGTATAATCCCAGGGAACCCGGCCAACTAACATTTCAATTGCCCACCCTGTCACGTACTCAACTAGCCATATGCCTGCCAGCCACACCAATCCCCTGAAGTACCAGGGATAACGGCGCATGGCATCATGAATAGGTTCAAAAAAAACCGCCAGTCCGTAGATGGGAAACATCCACAAGTAACTGTAGCCGGTCAAGTTCCAATCTCCCTTTACTAAGGAACCAAGCCCGGTCCAGATTATCTCGGTTATCCAGCCAAGCATCCCGTAAATTGCAAATCTCTGCCACATAGGTTATATCTTGCCCAAGTGTAACAAAAAATATGAAATTGACGGCATAAATCCAACGACAGTTACAAACACTAAATTTGAAGGGGGTAACTTTATGACTGACAAAAAGCCCGAAACACAAAAAAAGAAAACCTTACAAAATGGAAGCATGCGAAATCTGTGTAGAACCAAAAATTAAGGATAAGGAAGAACTGGAATAACTGGATTGGCAAAAATAAAGGTAGTGGGGCGCCCCACCCGACTATCAGGTTACTTCAGCCATTTCCGCTTTTCCTTGTTGGAAGTAACCGGTGCATCTTCCCTGGTCAGCTTGTCACCACCGAACTCTTCACCAAACTGGTCCAGCCGGCCTGGTTTACTCCGGGGTTTTGCCTCTTTTTTAGCCATCATCAGTCCTCCCAAGTTTTTTTACTGTCATCTCATTAATATAGTCTTTGCCCATCCTTACAGATTTATTATGATCCGCAGAAAAGTAAATTGTCCCCCAAACACCAGCTATGATCAACGCTGCACCCACCGCCTGAAACCAGTAAAACTTTTCCTTAAGCACCAGTACCCCGGCCACAATGGAAATAACCGTTGTTAAATTAGCAAAAACCGCAGACTGGGATACCTGAATATGCGCCAGGCTGAAATTGAGCAAAAAAAAAGCTAAAACCGAAGACAGGATACCCAGATATAAAACCGCCATGTAAGCGCGGGTGTCACTTAGAGCCAGAAAGTACTGCTTGAAGCTCACTCCCTCTAACACTGCCTGCCCCAAGCCCAACACATTGAAAAACACCGCACCCACCCACATCATGACAAAGGTAATTTCCAATGGTCTAAATTCCAGCGAGTTCTGTCTTGATAAAATGTTGAACACACCAGCTGCCAGCACCGCTCCCAGCAAAATAAGGACGCCCCTGATGTTACTATCTACAACTGTTGCTCCCTGCATGAATATAATCAACAGCACACCGGAAACTGATAACAAGATAAAAAACCACTGTACCCTGATAGGATGTTCTTTAAGAAAGACTGTTCCCAGCAAAGCCGATACTACCGGCACCAGGGCAATCATCATACCTGCTTCGCTGGCAGAAGTAAGCTTTACCCCGATGTTTTCACAAGTAAAATACAAAAGCGGCTGAAATGCCGCCAGCAATAACAGCTTCCTCACCGGTTTGTTTTCGTATTCAATTCGTACAACCCTTACCGCTCTTAACCCGGTTAATACCAGTGCCGCCGTGGCAAAGCGAAACCCCAGCAGCTGGAAGGGGGTCAACACATGTAATGCTTCCTTGGTAAACAAGAAGGAAAAACCAAAGATTACTGACACCGCCAGGTTGGCTAAATACGGCAAGTAAGACTGCATCCCCCACCATCTCCCCTAATATATTTATCAAGCTTGCTGTAACGCGGTCACGTAAACTTTCCTCTCCCGCGGGCCATCAAATTCACAGAAATATATTCCCTGCCATGTTCCCAGCATTAACTTGCCGTCTTTTACCGGTACGGTAACCGAGCTGCCCATTAACGACGCTTTGATATGTGCTGCCGAATTGCCTTCCAGGTGCCGGTAGTTATCCCTCTCCGGAATCACCTTGCCCAGTTCCATCAAGATATCGGAGACTACGTCAGGATCTGCGTTCTCGTTAATGGTAATACCAGCAGTAGTATGCGGCACATAGACAACACAAGCCCCGTTTTTCAGGCCGCTGCCGGTCACAAAGTCCTGCACCTGCACCGTAATCTCCCGCATCTCTTCCTTTGCCCTTGTTCTCACTGCAAGAACCTGCAACTGGCAAAACCTCCTATTCCAGGGTGCTAAATACAGCTGAAACCAGGTAATGGCCGGTGCCTACCGGCTCCGTGTCAATTACCTTGATGTCCTGTTCCTCCAGGTACCGCACAACTTCTTCCACCGCCACTCTCTCTGACACCGGCGGGCCTACTTCCGACTGTTCTTTTGCCCAGTCGATAATATATAATCTACCGGTAGACCTGGCTATGCGCTTCAATTCCCTTACCAGGGCACTGCGGTTTTGCGGCTCAAGCTCGTGCAATACATTAACCACCAGCACACCATCCACTGCATTGTTAGGCAATGTAATGGCACTCTCACCGGATAAAACCGTTTTTACATTTGTCAGGTGCTCCTGTGCAACGCGTTCTCTGAGCAGCTCCAGCATTTCCTCGGAAATATCCACTGCGTACACCCTGCCGTGAGGCCCTAACTGTCGAGCCAGAGGTATGGTAAAATAGCCCGGGCCACAGCCGATATCTGCAAAATATTCTCCCGGAATCGGGGACAGCTTGCGGAGCACCGCTTCAACCGGTAAGATTTTTTCCCGCCGCGGGTCCAGCAGTTTTTCTGCTTTTTTCGGGTTGAATTTGTGCATCTGCCATTCTCCTTTACAATTCTTTCCTCTACAAACATACCTATTTAAAAAGTATACAAAAAAAACACCGTATATACAATAGGACCACAGGGCAGCGATAAAGCAACATTAATACCCTCTCCCTGGTGACCGCCAATCTGCCAAACCAGTTTCTTGTATTCGGTCCATAACATTCATCCTCTAACTCTCCGCAAGTCTCATATCATTAGCAAATTAAAAAACACATCTAGCAAAGTGAATACAAGGCAAGAAAATCCTTCCCGGGACAATTGCATGCCAATAAAAATTTTTTGTCGCAAATTTTTATAGTATTGGACAAAACATCAAATAATATTTGTGGCGTAGGAAACACAAATTTTACCCTGAGGAGGAAATCTGCATGCAGAAAAAAGGTTTTGTATTATTCCTGGCTCTAACTTTGCTGGCTACCGCTTCATGCACTCCAGGCCCTGGTGCTCAGAAAAAGCTTGACCTCACGCAAACAAGAGAATCCGCCATTTTCGGTATTGGCAAAATAGAAAATATTAAAATCACGGCAGCTCAAACCAATGTCAAAACGGGCTGTGCGGAAGACTTTCCCACTGTAGGCGTGTTGAGAAAAGGTGATATTCTAGATGTGATAGGCAGGTTCAAGAACTGGTACGTGATTCACCTGCCCAATCACCAGCTGGGGGCTGTTCCCGAACGGGATGCGCAACCGGTAGTAGTGGAGGATAGAGAGGATAAAGAAGAGAAACCCCGCGAAGAGTTGCAACCGGAGCCCAACAGGGAACCGGACATTGACCGGGGTTTAACAGAAAAGAAACAGCAAACAGAAAAAAAGCAGCAGGTGGACACCTCCCCACAGTTAGCCAAGCTGGAACGTAAAATGGTTAACCTGATTAATCAGGCCCGGGCTGATCATGACCTGCCACCGCTGAAAGCAGATCCCCAGTTAACCAATATTGCCCGTCTCAAATCACAGGACATGATTGACAATAACTATTTCAGTCACTACTCGCCCACCTACGGCAGTCCCTTTGACATGTTGGAGCGTTTTGGTATTGAATTTGTAGCCGCCGGAGAAAACATAGCCAGAAATTCCACCGTGGAGCAAGCACATGCGGCCTTCATGAATTCTTCGGGCCACCGAAAAAACATCTTGCACCCGAACTTCACACATGTCGGCATCGGTATCAAACAACGCGGCCCCAGCGACTACTACTTTACACAAATGTTTGTCAGCAAACCAAAATAAGCAGAGGTACTTTCTTACAACTCCCTCACGACCTCTTTATCTAAAATCTCTGTCAAAGATGAGTCAAAGATGAGTTTGAATCATTTGAAGAGGCCGAGAAAGTTATCTCAGCGTGGATCAAATACTACAACGAAGAGCGGATGCATTCTCGGTTAGGTTACAGATCCCCAAAGGCTTACCACCAGGAGTTCAGTCTCCGTAAAAATGTCGCTTAGGGTGTTGACAAATCGGGGGGCACTACACTACTTTGAATATAATTTTCTTATACAAAGCTATTCCAAAAAATCTTTTTTTAAATACTTTTCAAAATCATTCTTTGCCATCGGTTTTGCCCAGAAATATCCCTGTCCCAATTCGCAGTTTAAGTTTCT
>JACDOG010000008.1 GCA_017656305.1 Thermoanaerobacteraceae bacterium
TCGCTGGATTTCTATGATTGCGTGAGCTTTTTCATCATATTAAGTTAACAGTACCAATTTTATTTTAATTAAAAGCTATAAAACCAATAACTCCTTGGTACTGGCAGTCAGCACCTCGCAGCCGTCACCGGTGACCAGCACTATATCTTCTATACGCACGCCGCCCCACCCTGGTATGTATATTCCCGGCTCAACCGTGACCACCATTCCCGGTTTCAGTACGGTGTCGGCACCGGGAGCCAGCCGGGGGCCTTCATGGATGGCCAGGCCCACACCGTGACCCAAACCGTGCCCGAAATTGTCACCGTAACCTTTATCCTTAATTATGTCCCGGGCAACCTGGTCCACCTCGGCCCCGGTCACACCCGGTTTAACCGCCTCAATGGCCGCCTGCTGCGCCTCCAGGACAATATCGTAGATTTCGCGCTGTTTTTCCCCAAGTCTCCCGATATTTACAGTGCGTGTTATATCCGAATGGTAGCCCGCATAAACCGCACCGAAATCCATCACCACCAGCTCACCCTTTTGAATTGTCTTATCCGAGGCGACGCCATGGGGCAGTGCTCCCCGGGGGCCGGAAGCAATAATGATGTCAAAGGCGGCACCACTGGCTCCCTGCTTGCGCATGTAAAATTCCAGTTCCAAACTTATGTCCAGTTCGGTCTTGCCCACAGCTATATAGCCAACAATATGGCTGAAACCCTCATCAGCTATTTTCACAGCTTTTTTCAGCCTTGCTATTTCTGCTTCACTTTTCACCAAACGCAGTTGTTCAATCCATTCCCTGACCGGTTCGAGGGCAACATCCAGCTTGTCCCGCAGTTTCCGGTACTGCCGGTAGGTAACGTGCTCCTCTTCAAATGCCAGGGTTCTTACCTCCAGTTCCTGGAGCAGCTTTGCCAAATCCCCGTAAAAATCCTGACCATGCTGCACAATCTCCAGGTAAGGCGCCTGCTCCCGGGCTTGCTCAACGTAGCGAAAATCGGTAATCAGGTATCCTTCTTCCCGAGTTATCAGTACAAAGCCGGATGTCCCGGTAAAACCGCTCAAGTATCGCCGGTTCTCCGGCGTGGTAACCAGGATGCCGTCCAGACCGGTATCCTGCAGTTTCCGCTGCACCTGTTCAATCCGCTGCTGCATGTTCTTCCTCCTTGCCAGCTCCCAGCATTTTTGCCGCTTCCAAGGCTAAAAAGTACCCGTGTTTGCCAAAACCACTTATCTGCCCGTAGGCCACCGGCGCCACCACGGACCGGTGCCGAAACTCCTCGCGAGCGGCAATGTTTGACAGATGTACTTCTATCACGGGCAAGTCCACGGCAGCCACCGCATCCCTGATAGCAATACTGTAATGACTGTATGCCGCCGGGTTGAGAATGACGCAGTCGGCATTACCTGCCGCCTGCTGAATTTTTTCTACCAGCTCGCCTTCATAGTTGGACTGAAAGCAGGTGACATTCAGCCCTAATTTTTCCCCGTAGGCGATTATTTCTCTGTTAATGTCCTCCAGCGACTCTCGCCCGTAAATCTCCGGCTCTCTCCGGCCCAGCATGTTAAGATTGGGCCCGTTAATCACCCATACGTTCACCAGGCTTCACTCCTTTTAACCTGGTAGCATTTTACCACTTTTTACATTAAAGGACAATATTCAATAGAATACAGGAATCAGAAGACAGAGTTCAGAATGGGGCCACTGCCCTTATTCTGAATTCTGTCTCCTGTATTCTGACTTCTTACATTTAGCTTCCGCTGATTGTCATCCGGGAAATGCGTATGGTCGGTGAACCCTTGCCGACAAAGAAGGTGAGGTCCGTACCGATGCAGTCAATGGAGTTTAACAGATCCTTGATATTTCCCGCAATGGCAATACCCTTGACAGGCTGCACAAACTCACCCTTTTCAATCCAGAGTCCGGAAGCACCAACGGAAAAGTCACCGGAGATGGGATTGGCCGTATGCATTCCCATGACTTCGGTTATGTACAGACCCTTGTCCACCTCACGCAGCAGTTTTTCCCGGGAAGTATTCCCGGGAGCAATATAAAAATTAGTGGTACCTACTTCCGGCGTTCCCTTGAAGGAAGCACGAATGCCATTTCCGGTGGAAGTCACCCCGTCCTTGGCAGCGGTGTACGTGTTATGCATAAATCCTTTTAACTTTCCCTTTTCAATTAGCACCGTTTTACCCGCCGGTACTCCTTCACCGTCCATGGGTGCAGAAACCACAGCGCCCTCCATAGCACCGTCGTCAATAATAGTAAGCAGCGAAGACCCTACCTGCTGACCCACCTTACCAGCAAACAGCGATTTGCCCTTCTGTACGGCTTCGGCAGACAGGGCCGGGGCAATCACTCCCAAAAAGTTGGTTGCTACATACGGGTCCAGCACAATGGTGGCACGCTGGGTACCAATCTCCTTCGCTCCCAACATCCGAACAGCCTTTTCCGCTCCTTCTTCGCCCACCTGCTTAGGATCCAGCTGGTCAAATTTCAGCCGGTACTGCAGCCCAAACCCGGTCTGCTGCTCGTCACCCTCTTGGGCCACCAGGAAAGCATAGGCACCGCAGTAAGCTCCGCGGTATTCCTGATTAATACCGTTGGAATTGACAATAGCAACATGGTACAGGGCATCCTGGTAGCCACAGCGTTCGGTGATCTTCACGCGCCGGTCATATTCCCTGGCATAGCGCTCTATATCCTTGGCCAGCTGGATTTTTTTCTCTTCAGGGATTTGCTCGATAGCCGGGTCATAAATGTCCAACTGGGGGTACTTGTCGTCGCCCGGCTGCGGCAGCCGGTTAAACTCGTCTTGCGCAGCTATTTTGGCATTATCCAGTGCTTGTTTTACCACGAAGTCCAGCCCGTTGGCCGTGAGGTCCGCGGTGTACGCAAAGCCCATTCTGCCATCCTTGATCACCCGCATACCCAGGCCCCTGGTTTCCGCCACTTTCATGTTTTCTACTTCCTGGTCGGCCACCTCTATGATCAGCTCTTTATCAAACATGATAAAACTTTCCGCTTCATCCGCGCCCTGTTTCATGGCCTTCTGCACCGTTTCCTCACCTAATTTGGTTAGCTCTGTAAACATTTGCAATCACCTCCTAGTCCTCTTCCAGTATGCCACCGACAACCATCTCAGGAATCCGTATGGTGGGCTGGGCGTCGGACACGGGAACTCCCTGGCCGTCCTTACCGCAGGTACCTATGGCAAAGCCCAGGTCACTGCCCACTTTATCCACAATCTGCAGCACCCTGGGGCCGTTGCCCGTCAGCGTGGCACCGCGTACCATGGGACCGACCTTGCCGTTTTCAATCAAATAACCTTCGGCAACGTCAAAAACAAACTCCCCGTTGGTAGTATTCACCTGGCCGCCGCCCATTTTCATGACCAGCAGTCCTCTTTCCGTGTCGGCGATAATTTCCTGCGGATCAGTGTCTCCCGGAGCAATGTAAGTATTGGTCATCCGCGGTATGGGCCGGTGCTGGTAGGACTGCCGCCGGCCATTGCCCGTGGATTGACGGCCTTCTTTCATGGCGCTGAACTTGTCATACATGTAGCTTTTCAGGATACCCTTCTCAATTAAGACAGTTTTGCTGGCCGGAGTGCCCTCGTCATCGTACTGCAGAGAACCGTACTTCCCTTCCCGGGTGCCGTCATCTATAACCGTAATCAGCTCGGACGCAACCTTTTGTCCCAGCTTGCCGGCATAAACGGACAGCTTCTTCCGCACCAGGTCTGCTTCCAAGCCGTGACCGCAGGCCTCGTGAACCATGGTCCCTCCGGCTTCGGCAGCCATAACCACCGGCATCTTGCCCGCCGGGGCAGGCTTGGCCTCCAGCATCGCCACAGCTCGCCGGGCAGCCTTACGCGCCAGCTCAACCACGTCAACCTCGTCAAACAGCTCAAAACCTTTTAAGCCACCGGCAGATTCAAAACCGGTCTGAATAACGTCTCCATCCTGGGCCACCACGTTAATGATTATCCGGGTACGAACCCGTTCATCCTCTACAAAGGTACCCTCGCTGTTGGCAATGGTCACTTTTTGTTCCACATCTCCATAACCTACGGTCACCTGTTTCACGCGCCAGTCCACATCCCGGGCAGCCTTATTCGCTTTTTCCACCAGCGCCACCTTCTCTTCAATGGGCACGGTGCTGGGCTTCTTTTTGTAGCTGGGCTGCCAGTTGGCCGGAACTTCCATTAGGGAAAAATCCCGCCTGGGAGCTTTTCCCGTGGCAGCTTTGCCGACCACTTCGGCAATTTTTTTCAACCCATCAATGGTGATATCGTTGGTATGGGCGTAAGACGTGTTATCCCCCAAAATCACCCGGATACCTGCGCCCACATCCAAACCAGAGCTAACCCGTTCCACTTTTCCTGCCTCTAGACTGATGGCTGTTGTCTTCTTTTGTTCCACAAAAATATCGGCGAAATCCCCGCCGTTCTGCAGAGCAATCTTTAACACTTCTGCCAAGTCCTCTTTGTTAAACAATATTGTCACCTCGCAGTAACCTTACTTTGCCTAGTAGTATTATTCAAGTAAAAGAAAAATATTCCTGCTATTCAACAGCAGGAAATAAAAAGGGGCGTATGCAGCAATTTTCCGCACAATTTCAAACCAATAACCGCAACAGGAAGAACGTTTGACAATGAGCAAGCAACTACCACACTTTAAAATCAGCCAGTGCGGCAATAACATCTTCATAATCTCCGGGACCGTCTGAAAACCACTCAACCCTTAACGTAACCGTCTCCATATTTTCCACGCCCAATTCGATGCCTATGGGGTATCTACCGGGTCTCACTTCAGTGGGACCAAACAGCTGCCTGTTATCTCCCAGAATAGTCAATTTGTAGGCACCTTTACTATTTTGAGTACTGTCATCCACACCCACATAACCGCTTAATTTGGCATACTTGCCCCTAAGCTCTATTACGACTTCAGCCTGTTTTGTATCCTTCCCCAAATCAACTGCAATGCCGTCAGCAAATGAACGTCTCGTTATGACAAAGCCACCTTTTCTGTCATAAAAAGGCCCCACATTGCGCAGCACGGGCAAATCCTCCAGTTTGGCCGGAGCTGCCGCGGACCTGGGCGCCGTGCCGATAATAATCCGCCCGGTTTCCTCCTCCCAGGTCACGCTTTTGCCCAGGGCTTCACTGAGTACGCGCAGGGGAACCATAGTGTGTCCCTGGTATATGAACGGCTCCACAGGAGTGTCCAGTTGTTCACCGTCCACAAAGACGGTCAGGTTACGGTAAAATACATTTATCTGTTTTTTAAACCAGGTTGTTCCTGCAACAGCCTGGCCGCCCAGAAAAATCACTGCCGCAATAGTGAAAATAATTGTGCTCTTTTTTCTCATACCATAGCCTCCTATTTCACAGGGAAATGATAGCTCGGGGTTTTGCCCGGGAGAAAACTAGCTTCGTTTGTCTCACTGGCTGCGCTTTCCCCGGGTATACCGGGCCCTGCCTGTTTTTCAGTCCGGTCCAGCAAGTACTGCAGTACAGGACTGAACATGTCAAACCGCCCGGTCTCCCACTGACCTGGCACTTTTCCGGGCGCAGTTTCCTCCACACTATACAGCACCAGGGATATCCGAGAGTCCAGTTCAGGATAAGACCCGTCACCAGCGGCTGTCATTTCCAGCCTGGTTATTTCTGCCATACCGGGCATCTTTTCCAGCGCCTCAATAAAATCCAGCAGTGCCAGGTAAGAACCCCTTAGTTCCAGGTCAACAGGCAACACCTGGTAGCTGCCCTTGCCGACAACAGGCTGCGGCGTCACCTTTAATAAAGTGACATTTTTCTGGAGCAGCATCCCCAGGTTTACATATGCACTGCCATCTGACAGATTGACCCGGAACTTGCGACGAATTTCTTCCAGGGAAGCCGCCAGCCTGCCGGCCTGTTCCTGCAACCCGGGCAATTTCTCCGTAGTTTTTTTGTCTCTCAACAAAGCAGTGCGCCCAGCCGCTATTTCCTTTTTCAAGCTGCTCCACCGCGAATACTGACCTGCCAGTAAAAAGCGGTAACCTGTCACAATAATGATAACCGCCAACAAAACTACTATTAACCTTTTCTCCCTGTTAGTCAACCTCTCCCACAATTTAGTCACTTCCTTCTACCAGAAGCTGTGCCGTCACCTGAAATTCTGCTATTTCCGGTTGTTCCGGCAGGTACTCAAAGCGATTCAGCACCACCACATCAAAGAAAGCCAGTTCTTTTAACCGGTTGATTAAAACCCCGACAGCAGCCAGGGACGGTGTTTTCCCCCTGATTACCAGCATGCTGCCGCCGTCAAGCACCAGCGACTCCAGCCAAACCTGCCTGGGCATGCTGTCGCTAACCTGTTCCAACAATTCACCCCAACGCATGCGACTGTCCACTACCTGCTGCAGTTGCTCCAGTTCCTGCTGTTTGGCAGCAATGGTTTTTTCCAGTTGTTTCACCTGCTGTAGTTCCTGCTGCAGGCTCCGGCGCTCATTTTTTAACCGTACCAGTTCCCTTTCCAGGCCGTGCAGGTAGGCAAACCAGGATAAGGCACCCAAAAAAATCAAAGCGGCAGCCCCCGCAACCGCCAACCACCTAAGCAGACTTTTGTCGCGCAGCAGCGGCTGCGGTCGCAGTTCCGGCGGCAACAGGTTTACCTGCGGCATCAGACCACCCCCCGCATGGCCAGGCCGACAGCAACCGCCCACGAAGGGTGCAGGGCACCCTTTTCCCGGCCAGGCCCGTTTTCCTCCGCCCACGCGAGAGGCGGAATAAGCAGCTCTACTCTAAGGTCCAGCTCATACTGTAAAAACTCTACCAGCCCCTGTAGGCCGGCCGTGCCTCCGGTAAGAAAAACTCGTGATACCGCATTTCCTTTTGATTGGATTTTATAATAATCAATGGATCTTCTGATTTCATAGACCAGTTTGTTTACCCCTTCCAACACTGCCAGGTCCAGCAGTGACCGCTCAGATGATGCAGCACCATAACCTGCCGGCACTGCAGCTTTTTCACACTTCATACGATCGGCAGCGGCAAAATCCACGTGCAGCTTATCCGCTATAAGCTCCGTGATGTTGTCACCGCCGACACCGAAAGAACGGCTAAACTCCAGTCTTTTCCCGTTTACAATAATTAAATTTGTTACCTTGGCACCGATATCCACTACGACAGTCGGTTCCGTACCGTTTCCCGCCTGTTGCAGCAAGCGCCACAAAACTACCGGTACTATCTCCACCGCAGTAAGCTCCCAACCTGCCAGGGAAAAAGCCTCATAGTACTGGTAAATATTCTTCTTGGGCGTCGCTACCAGCAGCACGTCCAGCTGCTTTTCCTCATCATCCTGCGGCCCAAAATTGATGTATTCTATAATTAATTCCTCCGCCGCAAAGGGGACATATTTTTCCGCCTCCCACCTGAGTGTCTTGGCCACCTCAGTATCAGGCATGGGCGGCAGTTTTACATACCTGGTAATCACCTGCTTACCTGTAACAGCCGTTACCGCCTGCCGCCGGGACACTCCCATATTTTCTCTCAGCTGCTGCAATACCTCGGCAAGCTGCCGGGTATCCGTAACCACCCCGTTATCAATAGTCCCAGGAGGCAGGCCGGCGGTACCGGTACTTTCCACCCGCAAACCATCACCGGCTGCCTTAATCAACATTGCCTTTATGTCACGAGTTCCCAGGTCAATACCAAGACACTCCTTTTTTTTAAACAGCTTACGCCAGAAAACCATCACGCCACCTCTTAACTTTCAGGTTCCCTAATTACCGGGTGAAGCTCTCGCCATTCTTTAATTTTAATCCCGCTTCCCGGCAGGTCAAAGTGCAGGTCATTTAAAAACCTGTCATTATAAATCAGCTTGTTGTTACCGGAGGCATTTATGGTCCGTGCCATCAGGTAACCTTCCAAATCCACATTTCCGTTGGTAGTGTAAGTTCCCTCGGATACCAGCACACCCTGCACATTTTTGGCATTACTGCCAACTGCAATATTTTGCTGACTGATGATCACCAGATTGCTTTCCGCATCGGCAGGTGTTAAGTCACAGTTAAGATAAACGTTTTTTTCAGCCACTATAAGCCCTGTACCCGAATACCTTTCGCCGGCACACCTGCCCCTGGTCTTCCCTATGGTAACATCTCCCTTGACATAAATAATCTTATCGTCCATACCTGTCAAGTCTTCCTGCTTTAGCTCCTGGTCTTCCCCGTAAACCACATCCGCTTCAGCTTCCCATTTTTCATAATCAACGGAGGAAATCTCCGGCAACGAAACACTGGCGTATTCCTCCGTATAACCGGTTATCGTTCCGTTGTTGTCAATATAACCGCCGGCCCGTACATCACCGTCAATGCGGCCTTGATTTTCCAAGTTGCCACCCAGGGTAACGTCCCCCGTGACGGTTGTACTAGGCCCTATACGCAGGCTGCCGTTATAAATCAAGTCACCAATGATGGTGAAATTTCCGGTAAAAGTCAGGGTCTCGTCCTCTCCCTTACCCACCACAAATGCTGGCACGTAAGGCAGTACTTCAACAACAGCATACATAGACTTCTTTGCCTTCACACTGCCATCGGGGCGTCTGATTTCGCCTACACTGGTAACTGTCAACTCATTGCCTGACTGCTGGACATTTAAGGATGCGAGAAACCCGTCACCGATGGGGATATTGGTGAAGTCCTTATCCCAGTCTGCCGGCCAGCTATTAAAGTTGGGGTTGTCCTGCAGCCCGGCAAGAAATTTGTTTATCCCCGCATCCGCTATGTACAGTGCCTTAACATCATCAATATGATTAATGCTGATCTTTCGCTCGGTGGCAGCAACCTGCAGCAGGGTCGTGCCGGTAAGAAACAACACCAGAACCGCCATAAACACTATGATAAACGCCGCTCCCCGCTGGTCCTTCCACCAAAGCAAACCGGCTCCTCCTTTAATCCAAATTATATAATGAAACCTTGGTCTTCACCTGGTAGTCGCCGCTGGCCATGGAAACGGAGACCGTCCTACCGGACAGAAACTTGAATTCCACAGCGGTAATCTGGTAAGCTACCACCGTTCCCCTACCGTTTGTCCCCTTGACATAACGCCATACCTTTTCCTCCGCCGAGTCATGATAGTAGCGAATGGTCCTCCCCAAATAATCCTCAAACTCAATATATGTCTTTCCGTCAGTGTCCACCAGTCTCCGGCCATTGCGTATTTCCCTGGTCAACCGGTCCACCGCAATGCGCACGTTCTGCTGCCGGTCAACTTTCCGTTCACTTTGAAACCAAATATTCAGCCCGCTTTCAAAAACGGTATACACTGCCCCTAAAAGCAGGACCAGAATTACAGCCGTTACCAGCACCTCAACAACGGTAAAACCTGCTTCATCACGCATACTGTCACCGCTTCCACAGCAGGGTGGTCAGGGCCACCCTGCCGCTGTCTTTTTCTGCCGTAGGATATATCACTAAAACCTGCACCCTGTACAGGCCACTGCTGTAAGCTTCCTGGCTGATAATAACTTGGCGTCGGTACCCGCCGGGCAGCTGCTCTTCAACAGTTCCGGTGGATAGTGTACCTGCCGCCTTCAATTCTTCCATTTTTTCCTGGGCCAGGTTGAGGGCTTTGGTGGCATCTCCGGCCCGTTCGGTCATGATAAAGCCTGAAGTAAAAACATTGAGCATACCCAATACGGCCACCGTGAGAATGGCAAATGCAACTACCACTTCAACCAGGGTTAGGCCTTTTTCATCATACCAGGCCATATTGATCACCTATCTGGGCTTTTTGTATACCCGCACCCTGCCGGTGGCAGGTAGGACCGTTATTTCCCGTCTTTCCCACGCATTGGAGATAGTAACAGTCCCGCCGCGAGTAGGCGAACCGTTCGCAGTAAATACAAGTTTGCCATCGCTAAAATTTACAGACTCCAGGTCAATTCCAACAGGCATATCCACACTTTCCAAAATAATCACTCCGTCTTTGATCCAGTAACAATCGCTGGCATGGAAAAATTGAACGGTATATATCTTCTCCTGGTTAATAGACCACTGCTGTACTTTTCTGATATCAGAAGCCATCTGCCTGGCCATTGTATCCAGCTTGTACCGGCTGTAAATACGATTCAGATCCGGCACAGCAACACCTGCTAATATACCGATTATCGTAATTACAATTATCAGCTCTACAAGCGTAAATCCTTCCTGCCGTTTCATCCACCAACACATACTTTCCTTTATTCGATAATTTCCGGGGTTATCCTGCTTTTTATAACTTGTCTGTCAAAATTTAACTGTCAGCCTGCCAGCACCTACACTGACGGTTAGAGCCGGCTTAAATACCAAGCAACTAGTTGTTGGCCCCACATAATAGCGGCAAAGGCTCCTGCAGCCAGAAAAGGACCGAATACCAGCGTGTCTTTCCGTCCCTTTTTACCCAGGAGCAGCAAAACCATACCTGCCAGTCCCGCCAGCAGGGAGCCCAGGCACAGTGCCAGCAGCACCAGCCGCGGCCCGAGAAACAGGCCCATGACGGCGGCCAGCTTGATATCGCCGCCACCCATACCGCCCCGGGATAAAACGGCCAGCGCCAGGAGCGGACCTCCCCCGGCAATCACTCCCAGCAGGTGCTGCTGCCAACCAAGTACGGGGTTGAAAAAACTCAATCCCAGTCCCAGTACAAACCCGGCCAGCACCAGGCTGTTGGGAATTATGCCATGCCGGTAGTCGATCACCGCCGCACTGATGAGTACCGCTGCCAGCACCTGCAGGCTTACCAGCTGCCACCCGTAAAAACGTGACGCCAGAATAAGAAAGACCATTCCAGTAGCCAGCTCCACCAACGGGTAGCGTACGGGTATCCTTCCGCCACAGTACCGGCACTTTCCCTGAAGCAGCAGCCAGCTAACCAAGGGTACCAGGTCAGCGGGTTTTAATCTAGCCCGGCAGAGAGGGCAGTGAGACAGAGGGTAGACTACCGACTCCCCCCGCGGCAGGCGATAGATGACCACATTCAAAAAACTTCCCATCACTAGGCCCAACAGAAAAATAAATAATGAAAACACCTTCTTCACCCCAGAAAAACAGAATAAGGCCCCGCTGGGGCCAGTCTAATGCTCTAATTTGGATAAATATCATCATCACTATTATTTTCATCTGGACCTTTTGAATAGAAAACATGTTGAGTAGTATCATATTGATATTCTCTTTCCCAAGGATCTAAAGGCTTATCATTACGTCCCCCTCCCACACCATTATCTTCCAGTAAATCCCATGCGTCATTTTCGGTTTTTGGATAGACATCAGTTTCAGCATAGTAAATTTCTAAAATATTTTGCATAGTTCTTACCTCTGCTTGAGCAGCAGCTCGTTTAGCTTCATCAGTTTTGCTGGTAAACCTCGGGACCGCAATCGCTGCTAAAACTCCTAAAATAGCAACCACAATAATCAGTTCAATTAAGGTAAAACCCTTTTCGTTATGCTTTAACAGTCTTGCAAGGTTTCTAATCACTACCTTCACTCCTTTAGTAAATAGTTCTGTTAACTTAAATCATATTTGCAATCGTAGAACCCCGTGTTTATCCTGTTGGTGTAAGTTACCAGCTTTCCCCCAGGAATAAACAGAGAAGGTTCTGCGAAAATGGTTAACTTATCCTGTCCTAAGTGCTCGAGCAAGTCTTTATGGAAGTAGTAACCGCTGGGTTTCTATGATTACGTAAGCTTTTTCATCATCTTAAGTTAACACTACCTAGTAAATTTTTATGCAACCCCAAAAGAGGCTACATGCCCGCAGCACTGTAAATGTTAAACATAGGCAGTAACACGGAAATGATTATAAAACCCACTACACCGCCTAACAAAACTATCAACAGCGGCTCGATGATAGACGACAGCCGCGTCACCAGGGCATCTATTTCCCGGTCGTAAAAGGCACTGACGTGGATCAGCAAATCATCCAGCGTGCCCGTCTCTTCCCCCACCTGAATTATCTGAATGACCATGGGCGGAAAGACACCGCATTCTTTAAGCGGTTGGGCCATGCCCTGTCCCTCGCGAATGTTGTCCTGTGCCCTGGTAATACCTTCTTCAACCACGGCATTGCCCGCAGTTTTCTTGACAACTTCCAGTGCCTGCAGTACCGGCACTCCGCCCTTCAACAGCGTCCCCAACGTGCGACTGAACCGGGAAACCACCGTCAACAGGTGCAGTTTCCTGATAACGGGGAGCCGCAGCAGCACCCGGTGCCAGCGCAGCCGCCCGGGACCTTGGTTTGTATATTTCTTAAAAGCCACGAAAAAGGCCGCAGCTAAAATTACTATTATATACCAGTATTCACGAACCAAAGCGCTGGCTCCCATGACAATCCGCGTGGGAAGCGGCAGCTCGGCACCCAAATTGCGCAGCATTGCAATAACAGTTGGCAGTACAAACACCAGCAGGAAAACCACAGCAAAAATCGCAATTGCCAGAATTACAGCCGGGTAAGTCAGCGCCGACTTTACTTTTTCCTGTATCTCGTGCTCGCGCTCGTAATGCACGGCAAGCTGCTCCATGACCTCATCCAGCACCCCGCCGGTTTCGCCTACTTCCACCATGTTGATGAACAGGTCGGGAAAAGTCCTGTCATGGGAGCGGAGAGCATCGGCAAAGGTGTTTCCCTCCTCAAGTACCGCAGCTACCTCGGCCACCGTCGTGCGCAGGCGGGCATTATCCAGCTGCTTGCTGAGAACTTCCAGGGACTGCAGCAGCGGCACTCCTGCCTTGATCAGGGTAGCCAACTGCCGGGCAAATACCGCCAGGTCTCTTTTTTTTGCTCTTTTGCAAGGCAGGGCAATTTTAATGTCCCGGGAAAACCGGCTGCTTTGCTGCCGCAGGTCAACGATATACACGCTTCGGTCATGCAGCTTTTCCGCTGCCTGCCGGGCAGTTTCCGCCTCTACAATGCCGGTTAATAACCTGCCGTGACCGTCTCTAGCTTTATATGTATACTGCGGCATAGGGCCCACCTCAAACGAAAGCAAAAATCTCTTATAAAGAAATTACGATGCAAAAAACACTTTAAATGTTATTAAGTTCGACAAAATCTCTTCTTTTCCTGCTATAGCAGCTAAATTTTACCGTTCTGTCAATAAAAGGTACCGCTGCCGGTACTTAACCGGGCAAACATGTCTTCCTGAGAAATAAGACCCTGCTGGGCCAGTTTTTTCAACGCCGCATCCATGGACTGCATGCCGTGCTGGCCTCCGGTCTGAATGGCATTAATCAGCTGGTATGTTTTACCCTCCCGGATGATATTCCTGACGCCGGCGGTAACCACCAGCACCTCCACAGCGGCAATTCTTCCCCCCCCAATCTTGGGCACCAGCTGCTGGGAAACCACTCCCCTGAGAGTGTCAGCCAGTTGTACCCTTATTTGCTGCTGCTGGTGCGGGGGAAATACATCTATAATGCGGTCTACCGTCTGTGCCGCCCCGCTGGTATGTAGTGTGGCCAGCACCAGGTGCCCCGTTTCTGCAGCCGTAATGGCAACGGAAATGGTATCCAGGTCACGCATTTCTCCCACCAGGATAACATCGGGGTCCTGGCGCATGGCCGCCCGCAGGGCATTGGAAAAATCCCGCGAATCCGAACCAATTTCACGCTGGTTGACAACGCTCTTCTTGTGAAAATGTATGTATTCGATTGGATCTTCCAGGGTGATGATGTGACAGGCTCGCTCCCTGTTGATTAAATCAATCATGGCCGCCAGGGTGGTGGATTTACCGCTGCCCGCAGGCCCCGTAACCAGCACCAGCCCGTTGGATTTACGGGCCAAATCGCCCACGCTGGGAGGCAGTTGCAATTCTTCCAGGGTGGCTATGCGGGAGTTAATTCTCCGGATAGCCACCGCCAGACTGCCCCGCTGGTAATAGGCATTGACGCGAAACCTGCCCAGTTCGGGTACGGAATAGGCTAAATCCAGCTCGCCGCTGTTCTGCAGTTCCTGAAACTGTGTTTCAGTCATAATTTCCCGCACCAGGCTTTTGGTGTCGTCCGGAGTTAAAACGGGAAAGTCATGTACGGGAACCAGTTCCCCGTCCCGGCGGAAAACCGGGGGCAAGCCGACAGTCAGGTGAATGTCTGAAGCCTGCTGTTCTACAGCCAGGTGCAGCACGTCAGCAATATTCACAAGCAACCCCCCTCAGCTCTCATCCATGTACGCCACCCGCATTACTTCATGAATAGTGGTCAAGCCCTGCCGGGCCTTTTCAATGCCGTCCTCTTTCAAAGTTGCCATACCCTGCGCCTTGGCCGTATCATGCAAGCCGTTGCCGGAATCCTTTTTGTTGATTAAATCCCGCAAGGCCTTGGTAATGGGCAACACTTCCTGTATTGCAAGCCGTCCCTTAAAGCCGGTATGGTCACAATAGCGGCAACCCTTGCCTTTGTAGAGTTGGACGGGTTCAGCAGCATCAAGGCCCATGAAGGCACGAGCCGGGTCATCCCGGTCCAACCGGTATGCGGTGCGACAGCGCGGGCAGATTCTTCGCACCAGCCGCTGGGCCACTATGCCCACCACCGATGATGCTACCAGGTAGGGCTCAATTCCCATGTCTATGAGGCGGGTTACCGTACCCACAGCATCATTGGTATGTAGCGTACTCAGCACCAGGTGCCCGGTGGTTGCTGCACGGACCGCAATTTCTGCGGTTTCCCGGTCCCGAATTTCTCCCACCATGATAACATCCGGGTCCTGCCGGAGAATAGAACGCAGCCCCGTGGCAAAAGTCAGCCCCGACTTAACATTAACCTGAATCTGGTTAATATCCTTCAACACGTATTCCACCGGGTCTTCAATGGTAATAATGTTTTTATCCGGGGTGTTGATTTCGTTTAACGTGGCATAAAGAGTCGTCGTCTTGCCGCTGCCGGTAGGCCCAGTAACCAAAATCATGCCGTGAGAACTGCGAATGATACCCTCAAACCTTTTCTGCTGGTCCGGTAAGAAGCCCAATTTGCCCAGGCTTAACAGCACCTGGCTTTTGTCCAGGATGCGCAGCACTACCTTTTCACCGAAAACGGTCGGTAGCGTGGAAATTCGCAAATCGATCTCCCTGTTTTGCATTCGAACCTGCACGCGGCCGTCCTGGGGCAGTCTTTTTTCGGCAATGTCCATTTGCGCCATAATCTTTATCCTGGCAACCAAAAAGGGATGGACTTGCTTGGGCAGCTCCATCAATTTGCGTAGTAGGCCGTCAATGCGCAGGCGTACTCTCACCTTTTCTTTCTGGGGTTCAATATGAATATCACTGGCCTTTTTCTGCACTGCCTGATTTAGAATGGAATTCACCAAACGGACAACCGGTGCCTCATCGGCTAGTTCCTGAGAAAATTCATCTAGGTTAAAAGTTTCGCCGGCAGCGGCTGTTTCCGCACCGGTCCTTGCGAAATCAAAATTATTGTCAACCAGTTCCCGGGGTCCATACAAGTCGTCGATCAGTTGGTTGATGTCTGTTTCCGAAGCAACCAACGGCTGCACTTCTAGCCCCGTAGCCATCCGCACATCGTCTATAGCTATTACATTGAGCGGGTCCGCCATGGCAATCTTCAATACATTCCCGTCCCTGGCTACCGGCAGCAACTGGTACCTGCGCACCAGGGCCTCAGGTACAAGCTCTTGAACATCAGGAGAAATTTCTCTTTCCTTAAGGTCCACCTGTTCTATTCCCAGCTGAAATTCCAGCACGTTCAAAATATCCTGTTCCGTGACATAACCCAAATTAACCAGTACCTGTCCCAGCCTGCCGCCGGTCTGCTTCTGCACGCGCAGCGCCTCCTGCAGCTGCTCTTCCGTAATCAAGTTGCTTTCCTTTAGTACCTCTCCCAGCTGTTTCTTGCGCGGCACTTCGCATCACCTCTTTTCTCATATGACTTGTTTCGCTTTTTTTTGACGCATATCCTCTTGTTATTGGCACAAAAAAGAAAAACTGCCGCATTTTTCGGCAGTCTTCCGGTTAAAGATTAAGCAAAAATGCTTTCAGTTCTTCCGGTGAGATTTTCTCCAGCCGCACTCTACCGATAGTTTCCGGCAGTACAAAATTTATTTCGCCTTGGTACGCTTTCTTATCCTGCACCATCAGCTCCACCGCCCGCTGCACATCCCATTCTGCGGGCAGTTCCGTGTCCAGCGGCACGCTTTTTAACAGCCGGGATAAACGGTTCAACTCCGCATCCTTAAACAATCCCCTGCTAACAGCCAGCCGGCCGGCCACCACCATACCCACGGCCACAGCTTCCCCGTGCTTTCTGAGCTGGTAATTCCCCAGTGCCTCGATGGCATGGCCCACAGTATGGCCAAAGTTTAATACCGCGCGTAATCCCGCTTCTTTTTCATCATTCTCCACAATCTCAGCCTTTATCTCGCAACAGCGAACCACAATTTTTTGGATCACCGCATCCTCCAGGGACATGACCCTGTCCATGTTGCCTTCCAAATAGTCGAAGAAAGAAGCGTCTTCAATCACCCCGTACTTAATCACTTCCGCCATAGCCGCCCGCAATTCCCGCGGCGGCAGTGTGTGTAGCACGGAAGTATCGATCACTACCACCTGCGGCTGGTAAAAGGCGCCAATGATATTTTTGCCGCGGGGGTGATTTATGGCTACCTTGCCACCGACACTGCTGTCCACCTGCGCCAGCAGGGTAGTGGGCAGCTGGATAAAGGGGACCCCGCGCATGTAAGTGGCGGCAATAAACCCTGCCAGGTCGCCCACCACGCCGCCGCCCAGGGCCACCACGGGAGACTTACGGTCCAGTTTATGGTCAAACGCAGCATCATACAGCTCTCTTGCACTGGCAAAGGACTTTAATGCTTCCCCCGGCGGCACCACTGCCTTTGCTACACTAAACCCGGCCTGTTCCAGCTTGCTGCTCACCTGCCGGCCGTAGTACCTGTCCACATGCGCGTCCGTAACCAGCAGGCAGCGGGGGGACAAACCGGGCGGCAGAAAGTCCTCAAGCCTGTCTAGCAGTCCCGGACCGATATGTATGTCATAACTTCTTTTGTCCAGACCAACCTTAATCGTCCTCATGATATTTTTCCTTCCACCTGTGCCAGGATTTCCTCTACTACCTGTTCATGTGTTTTTCCCCCGGTTTCGATGACGATATCTGCCGCTGCACTGTAATACTCCTCGCGTTTCCTGAACAGTTTTTGAATATCATCCAGGGTGGGGTTGGCGCGCAACAACGGCCTGTTGCGGCTGTGACCAATACGCTCCAGTACGATTTCCGGTGACGCTTTCAGCCAAATCAGAATACCGTTGTTCTTTAACAACCGCACATTTTCCTTGTTTAACGGGACACCGCCTCCCGTAGCTATCACCGTCCGGTCCAGCTTCGCTACCTTTTTGACCGTTAGTGCTTCTTCCGAGCGAAACCTGATTTCCCCGTGTTTGATAAATAGCTGGGTGATAGTTAACCCAGTCAGCTTTTCAATTTCCGTGTCAGTATCAATAAACCGCCAACCCAACGTGCGGGCAAGGCGGTAGCCGATGGTAGTCTTTCCGGAACCCATAAAACCAATTAGCACCAAATTTGCCATCATCAATCACCTTTCAGCACTGATATTCAGGAAACATCTCAATTCTTAGAACTCCCTGACATATTCCTTCCATTCTTCCCAGCGCTTTGTTATCACATCCATGCTGTCGCCGCCAAACTGCTCCAAAATTGCCTGCGCCAGGGTAAAAGCCACCGCTGCTTCACCAACCACACTGGCTGCGGGAACCGCGCAGACGTCCGCCCGTTCCACGTCCGCCCTTTCCGTTTGCCTGGTAGCGATGTTAACACTGCGCAGGGGTTGCATTAGCGTGGGAATTGGTTTCATGACCGCCCGGATAACCAGTTCTTCACCGTTGGTCATGCCGCCTTCCAGGCCCCCGGCACGATTGGTGGCACGGTAATAGCCTTTTTCTTCGTCATAATGTATTTCGTCATGCACCTGCGAGCCGGAAAGCTCACCGGCCCGAAACCCAAATCCTATTTCCACACCCTTGATGGCCTGAATACTCATGACACTTTGGGCCAGCCGTCCATCCAGCCTTCTGTCCCACTGCACGTGACTGCCTATTCCGGGCAGCAGTCCCCGGACGCGCACTTCAAATACACCGCCCAAAGTATCCCCCTGTGCTTTGGCCTCTTCAATGGCCGCCACCATCTCCTGTGCTGCCACGGTATCAGCGCAGTATACGGGAGATTCCCTACTGCCCTGCAGTTCCTCCCAGGTCAGGTCCCGCTCTACTTTAACGCCGCCTATCCGGACAACATGGGATAATATCTCCACACCCAAACTGTTGAGAAATTGCTTTGCCACAGAGCCGGCAGCCACCCGGGCAGCGGTTTCCCGGGCGCTAGAGCGCTCCAGGATGTTGCGCAGGTCACGCTGGCGGTATTTCATCCCCCCCGGCAAATCCGCGTGGCCCGGACGCGGGCGGGTGATGGTCTTTTTATTTCCGTCATTCGTAACTTCCACCGCCATGATGTCACGCCAGTTTTCCCAGTCTTTATTGTTAATGACCAGCGTTATGGGACTGCCTAAAGTGTAACCGTGGCGCACCCCTGAAGTTATGTCTACCCTGTCCGTTTCGATTTTCATGCGCCCGCCGCGGCCGTAACCGCCCTGGCGGCGCGCCAGCATGTCATTAATTGCTGCAGCTTGCAGCGGCATGTTTGCCGGTATACCGTCGATAATTGTTGTGAGACTAGGCCCGTGAGATTCTCCGGCAGTAAGGTATCTCAGCACTTGGTTTTCCCCCAATCAACCGTATATTTACAAGCAATTTCTCCTGCCTCAGCCGGCCTGCGAACTTTTACCTCCCAGGCGGCATTTGAGAAATTCCAGGATACTCTTGTTTTGCTCAGCAATTAAACGTTGTTCCATCTGCTCCTTCTGCTGCCGCAGCAGCTCGATTTCTTTCGCTAGCTTCCGGCTTTCCTCCCGCGTTTTCTGCAGTTCCTCCATAATTGCCGAAAACATAAAAAGAACCGTACTGTTAAGGCTTTGTTCCACACCCAGTGCAGATGTCAGTGTACGTTCCAGATCCAACCGTCTTTTGGCGCCCTTAATGGTATATTGCTCCGTATACAACAGTTCCTTAATCTGGTTAAAAGTTTCCACGTGTTCCTGCGTGTACCGCCGCCGTTTATTTTTGCCTACCGCAGGCAGGTATTGCGCAAATTCCTTTTCCCAGTAACGGACGGTACTGACCTCCACCTGCAATATGTTGGCCAGCTGCTGTATAGTCAATAACTGTGACATCTCCCTCACCTCTGTAAAGGAGATTCACTTTTGCGGTCCCAATTCCTCCCTCTTTTTTCCACCAGACATCTGGAAAAATCGACAGCTCAGCGGTTGAGCTTGGCCAGTGCCGCATCCGTCATCACACCAACAGGTGCCGTTTTTCCCGTCCACAGCTCAAAACTTGCCGCTCCCTGGTAGACCAGCATGCCCAGGCCCGACACAGTCTTGCAGCCAGCCCGTTTCGCTGCTCTGAGCAGCCTGGTTTCCAGGGGATTGTAAATCAAGTCCACAACCGTCAACCGGGGCTGCAACAACTGGCCGGGAACCGGTGTGTTATCCGTGTGCGGGTACATACCAACTGTCGTGGTATTGATGACAATCTGACAGCACTGCAGGCTTTTTTGCAGGGTTTCGGGAGTCAGCGGCAAAACTTCCACCTGTACTAAATCATCTATTTCCCTCTTGAGATTTTGTGCACGTTCAACGGTGCGATTGACAAAAATAATTTCTCGGACACCGGCCTGGCCCAGGGCAAAAGCCACCGCCCGGGCAGCTCCACCGGCACCGATTACAAGAACAGTTTTTCCCCTGACGTCCACTCCTTCCGCCTGCAAGGACTGGATAAAGCCGGGCCCGTCAGTGTTGTAGCCAACCAGCTGCCCATCTTCCTTTACTATGGTATTTACCGCTCCCAATACCTGCGCGTAATGGTCCACCCGGTCCAGGCAATCCAGTACCCGCTCCTTATGCGGTACCGTTACGTTAAGACCCGCTATACCAGCCTGAAACAGTCCCCGTACCGCGCGGGCCAAACCATCAGGGTGAACGGGAAAAGGTACGTAAACATAATCCAGCTGTAAATGGCGGAACGCCGCGTTATGTATTACCGGGGAAAGCGAATGTTCCACTGGACTGCCTATTAATCCCACTACTTTGGTGGTTCCCAAAATGCTTCCTGTCACGGCCGCTCAACCTCTTCTTTATCCAGGTACGGCAGCACCAGCCGTTCAAACCGGCGCATAATCCGCGTCCCGATGAACTCACGGGAACTCAGCGGCACTACCAAAATAGTGTACAGGCCCATCCTGTTGCCACCTAGAATATCCGTGAATATCTGGTCCCCTATGACCGCCAGCTGGTTTACCTCCAAATCCAGCAGCCGCAGCATTTTTTTAAAGGAACGACGCCGGGGTTTTCCCGCTTTGGACAAAAAGGGCACTTCCAGCACCCGCGCCACCTGCATCACCCGTTCCTCCTTGTTGTTGGAAGCTATACACAGTTTAAATCCCAACTGCTTGGCCCGGTTAAACCACTCTATGACTTCACTGGCAACTTCATTTTTATTCCACTCGGTAATGGTATTGTCCAAATCCAGCACAAAACCTTTAATACCCTGCTGCTGCAGCCTTTCCAGTGGAATATCCGTCAGCGAGTCTACGTAGAGGTTGGGACGAAGCAAGTTCATGGTCAGTCTCCTTTTCATTATATTACCCAACTAATTATACCACAGGTAAATTCTGACTCAAAATGATACCGGCCTAAATTTTAAGCAATTTAACACTAACAACCCAGTTCCCATGTGAGACATTGAGAAACAGGGTTGCACTGATACAGGTTAAAGTTCCTCTGATTTTAGCATCCAGCTTTTGGACAAACTGGTAACACTCTTCCAAGTTTTTCCCCTGTGGGCACGCATTTCACTTCCAAACCGTCATCAATTCCTGCCTATTGTGCTCCGAAGACCTGGAGGGATTTGAAAACTTCCTCCTGGCTCAGGCAGAGAGGAGCGCTTCCACGCCATGAAATTATATATAACTTCATCAACGAAAGAGGCTGACGCACCGTTCTTAAGAGTTTTGATGACCCGCCCAACGAATTTACTTCGCTGGAGCAGGTATTCGAACAAGCGTACAAGCACGAGCAGTTTGTCACCCGGTGCATTTACAAGTTTTTTGATGAGCAGGTGGAGGAAGAAGCCACCATAAACGATATTTTGAAAAAGTGCAGCGCTTTGGTGAGGACGGCTCAGGCATCATGATGCTGGACAACGAGCTGGCGCAGCGGACCTTTACCCCGTCTGCAGACGCAAAAAAAATAACGCCGGTATAATAATAGAACCATGTAGTTTAAAACTGCATGGTTTGCTTTTAAGGAAGCTCTTTCAAATATTCAACCAAATCCTCTAAATCCCCATCGCTCATGCGCCACCGCGGCATGGGCCACCCCAGTGGTTCGCCGTCGGGATTAATTCCCTCAATAATTGCCCGCTTAATGGTTCGTTCCGTGTAGTACGCGTGTTCCTCCGCAGAATCATGATTGTCCCCATGATCACCGGAAGTCAAATACTTGTAGGCTATCTTGGGCGTTTTCCACGTGCCCATATGCATGACCACTGTCTGTCCCTGTCCCTCGGGACCGTGGCAGTAGGCGCAGCCCCAGCGCATGTTGGTCATTTCCATCCCCATCATGCGGGCAGAAATCGGTTTGCCCGAATTGCTGGTAGCGGTAAAATAGATACGCTGGCCGTTGGATTTAAAATTGGAGGGAATGTTAAAATTGTTATTGTAACCGTACCCCACCGGCGGTATCATCATCCCCGGCCCCATCATGCCGCCCGTCATGCCTCCCATAAAAGGTTGGCTGTAATACGCTCCTGGAGGAACATCTGCCGGCGGAACCTTGCTGTAACTACCATTCGGTGCAATAAATCCGTTAGGCACCCTATCAGTATCATAAAAACCAAAGGGCTTAATTAGAAAATTCGGGGCAACTACGGGGAAAAATAAAACAGCTATAACAAAACCTGCTACCAAACCGCCAACCAGTAAAAGCAATCTACTTTTTGTCATCTTTCCTCCTCGCCTTCATGGGAAGACTGTCAAAGCTATTATTATCTATTAGCACAGATTTATACTTTGAATTTTTTGACACAAAAAAACCAACCATGTAAGTCTTGCCTACATAGTTGGTTGTCACCCCTAACAATCGTTGCAACCACAGTCGTGAGTATAACAGTTATCATCTGCCAGTCTGATAATGTCCGCCTCGGATTTGGCAGTATCCAGCAGTTGTTCCAGCCGTTCCAAATCTGCCAGCATGTGCGTTTCCACGGTACTTCTTACATAGTCTAAATACTCCCCTGCGTAGCTTTCCCTGGGATCTACCGCTTCAAAATCTTTCCCCAACTTCTTAAAATCCAGCTGGTGTTTTTCTTCTTCTGCAACTAAAAACAGCAGCAGTTCCCTGGCTGATTCCGTTTCCGCCTTTTCAGCCAGCTTTTTGTAAAATTCTGCACCTTTTTCTTCGATCTGTACCGCCAGGTCAATAATTTCACAGGGTTGCACATTTATAAAGGTAGCCAACTACCAATTCCCAAACAACCGGCTGTCCATGCAAAGTTCCTCTTCCAAATTAATAGTTTTCACCTTTCAGCTCAAAAAAGGCTTGCGGGTGAGCGCAGACCGGGCAGGTCTCCGGCGCTTCCGGTCCTTCATGAATATGACCGCAGTTTCTGCACTTCCATTTTACCGTGTCGTCTTTTTTAAACACAGTACCGTTTTCTATGTTTGCCAGCAGCTTTTTGTAGCGCTCCTCGTGCTCCTTCTCGATCTTGGCAATACCCTCGAAAATTTCTGCTATCTCATCAAAGCCTTCTTCCCGGGCTTCTCTGGCCATTCTGGGATACATATCTGTCCACTCATCGTTTTCACCTGATGCAGCCACTTTTAGATTATCAATGGTGCTGCCGATACCTTGCAGCAATTTCAAGTGAATTTTTGCATGCTCTTTTTCGTTCCGTGCCGTCTCTTCAAAAATCTCGGCTATCTGCTGGTAGCCTTCCTTCCTGGCAACAGCCGCAAAATATGTATACTTATTCCTGGCCTGGGATTCTCCCGCAAATGCTTCCCATAGGTTTTTCTCTGTTTTGGTGCCTTTTAAATTTTTTGTCATCAATAAACCCTCCCGCAGTATTTTCACTTAATTTTATTATGCTTCCCAAAGCCCGTGCAGGTTGCAATAGCTCCTCACTGTCACTACATCCGCTTTGCTAACCGGAAACTCTGCAACCGGTAACTGGTCAGGAACAAGCTCGGCGCGAAACAACTTGTTTTCCGTCAATACCTCGATAAATTTAATGTAGTGTTTCTGCTCCATGGGATGGTGAACGTCACCAACCTCCACCCGAATACCATTACTGCTTTCTTTTATTACCGGTACGTGCTTTTCCTTACCCTGGTCTTCCCTCTTGGCCGCAATTTTTTCCATGGGCTGGTGGCAGCAAACCAGAGCCGGCGCTCCCTCGTGGACAATCTCCACGACATTGCCGCAGATGCTGCATTTATACAACTCTTTTAATGCTGTCATGATAGTTCCCCTTTCAATTTATCGGTAATTTCCTGGAGCTCGCTGTCATCCGGAATGTACTGCACTTTGACCTGTTTAAGCAGGTCAAAACCACATTCTTCTAAAACCGCCTCTACCTGGCTAACGCTTTGGCCTCCCCAGCCGTAGGAACCGAAGGCCAGGCCCACCCTGTTTTTCGGTGCCAGTCCTTTCAGGTATGTTAAGAACCCGGCTACCGTGGGCAACATGTTGTTATTTAAAGTCGGCGACCCTACGCAAATATACTTAGCCGTAACCACATCGGTTATAATATCCGAAATATGGTTTGTTTTTAAGTTGCGCATTTTGGTGGGAATTCCTTTGGCCTCAAACGCTGCCTGCACCGCATAGGCAATCTTTTCCGTCGAAGTCCACATGGTATCATAAATGATAACAGCAGCTTCCTCCGTTTCGTTGGCACACCACTTCCTGTACTGTTCAATAATCTCCGGAATATGCGAGCGCCAGATAACCCCGTGGCTGGGAGCAATAATCTCTATATCCAGGTCCGCCGCTGCTTCTAAAGCTTTAGCCACTTGGTTTCCATATGGTAAGACTATATTGCCGTAATATTTTTTCGCTTCTTCCAACACTATCTGTAGCGGAAGCTGGTCATCAAATCGCTCAGAAGAAGCTAAATGCTGCCCAAAAGCATCATTGGAAAACAGTATCTTATCTTCTACAAGATACCCTATCATGTTGTCGGGCCAGTGAACCATAGGAGTAAGAATGAAGCTGATATTTCTCTTACCTATGTTTAAATTATCTCCCGTCTTCACTGCCTGGAAATTCCATTCCTTTTTGTAATGTTTTTTCAGTCCCTGCAATCCTTTTGGCGAAGTTATTACGGTTGCATTCTTGGCACGTTCCATCACTAGAGGTAAGCTGCCGGAATGGTCCATTTCCACATGATTGGCAATGATGTAATCAATCTTTTCCGGTTCAACTACCTGGGAAATCCTTTTCAACATCTCATCACAAAACTGCGGCTTAACCGTATCAATAAGAGTGATATTTTCGTCAACGATCAAGTAGGCATTGTAACTGGCGCCGCGCTGCGTTGTGTAACCGTGAAAGTTTCTGACATCCCAGTCGATAGCACCAACCCAGTAGATATCTTCCGCAATCTTTACCGGCTGCATTATTTCACCTCTTCAAATTCTTCTTTTCCTACACCGCACAAAGGACAAACCCAGTCTTCCGGCAGATCTGCAAAGGCAGTTCCTGGGGCAATTCCGTTTTCGGGGTCACCCTGTGCTGGGTCGTAAACATAACCGCAAGCTGTGCATTCATACTTTGTCATCAATTATTCCTCCTGTAGAAAGATTTTTTAAAAGCCCGACATTTTTAATAATAATTACTATTACTTATAATGTCAAGTGTTTTACCAAATTTTTCTGTATTTCACTTGTTCTGCCTGTAGTATACATATGTAAGCGGTTCCTCATCTTTAAACCGCTTTCTTGATGGCTTCAAGCCACTTTTCTTTAGTACCCATTTCTTCCGGGAGTTCGTCACCACAGCGGTTGCTATATTATTTTCCTCTGCCTGGTCAATTTCTTCTGCCTGACGGAAAAGTTCTTCGATTTCCTTTTTTAAACGTTGTTCTACTCTTGCATATGAGCGTAACTCATGGCACTATGTTTGGAAACATTGGCCTTAATTTTGGTCCCGTCAACAGCAACCTGGTTGAGTTTGACCAACCTGGCTTTTTGAGCCAGTTTAACTGTTTGGATAAAAAGATTCCCCAGTGCTTCATAATGCCATCTTCTAAATTCAGAAATTATCCGCCCGGTTGCTGGTTTGCTGAAAGAAACCTAAAAGCTACTTCATCATAGAGGGGTTTTCAATCTCCGTGAGGACAAAATACCTTTCGAACAGGCGAAAATCCAAATCTTAACCATCGTCAGGGGATGCTTTGACTGATAGTCTTTTTTATTTGTTTCGGCAGGTGTATAGGAAATCCCTGTATCTTTATACAGTTTTTTCACACAGGCTGCTAGTAAAGGGGGCTTGAATTACTACTTTTTCAGGGGAAACTACCCAAAAATTTTTTACAAAAAAAAAAAAGGAAGACACCCTTTCTGAAAATAGATACTTGTTCAAAGAATCCAAAAGAAAGGATGTCTTCGAAATGATAGACAAATCAGTTACAGTCAAGCATCCTCTTTACCCAGGCGTACTTTGCATCCCCGGAAACATTGGATTTAATTTCCTGATAGTTTCTAATAAAAACTTCAACCACTTCAGGATGAAACTGAGTACCGGAATTTTTTTGTATTTCCGCTAAAACTTCGGCTTCCGCCATCGCAACCCGGTAAGGTCGGCTTGATATCATAGCATCATAAGCATCTGCAACTGCCACAATAGCTGCACCCAGAGGAATTTCGTTACCTTTTAGTTGTGCCGGATATCCCAAACCATCCCAGCGTTCATGGTGGTGTCTTACGTATTTCAAAATCGGTTTAAATAAATCACCCGCAGACCGCAATAACAGGTATCCAGTTTCAGGATGCTTTTTTACCTCGGCAAATTCAGACTTTGTCAATTTACCGGGTTTTTGCAGTATGTAATCCGGAATCACAATTTTCCCAATATCATGCAACAGTCCGGCTAAATATATTTGCTCCACTTGTTCTTGATTCAATCCTATTTTTTCAGCTATTGCCTTAGCCAGAACTGCCACATAATATGAATGGTGGGTTGTATAAGTATCCTTTGCGCCAACAACTGACAACAACCAAAAAGCAACGGGTTCCAAGCCATTAATGGTTCTATCCATATTCTCGATTATGTTAATACACCCCCGGCTACCCGTCATAGTTTGCTAGTTGCGAAAGTCTAAAACTTGAACACGTTGCTCCGCATCTACAACTAAAGCAGTTAGTTACAGGGACTACTTTAATAAAGTCGCAAACTTTATCGGTACAACAAACCACCATAGGATTCCACACTGCACCGTCAGCATAAATTATTGAACAACAATACAGCTTTAAAATTTTGCTAATTGCTCCTTATTACATTATGTTTTTTTTTCGGAAATAAAGAAGCATACATTGGTTTCTTTTTCAACATAAGTTTTTTTCATCCCGCCAACATTAATCTCAACCCCAGGCCAGGCCTGATTTATTTCTACGCTATTTTCCGCAGTGGTTTTTAGTTTTGTTGTACACCCAATCTCGGAACCCGCTTCAACAATCTGAATATTACCATTAGCAATTACTTCTCCACCTTTAAAAATCCCTTTATTCCCTTTGATACAAACATTGTTTCCCGCTCGCAACGAAGACTGGAAACAACCTTCCCCGCTAATTATTATGTCAGCACTGGCAACTAAAGTAGAAGACTGCACGTAATTTCCGTAAATGCTCGAATGTTTATTGGCTAAACTCTCAAGAAAGTATATTGCTTCTTTAACTTTTTTCTTCAGCGTTAATAAATCCTTCATCCTTCGTAATTCTCTAATTGGTCCGTATGCATAGAACGTAACCGCAAGTTCATCTATTAAGTCTTTTACCGAAGCATCAAGCACCTCGTATTCTTCCCGTTGTTCCATGCTTTTGGCAAAACTGACACATAGTTTTGGTAACTTGGTAAATTTTTTTTCAAGAAGTGCCTTTACCGCTCTTCCTACTGGAAGTTCTTTTTGGCCGTACTTCTTTTTCAGTTGGTTAATAGCTTTGACCAATTTTTGGAGCTGAATATCTACATCATTAAGGTAATGACAAATTTCCTTACATAAGGCGGACATGCCGCCGGCAAATAACGTGCTGCCAATTATATTACCTTTAACAGTTATATTTCCCCCAGCATAAATTTTCGAGTTGGCTACATAGCCGTTTACCGATACATTGCCGCTGGCCCGCACTATCATGAAATCTTCCACATTACCGGTTATCAGCACATCGCCATTAAATTCAATATCTCCAGTTTCCGGCGTCACGTCGCCCACATGATCATATATTGGAAACACGCTCAAATATCCATTGGACACATCCGGCCGTCCTTCTATTAACGCTACGGCTTTAGTTCCATCTTCAATCAACTGCACACCCCGGCGTACCTTTATTTCTACCCGTTTCGGCTCCCGGGGGTCTTTCACCGCACCCGTAAGGTCAATCCCGGGTTCACCGAGAACTGCCGGTTTTTTTACAGCCAGTACTTCCCCTGGCTTTACGCTAAGAACATTTTTAACCGGCCTATTACCTCCGCTGCTACTGGAAATATGTTTCTGTTGAAATATATACTCAACCTCCTCGTCAACAGGAGGTGTTGGATATATTCCCTGGGCAATTTTTTCCCTTTCCAAATTTTTTCCGGAAGCCAACAGTTTTTTGATTTTTTGTTCATCAAAGTAGACTATATTTTTCTGCACCAACTCTTCTAATACCGTGCAGTAGTCCAGCCTGGACGGGGGGATTTCCCTGTCCAATTTGGCGGTTATCACAAGATCTTCCACAGGAGGCGAGTCAACAATTTTGTATTTTTTACCTGGCTTGTAGCGGACGCTTAAATGGGCATTCATTAATTCTTCATCAACTTCAAGAACATAGTCCACTTCCGGGTCTTCCTCATCGGGAAGCACGATAACATCATCATTCTCAGTTACTACCGTCGTTCCGGAAACCTCCTCACCATTCACGAAAACCCTCACATGCTGTCCCGGCGCAATTGTAGGGTACTTTCCGTTGTTTCGAGGAGCTGTTATGGTTATATTTCCATCCTGGATAGATACCAAACCGTTATTTGTCACTTCTCTGCTTTCCTCTTTACATTGAAAGGCCTGAATTTGTTTTTGCTCTTTGCGACTTTTTGTAGTTTCAAGAATTTCTCCGCCTTTAGCAGAAGACCCAAAGCATTCAGGGGTTCCATGATCTTCCAGTTCACTCAGTATTTCTTTCACCAAGCTGTCCACTGAAAATCCCCCCCAACTGCTAAAACTAAAACTGTAACTTTTTTATTATTAAATATTACGTTCTCAGACAAAATTTCACATCATACTAAAGTATTGTTTTAAATTCTACAAAATTCGACAATACGTCAGCATCGAAATCATCCAAAAGTATAAATAAAAAAACACCCATTTTAAAGCGTGGGTAGTTAAAAGTTAAACCATCCTGCTTTTAGAGCATAAACGGCAGCTTTTGTACGGTCTTCAACACCTAACTTTTGCAATATTTTTGAAACATGACTTTTCACTGTTTGTTCAGTAACATACAAAGCCTGAGCAATTTCCTGGTTGTTGTAGCCGTCAGCTAGTAAAGCCAAAACTTCTTTTTCTCGTGTCGTCAGTTCATCAAATTTGCTTTTTATTATTTTAATTCCATGCTTAGTTATGCTGTTTTCCTCATATTTAAAAACCAATTCATCAAAAATAACTTCACGAAATAGCTCCACAAGCTTGGCATCATATTTCTTCCCTGCTTTAGCAACCAGCTCTTGGTACGCTTCGCTGGCTCCCATGGCCTCACGGTAAACCCTGTGGTGAGTCATAGCTTCGTAACTGTCAGCTATAGCAACAATTTTGGCAGACAACGGTATCTCATCTGCAGTTAAACCGTCGGGATATCCCGACCCGTCAAGTCTTTCATGATGGTACCTCACGACCTCATGCACGTAGGGTATATCAAATAAAGCCGCAACTATTTCAGCTCCTTTTGCCGGGTGAGTTTTTATTAACTCTTTTTCCCTATTGTTTAGCTGTTCTGTTTTCATTAGCAATTTATCGGGAAGAAATATTTTGCCTATATCGTGTAAAAAAGCAGCATTACCTATTTTCTCTGCTTCTTCTTCACTCAGCCCTGCCTTTAACGCCAATTTTCGGGAATAGATACTAACTCTTTCCGAGTGACCAAAGGTATACGGATCTCTCATTTCGATAATTTTTGCTAGCACTCGCAATGTACCGTTCAGCATGTTCTGGTAATGTGTACAACAATCGGCTTTAGACAACGCCACGGAAATAATATTACAGATGATTTGTAAAAACTGGTGTTCTACATCATTTAAGTTATTTTCCCTATAAAAGAGTAAGAGTCCTTCATTGTCACTATTGGCTGATTTCAGGGGAATTTGCAGATAGTGCAAAAAGTCAGTATAGTCTTTCGCATTTTTTATCTTCTCCAAAACATCCTTATTCTCACTTCTAACAATTTTTAACGGCCGACTTCCTTGGCTGTAAATTATAGCCAAGACTTGCGGTTTGAGTAAAGTTTGTACTAGGTCAATCACAAGATTAAAAAACTTATCAATGTTCAAAGAAAAATATGTTTCATCACTTACATGTCTAACAACATACATACATTCCAACTGTTCTTCGTACTTTTTTTTATTTATATTTTTTAAATAATTATTTGTCAGGCACTGGCAAAAAGTCTCTACTATTTTTTTGTACTGTTCTAATTGAGCAGGTTCATCCTGGTAAATAACATATAATAAACCCAAAACATCACTTTCTTCGCCAGCAAGGGGAATACAAAATAATAATTTGCCAGCATTGTGTAACTCTTTAAATATGGAATTTCGCAGCATTAACTTGTTTTCATTAACTTTACCTATGAAGGTTTTTTTACTGGTCAAAACTAAACTTTCCAAGCCGCTCTCCACGTATGTATTACGTAAATTATCCTGTTTTATGCCAATACTTATATATGGCTTTAACTGTTCACCTTCTATTACAGCAAATACTAGACAGTCATAGTTAACCACGGAGCCTAATTTCCTAAATAGTTTTTTGTAATGTTTCTTGGACAAAACATTTACGCTACACGTTTCCTCTATCAGCTCATAAAATAATTCCACTTGTTTTTTTTCTATAAAACTTTCCACTAACGCCAATATACTTTTTTTGAATCTCTCAGCAGTTTCCTTTACGGTCAGAAAATCTTTATCTTCGCTATAAACGTATAACATCCCGATATCTAATTTATCTATTTTTAAGGGACTGAGGTATAAATTGGCATCCTGAAAGCAGAAAAACGAATTTTCAGTAATAACCGCTGTATCGTTTAACGGACAACTGTAACTGCAGCCGCTGCAAATATTTTTGAAAGGCTGCTCCAAGTTTCGCTTCAATACTTCATCTTTTCCGATAAACCCGAAATTATATTGTGAAAAATCGTTAAATACCCCCACTAAATCTAAAATTTGTAAAATCAAGTATTTTATAAGGTTGTTTTCACTCATCCAACCCACCTCATAAAACCAGCTGGTTCTGGATTTTTTCAAGCTTCAAACTAAGCAAATTATAGCAAACTATTACATTTATATCATTTGCAATAGATGTAAATTATACTATAGTATTAATATTTGCTTTTACTTTCAAACTTCAGAATTATGTTTTTTTGGTTTCAGAAATTCTATTTGAAAAAACGAAACCTGGCTCTAATTTATGAAGCCAGGTTTTTTGAGAAAACTTTTAGTTATCTCCACCAAAAATACCCCCAAAAAGGCTCTCTCCCATACCGACAATTCCTTTCTGCTCACCTTTTTCCTGGAAACGAGCTGCTGCGAACAGCCGGTCAGCCAGGCGAGAGAAAGGTAGGCTTTGTAAATACACGATTCCCGGTCCAGTTAGTTTCGCCAGGAATACACCTTCGCCTCCGAACAGCGCATTTTTAAACCCGCCAACAAACTGGATGTCGTAATTAACAGACGGTTCAAAAGCCACCAGACAGCCCGTATCCACGCGTAATATTTCATTAAGTGCCAGTTCTTTGCGTATGATGGTCCCTCCTGCATGTATAAAAGCCATCCCGTCACCACTTAAACGTTGCAAGATAAAACCCTCACCGCCAAACAGTCCGGCACCGATTTTCCTGGTAAAGGCCACTTCCACCTCAACACCCTTGGCGGCACAAAGAAAGGCATCCTTCTGGCATAAAAAATTGCCCCCAAATGATGCCAGGTCAACAGCAATTATCTTGCCGGGGTAGGGAGCGCCAAAGGCAACATAGCCCTTCTTGCTGCCGCTGTTTACAAAATTGGTGATAAAAAAGCTCTCACCTGTCAACTTCCGCTTTAAGCCTTTAAACACCCCCCCGCCGGTGGAGGTCTGCATCTCTATACCTTCTCCCATGTACATCATGGCCCCGGCTTCTGCCCTTACCCCTTCCCCGGGGTCCAGTTCCACTTCCACAATCTGCATGTCATCACCATGAATCTTGTAATCAATGACATCGGCCATCAAACGTTCCCCCCTAAATTTTTAAAATCCTCTAAAATCAATACTATTAGTGATACATTTATTTTACACCTTTGTCTCGTTAAACACCGCATATATTTTAAAATTTCATGATTTCATGCGATTATAGCGTTAATAAATTTTTCAATCCCTCATCATTTCCTGGAAAAAGTGATGCAAAAAATTCCTCGTCGATGTTAACATGATATAGGGTCATCGTTCATCCCTCCGGTTTCTTGGTTTGTTTTACCACTTATCAATTTGCCAGAGGAGGGCGATGGTCCTTTAAATGCTTTTTAAGCCTTTTTTACAGAAAATATCATACGTAACTGGGCCTTTTTCGAGAATAAAAAAGAAGTATTTACCTTAATAGGTTAAAAAAGCGACCAATTGTTACCTGGTCGCTTTTCATTATTTAATTTCAAATATTTTACGATGACAAATCTTTAATAAGTTTTTGAATAGCCTTTTTTTCGAAGTGTGCTCTTCTTTATTTACCCTTCTGTAATGGGCCTATTCTCTTTGATAATGTCTTTCAACCAATCTATGGCCTCTGCATAATTTTGTGATTCTAAAACTGATAGCATAAAAATTAAAAGCGACAGGATGGACAAATTCTCGACAACTTGTCCTATGTCCAAAAACAGAAAAAATGCGGTGGAAGGCTCTTTTAAAGTGAAATTAATTCCCATTTCTACTCCTGAAGAAGCTCGAGAAGCGCTTGAAGCCGCCATTAGTATCATAATAGGGAGCGCTTCTGGAAGCAGTACTTTATGCTGGACATACCTAAAGCACTATCATCTTTGTCGTTTTCCCCCTCAACTTGAAAATACCCTTCAATTTCCACAGTATCGGGACAGACGACTACACGTTTTACCAGTTTACGGACAATTTCCTGGCGTTTTTCAAACGGAAGATTGTGCCGGCCTGGTCGTCCAGGCAAAAAGAAAAAGTTTTTATAATACTTATGCAGCGGGAGTCCATGCCATTCTTTTGAGAGGGATAGAGTATATTTGGGTAGGACCACCAAATAGAGTCAAAAAAAGATATGACATTGGAAGGAAAAATTTACTATTATTGCGAACCAATCAGAGTGCCAGGGGAAATAGAACATCTGGTAGATTTGATAAATAAGTCTGACTACCATCCGCTGGAATTAGGGGCCGGGGCACACCACAAGTTAGTTGCAATTCATCCTTTTTGATGATGGTAATGGTAGGGTGGCCGACCCAACTATCCCACAGTAAGCGGAATGTCCATCTACTGGTTGATGAACCGATCATCCCTTGCGGGTAGGGATTTGCATTCTGATTTCAAGTTGTTCTTGTGATTTTTTCGAATCTCTCAGAGGTGTTTCCGAAAGTAATCACCGCCATTTGCTGCAAGCTCATTAATAATTAAGACTAACCTGAAAGGATGGTGGCCTACTTGAAACTAGAATTGATCACCCCGGAATCAGAACCCTCGCGCCGACTACGCAAGTGGCGCCTAATCCAGTTTCCTCAGTTGACCATGCCGTTGATTGCTGCCTTAACTCCGAAAGACGTGGAGATTCACCACACGGATGAAATTGTGGAACCAGTGAATTTCGAGCGAGAGGTTGATCTGGTAGCCATCACCTGTAATACGTCGGCCGCCAATCATGTTTACCGGCTGGCGGACGAGTTCCGCCGGCGGGGCCGAAAAGTGGTTCTGGGCGGCCCCCACGTTACTGTACTGCCCGAAGAAGCTCTCGCCCACGCCGATGCGGTGGTAATCGGTGAAGCTGAAACGGTCTGGGCAAAAGTAGTCGAGGACTTCCAGCGGGGTACCTGGAAGCGGATATACAGGGGGAAGCCAGCCAACCTTGCAGAGATACCCCGTGCCAGGAGGGACCTTATCGTGGGAAGGGGTTATGGTCGCGGGGTTATCATTGCCACCCGGGGCTGTCCCAACCGCTGTGATTATTGTTCTGTAGGCAATATGTACGGTAGCGGCCAGCGGCGGCGACCCGTACAGGAGGTGGCCCGGGAGGTGGCGACGATTCCCGGCAAGGCGGTGATCTTTTGGGACGATCACTTGACCGCCAATCGCCGTTACGCCCTGGAACTCTTCAAAGCCATCGCCCCCTATCGCAAATGGTGGACCACGCAGACCACCATTCAGGTGGCCTTTGACCATGAACTGCTGGCGGCTGCTGCTGAAAGCGGCTGCAAGGCCTTCTTCATCGGCCTGGAGTCCATTTCTCAGGAGAGCCTAAATTCCCAGGGTAAGGGGTTTAACAAGGTGGCCCTGTACGAGCAGGCAGTGAAGAACTTGCACCACTATGGAATCGCCATTCAGGCTGGCACTATGTTTGGGCTGGATGGAGACGACCCGGGCATTTTCGAGCGCACCTTGAAGTATTACCGTGAAATCGGTATCGACAGTGCAACGGTCAGCATTGTCGTTCCCATGCCGGGAACTCCTTTCTTTGCCCGATTACAGCGCGAAGGGAGGCTTTTGACCACCAACTGGGATAAATATAATGGAAAAGTGGATGCGGTCTTCCAGCCTGCAAAAATGACCCCTCGAGAATTGGAGCAGGGTGTAGCTTGGTTTGCCAAACAGTTTTATTCCCTTCCGTCGATCTTGGACCGTCTAGTTGTTAAATCTCGAGTAGGTCTGTGGTGGAACGCACCTCGCAACCTAGGTTATCGGTTAGCACTACTCTGGAGGGATGGGGTGGATTTTGACCATTTAACTAATGATTCCAACCAAATTGACTATGGGAAATCAATGCAGCGGGGAAATACCAGCAATCCTCAACCATAGATGCACTTATTGTCAACCATGGTTTGCCGGCTACTCCTTTAATATATTAAGCTTGGGGGGGAGGATTTCATGAATAAAGATCTGGAAAGAGATTGGCGGGGGCCTTATCTCCACGGCAATCAAGCATTCCAAAATTGACCATGCACGGGAAAAAGCCAGCAAGGTGCAAAGTGCTTTATACTCTCTTAAAAGAGAATTGCTGGATGTAGAAAATTAACACAGACCTGACAATTGAAATCGGCGGACTGGCCACTTTTGCAGACTACTTTTTTGACGGCCTGATTGTCAATTGGGTAGTACAATCCCGCATTAACGAGGCCCGCAAACGTTCTGAAACAGTAATGACGCAGGTGGAGCAAATACGGCAAAGCTTGAGAATAGAATTAGAAGAAACGGATGGAAAGCAAAAGAATTACAGGCAAGGAAGCAGAAAATTGTGGAACAGACTATAATTTAACAGTTTGGATATCGGTGACAGTACATAGTCAGTTGATAATTCACTTTTCAAGGATTATGTTTGTTGGAAAATCTGGCTAAGGATCAATGAACGTCAAAGAAAAGGGAAAAGCAGAGGTTACTGGGATTATAATTTGAGGAATAAAGCGCTATTTCTTGTTTAGCTCTTGACAAAAAGATATTATAGGTATACTGTATATATAGGGTATATACAGTATGTTTAATTATAACGGGGAGAGTGAATTATGCTGATTACTCTATCACCGCAAAATCCCACTCCGCTCTACCGGCAGATTGCGGAGCAGATCAAAAACAGAATCTTACAGGGAGAGCTGGAGGCCCACGAATCCCTGCCTTCCATCCGGCAGTTGGCCAAGGAGCTGACCACCAGCGTGATTACCACCAAAAAAGCTTACGAGGAATTGGAAAGGGAGGGATGGATCTATACCAGGGCCGGAAAGGGCAGCTATGTGGCTCCCATAGATAGATCGGCAAGGCATGAGCGATTGCTCAACTCGTTAAAAAACCAATTTCAAAAGCTTATAACAGAGGCTGTGGATTCGGGCATTACGCCCCATGAACTTGAAAAAGCCTTTCAGGAAGTATTACAGCGATGCAGGGAGGAGGAAAACTGATGCAAATAGCTCTCTCCATGGAGAATGTCTCAAAGGAATACCCCAATTTCAAACTGCAAATAGCTTCTCTTAAACTTCCCTCCGGCAGCATTATGGGTCTGGTAGGGCCGAATGGTGCTGGAAAAAGCACCATGATCAAAGCGATACTCAACCTGGTACCTCCGGATACCGGCAGGATAACCGTCCTGGGACGTGACCACCTGAAACAGGAAATAGAGGTAAAACAACTGGTGGGTTACGTGCCGGAAGAAAGCAATTTTTACGAAGAAGCAACTCCGGTTTGGCTTGGAAGGTTTGTAGCCCATTACTATGCCACATGGGACGATACGTACTACCGGGGCTTGCTGGAGAAGTTCCAAATACCGGTGAGAAAAAAGGTGAAACAACTTTCTAAAGGAAGCAAAATGAAACTTTCCCTGGCTCTACAACTGGCGCACCGGCCTGATTTGCTGCTTTTGGATGAACCTACGGCCGGTCTGGACCCTGTAGCCCGCCGGGATTTGTTACAGGAACTTTTGGAAGTAATACAGGACGAAAAGAGGTCTGTGCTTTTTTCCTCTCACATCGTGGGAGATGTGGAGAAGGTTGCGGATTATGTGGCCTTTCTGAAAGAAGGAAGCATTGTGCTCTGCGAGGATAAAGAGAAGTTGTTGGAGAACTGGCGGCAGGTGCAGTTTAAGGTTTCCCATTCTGACAAGCGGAAAGAAATAGCAAATTTATTTACCTATGGTAAATACTGCGGTCATTACTTTCAGGGAATTACTGACCATTTTAACGAACAGTTGCTTGTTAGGCTGAAAGAACTTGGTGCAGAAAATATCCAGGCAGTGCCTTTGGATTTGGAGGATATCATGGTTATCCTTTCCCGGGGAGGGATTTGAATTGTGGCAGTTGGTAGTGAAGGACCTGTACTTACAAAGACGTCGAATCATTTGGACGCTGGGGATTGTACTTATTTTGCTTGTTGCTGCAAGAGTAATATTATCGGATGCCGCACCCGTAATAATCTTTGCTACTGCTTATCCCCTGACAAATATTTTTACACTGCAGATCTGTTACAACGAGGAAAATAATGATAGTCTTGCCTTTTTGCGTTCGCTGCCCTTGTCCGCCAGGCAAATTGTCAATTCCAAATTTTGTGCAATGCTGTTAATTACCTTGTTAATATGGGCTGTTGCTTTTGTCGGCTTTATTTCCCTGCCTATTACAAATATTTTAGGTGCTGGAAAACAAGAAACTGCTATTATGCTAATTACTTTCGAAGAGCTATATCTGGTCATTAACAGCCTGCTCATATTCATATACTTTCACTGGGGATATACCAGGATGCAATTAATCTTTTCCCTAATCATGATGTTCATTGCTTTTGGAGGTATGAGCCTGCCGAAGCTTTTCCCGGAAGCCAGGTTTTTGGAGACAGGTCTAACCGGTGTCCAGGGGGCAATCACCGGGCTGATAGCAGCAATAATATTGATATTTCTATTCTGGTTTGGTTCTATCAAGGTCTTACAAAGGAAGGAACTATCGTGATTTAAAGCGTAGGGAGGTAAACCGGTATGCGGGCTTTACTACAAAAAGAATGGCTTTTGTTTAAACCTTTACTCTGGCGCGTCTTGGTAATGGGACTGCCCGTCTTTTTCATCTTCTACTTTGCCTTTGACCGTGGCTCAGATGAGGTGGTTTTTGGCATGGTTTACGGCTTCAATTTTATGTTCATTTTTGCTTACATTTTCCAGGTGAGTTTCCAGGAGGAGAAGGTAGGGGCCATGCGATTTTTACGCAGCCTCCCTATCAGCTGTTATAAAATTGTTGGTGTCAAGTTTCTGGTACTTTACCTGTTTGCGGCTGTTTCCCTGTTATTTGGATTTGTCTTAGCATATATTTTACAGATTATAAATGTCTTACCGCAGTTGACTGTTCTTGATTTCCTGAGCGAAGGGCTCTCCAGCCTAGCCTCTGTCTTGCTTGTGGGCAATCTCATGCTCTGGGCCAATATTCGTTTCGGCAGAGACAAAATGGCATGGGTACTGTTGATTCTCTTTTTCCTTTTCCTGGGTGGTATTGGTAGTCTTGTGGCTGCAGTCAAGTTTTTTGATGTGTCCATGGCTGCAAATTACTTCAACTTGGACTGGTTGATACATTTGTTAGTATTTTTTGGGGTAGTGCCTTTTTGCTTTTGGGACTCCGTGCAGGCTTTACGGAAAAAGGACCTGGGTTAGCGCCCCGGAAAATTGTTTAACTTTTGTTCAGAGCAACAGTTTACTATATAAGAAAAAAATAAAGGGGGAGGATGTTATGCGTAAAAGTATTGTTTTGCTGGCGTTGGTTGTAGTAGTGGCATCTGCCGGAGCGGCATGGGGAGCTGTGGAGGCAGATGACCTGATGTCCCTTGTCCCCGAACCGGACGGTGTTTTGACCAGGGGCGAGTTTGCAGCCATGCTGGTCGAGGCCGCCGGGATGGAGGGAGACTTGAGCGCGGCGAACTTGTTGGCCGAAAAGAAGATACTGAAGGGCTATCCCGACGGGGACCTGCACCTGGGACAAGGTATAACACGCGTTGAGGCCGTAAGTCTCGTGGCCAGGACGTTGGGGCTGAGGGACAGTATAGCCCCTCCAGAGGAAGCAGAGGCGCCTTTGGATTTACAACACTGGGGATACAATTTATATGCCTGGTTTAACCACCAGGGATTGGTAACAGGAAATCCGGGGGATGTACTGAGCGAAAAGCAGGGAGCTGCTTTCCTGCAAAAAGTGTTCACCTCCGACCCGGCAGCAATCGAAATAATTGAAAAATTCCAGGCCAGCAAACGGGAAATGAAGCAGACATTGCGTACTGTAATGAGCGGTAGCATCAACATAATCCCGCGACCGGGGGTAAAAGGTGCTGAGGAAATACCGCAAGTGGGGACAGCGATGACGATTGTTCAGGAGATGGTTCTACCTGACAGGATACACCAAGAAAGCACGGTGACCATGGAACTTCCCGACGGTAATCTCAAGGAGTTTACTACAGAAATGTATCTGGCTGATGGTAAGATGTACCAGCAGATGCCTGCCCCGGAAAGCGGTAATATGAAATGGTACCGCTACCCGCAAGGTCTATTACCCAATATGGAACAAATAGTAGAACAGGCTGAAAAGCAAGCGGAGGTAATTCCATCGGAATTAGAGGATTTTCTCCACTATAAACTGCTGGGTACTATAGAGATTGGCGGTGAAGAAGTTTACCAACTAGCCTTTTACGGTAGAATAGACGATTTCAACAAATTCATGGAAGCCGCCATGGGGCAATTCGGGGATACACAGCAATTTCAGCAATCCATCAGCCAGGCCACAGCAATGATTGATTCCATGTCCTATTGGGGTATTGAATATATTGGTGTGAACGATTATCTGCCCCGGAGTGCGGAATACAGCTCATTTATCACTTATGTAGAAGAAATGGAAGGAGAGCCCATTCCCCTGGCGGCCATAGAGATAAATATGAAGATTAAAGAATACAGTCTCGGTGAGGATATTGTGATCGAGGTTCCCCGGGAAGCTTTGGAGGCTCCCGTGCTAGAACTGCCGGGATTAAAACAATAATCGGAAAATGAAGAAGAATAAGTAGAACTCCAGTATCCCCTTAAGCTGCGACGGCTTAAGGGGTAACAATTTTTAGAAAGATTAAGTGGTAACATTACAGAAAGGGCATAACTTTCACCAAATAGTTTGCTTCTTGAAGGTAGACACTCGCCAGAAATTTTTTCTGTTTCTATTGTCTCAACCAAAAAAGCCGCAATCAAAAATTAAAGAAAAAATTCACTTTTTTCCGTATTTCGTTTTTGACTTTTTTGAAGCTTATCTGGAAATAAAAAAAGAGGCGTGCCGCCTTTTGAAATTTCGTTTGGATTGCTCTTCGTTTAGAAGTTAGCAGCAATTAAGAAATAATAGTGCTTTAAGTTTCCCGTTTCTCAATCCTGGAAACATAGGAACGGGAGATACCCAACTTATTAGCAATTTCCCTTTGAGTTTTCCTCAATCCATTTGCACTACCGGAGCTCGACGACAATAGGTTGCAAAACATGTGACCCATTGGACAGTGTATAACCCTGGCTTACCCAACTTCCGAAGCAATATCCAGGAATTGGTATACCTGCTCCAATCTTTCCATATCCAACTGTCTTCCCTCCAGGTACTTCCTCAGCAGCTTATTCACCATTTCTTTGAACAGACTGTAGCTTTTGGGCTTAATGAAATCAAAACCGTGAGCAAAAACATTGTTATTCCTGATCTCGATCTGCTGGCGCAACCGCTTCAGGTTTAATCCCTCTACCAGGGGGTCTTTCAAAGCTGCGAGCAGAAGATAGCCATCAAACAAGGCAATTTGAGCAGGAAGAGCCTGATCCTTACTTTTGTATCTCTGACAAAGCTGCCGGTAATAGTTTTGCAGTTCTTCTACAGCAATACCTGAAACTTGAGAATAATCAGGAGCAGCAGTATCAATTCCATATACAGCCAGGGAAGCCTGTGAAATCATCTCCAGTAAGCGGTATAAGAGCAAGGTTGCCATATCCAGCTTATTCTGTTTTTCTCGTCGCAGGGCGTTGCTGTATAGTACCATCATAACGGCAACCACAACTTCCTTATCCAGGAGGTACTGCAGGCTAGACTTTTTCTTTTTCTCTTGCACCCATGATGATAAAATTTCGAGTACTCGCTGTTGCTCCCTTAACAGTGGTAACTGCCGGGATAACAGGAAGTTTTTATCCATTCTGGAATACTGCTCAACCCTGGCAACCAGCTGCTGCATAACGTCAGCAGCGTCAATGAAATTCATGTTGTCCCACGCTCCATATGCTTCAGCAAGGAGGCGCAAAATCTCCGGTCTGCGCGGGTCAGGCACATGTCTTTCCAATCGAGCAAATATGAGTTTTGCGCCAGCGTAGTCATACTCGCTTAGAAGCTGTATCCCCCTTCTTTCCTCTAAGTCTCCGAAGACTTCATACGGATTGGGTATGAGCACCAGTTGCTCACTGCCGGGATAGGGTCTACGCAAATCTTTCATATAGCGTTGGTACCCTACATAGAAAAGGTCAGCATCAATCAAAGCCCCTGCCATAGCACATCCCCCTGACATGGCTTTAGTGCCACCAGTGAAGTCAATGGCTATGTGCCGGGGCTTTCCCCACCTTTCATAAGCCTTCTTAACTGCTTCATAGATTTCGAGCGGGTTCTGTTCATCCACTTGAGTTGTTTCTACCTGGGCTGCGCTCAAACCCGTCATGGCCCATACCTTGTCAAGCAGCGGTCTGCTCTCTTCTGTATAAAGGATAAGAACTTTCTTTGGGTTTATTGCAGATATGGACAGGACCAGAGGTTGCCAGGAAGTACCTAAAGAAAGAATCAATGCTTCGTACCTATTACCTAATTTACTGGCTTCCCGTTTGACAAAAAGCTCCCGAAGAAGGGGCATAATTTCTTGTTCGTAGTATTCTTCTGCAGCGTTACGTTCCTCCTCTGTTGTCCTCGGAAAAGCCGACCACTTTCTGGTTTTTTCCTCTAGCTCAGCTTCAAGCTTACCCAGTTCCAACGTTTCTACCCCCCTTATATAATAACTGATAGAAGTCTTCATGGTAAAACTTACCACGTTTCAACCCACTCTAAAAGGAGCATTTATTTTTGGGTTCAAGCACATACTTTCCCAAGCCGAAAGTAGTGTTCTTGCCGATGTGTACCTCCTGCCCCATGAGAAGCAATGACCAGAAAGGACCAAGATCTCCTTTAAACTCAATCTCACCTATTATGCCTCCCAACTTCATGCGAGCACCATGGCGGCTGGAGTAGCGCTCCCAATCATACCAGGTAACTTCATGCTTAGTTGTAGTAACTTCCCGTGCCCTGGCAATCAGTCTTTTGACATCAAGGTCAAAAGTTTTTTCAGCAAAGTAGCCAGCAAGATACAGTATGCGTCTCAATACGGATCTTACCAAAAGTTCAAAATCGAGAAAATTGGCAAGCCGTCCATCTCTCTTCAGCCTGAGAGGCGTAACAAGATACACCCGGCAGGAACCGATATGCCTCATAGTAGCTGCTTCATTCTCTATATCAGACCAGGTTTTTCTGGTTATGCTCCGGTTGACTGTGCCGGTTTCCCGATCATATACGATGTTCCCTATGTAACCATCCGTAACTCGTGCGAGGATAAATTTTCCTCGATTGCGCCCTATGCCCTTTTCTCCCATCCTGTCGAAAGTAGCGATAAAATATGGCAGGTAGTCAATACCCCGACCTATAAGAACCAAGCTCACTGAAATGTATTCCCCATTCTTGTATGTCTCTTTATCCTCCAGCGGTGGCTCAAGTTCAAAAGGCCGGGGAACCCCACCCGTATCTACCACTTCCCGGCTTGAGAAGTAGATTCCCGTTTCAAATAAAAACGTATAGGCACACTTCCCCTTAACAGTACATACACTGCAGTCCCGGTCGCGGCGGATGCAAGCCATATCCTTTAAGACTCTTCCAACCGCATCCCGCACGTGGATCCCTTGAAGGCGGGGAGGGTGACAGTATCTATTACCTCGAGCTCCAGGGTGACCTTTGCTATTTTTATTCCTGCGCTCATTGTCTCTACCCCAGGGTTATCCGCACCCATCCTACCAGGCCGTGCGGTTTCCCGTGGTAAAAGACAACCTTTCTAGTTTTCGGGAACTCAAACCCGTCGCGGCCCAGGTTGAATTCGTCTCGGACCTTTTTAAAATGCTCGGCATCAATGACCCATCCCGCTGCTTTAGCACGGTAGCCGGTTCCCCATGCCAGGGGGATTATCATTTGGTTTTCCCTGCAGGATGCAAGCTCTGAAATAAGCTTTTCAACCGCATCTATACAGGGCTTTAAACGTATACCCTGGAAAAACTCGAGCTCTTTATCCAGAAGCTTTCTGGTTTCTTTTCTACATACGCCAGTAAGATCGGTAATAGCTTTGATGCCCTGCGACCGGTACCCGAGCTCAGAGGCAACTTCTTTCTGCAAAAGGTCTCCATCTATCTTGAGAAAACCGGTAACAACGGTCCCGGAGGGTAAAGCTTCAAAAAAGATGGGAGTTGCATCTTCATAGCTGTCGACATTGGCACGTTTGCCCAGGTCCTTCCAGCAAAAGCCACGCCGTACCAGTGACAGCACCTTGACACAAGCTAGCTCGAGGTCTGAAGGATCTATTGTAGAGCTATCACCGACCTGCAAGGCCCTAAGAAGACTGAAGTTGGTACGACCCAGAACGCGTTCTTCTGCTGGAGTAGAGAAAAATTCCTTTTTAGTGTTCTTTTTTTCTCGCCTGGCTTTCAGTTGATCTGCTATGGCCTCCTCATACGGAAGAGGATTCAAAGAAACAAGATAGCGGAGCAAAAGGCTCCTTATAGCCCCTTTGAGGGAACTTCCCGGCAGATATGGCTTTCCGCCTTCCTTTATATGTTCCAGGATATTTCCTGCTGACCGCCCCAGATACCGGGTCAACTCAGCTACTGTTCCAGGCCCGGTAAACCTGTATTTTGGGTGCTTGAGTGCAAAGTTTTTGAACTCTTTATGCAGGCTGAAGCCCTGCTGTTTAACTGCATAGATAAACCGGTCCACGAGAAAACGACTGTCCCTAAGCATGCTTTCCATATCAACCCGTACCACGGTTTGTGAATCTGAATCGATAACATAGTCTGAGGGAAGCAAACGATCACCGCTGCCTACATGAACCGGAGTCAGAACTTCCAACTCATACCTCATCTTTCCTCTCATAACCGGCGCTCTCCTTTGCCAAGAGATGAAGCTACGCTGAAGGCATAACCGTTTCGCCATACGCGGTGAAGGTTAAAGCCCGGAGGCGTGACATCGACCAAGCACCCCTGAGGAGGAGACGAGTTGTAGACGACCGCTCCCTCGGCGAGCATGATCACCGTTTTCCGTCTTAAAGCTGTCTCATCAGGCGAATACATGTAGCCAGACCTGATCATGAGCTGATATTCGGCATCCAAATTTCTAGCTTCCTGGGAGGTGGGGTAGTAGCATGACAGAAGAACATAGTTTTCTGGGCTACTGATATCAGGGAACACCATCTCCCCCGGAAAGTCGACTCTGAATGCCCCCTTGCCCGAGCTGCGGTCACCGCCTATGCCTTCATCGCCGAGGACCCGAAAGCAGGTATTGACCCGGGGCCAGAGTTCGTCATCACAAGAGACCAGACAGTAGAACCCGGCCTCATCCGCCATTACCAGTTGATTGAAATAGTATATGTTGGACCCTGAAGTGATACTGTCCAGAGCTACCCGGGGAACCTCCACTTCCCTGATAATTTCCACCCCTTTATATTTCGCAGGAAGCAGGATGCCTCTAGCTGGCTCTTCCAAATAGTCCTGAAAGCTAGCAGCCTTGAGCGAGTTTTCAAGAGCGCTGCAGAAAAGCTCATGATCAATATACCTAACCCGGCGAGCTTTCTTAGGCTCAAAACCAAAAGCGGTAAGGTCAAGATTCAAAGGGCGAGGAAGAAAGTATGTATCCCGGTAGTAAGGAAAGCCCGAGGAAAGCTTCAGAACCGGTTCTTCAAGCTGCCTTGCAAGGAATGTTTCTAATGCTCCTTTCCCGTACACGCTGCGATAAACCGTGCAAAAAGCAGAAAAAATGACATCGGAGGGTATGTGGTCCAGGGTGTTTTCCTGCACGGCCTCCCGGCTCCCCAGATGCAGGGGCGCGATAAATTCCATCTTCACTATCTTTGCCTTCATAATCTCTCCACCGCTCTCCCTAGAGAGAACTAAGCCCGCCCTTAGCAAACAGCAACTCCATTAGCTCGCTCAAGCTATTTGACTCAAGCCAGGGCTCCTTGGTAGCAAGGTTAACATTGCCGGTCTCATAGTCCTCAACTGAATTCCAGAAGACTTTGAGGCCTTCAAACTTTACCTGCCCGTACCCGCGGCTTCCTGCTCCCCCCAGATAGTCGTCTTCCAAAAGGCGCATGGCCTTGATGACTTTGATAAAGTCCTCCCTGTCCTTGGAAGTGTAGATGGTGTAAATCACCTCGAAATTAAATTTAGCTCCCCGCGGTACCCGTTCCGTCTGCCTCAGGTTTGCTGCTGAAGTTATCCGGTCTATAGAGTTTTCAAATTTGACCTCGGTCCACTCGAGATCCAGGTTGTCCCTGACTCTCTCAGGTATACTGTCCTCATCAAGGTATGCATCTCTAACAATCAGCCTTGATACTGTAGTATTCGTGATGCTAATTTCACTGCCATTGAGTAGTTTCTTTTTCTTTAAATTGGTGCGCCCGAATATAGTACAGACAGAACATTCCTTTTCATTACACATATGGATACTAATTCGCTCTTCTATATCTCCTTCCCTGATGACAAGCAAGGACGAAGAAGTTACCAGCCCTTCGCTCTTTTCAAGCAGGCTTCTCATCTTGCCTTTTAGAGAACTCCCGGGTATATAGGGCTTTCCTTCATGGTCCTTGATTACCGGGTTGTCAACGCCGCCTATGTTCAAGCCCGCAGGTGAACCGCCAATGCGCAATCCTGTGCAGGCAGCTATCTTACCCTGAATGATGATTTTTCCTTGCATTCTCAGGTCAGTCACGGTTTTCTACCCCTCCTGTCCACCGTATTTCTTGTGATAGGCAACAATCGCTTCAAAAAAGTCAGCGAACCGTTGGTACTTTTCTTCGCTGGTACCTATCTCTCTTAAAGCGCGGTCCAGGACATCCTGCAGGTCCCTTACCTGGTCCTTATGCCGGCCAGCAATATATGCCAGTTTGGCTCGCATCAGATTAATGCGGTAGGATCCGTTTTCTTTTTTGAATTTGAGCCGCTTGACATCAGAATATAACTTGCGAATCTGGGAAGTGGTCATCTTGGTCTTCTTAGCAAGATGCTCACCCAACGCTTCAGCCGTCTCTACCAAAAGCTTACCGTGTGGATCTTTTTCTTTGTCAAGAAGAAGAGGAACATTTTTTAAAGCTTTGTTGACAACTGTTTCTTTCCCCCGTCTCGGTTTCCGGTCATTAGGCCAGTTGCCAGTCAACATTAATCCCTCCTTGTTCTCAGTTCTTTTTCTGCCCAACGAGCTGCATATACGCTGTTTTTATATATCAATGTCCTGCTCGTTATTATCCGCTTTTCCAGTTCCTTCAGCGTGGCCCTGGCTTGTTTATGCCGTGCAGCCAGGCGGCTTAAAGCATATACCAGTCTCCATACCCGGTTCAACGGGTATTTGCCTTCGCAGTAAAAGCACTGGTCAATATAGGCAGAATTTATATAGGTTATCAGGGCTTTGGATACCCCTTCGGTTCCAATTGCTTTTACAATGAGGTCTTTTACCTCTTTCAGTTCTCCAAGCTCATCCCAGCTAAAAGCATGTCCAAGGAAACAGATGCTGTCTTTTTCGTGGGATGAATCTCCAACCTCCCTGATACTCTTTGCCTTCCTATCCAGTTCTTCTCCTGCAGTATGGGCTACCTTAAAAAGAGGATAGGTTATTCCCGGCGCGATGCTAATAGCACAGGAAAGGGTAAGATGCGGGTTGTTGGAGCAGTAGCGCCGGAATTCCTGGTTAATCTCCGCAGCTACAGCAGGGAGTACGCTCCAGCTTCCAACCAAAAAGAAGTCATCTCCGCCTGCGTAAATAACATACACCGAGTCTCTATGGCGCAGGCAAATCTGGTTGAAGATAGCACTAAAGAAGAACGATATTTCCCGACTCAAGGCCGCTATTTTGGAGATAGACCTGTCTTCTCCCAAGCCTTCCGAGAACACCCTGCCCAGGTTGTCAACATCTCCGCGCAGAACTCCCCACATGTTATCCCCGGTGCTACTTTGAGCTATTTCTTCGAAGGTGGCAATTCTGCCCTCGGATTTTAAGGGAGCCACGTTAGCCAGCCAGTAAGTTTTGTCTGCCTGGTATTTTTCCACAGAAGTGCTGTTGATGACCGATACTATGGCCCGATTGTCGGGTTTTTCTGCGAATTCTAACCGGTACCCCAGTGCAGTCAAAACGTCGGAAACATTATTCATGGTTGAAGTTTCTCTGGGCGAAAAGAAATATTCAAGCACATAAGGATGCTGCCGTGCAATCTTATCTCCAAGTTCCTCGAAGCTTTCACAAAAGGAACATTTGTCCTGCGTAGTTTTCACTGTACTTCCGCACAGGACACAGACCTCCTGTCCTTCGTAAACCGGTCCCAGCACCCGCTCAGGAGCTTGTTTAATGAGTTCCAGAAACTTGCGGTTCTTTTCTTTCTGAGACAATGCCCCTACTTCCTTCCACTTGCTACCAAAAGTTCTCCGGTCAAAATCAGATAGCGTTAGGGAAACACTGCTGAGGATTACAGCAAGTTTGCCCCGGTGAGCCCGGTAGAGGATCTCATCAACATGCTTTTTGTAATCAGCAAGCCGAGACCGGGCTGATACCGGAAGGAGTAGGTAGAAGTGTCCCCCTCCCGAGTAGAGTATGTTGCAGGGGAACAGCCTTTCCTGATAAAGGATGTAGTTGGCAATGGCGTCGCAGAGAACAGACAGGTAAAAGGAACGTCCCCGCAACCCTTTGGCAGCCCCTTTGCTGGTTATGTCAAAGACAAAATCCTGGATTCCTGAGATGTCCCCGCTTACGAGGAGCAGCATTGGTTCGTTCTTATCCTTTTTCTTTCCTCCGGGCAAAAGTGCCCTGTGCATAGACTCAAGAGTTTCTTTGTCCAGTCCTTGCCTGTAGAAGGCAGAGGCTATTGCTGCAGTAGCCTTGGAGTGGTCAAACAGAGATATGGTCGGGCTAGAATAGTATGCGGCGGAAGGAATTGTCTGGGTATACCTCTGCAGAAGATGGTATAGCTGATAGAATTTTTTCAGACCAGAGTCCTTTCGCGCTAAAGTCGCAGTTATTTTTTGTTTGAATTCATTCCACCACTGCTGGTAATCTCCTTCGAGTATGGCTTCTGAATCCCGGGAGACAGGGTAGGAATCTGAAATCACATCGAAGCGCAGTTTTTTATATCCAACGGTCCCGTCCTGTACACCCTGGCGGATGTGTTTGACAGTAGATAAAACCGAATACAGCGGAACGCTGCTGACATCCACCTTGCCTTCAAAACTGGGCCCTTCTTCATCCCGCTCTGCTGCCGAGAGCTTGTCAGCAATGGCTACCATAAGCTCAAGTTTTTTTTCAGGGGCGTGGTGTTTGAGAGCTATAATTTCAGTTCTTTCGTCTTTTAGAACTGTTCTCAGGAAATGAGCACTCCACTCCTGGTGAGTTATGTAGTGTTTCCCGAGTTGCGATAAATACCATTCATAGCTTTTCTCTACTTCGGCTTTATCGCGGGTGTTCCGGGTTCGTTGGTAGAACTTACCTATGTCGTGAAAAAGGGCACCGTATACCACGGTTTCAAATTCTTCTCCGTAAAATGGGCTGTCTATCTCCTCCACCTTCTTTCCTGGAACCAATTTATATATATGCCAAAATTCTACATTTAACCTTATTTCCCTTCTTTTGCCAGATAATTTTTAACATTTAACCAGAACACAGAACTTCTCTAAAACATACAAAAAACCAACCAGCCTCACACGAGCATGGTTGGCTCCCGGTTTCTGCTTTCTTTTGGAGAATAAGGTGCACTTCCACTTCAGTCGTCCCCTCTAGTCGGGTCAAAAACCCACCAAAATGCCCAAAAATAATACGTTTTTGGGATTTTTGTTTTTTTTAAAATCACTGCAAAAATTACCGTTTACCGAAGGAGATTCCGCCTGTACCCCGTCATTTGGTGATTTCAGCTATTTCGAATTTGTCGTCGATCCCCAGGGGGGGGGTACACTATTGAAGATCGACGACATGTTTCATAATAGCAACCTATTTAGCCCCCTAACCAAATTGGACAACGAGAGCCTTAAATATTAAGGTATAGGGGGTAATAAGAATGCAGAGAAAGAGTATTCTCCATAGTTCAAGCAACAGGTAGTTGAGGAAGCAATGGAAACAGGCAACAGCGCCGTAGTCTTTCCAAAGAAAACCAGAATGCTACCGGCATTTTGCAAATTCTGGCACTCAACCATGAGCAGGTGATCTGGAAGAAGCACCGCGGTTGGTGACGAACCTATTCTTCGGAGGTACCATCTGAGGAAACTGTCAGGTCTGTTATCCAGGAAGATTTCTATCATAATTTCCACGATTTCCGTAATACTGCGATTCACCGAATAATTATGTCCAAACGCAGGGAAGTATTGGCAAACCATGATAATGGTGCCGCATGGGGTTTGTGAAACTTTAGACTGTCAAGTTGAGAAATACTTTATGCAAAAAATCTTCAAATAGAATGCAACCAATGTTGCAACGATTAACTGCTTCAACAACCCTAGAAACGGTGGTAACAATCTAGCTGTCAAAATAATTAACAACATTGCAATAACATCTGATAGAAGTACTTTCATAACATTCTTTTCGTCAGAGATATATCGGTTTTTTACGACAAGCAAGATTCCACCGATCAATCCCATACCAATCCATAAAAACTGAGGTGTATTTGGGTAAGAAAACATTCCTATAATAGAAGCACCAACTATAATATACGATGCCGCAACAAGAGGATGCAGCCTACTTCTCTGTTTGATATGAACACCTACTTTCGCCAAAAGAATAGGATTTAACCATCCCAAGTTCCTTGTACAATATTAGGAAATGGTCCATTCCATACGATCCCAATATAAACTGAAGTACAAGATAACAAAAATTTGTTAATCCTGCAAGACCTATAAGAGATAAAATGGTAGCAACCATCCCCCCTGGGCCCATATAAGCTAATATCATACGTAACTGAACCTTTTTCGAGAATATAAAAGAAGTATTCACCTTAATAATAAAAAAGCGACCAATTGTTACCTGGTCGCTCTTTCATTAATTCCAAATATTTTACGATGACAAATCTTTAATAAGTTTTTGAATAGCCTTTTTTTCAATCCTGGAAACATAGGAACGGGAGATACCCAACTTTTTAGCAATTTCCCTTTGAGTTTTCCGCAATCCATTAAACAGGCCGTAGCGCCACTCCAGCACCTGCTTTTCCCGTTTGTTCAGCTTTTTCACATGCTCCAGCAGACGTTTCCTTTCCTGCTTATTCTCCACCATTTCCGCCACTATATCTGCTTCCGTGCCCAGCACGTCTTCCAGGCAGATTTCGTTGCCTTCCTTATCTATACCGATGGGATCATACAGAGATACCTCACCCCTGGTTTTCTTTTTTGAGCGCAGGTGCATTAAGATTTCATTCTTAATGTCTAAACCTTTGCGGAATAATCTGCCAACTCAAAAAGAGCAATTATATCCAAAAAGCAGTAGAGTAATTGGTTGTTACTAAAGCTTACCTATTATGTTTTCCATTTATAAATAAAGTGGGCTTACCAGAAAAATTCTTCTTCCTATATTCTCCATCTACGCCATAAACCCTTTTTTCTATTCACCCCCACCAAGCTTTGCCACTACCGTTATTTCTATATTGCCCCACTTATTCCCGTGGGTTTGTCTGCCGTGGATTACTACCTGTTTCACCAGGAGCCGCACCAGTTCCTTCTTTTCCTCAAAAGACAGATCGTCTAGCCGGTCCAGGAAATCCGCAGTAATCTTTTTAATTTCTTCCGCCCTGTACTTCAAGTTTTCTTCGCCGTTGATCTCATCTATTAATTCCCCCTTTCTTGCTTCCAGCCTGGCAATCCTTCTTTTCAGTTCCGACAGCATTGCCTCGGTCTTTTCATCCAGGTCCACCAGCCCGGAAGCCAGGGTGGACAAAATATTATCCCTTCCCTTCATAGCTTCATTTAGTAGCTTATCCACTTTTTTTAGCTCTTTCTTCAAATTTTCCGCATCCGGCCTGCATCTGGAGGCCTCTTCCGCTACTCCTTCCGGGTCAAAAACCCACTGCTTCACCTGCTCCCAGACAGCATCTTCAATAAGAGAAGCTAAAATCATTTTCCTAGGCCGGCAACCAACATTCTTTGCACCCTGAGTAGGCTTGGCACAGGTATAGCGCCGTTCTTTCCTTCCCCACCAATTTGCATAGACACCGGTCATGGTATTACCGCAGTCACCGCAGGAAATAATCCCACTGAGAAGATAATTCTTGGTGCCCTTACTGGCCCACAGCCTCCTGGCCTCTGCCAGTTTTTCCTGGGCCCTAATAAAAGTCTGTTTATCAATGATTGCCGGTACATTTATAGGAATCCAGTCTTTTTTATCCCTTGTTTCAAACTTATTTCCTTCACATTTACGCTTACGGTAATACCACACACCCATGTATGTAGTATTAGAAAGGATCTGAATGATAACCTGCCTGTGCCATTTAGCCTTACGTGTCTTTGTCGGAATATCCTTATCATTTAAATACCTGGCAATACCGTTTGCCCCCCGGTCTTCCTCAATAAACAGCCGGAAGATTTCCCTAACAACTTCCGCTTCCCGTTCGTTTATCGTTATCTTTCCGGTTTCCGGATTATAATCATAGCCGTAGGTATTAAAACCAACCGGAACGCCACCCTCCCTGGCCTTTTGTATTTTGCCTAAAGAAGTACGCTCCCTTATTTTTTCCTTTTCATACTCCGCAATGGCACCCCTGACCGAGTAAAACAGCCTCCCTTCCGGAGTATCCTTCCAGTCAAAATTCAAAAACTCCAATTTCACTCCTGCTTTTTCAAACTCTTCAGTGAGAACCAGCTGGTGCGATAACTTTCTTGATAACCGGTCAGGATCGCGGACAATTATACAGTCAACTTCTCCCCTTTTTACAGCCTCCCTTAAAGCAGTAAGTCCCGGACGCTCCATAAGAGAACCCGAGACCCCTTCATCGGCATATACGGTTATATCTTCTTCCGAAGCCCCCAACTCAAAAGCTTTTTGTTTGCACGATTCCTTCTGCTCCGAAAGGCTGTACCCACGCACCTGGTCTTCGGTGCTTACTCTGGCATAAACGGCAAAGCGCATATAGACTACAGCCCCTTACTTTAACAACTCCTTTTTGTAAATCCTCCGGATAATTTTTCTCGCCAAAAGCCTGCTGGCGGCCTTACGATTATCCTCATCGCTGTATACAACCGTAAGCCTGACCTTTTCGTTTAGCTTTTTTGTAGTGCTTACGGGCCGAACACTCACTTAACCCTCCCCCCCTTTAGTAAATCATATGAAATAAACTCATTGTCCTATAATGGAAAAACCAGGAAACAATACCGCTCCGGTCTTTATGTTCTTGCTTTCTCCTCAAACAAACCGACAGACATCGTATTCCATGAAAAGTCACAGTCCAAATTGGTACAGTGCAGCGTTACGAATAGGCCGTGCTCTTTGCCTCAATATACCCCGGCCTACTACAGTTCGGACAGTAAGCTACAGCCTCAACATTTACATAAGCAACCATACATTTATCCCCCCAATAAAAAATACCTACGGCATAGAAACCGTAGGAATTTATATTAAATAATCTACATCCTGCTACTTTATCCAGAAAAAAAACTAAAACTACTGAGTATTAATGTTATGTAAACTAACACCCCTATCCAAATAACTCAATTCTTTAGAAATACCAACTGTGTACTAAAACTGGAATATAAACCAAAACCGGTTGCGCTCACTAACGCGCTGCCTTCCCCGCCTTCGGGTCCCACCGCGGGTTTTTACCCCGCAGCCGACGGAGTCACTCTACGCACATGCACTTCTGGGGTAAGTGCGGTTCCCCGAACCGGAAAAGCCAACTAAGCCTTACACCGTATGAAAGCAAGAACACACTTTCACCGTTGTGCTCGGCTGTCATTGCCGGCTCAACCGGTCAGGTACACCGGCGTAAGCCCGGTCAGACTCTCTCCCTCCGAAGTTTTCTTGCCCCATCCTCCGGAGAGCTAAGTTTTCAAAGAACGAAAAGTTATATGTTACACCAAAAAATGGTATAATAGCATTTAACAGAAATTAAAAAAAATGCCCTTTATCGTTGCATTCTTAATCAAAAAAAATTTCGTCAATGTTGGCCTCAAAATACCTAGCAATCTTCTTAGCAAGCTTTAGAGTAGGATTTCTCGTATTTTGTTCAATCATCCCATAGAAAGCCCTTGAAATTCCTAGTTCTTCAGCAACTTCTTTTTGTGTAAGTTTGCGCTGCTTTCTAAGTTTTACTAAGTTACGCCTCATATGCCGCCCCCTCGTTTGCAACCAATAGTGGCAATTGTTGTGTCTTATTATAATGCAACCATTCGTGGCATGTCAAGAGTTTTTGCAACTTTTTAGGGTATTTATTTTTTGATGCCACATATTGTGGTAATATTTACTTGAGGTGCTACAATAATGGATTCCTTAGGAAGAAGAATACAAAAGCTTCGTAAGCAAAAAAATCTAACCCAACAAGAACTTGCTACAGTTATTGGAATCTCCAGAGGGTCTCTATCTATGATAGAAATAGATAAACGTGAACCTGATAATCAAACCTTAAAGAAGTTTGCAGATTTTTTTAACGTCAGCACCGACTATCTTCTCGGCCGCACCGATGACCCTTCATATCAAACGGACGAGCTTTCTGAAAAAGAACTGGAAGAAATTATTAAAAAAGAAGGTATTATGTTTGATGGTATCCCACTGGATGAGGAAGATAAAGAAGACATTATAGAAGTAATGAAAATTGCCTGGAAAACTCTTCAAAGGCGGAAACATAATAAGTCCAAGTAGAACTTGTAACAAACAATTAAGGCATTTGAGTCAAAACAGACTGCTGCTTTCAAAAGCAGCAGTCTTATTAATATCGGCAGATTTCGACAAATTACCGTCCCAAAAAATGACAGTAGTGGAGGAACTTCAATGAACTACGTGTTAAAAGAAGCACATAAACTGATGAAGCAGTTTGGTACCGGTGAACCACATCAACTGGCAGAATACCTTGATATTGAAGTAATAAAATATCCTTTCTCTAAACTTAGGGGAATGTTCTTTACCATAAAAGGTCAAAAATTCGCTGCAATAAATAACAACCTAGGTATTTCAGAACAAAAGTTTACTCTACTCCACGAAATTGCCCATGCAAGGCTGCACCCTGAGATAAACTACTTTTTTATTAAAGAAAATAATCTAATTGTAACCGGGAAGTACGAACACCAGGCACACCTCTTTGCCGCTGTGCTTCTGCTCCGGGAAACGCCAGAAGAGTACCGGGCCCAAATAGCACGTAACCTTACAAAGAAAATTCCCAGCCTTTACATAAAAAAACTTCTAAATTGGGAAGAAACAAAAATGCATTCACCGGTAGTAACAGAAGAGACGAATGCATTTAAAAAAGAAGTGTCCATCAAAATGAGATAGGGCTAATTAGGAAAAAAATCGGCTAAAAGAGATGGGAATCGAATGTTGAGAATAGAGGATATTAAGGAGAAGAGTTAAATAACGAAAAAATTATAACAGCGCACCGGTGCGAAAAAACGCAAACATTGTCGAATGCAGTAGACAAAAATTACTTAAAATACTCAAAAGAAAAGCTATATACATTTTAAAAGACTGCTGCCTAACCGGCAGCAGTCTTTTTTAGTGTCAGCAATTTTTGAAGAAATTAGCAGGTAGTGTCAATAATTGCGTCCTCCGGCTGTTTGAACATCTTCTATTACACAGAAACATGTATAAAGATCTCGTGCATAATAAATTACTGTAATTTTCCCGGCCGTCATTACTTCTCCGGTAATTTTTACGCCCCAAAAACGCGTTAAGTTTCTGCTTTACTACCTGTTAAATTACTTGATAAACATGCTTATATACTCAGTAAATTGATTTCCAAAGGTGTATCCTCAAAATAATAAATTACAAAAGTTTCTTGGGAAAAACTTAGATATAAGATTCTTCTCCAAAATAGTTGGTTAAGGGTTAAGCTAATATATCTAACAAACTTTACCTAGAAAGACACATGGGTTAGTTAGATAGCCTTGCCGGCTTGAGAAATTTTATACCGGCCAGCTTCGGCTGTCAAGGCAACCCTCAGGAATACACCTTACGGCGGCTTTGACTGTCTCGTTGCCAGGTGTAGATCCGAGCCTAACCGGGCAAAGGAATTCACGTATATTTGGCTGTCAGGCTGTAGTTGATTAAAGCACGCTGCTCCGCTTCATCAAAAACCTGGACTGCAGTCATCGAAAAAACGGTTCTTCCCTTTTCCGTGACCATTGAAATCCCGAATATTTGTGAAATACATTCGCTGTTTTTGAAATATCCGGTCAATTCTTAACAACTAAAAAGCCTTCGGATGGGTTCTGTCAAGGGCCCGTAAGGTGGCGGAAGCGTAACCTTTACTCTTGGCAGAACCCAGGAGAAAGCTATAATGATTTAACTATTGACCGAATTGGGTTTGCATGATATTTAACTTAACTAAAATGGAGGTAACCTTTTTTCTAATCATTAGACTTCTCAAATTAACGGGGTAAGCCATCTTAATCACCATTGTTTTCCAATAAGTTCTCTAATTCACACCTGAATTTTTCTTGACCTTCTAACAATCTTCCATCTTTTAGATATTCAAAAAATTCCGCATATCCGTTGGGACTTAAAAAATGAAAAATATACTTCTGTTTAATTCCTTGTTCTTCCAATTTTTTGTTTAATCTTTCAAAATGTTCTTTAGAATATCTGTATTTTGCTTTATTCTCGTCAGAATCATCTCCATCAGATTTGATTTCAACAACAATGAAATATTCAATTTCATCTTTCTTTATCTTTATAAAGAAATCTGGATTAAAAGTTGAGTTCGGTTTTTGATGTCCTCCCTTTCTCCAAGTATATTCTATGCTATAAAATCCTCTATCTCTTGATTTTATCCACGCATCTATTTTTTCTGCATTTTCTTTTTTACATAAAAGTTCAACAAATTTTCTTTCTGGATCTGCATTTGTAAAAACTATATTTAAAGGTGTTTTAAATAAAAATTCATTTTGTTCTTTAAGTGCATATCTTGGTAGGGTTTCATCTTTAATTAATTCCTTCAACAATTCTTTTTGCTCGTCACTTTGGATTTCTTCTTCAAAATTATTAGTATAAAATATGGAACAATTTCTTCTTAAATTTCCAATTCCTATACTTTCCCTTCGAATATCTATAGTTTTGATCTTAATAGGTTCATTAATTTTTTGAATTGTAGTTACTGTTTTCCCTTTCTTTCTTAAAAGAGTTCCGAAGGCTTGCAAAATCTTATTAACATTTTTCTGGGTCAACCTATCTCCTCTTATTCCTACTCTTTTCATGGATTTAATAATTATGTCTTTAATCCTATCTCTTGGAGGAAGATTATTTTTAGTATATTGATCTTCTCCTAATTGTAAAACTCTTCCTTCCCAGTCTCTGATAGAAAATTCGTCATATATTTTATCTACAACTTCTTCCACGCTCCACGTATTATACTCTATAGCATAGTATTTTTCTCTTAACCCTCCTGATATCGATTCATAAACTGTTTCTTTGTTAACAATTTCAACTTGTGATTCTAGTTTTATCCCCTCTTGTTCGATTCTGGAATAATCATAAATTTCTTTATCTCTTTTATGCTCTATCTCGATTTCTTCTTTACTATAATCTAGATTATATACTTCAAAGTTATATTTTGCTCTTTTCCCTTTTTTTATAACTTCACTATAAATTCTTGTTTCGATTTCAAGAATTTCATCAACAAGTCCTCTAATATTTCTACTCCAAGCATCATGATTAAATACAATAACTCTTGGCTGTGGTGATTTGTATTCTTCAGGAATTCTTAAACCTCTTCCTAAAACCTGAGCTATTAGCAATTTCGAATTAAATGCCCTATCTTCCCATGGAACAATTTGAAAAACATTTTTCACATCCCAGCCTTCTGTAAGCATAGATACCGATACAATCCATTCTGTTGGATCGTTTTTATCGTCAACAGTTTCAAGTTTTGGTATATTAGCTTTATGTTCTTGAGCAGAGGTAACAATTAAAACTTTTTGTTCTATATTTTCTCTTGAAATCTGTTCTTTCTCGACTAATAGATCAATTAAATCTTCTCTTAAATTTTTTGCACTTGATATATCTTTTGTAACTAAAATGGTCAACGGCTTTATTCTTGAATACTTTTCTTTATTTTCTAAGTGATTTTGATATATCTTTTGAAATTTTTCACCATTAATACTATCGTCTTTTTGGACATACTCAATATTTTTAACAATTTTATCTTCAATTGCCTCTCTTAAAGAATATCTGTAAATAACATCGTTAAAATATTCGTTATCAATATACGCCGTTCCAGTAAAACCTAAAATATATTTAAAATTATAATCTGGGTTTAATAAAAAATTTTTCCATTTTTTAATACTTTGACTTTCTTTATTTTTACCTGTTACTTTATTAAAAATATGATGAGACTCATCATTTAAAACTAAAACTCTTTCTCCTTGATTTTTAAAACTATCTTCAATTGACGATCCAGTTCTTTCATAAACCGCATGAATGTTTTCAACACAGATATCTCCATTTTTAACAGTTACGTCAGCATTTACAATTCTTGGATTTTTATATTTTGCACTTTTAGGAATAGATTTTTTGAGTCTTGCATCACCACTTAATTTTTTAAATTTCTCGGTTAATCCTGATTCTATCGTTAATGAAGGGCATAGAACTAACACTTTATCAACCAGGTCAAGGCCTAATATAATTTGGGCTATTCCATAAATAACATAAGATTTTCCTGTTCCTGTTGCCAAGTCAATGTTTGCAGAAAGTTTTCCTGGGAGTTGCAAATGCCTTTTATATTCATTCAAAGAGGAATATTTTACCTTTAACTCAGGATTTTTTTCAAAATTCTCTTCTACTAAATCTTCAATTTTTCCATATCTCCCTGAAGCCAAATAAATAACAGCATTCCTGATTGCTTCTTTTTGATACTCTCTATCTCCACAAAGCACTTCTAAAAAAGATTCCCAAGCATCCAAATCTAATTTAGTAGGATCATAAACCGTATTAACTTTTAAAACCAAATCTTTTGTTTTATATATTTTTATTTCTTCCATAGTTATCACCTACCTAATATTAAAAATTTCCGCAAAATCATTTCCGTATATATCTGAGTAAACTACCATAATTTGCTTACCCACCTTTAATTTATTTAATTCAATAACCAATCCATTATCTTTTATCTCTTTCAATTTATTTCTAATATCTTTTTCATTTTCATCTTTTTTCTTAGATTCTTTAGGTAATAATTCGTCTGCAAAATAAACCTCATCCATTTCAAAATATTTTCCGTTATAGTTTTTATCAATAAACACTGCCGACAATGTTTCAAGATTTTCTAAAATTTTCCCTTCTTCATCTTTATAATATTGGCTCCTAAATTCTTTAATTATTATTTTCACTTTTTCACTGTCTATTTTTAATTCAGTCTTTACTTCTGGCTGTCTTATAAAATGAAAACCTATTACTTCTTCTAAATCATTTACATTTTTCTTACTTTGTGGTTGTCTTAACCTTTGAAATTGTATTTTATGCAATTCTTTTATCACCTGATAAGGGATTTTTAAAAAGTAATATCTTAATTCATCTATTTCATAATAATCTGTTAAGAAATCAATGTAATTTGCAGGAGCTATAATATAAACTCTTCCCGATACTCTATTTCCTATCGTTTTATGTATTTCGTTTAGATAATTTTCATCTACTGACGCATTTTTAAATTTTCTATAATCAAATACTTTTACAGGATATTCTCCTTTTTTACCATCAAACTTAAACCCTGCAATCTCAAAAGGATTTATATCTACTTCAAAAAGCTGAGATACAAAACTTAAATATCTCTCCCATTCCATATCCAAAGCCTGCTTTAAATCATATAGTCCAAGCCTTGCTGTTATAAAGCTCTTCGCTTTTTTGCCATATTTCCTTTTGGGATTTTCCAAATCTTTACTGCTTTGTATTGTCAAAATCCTTTTTTGCATAGTGTAGTAAGAATATTTTCCAATATCACAAACTATCCATCTTCTACCAAGTTTTTCAGCTACTGCTGCTGTTGTACCTGAGCCTGCAAAGAAGTCTAAAACAAGATCTCCTTCTTTTGTAACTGATTTTATAATTCTTTCCAATAATTCTTCGGAGTTTTCTGTTGGATAATCATATTTTTTTGAATATCCCGGGATATCTGTCCAGTTAGAACCTATTGTTTCCCACTTAGTTAAAAATTCTGGCATTTGTTTTTCTTCATTCCATCTTACCAATCCCTGAGCAATTGCATCATCAAATCCTTCTTGACTTAACGCCCACCTTCTACCCTCTGGAGCTTTAACTTTTTTCCCAAAAATATTTCTATATAATAAACTTTCGTCTTTTCTACTTCCAGGTAAGTGCATATCTACCCATTTCCATTCTTTCTTTGGTTTTAATTTTCTGTACCCGTAAAAATTCAAAAAATCTTTATTTTTAGCATAAAAAAAGATTGTATCTGTTGCTGTGGCAAATTGTTTATGTTCTCCTTTCAGTGTCCTGGTTCTTTTTACTACAATTTCATTTCTAAAATTCTCTTTTCCAAAAATTTCATCCATTATAACTTTTACGTAATGTCCAAAATGATAATCAAGTCTTACAAAAATACTACCATCATCTGCTAAAATTTCTTTCGCTAAAATTAGTCTTCTCCTTAAAAATTCAACAAATTCAGCACCTTTTCTTTTAGCACTATAAGCACTTTGCCCTTTATTTCCATCATATTCATCACCTGTTCCGAACGGTGGATCAATATAAATAAGCTTTACTTTGCCTTTGACCTTATCTTTTATTAAAGGATCTTTATTTTCATAAATCGTTTTTAGAAACTGCAAATTATCCCCAAAAACAATCATATTTTTCCAGTTATCGTCAAAGGCCTCATGTTCTTCTCCGTTAAAAACTTTATCAATCTGTAAAGGAACAGGGAAAACACCATCTTCATTAGCAAGTAAATCTTCTTTTCTAATCTTACCTGCATAAACAAGCTCATATTCTTTCTGTTTTGTAGGGAAAAGTTGATACTTAAATTCTTCAGGCAATTCTTTTCCTTCTTGAATAAGTTTTATAATAAATTCCTTTTGTTGTTTTGTTAATTTTTTTTCTATCATAGTCAACACCTCATTTTATAATCTTATTTATAATTTAGATCCGTAGGTAAACAATAAAAATGCCAGAATATGCGCATATTAAGAGCTAAAATCTCCTAAACAATTCAACGGCCTTCTTTTAAAAAGGTCGTACAATTTGTTTATATTCGAACAGGTCGGATATCTTTCCATATTTGGAAGATATGCGACTATGTTGCATATACATCTCTCTGGTCGACTGTGTATCACTCGCATTCTTTCACTCATATTTCATTTTCTGTGTTAAAAGCTTAGAAACCAGCGGGTAACTTTCACAAAGATATCCTTTCCCCCTCCATTCCTGGCTCAGTTTCGTTATAACCTGATACATATTCAATTTTATCTTCCTCCTAAATACCTCAGCAAAATTCATTCCCAAGCCAGCTTGTCTACGCTGTTCTGAAGGTCCTTCCTTGTAGGTCTGGTATATTTAGCTGTTGTGTTCAAATCAGCATGGCCAGCAAGCACCGCCACCCTGTCCAGACTCTCCCCGGCATCCACAAGAGACTTGCAGAAAGTGTGTCTTAAAACGTGCGGGGTTACGTTCTCCAGTCTGGCGTCATAGGCATACCTGGATATCATATACTCAATATTCCGTGCGGTTATATGCCTGCCTCCCCTTCCTGGAAACAGTGGACCGGGATCGTTCCCCCTTACTTCAAGCCAGCCCTTCAATGCTCTTCTGGCCGTAAGGTTTAACGGCACTTCCCGGTATTTATTTCCTTTCCCTGAACGGACAATAATATGCCCGCTCCTTTCCTTAATTGTTACATCATCTATATTTAATGCACACAGCTCGGAAACCCTTAAGCCCGTGTGCAAAAGTAAAGTAATAATAGCAATGTCTCTTTCCCTGCCGGATTTCTGCACGGCCCGCATTAAGGCCTGCTGTTCTTTCCTCCCCAGTGCCCTAGGTGCATTCTTGACTTCGGATACGGGTTTTATGTCCCCGGCAGGGTTCTGGTCGATGCGGCCCTTTTCTACAGCCCACTTAAAAAATGCCTTCAAAGAACGTAAAGCCCGGTTTATCGTGGCCGGTTTCTGCTTCCGGTTTTGAAGGTACCTCTTGAATTCTGCTATATCCAGCGGGCCGACTACACCCACTTCAGGTAGTTCACCGACCGTATCCCGATACCATTTTATAAATTTTTTCAGGTCAGAAAGGTATGCATGTACGGTGAAAGGACTTGCATCCTTCTCCCTGAGGTGGACTTCAAATTCAAAAACAAGGTCGTACATAGGACATCATTTCCGTATAAAGAATATCCGAAATAATTTTTTCTAGTTAGAGGGTAATTTTTCCTGCATTATCAGAAAAATTTCTAATATTTTTTTCGAATAAGATTTCTTATGCGAAAAAATTAAACAAAAATAAGTATGTTTTCTCATTTTACTCAGATTATGGAGTTTGTCGGCAGTTAATTTAATTTCTTCCCCTCTAGTCGGATCAAAAACCCACCAAAATGCCCAAAAATAATACGTTTCTGGGATTTTTGTTTTTTTTAAAATCACTGCAAAAATTACCGTTTACCAAAAGAGATTCCGCCTGTGCCCCGTCATTTAGGGCTTTCAGCTATTTCAAATTTGGCGTCGATCCCCAGAGGGGTTTTTACACTATTGAAGATCGACGAAATGTTTCATAATTTAGGGGGTCAGCCCGGTTTATTGTTTTCATCTGTTCCAATTGTTACTATGACGGAGACTAGATTTTTAAAACCAGCGAAACTAACGGTTATTTTTGTACAAGTGTTTCAATTGCTCAATTGTAATCCAGGGTCTTTTCCTATGCAACATTCGATGACAGTTTGAACAAACCAGAGCAAGATCCGTTAGCTTTGTTTTTGCTCCGAGGTCTAACTCAGAAACAGGGATAATATGGTGACACTCAATGTATCCCTCCCCTATTTCACCATATGCTTCTCTAAAGTCAAACCCACAGACTTCACATTTCAACCTTCCGTTATTCTGTCTTAACGCAATTTCTTTAGCCTTTCTTACCAGCGTTTGATTACGTTCTCTAGCTTTATGAATACGGTAAAGTATTTTTCCCTCTGGGAACTCTAATTCTTCTTCGTCTTCCGAAGAATTTGCAACTGATTGAGCAATTTCGCCAGCAACTGTGTTTCTAATTTGCTGCGCTACTCTGGACAGCAATTTTCTATCTGTGGCAAATTCGTCCCAAATTTCTGTTTCTAATTTTCCTCCTCTCTGTAAGCCCTTTCCGGGGTAGTTTGGATCAATGGCTCGAAAATTCATCAACTTCATATGTACTCCGTTTGGATTACAAAATTTTTCCTGGTTTGGCCTGTTAGAATGGATCGGGAGCTTGTTTAATAACTCGCTAAGTTCAATGACATTTGGGTGTTCTGGACTACTTTTGTTTAAGTCAATTTTAAAGTAGAGGTCTAAGGCTAATATCAGTTCGTCTCTATGCCATTTCGGATTTTTAGCAATTACTTGTTTTTGATCAGGAGCGGCTACTTTGGTTATCCTGTAATGATAGGGTTTTGCAGTACTGAATATATAGAGGTATTCAGTTTTATCATCCGGAATTTTACGTTTCCGTAACTCGCCACTGACAGGATCACATAAAAAGTTGTAACTCTCAGGAAAGAGGGCTTTCATTAGTTGCCTAAGCTCTGGACCCTGATACAAAATTCTAAGAGTATCATTTTTTCTACCGATGGCATCAGCATTGCCTATTCTTATTGGATACTCGGTCCCGTTATAAACCAAATAACCGGTTATAGAATGCCCTCGGGGAATGTGTTTTATCGGACCATTGAGAAACTCCCTGTGAAGTCTTTGTGGAATGGTTAGACCATATTTGAATAAAGATAAATCTACTTTCTTTTTATAGAGCAATTTTTCTTCCACATTTAACCACCCCATTAAGTAAAATAGTTCTGTTAACTTAAATCATATTTGCAATCGTAGAACCCCAGTGTTTATGCTGTTGGTGTAAGTTCCCAGCTTCACCCCCAGACATAAACAGAGGAGGTTCTACGAAAATGGTTAACTTATCTTGTCCCAAGTGCTCAAGTAACTTTTTGTGGAAGTACGGCCGCGATCGTAAAAGTCGTCAAAAATACTGCTGTAAACAATGCCGTACTCAATTTGTACCTGAAGCAAATCAACGTAAACAGCTTAACATTAAATGCCCTTGGTGCGGCTGTGCTATGGAAGTGTTATAATGGCCCCAGAAATTCGGACAGCATAAAAGGCTAATTTAAGATACAATAAAACCATGAGAAAAAATTATTCAGCCGCCTTTAAGGCGAAAGTAGTTCAGGAAGTATTAAAAGAAGAAAAAACAATATCGCAAATTGCCTCAGAGTACGGTGTTCATCCTTACACAGACTTGGGAGCCACCCCTTGGAGGGAGGTGCCTGTGCAGCTGGACAGCTTACCATGCGGGCCACTCACTGTCAAGGGTAAAATGAACGGGCTTACTTTACGGTTAGAAGCCGGGGTCGGCTTTTAAATAAACTGGGATCCCTAGATTAGTCAAACACATTATGAGAGGAGGCACTTTTGTATCTTAAATTTCATTTTCTGGTGTCTTGACAATGGGATCCACTTTAACATGCTTATATACTCAGTAAATTGACTTCCAAAGGTGTACCATCCTTTTAGAATTGTTTAGTGCTATCATTAGCCAATATAAGAGGGTACACCTTATACTTTTTTCAATCGCTATTTACACAAAAATATTTTTCACTACTTTAGTTTAGAGCAAAAACAGGTCATACAAAGATTTGACAACAGAACAAATAGACTTAGACTGTTTCAATCCACCAAAATGCCCAAAAATAATACGTTTTTGGGATTTTTGTTTTTTTAAAATCGCTGCAAAAATTACCGTTTACCGAAGAAGTTTCTGCCTATGCCTCGTCATTTAAGGCTTTCAGTTTTTTCGAATTTGGACGATGGTTACATGCTGCTTGCTGTTACATATATCGCTTGATTAGGTTCAAATTCCTCTATGGACGATGGTTACAATCCAGAAGATGCAACAAAAGTTAGAATAAGTTCGTTCAAATTCCTCTATGGACGATGGTTACGGTTGATAATATTGGTTAAACCTTATCCTTATTTGAGTTCAAATTCCTCTATGGACGATGGTTACGGGGTTGAAACAAAAGAAATAAATAAAGTTCTTGGGTTCAAATTCCTCTATGGACGATGGTTACAAATCAGAAGTAAGAAGATTTAAAGAAAAATTAGAAGTTCAAATTCCTCTATGGACGATGGTTACCGCAGTCGAAGTATAGAATTCTCTTGGGATTGACAGTATAGAAAGATTAGTTTTTGCGTCAAACTCTCGGTTTTGCATTTACAGTCACACAAGTTATTATATGAAGTTATCGGTTGGATCAGGGGTATTTGTAATAATATCACGTTGCATTTTACTCCCATCATTTAGGGTATAAATTATGACAAAATCACGTTCCCTGTCAACGGTAGATTTCAAATCTCTCTTTAAAAGTGCCACTTTTCCTTCTGGCAAATCTCCTTCAAATACCGATTTTTGAACATGCGTCAAATATTTTCGGCAGGTCTTCATAGTTTTAACCAGCCGTTTCCTACCTTCCCTATCTTCAGTATTAATATCGTATATGAGTATAACCCTAATACTACCACCACACTTTCATAGGAGTGTAGGTATCTTCTTTCAAGATATGTTTAATCAGCTTGTACAAATCAAGGCGAACCAAACCTTTATACTTAATTTTTCTTTTTAAATTTCGGTGCAAAATAGTTTTCTCCATCATCTTCTCATATTCGGCTATAAAAATCTTTCTGCCTTCTTCTGTCAGGTATGATGAGTTTACCCGGGTATCAAAATGCTTTTTGTTCAGCATATTAAGGTTGATTAACTTAAATATCAACCTGTCTACAAAAACAGGCTTGAAAACCTCGGCAACATCAAGAGCAAGAGAAAATCTACGTTCAGAAGGTTCATGTAAAAAACTTATAGTCGGATTTAACGCCGTGCGGTGGATTTCTTTTAGTATTGTGGTATAGGTTATTGCATTGCCGAAGGAAATCAGCGCATTTAATGCATTTCCTGGAGGCCTTTTGCTACGACCTCCGAATTCCCAGCCCGTAATATCTTCCCATCGGGAGTAGTACAGCTTGCGGGTATGCGCTTCTATACTCATAACATCCTCTATTGTTGTAGTATCTTTCAATGCTTTCCTATAAGCATCAATTTTTTGGCAGGTTTCGTTATCCTCTCGTTTTTCTAGATTGCGGCGTATATTATGTATAGCCCCTTCAACAAAGGCACGGGCAAGCATCAGCCGTTTCTCTTTATCAAGATAATGTTTAACCTGTTGAACTACCAAATACCCGGATAGCTGGGCCTCTCGGGGAATGAAACTGCCGGTGTAATTGCCATAATAATCGAAAAAATGCAAGCATATTTGGTTCTGTCCCAAAAAATCCAGTAATTTGGTATTAAAGTTAAGTTCAGAAAAACAATAAATATGGTCGACATCTTCCACCGGAATCACGCGACGAGAAGCATCAGTTTCAAAAGCCAGAGTATTGTCTTTCCTTTTCAGCGTTCCAGCCGAAAACAGATAGTAAGTCCTGCTCACAGTAATTCCCCCATCATACGTAGCAAAAGTCATAATATGCACATTTTCTGCAAAATTTTTTATCAAGCCTTGCTGGTGCACGGGCCTCCTGTAGAATATGCTGTATATCTTCCAGGGCTTGTTCCAGCAAATCTTTATCTTTTTCTGTAAGCTGTATATCTACTTTTCTCATGCTGGCAGGATAGTGAAGTACACCGGCAGAGCAATTTACGCCTCGGTTTTGGAGGGTATAAATGTAGTATTTCAACTGCCATATATGCGCTTCCTCAAATTTTTTGCTTTTCTTCACCTCGTGTACATATACCTGGTCTCCATACTTAAAAAAATCAATTTTAACATTGTCAAAATCAAAGTCACGGTTGCTTTCGCGCTTGAACCGGCTTTCGTGCAGTATTCTGCCCTTAATAACATCAGCATTGCCTGAGACGTTTTCTAGGTTCAAACCTTTTGCATGCAGCCATAGCTTGCGTCGGCAAATAAAATAGTAGGAGACAAGGGTTCCAGTTATTCTTATCGATTCTAATTGTACCGCAGCAGTATCATTCATCATACATCAAGCCTTTCTCATCGTCATAAAGAATGTTAACTACATAAATACCGGCCAGCCACCGTCGAAGCTTGTTCTGAACATTAGTCTGAATACTGCTGTCACCAATAAGAGAAACAATTTCATTGACATTAACACGAAATGAATCCTCTTTTTTAGCAACTTCTCTCCAGGGACAGTCGACCGTGTACTTGTACAGTATTCTATTGGCAAACTCTATATAGCTCAGATTTCCGCAGCAATCCCTAACCCAATCAGCAACTTCTTTATAAAAGTCCCCTTTCATATTTTTAGGTATTATAGTAGCATTTCTCACCTTTCTAAAAATATTTTGGGCATCTGTTTTACGTTCTGAACAGTAACCTTGGTCAAGAATATTTAAAGTCTCATAATAGCTATCTAGATAACTACATAAATGATCCGAAAAATGCTTTCCTGTTTTTTTCCGCCCGTTATACAAATCGGTCAGTAATTGATAACATACGTCCACCCACTGCATTTTCTCTTTCTCGGAAACGGTAAACTCCAGACCGTATTTGCTGATCAGTTGATTCAGTAATTGTATAAGTCTCTGATTGCATTCCCTGCTCTTTGAAGCAGAAAAGCATTTTTCCCACTCTTCTATTTTGATAAGGTTTATTATATTTTTCGTTGTAATTTCCTCAATTTCCCCACTTCCTAAGGCAAGAAGAATTACAAGGGTAAGCATCGTCAAATCAAAATCATATACAGCACTGCTGCGAGAGCTCCTTATAGTTCCAATCCCAGAGGCAAGCCCTTTTTTGCTGCCCTTTTTTGCCCTCTGAACCATTATCACCACATTTGCATCGGAAGGAGCGTTGTCCCCTGTACTACGAGCGTATCTTCTGTATACCCGCCCCATCCGCTGGATAAGGCTGTCTGCTGGAGCTGCCTCCGTAAACAATATATCTGCATCCAAATCAAGAGATGCTTCCACTATCTGGGTAGAAACCACTATGCAGCCTGCTGTTTCACGCTCCTTATGGTTAGGCATATAATGATAAACCTGATTTTCCAACTCTTTTCTTCTCTCTTGAGTAAATCTTGAATGCAGTAGTACTGTGTCAAAACTGCTTTCTCTATCACCCATATTCTTAATTTTTTTAAATACATCCATTGCAGCTTTTACCGTATTAAGCACCACCAGCACCTTTTTTCCTTTTTTGGCTGCTGCAATCATCTCAGGAATAAAAGGGTCATAACTACCATCATGCATACTCAACCTTATTCTGTGTCTAGTTGAATCAGCTAAATCCTTGAATTCTGGTTCGTCAAGCAGATTTACAATCTGTTCAATAGAAATCCCTGTTCGTTTTTTGACTTGTTCCTTAATAAAAGCAGGCAAAGTAGCTGTCATAAGCAAAACTTTACCACCAAAAAAAATGGTTTGCTGTATGAGGTGAGTGATAATTGCTGCCGCCCGGGGATCATATGACTGGACCTCATCTATAATTAAACAACTGTTCATAAGAGATGCAAAAATTCGCTCATAACCTGGGTATCGTAGTACTGCGGGAGCAATCTGATCGGCGGTACATACTATATACGGTTTGGACATATGGCGCGCCAGTTCAACTGCCCGTCTTAATTCTCCTTCGTAGTCGACATCTTTTTCGAGGGATTTGCCTTCATTCTTAACACCGCTTCCTAAAGTTAAACTATACATTTCCAATGATGCATCTCCATGGAGAAGAGCAACTTTATCATCCATATCTTCTTTAATTTTTTTAAAAAATTCACGGCTTCGGCTCCAGATACCGTTAACTGCAGCCCTCATTGGCAGGGTTATAAAATTCTTCTTTCCCGCTCCCCACAAGTAAGCAAATTCTGTCTTTCCTACTCCTGTCGGAGCTATAAGTATAAGATTTTCTCCCTGTAAGCCTTTTTTCCGTTCAAAGAACTTCCCCTGCCAGAAAGACTCTACGCCAAATTTCTCCTCCATGGCATTTTTCAAAAGACAAAAGTCCAGGTAATCAGGAATCTCGATATCCTGTAGTGCTACTTTATTATGGCTGTCCTCGACATAAGAAGCAAAATGATCTGCCCGCATGAGGCTGCCGGCAATAAATACCCTTATTTTCTCATAAGACTCCTTTTCACCAGATATCCCCTTTATCCTAGACGGCAGAAATTTCATTGTATATGGTGGCAGAAGAAGACCGGCGGTTCCCAGGTTATTGTAATATAAGTATTCTACATACAGCTCATTTAGACCAACAGCTTTCCCATCTAAACCGTACTTTTCAGCCACTTCTTTCAAGCAGTAATGCAGTTTATCAGCCAACCTGCGCCACTCAGCCCTGTTTTTTATGATATCACCGGCTCGGCTGCTGATATCCGTACTTCGACTTCCCAGTAGCAGATCTGGAAAGTTCTCGCGCCAATGATGAAAAGCTACTGCAGAAAGTATGATACCCCTTAGCACTTCATCATCGTTATGAAAAGTGATAAATTCTGGTTTGATAAAAAACAGAGAAAGAAGGCTGTGCGGAATTTGCTCGGATGTTATGGAACCTGTAGATTCTAGCTTTTTCTGGAAATCAGGATCAACCTTTCCAACGTCATGGAGCAGGGCAGCATAGCTTAGCGCCCTCCACCATTCTTGAGGAAAAAAATCTTTGCTTGTCTTTTTCAGAGCCTCTATACACTGCAGAACATGGTCAGTGTGTTCGTCTAGCGTAGTGCCGTTACTTTTGGCCAGTATATCAGGTGCCATATTTACTCGTGCCCCCCTTCTTTTACACCGATTCTAGCCAGATACACAGGGGTTTTAATTTCTGTATCACAGTAAATCAAGGGAAAAGTAACCGCATCGAGCAAAGGAACTTGGCTTTTGCACAGCCGGGCCGGTACGTGTGTAAAATTTCGAATCTCTGCAGTTTTAATTTTTTTTCCATCTTTTTCAGACCACTCTACTTTTTCTAAATTATAGAGAGAAGTTACTAGAAAAAGGTTCCCCTGCATCTTTTTATACAATCTTTTATAATCTCTTTCTATTTCTGTTTCTGTTTCGTCCGGTATAAAAGTGTTCTCAGGTTTAGGCATCCACTGGTAATACTGGCGCGCATTGCAAAAATCTTGAGGCTTTTTGCTCAGTTTCAGGTCAATCAGAGAAGCCCCGCAGGGTGCTGCCCAGTCTTCGGAGCGCCCCAGGTGGAGGTGGCTGAACCACCTTTCAGGAAGCTCAATATTTTCCTGTAGACACCTTGTAACCTCTGTAGCAGGATGGTGAAGGTATATAAAGACTTTTACTTCATTCAGCACCTGCACGGTAACCGGACTCTGCCCGCCGGGGTGTTCGGTATTTTCTTGCCATGTTCTGTTCTCAATGCTGTAGAAACGTTTTTTATGTGCACTGGAACGTAAATTTCTTAACCATGTATATTCATTGCTTATAAATTCATATTGTGACAAAATTCCCAGCGCAAATGAATCCTTTAACATTAGGTCGATTTTAGCATCATCACCCAATATATTTGCTAACAACCCGATAGCGGTGGAATAAGGCGGCAGCGGATATGTTTTTCTAGGATCCCTGCTTTGAGCTATACGGAAATGCGCGCTCGGTGCAGAAAATTCCAGCCTTAATACTTTCAAAATAATCACCACCGTTATGATTGAATTTTTAAACCACCGTTTTTAAGAATTTCTCCAATTCCCGCCCATTCGTTTAATTTATCACTTAAAGTTCCTATAAGCGGGAGAGTACTATTGTTCCAATACCAGGCTTTAATGATATGACTATTTTCCGCGGTTTTGTTAATAGGTGTAGTATCAATACCCCCATCTTTTCCAATTTTTATAGCTGAATTGAAAACCGGAGCCGGAACTTTAAGAGTTGCTGCAACAATAAATACAGGATTAACACCGTAATTTTCTGTGCTGGAGTGCATAATAAAGCCGTCTTTTATTACTGTGAGAACCTGTTGGACGCGCTTCGTGTATTCTTCATCTGTAAGAAGAAAACGTAACATAAACTGCTCTTCCTGTTTTTCCTCTTTCATTCCCACAAATCCCATATCATCAATTTTATACCAGGTAAGACCTTGTGCCTTCTTTTCCTCCCATATAACCTTATTCCTCACAATAACCTTCTTAACATCCTCAACTGCAACTTTTGGAAAATTATCAATAATCCATTTTTTCAGTTTTTTCCTCCAATTTATTATTGCTTTTTTGTTTTTTTCCGTAGGTGTCGTAAAATACCAATCGTGCAAGCCCAGACGTGTAAGGTCCAGGGTAAAGGAAACCCGGTAGTAGGAATAGTGCTCTTCTTTGTTATAAAGATTAGGGCTAGATTTTTCTCCCTGCTCCCGCGCCCGACTCACCATATCATGGTTGGCATAAAAGGCCATATCACCCTGCCACGGTTCAAGAGAAATGGCTTTTGTGATGCCGAGGGGCGCTTTTCTGCTAACTGTATCTGGGCTGGTGCACATAAAACCGAATAAGTCAACTTCAGGATACAAAACAATATTAGCCATAGGAAAGGAAAACTGAATAACACTTCGGTCCATCTTAACCGGCGCAGGTTTCCAATCAAAAAGCTGGTTTAAAGTACTGAACATATGGTGCCGTATAAAGGCTCTGCTTAGAAAGGAATATGTTCCATTAATACGGGATAGTTTTTTTATTGAAGTAATATTTTCGCTTAGCTTTTCGTCTCCATTAACTGCCGAACTCTCAAAAACAACAGTGGCTGTAATGCCCTTGGCCTTGATTTCCATAATTTAACATCTCCTTTCAGTTAAATTTCCTCATTATTTTCTTCAGAGATTTTTATCCCTGAGATATAGGCATAAATACCGGTTTTAAATAATTCATCATCCCTTACTTCAAAAAGATGCGCCAAACAGTAAGGAAAAGGCTTACCTTTTGCAACATAAGTTCTCATTAGCAAATGGTAAACTTCGGATTTTTTATTAAGTCGGGTTAATTCCAGCAGGCGAAAGATAAGACTTTTCTTTGAGTTGTCATCTAAGGAGAAAGGGCCTTCTTTGGCAGCTTGGCGAATCTCTTTTAGGTCGAGCGTGCTCACAAAAACACCTCCTTTCTTCTTTAAGTACTTTCTTATTTCGTAAAACAGCCTAATAAGGGCAAAAATCCTCATCATATCATTTTTATTGCCCTTTGTTATAATAGCTTCAGGATCTTCGTTTCGGTTTTCCCCTGTGAGGCCAACACGGAGCGATTTGTATATTATGGTAAGTAAATACTCAAATTTTTCCTGCAATACAGCATCCCACACTTTTTGGTGGTGCAGCTTTCCTAAAAGAGATGTGATTGTTGGATTTAAAAAAAGCTCGGCCAGCCTGCCGGATAATGAGGAATAGTTAATTACTTCTTCTGTTCGTGTTTTGCCCTCTACTTTTCTTATCTTTTTTTCTACAAATATTACTTCCATGCTCTGAAGCCCCCAACTTCCCAAGGTGCTCCTTAGTTGGCTATTAAAAGGAACAGCATTAAACAAAGCCTTCTGATAACTTTCAGTTTTAATTTCATTCCTAATCAAGCTGTTTAAGTACCAGTTTATTTTCAGAGAATCAGAGTTGATAAAATACCCTTTCTTGTGGACAATGTGAAAACATAAAAGGTACGAACGACATTGCTGGCACATTAGCACATCGGGTCGGCCATTCCAGAAAAAATTTGGGACTTTATCAGGTGAGCTCCCTAAATCCCGGGATACCGATCTAGTAAAAAAGCTTTTGTAAAGGCTATCCTGGAAATCAAAGACGAATTTTTCCCCACAAAAACTGCAATTTAACTGATTTTTTGCTGCTAAATTTCTTACAAACCAATTATTTAAAAGTTCTACTCTTTTCTCTTCCTTATAGGTACCTAGGTTAATAAGGTTAGGGTATAGCCCGTTTTTTTTAAAAAATGTCTTTATCACTTTTAATAGTAGCTCCTTTGGGTCTATTTCTTTATCCTGGCCTTCACCAAACTCCATTTCATAGCTCTTCTTACCCCACCACCAGGTTATCCGTTTTAGCTCCTTGACCCCGTCCGGCACTTTCCCACCATCCAAACAAGGATAACCCTCAGGCATAACTACATCCCTCGTGCTGAACACTGCTTCCATTACTTTTGCTGGTATCTTAACCGTACCATCGTTATGGAGGAAGCTTCTGACCGTATCCTCACCCAGCCCCCAGGCCAGTATTTCCAAAAATCCCTGGACGCAGGCATTGTAATACCAGGTGGAGGGATATATGGTTACAGGTTTTGTCATGCTGCTATCTCACCTCCAGTAGGCCGAATCCCTGACCCGTACGCACACCCAAACCAAAGTTATATAAAAATTGCAGGCTGTCGGCAGACCCATCCAGTGCAATACTACCCTGCAGGGTAGTCAGCCAACCGCCGTAATGACTGCATACACCTTTGTGATAGCTGGATGCGGAAGGTATAACCTTTATCTTCCCAATTCTGGGGCTTAAGCTCTGTCCGTACTCTTGCCGAAGGAACTCATGTTGTTTTAGAAGATGGGTATTTATGGCCTCTTCTAATTCTTCTACTGTGCTTTCAGCCGCATTTATATAACCGTTGCGCCCGCGTAGTACTGCGTGTCCCCGAATTTTGAAGACCTGTGGGGAAGACTTAATCTCTTTCAGGGGCAGAAGGTTGATATAGCGAAGTTTTAAGCCCAAAATTGTATTCTGTCCTCTCAGACTTATTGCGCCGTTACACAGCGCTGTCATTACCTCATATATGCCGGTAGAAAACAAAAGGTATACAGGCGGCCTCACACACATCTGCTGCGTCCTCGTATCGATATCTACGATCTTTTGAAAATTTACTGAAAATACATAGGGACTATAGCCTGGTCGTTCCTGTTTAAAACGGTTAAACACCAGCGAATTCTCCAACATACTCTTGATCAGAGAGATAAAGTGCCGTCGAAAATCAAGGGGAAATATAACATGCTGTTTCATTTCCCCGGGTGCAAGAATAATGCTCACTCGCAAACTACCACCTCCACTATTGAAGACATGCAAATAACCTAAATTTACCCTCCTTTCCATAACAGGATATTTTAGGAAATTTTCATTTATTGTTTAGTTAGACCTTTATGGATACTTTTTTGAAAACTCAGTATTTTTTATAGCCGGAACACTATGTAGCGGACCCGGTTATGTTGAAAAATAAAACTCCCAGAGCATAAAGGGAAATTTTTAACGTTAGTTAACTCTTATTTTATAATGTTTGTATAATTTAACAAAATTATCCAAATTCATAGAAAATCAGTATTACATTTCTAGCAAAGCTCTAATATATCCATACTCAACTGTTTTCACGACCGAGCCAAAAGGTTTTCCCTATTTAGCCCCCTAACCAAATTGGACAACGAGAGCCTTAATTCATAAAAATAAGGTATAGGGGGTAATAAGAATGCAGAGAAAGAGTATTCTCCAGAGTTCAAGCAACAGATAGTTAAGGAAGCAATGGAAACAAGTAACAGCGCCGTAGTAGCTAGGCGCTATGATTTAAACACCAACATGGTTGCCCGGTGGGTCCCGAAAACGTGGTCAAGCCGTTTAACGCCCTGCTATTTAAGGTAGTTTACAATCAAGTTCCCGTCATCGTTGTTTCCGCCGTCAATCAAGATGTTTTGGTCGGAAGGAAGCTGGAGCAAAATTGCATTGGCCTGGCCTACATCAATGAAGTGAACTTTGAGCAGGCCGTATGATTCTTTGTTTCAAAGTAACTTGACTTTTCAAAACCTCAGCAATCGGCCTATCTGCCTTTGCTAAATCAAAGGAACTTAACTCAGGTATGCTTACCCATTTACTTTTTTGGTGTTCCTTCAAATTTATACTTCCATATTCAACTCCAGTTAAGAAACTAAACAACCTAACATGAAATTCAGGATACTTATAATCCACCATTAAAAATGGCTCCGGTCTTTTTATCTTCAAAGCTAATTCTTCTTCTATCTCTCGACAAAGGCATTCAACAAGTGTCTCTCCCGGCTTTACCTTTCCACCAGGAAACTCCCACTTGTTCGCCAGATATCCCTTACTATTCCTCTGTGTAATAAGTACTTTTCCTTCGTCATTGACTAAGATTGCAGCTGTAACAACTATAAAATTCTCAGAAGCAATAGCTTCTTCTATCCTTAAAACCTTTTTAGCTAAACTCTCGTTAAATTCTTCTCCGTCTTTACCATAATGAACTCTTTTATGGCAAGTGGGACAACAGGCAATAACATACCTAGGATCATCCGGACCATTATCTGATAAACGTCGAATGTGATGTGGTTCTAAATAAGGAGTACCATCTGGTCGGTCAAAAGGACCTGGTCTACCACAAGCTTCACAGAAACCATTGGCTCGCTCCAACACATAGCTTGCAACCTGAGCACTTCGTTGATAATAATTTCTTTTTCCTTCCTTTTTCTGAAACCCAGTTGATTTTGCTACTGCCACTAACGCAGTTTCCCGTTTAGACAAAAATGCTAATCCTTCACTAGATATCTGTTCAATAACTGAATAAAAATCTATAGACGCTGGAGTTAATCTAAAAATTATACCTCGACGTAAATTCCCTTCTTCATCTGGAATTTCTTTATAATAATGGTCAACATAGTCCATTGGTCCTACAAATCTTCTCAAACCATTTGGCAAAGTTTCAAATAAAAGAAGTGCTTTACCATTTTGTACGTGGTCCCGTATTGCTTTGTTGCCACGCTCAAATTTCATGTCTCCTTTCTGACCTTCTCCCGTATAGTGATAAAATCCATCTTCTTTCCAGCCATCTTCATAACCATAGTCTTTACCTCTATCACTACTAAATAAAAAAATAAACGGGTAAGAGCGTGGAGTACTAATCCCTCCTTGTTGTTGTCCACCATATAAATCATGGAGGTATTTACGTTTATAGAGCGAACCAATTTTTAGTTCTTTGGGTACATACAAATCTATCACCTGCTTTTAAAGCATTAGATTCAAATTATATACTCAGTACTATATTTTTCTTTTTAAAAAATAAAATCCCTTGCCAAAAAATGTCGAAATATGTCTAAAATTCTCAGCAAATGTTTCAAAAAACCTTTTATTGAAACTGCAGCAAGTATATTAAAAAAAAAAGAGTCTTGACATGTCTAACAAAACACCAGGTATATCAAGACTCCTTTTCCTTTGGTAACCTCGGTCAATTTAGTTTTTCAATATTTCCCAACAAGTTTAGAAATCACGTTAAAAGAAAACTTACGTTTTCTCTCCGGCATATCCGGCATCACATCCGCAAGAATATGACTGCAGGCTTTATCTAATTCTGCATCACCCTTTCCGTATCCGGGCGGCCATTTTGTTACTTCACCCAGAGGCATAAGAAACATATAGCCATCTATATCTGCATATCTCTCTTCCACCATTTTAAGACAAATAGCCCCCCACATTTCCATTGTTTTACTTCCGATTTTTTCATTGCCCGGAATCACATATTGTATTTCTCCTATATTCCCCAGTTTTGCTCCTTCCTTCAACCATTCAACCGCGCGACTAATCCGATGTATCTGCGGTAAAATTACAATTATCAGATCCGCATCCATTTGAATCAGCTCATTATAAGATCGCATTCCCAGGTCTGCTACTACATACGAATGTTTTCTTGCCCGCACCAGGTCTCTCGGTGTGCTATTCCTGCAAACATCCAAATTGGGCACCCACGGTAGCGGTTCCTTCCCGATATCCAACCCGGTGATTATTTCCAGGCTCGGCTCTCCCGCCTCTACCAGCACAGTACGGTGCTTGCAGCGTGCTAAAAAACCGGCCAGAGCACACGCTACCGCAGTAGTACCCACACCCGAAGCAGTACCCGCCACTGCTATTAAAACAGGCCGTTGACTGACAGCCACACGCTTTTCTATCACTTTTATCCTTTCTTTTTCTTTAGGTTCGTCGGGAGCAAGCCCCGGATCCAACCATTTTGCGGCAGCCTCCAGGCCTGCCGGTTCTCCGTCCAAAACTTCTTCCAGCTCTGAAAGGTCCGTCACTATATCATACACGCCAGCCTGTACAATAGAAGCCACTTCCCCATCGCCGGGCTTACTCCCCGGTGCCAGGAGGATAACCCTCACCTTTTGCCTCTTCAGCCGGTAGCGCAGTACAGCAGGCCCCAGGCCCGGGCCCGTCTTAACATCTAAAAGAAGGATGTCGGCAGGGACCCTGGAAGCCTCCTCCAGGGCCTGCGGTCCTTCGCCCGAATCGACTACTTGGACCTGTGCATCATCCAGCCCCCTGTCCTTCAGCAGGCGGGCAACCGTCCGGACGGTATTTCTACCCAGTATTGCATACATAATACCACTCCCCCTTGTGTTTTCTAAAATCCAGTCAAAAGCGAGAACTCAGAAAAAGTTCAAAGGATTCTGATGTTCTCCCAAAAACTTCACCTCAAAATGCAGGTGAGGCCCGGTACTTTTCCCCGTATTACCCACTCTGCCTATTACGTCACCCAACTCCACTTGCTCCCCTTCGCTAACAAGCACTTTCTGTAAATGAGCATACTTGAAGGTATATAAACCACTTTCTATAACCAGGTACCGGCCAAAAGTTTCATCTTCACCCACAGTTTGCACAATACCATCTTTCGCGCTGACAACTATAGTACCGCGGCCGGCAACAATATCCACACCCCGATGGAATGACGGCAAGTTATCGATAGGGTGAACACGAAAGCCGTAAGCACTGCTGATATCCCGGGCTTTATCATATCCCGGTACCGGCCAGCACCACCCTTGACGAGGAACCGCCTTCCAACCTCGGGGCGGACGCATTCCGCCCTCGTTTAATGCCCGCAAATAATTAAATGTTATCTCTTTGTCTTCTTTAGAGAAATTTAATTCATCTAAAACTTCTCCCATACTCCGAAGAGTGTACCAGGTAATAATCTCTATATCCACATGCTTTTTTCCCTGCTCGTCATACCATACATCCTTATCTTTCTTTTCGTGCTTTTCTATCCAATATCTGGCCAGCCGTTTTATTTCTCCCTCCGAAACCCCGGAAAAATCTTGATGGTACAGCACTCCAGCAACCGCCGTTACTTCCTTCCACGGTATTTCCACCCCTTCCGGATCATCATCAGTCACCGTAGTTTCGGAAACTTCTTTTACTGCCTGCATAAAATTCGCTGCTTCCTCAACTTCCACCGCGGGAATATGCAGAAAGGCAGAAGGAACAGCTATCAGCAGAGATAATAAACCGGCGATTACAGCAGATACAACCGCCGCAATCGCCTTAGCTACCTTTTCCCCGGCCTCAGTTCCCGCTAAATCCTGAGCCGCTATTTTCCCCAGCTTTACCAACCACGCAGGAGCAGCCACTACGCAATCACCTCAAACTCATGGGGTGCAGCCTCTATTTTCGTATGCACCCTCTGGTTTCCCGCCAGGAGCAACCCCTCTCCTTTCCTGGCATTGGCCAACAGATCCACTTCTGCTTCAGACAGCTTAAACAACTCCTGCAGCGCTTCTAAGTCCCTGCTCTCCTGGCGCATGAGCAGCTTTTGGCTGGCATTGGTTATCACCGGCTGCCCCAGCCGGGCCAGCTCCGGAGCCAAAAAGTCAACTATATTCTGCGTAACTATTACAAGGCAGCCTTGGTACTTTCTTATCCGTTTGGAAAGGTCCCGCAAGAAACCTATTGCCTGGGGAGTATTGGGGTCCGCAAGAAGCCACGCTTCATCCACCACCAGAAAGGTTTTCTTACCGGTAGCTCTCCCTTCCCGAACCAGATCCCAGGCATAGGATAATATGTTAAAATACTGAGCTTTCCTCACTTCATCAGCCGCATCAGTTAAATCCCGTATATCCAGCACGGTAAAATCGCTTATGGGAGGAATACTGGTCTGTCCCAGCCATAGAGAACTGTCGGCACCTTCAACGGCACTTTTAAATAGAACCGATAAACGCTTGCTCTTTAACTGTTCATACACATCTTTAACAGTAGGCCACTGATCAACTGCTTCCGGCCTGGTTTCCCACTCAATGCCCTTCTGCCGATATGCCTCCAGCAACGCGTCTTCTAGCTCTGCCCGTTCAATGTCATCCAAACCCGGAAGATAAAGCTGGAAAAAGGTCTTAAGCCTCTGCAAGTGAGAAGCTAAAGGGCCTCTGGACTTTTCGTTTTCCTCTTCGTCATCCGGGTCAATATCCGGCACCGGGCGTATTTCCAGAGGATTGATAATACTTTTTCCGCCCACCGCATTAATCCAGGTGCCGCCCAGCTCCCGGCACATTTTTCGATATTCACGTTCCGGGTCCAATATAAGTATCCGAGCACCCAGGGCGTATTCGCGCAGTAAGATGGTCTTTACAGCGAACGATTTCCCCCCGCCGCTGGTACCCAGAATATTCATGTTGGGATTGGTGATACCGGACCCTTCCGGAGGCTCCCACCGGTCAATGAGTATTAACCCACCTGAACTATCCCTGCCAATAACCGTACCATGGCCATGATTAACACCCGAAGCCGTCCAGGGATAAGACGCAGCTATGGTCTCTGCCGGCATCTCTTTGCCAGCAAACTCCTCCATATCCCCCGGAAGAATGCCAAAAGGTGCGGCTGCTTTCAGGCCGTCTTCTTGGCGAAAAACTGCAGTCCTGGCCTTCATCCCGGCACCTGCGCAGGCAGCTTCAACCTCCCGGGACCGTCTTGCCAATTCTTCAGCATTAGGCGCGACCACCAGGATTACCAGCACCGTTTTATAGACCTTCTGCGATTCCTGGTCCACTTTTTTGAGCAATTCCTTGGCATTGTTTAAGGACTGCTCCCACCGGGACTGGGACAAAGCATCTCCTCCGGCATGCAGACGGGAAGTATATTCCTGCACGCTTTTATTCAATGCCTTTAATAAATCCATAGGGTCTGAAGGCACCATGTGGAAGCTCAATGCCACTCCCGGCATATTGGCCAGCCGTGACAACCAGGCCTTATCTACTGCCGGGGGAAAGTCCAGCACTACCTTAACCTGCGCCACCTGGTCACCAAATACCGTATCAAATCTATTAAACCCCAAAGCCGGTGGGGCAATTAAATCAATCAAGGCCATTTTCCAACAACTCCTTTACTGTGGTTGTCTTGTAAGACGAAGTAACAGCCGGAACCTCAGCTCTTTCAAATGCAGCTTGGGAAGGATGGAAGAAACAAAACAGCAAGTCAAGCACTTCGTGATCAGTACACGCATGGGCGGATAGTTCTGCCCGGCGCAGCATTTCCACAAACTCCCGCACCTTTTTATGCAGTTCTTCTTTAGTCTCCTTATCCTCCGCCGACATCAAAATGTAAAAACGCCGTTCGACTGCTTCTGCACCGGAAACAATACCTCTAACATAATCCCTGTATCCCCGCAATACCGTACGCCTGGCAGGGTCTGCCTCCTTCAGCTTTTCTTCCAACTCGGAAATATAGCCATCTAAATCTATGGGCCTAGGCACGCAGCAAATCTGCACCCGGGAATTAAGAGCCTGGATAGCTTCGTACAGTGCCTTAATCCGCCTTTCCTTTTCCCGCTCCGATAAAAGATTAAAAGGCGCAGGTTCTACTCTTACAACAGCAGTCCTGCGCCCGTCTTTGGTAATTAGCATTCCGTCATATATATCCTCTATCGGCAGCCAGTGCTGCACGGTATCCTCCTTATCGGTCCTACCCTTTTTATCCGCCTGAGACTTTCTTCGTACTAGAATAGAAAATTTCGGCAGCTTCACTTGCCATCACTCCTTTTGAACAAATACTTTTTTCGCCTGCCAGACCAGTTTCTATAGGCCTGCAGCTGCTGGAGCAGCGTATTGCCCGCCGTGTCCGGTTTCACCAGCATATAAGGAACACCTACACAGATAGTTACCACAACAATTTTTATAAAAGATTGGAGCTTAAAAGCTAATGGCAGCAGGCCAACTATATACTGCAGGGCAAAACCAACCATACCGCCCATTCCCACTGCAGCAAGCTCTTTAAAACCGAAGCCCGGGAAAAATTCTACCCTTGACCTTACATTTCGCGGAACAATGTACTTTTTCTCCGACATCACATTACCCTCCTAACCGGTTAACAGTCCGCCACAGTGCGGCCTGTCCCAAGGTACCCACTGCACTTCTTGTACCGCTGGAATACGCGTAATTTCTTAATATCCTGGGCGTTCTAAAAGCAACCCATAGCCCGGCAATAAATAAGAATGGCCTAATGGAACTATCAAAAGAACCCAAATCCGGAGCAACCAGAAAAGCTAGGGCCATATACACAAGCAGCATCTGTACGGCATGAGCCATGGTGACAACCAGTATTTCCCGCCACCACACATCGGCCGTACCGCCGCCAGACATAAACCCTAAAGCCATATATGGTGATATGATAGCTCCCAAAGTAACTTCAATGGTTCTGATCAAAGCCTGGAGAAATATCAAAAGCATTAGCACCACCACTGCAACCAGAACTGCTAGGGGAAAAAGCCCTATGGTGGCTAAAGTCAAGCTGGCCAATTTGGCTATATTCAGCGCATTTTCAAAAAGCAGTGCCAAATCTAAAGTAGACGGATCAACGCCAAAACCGGCATTGGCCACCATCAGGGCTAGTTTATTGCCGAAAATTATAAGATACCTTACGACAAAGGGCCCGGCAAAGATAGCAGTTGCCGTCATACAAGTGCGTTTTATAAGTCCTCCGGGATCAGTAGGCGCACCTTCCGCCCGGAGGCTCATCATTTGAAAAGCTTCCCATGCCAGACGTAATATCAAGATAGACACTGCAACCGCCTGGCCGTACGTGACCAAGTTTTCCACCCAGGACAAATGAGTAAGGTCCCGGAGAGCACCAGTTTTGGCAAAAAGCTCAAGCAGCATCTGCACCAACTCTAGAATAGGCGAAATAAGCATTACCAAAACGCCCTTTAAAGCTTCCACCACAACCTGGCTAATTGTCTCAAGCATAATCCTTGCCTCCTAAAACTAAATTGCGGCAGGAGAAAACTCCTGCCGCCCTATCTTAAAAGTAACCAACTATTGTCTTTACCAAAGCACTGGCAATAACTACTATCACACCGTACATCAAAACGTTCTTTATCGACTTGCTGTGCTTCATGGCCGAATGTTCATCTTGGGCCGTAGTCCGCATAAGTGCATGATAGGAAACCATAAGCACCATTACCAGCACCGCCAGTCCCATAATCCAGCTGGTAGCATCGGAAATAAGATTTTGTAAAGAAGTTACAAAACTAGGCATAATCAAAATCCCCCTTTAGAATTCTTCTAAAATAGATGTTTTTACTTGACCGGCATCCTGCTCTTTTTCAGGCTGCCGGTCCTGAACCTGCTCCTCTTCCAGTTTAGGTACCCAGGTATCCACCTCTGGATTTGCTTTTGTTATGGAAATTATTTCTTTTGGAGTAAAAGCTTTATTGGCCCCAATCCAACCGGACAAGTCCTGAAGGGGCAGCCGGGCCGGGTACTGTCCTGCCTGCAGCAGCAGCGAATTACCTATCTGCCACCGCAGTACTTCATCCGGTGTCAAGAGCGACCGTCCGGCCATCCCTTCCGTTTCTCCCACGCTTACACCTCTGTACTGCCGCTTCTGCACCGACTTGGTACGGACCGTAAACTGACCGGTCATTTGGCTGATTGTCCTGGCCGTATCCATATCGGTGGTCCGCAGATATACCCAGGTATCACAATTTCCCCGGATAATCTCAGCTTCTTTTTTTCCGTAGACATGTTCGATCTGGGCCAGAGCCTGCACAGCTAATACAAATCGTATTCTCCTGCCAGCCGAAACGGTCAGCTTTTCGGCCATGCCGGGGATTTTACCAACATTGCCGAATTCATCTAAAAGCATCCAAACCGGCACCGGCAGTTTACCGCCGTTATCCCTGGCCAGCTGCGCCAGCCCGCTGTATGCCTGGTTTACATACATGGCAGCAATATTTCTCCTGGCACCCGCCTCATCCGGAAGCAGTAGAAAAATGGCAGTTTTCTCCTTCCCGGCATCAGCCGGATTGTGGTCGCTTTTGGAACAAAGCCAGGCAATACCGGTTTCACCCCATGTCCGCAGGTGCGCCGCAGTACCGGTGTAAATACTGCTTCTGGTACGGCTTTCCGATAGTGCAGCAGTACCGTATGCCCTGCGCGCCGGGTGTCCCGGATCCAAACTCTCTAAATAAGCATCTAGGGACTCACCTCCTCTGTGTCCTAACTCAGTAAGAATGCGATATGCTGTAGCCGGATGTTTTGCTTCTTCCGGAGCTTCCATTGCGGTAGCCAGAAACAGCGCAGCCATCAACGATTCCTCAGCCTGGGGCCAGATTGGGTCGGTACCCGCACCTTTACTCCATGCCAGTAAGTGGCCCATTTCCCAGGCCTGCCTCACCGCTTCTTCGGTATCACCTTCTTTCATATTGGTTATGATGGTATCTAGAGGGTTCCACCGGTTACCCCTGGTGGGCCGCAGCAAGTCTATCAGCACTACTTTATACCCCTGCTTCTTTAGCCACCCGGCAGTATGCATATACAGCTCGCCTTTCGGGTCAGTAACAATCATGCTTTCGCCGGCATGGCCGATGGCCCATATGGAAGGCATTATCACCCGGCGGCTCTTGCCGCTTCTGGTAGCACCAATAATTAAGGCGTGAGGATTGCCTTTTTCAGGATCAGTCACCCACGCCCTTGTTCCCTGCGAACCCACTACTAACCCGGATTTGTCTGGTTTTTCGGTAGAAATCTGCTGCAGCGTCCTCCTGTATTCTTTTTTTTTAACCAACGGCTGCTGCCGTAGGTAATTTCCCCGGTCATATGGGTTTCCGCCTTTTTATACGGCCAGCCGGTCCGCCAAAATACCAGCCCCAACACTCCTAGAACCAAAGCAAAGGGTATCTGGGCCAGCCAGAAGCCTGCCGGCCTCTCGGCAAACAACTCAATAGTCATTGTCCACCATACGGGCTTATCCATCCCCGGCGGAACCGAATTTAAATAGTTAAATACCTGCTCCCAGGACATTTCCGGCTGAATGGGTGGAAGAACAGTTTTTGGTGCCATGTATACCGGAACTATTCCTATAAAATCAATAAAAGCCCAAACTGGAAGCAGCAACAGCACGATTATCCGGGGCACGGTTAATATCCTGTGCCGAAACAGCCAGCCTAAGAATTTCCCCAGCAATATCCAGGGTAGAAAATTCAACCTGATTAAGGTTCTAAGCATTCCCCTCATCCTTTCATAAAATTTCTTCCATCCCGGAAAACAGGTAATCTTCAACATCCTCTCTACCTGTATTTCCGGTATTCCCAGCTGGTACCAGTTTACTTTCAAGCAAGTTGTCTAGCTTCTGTTCAATCCTTTCCATCACCTGTCCATGCTTGCTGTAGAAGATAATTGCTTTTCTGATATAATCACTCTTTTTGCCTTTCGGAACTTCCTTCAAGATTTTCTCCGTCTCGCTGCAGGGCCTGAAAAATACCTTATCTCCCAAACCACCACCTCCCGGGTGACCGTAAATAACCCGCCAGTATCATAAAACCCGGCATTTTTTATAGTTCATGGGTGACAGCAAAGTTTCGAATATCACTATGGGTGACAAAAACCTTTTCAAGTGCCAGTAACCCTTGATATACCAATAATAAACACGTCACCCCTAACTGCGCCTCTTGGCTACTTCAAGAAAACCTTTAGCATTGGCAAACTGGGCATCTGCTACAGTTTTGGTAGAAAAGTGAATGTTAGATACGTACCGCTGGAGCAGCAAAGCCCCTCCCCCGGCCAAAAACACACGCCAAATAAAATCCGTTTGGTCCTTCCAGAGCAATTTCACCTTATCAATAATCAGCTGTGCAAGAGTCTCTCGTGCTCGCTCAATGGCATCTCTCATGTCTAAGAACTGCCCCCGGAAATCAATACCGCCGTATTCAATTACCCTGGCTACCCTTGTTGGATCCAGCCTGTGCCCGGTCCGCTCCATAAACAGGTTTTGCACCTGCCTTTCAAAGTCCGCAGCACCCGCGTCAATAGTCCCGGAAAGACTGGAAAGAAGGCTAAACTTTTTCCCGGCCTCAAAAGTAACTACATCGGTTGTTTTATATCCGATATCCACCACAGAGAGCAGCTTGCCTGAGCGGGCAATTTCCTTCAGTTGCTGGAAATCCATGCTGGAATAAATCACACCGGCACCCTGAGGAAAAATCGTTACGGTACTAACGACAATATTCTTCTCCTGCCCTTTTAACTGCCCGCTTAAGAAGCGCACTCTAATCTGCATATCTTTTAAAAGCTTTTCTAAATTGGCCTTCTGGTACGTATATTCCTGAAAAGGCAGGCCCGTAGCAATATGAACTTTCTCCTGATTGTACGGCATGACAAGTGCAGCAGCTGCCGCCAGCAGTACTTTGGTATTCCTGTGATTAACCTTCTCCACTTCCAGGGTATAAGAAGCATTGCCGCTGCGCCGGGCCAACTCTCCAACAAAAACCTCCTCACCATCCACATCCAGGTGTAAATTGTCAAGCCCCCCTTGCTCAGCACCAAAAATCCCTTCAATTTCCCTGTTATACCCGGGAGCAACTAATGAAGGAAAGGACTGTTTCTGCCCTTGTTCATTAATTGCTTTTGTATACCCGTAGCCGATATCAACTGAAATAATCATGCACATCTTCCTTTCTCTACTTATTTAAACCACCGGCTTTCCTCAATAAACACCCTAACATCCCCGGCCAGCATAGAGTCATGATAAACTCTGTCACTGCCATATCCCGGCCTATTACTGCCCACAGTACGGAATACCGACAGCACATTGCCCCACTCCACATAAATACAGTAAACCGTCTCCACAATAGCTTTATCCCTGTACGGCCTGCTTTCGCGAATATCTGCCGTCAGTATCTTCACACCTTCAAAATCCTGCTGGTATTCCCGCACCGCCGCCAGAAGCCGCAACGGCATCTGGCGCAGCCGCGCAGCATCACCGCCGCGCAGCCTGCTTTCCGCCAGCAAATCCTTCAATAACACCTCTCGCAGCCCCGCTTCCGACATCCACGACACCTCCTCCCGGCAGAAGCGCAGGGCCCCGGCCCTACGCCGCCTGCTTCAATTTTTTCACCATCTCTTCCACCTGCTCAATAATTTTACCGGCCGTCCGCTGTATCAGCTCCCCCTTCTTTAAAATCTCCTTCGGATCAGCCCCGGACCACGCAGCAACATAGCCAAAGCTGTAACTGCTGGTATCCAAACCAAAGTAATGCGAAACTATATAAGCCACCGATTCCGCCACAATTTCCGCTTCTTTTCTGCTCTGCTGCAGGTTAGAACTCTTACCGTCCAGCATGGCATGCACATACTCGTGAACCAGCGTCTTAGCTTTGTGGTTGAGAGCATTTTTAATCTCCAGCGCAATCCTGTCATTCCCCAGGTCATAATAACCATGAGCACTGCCGGGTATCTCTTCTTCACTGATATCAATTTCAATAACTTCCTTCAGCGCCGCAAACAGAATGGCAGCATCCTCACTGTCACCAGCAAGAGGAGTACAAATTTCCGGCTGTTCCTCCCCTTCAGTCTGGCTGATATCAAAAACATTAACCACTCTGAAACCGCGGATAACAGTTTTTTCCTCCCGATTGCCCTTCTCATCCTCAACCATCTTCTTATAAGTCAACGGAGCCAGTATCTTTATGGCCTTCTCCCCCTTCTTCACGTACCGGCCCAGCTGCTTCCAGGTATTAAATCCCGCCACCCGGCTGGCATGGGGACACTGCATCAAAATTAAAATGGTATTATTGAAGCTATAATTGTAAAACTTCGCTTGGAAACGCAGGTATTCAGCCCACCTCCCGGAATTGATCAAGTCCTCCACACCACGCAGCAAGTTTTCAAAAGCCTTCTTAGCCTTCGCGCTCATGCAGAAACCCTCCTTAAATGGTTTTGAAATAAATGTTGTATTATAAAAAAACATTTTTTTAGTGAAGGGGGGCAGTTAAAAAACCCTCTGCCGAAACAAAAGCAGTCAAGAGGAAAACAAGAAAAAATTTTCCCATCCGCTGTATCCTTTAAAATCAAAGGGAAAATATTTTCGCTCTTGACGGCTTTTGTGGAGGCCATATCATGTTTTAGCCCCCTTCACTAATGCAAAAACCACCGGCGGCAGCCGGTGGTATCCGCTTTCTGCATGAGCATGATGCCTGATTACCCGGAGGAAATGCACTCCAGGCATGATGCTTAGTCAAGTTCTCCAGAGGAATACCCCAAAATGGCGGAAAGTATGGTACCTGCTTCCCCAGAGGAATGCTTCCCAGGTACGATACTTTCCCAGCAAGTTTTAGAATCTCTCTTCATTTAACCCCATTTCCAGCTGGCGGCGTCTTTTAGCTTTTTGCTCACTTTTCTGTGCTTCCTGCATACTGGCCAGCTGGGATTTGGCTTCTGCTTTCAAGCGTTCCTTATCCAAAGCGCGAAAAGCACTGCGAAATACCATTTTAACTTGGACCTGCTCTTTTGTCAGCCTTTTGGCTTTAACCTGCATTTGCTTATTTCTCTCTGCTCCTGCCTGGACAATAATATTTCCCAAACGCCTGCGTATATCGTCCATGGCTTTATCCTCAGCATTTTTAATCTTCTCATCATCCCTGGTATAAACCCGGGTCATTTCTCTGACCGCTTTCAAGTACCTTTCCAATGTTTCGTTAAATTCGTCTCGGGAAAGCATCCAGTCCACAATCTTACCTACCTTTTCCTTAACCTCCTGCGGCATATACTGCAGCTTTGCCTGACCTTTCCCGGGCATCATAGAAGTAAGCTCTGCAATCTGCTTTTCCAACTGCTGCATATCTTCCTTGGGAAAGGAAGGCGCTATACGTACGCCAATAGGATCCACTAACTGCATTTCCAATTCCGTTTTCTTTTCCAACAGCTCTAACTGGGAAATTATGTTCTTTGTTTCATCCAGCATCGCATTTCTGGCCATAGTTTTCTCTGCAGCATACTGGGCCCGGAGGGGTTCAAATATTTCTCTGGCCAAAGCCCGGCGGGCATTTCTTATTTCCGAGCTGGATAAATTCCCTCTCCGCGTGGGAGCCGCATCATCAAGCCAGACAAGAACGTGGCAGTGAGGGTGCCCCGGTTCTCGATGGTGCGCTGCAACCCAGCGTACATGTTCTTCTTTTAATCCCAGCACCCGGCTGTATTGGGCCATGTATCTCCGAACAAGTTCCTCCCATTTCTCCTGGGAGTTATATCCCATTTTCAATGCATCTTCTTCCCGCAGCGAAATTACCAGGCGCCAGGAAACACCGTGTTTTCTATTTCTCACCTCCCGTGTCACATCCCGGGCCTCAACATGTCCGTCTTTATTAAAAAGTCCGGCACTTCTCGGCCGGTCCTGCATGTATCCCAAATGGCCCGCATCTAGTTCATTACTGTCTATCTCCCGGTTCTCTTCCCTGGCGGCATTATATTGAGAGTTCAACAAATATCTTACATGTGCCGGATCCTTGATCGAGTCGGTCTTAAATCGGATCTTCAAAAATATAGTGGACTTTAGCTTCATCTAACAGCGTCACCTTCTCCCTCGGCCATAGCTCCACGTTTAAGATTTTCTTTAGACAAAGCATGCACCTTGGCCCAAACATCGCCGGTATCGACCTCCGTAAGTTCCTTCAGCAGCCGCCGGCTCAACCAGGCACTCATTCCAGCTGCAATTCCGGCATGTACACTTAAACCCGCCAGTCGGTCGACATGAGGTACAAGAACCCGGCGCAGGGCCTCTTCAATCACCGGCAGTCCCAGCTCGGCCCCCTGTTTCTGGTAATGCTGTTCCACTATCTGCCTCACTACTTCTGACATGGAAATATTCTCTGCTTGGGCATCAGCCTGCAGCCGCAAGTAAATATCCAGGTTAAACCTCACAGCTACACTTTCACTCAACCTGGCACGAGCAGTCATTTTTTCACCTCCTTGTCCGTAAACAAGTGATTTTTCTTGTAAACAAAATGTAAACACCAAAAACTTTTATTTATCAATGCCTTTCGCTGGCTTTGCCAGCGATATGTTGACGGCCTTATCCTGCACTAAAGAAACAAGCGTAAGCAGCACACTCCCTGTTACTCCTAAAGCCAGCCTTGGCCAGCATCCCCAGCTGGGACCTTACAATAAAATTGCTCACAATTACTAACCTCCTTCCTGAAAAATAAAAGAGAGACTCTGTAGCACAATCTTTGTGACACAGTGTCTCCCAAAAGTAAGCGGAAACTCTCTGCCACCAATCCATACGTCACAACTGAGATGGCAGTGTGTTTCCGTAATGATTCTCCAAACCTGTCAAACAATGCTTTTAAGAAGAATTCACTATCACCATTCCAGTTTCCGGGTCAATTTTGGGAATGTTCCGTTTGTAGCTCTGGTTCTGCTCCTTAGTTCCCGGCTGCCTCCGGTTATCTTCCACTGCAGGTTTCCGGCCATCAACGACCGCTTTTACAAGTACTCCGCACCAGTTATTGATTCTTTCCCCTTTGTGCTCCTTGCCGCGGGCCCATTGGGCAGCTGCTTTCATTGCATCAAGTACCCGGTCAACATCACCATGGCCGGCTTTAATAAGCTGTTCTGCAATATAATCATTTACTGGTATCTTCAACCTTTTCCCCTCATCCAGTATTTTCAATCGCAGTTTTTCCCGTTCGTTCTCATTTTCTCCAGAAAAGTCATTCCCGTTCTTACGGGGTTGTTGTGCCTTATCGCTTTCCGGCTTTTCATTAGACAAGCCGGGTTGTTGTTTTTGAAAATTAAAAGAGGAGGCATTCCCAACAACAACAACATCACGTTCTTGGGAAATACCTCCGGACGCTTCTGCTTCAGCTTGTCTTTGTTGTTGTTGTATTATTATATTTTTATTTATTATATTATTATTATTATATATAGACTGATTTTCAGACTGGCTGCCGGTCTGATTTTTGAACTGGCTGCCAGTCTGAAAATTGAACTGGCTTCCACTATTTAAGCCAGTCTGATTTTCAGACTGGCTCTTAGCACCCTTTCTCTCTTTAATACATTCATTCCGCTTCTGGCCAAAACTTTCTCTATCTTCCCAGCTTCTGCACTTCTTAAGTTGGCAATAAACCGTATCAGCATAAACCGGCACCGTAAGAACCTTATACAACTGTTTCTTACTCCCAAAGCGGTTATCCACCTCCACAATCTCCAGCAGTCCGTATTCATAGAGCTTCCGCAGCATAACAGTAATTTTATATTTACTGACACCGGCTTTATCGGCCAGCGTCTTGTAACTATAATCAATAATATTGGCATCAGGTTCGTAATCCTTGCGGTTGGCAAATGTAAATAGCTGCAGCCAGAATACAAAGGTGTCGCGGCCCAGAACCGGCATCCAGCTGTCTAAATGTTGGTAAGTTATACTAAAAGGCAGGGTTAGTTCCGGCCTTTTCCTGCGGTCTTCCACCGTGATGTTAAATAGTTTATCAACAGACAAGCAGTTCACCTCCAGCAGCTTATATCTTTGAATTGACCGTTCATTAGTTTAAATGCCGGAAAAGGTTTAGAAAATAAAAAGCCCTGGCACAGTTCCAGGCCTATTTCCATTAAAGTATTTAATTCTGCCCGGGTTTCTACACCTTCAGCAATAACCTGAGAACCTAGGCTTTGACCGATTTGTAGCAAATGATTGATAATGCTTCTCCTATTTTCATCTTTATCACAGCCGGCAATCAACTCCCGTTCCAGCTTGAAATATTCAGGCTTCAGGTAAAGAATGCTTTTTAACCGGTCATGGCCGCTGCTAACATCATCAACCGCAATCGAAATATTTCTCGACCTATACCAAGAAGCAGCTTCGACCAGGCTTTCCACATTAGTTTTAAAATGTTCCGTTAGTTCCAGTACAATTTTACAATCTCCGTTTTTCCTGATAAAAGAGTCAGCTATTCCATCTAACTTATCTTCAAAAATAGAGCTGCCGACATTGATAAAAAGCTTCTTACCATTTAAGTATTTCGCCACACTCAAGCCGTTTTTAATACATCGGTGCTCCAACGGCCTAATCTTTCCTTTATTACCAGCATAAGAAAACAGTCGATTAGATTTTTCCAGAACCGTCCCTGCAGGCCCTCTGGTTAAAGCCTCAAATCCCTCTATTCTGTTTGCCCGAATATTAATAACCGGCTGCAGAAAAGTCTGTACATCTCCCGCCAGTGCTTTTCTTAATGCAGCACTCTTACTCATTTTTCTTACCATGAACTCACCTTCCATATGCTCTTTTTTTACTTAGCTCCCAGACTCCATTAGTTAGTTCCTTTTATTCGGGGCTGTATCTGATCATAAATATCACCATCAATGGTCAAGTAAAGTGTCTGTGCCGCCGAATCTGGCTTCTCACCATTTCTACCTACAGTTAAAACGACTTCGTAACTCCCGTCTGCTAAATCAATATCAGTCAGGTATGTTGCTTCCCAAGTATTGCTGGCATGCGTTTCCGGGGGAGTCTTGCTGGGCGTAAGGTTAATAATATCACCATTCCACAGTTCTACCCGGGCTTCATCAGCATATCCGTTGGTGTTGGCAGTGAATGTTACCTCTGCCCCGCTCAAAGCAGGATTAGGTGTTATTTCAAAATTTACGATGTCCAACGGAGGAATCACCTTATAGGCTCCGGAATACGTTATAAGCTCATTTCCAACATTATCTTTTATTTTCACATGGATATACCATTGGCCGTAAGCAGCAATAGACACAGCCCCATCCAATGGCTGCCACCCGGTTGAAGGAACCGTTGGGCTTTGTGTCACCGCATAATATTTTTCTGCAATACCACTTCTGGAATCGGTCGCCTGTACCGATACAGTTATAGATGGGGACCAATCACAACTTGCCGGGGTAAACGTCACCGTTGGCAGCTCAGCATCAACACGTAAATCAATCCGGGTATCACCGTAACCCTGATTATTTCCGGCATTATCGGTGTAATACCACTCCACGTCAAAATCAGCATCCACACCCCGGGCCTGTACTCCAAAGTCAACAGCATAGTAATCTCCTAATTCCTCTGTTTCCTGGGCAAAAGTAATATTCACCAGTGAACTGCTGTTAAATACGTTTAATTGGTTGGAAGCTAAGTCCCAGTCATGATATGCTCGTGCTTCATCATTACTATTGTAGAGCCTCAGGTAGGTACGGCCCATTCCCGAAAGCGTTTCTCTTGACCTTAAAGAAATAGTTACTGTATCATCACCATCTATCCAATAATCATCACCGGTCACCCATTTTGCCCCCGTCAATGAATAACCGGCCAGACTAGGTGCCGTTTTGTCAATTCTGTATGGCCCTCCCACATTGTTCAGAGTATTGCCGCCTTGGTCAGTAGCCTGGACGTGTAAAAACCAGACTCCTTCATCTGCTTGTGTTGCCTTAGACCCGTTAATCCAGTAGCCAGGAGTTGTACTGGAGTTGCTCCATGAGTATTTAACTTCAGAGACGCTGCTCAGGGAGTCAAAAGCCCCAATGCCTACGGTAACATCACCATTACCCCAATTTGTAGCAGCCGGCGTAAAAGTAATTGTTGGAGGAGATTTGTCAATAACCACGGGTATTGTAAGTTGAGTATTGTTTCCTTTGGAATCTTCAACCGAAACTTTTAAGTCATAATTACCCTGTGGAATAGTATCGTCTACCAATATCGTCGTTTGAAACTGCTGGCCGCTGCCGTCAGCTGTCAAATTGGCAATAAGGAGGTTTTGATAAGACGATAAGTTTCCTAATGAATATCTAACCGTTAAAGTATCGCCTGTATCCTCATCTTTTACGGTGCCGGAGATAAATAACTGGTTGTAGCCGGTTACTTCTGAAAAAACATCATTGGCGGCAGGCGACAAAATTTTTAGCTGTGGAGGCCGGTTTATTCGGTAATATATCTCCTGAAAATCCTTGCTTTTTATATCTGTGCCATCCGGCAGCCTAAAAACATGATAAACCCGCAGTTTAAAAGTCACATTACCGGCTAGCAGATTGTGAGCTAATCCTGCAAGTTCAGCTTCTCCAGCGTAACTAAACAGAACTTTCCGCGTATCAAAGTGATCATATCTAAGCTCAAAGTAGCCAGCAAAACACTGCTCTTTGGAGACAAACCACTGATTTTTTCCGTCTATGCTTACCTGGTTAGTATAATCAGCATTATTACTGGAATTAATTTTTGTACCGTCAGAAGGCTGGTATCTTTCCACTAAAATACCGAGGTAAGTCAATACCTCGGTATCAGGCTGAGTGGGAATTTCAATAATATTGCCCTGGCCAATATCTCCCGGGGTTGCAGCAGAACTACCTGGAGCTGCTAATACAGCAATATGTCCAAAAAACATTAACAAAGACAACAACAGTATTGCTATACATATTTGCTTCCACAAATTCTTGTCATGCAACATCGGAAAAACACTCTTTTCTTTATCTAATTTTTAATTCGCCAGCAGAAGTAGGCATAGAGTAATATTTCACCAAAAAATACATCATTCCGTATTTCGGATGGTTTAAGGAGTAGAGCTGGTCACGAACATATGTTAGAGTATATCCATCATACGTGGGAGTAACTCCGCTTTTAAAATATAATGTATCATCGATTTTCGGAAGATTACTCAATTTCGAGTCAATTTCGCTTTCTGTATAATACCTGCTATCGTGGTTGTGGTTGGCACCGGCAAACTCGGTTGAATCTTTTCCGTCTAAGGTATCAGCATCACCCCCGCCCTGTAATTGATTAATAAAATCGGACTTTAATGTAATATAGCTATGCCTCTGCCAGGGGTATCCTTCGGTAGTTGTCACAGTATGGTCAAACTGGCTCTTGTCAAAATGAATATACCATGTCTGGGGTATGCTGACTCCATAGTAGTTCTTTTCATGGTAACCCGTATCAGCTGAACTCCATTGGATAGCTGCGTTGGCATACTTATAAGCAGAGAATACCAGGGCTAAAATAATTGTTAACACCAGGTAGAACTTTGCATTCTTGAGCAATTTCACCTTTATCCCCCCTTAGAGATTACTGTTTGATAACAAATTCAACTCAGGAATATCCGACGTTACTGCTGCCGGCAAATTAATCGCAGTGTTGGTAAAAAAACCTATAAAATGCGGTTTAACGGGTACTTCTATTACCGAATGAACAGCAACTTCATCCAATACATTCCCCATACTGTCTGCGGCAGGCAGCTCACCCGGGTTATATATTTCAAATTTAATTATTCTTACCGGCCCATCTGCCGGGCTGCCCGGCAAAGGGTTCAAAGAGTCATCCAGTTTTAGGTTAAGTTTGAGAAATTCCAGGAAAACGCTCTGGCCAGCTGGTTCATTGATATATAAATTTCCCCGGCGCAGCTGCACAAGGTCAACTGCCCGGTAAACTGCCATATTAGCAAAATCTTGCCCTTTCTTGATTTCCTGCCAGTCCATATAAAGAAAGCCCACATCAAAAATGAGGGCAAACAGCATGACAAGCAGCAGCAATACCTGAGACGAAACTAGAAAACTGGCAGAGCCTTTTTTATCTTTTAAAAACATAGGACATTTACCACCGCCCTTACTTTTGATAGGTAAAGCTGATGGATGCGGCATGTACCTGCATAGGCACTATAGTAGTGTTTTTAGCTAAAGTAAAGCTAGAAAACGCATACTGGTCATAGTTGCAGTCATAGCTTATAGTCAGTTCTATAGTACCGCCATAATCAACAACAGCTGGCGTTCCTATTACCGTAACCCTGGAAATGTCAAAGCCCCAGTTCTGCAGAGTATTGATTATTTGTTGTTGAATATCTGCAGTTAAACCTCCAGCCATCTCCATTTTTAGCAAGGCATGCCTGTGTACCTGCCCCAGCTGCCAGTATTTAATGGACATTAAGACTGGCGGTAAAAAGTTAAATATAACCAGCATTAACACCAGTATTACTGCACCAAACCCCAATGCTTCGCTGCTCCCTTTTTTATTTCTAAGAAATCGCAATTCTAACCCCCTTCCTGTTACGCCAGATACGGCACGACAGCTCCTGCTAAAATTGCTACTGCATAGGGTACGGAGGCTTTGCTGTTTCGTTCTTTCACCGCATAAAACAATGCTAAGGGTATGAAAATGATTAGGCTCCAAAAGATAACCTGCAGGCCAAATGTTAAGCCCTGAAACAGTATAACTCCAATCATTAGTTTCAAATCACCGCCTCCAAAGACATTAAATGCAAACAACATTTCAGCGGTTAAAAATAGTATCAAAACCAGCATTATGGTATTTAAAACACCGAGCCGGGATAAGCTGCAGCCTATCCCGGCGAACAAATAAGGAATTGTGATCCAATCAGGGATTTCCCTCCATTTTAAATCGTAAAAAGCTGAGATAATTAAGACTCCCACTGTAAGCCAATAATTCAGTTGTAAACACCTCCAAGCACTTTAGCCCTCAGCTTTAAGGTGTAATAGCAGTTTTTAGTTCATTAGAAACGCTGGTAAACACGCTGGAAATATCGGCACCTACCGTCTGCATGGCTCCAAAGATGGCTAACGCAATAAAGGCAATTAAGGCTACCGTTTCAATACTGGGCGTTCCTTTTTTGTTGGCTAAAAACGTAAATTTTAGCATGGCGTTACCTCCTTCATCTAAATAAAGAATTTGTTGTAAACTCCAATATTAATGGACTTGCAACCAAGAGAATAATATTAATTACCATCAGCACGCTTACCAGGGGAATGAAGTTGCCTTTATTCTTTATATTCCTCTCTTCCCGGTAAGCAGCTTTCATGTTAAGCAGTGCCAACTGCTTTTCCAGAAGTTTTTTAACGTGTCCCGTCACCTCCCCCTGTTTTAGCGTTAGTACCAGGTTATCAACCTCTTCCAGCCCTATTCTTTTGGAAAACCTGTCAAGCGCTTCGTTCAGGTCGTAGGTCATATTATAAAATGCACTGAGGCGCACGGCCTCTTGGCGCAGTGGGCCTTTTAAGTGATTGGGAAGACCGGCCAGCGCCTTGTCCATGGAAATACCGACTCCCAATGAATGTTTGAGGTATTCCAGCATAGCAGGTAATTCTTCAAATATCTGTTCCTGCCTATGCTTAATACCAATCCAAATAAAAAAATCGGGTGTAAAAAACCCGATTGCTGCCCAGGCAAACGCGGCACCATACCCGCCTAACAAAAAGAACGGAACCTTAAGCAACATGCCCAAATAAAGCAATAAACCAAGAGACAAAATTATTTTAGCCGTATAAAATTCCCTTACTGTTCTGCCAAGGTATTTCGGATTACCCGCCCGTGCAAGGCTGTAGGTAAGTTTTTCCCTGTTTCCGTACCAGCCGAGAAGTTTTTCCGCCCAACTGAATCCAGGACTGCGTTCGTGCTGTTTTAACAGCCGGGCTAACCGCTTCCTGCGTTTTTTCTTATCCCATTCAACCCAGAGCATGTAAGTATTAAACCAAATGAGCAAAAAAAGCACAGCTAAAGCTAGGATACCCTCTGAGTTATCGGCAAAAGCTTGTATCAACTTCATTACAATTCTTCTCCACCCCCTGCTGCACTCTTAATGATATAGCCGACAAATATAAATATTACTATCATGGTTACAACTATCATTTTCCCGGTAGGAACATTGGTGAGAAAGTACATCATTTTCGGCTGGTTTTTAACTAAGCTAAATAAAATTACGAAATAAATTACTGTTAAAATCACGCAAACCAACACAGTGGGCCAAATATAAGAGCTTTTCTGAGCTTCTTTGTTTTCCATTTGATATGTCTTTTCCACCAAGTCAATAATAGTTTCTTGAAAATTACCTCCATACGTCATGTACAGCTCTAACTGGTCAAGGAACTCGTGAAATATGCTGTTTCCGATTCGCAGCTTCACCGCATCAATACAATACCTTAAGGGCATATCGTACTGTAAATTGTCCAAAAACCAGCCGATGTCACGCCGCAGAGGATTTTTTAAATTTCCCAGAAGTTCCTGCAGCGCCCGTACCGGGTCTTCATATACGCCATATAAATTGCTGACGGACAGGAGGAAATTGAGCATTTGTGACTTAATTTTTTTCTGTACTCTTTTTGCATCCCAAACAAGTAACTGGTAACTAATCATTACTAATGCTGTACCAATTAAAACTGCAGCAACAAAGTTTTTTAGCAGCTGAAACGAAATATAAAACCCCGCTAGAAACAAAAATGCCTCAAATATTAAAAAATAAATTAGTTTTATAGGCCTGTTTCTATATCTGAAATTAGATTTAGCCAGCAGCTTTTCTATTCTACTCAGAACAGCCCCGGTTTTTTTATTGTTCTGCAGCTTTTGCACCATGTTCTCTTCAAGCCACTTTTCAACCGCTATGCTTGAAAGTTTTTTAGGGGTAACCACCCCTAATAGTTCAAAAACAAACCAGCCAATGCCAGCACCAAGGAGGACATAAGCATAAAGCACTATAATTCAACCCCCCGGCGCCAGAACAATTCCTTAACGTATTCAGACGGCTCCTTAAAGTTGCATACTACGCTCCCATCCGCTTTTCTTTCTGTATCATATAACGTTTCAAGACAAATGATACCCCTCTGCCAGTCATATCCCGTTACTGCCGCGATTTGCGTAATACGGTAATTCTCAATATAGATAATGATATCCAGCGCCTGGCTGATCATCAGTTTTAAGTGCTCGTATTTCAATGGAGTATCGGCATAAAGCATCATTACGGCCAGTTGATACACTGCATTATAAATGTCGTTTGAATGAGCCGATGTCATTCCTCCATCATGGCCGGTTCCAAAGGCGCGAAGAAGGGTAAATGCTTCCTTTCCCCGCAGTTCCCCAAGGATTATTCTTCTCATGCCCATCCTCAGCGCATTTTTGACCAAATCGTCCATGGTTATGTTATTATCTTCTTCACCCATTTTTTTCTTGGCCTCTAATACGACCATATTGGGATGGTCGATTTCCAGTTCAGCCTCCTCTTCTATTACCACAATTCTTTCATCCTTGGGAATGTGCTCCTGAGCCAAATAGCGCATTAACGTCGTTTTTCCCGACCCCGTAGGCCCTGCAATAAGAATGTTCATTCTGGCCTTCACTGCTTTTTTAAGGAAGCCCAGGACTTCCGGTGTAAATGTTTTGCTTCTGTAAAAATCTTGTGTACTGAAGTGCTTTGCCGTATGTTTTCTGATGGCAATATAAGGAGTCCTGGCACTTGGCCGTATACCTGCGTTTATCCGCAAGGAATTTTTGACGTCTCGGGCATCTTTAAGAGGTTCTGCATGGTTAATTTTCTGACCGTTTCTTACCATAATAGAACGTATATACTGTTCCAAATGTTCTATACTTCTAAAGGAAATATCAGTTCTCCTCACATCCTTATCATTTACTCTTACATAAACAACTCCTGGCCCATTAACAAAAACATCGGTTGCCTCGGAGTCAATGAGGGGCTGTAGAATTCCGTATCCTAAAATATTATCCAATACCAGTTTTAAAGTTTGTTCCCTGTCCCTTCCCAACAATATTCCTTTTTCCACGATCACATCGTTAATGACATTTTCTAAAGCTTTAACTTCTCTCTTACCGGCTGCAACAGCATGAACCAGGTCGCTGTACCGGTCGGTAATTTCCTGCGTTATTTCCAGTAAAACTTTTTCAGTAAAATCAGCCATTTTCGTTTCCGCGGTGACTTCCTTTATTTGAGCGCGGCGTCTATATACTTCCTCCTTTAGATTAACCGTTGCCAACGGCTCCCCTCCTTTCCTCTTCTGCCTCAGAAATAACCATTAAGTTATACAATAATGCATCAATATCCTTAGCAATGGGAGGCAGTTTAGTAAAAGAGATATTATCCCAGCTTGGCACATAAGGTATAACTATTTCTGATACATTGACATCAGGAATTATCTCTTTCAAAACTTCTGGTACGATTTGCGACTGGTGCCGCTGGTTTATCACTACCGTAAATTTCTTCAAATCATACCCTAGTTGACTGTTTAAAAACTTTAGATATTTTCCGGTATGCCATAAGTTATCTTCGGCATCAAAAACGGGGACAAGAACCTTTACAGACGCATCTAAAGCCGTTAGAGTCGCATCATTGTTAACTGCTCTATTTGTATCAATTATTACCACGTCAAACTTCCGCATTAACAGTCTTATCAGAAACCGGTAATCCTTTCGGGAAACCTGTTCGCTGCTCAATATATCCTCCAAAAACCCGGGTACTATAGTTAACTTGTTTATGGTAGGTAATTTTTTCAGCCATTCTTCCGCATTAAAATCCTTCAGATTTAAATCCCGGGAAACTTTCTCTAACCCCAAACCGGGTTTTTTTATTAACCGGTGAGGAGTAAATACATCGAAATCCACTAATACAGTTTTTCGTACCTGTGAAGCCCTTAATGCAAGAGCCATGCTTAATACTGTCTTTCCGGCAGCCACCGGTGCCCACACCGTTAACACTTTAGCCAAAGTGCCCTCAATCGTTGTTGTTGTCTCTTTTCGCTTGAATAGGCTCATAAATTACTTCCCTCCCTACCTGGCCAATCTCACCTTCCCTCAGTTCTGCTTTCGGTTTTTCTTGAATAGGCTTACTTACGGGCAGGTACTTTGAAAGCCTTAAAGTACCTGCGTTGGCCGCAATGTTTAATATGTTTATTTGCTCGGGAGTTGCATAAACCTCTACAACTGCAGGCACAAAAAAAGACCCCGTTATTTGGCTTTTCACCAAACCGGGATCTCCACTAATAACCCTGCCTGTATCGTTCCTGACACTATGCACTCGAATTTTATCAAGCAGCATTTCACTTTTTACTAGTTCTTCATCTTCGTAATACCAAAATATGCTTACGAAGTCGCCTTCGTCTATGTTTGCAGTAGTATCCAGTTGAACCGGAATACTTACCAACCGATGGTCGGGCAGGACGATAAAAACTTTCTCATTACTAACCATGGGAGACAGTAAATATTCTCCCTTAAATAAAGGCTTAGCCGCAAAAGCTCCTTTTGGTATGCTTTTCAAAGCATTTTCCGGAACTGCACTAACAGGAACATTTCTTATTTCTAAATTGCTGTCATTTAACACTTCATTCTGGGCAACATTTTTAGTTACCACTACTGCCGGTACATATTCGATTTGTGCCTGACTTTTTGTCGTGCTATAGAAAAAATAAACTACAACAATACCCACAAGTGCCGATACCAGCAATCTGAACAACTTTTTTTGAATGATACCGTAGAATATTATTAATCACTCCTTTACGACGCTTCTTCCTTATCTTCTTTCGGCCAGTCCAGAAACCTCACTTCATCGGCAACCACTTCAGCGGACAGCCGTTTGGTGGCATCATCAGCTTCATAATAACGCACCTGCAGCCTGCCCCTGACTGAGACCAGTCTCCCTTTACCCAAATTTTTGGCCACTACTTCGGCAAGTTTTTCCCACACAACCACCTTGATAAAATCTACGTCCTTCTCTCCCCGCTGATTAGTAAACGGCCGTTCCACAGCAATGGTAAATCCGGCTACAGCTTTACCCTCCGTGGTATACTTTAATTCGGGCTTTCGAGTTAATCTGCCAATCAAGATAATATGGTTTAACATTCATAATTCTCCCCTTTTTATGAATTAAAAAACGCCGGACCTCTGGCTATCCGGCGACTCACACATTTTAGCTCTTCAATTTTGAGACAATTCCACAGACTATACATTAGCGCATGATAAGCGATATAGTTGCTCAAAACCTAATCTTTCTGATTGTTTTTGTGAAACACAATCCATGCTTAGTTTTAGTCATCAAGTTCTCATTTTCTATGCAGCGGGCAGCATACGTTGCCAGTTTGGTACCTTTGTTGGCATCGTAAGTGTTGATGCCCTTGATTAAACCGATAGTACCGATGGATATTAAGTCATCGATATCTTCCCCGCTTGCTTCAAATTTTTTTGTAATGTGAGCTACTAACCTCAGGTTGTGCTCTATCAGGATGTTTCTCGCCTCTTCCTCGCCCCGCGCAAACTCTTCCAGGTAAAATGCCTCTTCTTCTTCAGACAACGGGTAGGGAAATGCATTGTTACTCAAATATGCCGCAATCAATGCCAGGGCCTGTATGAGCACCAAGCTGCTCACGGTGGTTAAACCAGGTATCATTAAGACACCTCCTGCACAGTCGGTACTCTATACTATATGGCCCGGCTTGGCAAGATGTGCCCCTTTTTGCTCAGGAAAATTTAACCAGTCATTAATATTAAATTTGTAGGCCTGTTTGCCATCAATGCCGCCGGTAGCTCCCTGACCGAAGTGTATCTCAAGGGCATCGACCTGCTTTAAATATTCAAATTCTTGCTACCACAGGTACTTGGTATACTGCACCACAAGCTTTTTAGCCGCGTTTCTTTCCTCCTGGTAAAACGGTCCTTCACCGGTATTGGTAGAAACGCCCGCCATGGCAGAGCCTTTTGCCAGTCAAACCCTTTCTTAGCCACGTTAATCCTTCTCGTTTACACAACGTGAAGGAATTATCCATATTGTTACTATTAGTGAATCAAACATAAGAAAAAAACCCGGCAGCCACTTCAAGTTTGAACACCGGGTTAAAAAGATTACTCCTCCATAAAATTTTGAATTGCCTTATTTTCCCCGATAACAACTAAAATATCATTTTCTTTAATCACATCGTCGGCACCTGGAGCCACGTTGATATCATCCCCTCTTTTGATGGCCAGCACGCTGATGCCGTACTTGGCCCGCAAGTTTTGTTTCCCTAAGGACTTATCCCAAATAATTTTTGGTGCAACTACTTCCATGATACTGTAATCCTGTTCCAGCTCTATGAGGTCTAACACGTTGCCCGTAGCCAGGTTATTTGCCACCCGCACACCCATGTCACGCTCGGGGAAAACCACCTTGTCAGCGCCTACTCTTTCCAGCACTTTACCGTGCAGGGCGTCTTGCGCCTTGGCAACAATGTAATTGACACCCAATTCCTTTAAAATTACTGTAACAAGAATATTGGCCTGTATATTTTGACCGATGGCCACGACCACCACGTCAAAGTTGCGAATCCCCAGTGATTTTAAAGCTTCTTCATCCATGGCATCTGCCTGTACTGCGTGAGTCACCACATCAGATATACGCTGTACGGCTCCCTCGTCACTATCCACTGCCAACACCTCGTGGCCCAGTCGCGTCAGCGTCTCCGCCACGCTGCTGCCAAAACGTCCCAGTCCCAAAACAGCAAACTGCTTACGCATTATTTACCCTCCTTCTCCGCTACCCGATGAGAATCTGATCTTCAGGGTAACGGTACTTAGTTTTTTGTTTGCGCTGGGCAATGGCAAATACAAGTGTTAAGGGACCCAGCCGGCCCAGAAACATGGTCATGATAATCAAAATCTTGCCAAAGAGAGATAGCTTACCCGTCAGCCCCACGGATAAACCCACGGTACCGAAGGCAGAAACCGTCTCAAACAGGGTAACCAGGAAACCCGCCCCCTCTGAAATAAGCAGGGCCATTGTTACCAGCATAATCCAGGTAAAAGATACCAAAGCTACAGCCACCGCCTTTCTGACAGCCTCCAGGGGAATCCTGCGTTCAAAAGCTGTTGGTTCTTCATTTCCCATGAGTATGCCACGGGTGTAGTAAAACAGACTGGCAGCAGTAGTGGTCTTCACGCCGCCACCGGTTGACCCGGGTGAGGCACCAATAAACATCAGGATGATAATTAAAAACTGGGTCGGCACCGTCAGCGCCGCCGTATCCAGCGTGTTAAATCCTGCTGTTCTCGGCGTAGCAGCCTGGAAAAAAGCTGCCAGCATCTTCTTGCCCCACGACAGGCCGCCCATGGTTGCGGGATTGTCCCATTCCAGCAGCAGGACGGCAATAAAGCCAAAACCCAGTAGTCCCGCTGTGGTAATGACCACCATTTTCGTGTGCAAGTCCAGACCTTTAAACGAAGTAGCCCGGGATAAAGCAACTATCACGCTGAAGCCCAGGCCCCCGGTAATAAATAGTAAGGCTATGGTCAAGCTAATAACCGGGTCGCTGACAAAAGCAGTAAGACTGGAGAACTGTCCCGTAACGGAACCAAATAAGTCAAAACCGGCATTGTTGAAAGCGGATATGGAATGAAAGATGCCGTAATAAACCGCCTGTGACAGCGGCATGCTTTTCAGAAACCTGACCGCCAGCACCAATGCTCCCGCACTTTCAATAATCAGCGTGGTAATCAGTATCTGGCGAACCAACTTCACTACTCCGGAAACATTTATTTTATTCAGTGCTTCCTTCAAGACCAGCCTTTCCTTCAGCCCAATCTTTTTACCCACCAGCAGAGCGAAGAAAGCAGCAAAGGTCATAATACCCCATCCGCCAATTTGTATTAACAGCATGATTACCAATTCACCAAAGGTGGACCAGTGCGTAGCAGTATCCACCACCGCCAAACCAGTAACGCACACGGCAGAAGTGGCAGTAAACAGTGCATCCAGAAAATTTGTGCTTATCCCGTTTTCTGAGGCTACGGGCAGTGTCAGCAATAATGCCCCAAAAATAATAACGCCCGCAAATCCCAGTACCAGTAGCTGGAACGGGCCCAACCGGTCAAATAAACCACCCATGGGTTAAAGCTCCTTTCCTTTCCTCCCTCTCCTATCTTACTCCTGTAAACCTTCATTGTAAAGGTTCAATTCCCAACCAAGCCAGCCAAACAATAGCTCTAATGTCGGATAATAACAAGCAGTTCAAATTTAACGATAAGCCTCGCGAAACTTAAGAGAAGCACTAGGTGATTATCTGAGTATTAAATACAGGGGCGATGTACACCCGCGGAAGATAAACCGGCATTTTAGAAAATGCTAAGAATAAAAAATGAGCAGTCCTACACCAGGACTGCTTATTTTTTATCAAAAGACGTAGTCCAAATTCTCCTGACACCGTCTAGTAAATATTTCCTTTAATACTGCATTATCAGTTTTTTGCCGCAGTCTGGCTCCCTGCCGGTAAAGAGAAAAGCAAAGCTCCGTTTGCCAACACTGTTCCGGGGTCAACATCCGTCACCTCCATTTTTCAGTCCAATTCCCTGCTCAACAGGTACTGGCCAATTTCCCGAAATACCGGGGCGGCCACTTTGCCCCCGTAGTTGCCGCCTTCCACCAGTACTGTGATTACATACCTGGGATCATCAACCGGCAAGTACCCAGTAAACCAGGCGTTGATCACCTGTTTGCCGTTCACAAACTGTCCCGTTTCCGCTGAACTGGTTTTTCCGGCGGAACCCCGGGGCAGCCATGCCTGTTTGCCCGTGCCCGCAGTAGTAACCTGCAGCAGCATTTTTTGCAGCGTTTGAGCCGTGGTCTTCCTGATAACCCGCGTTACTTTTGACGGGCGGCTGGCTGCCACAATCCTTCCCTGCTCGTCCACCACCGTTTCCACCAGCCTGGGTTCAACCAAATACCCTCCATTGGCAACAACCGCCGTCAGCTTTGCCACCTTTAAGGGAGAAATCATGACCCCTTTCTGCCCCACAGCGGCATTTCCCAAATCTCCGGGACCATAGCCAATATGTAAGGATTGATACGAGTCCAGTTGGTACCCAACCAGCACTTCATCATCAACACCAAACTTTTGAGCATAGGCAATTAATTTTTCCCTGCCCAGTCTTAAAGCAACTTCGATAAATATAGGGTTGCAGGAATAGGCCAGCGCTTCGGCAAGGGTGAGTTCCCCGTGCCCTTCCTTGTTCCAGCACGGGATTTCCAGACCGGATGCAAACTGATACTTGCCGGAACAATATAATTTTTCCCCGGGTGTGACCAGGCCCTCTTCCAGTGCCGCAGCGGCCACCACAATTTTAAAGATGGACCCGGGATAGTAATTGGAAATCACCCTGTTCAACAAAGGGCTGTTATCCCTTTCTTCAATGGCCTCATATACCAGCTCCTGGTGAAAGTTAGGCCGGCTGGCAGTTGCCAGCAGCGCACCGGTGCGGGCATCCATGACTACCACGGCACCTTTGGCCACCTTTTCATCCATGATTTTTTCCACTGCTAGTTGAAGGTCCCTATCCAGCGTAAGCCGCACCGCTACTTTCCGCTGCGGCTGTCCGGCAGTTACCTTCCGGAAACTCAAACCCCGGACCAGGTTCCCCCTGGCATCTAGGAACAATGACCAGGAACTGCCGCTGCTGCCCCCAGCAAGTTCACCATCGTACTGTTTTTCCAGACCCATGACACCTTTGTTTCCCTGCAGGTGACCCACGAAATGCCGTGCCAGGGAATCCCTACCATAGCGCACTGTCATGGGAACCACGTAAAGACCGGGTAAATTCAACTGTCTAATGCGCGACACTTCTTCATGTGAAAGGTCAGACTTGAGAATTACAGGCCGAATCCAGAGCTGTGATACACTCCTGATGGAAGGCAGGGTGCGCAGCTGCAGAATTTCCTTAATTTTTTTCCAGGTACCGGGAGCACCGGAAAACAAGTTGGGAAACAATACTGCCGCCAGCCTGGTACCGCTGTCCGTTATGCTGCGAAAATTCCGGTCCAAAATGTCACCCCGCGGTACCAGCTCTTCGGGGATAAGGCGCTGGTGCAGGCTTGCGGCCTGTTGTGAATACTGCGGGTATTTTAACAGCTGGATTTCCGCCAGTCGCCCGGTTAAAAACAGGCCAAAAAACACAAATATCAGCAATACTACCCTTACTCGGTGTCTCATGTTTCCGCCTAAGCCTCCACCGCCAGTTTTACCTTATTGTTGGCAAAAACTTTCCTGCTTATACAAAAAAAAGCGCCCTTGCGGGCACCGCCTTCTTCCTTATTGAAATTCTGACTTTTTCTGCTGTCTCACCAAACCCCGACGCTGGTTGCGGTAATTCTCCAAGAACTGGTCCGCCCTGGCAAATTGCTCCTGTGCCTCGTTCAGTACCGCCTGGTCTTCCGTATCCAAATACGCTTGAAACTTTTCAATCCCCCTGAGATAGTATACCAGGCTGAAATTCAAATCGTCACGCAAGGATTGCAATTTTCCCGGAGCCTCTACCTCCTGGGTATCTTTAATCAGACCTTTGATGACGTCCCCGGAGTGCAGCAGGACAGCATTGGTCTCAAACTTGTCATACTCCCCGTTAAGCAGTTTTTCGATGGCTTCCTCGCACTGCTTATCCGCGTTCATATACTCTTTCTGAATATCTTCCGTTTGAAAAATAAAGGTTTCAATCTGCAGCGGCGTCACCACTACGGTGCCGGAGTATTCCTCCTGGCTCACCGTGCATCCGCCCAATAAGAATACCAAAGCAACTACCAGCAACATGTGCAGCGGACGGTTCATCCCATCTACCTCCTAATTTCGTCCCCACCAAAAGTTACTCTTCCTCCACAAACCCCTCAATGGCAACGGGTACCGGAAACCCTTCCAAAATTCCCCGGACTTCCTCCTTGGTATCCGGGGAAACATTGACGCGCAGCAGCCCCACGGCAGAATCAACCGTAGAAACCCACCCCAGACCATCATAGCCTTCAATTATCTTGTTGACAAAATCTATGTCCTTCGGCTGAACCCGAATTAGGAAATACATGCTATCACCTCTTGCCTGAAGCGCGGTAGTTCCTCATGTTTTGGCTCTTCTAAGTAAGGAATACCTGGGCAAAGCCTGCTCGCTGGGAATACGCACCACCTGCTGCGGGTGGGGAGCCACCTCTATTTCCTTTCCTGCTTCGTCGTACATCCGCTCTACATTCAAGGTTTGCAGGTCTCCCCGGGGCGGCAACACCTCCAGCGTTTCGCCCTGCCGGAAGTTGTTGCGCTGTTCGATGATCAGTTGTTTTCGTTTTACATCGTAGTCCTTCACCACGCCCACAAAATCGTACTCTCTTATATAATTGGACGTGTCATAATTATGGTCCTCCGCCTGCGGCCTGTGAAAGTAAAAACCGGTAGTATAATCCCTGTGGCTGACCTTCCTCACTTCCGCCAGCAATTCTTCCGGCAGCTCATACTCGTCAGGGCTGTCCAGATAGGCATCAATGGCCATACGGTAGGCACGTACCACAGTAGCCACATAATGCACACTCTTCATCCTGCCTTCAATCTTAAAACTGTTGATCCCCGCCTCCACCAACTTGGGTATGTGTTCCAGCATGCACAGGTCCTTGGAATTAAAAATATAAGTACCGCGCTGGTCTTCCTCAACAGGCATATATTCTCCAGGACGCTTGGTTTCCACCAGGTAGTAATTCCAGCGGCAGGCCTGGGCACACTCGCCTCGGTTGGCATCCCGGCCCGCCATGTAGTTGCTCAGCAGGCAACGCCCCGAATAAGAGATACACATAGCCCCGTGCACAAAGGTTTCCAGGTCAATATCCACCTGCCGGCGGATCTCTCTAATTTCCTCCAGGGATAGCTCCCGGGCCAACACTATGCGGCTGATCCCCTGCTGCTGCCAGAACAGGGCACTGGACCAGTTGGTGGTATTTGCCTGGGTACTGAGATGCAGCGGTACCTGGGGTACTTCCTCTCTGGCAATGCGAATAACACCGGGGTCGGAAACAATGATGCCGTCCACGGTCATGTCAGCCAGCTGCCGCAAGTAATGGGGCAGGCCCGCCAGGTCTTCATTATGGGCAAATATGTTTACCGTGACATAAACCCTGGCATTGTGCTGGTGGGCAAAGGCAATCCCCTCCTGCAGCTCCTCCAAGGTCAAGTTACCGGCAAAGGCACGCAGCCCGAAATTTTTGCCGCCGCAGTAAACGGCATCGGCACCAAAACGGATGGCAGTCTTCAGTTTTTCCAGGTCACCTGCAGGGGCAAGCAGTTCCGGTTTTTTCACTGGGATTCCTCCTGTAAAAAGCTTACGGCAACACCATCACCCAACGGTAATATCACCGACGTAAAAGGCGGCTGCTGGATTTCTTTTAAGTACTGGCGCAGCCGTGCCACCATGGTCTTTTTTCTCCTGGGAAACTGCGAGTTGGGTAGCACCAGCCCGCGGTAAAGCACATTGTCCGTCACCAGCACTCCCCCTGGTGCCAGCAGTTGCTTGAGATACGGGTACCAGTTCAGATACTGTCCCTTGGCCGCATCGACAAAAATGAAATCGAAGGAACCAGTTAGCTCTGGTATGATTTCCGAAGCATCACCCAGGAGCGGTTGCACCAGGTGGTCTACCCCGGCCTCCTTGAACACCTGCACCGCCCGCCGGTGTCTCTCGGGATGTCTCTCAATGGTTATAATTTTACCGCCCCACCACTTTGTATACCCCGCCATCCACAATGTCGAGTAGCCAATGGCGGTGCCTATTTCCAGCACCCGGCGGGGTGTTTTCAACTGCATCAGCAGGCTGAGCAGTTGTCCCACTTCTCTGTTAATGATGGCAATATGCTTGTCCGCGGCCTCTGTTTCCAGCGCCTGTAGTAACGGATCCGATACTTCAATTTGACGGCGCAAAAAAGTTTCCAAGGTTTCTGACAGCAAATAACCCATGACAGCCTCCCATACCTTAACAAGTCATTTACGCACTAAAAATGTGTGGCGTAATGCCACACATCTCTTTTTGCCTTTATTATACCATATTTTTCATACATTAATACAAGTACTTTCTCTTGGCCCGATTGTGATCCCTTAAAGTTTTGGTAAATTCATGACTTCCGTCCGGTTTAGCCACAAAGTAAAGATAGTCGGTATCGGCCGGGTGCAGTGCTGCTTCCAGAGCCGCCTTGCCGGGAGCCGCGATAGGACCGGGCGGCAGCCCGGGATTTTTGTAGGTGTTAAACGGAGACTCTATTTCCAGGTCTTCGTTGAACAATACCTCTTTCTGCTCTCCCAGGGCATACAGCACCGTAGCACAGGACTGCAGCGGCATTCCCCGCTCCAAACGGTTGTAAAATACGGAAGCTATGATGGGCTGTTCCTCTTTCAGCTTGGCCTCCCGTTCAATAATCGAAGCCAGGATAACAACATCCTTTAAATCCATATCCAGAGCTTCTAACCGCTCGCGATTTGCGTCCAGGAAAACTTCCTTAAAGCGGCGCAGCATTAAGTTTATAATCTCTTTTTCGCCAAAGCCCTTGGGGATTTGATAGGTGTCAGGAAACAGAAATCCCTCCAGGCGGTACTTGGTTTTGGACTTGGGTAAATTCTTTATAAAGTCGTAATCAAAATTTCCCTCTTTTGCCAGGTACAAAAATTTATTTTTATCCACAAAACCTTTTTCGGCTAGGCGTTCCGCAATCTGCTCGACAGTAAAACCTTCGGGAATGGTAAAGGAATAGGTTTTCACCTTACCGTCCGCAATTTTTTGTACGATTTCCGGCAGGGACTGGTGGGCGGAAAATTCGTACTCACCGGCCTGCAGGCGTGTATCTAAATTATGAAATCTAGCATACAGCTTGAACAGCAGCGGGCTGCGGATCAAATTTTCACTCTTCAGCAGTGCCGCAATGGAACCGGTACTGGACTGCGGCGGAATGTAAACCGTTTTTGGCGCCACCTGCACATCCGAAACCGGCTGCATCAGTTTCTTCACCTGGTAGTATCCAGCACCTGCTGTTACCAGTGAGAAGACCAATATTACCAGTGCCGCACGTAAAATGATTTTTTTGACATTTATTTTGGAAATCTCTTTACTGCATTCATTCTGTAACACCTGGCCGGTACCGGTCGCATCAGACATGCTCATCCCCCATTAATGACAAGTTTCCTATTTTATATCTTTTATTATACAATTTTCACAATTCCCTGCCAAGGGAAATTACAAGCCCGGTTTGCCCGTACCGACACGTACTATTTCGTTTACTGCCGGGTATCTGTCCCGGGAAACGACCTCGTGTGATACGACCTTTCCCTCTTGTATGATTCTTTTCTCCACGCGTACCTGATACCCTTCTTTTCCCTTCTGTTCCAAAAATGTTTTCCCGGCCGGAATGCCGTCATCTTCCATGACCACTGTTTCATAAGGAATGATGCGCTCCACCACACTTTTTAATTCTACCCTAACCGGTCGGGGTGACCCGAACAGCTTGATGGTCAGCCGGTCACCGGTTACCTCTGTTTTTATCATTATATGGCTGTCCGTATTGTTGATGAACTTAAAATCAATATGGCCGTATGATACCGTAGCGTCCAATCCCAGAGGCACGTAAGTCACAAGCAGGGAATGGCGCTGTCTTTCCGCTACCGGCAGGTTTGCTCGCAACACTGCGTTATACAGCGTGGAGGAAACCTGGCACACCCCGCCGCCCACGCCGGACCTAAACTCATTATCAACTATAATTAAGGCTTCCTGGAAACCCCGTTGCCTTGTCCGGGGCCCCACGGTTTCATTAAAAGAAAAAGTCTCTCCCGGGGCAATTTCTACATTATCCAGTTGCACGGCCGCCAGTTTGATGTTGGCCACGCGCGGTTTGTTATAGGGGTTAAACAGGGTGGTGTATTTTGCCATCAGACCCGTAATTCCCTTCTGTCGCAGGTCCGCCGTGGTCACCCGGGGAAAAACCGGGTGCGTGCTCACCCGTACGTAGCCCCTGCCCTTTAACAGGATCACCCTGGTTATGTCACTTACCGTCCGGCTCACGTCCAGCTTTCTGCCCAGTTTTTGCGGAATAATTTCTACCATATCCCCGGAAAAGTGAAAGTGGGCATCTTCCGGACTGGCGTTTATTTCGGTTGCCAGTTCCCGTACCAGGCCTGTCAGCCGGGATTGGTCCCATTCAAACAGCAGCGGGAAATTGACACCCTTCCGCCGCAGCCGCCACCGCTGCCACAGCTGCTGCCACAACGATCCTGCCCGGCCGTAATCCAGTGCTTTCTGAATAAGTTTGGCCGCGGGAACTGACACGCCTAGTTCCTTATACGTAAAAGAAAATTCCCGGTCTCGAAAAAGCAGGCTAATTCTGACCTTCTCCAGTTCCCTTATTTGGCGCTGCAGTTTTTCCTCCGCCTCCGCCCCCGTCAATCCCCCCACGTCCAACCCGTCAATTTTGATTCCTTCCAAGATAACAGGCTCGGAGGCCGCCCAGCCAGGACTGCCAAATGACAGATACAGGGTTAACAGCAATACCAGCAGTCCGACAGCAGCCAGCACGGGCCAACAGCAGCTTTCACCATGTTTCAATGGGAGCACCCCTTCGTTACTAGTCGCATTACATTACTATTAGTTTATTCAATAACACTTATTACATGTTACCCGGGGCATACCCAGCACCGCACAAAAAGAAATAACCACCTTTTTCCAAGGTGGTTAGAATAGAGGTTTCTTTTTACTGCAGGTCCTTGGCGACAAACTCCTGCCAGGCCTTGGCGACCATTTCCCACTCGTCCTCATCCTCAATGGGATACAGGTACTTTTCCCCGTCCTCTTCCTCGCCTATTTTTAAAATAACCGCCTCATTGTTTTCCGCTTCGTCGGGCAGCAAAATAGCATACTGTTCCTCGTCAATCTCCAGCATGTCGATAAGTTCAAAGCCATGCTCTACACCGCTCTCGTCAGCCAAAATAATGTGGTTATTTTGTTCTTCAGCCATGTACAACACCCTTTCTAACTTAAAGTTCCTGTGCAAAGTTTGGGGTACGAATTCCCAAAAATTCCCCAGCTTCGTACAGATTGAAATCTTAAGGCAGTCTTACCTGTGTGCATCCAAATATCCCTGCAAAATAATTACCGCAGCCATCTTGTCAATGACACCCTTGCGCTTCCTACGAGACATGTCCGCCTCCAGCAACACTCTTTCCGCGGCAACGGTAGACAGCCGTTCATCCCAGGTTTCCACCGGCAGCCCCATTTTCTGCGCCAGCTGCTCGGCAAACCGGTGTACTTTTTCCGCCCGGGGGCCCAGGGACCCGTCCATGTTTTTCGGCAGGCCCACAACTATCCTGTCCACCGTATACTCCCGGCATAACTCTTCCAGTTGTCGCCAGTGCCTGCCGTCATCCACCAGTTTAACGGTGGTCACACCCTGGGCGGTTAATCCCAGGCTGTCACTGACAGCCACACCTATGGTTTTGTCACCGACATCCAGTCCCATAATACGCATTGCCGCACCTCTACTACAGCGCCATGATACCTGCGCAACTGCAAGATTTTAGTAATATCTTATCAGGGAACCGCTGCAAAAGCAACATTCTTCCTGCCTGCCCGGGCACATTCCCTATTCAGTATGCCCAAAATCAGGGCTATTTAAGTCTGTAAGAAAAATCAGGCAGCAATACCGCAGACCCCATATAAAAAAACACCTCATATCCACGCGACATGAGGCTTATTCCGCATCCTGCAAATATTTTGTCACCAGCTCTTCTAACAGTTCATCCCTTTCCAGACGCCTGATCAAATTGCGCGCATTCTTATAGCTGGTAATATAAGCAGGGTCACCAGACAACAAGTAGCCCACAATCTGGTTAATGGGATTGTAGCCCTTTTCTTTTAAAGCCTGATATACATTGAATAATATGTCCTGCGCCGCCATCTCCTGTTCCTTGTCTACCTTAAACATCATTGTCTCTTCAAATGCATCCTTGGTCATGAAAACACCCCCGCACCATCAGGCTATACCTATTTTATTCTCCATCACTCTTTATATTCCTCTAAACACGGAGCAAAAATACGTCATCATTTGTAAAAATTTCTTCCCCGTCCAGGTTGTGGTAAAATCATTTTGAGCGGTTACCAATGTGCCCCATTAAACGCTGAGTATTTTACGAAATCATCAGCTGCTGCGGGTCAACTTTCTTGACCAAAATATCCAGTATCTCCCTGTCCGGGGGTTCCGCTTCCACAGCCCGGGAGACGTCCAGTTCAAACCCAGTATTTTGCTGGATCTGCTTGACAGTCACCCCCGGAAAATACTCTGCCAGGTACATTCTTTTTGTCCTCTCGTCAAATTTCATAATCCCCAGCTCAGTCACCACAGCCCGGGGACCCCGGTAGGGAGGTAGTCCCATTCGGGAACGTCCTTCGGGCCCGTCAATCCAACCGGGGCTGGTAATGTAATCAACCTTTTCCACGAAACGTCGTTTTTCATGCTTCATGATAATGATAGTGTCGCAAAAGGTGGCTATCCCGTTGGCACCACCGCTGCCGGTAAGTCTCACTTTGGGATTATGATAATCACCAATGGACGTCGAGTTCAAATTCCCGTACGGGTCAATCTGGGCACCGCCGAGAAAACCGTAAGCAATGGTACCCCTCTGGTAGGACAGTACTTGAAAACCGTAATAGCGATACATGGGCCACAATACCGAGGCCTGGTAAGTGATGCGCAAATCGGAAACACTGGTCGGCAGCTCTTGGGGATTACCGTCCAGCAGGGCCGTTTCAAAAATCAAATGAGCCTCGGGAGCGTGCGTATGTTTGGCCAGGGTTGCCCCTATAAGCGGCAGTCCTGTGCCAACTATGTAAGTCTTGCCGTTTTCAAAAAACCGTGCTAAAGCCACAGCCATCATTTGCTTGGTGGTCCACCTCATGTCTTTACCCCCCTTTGTTTCCCAATTTGTTGCCTTATTTTCTCTTTAAACCCGTAGCATATCCTTTACCCAGCTGTACCCGCAGGCTGGCCAATCTCTTGGCCCCAATCTTATCTATGTACTCGTCGTGGTCCTCACAGTTGTAGATATATTCTTCCAAAAACTGCTGGAATAACCGGTCATCCTTGCTGATGCGATCATATTGGCTGAAAAATATGCCATCGTAATCGTAGTAATTGAAGCACTGGGATGGGTAGGCTCCATAGGGTGCGTGCACCACCGCATCCACAACCAGGCCGGGCAGGGTGTTCAGTTCAGGGTTGCGGTGCATTTCCTCGTTATCCACCAGCTCTTCGCAGGAAACGATACAGTGCCTTGCTGCCATGGCTATATCCGTATCCTGAAAGGTAGGGCCTTCAATCCGGCAGGTGCCGTCAGGCGAGGCCTTCTGAACATGAATCAGAGCCACATCAATTTTCGGAGTAGGTACGCAGCACACCTTACTTCCAGGATTAAACGGATCCTCTTGAATGACAAACTTCTTGTCCGGCAGTTTGGGGTCCTTTTTTCTGATTTCCTCGGGAATTCCCCATTTGTTCAACAAATCGGAACCCAGCATATTTTTTACCGGAACATATGACAGGCCCAACGCCGCACCGTGATAGGCAATGGTCTGCACGTCCAGTGAGTAGTCTTCATACAGTACTTCTTTGTTTTCAATTGCCTTGCGGAACCGCCGGCAGACCTGGGTATAGCCGGAATTAGCCATATATGAATTGATGATCACTTTGACACACCCGGCACCGATCAGCATGTCCGCATCCCCGCCGGCAGGGCCGCTTTCCAGATAAAGGTCTTTTTTCCGCTGCTTGATAACTTCCCGCACCAACGCATACGCCCTTCTATTGGTAACAAATCCGCCCAAGGCAATACAATCACCGTCATA
>JACDOG010000009.1 GCA_017656305.1 Thermoanaerobacteraceae bacterium
TTGGAAATTGATTCATTTCCCATTTTATAGGCTTGGATGATTTTGGTGGTACGGGCTATTTAATTTACGGATTAATCGGTTTTGATATAATGAAATTGTGACGAAAAAAGACGAATTTTCTTGAAAAGCGGGTGTTTGTGTATGACGTTTCTGGGCGCGCCATTATCCGTCTGGTTGGGTGTGGGAATTCCCTTTTTGCTGGCCACACTGCTGCCGGTCTGCCTGGCCATTTTACTGAAAAGGAGCCGGGTAAATGATGTATGATCCGTTGTGGTACATGGGTTTCTTTGTCCTGTACACTTTTTTCATACTTGTACTGGGCAGGCACGGGTTTGATAAAAGCGACAGTATTAAAGATTACTTGATAGCCAACCGCAGCCTGGGACTTGTCAGCAGCGTTGCAACGTTTGGCGCCACCTGGTTCAGCGCCGCGTCCATGCTTGGCTTTACGGGGCTGGTTTACGGTTTTGGGTACTCGACTGTATTGTTTACGGCTGTCTGCTGGTTTCTTGGGGCTACCTTTTTAGTTCTCATGGTGGACAGGCTGTACCAATTTGATGTGGTGACGGTACCGGAATTTTTCCGTGTCAGGTATGACTCATTACTGCTGCAGGTAGTTTCGGGAATAACTCTGGTGGTGACGTACATTCTGTACATTGCCATACAGGTTGAGGGTTTCGGGATAGTGGTCAGCAAGCTGCTTGATGTGCCTTATTCCGTAGGTATTTTTTTAGTATTTTTATTTATTCTTTATACAACTTTTGGCGGGCTGCATTCAGTGACGCGTACTGACATCCTGAATTTTGCCTTGATACTTGGGGGTTCGGTGATTGCAGCATGCCTGGTCTTAAACGAGGTGGGTGGCATAACTGATTTGCACGCGCTGTTGCTGGAACACCCCAGGGGGCAGGATTTTTTTAATCCTTTTCCGCACGGTTGGTCTACATTTTGGGCATTTCTCAGCTCGTTTTTTGCCCTGGGTTTGGGCCTGGCAGCAAACCCGCAGTATTTGGTGCGGATCTGGTCTGCGCGCAGCAGAGAAACTGCCTACAGTATGATTGGTATTAGTATCGTGCTGTTGTCCGTAGTTTACCTGTCTTTAGCCGTCGTGGGTGCCGGTGCTGCCGTGCTGGTGCCGGAAGAGGCATTGCAGTCATATGACGGAGTATTTCCCTACATAATTAGTACTCATATATTGTCCCCGTTGAAAGGATTGATTTTAATAAGTATTGTGGCCGCCAGTATTTCCACGGCTAATTCCCAGCTGCTTTTGCTCTCCGGCAGTGTCAGTTATGATATCCTGGCGGCCCTGAGCAGGCATCCCGTGCAGGAACAAAAACTGCTTAATTACAACCGCCTGTTGATTTTCCTGCTGGTCATTTTTTCCTTGCTGTTATCCCTGAACCGTCTGCCGGCGTTGGTAGAATTCAGCGGTCAGATTTGGGGAATGGTTGCTGCGGCATTCTTTTTCCCGGTCTTTGGCGGGTTGTTTTATTCCAAGGCGAGCAAACGGGGAGCAGTTGCGGCATTTTGCGGCGGGTTGGTTGTGTACGTGCTAAGCTATTTTCTAATACCCACCGGGGTAATGCGCTTTTTTCACCCGGCGCTGCCTGCGGTGCTGGTTTCCGGGATATTGTTTTTCACGGTGAAGGGGCGGTTCCGGCATGAAGCAAAAGCGAACCATTGAAAAGAAAATTCTCATCCCGTTTTTGCTGGTGGTGCTGCTGCCCTGCCTGGCAGTGGGCGCCGCTGCTTACTGGACCGGCTTTCAGTCTTTCAAGAACCAGAGGTTTGCGGAGGCTGGCAAACAGCTCGGTTCGGTTACCGATTATTTGGGGATTTTGCAGGAACAAACAGCATCAGGCACATTGACTCCGGAAACTGCCAAACAACTGGGAGAGCGGTGGCTGGACAGCATGGAAAACGTCATCTTGCTGGCGCCCGACCGGCCGCTGCCGCCGGAAGTAGAAGGCGCGTGGTGGTACCCGCTGTTGGAAGAGGGAAACGGGCGTTACAAAAACACGGCCGGCAACCAAGGGTTGTCTGAAGAATGGGTGATAATCCGCCGGATACCGGAGTGGAACTGGACACTGGTTGTACCCGTTACCGTCTCCTATTTTGCCAGACCGTTGGTTGATATCCAAAAAAGCACCCTGCTGGTTGCCATCATTGCCGCCATTGTGGCGGTGGAACTGACGGTGGTGCTGGCGTATCACTTTTCCAAGCCTATCAAACGCCTGGCTGAATTTTGCCAGGAACTGGGGCGGACGGGTATTGACCGGGACGCAGAGAGTGACCTGCCGGTGCAGTATAATGATGAAATAGGCGTTTTAGCCAGGGCGCTCAAGCAGATGGTGGAAGACATGAAGGAGAAACAGCGCCTGGAAAGGAAAATGGCACGGATTGAGCGCCTGGCTTCCCTGGGGCAAATGGCCTCCGGCCTGGCTCATGAAATTCGTAATCCCCTGGCGGGAATAAAAACTTCTTTACAGGTGCTTAGCGCCAGGTTGGACCTGGAAGAACAAAACCGTCGCCTTGTCCGGGGAATTACAGGAGAAATTGACCGGGTGAACCGTATCATTAACAATTTGTTGAACATAGTTCGCCCCCGGGAACCCAACCCTGCTGCGGTTCGGGTGCGGCCCGTGATAGATGAAACTTTGGTGCTACTGGAAAAAGAGACGTGGCGGAAGAATATTGAGTTTAAAAACAATGTGGATCACTCTCTGGTCGTTGTGGTAGATAAAGATCATTTAAAACAGATTATTTTAAATTTAAGCCTAAATGCCATCAAAGCCATGCCTTCCGGGGGACGGCTAACCTTTGCATCCCAACCGGAAGGAAAGATAATTGTTGCGGACACCGGCATGGGAATTGAAGAGCAGGAGCTTGATAAAATATTTGACCCGTTTTACACCACATCCCAGACGGGTACTGGCTTGGGTTTGTCCATAGTACACCAGCTGGTGATCCAAAACCGGGGTGAAATAGATGTGGACAGCAGAAAAGGAACGGGCACTGCTTTCATTCTGAGCTTTCCGGTCCATGAAGAAAGGCGTGCATGATGAAGATATAATAGGCAGTGGCGAAAGGGGCATCTTCTATGCTGGAAAAACGGATTATGATTGTTGATGATGAGGTGACGCTGCGGTTATCGCTGCAGGCTGGCCTGGAAGACAAAGGTTACCTGGTGGATACAGCGGACACAGTCAGTGTAGCCCAGGAAAAGATAGCAACTTTTCAACCGCACCTGCTGCTGTTGGATATCCGGCTGCCGGACGGTCATGGCTTGGACTTGCTGGAAACTGTGAAAAAAAGCTACCCTTATCTTGAAGTCATCATTATGACTGCTTATGGTGATACCGACAGTGCGGTAAGAGCAATGAAACTGGGCGCAATTGACTATGTTAACAAACCGTTTGATTTGGAAGAAATTTACCTGCTGGTGGAGAAGACTTTTTCCCATTTGGACCTGCAGTCCGAAGTAGAACTGTATCGCCAGGAAAAGAAAAGTAAGGAAATTGAACTGATTGGTGACAGTGATGTTACCAAACGCCTGCTGGAAAAATTGAGACTGGTGGCAGGGGCAAAAGACACCACGGTATTGATTCAGGGAGAAACGGGTACCGGGAAAGAGCTGGCGGCACAGTACATTCACCGCAACAGTGCCCGGAAAAACCGCCCCTTTGTCGCCATCAACTGCGGCGTGCTGCCTCCTAACCTGGTGGAAAGCGAACTGTTCGGTCATGAAAAAGGAGCTTTTACCGGTGCTTCCGGCATGAAAAAAGGCCTGTTTGAATGGGCGGATATGGGTACGGTGCTGCTGGATGAAATCGGAGAGTTGACGCTGGAAATGCAGGTGAAATTGCTGCGTTTTTTGGAGGAACGGAAGTTTAAGCGGGTTGGCGGCTTCAGGGATATTCACGTGGATGTACGCATCATTGCAGCTACCAATAGAAATCTGGAGCAGATGGTGGCCGAGGGTAAGTTTCGTTCCGACCTGTATTACAGGTTAAATGTGGTTCCGGTATGGCTGCCGCCCCTGCGGGAGCGGGGTAGTGACGTGATCTTGCTGGCGGAATATTTTCTCAAGCAGTACTGCCGGCAGCGAGGGAGAAAAGCGCCCGTTTTAACGGAAGGGGTCAAGGAAAAGCTTATGGAGTACCCGTGGCCGGGAAATGTACGGGAACTGAAAAATATTATGGAACGTATTGCCATTTTGCACCAGGATAGGCTGATTACTGTAGAGGATTTACCTAAGGAGTTTCAGGAACCCGGCGGCAAAACGGAGCAACAAACGGGTTTTGGGGAACTTTCGGGCCAACACGGCAATGCTGGTCTGGGGGTTCTTGACCGGCCTTTAGGTGAAGGGTTTTCGTTGGAAAAAGTGGTGGAGGAAGTGGAAAAGGGCTACATCATCAAGGCGCTGAACCAAACCCGGTGGAATATTTCCCGGGCCGCCGGCTTGTTGGGTATCAGCAGGCATGCATTGCAGCGGCGGGTGGACAAATATTTTCCCAGGCGCTATTAGTGGTATTAGTAAACCGTATGAGCTGACATGTTGCAAATTGAGCGAAAACGCACAGTTCGCGAGAAAATCCACTTTGTATACAAGGTGGATTTTCTGCATATTTATGCGCTTTGACGGGAATTTTGAGACTGGCACAAAAATTGCTTGTATTTTTTTAAAAATGCCGCATAATTGAATTGGTCTCAAGTTGCAAAAACTAAATACGGAGGTGAGCAAAATGAAGCCTGTGGACCTTAACTGTGACATGGGAGAAAGTTTTGGCATCTACAAGCTGGGATTGGACGAAGAGGTGATAAAATACATTTCCTCCGCAAATATTGCGTGCGGTTTTCATGCCGGTGACCCGGTTGTTATGGCCAAAACCGTCCGGTTGGCCAAAGAGCATGGAGTCAATGTGGGGGCTCATCCCGGCTATCCCGATTTAGTGGGTTTTGGACGAAGAGTTATGCACGTGGACCGGGAAGAACTGAAACAATCCTTGATTTACCAGATTGGTGCCTTGCAGGCCATAGCAGAAAGCCAGGGAGTACAGTTAAAGCATGTAAAACCCCACGGGGCGTTAAACAACCAGGCGGCCACCGACCTTGACCTGGCACGTACTATTGCCGAAGCTATAGCTGCAGTCAGTGAGGATTTGATTTTTATTGCCATGGCCGGGACAGCCATGTGCCAGGCCGCGGAAGAATTCGGCCTGACTGTGGCGAGAGAAGCTTTTGCAGACCGTGCCTACAACGATGACGGCACCCTGGTGTCCCGCAAGCAGCCGGGAGCGGTAATTCACGACCCCGACCAGGTATTGGAACGGGTGCAGCGCATGGTGAATGATGGTGTCGTCATATCCATTAACGGAAAAGAACTTCCTGTTGAAGTGGATACCATCTGCGTCCATGGTGACACCAAAGAAGCGGTGGCCATGGTGCGAAAACTTAGCGAGGGCTTGCAGGTGCGTCCCTTGGGAAGTAAATAGACTTAACAGGTGAAATGTGGTGAGATGATGTTTGAACTCAAAGAAAAATCGCCGGCAGCGATTCGACAGGTGATAAGGGAAAACCGGTACACCGGGCCGACACCGGGCCTGGCTCCGGGATATGCCCAGGCTAATTTGCTTGTTATACCGGAAAGAATGGCATTTGACTTTCTACTGTTTTGCCAGCGCAACCCCAAACCCTGTCCGGTATTGGACGTAACAGACGTGGGTAGTGCCGTTCCGGAAATACTGGCGCCCGGTGCTGATATCCGTACCGATATTCCACGATACAGGATTTACAAAAATGGCGCTCTGGTTGACGAAGTGCTGGATATAAAAGAATTTTGGCGGGACGATCTGGTGGCTTTTTTGCTGGGGTGCAGCTTTACTTTTGAGACAGCCTTGCTGGAGGCGGGTATTGGCATTCGGCATATAGAGGAACGGCGGAATGTTCCCATGTTTATTACCAATATACGCTGCAGGCCGGCAGGCAAGTTTTCCGGTGCAATGGTGGTGAGCATGCGCCCCATACCGCGGGACCAGGTAGTCAGGGCTGTTGAGGTGACCGGCCGGTTTCCGGCGGTGCACGGCACGCCAGTGCATATAGGTGATCCGGAAGCCATAGGCATCAAAGATATTAACAGGCCGGATTTTGGGGACGCGGTGACCATAAAGCCGGGCGAGGTGCCCGTGTTTTGGGCTTGCGGGGTGACGCCACAGGTGGCGGTTATGGAAGTCAAACCGGAACTGGCAATCAGCCATGCCCCGGGGCATATGTTTATCGGGGACCTGCGGGATGCTGAACTGGCAGTCTGTTAGTGCAAAGGATTAAGGACTTTATAAAATTTAGGTTTGTAGTGTGCAGTATTTATTCTAATTTAAAGGAGGCGTCAAAACATGAGTTCATTTGTTTCAAGACTGCGGAACATCGGGCCGGGTGCCCTGGTGGCTGCTGCTTTTATTGGCCCGGGAACGGTGACAACTGCTACGGTATCAGGCGCAAGTTACGGCTATGTCTTGCTGTGGGCCATGGCTTTTTCCATTTTGGCAACAGTGGTACTGCAGGAAATGTCCATGCGCTTGGGTATTATCAGCCGTGAGGGACTGGGTGAGGCCCTGCGCAACCAGTTTGACAACCCGGTTCTCAGGGGAGTGAGTATTTTCCTGGTTGTTTCTGCAATTGGTATCGGCTGTGCTGCCTATGAAACCGGTAATATTCTCGGCGGCGCCATGGGGTTGGAAACCATTTCCGGTATTCCCGGTACCGTTTGGGGACCGATTATGGGTGTTGTGGCCGTCATTATCCTGTGGAGCGGCAGTTATAAGGCCATTGAAAAAATTCTCGTCAGCCTGGTTGTGGTGATGAGTGTAACATTTGTGCTGACGGCACTGGTCATCAAGCCTGACCTGGGAGCAATTTTAAAGGGTATGTTTGTACCCAGTATTCCCAGCGATGCCGGCTTGACTGTGGTGCTGGGCCTGATTGGCACAACGGTTGTGCCCTATAACCTGTTCCTTCATGCTTCAGCTGTCCAGGAACGCTGGAGCAGGGCGGAAGACCTTACTGAAGCTCGGTGGGATACGGTGCTTTCCATTGTCCTAGGCGGAATTATTTCCATGTCTATCATCGTTACTGCAGCGGCGGCTTTTGCCGGCAAGGGCGTGGAAATTAAGAGTGCGGGCCAGATGGCCGTGCAGCTAGAGCCGCTTCTTGGCTCCTGGGCCAAGTGGTTCTTTGCCATTGGTTTGTTTGCTGCAGGATTTTCCTCTGCGGTAACTGCCCCGCTGGCTGCTGCGTTTGCTACGACTGGCGCGCTGGGTTTCAAACGGGATTTTAAGGATACCAGATTCAGGGCCGTATGGATTATTGTGCTCCTTGTTGGTATAATAGGTTCTAGTATTGGCTTGGCTCCGGTGCCGGTAATTATCTTTGCCCAGGCGGCCAACGGTATTCTGCTGCCCATTGTAGCCATTTATCTTGTCTGGGTCATGAATAACAGGGAGCGTTTGGGCAAATATGTTAATAGTGCGGCATCCAATATCCTGGGCGGTTTTGTAATAATTGTGGCCTTCCTGTTGGGTGCTCGGTCTCTGGTTTCCGTTGTCACCAAGCTATTTGGCTAGGGAAGGGAAATAAGTTTAAGTTAGTCTCTTGCTCCTGCCGATGTTACCGCGTTGGCACAGTGACTTTTCCCTCGGAATAGTATAATTCCGGCCGGGAATGGTTTGCCTCTGGGTAACATCGGTTTCTGTTTATATTTATACAGGAGGTGACCGGATGTACGAGCGTGCGAAAATTCTGCCTGCCGGTGACAGCAATGCGGTGCTGGAGCTGGGAAACGAAATTTCGGTGGCGGTGCACAAAAAAGTCCGGGCATTCTTTTTGGCACTTAACAAGGAACCAGTCAAGGGAGTGACGGAAATCATTCCCGCTTACCGTTCGCTGCTTATCAACTATGACCCGGTAAAAATATCCTACCGGGAGCTGAAACGGTCGCTGTTGGAGCTGGAAGAGCGGCTGGAAGCCATTGAACTGCCCAGCCCGCAAACCGTGGTCATTCCTACGTTGTACGGTGGAGAAGCAGGACCGGATTTGGAAGATGTGGCGTCTTACAACAACCTGTCCCCCGAAGAGGTAATAGAAATCCATTCCGGGACCGATTACCTGATTTACATGCTGGGGTTTACACCGGGTTTTCCCTATTTGGGCGGGATGTCGGAAAAGATTGCCACCCCCAGGCTGGAAAACCCCCGAACCGTGATACCCGGCGGCTCCGTGGGAATTGCCGGGTCCCAGACCGGGATATATCCTATAGACAGTCCCGGGGGCTGGCGGTTGATCGGCCGCACTCCGGTAGAGCTGTACAACCCCCATGCTAACCCGCCGGTATTGCTGCAGGTGGGTGACTACCTGCGCTTTAAACCGATTACCAAAGAGGAGTATGCACGAATTGCGCAGCAGGTGTCGGCTGGGAATTATTCAGTAACAACAATCGGGATGGAGGATGACTGATGGGTATCATGGTACATAATCCCGGATTACTGACAACCGTACAGGACGCGGGGCGTTTCGGCTACCAGCATATCGGTATGCCCACAGCAGGTGTGATGGATTTCTTTGCTTACCAGGCTGCCAACAGACTGGTGGGTAATTCCAGCGGAGAAGCGGTGCTGGAATGTACGCTGGTAGGCCCCACCCTGGAATTTACGGAGGATGCTTTGGTGGCGGTTACCGGCGGCGACCTGTCGCCGCAGCTGGATGGCATGCCGCTTCCCATGTGGGAAAGCTGCCTGGTGTCCAGAGGGAGTAAGCTGTCCTTTCAAGGTGTACGCAGCGGTGCCAGAGCTTATATTGCCGTGGCTGGTGGCATTGATGTGCCGCTGGTAATGGGAAGCCGGTCTACTTACCTGCGGGGGAAACTTGGCGGCCTGGAAGGGCGAAAACTGCGTCAGGGTGATTACCTGCCCGTGGGGAAGACGGACGGACGGCCGTCGCTGCTGAGGGTTAAGCCGGATTGTATCCCGGACTACAGCCGGGAGACCGTCCGGGTGGTTCTCGGTCCGCAGGACGATTACTTTACGTCTGAAGGTATCAAAACGTTTCTCAACGAAACCTATGAAGTGACCAAGAACTCGGACCGCATGGGCTACCGCCTGACAGGACCGACCATCGAACACGGCAAGGGGGCGGATATCATTTCCGACGGCATTCCCCTGGGCGGTATCCAGGTGCCCGGCCACGGCGAGCCGATTATCATGATGGTGGACAGGCAGACCACCGGAGGTTACCCGAAAATAGCCACAGTGATTACCCCTGATATCAGTTTGGTGGCGCAGAAAAATCCCGGGGACAGGATAAAATTCGCTCAGGTAACGCTGGAGGAAGCGCAGGAAATTTACAGGTCGTGGATGGAGCGGCTTGACGAAGCTTATGAGCCCAAACCGGAAGGCAAGCGATTTAAAGTGACCATCAGTGGACACGTTTATGACGTGTTGGTCGAAGAAATTTGATGCTTAACTTAATTGCATTTATTTCCATCATAACCCACCCTTCCAGTTAATATGATGTGATGAAATGATTGGGAAGGGTGAGAGCGTTTGGTTGTGAAGGTGCGCTGGTTGTGGGTAGTCATACCGCTTTTATTGATACTGCTGGCTGCTGGGGGGTACTACTATTACATAGAGGAAATCCGGGTGATTCCCGAGGAACTGGTACGGGAGTCCCTGGAAAACTCGCTGTATGCTACCAGTTACCGGTACAAAACGGTTGTCACGCTGAAATTGGATGGCCAGGAAGAAAGGCAGTTAAGTGATGTTGCCGGGGAAAAGTCGGGCCGTGATTTCCATTTCAAGGGTAAGATGCTCGGCCAAAAGGTAGAGGTGTACCAGGTTGATGATAGTATTTACTCCCTGGACCCGAAGACGGGCAGGTGGATGATTACTCCGGGAAACGACCTGTTTCAGCCGGAAATATTTATGATGGAGATCAACCCCATGTCCAATTTCCGCTTTACGGAGATAAACAATATTGAATATCACGGCCTGGAAAAGGTGGGCAGGAAAAAGTATTACATGGTGTCCTGTGAACCTGTGGTAAAAAACAACTTCATTGAAAAATACTGGCAGGATTTTCGCTACCGCCTGTGGGTGGATAAGCGGTCCAGGAGAATAGTGAGAGCGGAAGTTTATGCCAAAAGCATCAAGGACCCGCAGGATTCCATCAATATTTCCGTAGAACTGAGCGATTTCAACAAAAGAATTACCATAAAACCTCCGGAAGCCAATTAGCCCCAGTATTGGGGCTACAGCTTTTTTCAGGTTATACCTGTTCTGGGAAGATTAACCTTTTTGCCTGGTGCCGCAGGATTAGCTGGTAATCTGTCGAATAGAAGTTAAGAATGTGAAATTTGGTGGCAGGTTGTGCAGGTAAGATGGGGGTGATCTTATGCAGTTGCAGGAGAAACTGACCAGGGTGCTGGATAACATAGATGAAGTTTTGGTAGGGCGGAGAAAAGCGGCCCAAAGTTTGCTGGCGGCGGTGCTCGCCGGGGGGCACGTTCTTATTGAGGACAAGCCCGGTGTGGGGAAAACCATGCTGGTTAAGGCTTTGGCCCGGTCCATTGACTGTGAGTTTTCCCGAATTCAGTTTAATGCCGATATATTGCCGGGAGATATTACCGGCATGGAAGTATATACCCGTGATGGTGAGAAAAAATTTGTCCCCGGTCCCATTATGGCCAATCTGGTTTTGGTGGATGAGGTCAACCGGGGCAACCCTAGGGCCCAGGCCGGGCTGCTGGAGGCTATGGAGGAAAAACAGGTTACAGTCATGGGAAAGCGGTACCCGCTGGCTGAGCCGTTTTGTGTTCTGGCCACGCAGAATCCCGTGGAATTGGCGGGGACGTACCCGCTGTCCGAGGGACTGGTGGACCGGTTTATGCTTCGCTTGTCCCTGGGATATCCCGATGCCGCCCAGGAAGTGGCCATGCTAAACCTGAAGGAGAAAGGAGAACCGCTGGACAAGCTGCAGCCGGTAGTTGATGCCGCCGTAATACTGGAGGCCCGGGAAGCGGTACATACTGTCTATGTGGAGTCCAGCGTCAAGCAGTATATAGTGGATATCGTGCGGGCTATTCGTTCGCGTAAGGAATTAAAGGTGGGTGTAAGTCCCCGGGCAACTCTGGATTTATACCAGCTGTCCCGGGCGCGGGCGTTTCTCCAGGGAAGAGACTATGTTATGCCTGACGATGTCAAGGCGCTTGCCTATCAGGCTCTGGCTCACAGAATATTTTTGACCAATGAGGCAGCTTTTCACGGCGTTACGGTTGAGAGTTTGCTGGAGGCTGCAGTAACAGGTACCCCTGTACCGGTAGCCCGGAGGTAGTGGTATGCGGTGGCTTGTGACGCTGGTTTGGATTATTGTCATTACAGTATTGTTAATACTGCTTGGCCACGGAAGAGAGGTGGCTATTTTTGACATTATTATCCTTTTGTTTGTCAGCGTTCAGGCGGTGGTTTCCTATGTTGTGGGAAAAAAAGCAGGCATTTCCCTGGAATTGGTACCGGAGATCACGCGGGGTACCGGCTTTACTGCGCGTTTGCACGGTTGCTGCTGGTTTAAGCTAGTTCCTCATTCTTACTCGGTAAAAGCCCGTTATTCCGGGGTGCACTTGTCCCGGGTGGACGATTCCCGTTTTGTGTGCACCATTACCCGGCGCGGTTTCTATGACAAATCATTGCTACAGGTTACCTGGGGAGACCTGCTGGGATTTTTTTTGTGGACCAGGGATATTTCGCTTGTGAGGCCCTGCTGGGTATATCCCAGGAGGGAACAGGAGGTGTCTTGTGCCACCGGTGTTACCAACGGGGAACATGTTGACGAACGCCTGGTGGAAGCGGAAAGTTACAGTGATGTGCGGCGGGTGCACTGGCAGGCAACGGCCAGAACGGGGCAGCTGCTGGTGCGGCAAAATGTTACCTGTCGGAAGCGGTTATGGCTGGTGGCAGTATTTGCCGGTGGAGACGGAGAAGAGATTGCCGATACGGCAGCGTCCTGGCTGCGCTTTTTATCGGAGAAGCAGCTTTCCGTGGCTGCTGCAGTAATTGGCCGTCAATCCTGGATTATACCCGAAGGCATGGGGATGGAGCATGAGAAGCGGGTGCTGCGGGCCCTGGCCTTGGCTGAAGGACCATTAAGTGAAGAGGAACTGTTTAAAGTGGTGAACCATATTGGCGTTCAAGATAAAGTTTTGCTGATTGGCGAGCTGCCAGAGCATGCAGGGCGCTTGTTTGCCGATACGGTAGCTGTTGGTACAACTAGCTGGCAAAATATGGAATTGTCTTGGGTTCAATTTTAGAGACAACTGACAGGGGGTTAACATGGGCATCGCTCGTAGGACAATATATGTCATAGCCTTGCTGGCGCTGGTGGTATTTGTAACCGGCGTTTTTCAGGCATTTCCGCAAAAATCGTTTTTCCCTGTGGTGCTGCTGGGCGTGGGCTGGTTTTCATGCGCCCTTTTTTCTCTTAAAAGCCGGCTGCCCGTTTTTCTGGCAGCCACTGTGCTGGGCGGCGCCTACTGCTTTGATGCCTATAGCCGGCAGGAACTTTTGGCTGACGGAGTTGCCTTGGGCCTGCTGATAACCTGGGCCATGGCATACCTGCTGGCGGTACAGGTAAACCGGGAGGATTTATGGGCGGTAATAATGGTCGGGAGTGCCGTGCTTTTAATTGAGCAGGCAGTTTTTTCTCTGAACCTCTGGTTGCAGCTGACTGTTTTTCTTGTCTTACTGGCTGTGGGACAGGGGCTGCTGCGCCATTCTTCTCCGGCTTCCGGACTGCGGTTGGTATTGCTGTTATTTGTCTCCCTGCCACTCCTGCTGTTGCTTTGGTTACCGGAAAAGGTGCAGCCGGCCGCAAATGAACTGCATTTGGACCAGGTGGTAAAATATGATGGCAGTAGTGAAATAAGGGTGGATAATGCTGCCGGGGAGACGGTGGAACTGCCTTTGTTTGTTGTGGAAAGCAGTAAGCCCAGTTACTGGCGCGGCAGAGTATACGACTACTACGACGGCCGCCAGTGGTATTCCACTCTGGAGAGTGCACCCGGCCTGCAGCCGCAGTTTACCGAACGCCTGTACGGAACGGAATTACAGCAAAGTATCACCCTGTTTGCGGAAGCGGAGTTTCTGCCTGCAGCCTATCAAGCGATAGCAGTTTCTGACCAGGCTGTAAGCATTGATAGGGCAGGAAGTATCATCAAGGATACCCGGGAGATGTACAGGTACCAGGTAACTTCCATCCTGCCGGACCTGGCCAAAGTATCGCCAGGAGGTGCTGACCGGCAGGTTGACCGACGTTATCTACAGCTACCGGATAATTTTTCCCCGGCGATTAAAAAGTTGGCCCAAGAAATAACGCGTGACAGTGAAAACAACTGGGAAAAAGCTCTGCTCATCCGGGACTATTTAAGGCAAAATTATACCTATAACACCCGGGTGAATTTCAATGAGGGGGAAATGGTTGCCCGGTTTCTTTTTTCAGAGAAACAGGGTTACTGTGTGCAGTTTGCTACAGCCATGGTAATGCTGGCGCGTAGTGTCGGTATTCCTGCCCGGTGGGTGCTTGGTTTTACTCCCGGTGTATATGATGTGCGGCAGGAGGCGTACCTGGTTTACGGGAGAAATGCGCACACCTGGGCGGAAGTTTACGTTCCGGGTAACGGCTGGCTCCCCGTGGAGGCCACTCCGGGTTTTGCCCTGCCTGAGCTGAACGTTGAAGAAAGCGGTACCGGTCAGGTGCTGACAGGGTACGGTTTCACGGGACAAGGTTTCGGCATGTTTCTGCTGATGGTGATAACGACAGCCGTTGGACTGTACGTAATCTTTTTGGTACGGAGGAGAAGTCGTGAGGCGGGTAAAGGTGCTGCGGAGCACTGGACGGGAACGGGTCTTTACGGGGAAATGGCCCGGTGGTTCCAGCAGAGGGGTAAAGGACCTGCACCCCACGAGACACCTGTTGAATTCGGCAACCGGATTGCCGGGGATTTCCCGCAGATGCGGGAAATAGTGAAAGCGGTTGTGGAAAACTTTATTTCGTGGCGCTACGGCAGGAAAAAGTTTGCAGCGGAGGAAGAACGAGAATTGAGGCAGCAGTGGGAAACTTGGCGACAAAATTCAACAAAAAAGAAATAAGGCGGAAGGAGTTTCTTGTATTTTGGGAGAACTGTACTGATTAAACTTGTGACCCCGGGGAAAACTACCATATAACTTTAAGAAGAAATATGAGGGAGGAACGGGCATGTTGGAAAATTATATCCAGGAGATTCTGATTTCCGAAGAGGAAATTACCAATAAGGTCAAGGAACTGGGACGGCAAATCAGTAATGACTACGGTGATGACCAGCAGCTGATTGTTGTCGGGATTTTAAAGGGAGCAATTATCTTTCTTTCTGATCTGGTGCGGGAAATTAAACTTCCCATCGCGTTGGACTTCATGGCGGTTTCCAGCTACGGCAGCAGTACAGAAAGTTCGGGTGCGGTGCGGATATTGAAAGATTTGGAACGTGATGTGGAAAACAAGCATGTGTTGATTGTTGAAGACATTGTCGATACTGGGCTTACGTTAAAGTACCTGCTGGATAACCTGTGGTCGCGCAAACCGGCAAGTGTCAAAACCTGCACGCTTCTTGACAAGCCCAGCCGGCGTCTGGTGGATGTGACCGTGGACTATAACGGTTTTTCCATTCCTGACAAGTTTGTCGTGGGTTACGGACTGGATTTTGCCGAGAATTACCGCAACTTACCCTATATTGCCATCTTGAAGCCAGAAGCTTATGAATAAAGTTTGGGAGGTAAAATATGAAAGAGGTAAGCAAGCAGCACCAGTTGGTAATAGTTTTGGATTTTGGCGGTCAGTACAACCAGCTGATTGCCCGGAGGGTAAGGGAAGCCAATGTGTACTGTGAAATGCTTCCTTACAACACGCCTGTCGACGAGATACTTGCCATGCAGCCCAAAGGCATTATCTTTTCCGGCGGGCCGTCCAGCGTTTATGGCGAAGGAGCGCCGCGAATTGATAAGAAGATTTACGAAGCGGGAATTCCTATTTTAGGTATCTGCTATGGAATGCAGCTGATGACACATGATTTGGGCGGTAAGGTGGAAAAGGCCAGGTCCAGAGAATACGGGAAAACCATGTTGCAGGTCATTCATGAAGATGCTATCTTTGCCGGACTGCATAAACAACAGCAGTGCTGGATGAGCCACGGTGACTACATTACGGAACCGCCACAGGGTTTTACCGTTACGGCAAAAACCGCCAACGCTCCGGTGGCTGCCATGGCCAATGAAGAAAAGAAACTTTACGGCATCCAGTTTCACCCGGAAGTGCGGCATACACCGCAGGGACAGGCCATGCTGGAAGCGTTCCTGTATAATGTTTGCGGCTGTGACGGCGAGTGGACCATGCAGTCCTTTATTGATGAAGAAGTGGCACGAATTAGGGAGGAAGTAGGCAATAAAAAGGTGATTTCCGCATTGAGCGGAGGCGTTGACTCAGCCGTAGCCTCCCTGATAGTTGCCGAAGCCATTGGCGAGCAACTGACCTGCATTTTTGTGGACCACGGCCTGCTGCGCAAGGGTGAAGCGGAGCAGGTGAAAAAGACCTTTGCCGGGAAGTTTAACTTGAACCTGATTGCTGTGGATGCTAGGGAGAGATTTTTGAAGCGCCTACAAGGTGTCGTGGATCCCGAACAAAAACGGAAGATTATTGGCGAAGAGTTCATTAGAGTGTTTGAGGAAGAAGCTGAAAAACTGGGTAAAATCGACTACCTGGTGCAGGGAACCCTCTATTCCGATGTGATTGAAAGCGGTACGGATACGGCTTCCACTATCAAGAGCCACCACAACGTTGGCGGGCTCCCGGAAAAGATGAAGCTGAAGCTGATTGAGCCGCTGCGCAATTTGTTTAAGGATGAAGTGCGTGTTGCCGGCAGCGAGCTCAACCTACCCGATGAAATTGTCTGGCGCCAGCCTTTCCCGGGACCGGGACTGGCCATCCGTATTCTCGGGGAAGTGACGGAGGAAAAGCTGGAAATTGTGCGGGAGGCCGACAGCATTATTATTGAAGAAATCAGGAAGGCCAATTTGTATCGGGACATCTGGCAGGCATTTGCCGTGCTGCCGTCCATGCGGTCTGTAGGCGTACAGGGAGATGAAAGAACTTACGCTTATACCATAGTTGTTCGGGCGGTTACCAGCGACGATGCCATGACTGCCGACTGGGCACGCTTGCCCTATGACCTGCTGGAACGGATTTCTTCCAGAATTGTTAACGAAGTAGACCAGGTAAACCGCGTGGTTTATGATATCACTTCCAAACCGCCCGGGACCATTGAGTGGGAATAACAGGTATACCCGTGCTAAGCTTTAAAGCACGGGTGTTTTTTGTTTAAAAGATTTTGGTACAATTTGTCGGCAAAGCGTGTTCCTGGCTTCTTGTTTGTTTAACATCGCGAGAAAGAGAGCGGTTTAGGGGAACAATGTTAGCCAAAAGGTGAATGATTGAACACAAATAACATAAAATGTTCGGGAATTTTATTGACAAATTTTTTGCCTTTTGGTATTATGATTTTGACAACAACATAGGTCGCTGTATAATTGTGGGAATATGGCTCACAAGTCTCTACCGGGTAACCGTAAATTACCCTGGCTACAGCGGAAAGTGCACCTAGAGTTCCGCATGCTTTTTTAGCATGGCTGGATCGAGTGGTGCAGGTGCCTATCGAGCACTACACCGGAGGGATAAAAGCCCAGACGGGTAGGTTTCTGCTACAGCGGTGGAATCTACCCGTCTGGGCTTCTTGATTTTAACAAACTTTTTTAAGCGGGAGGTGAAATACAGGCTTTGGGTTGGGGTGCTGGATAGGCAGGAAATTTACGGGAAAAATTATTTAAGGGAGTGAACGAGAGTGTTGGAAAGGCTGTTTAAATTAAAAGAAAACAACACTGATGTGCGGACTGAGATTGTTGCCGGTGTTACCACTTTCATGACCATGGCTTACATCATCTTTGTCAACCCCGCTATTTTAAGTGAAGCCGGAATGCCGTTCGGCGCGGTCATGGTGGCAACCGTACTGTCTGCTGCTTTTGCGACCCTGCTCATGTCCTTAATTGCTAATTACCCGTTTGCTTTAGCACCTGGTATGGGACTTAACGCATTTTTTACCTACACGGTAGTATTGGGAAGGGGCTTGACCTGGCAGGCAGCTCTGGCTGCAGTATTTGTCTCCGGTCTTATCTTTTTGCTCTTGACCCTCACTAAGGCGCGTGAAGCCATTGTTAATGCCATTCCCATGTCGCTCAAGCTGGCTGTCAGCGCCGGCATCGGTCTTTTCATAGCGTTTATCGGTTTTAAAAATGCCGGCATTATCGAAAGCGACCCGGCTACTTTTGTCAAGCTGACTGCTGACTTCGGAAAGCCAGAAGTGCTGTTGGCTGTAATCGGCCTGGTTATCACGGCTGTGCTAGTGGTAAAAGGCATCAAGGGTGCACTGCTGTACGGTATTTTAATTACCACTGTTATCGGTATTCCCATGGGAGTGACAAACATCAGCAATTTTAAGCTGGTCAGCATGCCGCCCAGCATTGCCGATACTTTCCTGGCGATGGACTTTAAGGCATTGATGGATTACGGCCTAATCACCATTATCTTCACTTTTACCTTTGTGGACCTGTTTGATACCATTGGTACTTTGGTTGGTGTTGCCAGCAAGGCGGACATGCTGGATGAGAAGGGACACTTGCCCAGGGCAAACAGAGCTTTGCTGGCTGATTCCTTGGGCACCACCTTTGGCGCCCTGTTGGGCACTAGTACGGTTACTACCTATGTGGAAAGCGCTTCCGGTGTCGCTGAAGGCGGGCGTACTGGACTGACTTCCCTGACAGTGGCCGTGCTGTTTCTGCTGTCCATTTTCTTCTCCCCGCTAGTGGGTATTATTCCCGGTGCCGCAACAGCTCCGGTGCTGATTATCGTTGGTATTTTCATGATGCAGTCGGTAATGAAGATAGATTTCACCAATTACCTGGAAGGTATTCCGGCATTTTTCGCCATTGTGATGATGCCGTTTACCTTCAGCATTGCGGAAGGCATTGTCTTCGGTGTGCTGGCATATACCATTCTGCATGCACTGGCCGGTAAGCATAAGGAAATCAGTCTTACCATGTGGATACTGACCATCTTGTTTATCATTAGATTCTTTATCGTTTAGCAAATAGTAGGGGGTCAGGATGGGGAAGTGCTTTTCCTGCCTGTCCCCCTAAACTTTCAAGATGTGGGAAGTGCGAGGTTCGAGGCAGTGGTTTCGGGTCTGGCACATCCTACATCTTCTGTCCAACCGTCAAATGATAAAACTATAAGTAAAATTTGCAAGGAGGAATAATTATGGCACAACCAAAAGTCGGCATAGTTATGGGCAGTGATTCCGATTTGCCGGTAATGAAGGACACTGTGGAAATTCTGGATCAACTGGGAGTGGAGTATGAAGTTGTCATAACCTCGGCCCACCGGGTGCCGCAGAAAACGGCTAAGTATGCGGCTACGGCAGAGGAGCGCGGTCTGGAAGTGATTATTGCCGCTGCCGGGGGCGCGGCACACCTGCCCGGCGTAATTGCCGCGGAAACGGCGCTGCCTGTGATCGGTGTACCTATCAAAACTTCGGCCCTGGGCGGTGTGGATTCTCTCTACTCCATAGTCCAGATGCCCAAGGGTGTTCCCGTAGCTACCGTGGCAATCAACGGTGCCAGGAATGCCGGTATCCTTGCTGCACAGATAATCGGTGTAAAGGATGAAGCTGTTCGTGAAAAAATTAAACGGTTTAAAAAAGAAATGGCGGAAGCTGTAGAGGAAAAGGATAAAAAACTGCAACAGCTAGGAGTTGCAGCCTATTTGGAGAATATGAATAAGTAGCAGGAATTCCCAGGTATGCCAGCTGTAAGAATACCTGGGAATTGCATTTTAATTTTTAGCGGAGGTTGATGCATTTATGATTGAACGCTATACGTTGCCGGAGATGAAAAAAATCTGGTCGGAGGAAAACAAGTTTCGCAAGTGGTTGCTAATTGAAATTTATGCCTGTGAAGCCTGGGCCAAGCTGGGAAAGATACCGGAACAGGCGTTAAAGGAGATACAGGAAAAAGCGGATTTTGATATTGATCGTATCAAGGAAATTGAAAGAGTTACCCGTCACGATGTCCTGGCATTTACCACTGCCGTGGCGGAGAAAGTAGGCGATGCTTCCAAATATATACACATGGGCATGACTTCGTCCGATGTATTGGACACGGCGCTGGCGGTACTGATGAAAGAGGCCGCCGAAAAGATTCTGGAAAAGCTGGAGGAATTACGTGAAGTCTTGGTACGCCGTGCCCGGGAAGAAAAATATACTATCATGATCGGCCGGTCTCATGGTGTGCATGCCGAACCGGTAACCTTTGGTTTAAAAATGGCTTTGTGGGTTGCGGAAGTGGACCGTAATATTGAACGGCTGAAGAAAGCAATGGAAACCATCAGTGTTGGGCAAATTTCCGGGGCCGTAGGCACTTTTGCCAATGTAGACCCACAAGTGGAGGAATACGTATGTGAAAAACTGGGGTTGAAACCGGCGCCGGTAACCACACAGATTATCCAGCGGGACAGGCATGCGGAATTTTTAACGACCTTAGCGGTAATAGGCAGTTCTCTGGATAAGTTTGCTACGGAAATCCGCAACCTCCAGCGGACGGACATTTTGGAAGTGGAAGAATGGTTTGCCGAGGGGCAGAAAGGCTCCTCGGCAATGCCCCACAAGAAAAATCCCATCACTGCCGAGCGTGTATCCGGACTGTCCCGGGTGCTCAGGGGCAATGCCCTGGCCGCCCTGGAAAACGTGGCGCTCTGGCACGAAAGGGATATCACCCATTCGTCCGTGGAACGGGTGATTATTCCGGACAGCACCACCGTGCTGTATTACATGCTTCATAAATTTATTGAGATAATGGATAACCTGGTGATTCACAGGGACAACATGAAAGAAAACCTCAATAAAACTCTCGGCCTGGTATTCTCCCAGCGGGTACTGCTGGCCCTGGTGGAAAAAGGCGTGCTGCGGGAGACAGCCTATCACTGGGTGCAGCGGAATGCCATGAAAGCCTGGAAAGAAAAGCGGCAGTTTATTGATTTGCTCAAGCGTGATGAGGATATTACCAAGTACCTGTCTAAAAAGGAGATAGAAGGGCTTTTTGACTATGATTATCATCTGAAGCATGTGGATTACATTTTCAAGCGGGTGGGAATTGAGTGATTAAAGAATTCAGAAGACAGTAGCCAGCATGTGAGTCTAAAGAAAGTCTGCTGTATTTCGGTTTCTGACTCCTGATTCCTGTCTTCTCATCCTGAGATTTACGGTCTATGTTCAAATTTTGCTTTTTGTATCTAAACCTAGAAAGGAGAGAGGATTGATGGTGGAAAAAAGACAACTGCTTTACGAAGGAAAGGCAAAGAAAATCTATCAAACGGATAACCCGGATTACCTGTGGGTGGAGTATAAGGATGATGCGACGGCTTTTGACGGTAAGAAGAAAGGGACCATTGCAGATAAAGGTTACTACAACAACCAGATTTCCGCTATTCTGTTTGACTGGCTGAAGCAAAAAGGAATTGACAATCACTTTGTCAAGCTTTTGGGTGACCGGGAGCAGCTTGTAAAGGCCTTGGAGATTATCCCCGTGGAGGTTATAGCCCGAAACATTGCTGCCGGCAGCCTGGCAAAAAGACTGGGCATGGAAGAGGGAACGGAACTGCCCAAGCCTGTCCTGGAGTTTTGCTACAAGTCTGACGAGCTGGGCGACCCCATGATTAACGAATACCATATTGATGCCCTGGAGTTGGCAACCATAGACCAGATGAACCAGATTAAAAAGCAAGCGTGGGAAATTAACAAGCTGCTGGTGGATTATTTTAAGGAAAAAGGCATTTTGTTGGTTGATTTTAAACTGGAATTTGGCGTGCACCGGGGGCAGGTATTGCTTGGCGACGAAATATCTCCCGATACCTGCCGCTTCTGGGATGCGGAAACCAAAGAGAAGCTTGACAAAGACCGCTTCCGCCGGGATATGGGCAGGGTGGAAGATGCTTACCGCGAAATTTTGCGCCGGGTGAAGGGAGAGGTTGATTAATGTTCCGGGCCGAGATAAAGGTGATGTTGAAAAAAGGGGTCCTGGACCCCCAGGGTGGTGCTGTAGAACGTTCTCTGCATGCGCTGGAGTATGACAATGTAAGCCAGGTACGGGTTGGTAAATACATGGAGTTAACGCTGGATGCAGCCGACCGGGAGGCAGCAAAACAGCAGGTCCGCGAAATGTGCGAACGCCTGCTGGCAAACCCGGTAATTGAAGATTACACCTTTGATTTAGTGGAGGTGTAATCATGAAATTTGGCGTGGTGGTATTTCCGGGGTCCAACTGTGATGCTGACGTAAAATACGTGATTGACCAGGTGCTGAAACAGCCGGTGGACTATATCTGGCACCAGGAAGCGGATGTGTCGGGATACGACTGCCTGGTGCTGCCCGGTGGTTTTTCCTTTGGCGACTACCTGCGTATTGGAGCCATTGCCCGGTTTTCACCTGTGATGAAAGGCGTGGAACGGTTTGCCAGGGACGGCGGGCTGGTGATTGGTATTTGTAACGGCTTCCAAATTTTATTGGAAGCGGGCCTGCTGCCGGGAGCGATGAAGATAAACGACAATCTGCAGTTCAGGTGTCATGATACGTTTTTACGGGTGGAAAATGCGACCACTCCTTTTACCGGTAGGATGTCCGCAGGGCAGGTGGTAAAAATACCCATTGCCCATGGCGAGGGCAATTACTATGCCGATGAGGAAACACTGGCGGAACTGGAAAAGAATGGGCAGGTAGTATTTCGCTACAGTACCCCTGAAGGTGAGATTACCAGGGAGGCTAATCCCAACGGTTCAACCGCCAATATTGCAGGTATAGTCAATAAGGAAGGCAATGTGCTGGGAATGATGCCTCACCCGGAAAGGTGCGCGGAAGCCATATTGGGGGGCGAAGACGGTAAATTAATTTTTCAATCCATTGTCGATTGGCTGGAAAGAGGTGGCAACAGTGACTAAATTATGGCAGGAGATGGGATTGACTGATTACGAGTACAATAAAATAATCGAGCTACTAGGACGGGAGCCCAACTACACGGAACTAAGCATGTTTTCCGTGATGTGGTCGGAGCACTGCAGCTACAAGCATTCCCGCCCGGTACTGCGCAACTTCCCCACGGACGGGCCGCAAGTACTACAGGGCCCGGGTGAAAATGCTGGCGTTGTGGATATCGGCGACGGCCAGGCAGTTGCCTTTAAAATTGAAAGTCACAACCACCCTTCAGCCATTGAGCCATTTCAGGGAGCGGCAACCGGTGTAGGCGGCATTATCAGAGATGTGTTTACCATGGGTGCAAGACCCATAGCGTTGTTAAATTCCCTGCGTTTCGGTTCTTTGGACAGGGACAGGGTGAAATATCTTTTTAACGGCGTGGTGTCCGGCATCAGCTGGTACGGAAACTGCATCGGTATTCCCACTGTTGGCGGAGAAGTTTACTTCAATGACAGCTATACCGGGAATCCTCTGGTTAATGCCATGTGTGTGGGCCTGCTGGAGCATAAAGACCTGAAAAAAGGCGTGGCCAGCGGGGTGGGTAACCCTGTTATGGCAGTAGGGGCGCGTACCGGCAGGGACGGCATTCATGGGGCCACTTTTGCTTCTGAGGAACTCAGTGATGAGTCGGAAGAAAAGCGGCCATCCGTACAGGTGGGTGACCCCTTTATGGAAAAGCTGCTTTTGGAAGCGTGCTTGGAATTGATACGCTCTGGAGCGGTAATCGGCATGCAGGATATGGGAGCGGCAGGTCTGGTCAGTTCGTCCTGTGAAATGGCCACTCGCGGCGGCAGTGGCATGATCATAGACGTGGCCAAGGTGCCGCGCCGGGAGGAAGGTATGGAGCCTTACGAGGTGCTGCTTTCGGAATCTCAGGAACGGATGCTGGTGATTCCGAAAAAGGGCAAAGAACAGCTGGTTAAAGAAATATTTGCCAAATGGGGTCTGGAAGCGGCGGTAATCGGCCGGGTGACTGATGACGGCATGCTCACCATCATGGATGGTGAGAAAAAGGTGGCTGCCGTACCGGCCACGGCACTGACGGATGCGTGTCCCGTATATGAACCGGAGGCTAGAAAACCGGCATACCTGGAGCAAACCGCTGCTTTTACGCCTGAATCTTTGCCGGCTGTGGAGGAATACAACGATGTTTTGCTGCGGCTGCTGGCCTCGCCTACCATTGCCAGTAAGGAGTGGGTATACCGGCAGTATGACTACATGGTGCGTACCAATACGGTGGTGGGTCCTGGTTCCGATGCAGCTGTCTTGCGGGTAAAAGGTACGAAAAAAGGTGTGGCAGTGACCACGGATTGCAACTCACTGTACTGCTACCTGGATCCTTTTACCGGCGGGGCTATTGCCGTGGCGGAGGCTGCCAGAAACCTGGTATGCAGTGGTGCCAAACCGCTGGCGGTTACCGACTGCCTTAACTTCGGCAACCCGGAAAAGCCGGAGATTTACTGGCAGTTCAAGCAGGCTGTGGCCGGCATGAGTGCAGCCTGTGAGAAACTCGGCACCCCGGTGGTCAGCGGTAACGTTAGTTTCTATAACGAAACCAACGGTGAAGCAATTTATCCCACTCCGGTGGTGGGGATGGTCGGTCTTATTGAGAATATTGAGCAGCGGTGTACCATGGACTTCAAACAGGAGGGAGATTTAATCTACCTGCTGGGAGAAACGAAAGCCGAATTGGGCGGTTCACAGTACCTGTCCGTCATTTACGGCCAGGATGCCGGCAAACCGCCGCAGCTTGACCTGGACCTGGAAGCTGCGGTACAGGGCTGCTGCCTTGAGGCAATAAAAAGAGGACTTATTGCTTCCGCTCACGACTGTGCAGAGGGAGGGTTGGCGGTTGCCCTGGCTGAATGTGCCATCAGCGGGCGCAGGGGCTGTTCTGTCGGTGTTTCTAGCGACTTGACGGCTACAGAGGTGTTGTTCTCCGAGAGCCAGTCGCGTATTGTGGTGAGCGTTACGCCCGAAAATGAGAAGGAACTGCTAGCGCTGGCAGGGGAATACAATGTTCCCTGTCAGAAGCTGGGGATTGTTGCTGGAAATGATTTGCGCATTATGGTTAACGGAACTGAAGTAGTGAGTGTACCGCTGGACAAAGCGGAAAATACCTGGCGGGAGGCGATTGCATGCAAGCTGGGTTAGACAAAGTGAAGGACGAGTGTGGTGTTTTTGGCATTTATGCACCCGGAATGGAAGTGGCCAAACTCACTTATTACGGTTTATATGCCCTGCAGCACCGTGGACAGGAAAGTGCTGGCATTGCCACCTCTGATGGGAAGGATATTCGACTGCACAAGAACATGGGTTTGGTAACAGAGGTGTTTTCCGAAGAGGTACTAGAGAAACTACACGGCAATATTGCTATCGGTCACGTGCGTTATTCCACCACGGGTTCAAGCCTCCTGGCCAATGCCCAGCCGCTTTCCTTCCGGTATTTGCGGGGGCAGGTAGCTCTGGCCCACAATGGCAATTTGACCAATGCCCATGAACTGCGAAACAGCCTGGGTGCTGCCGGGTCAGTGTTTCAATCCACTACTGACAGCGAGGTAATTGTCAACCTGATTGCCCGCTACGGGCAGAATCCCATTGAAGAAGCTCTGATGAAATGTATGATCGATATCAAAGGAGCTTATTCGCTGCTGGTGATGACTAAGGACAAGCTAATCGGCGTGCGGGACCCGTTTGGGGTGCGCCCGCTGTGTATCGGCAAGCTGGATGAAGGGTACGTTCTCGCCTCCGAGTCCTGCGCGCTGGATACCGTTGGTGCCCAGTTTCTGCGGGATGTAGAGCCGGGGGAAATTGTGGTAATTGATGACAGGGGACTGCATTCCATAAGAAATCTGCGCAGTCTTCGGCGGGCATTATGCATCTTTGAGTTTGTTTATCTGGCCAGACCGGACAGTAATATTGACGGCTTGAATGTGGTACAAACCCGCCGGGAATTTGGTCGGCAGCTGGGAAGGGAGTGCCCTATTGATGCGGACATCGTGATACCGGTGCCGGATTCCGGTACTGCCGCTGCCGTAGGTTACTCTGAAGAAACGGGAATTCCCTTTGAAGAAGGCTTGATGAAAAACCGGTATGTGGGGCGGACCTTTATTCAGCCTTCGCAAGAAATGCGTGACCTGGGCGTACGGTTGAAGTTAAATCCCATAAAAAACGTGGTGGCGGGCAAACGGGTGGTTATGGTGGATGATTCCATTGTTCGCGGCACTACCAGCAAAAAAATTGTGGAAATGCTCAGAAAAGCGGGAGTGAAGGAAGTGCACATGCTGGTCAGCTCGCCACCGGTGCTGCACCCGTGTTATTACGGAATTGACACTTCCGCCCGCGCTGAACTGATTGCCGCCCAGTATGATCTGGAAGAGATACAAAAGCATATCGGTGCAGATTCCCTGCATTATTTAAGTTTGGAGGGCATGTACCGGGCTGCCGGCAAAGAGCCTGACTTTTTCTGCAGTGCTTGTTTTAGCGGCCGGTATCCCATAGAAATACCGGACTTTCAACACATGGGTAAATATGTAATGGAAGCAGGTGGCACCAATGGCTAAAGGTATATCCTACAAAGATGCCGGTGTGGATATTGAAGCGGGAAACCGTGCTGTTGAGCTGTTAAAGCATTCGGTTAAAAAGACCTGGCGCCCAGAGGTGCTGACCGACCTGGGCGGTTTCGGCGGGCTGTTTGCCTTAAATGTGGAAAAATACCGGCAGCCGGTGTTAGTCTCGGGTACCGATGGCGTCGGGACCAAACTGCGGGTTGCTTTCGCCATGGGTAAGCATGATACGGTTGGGATAGATGCCGTGGCCATGTGCGTCAACGATATTTTGGTCCAGGGGGCGGAGCCGTTGTTTTTCCTGGATTACCTGGCGGTGGGAAAACTGGAACCGGAAAAGGTAGCGGAAATTGTAGGCGGCATAGCCAGGGGATGTGAACAGGCCGGCTGTACCTTAATCGGTGGCGAAACAGCGGAAATGCCGGGTTTTTATGAAGCGGAAGAATATGATATTGCTGGGTTTGCCGTGGGTGTGGTAGACAGGGAAAACATTGTGGACGGCTCAACTGTCAGGAAAGGAGATGTAATTATCGGCATTCCCAGTTCCGGCTTGCATAGCAATGGATATTCCCTGGCACGCAAGGTACTGTTACACGATGACTACGGCAGGTTGGAACAGTATGTGGATGAGTTGGGCTGTACATTGGGTGAAGAAATGCTGAAACCTACTATTATCTATGTGCCTGTGGTGCTGCCGCTGCTGGATAGGATCAATGTCAAGGGCATGGCCCATATAACCGGCGGCGGCCTGGTGGAAAACGTGCCCCGGGTGCTACCCCAGGGCCTAACGGTAAAATTTGACTTTGGTTCATGGCCTGTTCCGCCCATTTTTAAATTGATACAGCAGCAGGGCGACGTAGCGGAGGAGGAAATGTATCGTACTTTCAACATGGGCATCGGTTTTGTATTGATAGTGGCGCCGGAAGATGTAGACAGGGTGAGGGCAGAAATTTCCAGTGAGACTTATGTTATCGGGACTGTTATCTAACTGCGTATGCCCGTTGAAGGGGGAGGTAGCTTTATGCGTTTAGTGGTGTTGGCTTCGGGACGGGGTTCCAATTTACAGGCTATCATGGATGCCATTGACCGGGGTGATTTAAACGCGGAGATAGCTATGGTAATCAGCGACAATCCCGAAGCAAAAGCTTTGGCCAGGGCAGCAGGCAGGGGTATTGCTACAGAGGTAGTGGCAGCAAAAAATTTCCAGAGCAGACAGGAATATGATCGGGCTCTGGCAAAGTTGATTAGGGACATTGGTCCGGACTATATAGTCCTTGCCGGTTTCATGCGGTTGCTGGGTCCGGAGTTTATTAAGCAGTTTCCCAACCGGATTGTAAACATTCACCCGTCCCTGTTGCCGGCATTTCCCGGACTGGAAGCGCAGCGGCAGGCTGTAGAGTACGGCGTGAAAATCTCCGGGTGCACGGTACATTTTGTCGATGAGGGCATGGATACCGGGCCTGTCATAGCCCAGCGTGCTGTTCCGGTAGCCGAAGATGATACGGCGGAAACCCTGGCACAGCGAATTTTAAAGGAAGAACATAAATTACTTCCTGCCGTCCTGCAATTGCTCGGTGAGGGACGGGTGACGGTGACAGGGCGCAGGGTGAAAATTACCTGAGCCGGTACTAGAAATTACGGTTTAACTGCAGGACGACATGTCCAAATTTCGTGGAGAGAGGGAAGGTGAATCATGCAAAAAAGGGCTTTGATAAGCGTGTCGGATAAGACCGGTGTGAAAGAGTTTGCCAAAGGGCTGGTTGTTTTGGGCTATGAAATACTGTCCACCGGGGGTACGGCAAAAGTGCTTGAGGAAGCCGGTATACCGGTGACGTATGTCAGCGAAGTGACCGGGTTTCCCGAGATTTTGGACGGAAGGGTTAAAACGTTACATCCTAAAATACATGGGGGGATTTTGGCAAAACGGACCCAGGACCACCTGGCCCAACTGCAGCAGCATGATATAACACCAATAGATGTGGTGGCTGTGAATCTTTACCCGTTTAAGGAGACGATCAGCAAACCGGACGTTACCATGGAAGAAGCTATTGAAAATATCGATATCGGCGGGCCCACCATGGTACGTGCCGCGGCTAAAAACTACGAGCACGTCTTAATTGTAGTAAATCCGGAACGATACGAAGAGGTATTGCGAAACCTGGAGGCGGGAACCGCAGACGTGCAGTATCGCCTGAAACTGGCTGCGGAAGCTTTCACTCATACGGCGCAATATGACAGTGCCATCAGCCGTTACCTCAACGACCAGCAGGACGAAAATGAGTTTCCCGTTAATTACGTGTTGACCGGCCAAAAGGTCCAGCAGCTGCGGTATGGGGAAAACCCGCACCAGAAAGCGGCCTTTTACCGCCTGGAAGGAGTTGACCATGCCTGTGTGGCTGCAGCCGAGCAGCTACAGGGTAAGGAGCTGTCCTATAACAATATTATGGATGTGGAAGCGGCTCTGGAGCTGGTACGGGAATTTACGGACACGGCTGCTGTGGTTATCAAACATACTAACCCGTGCGGGGTAGCGCAGGCTGGTACTTTGGTGGAAGCCTACCGCGCGGCATTTAACGCTGACCCCATATCAGCCTTTGGCGGTATTGTGGGTTTAAACAGAAAAGTGGATGCCAGGACTGCCGAAGCCCTGGTGGAGACTTTCTTGGAGGCGGTTATCGCTCCAGATTACGAACCGGCGGCCCTGCAGATTCTGGCCAGGAAACCCAACCTGCGGGTGCTAGCGGTGGGAGAATTGTCAAGGCAGGTGCCGGGTAAGCAGGTGAAATCCGTAAACGGCGGTTTTCTGGTACAGGATGCGGATACGGGGCAAATTTCTCCCGAAGACCTGCAAGTTGTTACCAGGGCCCAGCCCACCAAAAGGGAATTGGAAGAGCTGCTTTTTGCCTGGAAGGTGGTCAAACATGTCAAGTCCAATGCCATCGTAGTCACCAAAAATTACCAGACCCTGGGTGTAGGGGCCGGACAGATGAACCGCGTTGGTGCGGCAAATATCGCCCTTAAGCAGGCCGGTGACAGGGCCAGGGGTGCGTTTCTGGCTTCGGATGCGTTCTTCCCGTTTAAAGACACGGTGGCGCTGGCGGCAAAAGCGGGCATTACGGCCATTATCCAGCCTGGCGGCTCCATGCGGGATGAAGAATCTATTGAAGAGGCGGACAGGCATGGCCTGGTGATGGTATTTACCGGAATGCGTCATTTCAAACACTAGGAGGTGATTGCTGGTGAAAGTGCTGGTAGTGGGTGGCGGCGGGCGAGAACATGCCCTGGTCTGGAAAATTGCCCAGAGTCCCAAGGTGGAAAAAATATACTGTGCACCGGGTAACGCCGGGATTGCGGCACATGCCGAGTGTTTGGACATTAGTGCTACGGATATTACCGGGTTGCTCACGTTTGCCTATAATGAAAGGATTGACCTGACCGTGGTGGGCCCGGAGGCGCCTTTGGTCGCAGGTATAGTGGATGAGTTTGAAAACCACGGATTGAAGATTTTTGGTCCCAATAAAGCAGCGGCGGAGCTGGAAGGCAGCAAAAAGTTGGCTAAGGAAATAATGGAAAAGTATGATATTCCCACGGCGCGGTATGCTTCCTTTACTGAGGCGCAGGCAGCCAAAGAATATATTAAAGAGCACGGAGCACCCTGTGTGGTTAAGGCTGATGGACTGGCTGCCGGCAAGGGCGTAATTGTTGCCACCACGGAGCAGGATGCACTGCGGGCGGTAGCAACCATTATGGAAGATAAGGCTTTTGGTGATGCCGGGAAGCAGGTGGTTATCGAAGAGTATTTGGAAGGAGAAGAAGTAAGCATCTTGGCCTTTACTGACGGGAAAACCGTCATTCCTATGGTGTCTTCCCAGGACCACAAGCGTATTTTCGAAGGTGACCTGGGACCCAATACCGGCGGCATGGGTGCGTATTCGCCGGCACCGGTTTACACGCCGAAAGTACAAGAAATTGTGGAGAAAAAAGTGCTGAAACCAATTATAGAGGGGATGGCTGCTGAAGGCAGGCCTTACCGTGGTGTCATCTATGCCGGGTTAATGCTGACTAAAGCAGGACCCAAGGTGCTGGAATTCAACTGCCGTTTCGGTGACCCGGAGGCCCAGCCGGTATTGATGCGTCTGGAAAGCGACCTGGTGGAGATTATGCAGGCTGTAATTGAAGGCAGGCTGGCGGAGCAGGACATCAAATGGTCTGACCGGGCCAGCGTCTGTGTGGTGCTGGCCTCGGGCGGTTACCCCGGCGGCTATGAGAAAGGTAAAGTAATTACGGGATTGGATAAGGTTGACGAGGGATTTGTTTTCCATGCCGGGACCAGGTACCTAGACGGGAAGATTGTGACCAGCGGCGGGCGCGTATTGGGAGTAACCGCTACGGGCGACACCATTAAGGATGCCATAGACGCGGCGTACAGGCAGGTAGAAAAAATATCCTTTGAGGGTATGCAGTACCGCAGGGATATCGGGCAAAAAGCCCTAAAGAGGCCAGGGATTTAGTTCCCTGGCTTTTTTGTATATATTGGATTGGCTCTGGTAAAGCTAATCTTGATGTAATAGTGACAGCTGGGAGTGAATGCTTTTGCGCAGGGTTATCAGACCGTTGGATATGGACCAGTGGAAGGAAAAACGACAGCAGAAAAATACCAAGCCGGTGGATATAGCCATTGATTTAAAGGATTACGCTTTGGAAAAGGATATCGGCAAGAATGAGCAAAATTACCGCACTATTTTCAGAAAGTGCAGCGATGTGGTAATCCGTCCCTTTAAGCTGGGAACGAACTGCGAAGTAAAGGCGCTGCTGGTGTACGTGGACGGTTTAATTGATAAAAGTTTGGTCAACAACTTTTTGATGCGTTCCGTGATGCTGCTTATGGGCGGTAAGGAACATCTCATGATCCGGGAAAATTCCTTTGATTTGCTAAAGGATTGCGTCATAAACATCGGTGAGGTTTCAGTGGAGGATACCATTGAGAAAGCCATTGATAAAATACTGGTGGGCGAATGTATTTTCATGGTGGACGGCCACCGGGAAGTACTGTCCGTGTCCGTGCGCGGGTGGGAAGCCCGCGGCATCAGTGAGCCGGATACGGAAGCCGTGGTACGGGGTCCTAGGGAAGGCTTCACTGAAACTTTACGTTTTAATACCGCCATGCTCCGGCGAAAAATAAAAAGCCCCGATCTGAAAATTGAAATTAAAACCAAGGGAAAATATACCAAGACCGATATTGCCGTTTGCTACATATCTGCCCTTAGCAATCAGGGAGTGATACATGAGGTTTTTAAACGGATAGACCGGATAGATATTGACGGTATATTGGAAAGTTCGTACATTGAAGAACTAATTGAAGACGAACCCTGGTCGCCTTTTCCCCAGATAGAATATACCGAGCGGCCTGATGTGGTAGCAGCCAACCTAATGGAGGGCAGGGTGGCTATTATGGTGGACGGTACCCCGTTTGTGCTGATAGTGCCGACCATTTTTGCCCAGTTTCTCCAGTCTTCAGAGGATTATTACCAGCGTTTTTATTTATCTTCCTTATTTCGAATGGGACGTTTTTTGGCATTAAATATCGCCCTGCTGCTGCCGTCAATTTATGTGGCGGCAACTACTTTTCACCAGGAAATGATTCCCACGTCGCTGCTGGTTAGTATTGCCAACCAGCGTGAAGGCGTACCGTTTCCTGCTTTATTGGAGGCGCTGGTGATGGAATTTACTTTTGAGCTGCTGCGGGAAGCGGGCATCAGGCTGCCCAAACCTATCGGGCAGGCAGTGAGTATTGTGGGCGCGCTGGTTATCGGTGATGCGGCAGTGGCGGCGGGCCTGGTATCGCCGGCCATGGTGATAGTAGTGGCCATTACGGCCATTGCCTCTTTTTCCCTGCCGGCATTTAACATGGCCATTACTTTGCGTATTTTACGTTTTCCCATTACTTTTTTAGCCGGTATGCTGGGCTTTTACGGAATCATACTGGCTTTACTGGCAATTCTCATTCACCTGACAAGTTTACGTTCTTTCGGTGTGCCGTATTTGGCGCCGGTCGCTCCTTTTCGGCTTGACGAGTTACGTGACGTGCTGTTACGTGTACCCTGGTGGAGAATGGACTACCGTCCGGAATCCATGGAGCCCCGGGATAAAAGACGTCAGGGGGAAAGACAGAAGCCAAGCCCGGAAAATCGAAATGGGAAAGGAGACGGGGGCAATGCTTGAAAAAGGCCGTATCGGGAATTACCAACTGTTTTTACTTGTGTTGTTTATTATCTTGCCCACTGCAATTTTGTTCGTGCCGGCGGTCACCACGGCGGTGGCACAGGAAGGCGGCTGGCTGGCAACTGCTCTGGCAAGCGGTGTCGGTATGGTCATTGCCTCGCTGTTTGGCGCTTATTTCCGTTTTTTTCCGGAACAAAACCTGTTGGAGATAAGCAGTATGGCATTGGGAAAGTGGTTGGGGCGGATTGTAGGGCTGGGATATATCTGGTTCCTGTTTCAAACCAATGCCATAATTATCCGGGAATTTGGAGAGTTTTTGACAACTGCGGTCATGCCCGAGACACCGCTGTCGGTGTTTATCATCAGCATTACCCTGCTGTCCGCCTGGGCGGTTTACCAGGGGTTGGAAGTAATTGGACGAATGAACGAATTTGTGTTTCCGTTGCTTACTCTGGCAACGTTGATAGTGATTGTACTGGTTTTGAGAGAAGCTGAGTTTTCCCGGTTAAGCCCGCTTACCGTTTTTAACTGGAAGTCTTTACTGGCCGCTTCCATGATTCCTGCAAGCTGGATGGGAGAAATCGTGCTGGTGACTTTGTTTATACCTTTTGTTTACCAAGCGCAAAAAAGCTGGCCCTGGATGGTAGCAGGCATTATGGTAGTTGGTGCCTTTTTGCTGGCGATAACCATGGCGGCAATAGTTGTCTTCGGTCATGCGGAAGCTTCCCGGCTGATGTTTCCCACATATTCCCTGGCCAGAATTATCAGCATTTCCAACATCATTGAACGGATGGAATCCCTGGTAATGGCAGTCTGGGTAGCCGGGGTGTTTCTGAAAATTACTATTTGGTTTTATGCCCTGGTGCTGCTCACTGCCCAGACTTTTGGGCTCAAAACGTATAAACCCCTGATTCTTCCCTATGCCTTTGCACAGATAGCACTTTCTTTTTGGTTGTTCAAGAATATAACGGGTCTTTTTCAATTTATTAGCACGACCTGGCCCGTTTACAGCATCAGTACCTTTGAAGTGGGCATTCCACTGCTTATTCTTGTCATAGCCTTAATTCGCCGCCGCGGGAGGGAAGGCAGTGCGAAAAACCAAGCTTAGCCTAGCAGTAATCATAATTGTTGCCGTAAGTTTCTTGTCCGCCGGCTGCTGGTCGCGCAGGGAAATTGAAGACCTGGGTATTATTTCTGCAGTAGCCCTGGACCAGGCGCCCGGGAATAAAATCCAATTAAGTCTGCTGATACTTAACCCGACGGCCTATGCTGCCGGTCAAGGAAATGGCGGTGGCGGCGGTGGTGAGGAAGTGGGATTTGTGGTGTCAGCAGTGGGAAGTACCATAGCAGAAGCTACTAGAAATATCGCCACCACGCTGCCGCGGGAAATCTTCTGGTCGCATAACCGGCTGGTTCTTATTGGTGGGGACTATGCCAAGTCTGGGCTGAAGGATTTGGATTTCCTGTCGCGGGAACGGGGTACCCGCTTGACCAGCTGGGTGATGGTAACTCCTGGCAGGGCTGTGGACCTGCTTAAGGTAAAAACCACCCTGGAGAAAACCGCGGCTGAGACACTGGCTGAGCTGAACCGCAGCCGGGTGGCCCTGCAGGTCAAATTGTTTCAGCTTTTAGCTGCACTTTCCACCAAAGGTGTCAGTCCGGTGGCGCCGCGGGTGGAAAAGACCATGTCCCAGGAAGCTGGCGCCCAGGGACAGGAGATTCTCAAGATGACGGGGACGGCAATCTTTAAAAATAACAAGCTTGCCGGGTGGGCGGATCTTGAGGCCACCCGCGGCTTGCTGTGGATGCGGGGCGAAATGGTGAAAGGAGGCATTACCGTTGGCAATCCTCAAAATCCCGGCAGTTTTGTTTCCCTGCGTATACGTGATGCGCAAAGGCATGTGAATTCCGTAGTGAGAGACGGGGAGCTAATGATTAAGGTAAAAGTAATCACTGACATGGACATTGAAGAAATCCAGCAAACATCACAACTGGGGAATCCCGGTTACATCAAGCTGATCGAACAGGCAGCAGAGGCAAAAATTGCCCAGCGGTGCAGCAGGGCTCTGGCCCTGGCAAAAAAGCTGAAGGTTGACCCTTTTTCCTTTGGTGCGGTTATTCGCAGCCAGGCGCCAAACTACTGGTTGCAGGTACGGGATGATTGGGATGCGGTTTTTGCTGATATTCCGGTAAAAATACAGGTTGAGGCCAACGTCAGGCGCACGGGTTTGACAGGCAACACGGTGAAACAAAAGGATTAAAGCGGGGAAACGACCATGATTTTTATGTTGCTGGTATTGCTTTTGGCCTTAGGTATCATTGTGGTGCTGGTTGGTATACCGGTATACTACAACAAATTATACGGTGAACTGCTGGTGGCTGCGGGCATAACGCTTTTGGGGGTGGTCATTGCCCTCATACAAATTTTTAATTTACCTGTGCTTAATCTTACGGATGTGTTGGGCATGCTGTTTTACCCGGCAGTTAAGTTTATGAAAAGCTTGCTAAAATAAAATAAAAGCGACCGGCTACTGCCGGCCCGCTTAACTGTAAGGGGATTAAAATACCGGAATAACTGAACCCTGGTACTTTTCTTCTATGAACTGCTTAATTTCGGGAGAAGTAAGCACTTCATTTAAAGCCTTGATTTCTTCGCGGTTTTCCTCCTCAGCACGAACGGCTACAATATTTGCATAAGTTTTAGCAGCCAAAGAATCTTTGGTTTCGGCGGTTATGGCGTCTTTGGCCGGGCTTAACCCTGCTTCGATTGCATAGTTACCGTTAATTACTGCCGCTGCCACATCTTCCAGGGAACGCGGAATTTGTGCTGCCTCTAATTCAACGATTTCCACGTCCACCTTTTTATCGACGATGTCCTGCTTGGTCGCTTCCAAACCGACGCCTTCCTTGAGCGTAATAATACCGTTGTCCTGGAGTAACAGCAAGGCCCGCGCTTCGTTGGTGGGGTCGTTGGGTACTGCTATTTGGTCCCCGTCTTGCAGTTCGTCCAGTGATTTAATCTTTTTAGAATAAATGCCCATAGGCTCAAAATGAACTGCTACTGTAGAGGTTAAGTCAAGATTGTTCTTCTTTTTAAAATCCTCTAAATAAGGAAGGTGCTGAAAATAATTGGCGTCCAGTTCGCCATTTGCCAGTGCTTTATTAGGCGTTACGTAATCGGTAAATTCCACGATTTCCAGCTCAATTCCCTTTTCTTTCAGCAGTTCTTTGGCTTTTTCCAGGATTTCCGCGTGGGGTACTGGTGTAGCTCCTACTACCAGTTTGCCGCTGTCACTGCTGCTCGTGCCCTGGGAACAACCCACTGTTGCACCAACGACCAAGCCCAGTATTAAGATTAGTCCTATAAATTTTTTTGCATTCATGATGTTGAGACCTCCTTAAATAATTTTGTTATTTTTTGTTTAGTTTGGCGGAAAAATAGTCACCTATCATTTGGATGACCTGTACCAGGATAATTAATAAAATTACTATGGGAATCATCAGTTCGGTTTCATACCGGTAGTACCCGTAACGAACGGCTAAATCGCCCAAGCCACCTCCTCCCACTACTCCAGCCATGGCTGAAAAACTGATTAGAGTAATAGTGGTAATAGCCGCCCCCAGAATTATGGAGGGCATCGCTTCGGGCAGCAGCACCTTGCGGATTATCTGCCAGGGTGTTGCACCCATGGCCAGGGCGGCCTCCACTATTCCCCACTCAACCTCTTTTAAAGCGGTTTCCACCATGCGGGCCACAAACGGGGTGGCACCCACGACCAGGGGTACTGTAGCTGCCGTTGGCCCGATGGTCTTACCAACAAGCAATTTGGTAAGGGGCATGATTGCCACCAGGAGAATAATGAACGGAATGGAACGGGTGGCATTGACAATTACTGCCAAAAACTTATTGACTATTGGGCATTCCAGGATGTGCCCCTTTTCCGTGGTTACCAGGATTACTCCCAGCGGAATGCCCAGCAGGTGGGATACCAGTACGGAAAGGCTAACCATGTAGGAGGTATCCCATAATCCTTCAAGAATCAGTTGTATCAGCTGTGGCAGTTCTTCGGCGCTAAACATGCTGTATCACCTCCACCTGCAGGTTCTGCCCTTTCAGGAACTGTAAAGCGTCGTTAACCGCCTGCTCCTGTCCGGTCAGCTCCAGGGTCAGCATACCGTAGATGGTATCTTTAATATGGTCTAGATTGCCGTATAGAATATTGGCGGTGACATTAAAGTTCTTGATCAACTGCGTGATAACAGGTTCCCCGGCAGATTGACCGATGAAGGAAATGCGGACTATTTTGGCCGGTGAACCGTTGGCCTTAAGCTCTATCTGACGGTTGCGCACCACTTCCGGTATATCAGTCTTGACCACGCTGTTGATAAAGCGCCGGGTAACGGGCGACTGCGGCCTGGTGAAGACGTCTATTACTGGCCCTACTTCTACTACCTGGCCCCGGTCAAGTACGGCAACACGGTCGCAGATTTCTTTGATGACATGCATTTCGTGGGTAATGACCACTATGGTCAGGTTAAGTTTACGGTTAATGTCCTGAAGCAGCTTTAAAATGGAATCCGTGGTATCCGGGTCCAGGGCGGAAGTGGCTTCATCGCATAGCAGGACTTTGGGGTCATTGGCCAGCGCGCGGGCAATACCTACCCGCTGCTTCTGCCCGCCGCTTAACTGGGCCGGGTAAGCGCTGGCTTTGTCCTCCAGACCTACCAGCTGTAGCAGTTCGTTGACCTTGGACTGGATTTTATCCCGGGAAACACCGTTAATTTCCAGCGGCAGAGCCACGTTCTCAAAAACCGTGCGGGACCACAGCAGGTTAAAGTGCTGAAAAATCATTCCTATTTTCCGCCGGGCCAGGCGCAGTTCTCCTTTGCTTAATTGCGTGAGATTTTGCCCGTTGACAATCACTTCTCCCGCTGTTGGTTTTTCCAACATGTTGATGCACCGGACCAGTGTGCTTTTCCCTGCACCGCTGAAGCCGATAATACCGAAAATTTCTCCACCTTTGATGTCTAAATCAATGCCGTTTAGCGCCGTTATTTTGTTGTCACCTGATGTAAATACCTTGCGAATGTTTTTTAATGTAATCATTGCACGCACCTTCCGTCAATTTGCAAAAAAAAATTCCCTCTGTCAGACAGAGAGAATGGTTTTGCTTCCACTCTACTCTTATCTGCCAGATGTAGATACATCTGCTGGAATTAGCACCGCTGCCCAAAAAAAATGGCCGGTTGCCGGGTTTCATAGGGCCAGTCCCTCCACCTTCTCTCGATAAGAGTATTTTTCTATTCGGTTTGCAATAATATTAACACAGGCTCACCGGGTGGTCAAGCATTTTTTAACTTTTCCCTGGTGAAATGTGGTATTTTAAAGGATTAAAATGTTTAGGTGTCGAAGATACGGGAAATAGGAGGTGGAATTCATGGGTTACAGCAGCAAGTTGAAGGACCCGTTTATTGACAGGCTGTTTGAAGCCATTCTTGTACTGGAAAACGAGGAAGAATGCTATCGTTTTTTTGAAGATATCTGTACTATAGCGGAATTAAAGGCCATGGCACAGCGGCTGGAGGTGGCAAAAATGCTGCGGGCAAACCGTAAATATAGTGATATCGCTGAGGAAACCGGAGCCAGTACGGCAACAATTAGCCGGGTAAAGCGCTGCCTTAACTATGGAGCTGACGGGTACAAACTGGTGCTGGATAGATTGGAGGAAAAAGAGAAAAAGTAGGGGCGGGGTGACCGCTCTTTTTTAATATGCAAAAAGTATTGACCGGCAGCTTGCTTTATGATAGCATTTTGATAACACGTTAACGTACTAAAGTAAAGGATGGTTACTCCATGAGCAACATTTACGAAATACCCCCTGGCGTGAGAGATTTATTGCCTCACCAGGCGCGGTGGAAGCGGCAGATGGAAGACCGCCTGGCGGAGTTGTTTTCCCGGTGGGGTTATGAAGAGGTGCTGACGCCCACCTTTGAATACTACAGTTCTCTGACGGAGCAGGGTAGCGGTCTGGATGAGGAGTTGCTGTACAAATTTCTTGACCGTAACGGGCGGATTATGGCTTTACGGCCGGACATGACCACGCCCATTGCCCGTATGGTGTCCAGCCGGATGCGTGGTGAGCCCCTGCCGTTGCGATTGTTTTACCTGGCCAACGTATTCCGGTACGAAAAAACTCACGCCGGCCGGCAGCGGGAATTTTTCCAGGCAGGTGTGGAGCTTTTGGGAGCTAAAGGACCAAAAGCCGATGCGGAAGTGCTGAACTTGGCGGTGGCGGCGCTGGAGACAGCCGGTCTTAAAGATTTTCGTATTGGCGTTGGACAGGTGGAAGCTACCAAAGCCTTACTGGGTGAGCTGGATCGAGAAAGTAGTACCAGCTTCAAGGAGGCTATTGCCAGCAAGGATTTTGTCCAGCTGGAAATTTTGCTGGAGAAATCTCGGGTGTCGGCAAGAGAGCGGGACATCCTGGTGGAGGTTGCCATGTCCCGCGGTGGGGTCAGTGATTTGGAGCAGTTGCTGGATGTAGTGGAGAACAGGGATGCATATAATGCCCTGAGCGAGCTGGTGGAAATATTTAAAATACTGCAGTACCAGGGCTTGGAGGAAAAAGTGTTCTTTGACCTGGGTATTTTGCGGGACTTTGATTACTACACGGGCATTGTCTTTGAAGGTTACGTACCCAACCTGGGTTTTCCGGTTTGCGGCGGCGGTCGTTATGACAATTTGCTGGAGAAGTTTGGCTACCCGCTGGCAGCCACGGGTTTTGCCGTGGGGCTGGAAAGGGTTATGCTGGCCTTGCGGGAACCGGAGTCCGACAGGGAGCAGGGCTACCTGCTTCTTGGTTCATTTCCGAAAGTACTGGATAGGGCAGGACAGCTCCGCCGGCAGGGATACCGGGTGGTTGTCTGTTATGAGCAGTTGCCGCGGGGAGAAGCGGAGAAACTGGCTGCGGCCAAGGGACTGACACTTCTGGTCGAGGAGGGGGAACAGTGACGGAAGATTGGCTAACGGTGGCGCTGCCCAAGGGTAAACTGGGCCGGCAGGCGCTGGAAATTGTCAATCAAACCAGCCTTGCTGTAAGCGGGATGGAAATTGATTCCCGTAAGCTGTACTGGGAGTTTCCGGAAAAACAGGTGAGATTTTTAATTTGCCGGCCTACTGACATCCCGGTTTACGTGGAGTACGGGGCTGCTGATCTAGGTATTGTAGGTAAGGATACCATAGTGGAAGCGGGGGCCGATGTTTTTGAACTGGTGGACTTGAAATTTGGTGAGTGCAAATTTGTGGTGGCAGTTCCCGGGGACCAGGTTGCAACTGACGGTGAATACGATCTTAACAGGCTCAATTTGGGGAGAATTGCTAGCAAATTTCCTAACGTAGCCCGCCGGTTTTTTCAACAGGCAGGCCTGCAGGTGGAAGTGATTAAACTGCATGGCAATATTGAACTGGCTCCAAAAGTTGGGCTTGCTGACGCCATCGTGGATATCGTGTCTACGGGGAGGACGTTGAAGGAAAATGACCTGGTGGCGGTTCAGGATATCTTTCGTGCCACTGCACGGTTGATTGCCAACAGGGTAAGCTACCGCATGAAGTATGCGGTTATTAAGCAAGTAGTGGCGGAATGCAAACAAACTGTTGGGAGCGGAGGGATACTCAGTGATTAAAATAGTTACGAAGCGTGCCGAGTTTAGTGACTACGCGCGGCCGCCTGCCCGGGTTGCAGCCGAGGCAGAGGCTTCGGTGCGCAATATCATAGAAAAAGTGCAGAGCGAGGGTGACCGGGGACTCCTGGAACTGCGGGAACGTTTTGACGGGGTGGGAGCGGACAGGCCGCTTCGGGTCACGGCGGAAGAGATAAATAACGCGTACAGGCAGGTAACCAAGGAGTTTTTACAGGCCCTGCACCAGGCCAGGGAAAACATTTTTTTCTATCACCGGCAGCAAAAGCGCAATTCCTGGTTTACGGAAACCAAGACCGGTTCCAAACTGGGGCAGTTGATTAGACCTCTGGCCAGGGTGGGAATTTATGTTCCCGGAGGTACGGCCACATACCCGTCGTCAGTACTGATGAATGCCATTCCTGCCAAAGTTGCGGGTGTGAAAGAGATTGCTATGGTAACACCGCCAGATAGGGAGGGCAATATTCCCGCACCCACCCTGGTAGCGGCGGCAGAGCTGGATATTACGGAAATTTACCGGGTTGGCGGCGCCCATGCCGTGGCGGCCCTGGCTTACGGCACGGAAACCATTAAGGCGGTAGACAAAATCAGTGGGCCGGGAAACATTTACGTAACGTTAGCCAAAAAGCTGGTTTACGGTCAGGTTGATATTGACATGCTGGCGGGCCCCAGTGAAATACTGGTGGTGGCTGATGAAACCGCCGACGCACGGTTTGTCGCGGCAGACCTTTTGTCCCAGGCGGAACACGATACGCTGGCTCGGGCCATGCTCATCACCGATAGTGAGGAATTGGCCAGGCAGGTGCAGCAACAGGTTGAATTGCAGCTGAAGAAACTGTCGCGCTGGGAGATTGCCAGAGAAGCGATTGATAATTACGGCGTTATCTTTGTGGAGCGGGACTGGGACCGAATCTGGCAGCTGGTTAACTTGATTGCACCGGAGCACTTGGAGCTGCAAATTGCCAAACCGTGGGAGGCAGTAGATAAAATACAGAACGCCGGCGCGATTTTTATCGGGCCGTATTCTCCGGAGCCGCTGGGAGACTACATGGCCGGGCCCAACCATATCCTGCCAACCGGCGGGACGGCGCGGTTCTATTCGCCGCTGGGAGTAGATAGCTTTGTGAAAAAATCCAGTGTCATTGCTTATTCTCGTCAGGATTTTCTTAACGAAGCGGACAACATTATTTCCTTGGCGGAAATCGAAGGCCTGGACGCCCATGCCCGGGCTGCAAAGGTACGGCTGGAAGAAAGGGGGCGGTAACATGCGGGCTGCTTCAGTGGTGCGTAAAACCAGTGAGACGGATATCAAGCTTGAGCTTGTACTGGATGGTCAGGGAAGATTTGCCGGTGGTACGGGTATCGGTTTTTTTGACCACATGCTGACGTCACTGTGCAAACATGCTGCCTTTGACCTGAAAGTTGAAGTGAGCGGTGACCTGGAAGTGGACGGGCATCATACTGTTGAAGATTTGGGGCTGTGTCTGGGGCGGGCGTTTGCGGAAGCGTTGGGGGATAAAGTGGGAATCCAGCGGTTTGGCGATGCCTTGATTCCCATGGATGAATCGCTGGCACAGGCGGTGGTGGATATCAGCGGCAGGCCTTATTTTCATTTTACTGCCGAACTGCCCCGCACAGCGGTTGGTACCTTTGACCTGGAGCTGGTACCCGAGTTTTTCCGTGCCTTTTGCAGTGAGGCCAGGATAACATTGCATCTCAGGTTGTTATATGGCAGTAACAGCCACCATAAGGTTGAGGCACTGTTCAAGGCGGCTGCCCGGGCACTGGCGCAGGCGGTAGCCAAAAATGAAAGAGAGACTGGGATTCCCTCGTCTAAAGGGGTGCTTTAAAATGCAATCGGATGTGGTCATAATAGATTACGGCATGGGCAACCTGCGCAGTGTGCAGAAGGGATTGGAAAAAGTTGGTTTAACTGCGGATATCATCACCGGGCCGGAACGCCTGTACGCGGCTCCCGGGGTAATTCTGCCCGGAGTGGGTGCCTTTGCCGATGCCATGGAGAATTTGGACAGGGCCGGTTTTATCCCGGCAATCAAAGAGGTTGTTGCCCGGGGCAAACCTCTTTTGGGAATTTGCCTGGGACTGCAGCTTTTGTTTAGTGAAAGTGAGGAGAACGGTTTGCACCGGGGGCTGGATTTGATTCCCGGGCGGGTGGTTAAACTGCCCGCAGGTTTGAAAGTGCCTCACATGGGGTGGAACCAGCTGGAAATAAAGAGGCAGAGCCCATTATTAAAGGGAATTTCAAATGGGGATTACTTTTATTTTGTGCACTCCTATTATGTGGTGCCTGAAGATGACCGGGCAATTATTGCATGTACGGAGTACGGCATTAAAGTACCGGCAATTGTTGGTAGCGGTAATTTGTTTGGCATTCAGTTTCACCCGGAAAAGAGCAGCGACCTGGGATTGAGAATATTGAAAAATTTTGGGGAGTTGGTCAAATGTTAGTGATACCGGCAGTGGATATCAGGGAAGGTCGGTGTGTCCGGCTGCTGCAGGGACGACCGGACCAGCAAACGGTATACTCGGACAATCCGGTGGCGGCCGCTCATTCCTGGCAGGACCAGGGAGCAAGGTTTCTGCATGTGGTGGATTTGGACGGCGCTTTTGCCGGGGAACCGAAAAATTTGGATGTTATCAAGGAAATCACCGGTGTGCTCAAGATACCGGTGCAGGTAGGCGGGGGTATTCGCACTTTGGACACCATTGATAAATTGTTAAACCTGGGGGTCCACAGAGTAATTTTGGGTACGGTAGCTATCAATAACCCTCGGTTGGTTGGCGAAGCCTGCCGGCGGTTTGGAGCGGACAAAATTGTAGTTGGCATCGACAGCAAGGATGGTAAAGTGGCGGTTGAAGGCTGGGCGGCCACGGTAGAAAAAAAGGCAGGCGAACTGGCACGGGAAATGGTGGACCAGGGTGTCCGGCGCGTGGTCTATACTAATACCAGCCTGGATGGCACCTTGTCAGGGGTTGACGTGGAGTCAACGGTGGAACTGGCACGGGAGACGGGGTTGCAAGTGATTGCTTCCGGTGGCGTGTCTTCGGTAGAGGATATCAAAAGACTGAAGGCAGCAGGCGTAGCCAATATTGAGGGAGTGATTCTGGGTAAATCCCTTTACAGTGGTGCTATCCGGTTAAGTGAAGCCTTGGCCGTGGCGGAGGGGTAACATGCTTTGCAAAAGAGTGATACCGTGCTTGGATGTGGACCGGGGGAGAGTTGTCAAAGGAACCAACTTTATAAACTTGCGTGATGCTGGCGACCCGGTGGAACTGGCCCGCTTTTACGACCGGGAAGGCGCCGATGAGCTGGTGTTTTTGGATATTACCGCCTCCCACGAAAAGCGTGACATTATGCTGGATGTGGTGCGGCGCACCGCCGAGGAGGTGTTTATTCCCTTCACAGTGGGCGGCGGCCTCCGTTCCCTGGAAGATATTCGGAAGATGCTTGCAGCCGGTGCGGACAAGATTTCGCTGAATACCGCCGCCGTAAAAAATCCGGATTTGGTGGCCCAGGGTGCCCGGCGTTTCGGCAGCCAGTGCATCGTGGTGGCCGTCGATGCCCGCCGCAGTGGTGAGCAATCGTGGGAAGTGTACATCCACGGCGGTAGAACTGGTACGGGTTTGGACGTTTTAGAATGGGTCAAAAGAGTGGAGCAGCTGGGGGCGGGCGAGATTTTGCTGACTAGTATGGATCGGGACGGCACTAAAGACGGGTACGATGTGGAACTTACCAGGGCAGTCAGTGAAGCGGTGTCCATTCCTGTAATTGCTTCGGGCGGTGCGGGAAACCTGGAACATCTGGTAGACGGCATAGTGGCCGGTAAGGCCGATGCGGTACTGGCTGCATCGATATTTCATTTTAGACAGTATACTGTTCGCCAGGCCAAGGAGTACATGCAATCCAAAGGGGTGGCTGTAAGATTATGAATGTTGACCTGGACATGCTGAAGTTTGATGAAAGGGGACTAATTCCGGCAGTTGTGCAGCATTATTTGACCGGCCAGGTGCTAATGGTGGCATATATGAACCGGGAAGCACTGGAGAAAACCCTGGCAACCGGGGAAACCCATTTTTACAGTCGCAGCCGCCGGAGACTGTGGCACAAAGGTGAAACTTCAGGAAATACCCAGCAGGTTAAGGAAATATTTTATGATTGCGACGGGGATACGCTGCTAGTGCAGGTAATACCAGCAGGTCCGGCCTGTCATACGGGAGCGGACAGCTGTTTTTACCGCTCTCTGACCGGTGATAGCAAAAACCCCGGCAGCATGCTGGAGCGGCTGCAGGCGGTGATAGCAGACCGGAAACAGAATTTACCTGAAGGCTCATACACCACCTACCTTTTTACGGAAGGCCTGGACAAGATATTGAAAAAAGTGGGCGAGGAAACGGCCGAAGTCATTATTGCTGCCAAAAACGACGGTACGGATGAGCTGGTGTATGAGGTGGCTGATTTGCTTTATCACCTGCTGGTACTGCTGGAACAAAAAGAAGTGGATTTAATGGACATCTGGCAAGAACTAAATAACCGCCGCTAAATTTAAAATTCACATTGGGGACGGTTCCCAATGTGAATTGTTTTCCATTATCTGGAACACAAGACGCTGATGTCGCGAAAATTTACTTGTTTGCCGTCTCTGATGGCAAATTTTTTGTTTCTGTAGATATAAAAATGAGAATAAATAGGAGCTGGGTGCTTTTTGTCGTATCTTTTTGTCGTATCATGATGGAGGATATTTGTCTACTGCTACGATACATATTTTCCGAAATATTATGTATTTTTATGGAGGGCTGACATTGGCAGGGGAATTACTGCAGGTAAAAAACTTAAAAACTTACTTTTTTACTAAATCAGGTGTGGTCAAAGCTGTCGATGGTGTCAATTTTTCGGTACAAAAAGGCCAGACACTGGGTATCGTTGGGGAATCCGGTTCTGGCAAGACCATTACAGTAATGTCCATCATGCGCCTCATTCCCCAGCCACCGGGTAAAATTGTGGCTGGTGAAGTTATTTTTGAAGGTGCAGATTTACTGAAAAAGTCTGAGAAAGAAATGCGCCAGATTCGGGGAAATGACATATCCATGATTTTTCAAGATCCCATGACCTCGCTCAACCCGGTAATGACCGTCGGCCAGCAGATCATGGAAGCAATCCTCTTTCACCGTGACGTGGATAAAAGGACAGCCCGGGAGATGGCTGTTGCAGTTCTCGGTAAAGTGGGGATTCCCGAACCCGAACAGAGGGTGGACGAGTATCCCCACCAGTTTAGCGGTGGTATGCGCCAGAGAGCAATGATTGCTATGGCGGTTGCATGCAATCCCAAACTGTTAATAGCTGACGAACCGACTACGGCCCTGGACGTGACTATCCAGGCGCAGATATTGGACTTGTTACGCGAATTGCAGCAGGATTACGGTACTTCGGTGATTATGATTACGCATGACCTGGGAGTAGTTGCGGAAGTATGCCACGAAGTGCTGGTAATGTATGCAGGCAATCCTGTGGAGAAAACCAGTGTGGAACGGATTTTTGGGGAGCCGAAACACCCCTACACGCTGGGATTACTGCGCTCTCTGCCCAAGCTGGAAGAAACCGGTCGGGAGCGGTTAATCCCCATCAAGGGCAATCCTCCCGATTTACACAATTTGCCTGCAGGTTGTAATTTTGCCCAGCGGTGTGACAGCAGCAGGAGCATTTGTTTTAACCAGAAACCCACGCTGCAGGAAATTGAACCGGGACACTGGGTTAGCTGTCATCTTTACGGTAGTTAAGGAGTGTTTGCAATGGCAGAGGATTTGTTGCAGGTGAGAGATTTAAAAAAATATTTTCCGGTAATGAAAGGTATTATTCCGCGACAGGTTGGGGCAGTTAAAGCTGTAGACGGAGTTACGTTTGATGTGAAAGAGGGGGAAACTTTGGGCTTAGTAGGTGAAAGCGGGTGCGGCAAATCGACTACGGGACGGCTGCTGCTGCGCTTGCTGGAGCCGACGGCGGGACAGATAATTTTTAACGGTAAGGATATAACTAGGTTAAATGCCAGGGAAATGCGGCCAATTCGCAAACAATTGCAAATGGTATTTCAGGACCCTTATGCATCCCTGAATCCTCGCATGACGGTGGAGGAAATTCTCAGCGAACCCATGCGTGTCCACGGCATCGGCGACAGGCACAGCCGGGTAAGGAAAGTGATGGAGCTGCTGGATGTGGTGGGACTGGCGAGTTATCACGCCCGGCGGTACCCCCATGAATTCAGCGGGGGGCAACGCCAGCGTATCGGTATTGCCCGAGCGCTGGCAGTCAATCCCAAGCTGATTATCTGTGATGAACCCGTATCTGCTTTGGACGTGTCCATTCAGGCACAGGTCATTAATTTGTTGGAGGACCTGCAGAAGGAGTTTGGCCTGACCTATATTTTTATTGCCCATGATTTGAGTGTGGTAAAACACATTAGTGACCGGGTTGCGGTAATGTACCTGGGCCGAATTGTGGAACTGGGGACAGACACGCAGCTATACCGAGAACCACGGCATCCGTATACCCGGGCGTTGCTGTCGGCTATTCCTATCCCTAATCCTAAACATAAGAAGCAGCGAGTAATCCTTAAGGGTGATGTGCCCAGCCCTCTTAATCCACCGTCAGGATGCCATTTTCACAACCGCTGCCAGCAGGTCATGAACATTTGCCGGACGGAAATACCGCACTTGCAGGATCTGGGCAATGGTCACCAGGTAGCATGTCACCTGTACCGGGAGACGAAAACCGCTTAATAGACCTGTCATAGAGAGAAATTTCCAGGGGGGAGGTGGTTACAGGAGAATTTCGCTATTAGCTTAATTTATTTGGAAAAAATTGCGGAAAGAAAGAATATTCGGGGAGGTCACGATATGAAAAGATTTACTAACAAGCTTATTATAGTCTTGGTGATGTTGTTTGCCTTGAGTGTCCTGGTTGCCGGTTGTGGTGGCGGAGCGCCGGCAGAGGATCAAGGTAAACAGGAAGCGGCAAATGAGAAAGTGTTGGTGTGGGGCCGTGGTGGTGATTCGCCGGGGTTGGACCCTGCCAATGTTACTGACGGCGAGTCGGCCAAGGTGACAATAAATATTTTTGATGGCTTGGTACAGTACAAGCAGGACAGTACGGAAATCGAACCGGCATTGGCAACTGACTGGAAGGTTTCCGAGGATGGAAAAACATGGACATTCTACCTGCGTCAAGGCGTCAAGTTTCATGACGGTACGGATTTTGACGCTGAGGATGTTGTTTTCAACTTTGAGCGCTGGATGTACAAGGATCATGAATATCATATTGGCGGTACTTTTGACTACTGGGGCTACATGTTCGGCGATTATCCCGGTGTAGTGGAATCCGTCACTGCCAAGGACAAATACACTGTTGAGTTTAAGCTGAAAAAGCCCATGGCAACTTTCTTAGCCAATCTTGCCATGTTCCCCTTTGGTATTGCCAGTCCAGAAGCTGTTAAGGAGTACGGGGAAGACTTCTTCAAGCATCCCGTAGGCACCGGACCGTTTAAGTTTGTTGAATGGGTTCCCGATGACAAGATTGTGCTGGAAAAATTTGAGGATTATTGGGGCGAAAAAGCAAAGGTTGACAAGCTGGTGTTCCGTTCTATCCCGGATAATTCTACGCGGTTAATGGAATTACAAGCAGGTACTATTGATATCATGGACGGTATTTCTCCGGATGACGTGGCAACTATCAAGAATGATGAAAGGTTCCAGTTGATTTTAAGACCGAGTATGAACGTGGGGTATGTTGCCATGAATATGGAGAAGGAACCGTTTGATGACCCCAGGGTACGCAAAGCCGTTAACATGGCTATCAACAAGAAAGAAATTATTGATGCTTTTTTTGCCGGGCTGGCTAAGCCTGCTAAAAACCCGCTACCGCCTTCGCTGTGGGGATATAATGATGCCATTGAGGATTATCCGTATGACCCGCCAAAGGCCAAGGCGCTGCTGGCTGAAGCGGGTTATCCCGACGGATTTGAGACAACGCTTTGGACGATGCCGGTGCCGCGGCCGTACTTCCCGCAGCCGCAAAAAATTGCCGAAGCCATTCAGGCCAACTTGGCCGAGGTTGGTATCAAGGCGGAAATTATCACCTATGATTGGGCTACTTACCTGGAAAAGGTTGAGAATGGTGAACATGACATGGCTATGCTCGGTTGGACCGGAGACAACGGCGACCCGGACAACTTCCTGTACGTGTTACTGGACAAGGATAATGCGGTTAAGCCGGCTGGAAACATTGCGTTTTATAAAAATGACGAACTGCACGACATCCTGATTGAAGCGCAACAGGAAATGGACCAGGAGGTCAGAGCGCAGTTATACAAGCAGGCACAGGAAATCATTCATGAAGATGCTCCGTGGGTGCCGATGAGTCACTCTACACCGCCCATTGCGGCTAAAAAGAATGTTATCGGTTACGTTCCGCACCCGACCGGTGTGGAGAAGTTGAATACTGTTGATATTCAGTAGGGATCTTGACGGGCAGTGCAGTTTGCTGTCACTGCCCGCCTCTTTTCCCGAATTAGCAGCTCCGAAGCTGGTTAGAGGTGAACTGCAATGCTGAACTATATCCTTAGAAGATTGCTCATGATTATACCGGTTCTGATAGGTGTTTCCATATTGGCCTTTTTGCTCATTCATTTAATACCCGGTAACCCTGCCGTTGCTATGTTGGGGGAAAGGGCGACTCCTGAACAGATTGCCCGGCTGGAAGAGGAATTGGGACTTAACGACCCGCTGTACGTGCAGTACGGGCGTTTTATGGCGCGGGTGTTGCAAGGAGACTTCGGACGCTCTATTCATACTCACAGCCCGGTATTGTGGGAGATGAGCATGCGCTTCCCCGCAACAATAGAATTGACAGTTGCTGCCATGATTATTGCCGTTGTTATAGGCATGGGTGCCGGTATTATTTCTGCGGTTAAACCATATTCCATATTTGACTATTCTTTCATGGGTAGTGCTTTGATAGGCGTATCTATGCCCATTTTTTGGTTAGGTCTCATGTTAATTTATTTGTTTGGTGTCAAGTTGGGCTGGTTACCTCCTTCGGGAAGGTTGAGTATTGGTGTGGAACTGGAGACAGTTACCAATATTTACGTCCTGGATGCTATAATTACGGGTAATTGGGTGGCTTTAAAAGATGCCTTAAGACACTTGTTCATGCCGGCCCTTGCTTTGGGGACTATTCCCATGGCAATGATTGCCCGTATGACGCGTTCAAGTATGCTGGAGGTCATGCGTCAGGACTTTGTGCGTACTGCCCGGGCCAAGGGTTTGCCTGAAAAAATAGTTATTTTTAAACACGCCCTGCAAAATGCCTTTCTACCGGTATTGACAGTTATTGGACTGCAGTTCGGATATCTTCTTGGTGGTGCAGTCATGACTGAATGGATTTTTGCCTGGCCCGGCATTGGCCGGTGGATGTTTTTGGCCATTAGTTCCAGGGACTTTCCCATTGTTCAGGGAGGAATTTTATTGATAGCCATGGTTTTTGTCTTCGTAAACTTGCTGGTAGATGTGCTTTACAGCTACGTTGATCCCAGGATACGCTACGACTAGGGAGGAAGAATAATATGAACATGCGAGCGGTGATAAAAGGAAATTCAGAACAGGTTGAGGTTACATGCCAGTCACGTAGTCTATGGTCGGACGCGTTGAGCCGCTTGCTGAGACAAAAAGCGGCGGTACTGGGATTGATTATTGTGCTTGCGTTAATCGCATCGGCCATATTTGCCCCGTTTATTGCACCTTATGATCCGGAAAAGGGGAAACTGTCCGACAGGCTGCAGCCTCCTTCTGCCGAGCACTGGCTGGGAACCGACAGCCAGGGAAGAGATATTCTCAGCAGGATTATCTATGGTTCGCGTATTTCTATTCAGGTAGGAGTCATTACCGTGGGTATCTCTCTTGTGATTGGTACGTTTTTGGGTGCCGTATCCGGGTATTTCGGGGGAATTCTGGATTTGCTGGTAATGCGTTTTATTGACATCATGATGGCTTTTCCTTATATCTTGCTGGCCATAGCCATCACGGCTGTATTGGGGCCTAGCTTAATAAATGCCATGATTGCCATTGGCATTGTCGGTATCCCCATTTATGCTCGGGTAGTTCGCGGGGCAGTGCTGTCCGTTAAGGAAAACGAGTACATTGATGCTGCCAAAGCAGTGGGCTGTACCAACGGGCAGATTATCTGGCGGCATGTGCTGCCTAACTGTATTGCACCTATTATAGTGCAGGCCACACTGGGGATCGGCACGGCCATTCTTGATGCGGCCGGCTTAAGTTTTCTGGGGTTGGGGGCCAAACCGCCAAAGCCCGAGTGGGGTTTGATGCTCAACCAGGGGAAAGATGCGCTGCAGACCGCACCGTGGACTGTCATGTTTCCCGGGCTGGCCATTTTGCTGGTTGTGCTCGGCTTCAACCTTCTTGGCGACGGCTTACGTGATGCACTGGATCCAAAATTGAAGGATTGAATTATAAAACACGCTGTGCCGTTACCATAGCGTGTTTTTCTATTATGACAACATGGCAAAAGATAGAAAAAATAATATTTTATGCAAAAAATTCATATTTTAACAGGGATTTGTTGAAACATATCGAAATATACAATAATAGCAAATATTGGTAGAAGGAAGTGAAGCTTCACGTTGAGTGTAAAAGATTACTCCATCCACAGTTTGGCTACGAGTATTGGCTCATGGGTTTCGCGGCAGGCCGGTGAAACTGAAAAATTGGCCGTTTTGGTTTATGGGACTGAAGTGCTACTTGGCGGAATTATTAAACTGGCGGCACTTGCTATATCCAGTTTTTTACTCGGCATTCCGCATCTGGTTGCAGTGCAGGTGGTATCCGCAGGATTTATTCGTACATTATCAGGGGGTGCTCACTGTACTGCTTATTACCGTTGCCTGCTGTCAAGCCTGTTAATTTTTCTCGGCATGGGGTATTCTTTAAAGTTAGGTTTGCCTCACTTAACCGTTCTGAGCAACCATTATATGCTGTTTTGTTTTCTGGTGAGCTTTTATTGGATTTACCGCTGGGCACCGGTTCCTCCGGATAACAAACCCTTAAGAACCGACAGAGATAGGCTTGTTCGTAAAGCATGGACTATTATTGCTGTTTTAATTATTATGGCCGCTTTGATTATGGTGGGAACTGCTAAATGGTGGGTATGGGCCATAACTTTTAGCATATTATGGCAGTGTTTCACTCTGACTCCTTTCGGTCAAAAGTTTTTTTACAGATTGGATAAGATGCTGGTGTTTTTTGAGGGAAAGGAGGTGACATGGTCATGAGACAAAAAATTATGAGTTTTGTAGGCAAAAGTTTAGCCGGTGTACTGGCAGCAGTAGCACTTTTAGAGGTAGGAACCACTAGTATGTTTTTTTACCATCAACCCGACATTCCTGAAGAACTGAAAAGGAAATAAGTATTATTTGTAGAATAATACGTAGGAGACATGTGGATAGGAGCTGCGGGCATGGATAAAATAGCACTCTTACCATTTTTACTGCAATCTTTTCCGGAAAATTTCATAATCTTGTTTTTTGGGTTTGTTATGATTGATGCGGCTCCCAGATTCAAGCCTCTGATAGTAGTTGCAGCATGTGGGGCCGTATTTTCTTATATTGTCCGCGCGCTGGCCATACCCTTTGGCGTGCATTCCCTGGTTCAACTTGTTTTTTTAATTGCTGCTGTATATTTTGTTTTCCAAGAATCGGTGCTAAATTCGGTTATTGTGGTATTGTTTGGCGGTATTGCCATGGGGCTGGCTGAAACTTTGATCGACCCGTTAATAATTCGTGCTTCAGGTATTACTTTTGAGCAGGTAATGTCCGATCCATGGCTGCGAGTATTTGTGCCCCTCCCGCATATGGTGCTATTAGGTATTGCAGCATGGTTGAGCATGAACAAAAACTGGGCATTATTGCCTGTAGGAAGAAAACCTCGAAAAAGTCCCCAGCAGTGGCAGAGAAAAGATATTACATATTTAATTTTAATTAGTTTGTTACAGGCTTTTCTTTTTATCGCTTTGAATCTGACTTTATACAATTATTATACTGGTATTTTTTCTACCACGGATTTACAGTCCTTATTGTATATTGGTGTTATTTTGTTATTGACGGCTGTGGGTACTACGCTGGTTGTTACTTATTACATGTTGAAAACTGCACGGAAAGAAAGCCAACTGGAAGCGGAACAGCGTCATATCCAGGGATTGCATGAACTGTATCTTGCGGTGCGGTCACAACGGCACGACTTTTTAAATCATGTGATGTCCCTGTACGGGTTGATTAAGACGGAAAATTATGCTACAGCCAAGCAATACATGGAAAGCCTTTATGAGGATATAAAACAAAGCCAGGAAATAATAAATCTGGGTATTCCCGTATTAAGCGGCATGCTGCAAACCAAAAAAGATATTGCGTCCAAACGCGGTGTGGATTTAAAGTTGACTGTTGACCGTGATTTTGCGGATATACATCTTGCCCCTGTGGAATTAAACGGCATTGTGGGAAATCTTGTGGACAATGCGCTGGATGCTATTGAGGAGTACAAGCCCCGTGAACCGCTGATACATGTGGAGTTACTTAAGGGGAGGACTTGTTTTAAAATTATAGTTTCCAACACAGGCCCGGTTTTAAAACCTGAATTGAAAAACAAGATTTTTGCCGCGGGTTTTTCTACCAAGGACAATAAGCGTCACTCGGGAATCGGTTTGGCTTCCGTTCAAAGTATAGTAAGGAAGCATGATGGGAAAATAGAAATTGAAGACCCTGAAGATTTTGAGGGCGTCCGTTTCCGAGTGCTGATACCCTTTGTATCTCGAGATGAAGGGTAGAGCTATGCACGCTATAGTGGCGGCACTATAGCGTTTTTTGTTAAATACTTTACTGCTGTTTGCTTAGGCAGGGTTTAGATAACAATCAAGCGAAAGTAGTTTGGGAATGGAGATTGGATTGATTATGGTAAAGAAGGCCAAACTGATATATAATCCTGTGTCAGGAAAGGGAAGTTTTGTTCAACAATTGGACAAGGTGATAGCGACTTTTCAGGAAAGCGGCTGGTATTTGTCTTTATACCGCACGTCGCCGGGTGTCCCTGTAGAACGTTTTCTGGCCGATAACGAGGGTTATGATGCTGTCCTGGCTGCCGGCGGGGATGGTACCATTCACCAGGTGGTTAATGCCATGGCCACATACAAAGTACATTTACCCCTGGGAATCTTTCCGGTGGGCACGGTAAATGATTTTGCAACATATCTTGGCATTCCCGGCGATACTGATGCCTGTGCGAGGGTTGTTTTGCAGGAAAATGTGGTGCAGCTGGACATAGGACAGGTCAATGACAGCTATTTTCTCAACGTAGTCAGCGGCGGCCTGCTGACGGATGTGCCGCATACCACCCCGTTAAAATTAAAAAACCTGCTGGGAAGGCTGGCGTATTATGCCAAGGGTTTGGAAGCATTACCCAAATTCAAACCGCTGGCACTAAAAATAGAGACAACGGAAAAAACCTGGGAAGCGGAGTATCTTTTATTTTTGGTTTTGAACAGTTCCGCTGCGGGCAGTTTCCGTCATCTTGCTCCTGCTGCAGCGGTTACTGACGGTTTGCTGGATGTGCTGCTCATTAAAAATTGTTCTCTTTCTGAACTGGTGGCGTTATTTTTTAAATTGTTGAAAGGTCGCCATGTGGAGGACCCCAATGTTATTTACTTTCAAACCAGGGCATTATGCATATCCGGCAGTGAAAAAATAATCAGCGATCTTGACGGGGAGCAGGGCCCTGCACTGCCGCTGGAAATCAGGTCGCGGCCGCATGCCATCCAGGTTTTTGTGCCGAAAGGAGTGAAAATAAAATGACTGCTGTGGAGTTGCGCGTACGTTACCAGGAGACGGACCAAATGGGTGTGGTGTATCACAGTAATTACCTGGTGTGGTGTGAAATAGGGCGGACGGAACTGCTGCGGAAGATGGGAATAAGCTACAGGGAAATTGAGGCTATGGATATTTATCTTCCCGTTACCGAGGTCAACTGCCGGTATAAAAGCCCGGCAAGATATGATGATGTGGTCGTTGTGGAAACGCGAATCAGCAACGTGACTGGTGTGCGGCTTGACTTTACCTATCAAATTGTCAGAAAAGAGGATAATGTTTTGCTGGCCGAAGCTGCCACACACCATGCCTTTGTGGATGGTAGCGGCCGTCCGGTTAACATCAAGAAGAAGGCGCCTCGCTTGTGGGAGATTATACAAAAACCGGTATAGCAGCTTGCTGCTACTGCCTGATTGTAGGAATTTAACCTCCCGCTGGCGAATAGGTCTTAGAGGTGTCGAGAGAAAAATGAGAAAAATCCTTTTCGTGGTTATGTTTACGATGGTATTATTAGTAAGCGGTTGTGTGCCGCAAAATGAGCGAATTACGGCCTACCGCGTACCGCATCTGCCCAGGCCCATAGCACGGGAACGTGCTATTATCACTCCGGCGGGTCAGGGGGTTGAAGGGTTAGTTATTTCCCAAATTACCTCACAATTAAACATCAGAAACCGTTTTTGGCGCAAGGTTAGAGGAAAAGATTTAAGCGACCGGTATGATTGTGTGATTATTGTTTTGGGAATATCTCATGGCAATATGAAGCGGCTCAAGACAGACTTGACACAGGAGCAGCAGCGGTTGGTTGAGCTTGCCAGAAGTGCCAAGGAGAGAGGGATGGCAGTAGTGCTTGTCAGTATGGGGAAACTGTACCGACATGCCGGGACGGATGCCATTTCCGAAGCTGTTGCTCCGCATACGGATTACGTTATAGTAGTTGGTGACGGCAACTATGATGGCTTTTTCGAACGCTTGACCGCAAAGGCCAATGTTCCCCTGACTATTGTTAGCGATATAGAAAAGATTAAAACCCCTTTGAATTCTGTGTTCCGGTAGAGGTGTATTCATGAACGGTTTGTTAGCCGACAGGGATAAGTTTTGGCAGGGTTTGTTGATAGCAGTGTCGGCATTGGTGGTACAGCGATTATTGGAAAAATTATACTGGCAGGTACTTGTTAAAATTGAAGAAAGTATTTTAAATAAGGACAGCGGCAGTTTGATACTTGCTGCGGGAGTACTGGTAGGGTTGGATTCCCTGCGTGCCCTGCCTGTCTTTTTGGGTGCCTTTCGGGCAGCAGAAGCATTGAAGAAGAAAAATGGTGTTTTGGCGTTGCTGGTAGCGGGGATGATTATCATTGCCATTTTTACCGTCCTGTACATTTCTCAACCCGGTCAGTGGGACTGGGGTGTGCCGCTGGTGGTATTTTTATCTGCTGTGGCACTGCTGTTAATTTGGGGTAGGGGAATTCTGAGATTTTGGCATAAGCTTATAATCCTGTCCCAGTTATTGATGGGTATTTACTGGCTATCGGTGGCACCGCTTCTGACTCATTTTGGTTTTGGCCGCGGGGAGTTGCCGGCCAGTATTAAACTGGCAGCCGATTACCTGGATGCCCATGGCACGTTAAACTTTTTCAGTTTTGCCTTTTTTTTGCCTTTTGTTATCATTGCTGTGATTACTACTGGACTTATTGACAATTACTCTAAAATAATTCAGCATATCAATGCGGCCAAAGAACAGGAAAAGCAAATTCGGCGGGTGCGCATCGCGGCGGCACAGGCGCGAATACTGGAAGAACTGCATGCTCTGGTGCATGACCTGAAGACGCCGTTAACCACTATCCAGGGATTGAGTTCGTTACTGGAAATGACCAGTAGCAACGCCAAGCAGCGAGAATATGCCGGTAAAATAAGTCAATCGGTAGAAAACATGAATGATATGATTTCGGAGATGCTGTATGAGGAAGTACGTAAACCTACCAGTGTTCATGCGTTGATAAACTACGTGCGTGCCCAGATTATCCTGGAAAACATGAACCAGAAGTTCTACTTTTACATTGAAGAAAATTTGCCTGACATTGAAGTGAACAAGATACGTTTGGCCAGGGCTTTGGTTAACGTGATTGAAAATGCCATTCGGGCCACTGAGAGCATGTCGGGCGGTGAAATAATAGTGTCCGTCAAAAAACAGGACGGCGGGGTGAAATTTACCGTAGAGGATAACGGTAAGGGCATCAGCCAACAAGACCTAGCGCGCATATGGGAACCGGGATTTAGTTCCAGCAAGTCGTCGGGCTTGGGTTTGACTTTTGTGCGTAAGGTGGTGGAGGACCATGGCGGGCATATTTACATTGATAGCAGGCTTGGAAAGGGGACCCGGGTAACTATAGTGATTCCCAGAGGGTAGGTGACAAAATGACCACGATTTTAATCATTGATGATGATGCGGATATCCGGTATACATTGAGGGAAATCTGCGAGTTGTCAGGCTGGCAAACGGTTGAAGCGGCTACCGGCAGGCAGGGGGTGGCGAAATTTGAACAGGTGCGTCCCGACTTGGTGCTGGTCGACTACCACATGCCGGAAATGGATGGAATATTGACGGTAAAGGAACTGCGCAGGCGTTCACGACAGGTGCCGATCATAGTGTTAACCGTAGATGAAAGACAGGAAATTGCCGATGCTTTTTTAAATGCCGGTGCCAGTGACTTTGCCTTAAAACCCGTTAAGGCACCGGATTTAATCAGCCGCCTGAAGGTCCACCTGCGGTTGGCTAAGGTATATGCTGATAATGAGGGAGAAGTCTATACCGTCAAAGGTATTAACAGGGCTACTTTAAAGCTGGTTACAGATTACCTGAAAACTTGTTCCACTGCAGTCACCATTGGTGAGATTTCCCAAAATATTTCGCTTGCCTACCCGACCGTTCACCGCTATCTCATGTACTTGTTGGATCAGGGTGAAGTTGAAGTTGAGGTGGACTACGGTAAGGTGGGACGTCCCAAGAACAAGTATGTCTTAAGAGAAAAGTAACAGGTATAACATTCCCCTGTAGCGGGGAATGTTTTTTGCATGTCCTGTTGCAGGAAAGTTTTACGGTTGTTTAGAATTATAAATGTTTGATGGCCTGTCACGGGCCAATTTTTCTGTAATACTTGTAGCACGGGTATCTTTACGGGAATTATACATTTAAGGAGGATAAATTTTGAAAGATATATTAAGCAGTTTAAATGAACAGCAGAAAGAAGCGGTTACCACGGTAGATGGGCCGATGCTGGTCATTGCCGGAGCGGGAAGCGGCAAAACTAGGGTGATTACCCACAGGATTGCCTACCTGGTAGAGGAAAAGGGTGTGGACCCCGCAAATATTTTGGCAATTACATTTACCAATAAGGCAGCCGATGAAATGAAAGAACGCCTGGAGCAGTTGCTGCAGTACCCGGTATCGGGCATGTGGGTAAGTACTTTTCACTCCGCCTGTGTGCGCATTCTCCGCATGGAAGCGGATAACCTGCCTTATGACCGCAATTTTGTCATCTATGATACCACTGATCAAAAATCCTTAATTAAATCCTGTATTGCTGAATTGGGACTAAGCGATAAGAAATTTGACCCGCGGGTGGTTATGTCACGCATCTCCAATGCCAAAAACGAATTGCTGACACCCGACAAGTACCGGCAGCGTACCGCTGACCTGTATGACGAGCAGATAGCCCGCATTTATGCGCTCTATCAGGAAAAACTTTATAAATACAATGCCATGGATTTTGATGACCTAATCATGCAGACGGTATTGTTGTTTAGCCGCAACCCCCGGGTGTTATCCTATTACCAGAACCGCTTTCAATATATTTTGGTGGACGAGTACCAGGATACCAATCATGCCCAGTATGTGCTGGTAAAGCTGCTGGCACAGGCCCATGAGAATATCTGTGTCGTTGGTGATCCGGACCAGTCTATCTACGGCTGGCGGGGAGCCGACATCCAAAATATCCTGGATTTTGAAAGCGACTATCCCAATGCTCGGGTAATTCGCCTGGAACAGAATTACCGTTCCACGAAAAATATTCTCGGTGCAGCCAACGAGGTGATAAAAAACAACCTGGGGCGGAAGCCCAAAAACCTTTGGACCCGTAACGATACGGGACACCCGCTGGTCAGGTACCAGGCGGGAGATGAACAGGAAGAAGCCCGGTTTGTGGCGGAGGAAATATTCCGCCTGCACCGGGAAGAGGGCTACAAGCTGGGGGATTGTGCCATTCTCTACCGGGTTCACGCGCAGTCCCGGGCTTTTGAGGACTGGCTGTTGAAAGGGAATATTCCTTATGAAGTTGTGGGCGGGCTACGCTTTTATGACCGTAAGGAAATCAAGGACCTTTTGGCTTACCTGCGCGTGCTGGCCAACCCCTTTGATAATGTCAGTTTGGGACGCATTATTAATGAGCCAAAACGGGGTATCGGACCCGCTACCTGGGAAAGGCTGGTCGCTATGGCGGAGGAACAGGGTGTTGCCATAGCCCAACTGCTGCTGTCCGGTCAGGAAATTGCCGGCTTGGGTGCGCGGGCACAGAATAATGTGCGGGAATTTGCGAATTTGCTGGCAAAATTAATGGAGAAGAAAGAACAGCTGCCGGTAACTGAGCTGGTGGAAGCTGTATTGGTGGAAACCGGCTACTGGGACATGCTGGAGCAGGATAAGACACCGGAAGGGCAGGCCCGCCGGGAAAACATCCGCGAGTTTACAACGGTGACACAAAATTATGACCGGCAGCATGTGGAAAAAGACCTGGAAGGTTTTCTGGCGGAAATTTCCCTGCAGTCGGATGTTGATACCTATGAAGGGCAGGATAAAGTGGCACTGATGACCCTGCATACGGCCAAGGGACTGGAATTTCCCGTGGTATTTCTGGTGGGAATGGAGGAAGGCATTTTTCCCAGCTACCGTTCGCTGCCTGACCCGGAACAGGTGGAAGAAGAAAGAAGATTATGCTATGTGGGAATGACCCGGGCCCAGGAGCGCCTGTACCTGACCAATGCCTGGCGGCGGCACATGTACGGCAGTACCCAGTACAACGCGCAGTCGCGTTTTCTGGAAGAAATTCCTGACGAGTATTTCGGCATTACAGTCAAAGAACAGGAAAAGACGCCGGGTAGCCAAAAACTGGGGGACACTGAAAGAGGTGGGCACATGTTCAACCTGGGTGACAGGGTCTATCATGCCAAGTTTGGTGAGGGCGCTATTGTTAAGATAGAGGGTGAAGGAAGCGATGCCAAGGTAAGCGTGGCCTTTCCGGACCAGGGCATCAAGGAATTGATGCTGGCTTACGCACCGCTGAAAAAGATTTCCAAGTAAATGAAGCTGACAGTATAAACCTGTTGGGACAGAACGAACGTCCTTGAGTTACGTACATCCTCTCAAGAAAGGAGTTACCTGCCTTTGACTGCGAAAGTCCAGAAAAGAATCGAGGAACTACGCCGACAAATTGAGGAACACAACTACCGGTATTACGTGCTGGATGACCCGGTTATTTCCGATTACGAGTATGACCGTTTAATGCAGGAATTGCAGCGGCTGGAAGAACAGTACCCGCAGTTTAAAGACCCGCATTCGCCTACCCAGCGTGTTGGCGGGGCACCCCGGGAAGGGTTTGCCACGGTCAACCATGAAGTTTCCCTGTTGAGTCTGGATAATGCATTTGGTGAAGAAGCACTGCGGCAATGGGAACAGCGACTGTTAAAGCTTGTGGATACACCTGTAAACTACGTGGCCGAGTTGAAAATTGACGGCTTATCTGTAGCACTGACCTATGAAGGGGGCAAGCTGGCCGTAGGTGCAACCCGGGGAGACGGCCAGGTAGGGGAGGATATCACTGCCAATATCAAGACCATCCCGTCCGTGCCGCTGCGGCTACGGAAAGAACTGCCCCGGCTGGTAGTTCGGGGCGAGGCCTACATGCCGAAACAATCATTTGTAAAGCTCAATGAGGAGCGTGAAGCGGCGGGAGAAGCACTGTTTGCCAATCCCCGGAATGCTGCTGCCGGTTCACTGCGGCAGCTGGACCCGAAGGTGGCGGCCAGCAGGAATTTGCAGGTTTTTGTCTACGACATCCTGGTGCTGGAAGGGGAGGAAATTGCCACCCATGCCGAAGTTTTGGCACTGCTGCGTGAGCTGGGCTTTGCCGTTAACCCCCATTACAAGGTCTGCGACAATATCGAAGAAGTTATTGAGTACTGCAGGTACTGGACAGAGAAGCGTAATGAACTGAATTATGACATAGACGGGCTGGTAATCAAGGTAAACCAGCTGGACGTCCATGAAAAGCTGGGTACCACGGCGAAAAGCCCTCGCTGGGCCATTGCTTACAAATTTCCTGCGGAACAAAAGGAGACGGTGGTCAGGGACATCTTCTTAAGCGTGGGTCGTACCGGGGTGCTGACGCCCACAGCCCTGCTTGAGCCGGTGCACCTGGCGGGAACTACCGTGAGCAAGGCAACGCTGCACAATGAGGACTACATTCGGGATAAGGATATTAGAATTGGTGACCACGTAATTGTACAAAAGGCCGGGGATATTATCCCGGAAGTGGTGAGAGTACTTCCGGAAAAGCGCCGGGGCCATGAACGGGAATTTCAGTTTCCCGACCGCTGCCCGGAATGCGGCGCAAGAGTGGCCCGTGAGCAGAATGAGACGGCTTTACGCTGCCAGGGTGGCCTGGCCTGCAGTGCCCAGGTGCGCGAGAGAATCATCCACTTTGCCTCGCGGGATGCCATGGATATAGAAGGCCTGGGACCGAAAATGGTGGAACAGTTGCTGAAGCACAACCTGATCGAGAACGTTGCCGATTTATACTACTTAACCATGGAGGACCTGCTTTCTCTGGAACGGGTGGGTGAAAAAAGTGCCAGAAATTTGCTGGATGCCATTGAAAAAAGCAAGGACAATGCCCTGCACCAGTTAATTTTTGCCCTGGGGATCAGGCACGTTGGGCTGGGAGCCAGCAAGGCTCTGGCCAGACACTTCGGTAGTCTGGAGGCGCTGGCCGGTGCCAGTGAAGAGGAACTGCTGGCTGTTGCCGATGTAGGTCCCAAAATAGCTGCCAGTATCAGCAACTTCTTTGCCGAGCCGCAAAACCAGGATGTTATCCGGCGGCTGGTAGCCGCCGGCGTCAATACTAAAGCGGAGCAAAACGCAGGGGAAAATGACTTGGAAGGTCTGACTTTCGTGCTTACGGGGTCACTTCCCGGCTACAGCCGCAAGGAAGCCAAGGAGATGATTGAACTGAGAGGAGGCAAGGTGGCTTCCAGTGTCAGTAGAAAAACCGACTATGTCCTGGTTGGACAGGATCCGGGTTCTAAATTGGACAAGGCAAGGAAACTAGGGGTAACTACCATAGAAGTTGCTGACCTGGAGGAAACACTGGATGAATGTGCTAGAAACAACTAGGCAGTAGGTGTAGTATTTGTTATTAATTGCAAAGTTCTGCTATAATTAGCTAAGTTAATAGCTTTTATCAAAAGGAAGGTGAAAAAATGAGCATTTCCAAAAAGGATGTAGAGCATGTGGCTTTGCTGGCACGTTTGGAATTTTCCGAGGAGGAGCTGGAAGAGTACACCAAACAGCTCAACGACATTTTGGGCTATGTGGATAAGCTGAACGAACTGGACACAGCAGACGTGGAACCAACATCTCACGTGCTGCCTCTAAATAATGTACTGCGGGAAGATGCCAGCAGGGATTACCTGGATAACGAAACTGCACTGAAAAATGCCCCGGATAAAAAGGATGGCATGTTCAGAGTACCAAAAATTGTGTAGACGGAGGGATGAAGTTGACAGTTTATTCTTTGACCGCTCATGAACTGCATGAAAAGCTGAAAAGCAAGGAAATCAGCGCTAGGGAACTGGCGCGGGCGGTACTGGACCGCATCGAGCAACTGGAACCCAAAGTAAAGGCCTATTTGACCGTAACTGCGGAACAGGCCATGGAAAAAGCTGCGGAAGTGGACAGGCGCATTGCCAGGGGCGAGGAATTGAGACCGCTGGAAGGCATTCCTATGGCTTTAAAGGATAATCTTTGCACAGAGGGTATCAAAACCACCTGTGGTTCACAGATCTTACATAATTTTGTTCCGCCGTACAGTGCCACGGTGGTGGAGAAGCTGGACCGGGAAGGTGCCATCCTGCTTGGTAAGCTGAACATGGACGAATTTGCCATGGGCTCGTCCAACGAAAATTCTTCTTTTTATCCTACCCGTAACCCCTGGGATTTAGAACGGGCTCCCGGCGGTTCCAGCGGCGGTGCGGCAGCTGCCGTGGCTGCGGACGAAGCCGTGTTTACCCTGGGAAGTGATACCGGCGGTTCCATTCGCCAGCCGGCGGCATTTTGTGGTGTTGTCGGTCTGAAACCCACCTACGGGCGGGTATCCCGTTACGGGCTGGTGGCTTTTGCTTCTTCACTGGACCAAATCGGACCGATAACCAAGGATGTGAAGGATTGTGCCCTGGTACTGCAGGCTATTGCCGGTCATGACGACAAAGATTCCACTTCTGCCGACGTGCCCGTTCCCGATTATACAGAAGTGCTGGGAAAAGATATCAAGGGGATGCGCATTGGTATTCCCAAAGAGTATTTTGCTGAAGGTCTGGACAGCGGCGTGAAGGAAAAGATAGAGGCGGCAATAAAGCAGTTACAGGAACTGGGTGCCGTCTGTGAGGAAACGTCCCTGCCCCACACCGAATACGCGTTGCCTGCCTATTACCTGGTAGCTCCGGCGGAAGCCAGTTCCAACCTCGCGCGTTATGACGGCGTGCGCTATGGTTTCCGTGATACGGAAGCCCAGGATGTTATATCCATGTTTAGGAGTACCCGCAGCAAGGGCTTTGGACCGGAAGTTAAGAGGCGGATCATGATTGGCACCTATGCTTTGAGTTCCGGTTATTACGACGCGTATTACCTGAAGGCCTTAAAAGTACGGACGCTCATCCGGCGGGATTTTGACCGAGCTTTTGCAAAATATGATGCCATAGTGACGCCTACCTCGCCGAACGTTGCCTTCAGAATTGGGGAAAAAATTGGCGACCCGCTATCCATGTATTTGTCCGACCTGTACACTATCCCCGTTAACATGGCGGGTCTACCAGCCATATCACTTTCCTGCGGTTTTAGTGAGGGAATGCCCGTGGGACTGCAGATAATAGGGAAACCCTTTGATGAAAGCACTGTTTTGCAAATAGCTTATCAGTATGAGCAGAGTACGTTACATCACCAGGCACGTCCTGCGTTGGAGGTGAGGTAGAATGAGTGCCAATAAGTACGAAGCAGTTATCGGTTTGGAAGTGCATGTTGAGTTGAAAACGAATTCCAAGATTTTCTGTGCCTGCTCAACTGAGTTCGGTGCCGCTCCCAACACCCAGGTCTGCCCGGTATGTCTGGGCTTGCCGGGAACCCTACCGGTGGTAAACAAGCGAGTTGTGGATTTTGCCATCAAGGCCGGGCTGGCGCTTAACTGTAAAATTGCCGAGTTCAGCAAGTTTGACCGTAAAAACTATTATTATCCCGATTTGCCCAAGGGCTACCAGATATCCCAATATGATCTGCCTATTTGCGAACACGGTTACCTGGACATAGAGGTGGATGGAGAAACCAAGCGTATCGGTATTACCCGGATTCACATGGAAGAGGACGCGGGCAAATTAATGCATGAGGGAGACGCCATTGCCGAGGCGGAATCCTCCCTGGTGGATTACAACCGCACCGGCGTACCGCTGTTGGAGATTGTTTCGGAACCGGACTTGCGCTCGCCGGAAGAGGCCGTGGCGTACCTGGAAAAGTTGAAAGCAATTCTGCAGTATACCGAGGTATCCGACTGCAAGATGCAGGAAGGTTCCCTGCGGTGTGATGCCAACGTCTCGGTACGCCCGGTGGGTGCAGCGGAGTTTGGTACCAAAACCGAACTGAAAAACATGAATTCCTTTAAGGCGTTGCAGAAAGCGCTGGAGTACGAAATCGAGCGGCAGATAGATATACTGGAAGATGGTGGGGAAGTCGTTCAAGAAACCCGGTCCTGGAACGAAAACAAAGGTATTACCGTCAGCTTGCGCAGTAAGGAAGAAGCCCATGACTACCGGTATTTTCCTGACCCTGACCTGGTACCGCTGGTTATTGACCGAGAATGGGTGGAACGTATCCGGGAAACACTGCCCGAATTACCTGATGAGCGTAAGCGGCGGCTAATTGAGGAATACGGGCTGCCCGAGTATGATGCCACGGTGATAACCAGTTCCAAGGACCTGGCTGATTATTTTGACCGGTGCTTGCAGTACTTCGGCGATGCGAAAAAGGTTAGTAACTGGATTATGGCCGAATTGCTCCGCCTGCTTAATGCCCGTGACCTGGAAGCTGCGGATTGCCCGGTGTCGCCCGAGCAACTGGCGGAGTTGCTGCAGTTGATAGACAAGGGGACCATCAGCGGTAAAATTGCCAAGCAGGTATTTGAAGAAATGTTTGACACCGGTAAGACTGCCGCTGCAATTGTTAAAGAAAAAGGATTGGAACAGATCAGCGATGCGGGAGAATTGGAGCGGATTGTGGAACAGGTGATAGCGAACAATCCGGACCCTGTAGCGGATTACAGGAACGGCAAGAAGCAGGCGATAGGCTTCCTGGTGGGACAGGTTATGAAGGCCACCAGGGGTAAAGCCAACCCGCAGCTGGTCAATGAGTTGCTGCGGAAAAAGTTATCATAGAAAGCGGGATAGTTTTTTTGAGCTGTCAGCTACCGGACTGCACAGCTCTTTTTTTTTTTTCACGGTATAATGGTAATATATGGAATAAAATTCGATGTGTTTTATCACCAGGTAATAAATGCGTTTTGAAATCAAGAGAAAAAATGAGATATTTAATAAGCATTCAAGGGAGAGTCAAAAGGTTTATCATAAAAAAACGCCATAAAAAAAATTGAGGAAAAAAGAAGGAATTTAATTGACCCGTGGTGAATAATTTTAACTATAAAAGGGGTAGTAGTTTCTTTCGAGGGAGGCAATCCTATCGGAGTAGAAAAAGAACCTTTTGCTAAGTGTAGAAGCTGGGACATAAGCAATAGGTTTAACTAATGGCTTTAGCGGACTTATTTTAGCTGATGACATGTGCCTCCCTAGTAGTTGCTACGTTGGAGGTGTTTTTTATGTGCAAATTTAGAAAAACGGCTTTTGTTGTACCCGATTCGTAGCACGCACCTGCAGTTGTAATATTGAGAACACTAAAAAAGTTTCGGTAGTGTTAACTTAAGAAAAAGCTTACGCAATCATAGAAACCCAGCAGTTATCTTTAAATTTTGGTGTAAAACCAGCTACCTCAGGCGGACAAATATGATTTAAGTTAACAGAACTTTAAATTTCAAGGAGGGGAAATTGTATGAAGAAAAGGCATGTAATTATCGTGGATACCACGTTGCGTGACGGGGAACAGACTGCCGGTGTAGTTTTTGCCAATAGGGAAAAAATCAGGATTGCCAAGATGTTGGACCAAATCGGGGTACACCAGATTGAAGCCGGTATTCCGGTAATGGGCGGTGATGAAAAAGAAGCTATTAAGCAGATTGTGGATGCCAGACTTAATGCCAGTATCATGGGCTGGAACCGGGCGGTAATATCTGATATCAAACATTCCCTGGACTGCGGTGTGGATGCAGTTGCTATTTCCATTTCTACATCTGACATTCACATCAAATACAAGTTAAAGAGTACCAGGGAGCAGGTTTTGAAGAACATGGTGAAGGCGACGGAGTTTGCCAAGAAGAAGGGACTCTACGTTTCCGTCAATGCTGAAGATGCATCGCGTACCGATATGGACTTTTTAATCCGGTTTGCCACCGAGGCAAAAAATGCCGGGGCTGATAGAATTCGTTACTGTGATACCATCGGTATCCTGACACCGTTTGAAACTTACAAGCGCGTCAAGCATTTGATTGAAAATATCCAGATGGATGTAGAAATGCACATGCATAACGACTTTGGCATGGCTACTGCCAATACTTTTGCCGGTATCCAGGCGGGAGCAACCCATGCTGGTGTTACGGTTGTCGGTTTGGGAGAACGTGCCGGCAACGCTGCCCTGGAGGAAGTGGTCATGGCACTGAAATATTTGGATAATACCGATTTGGATTTTGAGACAGACCGTTTTCGCGAGCTGGCGGAATACGTGTCCCGCGCTTCCGGGCGGGAACTGCCTGCCTGGAAGGCTATTGTCGGTGAAAATATGTTTGCCCATGAATCCGGTATACATGCAGATGGGGCACTGAAAAACCCGCTGACTTATGAAGTGTTCAAGCCGGAAGAGGTGGGTTTGGAGCGGCAAATTGTTATTGGCAAACATTCGGGTACCAAGGCCATCATTGCCAAATTCCACGAGTACGGTATTCACTTAACTGATGAAGAGGCCGTGGAGATGCTGGCGCGAGTGAGAAATGCGGCGGTGGACTTGAAACGTTCCCTGTTTGATAAAGAGCTTGTTTACATGTACGAAGACTACATTGCCAGCAAAAAGGAACAGGTACAATAACAGGCTTGCTTATTTCCCGAATATATTACAAAAACATGAAGAGGTGAGGAAAATTGCCGTACAAAGTAACTCTTATTCCCGGTGACGGTATTGGCCCGGAAATTACAGACGCAGCCCGCCGGGTAATTGAAGCAACTGGGGTTGCAATTGACTGGGAAATTGTTGAAGCCGGTGAAGCAGTAATTGGTGATTATGGGACCCCGTTACCTGATTACGTCCTGGAATCCGTACGTAACAACAAGGTAGCGCTGAAAGGCCCTCTGACCACTCCTATCGGTACCGGCTTTCGCAGCGTTAATGTGGCGCTGCGCAAGGAACTGAACCTGTATGCCAACGTACGGCCTGCGGTAACATTGCCGGGGGTCGACAGCAGGTATGATAACGTGGATTTGATAATAGTACGGGAAAATACGGAAGACCTGTATGCCGGAGTGGAACATATGGTCGGGGAAGACGCGGCAGAAAGCATCAAAATAATTACTCGCAAAGCCAGTGAACGTATTGTCCGTTTTGCATTCGAACTGGCCAAGAAGCAGGGACGCAGAAAAGTAACTGCCGTACACAAGGCCAATATTTTGAAGTTCAGTGACGGGCTGTTTTTGAAAACAGCCAAGGAGGTAGCGGCAGACTACCCGGAAATAGAATTTGAGGATATGATTGTGGATGCCATGAGCATGAAGCTAGTGCAGATGCCCGAAAAATATGACGTGTTGGTCATGCCTAATCTTTACGGTGATATACTTTCCGACCTGTGTGCCGGTCTAGTCGGCGGTCTGGGAGTTGCGCCGGGTGCCAACATCGGTGACGGCATAGCGGTGTTTGAACCGGTGCACGGCAGTGCACCCAAGCACGCAGGCAAGAACAGGGTTAACCCGCTGGCCACCATTTTGTCTGGGGTCATGATGCTGGAATACCTGGGCGAGCAGGAAGCGGCTGACCGTATCCGCAGGGCGGTAAACGCCGTCCTGGTAAATAAGGACCAGGTTACTTATGATTTGGGCGGCAGTGCTAGCACCAGCGGTATGGCAGATGCCATAATTGCCAATATACAGTCAAACTAGTATCGGAACCAACCCTCGGGATTGTGAGGGTTGGTTTTTTATTTCACCAAATGCCAGAGGATGGGAACTATATAACGTGCGAGAAAATAAAGAATCGCTATTAAACCGATAACATAAGCGCCGTATTTAAATGCAGTGCTCCAATCAGTGGTGCCTGTTTCCATATTGTCACCTCGCTTTTATTTAACATTTTTCCCCTAATGTCGCTTTTTATTTACATAGAAAGTAATTACTTGTTCCATAATATTTAATACAAAGCCAAAAGTAACAACCAAGTCAAAGGAGGATACTAAATATGAGTGGCAATAAAGATTCCCGTTATGGCGGACACAGTATGAAGCTGGAAGCAATGAAGAATGTAAACAACCCCGATGGTGTAGCTGTTGATCCCATGCCGGTTACCCGGGGAGATGAGGTTACTGTCCTGTACTATGGCCCGCTGGCTGAAAGAGCACAGCAGCTGTACATGCACTGTGGTTACGGAGATGCCGACAACTGGCAGCTGGTGCAGGATCTGCGCATGGAACAGACAGACAGGGGCTGGGTGAAAACATTCCAGGTCAAAGATAGCAGCCGGCTAAATTTCTGTTTCCATAATGAAAACAACACCTGGGATAACAATAACGGGTTAAACTGGAGTTTGGAAATTCACCGTGGTGATTAATTTCGGGGCTAAGGCCCTTTGTGTTTACACGAAGGGCGCTTTTTTATGTGTGTAAGACTTGTGAAAGCGTTGGCTAAATCCGGTAATAACCTCCAATATCTCGTAGAATGAGGTGTGCTCCCAGTGAAGGGATTGAAAGCCGTTGACCTGATGACCAAAGATGTTGTGTCCATAACCAAGGATACCAGTGTTTGCCAGATAGCAAGGCTGTTTAAAGAAAAGCGTTTCGGTTCACTGCCTGTCATGGACGGTGGCCGAGTAGTGGGTATTGTCACCAAGAAAAACATACTCAAACTGTTCCTGCCCAGGCATGTGAAATTTTTAGATATCGTGCTTTATTTTGAAAGCTCACATAACCTTGAGGTACTGTTAAAAAGAGCATGCGGTCTGACTGCGCAGGATATCATGAGTTCGGAAGTAGTATCCGTAACTCCGGATACCGGTTTTGCCAACATAGTGGCGATGCTGTTTGAGAAAAAAGTGCACCAACTGCTGGTTATAGGTGGGGACGAGCTGCAGGGTATTATCAGCAGGTTGGATATTATCAATGCCTTTGAAAGAGAACTGGCAAAAATACGGGGGTGACGGTTGTTTTGAGGGTACTGGTATTGACCTGGGAGTATCCGCCGGTTAGCGTCGGCGGGCTGGGAAATCATGTCTATCAGTTGACCAGGGCTATGGATAAAGAAGTTTCCGTACATATTGTCACTTTAGGCGGAGAAAATACTCCGCCCAGCGAGGAAAGAAACAATGTAACCGTTCACCGAGTCACGGAATACCCGGTCAGCACCCCGGATTTTTCTACCTGGGTCATGCAGCTAAACATGGCCCTGGCAGAAAAGGCGCTGGAACTGGTTAAGCAATACCGGTTTGACCTTGTTCATGCTCATGACTGGCTGGTGGCCTATGCGGGAAGAATGCTGAAAACTGTCGGCAATTTGCCGCTTATAGCCACTATACATGCAACTGAGGCCGGGCGTAATCAGGGACTGCACACGCCCCAGCAGCACTTTATCAATAGCGTTGAGTGGTGGTTGACCTATGAGGCCTGGCGCGTTATTGTCTGCAGCAACCACATGTATCAAGAAGTTATTAATCAATTTCAACTACCTGTGGATAAAGTTCGTGTCATCCCCAACGGGGTTGACCCTGAAGAATTTCGGGTGGGTGATAAGCAAATACAAAAACCAGAGCACCCCATTATCTTTTTTGTGGGCCGCCTGGTGAGAGAAAAAGGAGCACAGGTCCTCATCAGCGCCATGCCGGAAATATTGAAAGAGGTACCGGGTGCCAGGCTGGTGATTGCCGGCAAGGGGCCCATGAAAGAGGAATTGATTTCTCTGGCCGGCAAGCTGGGGATAGCTGATAAAGTGGAATTTTCCGGTTACATAGATGACAGTACCCGTAACCGGATTTACCACCAGGCTTCCGTGGCCGTTTTTCCCAGCCTGTATGAACCCTTTGGCATAGTTGCGCTGGAAGGTATGGCTACCAATACACCGGTGGTGGTCAGTGACACGGGCGGCCTGGGGGAGATTGTTACCCACGGTGTCAACGGGCTGAAAGCCTTGCCGGGAAACCCCCATTCCCTGGCTGCCAATATTGTTATGCTGCTGAAAAATAAGAAACTGGCTGCCAGTATCACAGAAAACGCCGCACGACTTATTACCAAAAAATATAACTGGCGTACTATTGCCGGGGATACCGTCAATGTCTATGGTGAGGTTTTGGTGGAGCGGGAACAAGTACAGGCGGCGACGGTCTCCCGGGAAGTCAAGGAGAAAACCCCTATTTGCAAACCGGACGGTTATCAACTGCGCAATTCATTAGTGGGCGAACGCTTGGACTTACGAAGGGAGGGAGCACTGCTATGCAGGGAATAATTATGGCCGGGGGTGCCGGTAGCAGGCTCAGGCCACTGACGTGCGACCTGCCCAAGCCGCTGGTGCCGTTGGCTAACAGACCGGTAATGAGTTATGCCATGGATATCTTCCGGGACCTGGGTATTAAGGAGGTTGGAGTTACGCTGCAGTACCTGCCCGATAAAATTAAAGACTATTACGGCAGTGGTGAGGATTTTGGCCTGAATCTTTCCTATTTCGTGGAAGACTCACCTCTGGGTACGGCTGGCAGCGTCAAAAATGCCCGGAACTTTCTTCAAGACACGTTTTTGGTGCTCAGCGGCGATGCCTTGACCGATTTTGATTTGCGGTCGGCTATAGACTTTCATCGCCGCAACAAGGCGCTGGCAACGCTGGTCTTAACCCGGGTTTCAGTACCGCTGGAGTACGGAGTGGTGATAACGGACGGGCAGGGTAGAATCACCAGATTTTTGGAAAAACCCGGTTGGAGTGAAGTATTCAGCGACACGGTCAATACGGGGATTTACATTTTGGAGCCGGAAGTTCTGGATTACATTCCTGCCGACAGCTTTTTTGACTTCAGCAAGAACCTGTTTCCGCTGCTGCTGGAAAAAGGTTTGGGTCTTTATGGTTACAGCCAGGAAGGTTATTGGTGTGATATCGGTGACTTAAACCAGTACCGCCAGGCACAGTACCACCTGCTTGCCGGTAATACCCGGTGGTCGGTCAGAGAGGGCCGGGAGGTTAAGCCGGGAATTTGGCTGGGGAACAACACCGTGGTGGAAGTAGGAGCAAAGCTGGTCCCGCCGGTGTTAATCGGGTCCGATGCGTATATTGCTTCCCGGGCCGAGGTAGGGCCGTTTTCGGTTGTGGGCGAAGGCGTTTATATCGGTGGCGGGAGTTCTGTCAGATATGCTGTCATTTGGCCGGAAGTACATATCAAGGAAGGTGCGGAGATCAGGGGAGCTGTTATTGGCAAGAGGGGCCATGTCGGTGCCGGGGCCAGGTTGTTTGAGGGGACCGCGCTGGGAGACCGGGTTAAGATAAACAAGCGGAGTACTGTTAAACCCGGCGTGCTTATCTGGCCGGAAAAGGAAATAGGTGAAAGTCAGGTAGTGACAGAAAATATTGTCTGGGGCAGTGTCAAAGAGTCCCGGGACTTGTTGGAGCCGGAGCAGGCTATGGCCTTGGGGCGGGCTTATGCCAACCTGTGGCATAAGGAGGTTTCCGCATTATTTATCTCTGCCGGAGCCCGACAGGAACACCTTGAAGTTTTAAAAAATGCTGCCGGCCTGGGTATCCAGGCAACCGGTCTGCAAGCGCTTATTTTAAACAGCATTCCCCTGCCGCTGGCCCGTTACCAGTATCAAAAAGATAAACTGCCGGGGATACACCTGGGAATTGGTGAAGATGGCCAGGTGGAAGCATTGTTTTTTGATGCCGCAGGAGCTTACCTGGACAATAGTCGCCGCCGCAAACTGAAACAGCTGCTGCAGCGGAGAGAGTTCAAGCAACTGCCTCCGGCTTCCTGGTCTCGGTCGCAAATGGTGGTAGTTGCCGTGGGTGAATACCTCTCGCGAGTAAGTCGAAACTGTACCGAAACTGTTAACGGCCAGGTGGTAGCCGTGACAGGCCTGCAGCTGCCCTATTGGCAGGACCTGTTTGCAGAACTGGGGCACAGGCTGGTATTCATGGAAACCCGTGACGGCGTGGTAAACGCGTTGCGCCAGGGTGAGGCTCACCTGGGAGCGGAAATATCTGCCAACGGGGACCGATTGTTGCTTTTGGACCAGAGTGGCAACGTGCTCCGTGAACACCTGCTGTACGCTCTTTTGACTGAACTGCTGTTTCACTACAACAACGGCGGACAGGTGGTAGTGCCCGTAACTGTAGCCGAAACAGCCAAGAAGATTGCGGCAAAATACGATGGTGAGGTCCGGGAGACAAAGCTGGATCCGGTGGTTTATTGGTTTGAGATGGCCGGACAAGAGGTTATAGAGGCACAGCCCTGGTTGAAACAGTATGAAATTTGGGAGGATGGCTATGCCCAGCTGCTGCATGTTTGTGACTACCTGAGCCAGCAAAATATTGAGTTAATTGCGGCATTGCAGCAGCTGCCCCTGCGGCAGCAGGATGAAAAAAACATTTATTGCCCGTGGGAAGTAAAGGGGCAGGTCATCCGGCGGCTACTGGAAATGTATCCTGCGGGTATGGTGGACACCACCGACGGGGTGAAGGTTAATTACCCGGAAGGATGGGCCCTGGCCCTGCCGCACCTTACCAGGCCGGAATACCGTATTATAGGTGAAGGGGAAACGCTCGAGATTGCCCGTTTGCTGCGTGGAAAACTGGAACAGAACATAAAAAGTATTCTATATTCCTAAAAAGAAATGCAGGTTACTAAAAATTGCATACCGTCATGACAAATTAAGGACCGATGTTGACCCGGTGGAGAATTTGGGCCACCCGGCACTCAGTTATACAGATTCGCATTTTGCTAAAAACATGTTATATAAATTTCATCAATTTACCTGTGGCTGAGTGCCGGGTTTGCGCAAGGCCTCATGACAACACGTGTTAACATCGGTCGGAATAAATTCAGTAGTCCGTTTAGCTCTGCCAGAAGCCGTTTTTTGTGGCCGCAGGAGCTAACCTTTAAATTACATTTTCATACCGTTTACTGGTGAAATTGCTCCTTTTACCGAAAGGTTCTATTTTCGGTTAAAAGAACGTGGTAGAATATTTTGTGGGAATATTTTAAATAATAAAAATATTTTTACTACATTTACACCATAAAAGAAAGGAGGGTAGTGGTTTAGTTTTTATTTTGGACCATTTGCCTGAAATTATCAACACTTTAAGGAGGATGGGTTAATGTCTAACGGCAGTCAAAATCAAATTGCTGATCCCGGCCCGCTGGGGTTGGCCGCATTTGCCATTACCACCCTGGTATTATGTACTTACAATGCCGGGCTGCTGCCGGCGGCAGGTAAGGGAGTTGTCTTTATGCTGGCCTTTTGGTACGGTGGTATCGTCCAGATTCTGGTTGGCATGTGGGAAATCAAGAAAAACAACGTTTTTGGGGCTGTAGCCTTTACCAGCTACGGCGCGTTTTGGCTGGCTTTTGGTTCCATGGAGGTGCTGGTGAAAGCCGGTGTTTACTCGTTCAGCGCTGTGGATGTGGGTATATTCCTGCTGGGATTCAGCATCTTTACCTTTTACATGTGGTTGGGCACTTTTAAGCTTAATAACGCGTTATTATTTACATTTACCGTTTTGGAACTAGCATTTATTTTCCTGACTCTCGGCGAATTCGGCTTGGGAACTACGGCGCTGGGCGGCTGGTTTGGCCTGGCTGCTGCTGCAGGTGCGTTTTACACTTCGGCTGCGGGAATTTTAAATACTGTTTACAACAAAAAGGTGCTTCCCATAGGCCCGCGAAACATGGAAAAGAAGCAATCGTGGGAAAGAAAGGCGGCAGCGTAGTTTTGTGCGCACATGAAATAGTAAATACCAGAGAGGAGACGGCTTTTGCCCGCCTCCTCTTTTTTTATCGATAAACCCGGTAGTCGATATTGGGGAACAGGTTGTTTTCCGAGGCAATTTCGTTGAGCCATTTTTTATTCATCCTGCCGGAGAGCACACTGTTGTGAATCCTATTGAAATTTTCCAGGTGTTTATTGGTTCTTTCACGGGCATAATCCACCAGGGTACCTGTTTTCATGATAAATGCCCAGTCGCTGCTTTGTGCAAGCAGTAGCTCCCGCGCAGCCTGGTTTAGCGCCTTCTTTTTTATGCCCCGGGCCCTGGGAAATTTGTTCGCCAGGTACACCATTTTTCTGCCGGCATCGTGCAGGTGGCGGTAAATCCAGTCATTGCTCCCTTCCAGCCATACCGCGTGGTAGCCTTCATTGCCCCAGCTGGACTGGCAGGGTACCGCCGGTTGGTTATCAGGGTGCCGGTCCAGATAATCACCGGGGGTGATGAGTTCTATATCTTTCTGGTCGCATACTGTTTTTCGGATCAGGAAATCCAACCACTGGGGTCCTTCAAACCACCAGTGTCCGAACAATTCGGCATCGTAAGGCGAAACGATGATGGGCGGCCGGTCCATATGCGTTTTCAGGGATTCCACCTGGCGCTGCCGGTTAAACAAGAAGTTTGCAGCATGGATGGCTGCCTTTTCCCGCGCCCATTCGGGCTGGTACGGCTCCTTGTGTTCCGTTTTCCCGGTGATGCGGTAGTATTTGATCCCTGTGTGTGTGGGTTGATCGTGAAAGAGAAAGTGCTTTATGTAGTTCCAGTCCAGGTCATAGCCGATATCACGGTAGTACTCACGGTAGTCATAATCGCCGGGATAGCCCTCGGTGGCACTCCATACCTGTTTGGAAGTTTCCATGTCCCGGGCAAAGGCAGCGGTACCTGCCGGGGTAATTACCGGGGCATAAGTACCGTAACGAGGACGCGGCCTGGCAAACAACAGGCCGTGACTATCTACGAAAAAGTATTTAATACCCGCGTCGGCAAGATAGCGGTCCACTCCCGGGTAAAAACCGCACTCCGGTAGCCAAAAGCCTTTGGGGTTTGCTCTAAAGGCTTTTCTGTGCGCCTGCACGGCATAGTGGATTTGTGCCTTGACTGCCTGCGGCTGTTCGGAGAGCAGGGGAAGGTACCCGTGGGTGGCACCGCAGGTTATCAGCTCCAAACGGCTTTGCTCCTGAAATTTTTTAAAGGCATTGAGCAGGTTCCTGTCATATGACTGGTAAATGTCGTATGCTTCCTCAAACCAGTCCCGATACATGCGTGCCAGCATGTTAAAGTGGGGTTGGCTTTTGGTACGCTGGATTTCGGCTTCTGCCAGGCTATGTAAATTATCCAGATAACGTGCAAACCGCTTGGCCAGCAGGTCGTCTTGGAACATGTGGGCCAGCGGGGGGCTGATGGATAGGGTAAGACGGAAAAAAAGACCGTCACCGATCAGTTGGTTAAAGGTTTTGACCAACGGGATGTAGCATTCGGTAAGGGCCTCGAAGAACCAGCGTTCCTGCAAAAAATGCTCTTCGTCCTGATGGCGTACGTAAGGTAGGTGTGCGTGTAGCACCAGAGCCAGGTAACCTTCCGGCATTTAATCATTCCTTTCTGCCATGTATTCGGAAGCAGTGCCTAACTGGTACCGGGTTGCACCGTGCCATGCCTGTGCGACAGGCTGCCACTGTGGGTCGATTTTTCCTGGTCCATCGTGGGGAGTATGCACTTTGCGCGAGCGAGCCAGCGGCACAAAGGCGCCATCGTCCAAGCACTTGCCTATTTCCAAAATATAGGCCCGGCCGGCTTTCAGGTTTTTGATGTACCAGTTATCTGCTTCAGGGGTAACTTGGATATCAAAATAAGGTATACGCTTGGTGTCCAGGTGCTCGCTTTCGTCCAGTTTATAAATGCGCAGCACCAGTTGCTCCTGTTTTTTCTTCAGCTCATCAACGGTCTTCTGCGGTAGATCCCAGTAGGCAAATAGACAGTACGGGTCCCTGACCATGACTGTCAGGTTTTCCCGGGTCGGTTCCTGCTGCAGGTTGGGTTTTTGCTGGGGTTGGGTACGGAAGTAGTAGGCAACGTAACCGAAAATCAAAATCAGCATGAGCACGCCTACTATGATCCAAAATAGCAGCATGTTGTGCACGCTCCTTTGGTGTGTTTAATAAAACCGGAAGTTTTTTGGAATAATGTCTAGTGTTATTATAACCACATCCAAGGGTTTTATTTCTGAACTTGAAGACGCAGCTCTTGAAATAATTGTCTATTTTATTTTCGGTGACAATAAGTAAAGGAGTGACAAACCTTGGTGCGAGAATTGGTACTGGGTAACGGCAGCATGCTAGTCAATTTTGACCGGTTTCTGAACATGCGTGACCTGTATTACCCCTATATAGGCTGGGAAAACCACATTTTGGGCCGGCGCAACAGCATCGGCGTGTGGGTGGACGGTAAATTTTCCTGGACTGACGACGGTAACTGGCATATTCAGTTGAAATATCTTTCAGATACTCTGGTTACGGACTGCCGTGCTGTCAACAAAAACCTGGGCGTAGACCTGTCACTGAATTCTGCGGTCCACTTTCGCAGCAACATTTTTCTGCAGCGGGTCACGGTAAAAAACCTGGCCAGAGACAAAAGGGAAATACGCCTCTTTTTTACCCACGACTTTTCCATTGACGGCAGCGAGGTGGGAGATACCGCTCTTTATGACCCGACCTTGCAGGCGGTTTACCATTACAAGCGCAACCGGTATTTTCTCATCAACGGCCGGGTAAACCACCAGGGCATTTACCAGTATGCTACCGGTACCAAGCGGTTTGGCGGTGCTGAAGGCACGTGGCGTGACGCTGAGGATGGAATTCTGGAGCAAAACCCCATTGCCCAGGGGTCAGTTGACAGCACCATCAGCTTTCGCATGTTTTTAGAACCGCATCAGGAGCAGGAACTTTATTACTGGATCGTGGTAGGGGACAACTTTCATGCAGTACGCGAGGGCAACTACTACGTCTTGAAAAACACGCCGCAGTTACTGCTGCGTAAGACGGAAAACTACTGGCGCACCTGGGTGAACAAGCATTCCCGCCAATTTGGCGATTTGCCGGAAACCGTAAAGAAGCTGTACAAGCTCAGCCTGCTGGTAGTGCGTACCCAGACCGATGCTAACGGGGCAATTATTGCTGCCAATGACACCGATATCCTGCACTATGGCAGGGACCATTACAGCTACATGTGGCCCCGGGACGGGGCCCTGGTGGCATTGGGCATGGATGCTGCCGGCTATCCCGAATTGACAAGGAATTTTTTCAAGTTTTGCGAGCGGGTTTTAACTGAAGGTGGGTACCTGCTGCACAAGTACAATCCTGACGGTTCAGTGGGTTCCAGCTGGCATCCGTGGGTTAACGGCGGGCGCGTACAACTGCCCATTCAGGAAGATGAAACAGCCCTGGTATTGTTTGCCCTGTGGCACCATTATCTGAAGGAACGGGATTTTGAATTTATTGAATCCCTTTACAAACCGTTAATCCGAAAGGCGGCCAATTTCATGGTGGATTTCCGGGACTTAAAAACCGGATTACCCCTGCCCAGCTATGATTTATGGGAGGAGCGCCAGGGTATTTTTACCTTTACCGCCTCGGCGGTCTACGGTGGACTGATGGCAGCAGCTTCAATTGCTGACCTCTACGGAGACCAGTACCTGGTGGACCGCTACCGGGGCGCCGCGGAAGAGGTTAAGCAGGGGATCTTAAAACATTTGTACAGCGAAGAATACGGCCGCTTTCTGCGTGGGGTTTACATGGACCCTGACGGTAACCTGATACCCGATTCCACCCCGGAAAGCAGCATTTACGGCATTTTTGCCTTTGGCGTCCTCCCGGCTGATGATGCCAGGGTGGTTTCCAGTATGAAAGCCATCAGAGAAGCCCTGTGGGTAAAAACGGATGTCGGGGGAATAGCCCGCTACCGTGATGATTATTATTTCCGCAATTCAGACGACATTGACAGGGTGCCGGGCAATCCTTGGTTTATCTGTACTTTATGGCTGGCCGAGTGGTACATACAGTGTGCCAAAAAGAAAGAGGATTTGGAGCCGGCAAAGAAATTAATTCTGTGGGCAGCCAATTATGCCATGGAAGCGGGAATGCTTCCAGAACAGCTGCACCCCTTCACGGGAGAACCGCAGTCGGTAGCCCCTCTGACCTGGTCGCACTCCACTTTTGTACTCACCGTTGAACGGTACGTGGCTAAATTAAACGAACTGCAGTAAGGCCGGTAAGTTTTGAGTAGTATCTTTTGTGCCGGTGCTTAATAGGATATACTGTACGGAGAGGGGAGGAGGAAGGAATGAAACAAAAAGTGCCCTGGAACATACTGGACAGTTTGCTTGCTTTGGCCGTCATATCGGGGATTAGTTTAGGTGCGGGCAGTGTGGTGTTGCCGCTGTTGAATACTTTGATCGGTGTGTCCCCGGAGAATATACGGGTACAGTTTTTTGCGGGAAGTATTGTGCAGACGGCGTTAATTTTTCTTGTGATTTGTTACTACGTCTTAGTTAAATACAACGGTTCCTTCAAACACGTAGGATACGTGCCCAAACCCCTAGCGGATACTTTGTGGACAGCTCTGAAATGGGGTGTGGGAATTTTTCTGGCTGTATTTCTGAGCGGTATTGTTGTGGAACGCCTGGTACCCGGCCCCCAGGAAATGCAGCCCTTTGCCAAACTGGTCCTGGAGGCGGACAGCACAAGTGAGCTAATCCTGCCGTTTGTCATTGCTGTGATTATTGCGCCCCTGGGGGAAGAGACGTTTTTCCGGGGTTTTCTTTATCCTGCTTTTCGGCAGAGGGTAGGGATTGCCGGTGGTCTGGCCGCAACCGGACTTATTTTTGGTATCATGCATTTTGACCTGGTCCGGCTGCTGCCATTAAGTATTGGCGGAGCGGGTTTGGCCTGGCTCTATGAGAAAACCGGGACGATCTATGCACCCGTTATGGCCCACGGTATCTGGAATGGCATCATGCTGTTGCTGCTGGTAGCTACAGCAAACGCCATGTAGGAGGGAAGCAACCATTAAAGTACCGTTACCTCCCTGGAACTTAACAACTGTCATAGGAGTTTTACTGCTGAGGTTTGTCGGCGGGTACCTTTTTGGTAAATTATCAGGCTTTTACGGGCCACTGTCCCAGGAGTGGCTCAATATTTTTGACCGCTTGTGGCTGATTTTTTTGGTTGTGTATGTTATCAAAGTCAGGTACGGCAGCTACCGGCTTGCTTTCAGGAAGGCCGTCATTAATACGGTTATCGGAATTGCCGCCGGCGTCCTGCTGTTTGTGGTGGCGGAGGGATTGGAATACTTTTTGGGACAGTTTTTCGTGGTGGACAGTAATACCCACCCCCTGGTACGGTTGGCCAGCCGGGCCCAGTCTTTCCGGCAATTCGTGCTGCCCTTTTTTATCGGTGCAGTGTTGGCCCCGGTATCGGAGGAATTGTATTATCGGGGATTGGCGTATCCCGTTTTCAAGAAAAAATGGGGACTTGTCTTGGGACTGACGGTCAATGCGCTGTTTTTTGCCGTGTTTCATTTTCAAACGGTGTGGTTTTTGGAGATCCTGGTTGTGGCCTTTGCCCTGGGTTTGCTGTATGAACTGACAGGCTCCCTGTGGCCGCTCATTGTGGCCCACGGTATGGTGAATGGAGCCAGGCTGATGCTGATCTATTTCGGCAGCTGACCCGGCACTCGGGAAATTCCCGTACCGGTTTTTTAGTTTACAAAGACGTCTTCGGTACAATCTTTAAGCTCCCTGACCTGGAAGGCGGGGTGGGGGTTGGCAAGATAATAACGTTTACCGTTGAACACCAGCTTATCCTTTATTCTTTCCAAAAAGGGAACTTTGTCCATACCTTTGAGAATGTTGATCCTGTTATTTTCCACCTGGTAAACAATGTCCCTGTTGGTGGCAGCCTGGGGTTCTTTTAGGGAGACAAAATAATTGTTTTCTTCCTGCAGGCTAAAGCTGTATTCAATGGGATGTTTTTCCCCTCGCGGAAAGATTAACAGCTGGACGGACACGGAACCGTTAGCCGGGAGCAGGTGCCAGTAAGTAAAGCCCAACGGAATATTCACATTTCGTTTTATGGGAACCGGTTTTTTAGTTATTTCATCTTCGGGAAAGGTTATCGAGATTTCGCCAAAACCCAAAAACACGTTTTTTTCACCGGTATTTAGACGGCAGTAGCAGTAAAAATCATCAAAGGAGAGCTCTTCCTTGAGCACTACCTGTCCCAGTGTATCACAGTCGGCATATACCCGGTCCTGCTTGCGGATAACCACGTTTAGCCGCACCTGTTTTAAGATGGCCTTGACCGACACGTTGACGTAATTGGATAAAAAGGAGACACTGCGCAACTTGGTTGGCGGGGGAATGATAGAACTTAACAGCTTATTGTTTAATGGGTTGATGGCGTTTTTTAACAGCTGGCGGAAAAAGAAAAAAATAACGAAGGCAACTGCCATGGGAACCAGAAATACCAGCGAGTGCCACTGCCATGGCGGTCTATATGATAAAATTAACGTGGCGGACCAAAAGAGGATAGTGGCGCTGATGGTCAGGTCCATATAGCGTACAATGGTTTTACTGGGACGGTCGGGAAGCAGGTACTGCATTTGGTATTTTTCTATCAGATTAAATATTTTTCCGGAAAGGTTTAGTTCTTCGCAGTAGGATTCATCGGTCAGTTCTTCCAGGATGTCCTGTAGCCTTTCCACCCGGCGTTGAATTATTAAAGAAATAAAGATACCGACTGAACTCAACAGAGTTAATAGGCCGCCGGTAATATTCAGCAGTATGAAAATATATGCTGATGCATTAAACATGAGGTCACCTCTAAGTCTCCATGTTTTGTCGGATGTCCCTGGCCAGTTCCAGCAGGTTCTTTTGTGACTGCTCCTCGCATTTTAGTTCCACAATACGCAGGATATGCTGCAGTTTACTGGTATGCAGGCCGGCCCTGACTCCCAAGCGGCCCACGTTCATTATATAATTTAAGATTACCTCGGTAGCGTCAAAATATGATGCATCCAAAACGTAAATTAGTACGGGTTCCGTACAGTTGCAAAGATAGTTCCAAAACTTGGTAGTAAAGGGATAATCAATATTGAGTGCGTACCGGAGTAAATCTTCTACCTGCCCCCAGATTTGCTCGGTCAGGCGCCTTTGCGTTTGGTTGTCGAGCTGTAGCAAGTAATAGATAAACAGCTCATTGAGACCGGCATGCAGGTGTTCCGGGTAATGGAGGCGGATACACTGGCGCAGCCTGCAGATTACTCGCAGCAGCGGAGAGGGTGCCGGTAAAGTTTCCTGCGACTGTTCTAGGTCGGATTTGTTTACTCTTTCCAGCTTATTCAAGTCAAGATAGAGCCTGCCGTTTGGTTTTACATTGTTGCTGTTTAGCAAATGCCGCACTTCTTTGACGAAACATTCCAGGGTTTCCATGGCCATCACCTGCCAAATCTAAAAAATTAACATTGATTAGTTTACCTTGCTTATACGGAAGTTATACCCGGTTTACAAGTAAGAAATGCTAATAGTAGGTGGTGGATGGCGTGGCAAAGCTGCTGCAGCAGGTTCTCTGGAAGGCTACCGTGACTTCCAAATAGTTCTACCCGGAAAAAGGGTAATCATCCTCGTAGTAGAAGATAATTGGTGGTCGCGGTTTATCGTAAAGGTTTATGTAGCCGATGCAGGGCAGAGCCAGCAATTTCAATCCGGTGTTACCTATAATGCGAAGCTGGCTTTGTAAGTACCAGGATATTTACCCGGAATATGTATACATAGGGGGTGACGGTGGTTAAACCGCCTGTAAGCAAAGGACAGCAAGTCAAGTTGACGATAACCGACCTTACGCATGAAGGTGAAGGGGTGGGGCGTTACCAGGGGTTTACCCTGTTTGTACCCGGTGCCCTGCCCGGTGAAGAGGTCAGGGCAGTCGTAACGGAAGTGAAAACGAATTTCGGGAGAGCTGCTCTTGAGCGGGTGGACCGGTATACTTCTGCAAGAGTTACTCCAGTGTGCCGCCGGTATGACCAGTGCGGCGGCTGCCAGCTGCAGCATTTCCATTATCGGGACCAACTGGCCTGGAAAAGGGCGTTTGTCCAAAACACCTTAAAAAGAATTGGCGGTATTGAAATGGAGGTCAAGCCCGTTCTGGGAATGGACCGGCCCTGGAATTACCGCAACAAAGTACAGTTTCATGTGGATACGTGGCGGGGAAAGCGGCAGTTAGGCTTTTACGTTCCGGGAACTCACCGTTTGGTCCCGGTCGAAGACTGTTACCTGCTGCCGGAGCAGTTTCGGGACCTGATAGCGTATTTTAATGCCATTCTGGAAAATTACAGCCTTATCAAGCAGGTGTGGCTGCGTCGGAGCTTTGCCTACGGTGACCTCATGGTCGTTATTACTACCCGCGGTCCAAAATTGGATAAGCTGCCCGAGCAGATAATAGGGCATTTTGCAGCGGTCAAATCCGTGGCGGTGGTAGGCCCGCAAAATCAGGTAATAGCAGTCTCCGGGGAACAGCATATCAAAGAGAAGATAGGTAATCTGGACTTTTTGATTTCTCCTTTATCGTTTTTTCAGGTCAATCCCGTGCAGACGGAAGTACTTTATAGCAAAGTGCGAGAATATGCTGCTTTGGAAGGGGAAGAAGTGCTGTGGGACCTTTATTGCGGGACCGGTACCATTGGACTATTCCTGGCTGACAGGTGCCAGGAGTTGATAGGGATTGAAGTGGTTGCGTCAGCGGTGGCAGACGCAGAAAAAAATGCCCGGTTGAACCGCATACCTAATGCCGTGTTTTACCGGGGGAAGACGGAAGACCTGTTGCCTAAATTATGGAAAGATACGCGGGAAAACGTTGTCATTTTAGACCCGCCGCGCCGGGGGTGCCACAAAAGACTCCTAGAGTCCATACTGTGCTTTTTACCGGAACGCATAGTGTACGTATCCTGCAATCCTGCAACTTTAGCACGTGATTTAAAAATTTTAGCCGGCGCGTACCGCATTTGCGAAGTGCAGCCTGTTGACATGTTCCCCCATACAGGGCACATCGAGTGCTTAGTATCGCTCAAAAGAAAACACAGTGAGTAAAGCCTTGCAGTGCAAGGCTTTATTGGTTTTTTGGGGAATTGTATATGTTACCTTGGACGAGGGGAGAAAACACATGGATGTTGTAAATATCTGTCTAATAAGATAGAATATTGAAAAAATAGATTGATAAGTTGTGAGGTGATTAAAAATTATGGAGAAAATACCTAAAGTTTTTATTTCCTATTCATGGACTACGCCACAACATGAAGAGTGGGTTATTGATTTAGCTACTCGGCTTTGCAATCATGGTGTTGATGTGGTTATTGATAAATGGAGTTTAAAAGAAGGACAAGATAAGTATGCTTTTATGGAGCAAATGGTTGTTGATGAGGGAATTGATAGAGTTCTGATTATATGTGATAAAGGATATATGGATAAAGCAAATGCACGAAAAGGTGGCGTGGGTGACGAGACAGCTATTATTTCGTCTGAAGTTTATAACAAGGCCCATCAAGAGAAATTTATACCCATTATTGCTGAAAAAGATTCAGATGGGAAGCCATATTTACCTGTTTTCATAAAATCTCGAATTTATATTGACCTCTCGGATGACACCTGTTATGAGCGTGAATATGAGAAATTATTGAGAAACATATATAATCGGCCGAGTTTTCAAAAACCTTCAATCGGTAAACCGCCTGAGTGGTTGTTTGATGAAAAAATGCAACATTACAAAACACGAGATACAATTAGACAACTAAAGGATGCCCAATATAGAAATCCTTCAAGGATAAATGGGTTAATTTCGCATTATACTGAAGCTTTTTGCGAAGAATTAGAACAATACCGGTTAAATGATGAAATTCTTAAGGATAAAAACATTGATGATGTCATTATAGAAAATATCGAGAATTTAAAAACAATGCGGGATAACTATATTGAGTTTCTGGACATTGTGACTCAAAACCTTAGTTCTGTCGGAGATAAAATTGCCTCATTTTTTGAACAGGTATATAATTATTCCTTTGAAAATAAGAAGCAAGTTTACAATGAGTTGGAATTTGACCATTTTAGATTTTTAATATGGGAAATGTTTTTATTTTCTATTGTATACTTTTTGCGCAATGAAAAGTATGATGAAATAAAAGAAATGGTAAATAGAACCTATTTCTTAAAGGGAGACCACTATAATACAGAAAGTTATTCTTTTATCCAATTTAATCCATATATTCGTTCGATAGATGAAATAAGGAATAAGAGATTAAACCTAAGGAAATATAGTCTTGCTGCTGATATATTAATCAGTAGAGAACGGTTGCCGATATTTAATAAATCAAGCATTGTAGAAGCTGATGTTGTACTATGTCAATTGAGTTATATTTGGGGGCAAGCAGAAGATAAAGGTTGGGGTTTTTGGTGGTTCCCACGCACCTATGTGTATAGTCGAGAAGGAAGAGTAGGTATATGGAAAAAGCTTGTGTCTAGAAGATTCTGTGAAAAAATTAAAATTTTGCTAAATGCAAAGAATATAGATGAAATACGTGAGGTTGCAAAAAATAATGATTTTGGTCATCAAATGAGATTTAATAGTTCATTTGAATATGCACCTTCTATTTGTGGAGTAATACGTCCAGAGGATATTGGATCAAAACCTTAATTGAAGTAAAAAGAAAAAACGGAGGTATTCCCTGAAAAAATAGTTAACAAGCCTTAAATTCAAATATTTCAACAGAAGTATCGGAAAGCCGTATGCGGAAAACCGCACGTACGGTTTGATGAGGGGAGGGTGGTAGCCCCACCCCTTTACTCTGCGTAGGTAAAGCTGCTTGTGGCAAGGGCGGAGGGTTTTGGAAGTATTTAGATATATTCTCTTTGACGAGTATAGAAAACACTGAAATTCAGATATATGACTCGGCAAAAACGGTGCCGGGTCTTTTTATTATGAGATAATTACAATTAACAGTTGCAATAAAAAACAACAATATAAGTTAACAAAAAACAAAAAATAGGTTATAAAAAACCTATTGACAAACATAGTTGCCTGTGCTATATTTTATTTAACGGAAGAAAATGGATTAAAGGAGGGACCGTTATGGTAGATATGAATTCCATTACTGAAGTGACTTATAAAATCTCAGATCACATGAGGGGAATAGTACGTCCGGAAGAAGCTAACCGCATTATACTTGGCATATTTACTATAAAATGGATAAACGATACCAAGGAGAGGTTCGGTTGGCATATTACCGGCAATTATTCGTGGGACGACATCAGAGTTCACAACGATGGAGTAAAGGGTTTCCTCATGTATGCTGCAAGAGGTTTAGAAGAAGACAACTATATATTGAAAGGAATCTTTACGGATTATCTCTTTGAGAGATTACAGGACGTTGATGATGCAGCTGTTTGGATGGTTATTAACAATATTGACCGCCTGGATTTGAATGACAATGAAGTCGCAGCTAGCTTTGTTGAGTGGTATATTAAGCAAAGTAACACTTGGGGTAACATCATGACAGAAAGCCAGTTTACTTCGCCAGATATCATTTCACAGCTGTTGGTTGAATTGGTAGATGTTAAGTCGAAGCAGAGCTTGTGCGATATATGTTCAGGTGTTGGAGGAACAGCTGTGGAAGCAGTGAAAATGAATCCTTCGCTCATGGTGTATGGTCAAGAGATAAATAAGAATGCATTTTATTTGAGTAAGATTAACCTTCTTTTGCATGGTCATTATGATTTTAGGATTGAACTGGGGGATGTAATAAAAGCACCGGCATTGGTAGAGAACGGTATGCTTATCAATTATGATGCTGTGGTAAGCGATTTGCCGTTTAATGTATTTAAGTGGGGGTATGAAACAGCCGCAGCCGATAAATATGGCAGATTCAAGTATGGAGTTACACCATCTATGTCAAGCGACTGGGTGTTTATTCAACATGTCATTGCGGTTACCAAAGAGACAGGGATAGCAGCAGTAGTGACGTCACGCGGAAGCCTCGCAAAAACGACAGATGAGAAAATTCGTGCCGGTATTGTTGAAGACGATATCATAGAAGCAGTTATAGACCTGCCACATAAACTTTACGAGGGCACTTCTATACCGGTAAGCATTATCGTATTCAATAAGAATAAGCCAGCAGAACGCAGGAATAAGGTACTGATGATTGATGCATCAAATGAGTTTATTGCAAATAATCGCCGCACCAATACATTATCAGATGAACAGAAGCAAAAGTTGCTTTCGGTGTTTAGAAACGGTGAGGAAATCGAGAAATACAGCTCTTTTATTGATGTGGCTGAAATCAAAAAGAACGGGTATAAGCTCGGTACGATCAATTACCTAAAAATCAACGCGTTGGCTGTAAAGATGAAAAACGCTGTGAAACTGAAGGACGTGACTAAAAGTATATTTCGTGGGGCTCAAATTAACTCGAAAGAAATTGATGAGTTACAAAAAGCCCCAGATGCGGATTATTATCTATTAAATGTAGGCAATATTCAGGATGGGCAGATAGATATGAGTTCAATGGTCAAAATTGCACTTAAGAGCCAAAGATGGGCGTCATTCTACTTGCTTGAGCCAGGTGATGTGGTGATTTCGGCTCGTGGTTCAAGTATTAAAACTGCAGTGATTGATGAGGGTATGCCGCCTACGATTGTGGCAGGAAACTTAGTGTGTATCAGGGTTAACAGAAAGAAGGTTAATCCGTATTATCTAAAAATTTTTCTTGACAGCCCTGTAGGTCATACATTGCTTGAGGGTGTTCAGACTGGTAGTGTTATAAAGGTTTTGAACCCAAAGAATATTGAGGAGATACCGGTTCCGCTCATAGATATAGATAAACAAAAAGAACTGGCTGATGCTTTTATAAGTGCAAAACAGCGATATATAGACATTGTGACTAGGGCTGAGCAGGAATTTGAAGCTACCCTTACAAATATATATCAAAAAATGGGTGTGGAATAATAAAAAGTATTTTATATTGCAAAATTCAAAAAAATATTCAGTTTAGGAGGATTAACATGGCGATAAAAAAGAGTGATTTGTATAGCAAACTATGGAAAAGTTGCGATGAATTAAGGGGAGGTATGGATGCTTCTCAATACAAAGATTATATTTTAGTTTTACTCTTTATGAGATATGTAACCGACAAATATTATGGCAAGAAAGATGCGCTTATCGAAGTACCTGAAGGTGGTAGTTTTAAAGATTTAGTCAAATTAAAAGGTGATAAAGAAATAGGGGATAAAATTAATAAAGTTATTAGAAAAATGGCTGATGCCAATGATTTGGTAGGAGTTATTACTGTAGCTGATTTTAACGATTCCGACAAATTAGGTAAGGGAAAAGAAATGGTTGACCGCCTTACCAATCTCATTGCTATTTTTGAGGATGAAGAGCTTAATTTTAGTAAGAATGGTGCCGATGGAGACGATATTCTTGGAGACGCTTATGAATATTTAATGCGGCATTTTGCAACTGAATCAGGAAAAAGCAAAGGCCAATTTTATACACCTGCAGAAGTTTCAAGAGTAATGGCTAAAGTTATTGGTATTGATAAAGCAAAAAGTACAGATCAAACTATTTATGACCCGACATGTGGTAGTGGATCATTATTGCTTAAAGCAGCAGATGAGGCTCCTGTAAAAGTTACAATTTATGGGCAGGAAAAAGATGTCGCAACCGTTGCTCTTGCTAAAATGAATATGATTCTTCATGGTAATGAAACTGCTGATATTAGACAGGGAGATACATTAGCTTCACCAGAGTTTATAGATGATGGGAGCTTGAAAACTTTTCACTTTGCCGTAGCAAATCCTCCCTTTTCCTTAAAATCATGGAGCAACGGGCTTGATCCCAATAACGACCCTTATAAAAGATTTGAAGGATATGGTATTCCACCTGCTAAAAACGGAGATTATGCTTTTCTGCTGCATTTCATCAAGTCATTAAGAAGTGACGGTAAAGGTGCTATTATATTACCTCATGGGGTTTTATTCAGGGGAAATACCGAAGCAGAGATTAGAAAGAACATTGTCAAAAGGGGTTATATAAAAGGGATCATTGGCTTACCTGCCAACTTATTCTATGGTACAGGTATTCCAGCTTGTATTATTGTTATTGATAAGGAAAATGCAGAAGCACGTAAAGGAATATTTATGATTGATGCCAGTAAGGGATATATGAAGGACGGCAATAAAAACAGGCTAAGAGAGCAGGATATTCGAAAGATAGTGGATGTGTTTAATAATCAATTAGAGATTCCTAAATATTCAAGAATGGTGCCTTTAGATGAAATAGAGAAAAATGAATACAACTTAAATATTCCAAGGTATATTGATACCCAAGAGGATGAGGATATTCAGGATATTGAAGCACATTTACTCGGAGGTATTCCCAACCGTGATATTGATAAACTGCAAAAATATTGGGATGTCTATCCATCTCTAAGGAGCGCTTTATTTGCTGACAGTGATAGGGCAGGTTACAGCAAACTAAAGATAGAAAAAGATAAAATTAAGCAGACTATTTTTGAACATGACGAGTTTAAAGCCTACGCCAAAGAAATTCATACTATTATAGATAATTGGAGAAAGAAACATACTCCTTTGTTAAAAAGCATAAATCAACAAACTCATCCTAAAGCTTTAATTAATGAAATATCAGAAGATATATTGCAGGCCTTTGAAAACAATAAGTTAATTGACAAATATGATATTTATCAGCATTTAATGGATTACTGGCTGGAAACCATGAAAGATGATGTTTATATGATAGTTGAAAACGGATGGGTGGCCAATAACGATTTAATACCGGAAGAACTGGTTATTAATCGTTATTTTAGAGTTGAACAGCAGGCAATTGAGGAGCTGGAGCTTGCAAGAGATGAAATCACCCGCCAAAAGGAAGAATTTGAAGAAGAAAACAGTGGCGAAGAAGGAGTAATGGAAGACCTGAAAAACGATAAAGGGAAAATTACTAAAGGAAGCGTACAGGCTCGAATTAAGGAAATAAAAAATGATGAAGATGCGGCAGATGAATTAAAGATTCTTAAAGAATACTTGAATTTGATAGATAAAGAAGCAAAAGCCAATAAAAAGATTAAAGAAGCCCAAAAAAAACTTGATGAAAAAGTGGTTAAAAAATATAAAGAACTGACAGTTGATGAAATTAAATCTTTGATAGTAGATTACAAATGGATGACCAGTATCATCAATGAAGTAAGTGCAGAGATGGAAAGAATTTCCCATAAATTAACTTCAAGAATTAAAGAACTGGCGGAACGTTATGAGGAAACACTTCCGCAAATTGAAAATGAATTAGAGGAATTTGAGAAAAAGGTAGAAAGCCACTTGAAAAGGATGGGGTTTGCATGGTAGAGGAGAGGAAAGTGCCAAGGGGATATAAGAAGACGGAAGTTGGGGTTATACCAGAGGATTGGGAATGTAAAAGCTTAGGTGAACTGGGTGAATGTATCATTGGCTTGACCTATAAGCCTGAAAATGTAAAAGATGAAGGGTTATTAGTTTTAAGATCTTCCAATATTGGTGACAATAAATTGAAATTTGATGATAATGTATTCGTGAATATTAATGTCAATGAGCGGTTAATTGTTAAGAAAGATGATCTTTTGATTTGTGTACGTAATGGAAGCAGAGATCTTATAGGCAAGTGTGCACTAATTGATGATAGAGCCGTTGGTTCAACATTTGGGGCATTTATGTCGGTCTATAGAAGTGAATTCTCCAAATATATATTTTATTATTTTCAGTCTAATATGATAAAAAAACAAATAAGTGAAAATATCGGTGCGACTATTAACCAAATTACAAATAAGAATTTAAATTCATTTTTAATTGCTATTCCTAAAGATGTAGAAGAACAACAAGCCATTGCCGAAGCCTTAAGCGATGTTGATAACCTCATTACATCCCTTGAAAAACTAATCGACAAAAAGCGAAAAATCAAACAAGGTACAATGCAGGAACTGCTCACGGGTAAAAGGCGATTACCTGGGTTTACTGGGGAGTGGGAAAAGAAGGTTATGGGGAATATTGGAGTTACATACGGAGGACTAACTAATAAGACAAAAGCAGACTTTATTGATGGAAACTCACTATATATACCGTTCTTAAATATAATGAATAATCCTGTAGTTGATATCAATTCACTTGAATGTGTGAGAATAGATAGTGATGAGAGACAAAACAAAGTAGAAAAGGGAGACTTGTTTTTTAATACATCTTCAGAAACACCAGAAGAAATTGGGATGTGTGCGGTTTTGTTAGATGATATAAAAGATTTATATTTGAATAGTTTTTGCTTTGGCTATAGATTAAATAAAGCTTCTGAATGCGATCCATTATTTTTAGTGTACTTTTTTAGAAGTGAGTATGGTAGACAACTCTTTTATTCATTAGCACAGGGGTCAACACGATATAATCTTTCAAAAGATAGTTTTAATAAGCTTGAAATTTTATGTCCAAATTTTGAAGAACAAAATGCTATTGCACAAGTCCTAAGTGAAATGGATTCTGAAATTGAAGCCCTTGAGAACAAATTAGAAAAATATAAAGCGATTAAACAAGGCATGATGCAAGAATTATTAACGGGGAGGATTAGATTGATATGAGTGGAGTGGGGGATAGGGAAAGAATAACACAGAATAGAGTAATCAAACTTTTTACAGAAAAACTTGGCTATGAATACCTTGGCAACTGGCATGATAGAGATGGAAATAGCAACATTGAGGAAGATATTTTAAAAGGTTACCTGAAAAGAAAAGGATACCGGGAGGATTTAATAAATCGTGCTGTTGAACAATTAACGAAAGCTGCCAATAATCAAGTTGACAAATTGTATTATGTTAATAAAGAAGTCTATACCTTATTAAGATATGGTGCCCAGGTAAAAGAACATGCTGGAGAAAACAAAGAAACCGTTAAGTTTATCAACTGGGAAGACCCTTATGATAATGACTTCTATATTGCCGAAGAAGTATCTATTAAAGGTGAGCATACCAAAAGACCTGATATAGTTCTCTATGTCAACGGTATTGCTTTAGGGGTTTTAGAGCTTAAAAGAAGTACAGTATCTGTGTCGGAGGGTATAAGACAAAATTTGGATAATCAATCATCAAGTTTTATCAAACCGTTCTTCCATACTATGCAGATGGTTATGGCAGGCAATGATACAGAAGGCCTCCGCTACGGCACGATTGAAACACCGGAAAAATATTATCTTACCTGGAAAGAAGACAAAAATGCTACGGATGCTTTATCCCAAAAAATAGAGAAGCTCTGTCAAGAAGTAGAGTATTCAATGGATAAGCATCTTATTGGGCTTTGTCACAAAGAACGTTTTTTAGAAATCGTTCATGATTTTGTTGTTTTTGACAGGGGAATTAAAAAACTTTGTCGGCCTAATCAGTATTTTGGGGTAAAAGCAGCTCAGAGAAGAGTCAAAAAACGTGAAGGCGGCATTATTTGGCATACGCAAGGAAGCGGTAAAAGCCTAACGATGGTTTGGCTCACCAAATGGATCAGGGAAAACATACCAAATTCCCGGGTTCTGATTATAACCGATAGGGATGAACTGGATAAACAAATTGAGAAAGTCTATAAAGGGGTCGATGAGGATATTTACCGTACCAAAAGCGGTAAAGATCTAATAGAAAAACTCAACGCAACAACCCCATTGCTAATGTGTTCTTTAATTCATAAATTTGGCGGAAAAAGTGAAGACGAAAGTTATGATGATTTTATTAAAGAAATCACTAAAGACCTGCCTAAAGATTTCAAGGCAAAGGGAGACATCTATGTATTTGTGGATGAGTGCCACAGAACACAGTCAGGAAAACTGCATGAAGCTATGAAAACCATTTTGCCCAATGCTCTTTTTATAGGTTTTACTGGTACACCCCTTCTCAAAAAAGACAAGAAAAAAAGCATCGAAGTATTCGGCACATATATCCACACCTACAAATTTGATGAAGCAGTCAAAGATGGTGTGGTATTAGACTTGGTTTATGAGGCCAGGGATGTAGAACAAAACATCACTTCTCAGGACAAAATAGACGCATGGTTTGAAGCTAAAACAAAAGGCTTGACTGACTATGCAAAAGCCAAGCTGAAACAACGCTGGGGAACAATCCAAAAAGTACTTAGCTCCAAATCAAGGTTAGAAAAAATAGTAAACGATATCATACTTGATATGGAGACAAAAGACAGGCTCCAAAACGGCCGCGGGAATGCTATGCTGGTTGCAGGAAGCATATATGAAGCTTGCAAATATTATGAGCTGTTTCAGGCAAACGGCTTAAAAAAATGTGCGATAGTTTCATCCTATAGGCCAAACATAAACGATATCAAGGGTGAAAGCACAGGTGAAGATAAGGCTACCGAAGAAAAATACAAATATGAAATCTACACGAAAATGCTAAATGGCAAAGACCCTGAAACCTTTGAAGAAGAGGTAAAAAAACAGTTTATCAATGAACCGGCCCAGATGAAACTGCTCATTGTGGTAGATAAATTATTAACCGGCTTTGATGCTCCGCCTGCTACGTATTTATATATCGACAAAAAAATGCAGGATCATGGGCTTTTCCAGGCAATTTGCCGTGTCAATCGTTTAGATGGGGAGGATAAGTTATACGGATATATAGTGGATTATAAAGATCTGTTTAAAAGTCTTGAAAAGTCCATTAAAGACTATACAGGGGAAGCTTTTGCCGAATATGAAAAAGAAGATGTTGCCGGATTACTAAAAGACAGATTAGAAAAAGCAAAAGAAAGACTTGATAATGCGCTCGAGAGTATTAGGTCTTTGTGTGAACCAGTTGCACCCCCTAAAGACACTTTAGCATATATACGTTACTTCTGCGCTGAAGATACAAGTGATAAAGATGCTTTAAAGCAAAATGAAGAAAAAAGATTGGCACTATATAAATTTACTACTGCATTAGTTAGAGCCTATTCCAATATTGCCAATGAAATGATTGAAGCGGGATATACTTTTGCACAAGCAGAAGCAATTTATAAAGAAGTTAAATATTATGATTCCGTTCGTGCAGAAGTTATGTTGGCTGCCGGTGATTATATTGACCTAAAATCTTATGAGCCCGCTATGAGGCATCTGATTGATAACTATATTAGTGCTGAAGAAAGCAAAAAATTATCTGCCTTTGACGATATGACATTAATAGAATTAATTGTAGAGCGGGGAATTGAAGCCGTTGATGAATTACCTGATGGTATCAAGAAGAATAAAGAGGCTGCTGCTGAAACCATAGAAAACAACGTAAGAAGATTAATCACTGATGAAATGATAACAAATCCGAAGTATTATGAAAAAATGTCGATGCTTTTAGATGAGTTGATTAAAGCAAGAAAAGCACAGGTAATAAGTTATGAAGAATACCTTAAAAAGATTGTAGAATTAGCAAAACAAGTAAAGAACCCTAGCAGTTCTTCAAGATATCCGAAATCAATAAATACCGCTGCAAGAAGAGCTTTGTATGACAACTTAGATGGTAATGAAGAATTAGCAGTGAAAATTGATAATGAAATCAAAGCAACAAAACCAGACAACTGGAGAGGAACTAAAATAAAAATGAGAGTTGTAAAAAATGCAATAAAAAAATATATACAAGATGAAGATTTAGTTGAAAAAATATTTAAAATAGTAAAAAATCAAGGTGAGTACTGATATGGCTAGTATTACTATTGGAGATATAAAAATTGATATCATTAAAAAGAATATTAAGAATCTGCATTTATCGGTACATCCGCCAGATGGAAGAGTTCGAATTGCTGCACCTAATAGTATGAACGATGAAGCGATTAGGATTTTTGCAATTTCTAAACTACCGTGGATAAAAAAACAACGTTCCAAATTCCAAGCACAGGAACGACAATCAAAAAGGGAGTTTGTATCTGGTGAGAGTCATTACTACCAAGGTGTTCGTTATTTGTTAAATGTCATATATACAAATAAAAAGCAGAGAGTTGAAATACGTAATAATAAATACCTTGACTTATATGTTCGTGAAGGCAGCACTAAAGAGCAGCGTGAAAAAGTAATGATGGAATGGTATCGGAGTCAACTTAAATCTCAAATCCCTGAAATAATAGAAAAATGGGAAAAAAGGATTGGCGTAAAAGTAGATTCCTGGGGCGTTAAATTAATGAAAACCAAATGGGGAACATGCAACCCAACCGCAAAAAGGATTTGGGTTAATTTGGAATTAGCCAAGAAAAATCCAAGGTGCCTGGAGTATATAATAGTACATGAGATGGTTCATCTACTCGAAAGACACCATAATGAACGGTTTATTGCTTACATGGATCAATTTCTTCCAAATTGGCGAAGTATTAAAGAAGAGCTCAATGGGTTAATATTTGAGAGTTCTAAATGGAGTTACTAACATTATAGCGATCGGGAGAAGTTCTCATCAAATAAAAACAACCTTTTTTCTAGGCTAGACAGAAGGTTGTTTTTAATTTGTTTCATTTTCTTCTATGATGCTCTTTGATTCAAAGTCAACTAACATAAACGGTGCCAAAGCCCCCAGGGACCCAAGGGCTGTAGATAACCCAATTATAAGGTTAAAAGATAATTTGAATGTTCCGGTTGAGGATGTTGTTGCTTGTTATTATATTGAGCAAAGGGCATGATTGGCATATTATGGAAACATACCAAGTGTTTTCTTTTAATGGCTTTTCACCGCTTGAAGCATGTGGAAACGGTGACCTTACTAACCCTTGAAAATACTAGCTTTTAGCGATTTCGCGAACCTGAAAAATAGCGTTTTTCCACCCACTTACCACCCAAATTTTCCTCTTGGTGAGCTGGGTCCAGTGCAGCGGGGGAACCTGCAGGAAGATGAGTTTGAAGGGTTTGGTTCGTATACTCTTTGAAACGGAAAGCAAAAAGGAATTTACAGGAAAATAGAACGCTGTGGCTTGCAAATATTTTAGTAATGGGAAACAACTTCGGTTTTAGCCCCGAAAATAACCATTTTCTGTCATTGATTAAACCTTTGTGCAATGGCTTCACGGATTCAGGTTAAGCATAAGATCATTTTGTGTAAAGGTTGAACTAGAAAATGGTACCGCCATATTTTATTATCATTTT
>JACDOG010000010.1 GCA_017656305.1 Thermoanaerobacteraceae bacterium
AGCTGGCAAGCTTGTGATACAAAAAGGGATAAATTGACGCAATTTGTCGCAAAAAAAAAAAAAAAAAAAAAGAAAAGCCCATCAATTTTTTTGTTAATGGGCGATATTACTGCGCAAGTCCCGAACTGGAAATTTTCGATACCACCCGGATGTCCATGGGCACCCGTCTGCCGCGGCTAACTGTACCGCCAAACGGGCTAAATAAGAAAACACTTCCATTGCGGAGTGTTTTGATTTATTTACTTATTGATGATTAAAAAATAACAGTGCGAAAATCAGGAAATACAGCAGGATAGCGGAACTCTAGGGTGACGGCACGCTTTATATTGATAAATGTCAGGACCTGCTGCACTAGGCTCTAAAGAAAAAGCCGGGGTAAACCGGCTTGTGGCAAAAATTATCGTTATACCGTGCTTTTTTCCAGGAGAAATAGCGTCAGGAGTAGTACTTTTTGCAACAGTTCGCCCCGGTGCACGGCTTCCTGGGGCGTGTGTAGTCCCCGGGCCGTGGGGCCCATACCGCAAACCACGGGAATTTCGGGCGGCACTACACCGGCTGCAGAGGGAAGCAGGCTGGATTCAACGCCAAAAGGCAGTTTCCATTCCTCGCAGATTTTCTTCAAGTCACCAATCAGGCCTCTGCTGGCATGGGTCTTCAGCAACGGCGGCCGGTCTTCCAGTTTTTCCACGTAGGCCTGGACCCCCCTGATATCCGTGGTGAAAATTTGCTTCAACCGTGTTTCCGCTTCGCTGGTCATGGCTGCATCAAGATATGTTACATATACCGTGGCACGTACTCTGTGCGGCAGCAGCATCCCGTACCTTTCCGAGTGGACATCTTGAACCGCCACGGAAAAGTACTTGTCTGCCTGACTGAGGCTGACAACCTTGTCTACTTTTTGTAAAAACCAGGTCAGGGCATCCACCTGGCTGCTACGTTTACCGATGCGTAAAGCGCTTCCTTCAACGAGGATGCTGAATTTACGCGCACCGCGCCGCTGGTTGACCAGCTTACCGCCCCGGTATCCCGGCTGCAGTACAATTACTTGTTTTGCGGTTTTAGCGGCTTTGCGCAGCAGTTCACTGCTGTAGCGCATCCCGCGTCCCTCGTCGGAATAGATAAAGACACCAACCTTTGTGGCGTGCAGCTTTTGTACCGAACGGAGCGCTTCCAGCGCCTGCAGAATACATACGAGACCGGCACGGCTAGAAGCGATGCCTTCTCCGGACAGCCATTCTGGCTCGCGCCGGAAGGGGATGGGATAGTCTTCTTTATTTTTCGGTACGTCAATGGGAATTACCAGCAGTGTGCCTCCTTTCAAACCGGCCTTTGTTTCCCAGGTCCAGGCAGAACGCAAATTTGTAAACTCTTCTACCATGCTAAGCCCCTTATTTTTAAATTGATTGTGTAGTTTTCTCATTACGGTGCTCAAGGCTACCGGGTCATTGGTACGGCTGGTTGTATTGGTCCAGTATCTCAGCTGTTCTTCTATCCTATCCCGGTTTTGCGTCAGGAAGTTGAAAATAGCGGTTTTTTCTTCGCTGGTTTCCTTGCCCAAAGTGGTGAGTTTTTGGTCGCCAAAATAACGCTTGCTGGCAATTTCAATTAATTTATTGACCAGAGCGTCATAATTAAGGCCGGCGCTTTTGGCGGCATAGACAAAAGAACCGTCGGGTGCGAGGCTGGGCATGGAATTTACTTCGAGAATGTAGGGATTTCCTTCTCGGTCTATGCGGAAGTCCACCCGCGCACAGTCGTAACAGTCCAGTGCCTTGAAGGCTGCCAGTGCCAGTGACTGGAAATACTCTATTTCTGCCAGGGGAAAGGAAGCCGGGCACACTTTTTCCACCCTGCGATTGCTGGCGTTTGTTTTGTCTTCATAGGTAAAGATTTTTTCTCCTTCCTTAAAGATAAGTTCTACCGGGGGCAGTGCTTCCACCGGGTCATTGCCCAGCAACGCGATGTTTATTTCCCGGCCTTCAATATATTCTTCTACCAAGGTGGGGGTACGGAACATTTCCCAGATTTTTTCTGCGCCCCTGCGCAGTTCACTTTCGTTGTAGACAATTTTCAGTCCGAATGAAACGGCCTCGTCTTTGGGCTTGATTATCAGGGGGAAAGCCAGGTCTTCGGTCAGGGGGGCGTCCGGTTTTTCCAGGACGGCGAACCTGGGTGTCGGCAGTCCTTTTTCTATTAAGATCATTTTGGTAACCACCTTGTCCAGCGCGATAGCATGGGTCAGGGGACCGGAACCGACATAAGGTATTCCCAGCATTTCTAAAATTCCCGGAACGTGGGTGTACCGGGAACGTCCTTGAATGCCGTAGCTGAGGTTAAAAGCCAGCCCGGGGCGTTCGCCCGAGATGACGGACGGCATAAACTCTTCCAGCTTGTGAATGATGTTCTTGTCTCCCTCGAAGGCTCTGACCTGGTGCCCCTGCGATTTGATTGCGTTTTTTATTTTATTTATTGTATGTATGCCGTATTTTTCTCGGCTAGGTACGCCAAATAAGTTGATTACAGCCTGACTTTCGCGATTGTATATTACGGCTATTTTCATGTTGGTCACCTCTTCATATAGTAGGTTTATACTTGCAGGTTCAATTTACTCATACACGGACCAGTCATTATTTTCCAAAGAAAGACGAGGCTATTTTGTATTCGCCATTGCTCAACAGTATTCCTGTAATTTTTTATTAGCGGTAAAAAATAAATTATCAGGGAGGTCTTATTCGGGTTATTAAACGATAACAACTTACGGATATCACATAACCTCTTGCTGTTTTGGTAATTGCAAGTTTTATGGGCAGGAAAAAAGTGCTTTTGGGTTTTGCACAAAATAACCACTATCCGTAAGTTTGGCAGGGCCGATGCTGATCTCCGGTCGGCGATCTTTTGTGGGTGAACATGCCGTAAGGGTGATGAAAACTAATGTTAGCAGGAGGATGAATAACTGTTAAGGTTTGTTGCTTTTTTGTTTATGGTAGTCGGGTTTTCCTTGTAATATATAACATTTTGAACGGTTTCCGACTATTTTTTCTGAAAACATCTTGACTGCGGCTGTATTGGCGAAATATAATATTAGTGCACTATGTCACTAGTGCACTATGTTGCCCAGAAAGGAGGGGCAGGCGTGTGCAGTTAAATTTTGACTTGAGGAAGCCTATCTACCTGCAAATTGTAGATGAGTTCAAGCGGTCCATAGCCAGGGGCGAGCTGAAGCCGGGGGATAAAATTCCTTCACAAAGAGAACTGGCGCAAAAGGTCAAGGTTAACCCGAATACGGTACAAAAAGCATACCAGGAAATGGAGAGGATAAAATTGGTAGAGACCTTGAGGGGGCAGGGTACTTTTATCAGAAAAGATGAATCGGTGTTAAAAAATATTCGTGACGAGATGGCCCGGGAAGCACTGCGAACTTTCCTGCAGGAAATGAAAGCCCTGGGTTTTGTGCCGCAGGACATTTTAGCGTTGGTAGAAACTGAAGTAGCCAGGCAGGAATTATAAGGAGGGGGTGAAGTTAATGGTTGAGAGCAGATATATAGTGGAAATAGAGGATCTGAGAAAGAACTACGGAAGTACTCGCTGCTGGCGAGGTTCTCATAACAGTCACGGTTTGGCATTGGACGGGGTTACCCTGAACATGGCAAGGGGAAAGATAATCGGCCTTTTGGGGCCAAACGGCAGCGGCAAGTCCACTCTCTTAAAAAGCATTGCCGGGCTGGTGAAGCCTTCGGCGGGCAGAGTGCTTGTGGACGGTGAACCGCCTTCAGTACGCACCAAGGATAAGGTGGCCTACCTTCCGGAAATTGACCATTTATACTCGTGGATGACGGTAAAGGAGATTTTGGATTTTATGGCGTCCTTTTATTCCAGCTGGCAGCAGGAACGGGCCTGGGAACTGCTGGAGTTCATGAACTTGCAGGGAGAGAAAAAAGTGAGGAATCTTTCCAAGGGTATGCGGGCCCGTCTCAAGCTGGTAATCAGTTTGGCGCGCAATGTCCCGCTGGTACTTCTTGACGAACCTCTTTCGGGTATCGACCCGCCGTCCCGGGCCAGGATACTGGAGTCACTGGTGTTCCAGTACCGGGAAGGAGACCAGACCATAGTGCTGTCCACTCACGAGGTAACGGAAGCAGAGACTATTTTCGAGGATGTAATTTTCTTGCATGAAGGAAAGGTAAAGCTGTACGACTCGGCAGAAAATTTGCGTGCCCGGCATGGTTGCTCAATTCAAGACTTGTGGGAGGAGGTGTACGGGTAAATGAAATTTGGCAAACTGGTGTGGAAGGAACTCAAGGGGTCACGTTTAACGGTGGTAGTGTTTATAGTGCTGGTTGTGCTATGGCACGTTCTTCTCCTTACCCGTGTAGGAGTATGGCCCCAGTCCAGTATAACCGGTATGGCGACTTTGCCGTTTCTTTTATTACCGTTATGGGTAATCGGCAGCATGCTGTACATGTTTCATATGGAGTGGAGTACCAACTCAATATACTTACTTTTATCATTGCCGGTCAGGGGATGGAAAGTGCTGGCTGCGAAGTTGACGGCTGCCCTGGTTGATATGCTGCTTCTCGGAGTAGTAAGTTTCATGAGTTTTTGGTTGATGTTCGGCTATCAACTCTGGCAGGAAATTCAGCCGTTTCAAGAAGGGGTTCCAGTTCAGTGGGTCATTTCTTTGGGGCTGAAATTTCTCCTGGGATATTTATTTTTTGTAGTTGTAGCTTTGGTGACAGCACAGTTGTCTTATCTTACCAGCCGCCTTGTCAGCAGGTTTAATGGGTTACTGCTGGGGGCAACCTTTTTCGTGCAGTTTTGGCTCTTTGTCCGCCTGGGAGGACTGCTGGCGCCGTTTTTCACCTGGCTGCCGGACATTACCCTGCGGGGGTGGTACACAAGTGGCGGTGTAGTTCATGTGAGTACGGAAATCCTAGAAACTGGACCGTTTATCATAGTACTGCTGCTGACTGCAGGGTTTTTTGCTTTCAGTGCCTGGCTGTATGAAAAGGAAATCGAGGTATAAGGAGGTGAAACCATGCGTGCGGGAAAAATACTGGTTATGGTAGTGGCTATCTTGGCGCTGGTTGGTATACAGGACTTTATGGCCCACGGGGAAAACGTGATCAGGCCTTTTTTTGACAATCTAAACGGGCGGCCGGACCATCATGGGACAAAAGATATTGGAGAGTTTGCCAAAAAGTCTCGTAGTGACAAAATTGTTTTGCCCGCAACGGACATCCAGGGCTTGAAGGTAGTTAATCCCCGAGGAGACATTGAAATCAGGGGAGCAGAAGGTGAAGAAATCGTAATTGACTATACCCTATCCGTCTTTGCTGATAAGGAAAAACAGGCCGGGGAATATTTGGCGCAGCTGTCCTTAAAACAGGAAACTGTTAATGGAATTTTATCCCTGCGCCTGGCTGAACCTAAAATCAGGGAGGAATTTATTTTCGGCGTGGGTGCTAGTTATACCATTGCCATTCCCCGGGGCATTGCCACAAAAATAGTAAACTTTAACGGCAAGGTAACGGGTGAAAATATTGTTGGTGATTTAGATATTAGTAATACCAACGGTGCTGTTAGCCTGACGGATATAACTGGGGACGTAGACGTTTACACGCGAAACTGTGATTTGGAACTTGGCGGCATTACGGGAGACGTGAAAGCAGAGACTGCTTACCGGGACGTGTTCATTACAGATGTTCAGGGAAATTTAGATATTCAAAGTAACGACAATTACGTAGGTATTGAAGGTGTTAGGGGGCAGGTAGTAATTGGCGGCAGGGAAAGCCGCGTGGATGTAAGAGATGTGGAGGGAAGTATAGAAGCTGCCCTGGAGGCTGGGAAACTGCAAGCGGAAAATATAGAAGGCTCCGTAACGGTCGAGGGCGGCTATGATGCGGAAGTGGAGTTGGAGAAAATAGCAGGAAATATGCGCGTAAACACAAGGTATGGTGACATTCATGTGGAGCTGTCCAAGGAAGCAGGTTACCAGATTTTCGCTGACGTGCAAAGAGGAAAAATACGCAGCCGCCTGCTGTTTGACTTACAAAACGAAGGTTTATCGCAAAGGGCTGTTGGTACACTGGGCGATGGTAAATACCGTGTGGACCTGTCGGTAGAAACGGGCAACATCATCATTGGACAGGACCGGTAAAGCAGGCCGCTTTCAAAGTGGCCTGCTTTATTAAGAAACAGTGTTTTCTTTTCCTGACTTTTGCCCGTCCGTATGCTTTTTTAGTAATTTTCTGCTGCCATTATCTTCATCACTACCGGTCATTTGGCTTTGGCCTTTGAAAATCGCACCTTCATTGATGATTAGTTTGGCCACGGTGACGTTGCCGTAAAGTCTTGCTGTACTGTGTAACTCCAGTTTTCCTTCCAGAAAAATGTTGCCGTGCACTTCACCGGCAATGGAGGCGTCTTTACCCCGAATATCTGCCTTTACACGACCGTTTTTGCCGATAATTAAGGCGCCGTTGGTGGTAATTTCTCCTTCAACTGAACCGTCAATGCGTAATGTTCCTTCCGCATTTAAGTTGCCGTTGACATGGGTGCCGTTACCGATGATGGTATCCAGCTTCTTTTGTGCGGTGGCAGTTTCTTTTTTGCTGAACAAGGGACCTCTCTCCTTTGGAATAAGATGTTATGTTATTTCACTGTAGATAATTTCTGGGATTTACTCTTACGCCGTTAACATGTACTTCGTAGTGAGTATGTGGGCCGGTGGAACGGCCTGTGTTGCCGACTTTGGCAATTACGTCGCCTCTTTTGACCTTGTCGCCTTCCTTGACAAGAATACGTGAAGCGTGGGAGTAGACGGTTGTAAAACCGTATTTTTTGTTTTTTATAATTACCATTCTGCCGTAAATCCATTTATAACCCGTGTAAACAACTGTACCGCTGTGTGTGGCTACAATGGGCGTACCGTAGGGAGCGGCAATATCCAAACCGTCATGGAATTCCCGGCGTCCCGTGAACGGAGAACGTCGGTAGCCGTAATTGGAGGTGATTCTCCCACTGGTGGGCCACCCGTAAGGCTTGGCCTGCAGGTATTCCAGGGTGGAAGTAAGTTCTGCTGTCAGTGCGCTCAAAGTCTCCCGGGTGTTGGTGAACTGCCATGAAAGCGTCTCCAGCTCGTTTTTTAATTTTGCATACCTGGTATTCCAGTCCTTTTCCCCAGTGTCTACGGCTGATTTTTCTTGGACCGCCGGTGCCGTTTCTATGTTATTGCCCACGTCTTCCACTTTAAGTGATAACTGTTGTGGTAAGGTTATGCTTTGTAGCGAACGGGGGGAATTGCGGGACAGGAGGGACCCGGAACGGCTGGGTAGTTCCTCTCTGCCGCGGCGGTCATCCTGCTTTAACAAATTGCGCACGTTTTGTTCCAACTGGTTTAGTTCCAGCAGGTTTGCTTTTAATTTTTCCGTCTGTTCTTCCAGTTGTTTCAGCCTGGTTTCCTGCTCCTTGTTTACTACCCGCAATTGGCGCAATTCTGCCATTCTTTCTTTCATTTGCTGGTAGTCGGTGAAAAAATAATATCCTGCCACACTTAAAGCAATAAACAATAGCAAGGTACTTTGAATCAAAAATAAAGGGATACGTGCACGATAGATAGACTGCTCCGAATGCGGTATCAGCATCAAGGTAAACGATCTTGGAATTTTTGCCCGGAGAGATTTTACCTTATCCTTAAGCAATGTTAACAACTCCAAATGCTGCTAAATTTCGACTCAGTATTTAATAATTGGCGGTTGGACGGCAAATTCCTTCTTTCACAAACAAGAAACGGAGAAATGTTACTTTTGGCACAGGCATTTTGGTCCGAAAAAGAAAGGCCGGCGTTTTTTACGCCGGCCGGCAACTAGTCTTTAAGTAATTTATGTTCTAGTACAAATTCCTTAAATGTTTGTGCCAGTGGAGATAATACCCTGGTTTTATGATAGACAAAATAAAACTGCCTGCGTATTTCTAGGCCTTCAATGTTTAATATCTTAAACACCTTGCCTGCCAGTTCTTCCGCCACTGCTTTTTCGGAGATAAAAGTAAGTCCCAGTCCTTTCCTGACGCATTCCTTAATAGTCTGAGTATTTTCGATAAACGCAACCACGTTCAGTGAATCCAAGGGAATGTTATGTTTAGCCAGAGCTTTTTCCAGTACTTTCCTGGTTCCGGAACCTTTTTCCCGCATGATAAATTTTTCGCCTGCCAAGAAGCTTGCAGGGATTGTGTCCATGTTTGAATATTTACCTTGATCAGGGGCAATTAACACGATGCTGTCTTCCGTAATTTCAATATAATCCAGCTGGTTCAATTCTTTTTTAAAACCGACAAAGCCAAAATCAATTTCACCGCTTAATATTTTATCAATTACTTCCTGGGAGTCGTACTTCATGAGGTTGTACTGCACGTCCGGGTATTTTTTATTAAACTTGCTCAGAATATCCGGTAAAAAGTACTGTTCGGGAATGGTGCTGGCGGAAATTTCTAGAATGCCTTCTATTTTTCCCTTGAATTTGCTCAGTGAAAACAGGGCGTTTTCCCGCTTGTTGAGGATGTCCACGGCATATTGAAACAAGATTTCTCCTGCCCTGGTAGGGGAAACCTGCTTGTTGCTGTTTCTATTTATTAAAACAGTTCCCAGTTCTTGTTCCAAAGCCTGAATGTGGCCGCTGATGGTCGGTTGGGTGAGATAAAGACTTTCGGCAGCTTTGGAAAAACTTCTCAACTTGACAACCGCCACAAACGACTGTAGCTGTTTAAAATCCATTTTGCCACCTCGCAACCGATTGTTACCTTAAAAAATTATAGCACAAAAGAGTTTTGTGAGTATATTTTGTCAGCAATCTCATTGTATAGGTGAAATTGAGCCGTAGTCTAATTGAAATTTATTATAAAAGAATCTTACGTATAGAAATCTTCAATCTATCCTGGTGTGCAGGTAATCTGTAGTTATCTGCAATTACTTGCAGGAGATTTCTCGGTGGTCGCGAAAAAATAAAGGGTGACCAATGATGCCTGACTGGGGAGAAAAGACATGTATCAATCCAAGGAAGAACGCGTGCACCACGTGTTTGAAAGTATTTATGAAAAGTATGACTTGATGAATTCCATCATTAGTTTCCAGCGTCATAAAGCCTGGCGCCGGGATACCATGAAGAGAATGAACGTGCAGAAAGGGGCAGTGGCGCTTGACGTATGCTGCGGCACTGCTGACTGGACTGTTGCCCTTGCTGAGGCGGTTGGCCCCGCAGGCAAGGTCTATGGCCTGGATTTCAGCGAGAATATGCTGCGGGTGGGGCGTGAAAAGATAGTCCAGCGAGGGCTGAATCATGTGGAATTGGTTTACGGCAATGCAATGGAGCTGCCGTTTGCGGACAATACTTTCGATTACGTTACCATTGGTTTTGGCCTGCGCAATGTTCCCGACTACATGACGGTGCTGAGGGAAATGCGGCGGGTGGCCAAACCCGGCGGCAAAGTAGTGTGCCTGGAAACCTCCCAGCCGACAATTCCTGTTTTTCGGCAGGTATATTTCTTGTACTTCCGCTTTCTTATGCCCCTGCTAGGAAAAATATTTGCTGATAGTTATGAACAGTATTCATGGCTGCAGGAGTCTACCCGGGACTTTCCCGGAAGAGAGGAACTGGCGGAAATGTTCCGCCGCGCGGGACTGGTGGATGTAAAAGTAAAAGCCTATACGGGCGGTGTTGCGGCCATGCATATGGGGACAAAACCTGCTTAAAAGATGTGGCTGAAGCGTTATAAAACTCCGGTGGTTTACCGAAGCAAGGTCAACTGCCGGAGTTTTCTTTTTCGGCAGCTTGTTCATAAGCATACAATGTTCGCTTGAGCATAGATTCTTAGGGGGAACTTAATAAAAAATTTATTTTGGTGAAACTGCGGTAACAGGATAAAGAACAAGCTAATTTCCAAGCGAAAGACCCTCTATGTCAAGAGGTAAAAGCTAAGCCATCGTTGGCTTTCTTAATTTACTATGGTGGCTAGAAGGGGTTTTCCTTCTGCCTATAAACTACTTTAACAGATAAGGAGGTGAGGTGATGCGGTTTAGGCTCAAAGGACGCAACAGTTTTTATCTGGTGGTTATTTTTCTAATTGTGCTGGCAGTATTCATGGCAGCGGGATGCGGTGTCCAGCCCATAAAAGACAAGTCCTCTGAAAGTACCGGGAAACTGGATACCGCCCAGGAAACCGGCCGGGCCCTGAAATCCGGCAGTGCCACAGAAGATATCATTGCTGTTAAGGAAAATGCCGGTAAATGCGGGCAGTGTCATGCTATGGCACCGGAGGTTGCTACCTGGCAGCTAACTTCGCACAGTAATTTTGCATGTACGACTTGTCATGATGTCTCGGCAGCCAGTTTCAGTGATACCACGCCGGCTTTACCCATCAAGATGAAAGAGGAAATCAGCAGTGATACCTGTAAGCAGTGTCACTCGCACAAGCGGGCTTATACCCTGTCTGGAGACCTGGTAGTGCCCCACAAGAAACATGACAAGGTCGGTATCTCTTGTGTGAAATGTCATAGTGGTGTTGTTCATGCCAATATTGCCGAGAGAGGTATTACCGCACAGAAAGAGTTCAGTGACCTGAGCAAGTGGGATTTGCAATTGGCGGAGAAGGTAGTCACCAAATACTATACTCAACCCAGTATGTGGACCTGTATTGATTGCCACAAGAGTATGGGCATTATCAGAGCATGTGACGCCTGTCACAGTGAGATAGACGGCCTGCTTTCCCACGAGGCTGAGGACTGGAAGGAAGTTCACGGTAAAAGCGGTCGGCAAAATATTGGCGAGTGTACTAAGTGTCACTCTATACCCGGTGAACAAAAGTTTGTTGAACCAAGTACCGGGGACAGGAGCGCAGACTTTGCCCGGGCAAATAAGTTCTGTTACAGTTGTCATACCGAGAAACCGGAAAGCCACATGGGCAACATACTGTCCGAACACCCCGCCCTGGCCAAGGACAGGGGACTGGCAAACTGTTATACCTGTCATAATAAGAACAAACCCAATCTGGAGGAAAATGTTACGGCAACTTACTGTAACCAGTGCCATTGGTTTGAAGAGGGGCAAAAAAATCAAATTGAAGATGAAAAACCGGAAACTGAAAAAACTGCTGAAACTTAATCCAGAGTGGAGAGAGGCACTGTACAGGTGCCTCTTTTTTCCTGAACAGAGTACGGGTTTTATGCTGGGGAGCAGCGGCTGGAGAAAAATGCAGGATTTAGAAATTTTATATCGAAATAAATCAAGGTATGAAAAAGTTTGATGAGTTCCTTTGCAGGTCAGCAGAATATATGGCGCAGTTAAGCGGGCGCGATGCCGATGTACTGGTATTTGGCCTGCGCCTGCTAATTACAAGTATTACCGGTTATTTAACTTTAATTGTTTTAGGCATAGTGCTGGGATTACTCAATTATGTATTAGCAGCAGCATTAACTGCTTCGCTGTTGAGAGTTGTGAGCGGTGGAGCTCATGCTTCATCACCCTTGCGGTGCAATCTGATTGGTGCTGGTATTTTTGTGTTGCTGGGATTGCTGGCAAAAGTATCTTCCCGGGAAACCGGTGCTTTGTTTACGGTTGTTCCCATTATAATTACCCTTGCTGGCAGTGGCATTCTTTATAGATTTGCCCCTGCCGGTACTCCGGGAAAACCAATTACGTCAACAGTGCAGCGAATGTATTTAAAATTCGCTTCGTTGGGACTGTTAATTGTTTGGGGTGTCTGCAGTGTCCTGCTCGTAACGTTTTCAGCAGGAGAAATATTGCCGGTAGTACTGGCTAGTTGCTTCGGTATGATCTGGCAGTTAATCAGCCTTACCCCTGTGGGATATAAATTGGTGGGCATGATGGACCATTTACTGAAACGAACCATGACAGGGAGGTGAATGGACTTGAAACGCCTGGTGATTGTGTTGGTAGCCGGTTTCTTGACGCTCTTGGCTTATGCCAATGTAGCAGCGGCAAGCGGTCCTTTTAGCTACCAGCCTGAAGTTCCGGAAAAACTGCGCAGGTGATTGAGGGTATGGGAGGCGGCACCATTATGGAAGATATTCGTGTACTATTGTTTTTACACATTGTGGAATCATTGTTGCTGGCCGCAGTGGGGTTAAGATTGTTTGACCAGCGTGTGACTTATGGGAAACTGTTGTTAATTGGAGTCGTTCACGGGTTAATTGTATGGTTGGTAAGAGGTTTCTATAAGTATAACGGAATTGCCCTGGGAAGTCACACCGTTGTAGTTGCAATCTTTTTGTTTTTACTATTAAAATTGTTAGCAGAAGTGTCCTGGAGTATTGCCATGGGTGCCACACTCGTCAGTTTCTGTTTGGTCTCATTTGGCGGTATGATACCCGGGGTTATTATTAAATACTTTGACCTCAATATACAAGTAATTTTTAGCAATCCGTGGTGGCACGTTTTGGTGGGGTTAACCGAAACCAGCTTTTTAATTTTGGCCTTATTACTCAACATTGTTTTCGGAATAAAGGTTACTGGAACTTCGGAAATACTGGAGTAAGACACAGAGATGAGAAAGAAGAAGCTATTACTTTTGAATTTTTTTTTACTGCAGACGTTCTTATTTTCCTTGATAATGTATAATGAATATTTCCGAAATTTTGGTGATGTATTCTACATGCATCCCGCAATCATTTTAATTTTTGTGGTTATAATCGTTGTACTCAGTTTTTTCATTGTCCGGGAACTGGTTAAGGCAGTTGAAAAGGAAAAACAAGAAGAAATCATGCAGGTCAAATACCAGGAGGCAACCAAAACTATTGATGCCTTAAAGTCCAAGAAACACGACTTTGTCAATCACCTGCAGGTGATATCCGGGCTTATTCAAATGAATAAAAGTGACGATGCTCTGGACTACATAAAAAAACTGTCGCAGGATTTAAAACAGGTAGATAAGATTGTAAAAATTGACCGGCCTGAGGTGGCGGCATTGTTGAGCACCAAGCTTGCCTCTGCCGAAGGAGTGCAGGTTGTTTTGGACATAAATTCCTCTCTATCCCATTTAAACATTGCTTCTGATAAGATTGTTAGTATTTTGAGCAATTTATTGGACAATGCCATCTACCAGGCGGGACAGGAAGAGGAGCAGTGGGTGAGGGTTCGGATAGACGAAGAACGTGACTGGTATTTATTCAGGATAACCAATCCCGGGGTAATACCATCCCAACTCAAAGAAAAAATTTTTAACCCGGGTGTTACCACCAAGGGAGAGCACGGTACGGGAATGGGGCTTTATATTGTTAACAAGCTGGTTGGCGAGTGTGGCGGTACTGTTTCCTTTACTTCCGAAGAGCGGGAAGGCACCACGTTTGTGATTAGATTGCCAAGATACAAACAATAGCTTAAAGTGTTTTTCTCACTGGTGTTTTTTTTGCTTGAAGTGGGGGTTTCTTTGTTTGATAAGGCATCGGGCTGTAATCGCTCTTTGCATAACTGTTAAATTTCGACAATAAACAAATTTTTGCAGCAACATGAAGGAAAATCGGCTTTTAAAACAGAATTAAAGGAAAAGGAGGGATAGCATATGTTTAATATTGGCGCACCGGAACTGATTTTAATACTGGTACTGGCTGTAGTGATCTTTGGTCCCAAAAAATTACCGGAACTGGGAAAGGCGCTTGGTGGCGGTATCAAGGAATTTAAGATGGCGGCTGAAGGTATTACGGACGCTGTGGAAATTGAAGAAGAAAACAGGCCTGTAAAAAAAGAACAGGCGTAGTTAAATGGTAAATTACTTAAACTAATAGAGTTAAGGAGGCAAAATATGATTTTCGGTATCATGCCCATCGGCTTACCGGAGTTAGTAGTAATTTTGGTACTGGCACTGGTGATTTTTGGTGCGGGCAAACTTTCGGGTGTCGGTAAAGCGTTAGGTACAAGCATCCGCGAATTTAAGGCGGAGGTTAATGCGGAAGGAGACGGTGAGAAAAAGGAGCAGCAGGACCAGGTTGCCAATTAAGGCTAGTTGTTGTATGCCTTTCCTAAATTAATAAAAATCTCTGAAGCCATGTCTGCCTAAGAACCGTCCGGTTTATGGAGCATGGCCTGGGCTGCGCGCCCACGGGGTATGGCGGGAAACTGTCATGCCTGCCCGTTAGGCAAGGAGATGTTATATGGTGAGTTGTGACGTTGAATCCTTGTCTTTGCGTGGGTGAGACAAGGATTTTTTATTTTTGTGCTTGACTGCGGTGGGTATGCCGCGAGGCAAGACGGGGGTGATATTTATACAGGCAACAGGTATCATTTTGGCGGGAGGTAAAAACTCCCGTATGGGAAAGAACAAGGCATTTTTGCGGGTCGGAAACCAAAGAATAATTGATAGAACTGTGGCGCAGCTGCAACAGTGCTGTAATCAGATTGTCATTGTCAGCAATGAACCTGACAAATACACCTACCTGGGTGTTGAAGTGGTGACGGATATAATTCCCGGCTTGGGTCCGTTAAGCGGTATGCATGCTGGGTTGCAAGCTGCTGACAATGAATACAGCCTGGTAACTGCTTGTGACATGCCTTTTATGGACCCGCAGATAGGGAAAAAGCTGCTTGATGAGGCTGAGGGGTATGACGTGGTGGTGCCCCGGATTGGTGACCATCTGGAGCCGTTATTTGCGGTATATGCCAGAACCTGTGTTGAGCCTATTGAAGAGTGCCTGCGGAACTCGGTTTCCAAAATTATAGCCTTTTATCCCCGGGTAAAGGTGAAATACGTGGACGGGTCCGCCTATCAAGGTATCAAACTGAACCGGGTATTTATGAATGTTAATACACCGGAAGAGTTGGAACAAGCTCGCAGCATCATACAGCAACAAGAGAGTGGGAGGCAGAAAAAATGAGGGAAATGTTGCCGCTTGCTGATGCGCAGCAACTGATACTGTCTCGACTGTCGACTGTGGGGACGGAAGAAGTTGAATTGCTGGATGCTCAGGGGAGGGTTTTGGCCGAGGAAATTGTAGCCAGGGATTCTCTGCCGCCGTTTTGCAGGTCTGCCATGGACGGCTACGCGGTTCGTGCAGCTGATACGGAAAGCAAGCAGCAGGTAACCTTAACGGTTGTAGAAGAGCTGCCTGCAGGGAAGGTGGCAGCGCGAACGGTGGAACCGGGCACTTGTATCATGCTGATGACGGGAGCCCCATTGCCGGAAGGTGCGGATAGCGTTGTAAAGCGGGAAGATGTGAAAAGGAACGGAGACGAAGTGGTTGTTCCCGGCAATATAGCTCCGGGTACCAATGTGGACCAGGCAGGTAGTGACATGCGGCAAGGAGATTTGCTGCTGCACCCGGGCACGGTCTTGGGTCCTGGTGAAGTGGCGATACTGGCATCCCAGGGTTACGGTACGGTGAAAGTTTACCGGCGTCCTAAAGTAGCCGTGCTGACCACGGGGGATGAGCTGCTGGACATTAGCGAACCGTTGGTGCCGGGTAAAATTAGGAACAGCAACCGCTATATGCTTGCAGCTGCCGTGAAAGAGCTCGGTGGGGAACCGCTGATTTATCCTTCAATGCCCGACGAGTTGGAGGCAACCAGGGAAATGTTGCTCAGAGCGGGAAAGGAAGCTGACCTGGTATTGAGTACCGGCGGGGTTTCCATGGGGGATTATGACCTGGTAAGAGAAGCGTTATTAAAAATTGCTGATGAAGCCCTGTTTTGGAAGTTGCAGATTAAACCCGGCATGCCGGTTGTGTCAGTGATTGGCAATGGAACGTTATATCTTGGTTTATCCGGTAAACCCAACGGGGCATTATTAAATTTCAACCTGTTAGCCAGACCGGCAATTGCCAAACTCAGCGGCAAAAATACTTATTTTTCGTCCCGGATAAAAGCAGTGCTGGAAAATGACTTTCCCAAGGCGTCAAAGGGACGGAACCGTTACCTTTACGCCTGTGCCTGCTTTGACGGTGTCTGGAAAGTACGCCGTATTACGGGAGGGCACTTAAGCTCATTGAAAGGATTTAATGCCTTTATTGAAATTCCGGCAGGCAGTGGACCGCTGCAGGCCGGCGAGGAAGTTGATGTCATCCTGTTGGACAATTTGGAAAAGGAGAGTGAATAAATGATACCGGTAATCAGTGTTGTCGGAAAATCAGGGTCAGGTAAAACAACGCTGCTGGAAAAGTTGATTCCCGAGATAAAGAAGAGAGGTTATAAAGTTGCGACTATTAAACATGATGCGCACCGGTTTGAAATGGACAAACCCGGTAAGGATACCTACCGCCATTTTCACGCGGGTGCCGATGCCATCATGATTTCTTCCAGGGAGAAAATGGCCATGATAGCAAGAACGTATGGTGAAGAAATGGCGCTGGATGACCTGGTAAAAAAACTGCCGCCCGTGGACATTGTCTTAACGGAGGGGTACAAGTCCGGTGACAAACCCAAGATAGAAGTGCACCGCAAGGAACTCAACAGGGGGCTGTTATGTACTGCCGACGAATTGATCTGTGTTGCTACCGATGAACCGCTGGATATCGATGCGCCGTGTATCGACATCAATGATGCGGTTAGTATTGTTGATCTCATTGAAGAAAAGTTTTTGAAAAAGGGAGAAGCCAGTTAATAGTATAAAGCAGTTTATTTGGGGTATTTGGGGTGAAACCGATGTCAAAGGCCGGCTTACTGAGAGGAATAAGAGTGCTAATAATAGTGCTGTTTGCATTCACCATTTTGGTTTTTGGTTTTAAATATGGAGCCAGTGATAAGGACAATGAGCTGGTTATTCTGGCTGCTTCCTCGCTTACCGACAGTTTTGCGGAACTGGCTCAGGCATTTGAGGCTGATAACCCTGGCATCAGGGTGAAATTGCATTTTGCCGGCACGCAAAAGCTACGGACCCAGGTGGAACAGGGAGTGCAGGCAGACATATTTGCCGCAGCAAATCAGCGGCATGTGCAGGCCCTGGTAGAACAAGGACTGGTTTCTCAACCGCAGGTTTTTGCACATAACTGGCTGGTGCTGGTTGTTCCTGAGGACAATCCGGCGGGTATCAAAACCCTGAAGGATTTGGTGAAGCAGCACCGGCTGGTGCTGGCGCTGCCGGAAGTGCCGGTAGGCAGTTACAGCCGCCAGGTACTGCAAAAAGTGGAAGAGGATTTGGGCAATAATTATGCCGCCAAAGTGTTGGAGAACTTGGTATCGGAAGAAACCAGCGTCAGGAACGTGCTGACCAAAGTAGCCCTGGGTGAAGCAGATGCCGGGTTTGTTTACGGGACGGATTTGCACAGTGATTTGCAAGACCGGGTCCTGGCCATCCCGGTGCCCCGTAAATACAACGTTCAAGCTGGGTATTACATTACCAAGCTTATTGGCAGTGACAGTGCTGCTGCGCAACTGTTTATAGACTATGTGCTGTCTCGTAAGGGACAGGCAATTTTATCAGGTTACGGCTTCCAGTAAGGCTGCGGGAGAGATGAGTTATGCGTAAACTACAGGCGGTTGTTATTGTGCCCAGCCTCATCATGTTGTTATTTTTCCTCGTTCCGTTGGGAGCAATTTTTGTCAACCTGGACTTGATGCTGTTTTTGGCCAAACTTGCGCAGCCTATTGTCTACGAGGCGTTGTGGCTCAGTATTGTGACCAGTCTAACCAGCATGATTTTGGCTGCCTTCCTGGGAACTCCTTTAGCTTACCTGCTGGCGCGCGGGGATTTTAAGGGGAAAGTTTACCTGGAATCCCTGGTGGATTTGCCAATGGTGCTGCCGCCGGCAGTGGCAGGGGTGGCCCTGCTGTTGACTTTTGGACGCAACGGTCTCTTGGGGCGTTATTTGCCGTGGAGCATACCGTTTTCAACAGCTGCCGTAATTATTGCACAAACTTTTGTGGCGGCGCCGTTTTTTGTGCGGTCTGCGGTTAATAGTTTTGCCATGGTGGATGCCAACCTGGAGAAGGCTTCCTTAACACTGGGAGTGGATTCCTGGCGCACTTTCTGGCGGGTAACCATGCCGTTAAGCTTTCCCGGCCTTCTGGGCGGGGCGGTAATGAGCTGGGCACGTGCTTTGGGGGAGTTCGGGGCAACAATTATGTTTGCCGGCAACCTTCAGGGTGTCACAAGAACATTGCCGCTTGCTATTTATACTGCCATGGAAAGTGACCTGCAGGCAGCCATGGTGATTGCCGGTCTCATGATTATGTTTTCACTGCTGGTGTTAATCTTTACTAGGCGCGTGTTAAGGCTTAGCAGGGGAGTGGCCAAATGCTTAAGGTAAACGTTGTCAAAAAGTTGGGGGATTTTTTCTTGCAGGTTGATATGGAAATTGGCCGAGGCTTGACCGTCCTGCTCGGTCCTTCCGGCTGTGGCAAGTCGTCATTATTAAACCTGATTGCAGGACTGCTGCACCCGGATAGTGGAGATATCACGGCTAACGGTCAGGTGTTTTTCCGTTCCCGATCGGGGCGGCCACAGGTATTGCCCATACACAGGCGGCGGGTGGGGTACGTGTTTCAATACCCGACCTTATTTCCCCACCTGACAGTTAAAGAAAATATTCTCTACAGTACCCGGGCAAAAGATGTACCGCAGCAGGAATTGGAACAGCTGCTGGACATTCTGCGCATAAAGGAGTTGGTGGATCGACTGCCTGCCCAGATTTCCGGGGGACAGGCCCAGCGGGTTGCTCTTGCCCGGGCGCTGGTTAGCCGCCCGCAGGTACTGTTGCTGGATGAGCCTTTTTCCGCCCTGGATAACTTTGTCCGCCACAAATTACGCCGTGACTTGGTAAAGGTATTGAAACACTATAACATTCCGGCTGTGTTTGTTACCCATGATTTAGTGGAAGCCATAACTCTGGGGGATAAAATTGCTGTCATGGATGAGGGGCGCATTTTGCAGTATGATTCAGCGCACAAGGTATTTTCACAACCGGCCGGTCGTAAGGTTGCCCGCTTTGTGGGAATGCGAAATATTTATACCGGCCGGGTGGTGGATGTAGTTCCCCGGCAAAGTGTAACGGTAAAGGGTGAAAAGTTTACGGTAGAAATGGACTACCGGCCGGTAAGGATAGGGCAGCGGGTGGTGTTTGGCATTCGTCCGGAAAACGTACTTTACCTGCGCCCGGAAAGAGACCAGCGTCCCAAGGAAAATACGTTGGAAGTTACCATCGTATCGGTATTTCCCCAGGGGGCACAGTACCAGCTGCTGCTGCGGGCTACTGCGGATGTTTATGATGTGGAAATGCTGCTGCCGCGTCATGTGGTGGAAAAACGCAATCTCAAGCCCGGGGACAGGTGTCGGATTTCCCTGCCGCGCGAGTCCCTGCATTTGATAGAAAAATAGGTATCCGTTCTGTTTAGCTTATACCGCTGGTGTGAGCTTTTTTCTTTGCATAAACCCGGTTACTGCCATGTCGCAAGGCGTTATTATATAGAATAACCCTTTTTAAAAAATGGCTAAATTAATATGACATATTTAGCAGGAAAAATATAAATAGTATCGAACATTTTAAAAACGCGTTTAATATGTATACATTATACTAAAAAATTGGTTAGAAGGGGAGAACGATGGATATCAGTCAGCAGTTTCAAGCACTGGGTATTAACAGCCGGAGGAAAGTATATCGCAATCTATCGGTATCCAAGCTGGTAGAAATGAGTTTGAGCAGAGGGGAAGGTGTGTTAACCGAAAGTGGTGCTTTATCCGTGTTGACGGGTAAATACACTGGTAGATCTCCTCATGACAAATTTATCGTCAACGGTCCCGAGGTTAAGGACCAGATTGACTGGGGTGAAGTCAACAAGCCCATCAGCCAGGAAAAGTTTGAGCGTCTGTACTGGCGGCTGGCAGCCTACCTGCAGCAGCGGGATTTGTTTGTCTTTGACGGCTTTGCCGGTGCTGATCCCAAATACCGCCTGCCTATTCGTTTTATCAATGAATATGCCTGGCAAAACCTGTTTGTACACCAGTTGTTTATTCGCCCTACGGAAGAGGAACTTGCAGAACACAGACCGCAGTTTACGTTAATAAGTGCTCCCGGGTTCCAGGCTGATCCGGAAATTGACGGTACCCGGTCGGAAGCTTTTGTGATTATCAACTTTGAAAAATGCCTGGTGATCATTGGCGGAACGCATTATGCTGGGGAAATGAAGAAATCCATTTTTAGCGTTATGAATTACCTGCTGCCCCAGCAGGGTGTGCTGCCCATGCACTGTTCGGCAAACGTTGGGCCCAATGGCGACGTGGCCCTGTTTTTCGGCCTGTCCGGAACGGGCAAAACTACATTATCCGCTGATCCCAACAGGCGGCTGATCGGTGACGATGAACACGGCTGGGCGGATACTGGCATTTTTAACTTTGAAGGTGGTTGTTATGCCAAGTGTATCCGGCTGTCCCGGGAAAACGAGCCGCAAATATGGGAAGCCATTCGTTTTGGCACTGTGGTAGAAAATGTTGTGGTGGATGAAAACACCCGGCAGGTAGACTTTGACAGCGACAAGTATACTGAAAATACACGAGCGGGATATCCGGTGGACTATATTCCCGGTGTGGTCATACCGGGTGTTGGCGGACATCCGGAAACGGTGGTGTTCCTGACAGCGGATGCTTTTGGCGTACTGCCGCCCATAGCCAAACTTGACCAGGAACAGGCCATGTATTATTTCCTATCCGGTTATACCAGTAAATTGGCGGGTACGGAACGAGGTATCAAGGAACCCCAGGCTACCTTCTCGGCCTGCTTTGGAGCTCCGTTCCTACCGTTGTCGCCCATGACTTATGCGGAAATGCTGGGTGAACGTATAGAGCGTCACAATTCCAGGGTATTTCTTATCAACACGGGCTGGTCTGGGGGTCCTTACGGCGTGGGTAAAAGGATAAACCTGGGTTATACCCGGGCAATGGTGGCCGCTGCATTGGATGGGCAGTTGGATGATGTCCCCTACGAAAAAGACAACGTGTTTGGATTGGCCATTCCCCAAACCTGTCCGGGAGTCCCCGACTATGTTTTAAACCCGCGTAATACCTGGGAAGATAAGGAAGCTTATGACTTAAAGGCCAGGGAACTGGCCCGCAGATTTGCTGACAATTTCAAGCGGTTCTCCGGTGTACCGCAAAAAGTGAGGGAAGCAGGACCGGTTGTCCGGTAGAAAACAGCCTGTTGGTATGGCCACCTTTATCAAGTGGTGCAGGCCCGGCAGTAGTTGCCGTTTTTTTACTTAACATGTGCGAAAATTTCGCAAAGTATAATGGTACTGATTTAGTATTAAAATTTGCTTTTGGTTTAGGAGGATTTTCTGCAGTGGTGTCGAAATATATTATGGAAAGATTTTCTATGCCAAGAGGTAAAAGCTAAGCCATGAAGCTAATTTAGTGATGATGCTTTGTTATAAGTAAGCAGCAAATATGTAACAACTTGGGAGATGGATTTTCTATAACCCCTTATCTTAGCCAGAATCGTTGGCTTTTTTAATCACTATGGTGGCAAGAAGGGGTTTTCCTTCTGCCTATAAACTACTTTAACAGAAAGGAGGTGAAAGGTTTGCGCAAAGGTAAAGTGCTTCTACTTCTTTTAGGTGTGCTTGTCATGACTGCTTTACTGGTAGCCGGTTGCGGTGGCCAAAATGCTGAAGAACCAGAACAAGACCAGCAGCAGGCTGCCCAGGAACAGCAGCAAAATGATGAGCAGGCTCAACAAGAAGCCAAGGAAGAGCAGGGGGCAGAAAAAGAGCAGCCGGAAGAGGCAAAACAGGAAGAGCAGGCTTCTGGTGGAGAAGCTCAGGGTGAAAAAGAAGAAATCACTTACGTCTCTTCCGATGAAAAAGCCGAAGGCTGCGTAAGCTGTCACATAAAGGTGAGCGAGGAAAAAGATTACACGCTTACTGCGGAAATGGCAGCTATGAACAAGGAATTTAACCATCCACAACTGGAGGTTGAAGGGCCGCAGGATTGTCTCACCTGCCATCAGGATGGAGACAACTCCCTGGATAAGGTACTGCACAAGGCACACCTGACCGGGGAAGAAAACCATTTTGTCAGCAACTATGACGGAAGCTGCGTGCACTGCCACACTTTAACCGCTGACAACGAAATGGTTGTTAAAGGTTTGGCCCAGGATGTAGAACTGCAGGTGATCAAATCTTCCAGCAAGGACTTTGGCAAGGAAAATTGTAACAGCTGTCACAGAAAAGTCAGCGAGGAAAAAGACTATACTCTCACTGCTGAACTGAAGGCTATGAAGGAAGAATTCAACCATCCAGCTATGGAAGTTAAAAACGGTGAAGACTGCCTCACCTGCCATAAGCCGGATGGAGATAATCCTCTGGATAAGGCGGTACATAAAGTACACCTGACTGGGGAAGACAACCACTTCGTTTCCAATTACGGTGGAAGCTGCCGCAACTGCCACGCAGTAGCAGAAACCGGGGAAATGACTACCAAATTGAAATAAGCTAAGTTCAAGGGATGCCGCAAAGGCATCCCTTTAAAAATTTCCCCCAAAAGGTATAGACATGAGAATAGTTATCATTTATAATTAATTATGTAAAAGAAAAGTTGGCAGGATTTATTTTTTGCCAATCAAATAAGAATAAATATCAATTACCAATTGGAAAGGATGCGAATTAGTAAGGTTTTTGCCCTGTAAATACTGGTTTTTGAAATTCACAAATTCTTAATAATTTCATCAAAACTTTCTAATAAAAATATGCGATACTATCTCTAGCACCTCCTAAGTGCCCACCCCCAAAAAATTGAAGCACTTGTATGTCCCCCTATAATTGCCTGGCCGCCGGTCAGGCAATTATAATTTTTATATGGACGGCGTGAAGGAGGGGAAGGGTTTCTTATGTCCGGCTAATTTTATTTATCTGCGGGTACTCTATAACCGTATCTCACTGCGATGAAGGCTGCAGTAATGCCGTAAGCAAGGTGCCCGACCAGAAATGACAGAAGCGTACCCGTATCCGTTCTGACCAAGCTCAGGCACGGGGTAAAGTATGCAATAAGGCCGATATTGACCAGCCACACGGCGCCCCCGAAGCCCAGGCCTTTGCTAAAGTGGTAGTCCGGGCCTGTTATTTCCAGGGCATAAGAAAATGGTAGAAAAAAAAGAATGCTGCATAACAAGTGAGTTACCAGACCGACAACGGTTCCACCTGCGGTGGTTAAAAGACCTGCCGGGAGAAAAAGTGACGCGGCAAAAGAGGTTAGAGTTACCTTGGAGAAACCCAGATAGAATGCTATTTGGATGATTACTGCCTTGATAATTCCTCCGGCCACACCGGCGGCACCGGCTAGTATCAATTTATCCCTTATCATTACTGCACCTCCGTAGCTATATGCCGTATGAAATCTTGCGGTGATAAATATATTCTAAGGATTATTTTTTGTTGCCGGCTGTTATTTATGCTTAAGTTAATCGGATTTTATCAACTTAGGTAAAGACTGCAAACTTCCCAAGTTGAAAAAAGACTGATGCTAACACGGCGGAGGGCTTAGGCCGGCCCGGCACTCAGTCGTACAGGCAGCAGTGTATTTTACGCTTTGTTAACAAATACAAAAATAAAAATTTTATTCGACGTTTTGCCTGTGACTGGGTGCCGGGTTTGCGCAAGGCCTCATGACCACACGTGTTAACATCAGTCGTAGGGTGTTTAACGAAATCCTATTTTAACATTGCGTTAATGAAACTTAAAAATAGCACCGACAAATACCAGGTAGAACAGTCCGCTGGTGACCAGGTTCAGCGGGTGCAGCCGGCCACGGGTTTTTAACAACAGGAATACCGAGCAGGTGGAGATTAGGGCCAATACTGCACTGAGTAACGCCAGCGGTGACAGTTGCCAGGGTGTGAAGCTGATGCCAAATGCCGGAATGATAGAGCTTTGAAAGACCATTGCGCCGGTAATATTCCCCAGCGCCAAAGTATCCTTGTGATTTTTTATCCAGATGACGCTGTTGAACTTTTCCGGTAACTCCGTAGCAATGGGTACAATAATTAGGGCCAGCACAAATGCCGGTAAATCTATCATGTGAGCCAGCTCTTCAATGGCGCTGACAAACAGGTGTGCACCTAAAATGATGCTTCCCAGCGCTACGGCAGCTTGCAAGATGACCCAGCTTAATTCCAGGTTGGTGCTTTTGCGCCTGAAATAAAGCGGTGCCAGTTCCTCGTCTCCCATGCTGGCATCGTCTCGTAAGATTTTGTATACGTAAAACATGTAGGTACTTATCAGCAACAGGGAAATACCATATTTAATAACTATTACCGGTATAAACGCGGCCATGATTGCCAAAGAGTAAACGGGGAGAAAGAAGCTCAAATCTCTCAGTATAATCCTTTTGTTAACCTGTATTTCCAGGCGTTCCTGGTCGCGGTGCCTGAAGATGATGGCTGCCGTACCGGCTAAAGCCATGGCAAGAGTTGACAGCATAAAAGGTGCTCCCAGAATGGCACCGATACCAATCTCGTGTGATTCCGTACCGGTTCCAGATACAATGGCGATAACGGGGATTATCGATTCGGGCAGCGCTGTACCCACGGCGGCCAGAATGCTGCCCACTGCACCTTCGGACAAATTGAGTTTCTTGCCCAGCCACTCCACGCCGTTTGTGAAAAGCTCCGCACTTGCCAGAATGATTGTCAGAGAGCCTAGTAATGTAATTACTACCAACACTGCTTACCACTCCTTTTGTGATTTTATTTACCAAAGTCTTGTCGGTTCCGTGCAGTAACAAAAAAGACCTCCACTTTTTCCGCAAACAAAAGAAAAAGTGAAGGTCTCGCTTACCACACGGGTAGATAAAGCCGGGCCGTCAGGGCCGCAATGACGACTTTATCACCGGGAAAAATCCCGGCAGCTACTCCCCTTGGTATTCAGTTCGTAGTTATTTTACTCAGTTCTATACACTTTGTCAACTGGTTGATAACATTTAATTAGTTATTTTGCCGGTGCCAGGGTAAACTCCAGGCTATTTATTTTACTGCCGTCTTTGGCGCTGGTTGAGAATAAAACCAGTTTTTCGGCTGCTGGCGGGATATCTTTTATTCTTAACTGGAATGCTCCCCAATCGGGTGCGCCTGCCTCGGTAATGATTATACCTTCGTCAATGACGTTTCCTTGGGTGTCGCGAATAAAGTAAGCCAGACTGCCTTCAAATGCCCTGGCAATACCCCGTACGGTAACTTGGCCGGAACGGTACTGAAAATTCAATACGGCGATATTTTCGTTTCTGCTTTCAAAATCGTTAATGTCTCCTTCCAAACCAATAATTCTGGGGATAACCGTTTTGCCGTCGGCGGTTGTGAATACAACAGGTTCCTGTACAACTCCCTCAACCGCTTCTACCGCGTAGGGATAGGTCAGTGCCTCGGTAACCATTTCACCCGGCTTGGGCTCCGAAAATTCCACCCTGACAATTGTTTTATCTGCTTTTTGTTCAATATTCCTTATTTTAACGTGGTACCCTCCGGAAGGTTTTTCTCCCCAGCTCACCATGAAGAACGTTTTCCCATCCACAACTCTATAGTCTGCTGCAAACAGCGGTTTGAATGTGTTCAGCCAGGTAGAGACTTCTTCGGGGTAAGCCTGGTGTTGCGGTGCATTGTCCTGGTCCGGAGCCTGGATTGGTTTTTCCTGCAGCGGAGTACCGGAATTTTCGTTTGACGTGTTGTTTGCAGGTTTGTCATTGCAGCCGGAAACCAGCAGTGAAAGCATTACTAAAGCTAAGAGACAAAACAGGGCAATTTTTTTCATGATGATATCTCCTTCCCAAAGGTTTCAAGAAATTGTGTCCTTTTTGTAAAATATTAATAAAATCGAGTGTGACGGCTGTCACATCAGCCGGTGCCCTGGTCAGGTAAAATTTGGCTAACTTTAAAAATCCAGGGAGTGATGGCCTGCGAGATTAAATAACTTAAAAAGACAGTATCGGGAGATTTTGGAGCTAGTTGAATGGATGGAAGCAATGCTTAGATAAGTGCCCTTATCCCCGGTTATTAAATCATGCTGATGACCGGGTCAGGTTGCTGGCGAAACAATTTGCCGACGAGATGGGAGACATATCGCAGGTCTATCAAATTTATCTGAACCAGTATCGAAACAACCAGCGCATCAAGAAAATTGCTCCCTGTTTATTAAAGATACGAGAAGCTTGTTTGCGGCGTTGAAAAGAAGAATTAAAAGTGAAGACCCAAAACTGTACCCGTTGCTTACATAGAATAAGAAAAGGCCCTGGTGGATGCACCAGGGGGTGCTGTACCATTATTTCTGTTCTGCAAATTTCTTGCTCAGCATCACACCGCCTGAACCGACATTATCGGGATCGTTTTCCTTGATTAATACCACAAATGCTTCTTCCGGAATCCCCAGGGTTTTGCTGGCCACTTTTGTGAAATCCTGGATTAACGTTTCTTTTTGACTTTTCTCCATTTTCCCCGCTTCAATCGTGATAATTGGCATTTTTAGTCCCTCCTTAATATGTTATTTTAGTTTAAGAAAACTTAAAGGCGCTTGTTCTGGCCGCTGCTGTGTTGGCCGCAGTTTGGATATATTTAATTATATGTGGCTTATTTTAAAATTATCAGCACCGGAACCGCCTAACGACCTCAACGGGTTGTTAAATAATGCTTTCTGCATAAGAAGTAGTTTTTCCTGCATGCTTCAATCAAAGGTTTTATGTGAGGTATGAGAAATGAAACGGGAGACGGGAAAGGAGAGGCTGCATAATATCCGTAAGCATTTAAAAACGAGAATTAATTTTTACCGGGCTCTTTACGCGGGTCCGCGCGCCCCGTTGCTGAGCAGGGTACTGCTGTGGGCGGCGCCGGGGTACAATTTTTGCCTTTTAACGTTATTCCCGATTTTTATACCGGTTTTGGGACATATTGACGATGTAGTTATTATTTCCACGCTGATTTTAATAGCCTTGAAGTTTATGCCGCCGGAAGTTTGCCGGGAGGAGGCTGTTCAACAATAGGCTGTGAGGGATGAGGGAATTTAAGTAAAAATTGGATTGTATACTGCCTAAAGAAAAGCGCCTGAGGCGCTTTTTTACATTCCCAGAAACTTTTTCAGTTTTCTGGCCTGATTTCTGCTTACCGGAACCTCGCTGCGTTCCTTATCGCCCACAATTAGGTTATAGGTGCCGTTAAAGAAGGAGACAATCTCTTTCACCTTACTTAAATTTACAATGTACTGCCGATGAGTGCGGAAAAAAAATTGGTCATTCAGCCTGTTTTCCAGTTCTTTCAAGGTGTATTTGGAGATATATTTGTCAGTGGCAGTTTTTATATAGACGTTTTCATCCTGCGTGAAGGCATAAATGATATCGTCTTCGGGAATAAGCAGGGTCTTGCCGTTGCTTTCCACAGGCAGTCTGTTCAGGATAGCAGGTTCGGGTTTTTCGCTGGTTTTCTCTTCTTTTTCCTTATTCTTTTCTGCAAGTCGAAACACTTTTTGCATGGCTTGATAAAAACGCTTTTCGTCAAAGGGTTTTAGCACGTAATCTACCGCGTTGACTTCAAATGCCTTGACGGCATATTCCTCATAAGCCGTGACGAATATGATGTAAGGTTTGTTAGGGATGTCCTGCAAGATGGTGCTTAATTCCAAACCGCTCATACCGGGCATTTCGATATCGAGAAACAGTATGGAATAGTCTAACGCGGAAATTAGCTTCAGGGCTTCCCGGGCGTTTGCCGCTTCACCCACTATTTCCACATTATCAAATTGTTCAAGCATGTATCTGAGTTCTTTTCTGGCCGGATACTCATCGTCGACGATGAGCGCTTTCAATTTCATAGTAGTCGAGGCCTCCTCTGTAAGAGGTAATAATCTCACTGTCGTCAGTAATCAGAGGAATACGGATCTTGATTGAGGTGCCTTCATTGACAGTGCTGACAATTTTTAACCCGTAATCCTCACCAAACAGATTTTTAATCCGCTGGTGAACGTTGCTGAGACCGACACCGTTGCCGGAACCGACGCCGGGCTGCAGTACTTCTTCTATTTTATCGGTGGGAATGCCCACACCGTCGTCGGTTACCTCCAGGATTAGTTCATTCCGTTCTTTGCGCGCCTGAACCTTGACAGTTCCATTGCCCACTTTGGGAGTGATGCCGTGTTTGACTGCATTTTCTACCAGCGGCTGGATGCTCAGCACGGGCACCTTGTAGTCCAGCAGGTATTCCGGTACTTCTTGGACAATCTGCAATTTGTTGCCAAACCGTGCCTTTTCCAATTCCAGGTAGGTGTTTACGCACTCCAGCTCTTCTTCAAGAGTGATAAAATGTCCATGTCTTTTCAGGGTCTGGCGGAAAAATTCCGCCAACCGTATCAGCAAGTGCCGGGCTTTGTCAGGGTTGGTTCTGCTGTACATGATAATGGTATTCAGTGTATTGAAAAAGAAGTGCGGGTTGATCTGGGCATGCAATGCATCCAATTTTGCCATGGTCAGCAGTTGAGTTTGCCGGTCCAGCTCCGCCAGCTCGATCTGCATGCTCAGCAGCTGGCCGATACCCTTTGCCAAACGAATGACATGGGGAGGAAGCTGCCCGTCTTCCGTTTGGTACAGTTTTAATGTACCCACCACTTCATTCTTGTTTTTCAGAGGGACGATAACTGCTGCGTCCAAAGGGCAATCGCAATTTTCAATAGGGCAGTTGAGCTGTTTGGACGTGTGTACTACCTTATGTTTACCGGTCCGGAGTACCTCCTTGGTAGCTTCCGTAAGAATCTTGTCTCCCGGCTGGTGCATTTCGCAGCCTACACCCAGGTAGGCCAGCACCTGCTCGCGGTTGGTCACGGCCACAGCCGGAACTTCGGTGATTTTTTGGATGATTTCCGCGATTTGCTGTGCGGAAAATTCAGTTAACCCCCCACGGAGAATGGGCAGGGTCTCGCTGGCTATTTTCAGTGTCGGGTCGTATGGTTTTAGAGTTTCCTCCACTGTTTCTCTCGTTTCGTGAGATTTTTCCAGCCACCATGCAGCTGCAGCCAGTGCGGAAATATTAATAATCAGGACGACACCTGCAAGCTGCCAGGACTTTAAAAAACCAAACCTGGTGAAAAACAGCATATCTAATCCGGTTGCTACTATTCCCATTAACAGCAAACTGTAATACACCATAGCAGTTCGCCTCCCCAACCAGCGTTTAAAATTGTAATAATATTTCGATAATATTTACTGCTTTTCCTGCAGTGGTAAATCATTTCTAATGTAGTGTATGCGGGAAAACTTTTGGTTTGCTATTTATCCTGCTTGCTGGGGAGAAAAAGCTTTTCTCAATGAAACGGGAGATTTTCGTGTGTAATTTTAAGTTAGGGGCCCCGTGACGGGGCCCGTACCGGTTTATGCCTTGCCCTGTTCCATTAATTTTTTCACCACCGAGGGGTCTGCCAGGGTTGTTGTATCCCCGAGAGCGCGTCCTTCGGCGATATCCCGCAACAGGCGGCGCATGATTTTACCGCTTCTGGTCTTTGGCAGTTCGGCCGTAAAGAAAATATCGTCCGGTCTGGCTATGGCACCAATTTTTTCAGCCACGTGCTGCCTTAACTCCTGGCGCAGTTCCTCGGTTCCCTCATATCCTTCTTTAAGCGTTACAAAGGCGGAAACTGCCTGCCCCTTGAGCTCGTGAGTCTTACCGATGACGGCGGCTTCTGCCACGCTGGGATGGTCCACCAGGGCGCTTTCCACTTCCATGGTTCCAATACGGTGACCGGAGACGTTGATGACATCGTCTACTCTGCCCAGCACCCAGATGTAGCCGTTTTCATCTCTTTTGGCACCGTCACCGGCAAAGTACATCCCCTCAAAGCGGCTCCAGTAGGTGTTCTTGTACCGTTCCGGGTCGTGGAAAATGGTACGCAGCATACCGGGCCACGGTGATTTAATAACCAGGTAGCCAGAGTTGCTGCTGTTGCCCTGGTCATCCACTACATCCACTTCAATTCCCGGGAAGGGAATGGTTGCCGTGCCGGGTGTGGTTTTGGTGACACCGGGCAATGGGGTGATCATGATGTGACCGGTTTCGGTCTGCCACCAGGTATCCACAATGGGACAGCGCTCGCCGCCGATATACTTGTAATACCACATCCAGGCTTCGGGGTTGATGGGTTCGCCAACAGTACCCAGGAGGCGCAGCGAAGACAGGTCGTGCTTCTGCGGCCACTGGGTGCCCCATTTCATAAAGGCCCGGATGGCAGTAGGTGCGGTATAGAAGATATTGACCCCGTATTTCTCTACAATTTCCCAAAAACGGTCCCGCTGCGGGTAGTCTGGTCCGCCTTCGTACATTACGGTAGTTGCGCCATTGGCTAAAGGACCGTAGATGATGTAGCTGTGACCGGTAATCCAGCCGATGTCGGCAGTACACCAGTAGACGTCCGTATCCTTGATATCAAACACGTAATAGTGCGTGGTAGCTGCGCCTACCAGGTACCCGCCGGTGGTGTGTACTACTCCCTTGGGCTTCCCGGTAGTGCCGCTGGTGTATAGGATAAACAGCATATCCTCGGAATCCATAACTTCCGGTTCGCACTGGCGGGAGGCGTTTTGCATCAGTTCGTGCCACAGTAGGTCGCGACCTTCCACCATATTGGCTCCTGATTTTTCCAGGCCGATGCGTTCCACCACAACTACATTTTCTACTGTGGTACTGCCCTCTAAAGCCTTGTCCGCATTTTCCTTTAAGGGAACGATGTTGCCCCGGCGCCAACCACCGTCAGCGGTGATTAACAACTTGGCTTCGGCGTCTTCAATACGGTCGCGGAGAGAGTCGGCACTAAATCCGCCAAAGACAATGCTGTGTGGTGCGCCGATACGGGCGCAGGCAAGCATAGCAATGGCCAGTTCCGGGATCATTGGCAGGTAAATGGTGACCCGGTCACCCTTTTTAACTCCCAGGTCTTTAAGCACGTTGGCAAATTTGCACACTTCACGGTGCAGGTCCTGGTAGGTCAGAGTGACACTGTCACCGGGTTCGCCTTCCCAGATGATTGCTGCTTTGTTGCGGCGGTGGGTTTTTAAGTGACGGTCGATACAGTTGTAGGCAACATTTAACTTACCGTTGACAAACCACTTGGCAAAGGGGGCCTCGTCCCAATCCAAAACCTTATCATAGGGCTCAAACCAGTCAATGCGTTCGGCTTGCTTGGCCCAAAACTTAAGCCTGTCTTTTGCTGCCTCTTCGTAAATACCGGCGTCACCGGCATTGGCTTGCTTGACAAAATCTTCCGGTGGCGTGAAGGTTCTGTTTTCCTTTAATAAAGCTTCCAGAGTTTTGGCTTTATCAGTCAACAAAAACACCTCCGTATAAATATTTGATTATTTAGAATATTAAGATAATATAATGTGAACTTTGCCGCCACCCCCTTTTACCAGGAATTTTTAAAACTTCTTTGCTTACATAATAACAGCAATTGCACAAAAATTGAAAGAATGTTCTGTGAAAAGGTGTTTTTTGTGGTTAAAGTTGTTAAAATGGTCGGTGAACGGTAATTCCACCATTGATTGGCATGTAAGTACCGTTCACCGGTTGCTGTTGCCGGTTAAGTGACAGCCTGTACCGGGTAATCATTCATAACTAGTAAAGAAGGTTGGCCTCTCTGGTAATATGCATCAACTTATCTATGGCCTTCAGTGTGTCTTTTAATAATGATTTTTCGCGAACGCTGAGTGTTTTCAGGTCCAAATAATTGTCCGGCCTTTTACCGGCTTTCAGTTTTTTCAAGTTGGTGCGTAGCCGGAACAGCATAATGGTTTGAAAAGAGGTTTCCAGCAGCTCGATTAAATCTTCCGACAAAGTATTGGCGTTTTTTAAAAAGTGCAGGCGCTCCAGCGTGCTGGTAACCGGGCACTTGGCCTTCAGCGCTAGCAGCCTGACGCAGTCCACCAGGTAAACGGATACGGAACTTTTGAGGTTGATTTCGCTCCGGTGTTCCCGGGAACGTTCGCCCACCGGATTGCCCAGAAAACCCAGGGGAAGCCTGCCCTGGCAGGCATCCTCGGCAAGAAATGCCAGAGCCAGCTGCTGGCTGTTAAAACTACTGTTAACAAAGTGGCGCAATTCTTCCGCCAGCGGCATGTAACCGTAGACCGGCCGGAAGTCGAGAAAAATGGTCAGCAGCCTGGTGTGTACTGTTTCCGACTGCTGTACCCACCTGGTTACCTGTGACTGCCAGTACATGCTGTCACCGCGCCAGAGAGAATTGACAGCCATGACATTGCCCGGGCAGGGAGCAAAACCGCATGCAGTCAGTCCCTTGACAACCAGGTTGGACAGGTGCGCAAAGTACTGTTCTGCCTTTTTTGCCTGCTGCTTGTCGCCAACGTGCTGGTAAATCAAGGCATTGTCCTGGTCCGTTCGCAGAAATTGCTCCCTACGCCCGCCGCTGCCCATGGTGAGCCAGCAAAATTTGGCGGGAGGCGGTCCGAATTCGGGCAGCATTTTTTCGATGGAGATGTCAATAATCTGCCTGGTAAGCCTATCATAAAACTCGGTAATTATGTCAAGAATTTCCGGAATGGGCGCGTTTTCTGCCACCAGTCCGTTGAGTATCTGATCAATTTCCCGGCCTACTTGAGCCAGGTTCTCAAGGTCGGACTGCGACTCCAGCCTGTCAACTACACTGATGACACCTGTATTGCGGGAACGAATCAGGTCACGGATGGTAATAATGCCGATGGGTCTGTTGTTTTCCGTAACAATGGCATGTTTGGCCTGGCCTTTAATCATAGCCAGCAGTACCTGGTAGTAAAAACTGTCCGGACTGATACAGACGGGATTGTTATTGGCGATTTCCTCGGCACGGATATTATCCGGACTGCGACTGTTGGCGACTACTTTTTCCACCAGGTCTTTTTCCGTCACCAAACCGGAAACTTCCCCGTCTGCGGTGGTCAGGACCACGGCGCTGATGTGGTACAGGCTCATGATGCGTGCTATCTGGTTGGTTTTTTCCCGGGGGGAACAGGTAATTACGGGTTTGCTCATGAGCTCGCTGGCACGTTTCCAGGCAGCATGGTTTTCATATGTTACCGCAGGTCCCAGCTCCAGGGCCACTTCCTGAAACAGGCTGCGGAAACGGTCCACCACTACCTGGCCAAAAAAACTGGCGAAAGTGGCATTGCTTTCAAGGAGAACTTCGAAATCCTGGCGGTGTACCAGAAGGCATTCCAGCTCAGTTAAGGCCTTGATGGAAGCAGGGTAACTCTTGTCGGAAAGTATTACCGTTTCTCCAAAAAATTCTCCCTGCCGCCTGTAGCCCGCAACTGATTCCTTTCCTGTTTCGTTGCGCACCCTGATTTCAGCCAGGCCGGAAACGATAATAAACAAAACACGTTTGGAATCTTCCCCTTGCCTAAAAATAAAACTGTCAGCCGGGTATTTTTGGTACTCGATTTTCGGAACCAACTGTTCCAGTTCTTCCGCCTGCAGTGAAGAAAAAGGTTGCACTGTTTTCAGGACTTTACAAACAGTTTCCCGGACCAGCGGCCGGTTGCTTTCAGCGGTCATCTGCTTATCCTCCTATTGTTATTTATGCTCTGCGTATGAAATGTCCCGAGCCCAACCAGGCCGATAAGGCAAAGACCAGGTAAATGGCCTGTGTGGCCTGCCTGCCCTGCAGCAGTATCTGAAGCCCGATACCCAGGCCCAGTGCGGGAGTAACGATGAGAAAAGTGCGGATGATACGTTCCAGTCCCGGGTTGGGGGCCAGGGGCCAAATCCGGGCAAAAATCACTCCCAGGGCTACTCCTAAGGCCACAACGAGGAAAATCTGCAGTATGACCAGTGGTGTGGGAAAGGGCCAGCCGGTCAGGTAATGGCCGATGAGATAAAAGAACTGTAAGAAAAGAGCAATACCCAGCACCTTACGTACCACCAGAAGGTCGAGATAGGGATGCAGTAGATACAAAATAACCGTTAAAACAGCTAAACCTGCAAACATGAAAAGACCGGTCATCGGAAACCTCCTTTGCAACACACCGGAAATGCTGGTGGCATCAAAATATGGCGCCGGGAAGAATGTCTTCTTCCCGGCAAATGGTTTCACTTGTGCTTAGCTTAATGGCTGGCAGCCTGCCCAACACCTTTCGGTATGCGGATGTCTTCGACCAGCTGCTGGATTTCTTCAGGCGGTGCTTCCGTAGCCCGGGAGACCACGTAAGAAACTATGAAGTTGAGGATAGCGCCGACTACACCGATACCCTGGGCGTTAATACCCAGGAAGCTGTCGATAACGGGTTTTGCGGTACCGAAAATCTGGGGCGAACGCATGAGCAGAATCATCACAAAGGTGAATATCAGCCCGGTAAGGATACCCCAGATTGCTCCCTGGCGGTTCATGCGCTGGTCAAAAATGCCCAGGAGGATAGCCGGGAAGAGACTGGCTGCAGCCAAGCCGAAGGCGAAAGCTACCACCTCGCCCACGAAGCCCGGCGGGTGGACGCCGAACCAGCCGGCGATTAACACGGCCAGGAATATCATGATACGCGCCGCCTTTAATCGCTGCTGTTCATTTGCTTCGGGCTTCAAGATGCGGTAATATATATCATGTGATACGGCGCTGGACATGGCCAGGAGTAGTCCTGCCGCCGTGGACAGGGCCGCTGCCAGACCACCGGCCGCCACCAGGGCAACGACAAATGGTGACAGTTTAGCCACTTCGGGGGTGGAAAGCACGATAATGTCCCGGTCTATGGTCACCTCGTTGGTATCCTTGTCGGAGGTGAACTGCAGCTTTCCGTCCCCGTTTTTGTCTTCCAGTTTCAGCAGTCCGGTTTGTGTCCATTTGGATACCCAATCAACTTGCATCACTTCTTCAACAGGCTTGTTGTTGAGGCTTTGGATCAGATTATACTTGGCAAAGACACCCAGTGCGGGGGCGGTGGTGTAAAGCAGGGCAATGAATACCAGAGCCCATGCTCCGGACCAGCGGGCAGCTCGAACGGTTTTTACTGTGTAAAAGCGGATGATTACGTGAGGTAGCCCGGCGGTGCCGAGCATCAGTGCCAGTGTTACGGCAAACACGTTAATAGCAGATAGATTTTGGAATGGTGCCAGGTATTCCTTTAATCCTAGCTCCACCTGGAGATTGCTCAGGCGTTGTGCAATGTCCGTAAAAGTCAGGGCGACTTGTGGTATGGGAATCCCCGTCAGCATAAAGGAAATGGCAATGGCTGTTATCAGGTATGCTACAATCAAGACTGTGTACTGTACCACCTGGGTCCAGGTAATTCCCTTCATACCGCCCAGGATGGCGAAAAAGGCCACGATGCCCATACCGATGAGCACCCCTACAACAATGTCCACCTGCAGGTACCGGCTGAAAACAATGCCCACGCCGCGCATCTGCCCGGCAACGTAAGTCAGGGAAATAAATACGGTTGCTATTGCGGCGACGGCGCGAGCCCCGTTGGAGTAGTACCGGTCACCGATGAAATCGGGTACGGTGTACTTGCCGTACTTACGCAGGTACGGTGCCAGAAGCAGTGTTAGCAGCACATACCCTCCGGTCCAACCCATCAGGTAGATTGTACCGTCATACCCCAGAAAGGATATCAGCCCTGCCATGGAAATAAAGGAGGCGCCGGACATCCAGTCGGCTGCAATGGCCGCACCGTTGGCCACAGCGGGGATTTCGTTACCGGCCACGTAAAAGCTCTTGGTATCCTTAACCTTGGCCCACCAGCCGATGTAGATGTAGATGGCAAAGGTAATGAGGATTATTACTAACGTTAGCGCCTCTAGACTCATGTGGATACCCCCTTATTCCTGTCTTTCAGCCTTACTTCCTGAAAGTCGTATTTCTCGTCCAGTGTATCCATGCGCACGGCGTAGATGAAGATGAGACAGATAAATACTAAGATGGAACCCTGTTGGGCAAACCAGAATGACAGCGGCAGCCCAAAGAACTGGACGGTGCTGAGCGGTTTGGCCAAAATAATTGCAGCCACATATGATACTAGTGCCCAGACGATTAGCAGGTTTCGGATTAAACCTATATTTTTCCGCCAGTAGGCTTTTTGCCTTTCGCTGAGTTGACTATGGCTATCGCCAGTCATGGTAACACCTCCGTAAATTAAATTTCTTAAACATTTGACGGTAATCTTCTTCCTACTACCTGACTGCCATCTCAGGCGGGGGACGAATATCTTTTTTCACGGCTTCACCTCCCTGTGATTGATTTAACCACCGCTTGGGGTAGAAGAATGCTTCAGCAGACGGCGGTAACGAATAAAATTGTCCAGGTCGTCAAGTGTGCGGACTCCAAGTGAGGAAAGTCTTTGGATAAATGTTTCTAACAGTCGGGCGGCGGTAATGGCATCGCCCAGTGCATGGTGCCGCTGTTCGCACGGGATATCTAAATATGAGCAGAGTTCTTCAAGAGAAAAATTGGATAGATTGGGGAAGAGATAGCTTGCAAGATTTTTGGTATCAAGTGATTTATGACGCAGTTTCTTACCAAAGGTTCTCAGAAGGTGGTTATTAATAAAAGCAAAGTCGAAGTGTACCGCGTGTCCTACCAAAATGCTGCTGCCGGCCCAGACCAGAAACCGTGCCAGCACATCGGTCAGAGGAGGTTTATCCTGCAGCATTTGGTCTGTTATACTGGTCAGTTTGGTGATTGTGTCCGGTACGTGGCGCCCGGGGTTGACCAGTTGGTAAAAAGTATCTTCTTCCTTAATAGAGCCATTCTCCAGGACTACGGCACCGAGGGAGATAATCTTATCGCCCTTTTGCGGTTTCAGACCGGTGGTTTCGGTATCCAGTACCACAAAACGCAAAGTGGTAAGCGGTAGGTGACAATCGATTTCTGGTGGGTACCGCAGCAGTTCTTTCAGCAGTTCTTCTTCCGACGTCAGATTCTGGCTGCTCGCCAGTATACCGATAGTTTGCAGGAATATACTTAAAGTGCTCATACACCTGCCCCCTTTTGTTGGTGGCAAAAGGCAATTTTGCGGGGCGTAACATGTTTATTCATCACGGTTAGTCCATTATGTGTCAGAAGATTAAGAAAATTATTAATAATAGTAGGCCGGTCGCTTACATGTTAGCTGTTTTTGTTTTGCCCCTGTTTTGCTATTATTATAAAACCGCTGACATAATGTTGAAAGAAAAATTCCGCCAGCAGTAAAAAAGTGAAACTTAAGTGACGAATTTGCGGCTTGAGTTGATAGAAAATTCAGAAAATATTTTCACCCTCTCACTGATCGGCAAAAGCCGGGTGCAATGCGGGTCAGTTGTGTTATACTGCCGCTTAGGTGTAAAATATTATCGAACGATTATGTTATTATAACTATTAAAGCGGGAACTATCCTATATTTTAATTGGAGTGATTTTATGGCAGGTATTGGGGTGGACATTATTGAAATAAACCGCATAGAGAGGTTGTTGAGCAAGTGGCGGGGTAAGTTTACGGGACGTGTCTTTAGTGATCGAGAGCTGGAGTACTGCATGAAAAAAAAGCGACCTGCCCCGTCGCTGGCTGCCCGGTTTGCGGCCAAGGAGGCAGCCTTAAAAGCAATGGGTCGGGGTTTGGGCGCCTGCCCGTTAAAGGAGATTGAAGTGATAAACCAACCGGGCGGTAAACCCAAATTGGTTTTGACCGGAAAGGCTCGTGAACTGGCGGAGGATTTAGGAATTTCCTGCTGGCAGGTATCCTTATCCCATTCTAAAAGCCATGCCGTGGCTGTGGTCATGGCGGAGTAACCGGAGGTGTCTTTATGAAAGTAGTAACTGGAGCGCAAATGAGGGAGTTGGACAGGACAGCCATAGAGGATATGGGGATTCCCGGGATCGTGCTGATGGAAAATGCCGGTTTGCGCGTAGTGGAGGTAATCGAAAAATATTTTGACTACCAGGTTGCCGGGAAGCGAATTGCCGTTTTTGTCGGCAAAGGCAACAACGGTGGTGATGGCCTGGTTATTGCGCGGCATCTTGTTAACAAAAAGGCACGGGTTAAGGTATACCTCTTGGCGGACCCCGAGGCGTTTACGGGGGATGCCGCGACCAACATGGCAATTATCAGCAAGATGAATGTTCCGATTTACCGGCTGCAAGAGGAAAGCAGTCTTACCCGCATGCAGATTTCCCTGAAGTGTGCCGATATGGTGGTGGATGCCATATTCGGCACCGGTTTTCGCGGGTCCCCCAGGGGAATTGCCGGGCAGGTAATCAAGGAGATAAATGCTGCAGGTGTTCCGGTACTGTCTGTTGATATTCCGTCCGGTTTGGAGGCGGACACTGGGAAAGTCAAGGGCGAGTGTATCAAGGCGGACATCACTGTTACCTTTGGCCTGCCTAAACTGGGTTTGTTGGTGGAGCCGGGTGCCAGTGTAACCGGTAAGCTGGTAGTGGGGGACATTTCTATCCCGGAGAGTGTTATTGATAGAGCCGGTCTCAACATGGAAATGCTCACCTGCGACTGGTGCCGGAAGCAGCTGCCCAAACGCCAGGTCACCGGGCATAAAGGTACATACGGACACGTGCTGGTTATCGGCGGTAGTAACGGCATGACCGGGGCGCCGGTACTGGCCGCTCAGGCGGCTCTTAAAAGCGGTGCGGGCCTGGTAACTGTTGCTGTTCCCAGGTCATTGCAGCACCTGGTGGCTGCCCAGGTGCCCGAGGCTCTCACCAAAGGACTGCCGGAGACGGAGAACGAGGTATTTTCGCAAGAAGCCCTGGATGATTTGTTATCTTTGATATCCAAAGCTACGGCAGTGGTCATCGGGCCGGGTATTTCCAGGGAGGAGACGGTGAAATCCCTGTTGGCGGCCATGCTGCCTAAGGTTTACAAACCTGCCGTCATTGATGCTGATGCTCTGACGCTGATAGCTGAATTAAATGATGTGACGTTGCCCCGAAACGTAGTGCTGACGCCTCATCCCGGGGAAATGGCCCGGCTGCTGCACTGCAGCACTGGTCAGGTACAGGGAGACCGACTGGCAGCTGTGCGGCAGGCGGCTGAGAAGTACCGGGCCACCACCGTTTTGAAAGGTGCCCGGTCGTTGATTGCGACTCCCGAGGGGGACCTTTACATCAATACCACCGGCAACCCGGGTATGGCCACGGGGGGTAGCGGTGATGTGCTGGCGGGGATGGTTGGTGCTCTGTTGGCTCAGGGTTTGACACTGGGCAAAGCCAGTGCTGCAGCCGCTTTTATTCACGGCTGGGCTGGTGACGAGGCAGTTAAGGAAACCGGTGAAATGGGTCTTGTTGCCGGTGATTTGGTAAGATACATTCCAAAAGTGTTGCATACATTGGGTAGATAATGAAAGTAGTCAGAGGTGATATCATGCTGCGTCCTGTGTGGGCGGAAATCGACTTATCGGCTATTGCCAATAACATCTGCGAAATTCGCCGCATTACCAGTCCTTCTGCCAAACTGATGGCTGTGGTCAAGGCCAATGCCTACGGTCATGGTGCCGAGGAAGTCAGCAAGGTGGCCCTGGCTCACGGGGCTGACTGGCTGGCGGTTGCCCTGCTGCAGGAGGCGCTGCAGCTTCGTAATGCCGGGTTTTCTGTGCCTATTTTGATTCTGGGTTATACACCCGTGGACCAAATGGATTTGGTAGTGGCCAATGATTTAAGACAGACTATCTATACTTGGGAACAGGCTGAAGCTCTTTCGGCGGCAGCGGCCAGGGCGAAAAGAAAGGCCAGAGTACACGTGAAAATTGACACGGGTATGGGGCGCATCGGTATGCTGCCCGGGGCAGATACTATCGGGCAAGTCTTGAGGATTGCCCGTTTGCCACATTTGGAGGTTGAAGGAATCTATACTCATTTTGCAGCTGCGGATGCTACGGACAAGACATACACCAGGCAGCAACTGGAGCGTTTCCACTGGGTACTGGAGGGATTGGAAAAAGAAGGTTTGCAGATACCCGTTCGCCATGCCGCCAACAGTGCCGCTGTGATAGACCTGCCGGAAGCGCATTTGGACATGGTAAGGCCGGGCTTGATTATTTACGGTATGTACCCGTCGGAAGAGGTGCAAAGGGAGAGGTTAAAGTTGCGGCAGGCCATGTCCTTGAAGGCGGAAATATCTTACGTAAAAAAGGTGCCTCCGGGTACAGCAATCAGTTATGGCTGTACGTATGTAACCGAGAAGGAAGCGGTGATAGCGTCCCTGCCGCTGGGATATGCCGATGGTTATACCCGGCTGCTGTCCAATAAGGGGCAGGTGCTGGTTAACGGGCAGCGGGCACCCGTAGTGGGCAGGGTGTGCATGGACCAGTGCATGATAGATGTCACCAATGTAGAGGGAGAAGTAAGCATGGGTGACCACGTGGTGTTAATGGGAAGACAGCAGCAAGAATGCATTCCGGTAGAGGAAATTGCCTCCAGGATTGGGACCATCAACTATGAAGTCGTTTGCATGGTGAGCTACCGTGTGCCGCGGGTATATAAATATACTGGAAGTAATTGTTAACATTATGTGATGAATTTATCATGAGATTTGTTTGCATTCGGATTTACTAATCGATATAATATAGTATAGATTCTTGCGTCGACTTTATTAATATTGTGGTTACTGGAGGTGCCGTTGTGCCAAGCGTAAAGCGGATCATGATTAGTCTCCCGGAAAAGTTGCTGGAGGAAGTCGATGATTTAGCATCCATGGAAAAACGCAATAGAAGCGAATTTATTCGTGAAGCTATGAAATTATATATATCAGAAAGAAAGAAAAAGACCTTAAGGGAGCAGATGAAAAAGGGCTACCAGGAAATGGCGGACATTAATCTCGCGCTGGCCATGGAAAACTATGAAGTGGAACGTGAAGTACAGGATTATTATGAAAACAAATTGGCGGAGTGTAAGTAAGCATGCAGGTAAAACGTGGGGACATTTTTTATGCTGAATTGAATCCGGTCGTAGGTTCGGAACAAGGGGGGACGCGTCCTGTTCTGGTGATTCAAAACGATATTGGCAACCAGTATAGCCCCACAACTATTGTAGCTGCTATCACGTCACAGATTTCTAAGGCTAAGTTGCCCACCCATGTGGAAATGCCTGCACAGAAAAGCGGTTTGGAAAGAGATTCGGTGATTCTGACGGAACAGATCAGAACCATTGATAAAAGCCGTCTCCGGAAAAAAATTGCCGTGCTGGATGAAGAATATATGGAGAAAGTAAGTAGTGCCTTGGAAATCAGCCTGGGCCTGGTGAAAATTTAAGATGCAAGAAAGTACCTGTTAGTTATCAGGTGCTTTTTTTTTTTTTTAATGTCTTTTTGCAGAGATGAAACCTGAACTTAATTTGCTGACAGGTGAATATAGTTATTAATGTACAGTATTAATGGCCTTGTTGCCGGTGGTGACCGGGCAGAAAGGGGGAATGCCGGTGAAACCGGTGATTGGTATTACCTGCAGTGAGGATTATCACTCGGGCTGCTATTATCTGAGTAAGTATTATACCGGAGCGGTTGCCGCCTGCAATGGCGTACCGCTGTTGCTTCCTGCTGTAAAAGAGGCGGTGGCAGAGTACGTGCAGGCGATAGACGGGTTAATACTTTCCGGTGGGGTGGATGTGGACCCCGTGTATTTCAATGAGGAGCCTCACCCAAATATGGGGGAAATGACACCCGGGAGGGATGAATTTGAAATATTGCTGGTCAAAGAGTTGCTGCAAGCAGATAAACCGGTATTTGCCATCTGCAGGGGAGTGCAAGTGTTAAATATTGCCGCCGGTGGGAACATTTATCAGGATATCTACAGTCAATATAACGGGGCCCTAAAACACCAGCAGCAGGCGGCAAGAGATTACGTCAGCCATTACGTCAGTGTCGGCATGGCAACTAAACTGCACGGGATATTGAAAGTAGAGCGGCTTCGCGTCAACAGCTTTCACCACCAGGCGGTAAGAGACGTTGCGCCGGGTTTTGTGGCCAACGCGCGGTCCGCTGATGGGCTTGTGGAAGGGATAGAATCCACGCGGCACCGGTTCGTCATAGGTGTGCAGTGGCATCCCGAGTGTACCCGGGCAAATGATGTTTACTCTCAAAGACTGTTTTCTGCTTTTGTGGCAGCTTGTCGGTAAATGTGCAGGATTTTTTTCAGTGGCAGGAAATAATATTAACAGCAAGCTGGCTTAGGGGGGGCTTTTCATGTCGGGAGAAAATCAGGTGCGGGTGGCTGTGGTAAAGTGCCGCAACTACGAGCAGGATTTGGTGGACAGACAGGTAGACAGGTGTTTGCAGCTTATGGGAGGGCTGTCCAGGTATGTCAAAAAGGGTGACAGGGTGCTGCTGAAAGTCAACCTGTTGAGCCCGGAACCGCCGGAAAAGGCTATCACCACCCACCCTGCGGTGGTGGCGGCTTTGATCAAGCGGGTGCAGGCGCTTGGTGCTCATCCCGTGGTAGGAGACAGTTCCGGGGGGTTGATTGTGGGACGTTCGCGCACCCACCGGAGTTTTATTAAATCGGGAATTAAGGAAGTTGCGGATAGGCTGGGCGCGGAAACGGTAAACTTTGACACGGCAGGAGTTGTAGCCGTGGATAATCCCAGGGGTGTTAAACCCCGGCAGCTGCATATTGCCAAACCCGTGCTTGATGCTGATGTGGTCATAACGGTTCCCAAGCTGAAAACCCACAGTGCTGCGCTGTTTACCGGTGCTGTTAAGAACATGTACGGCACGGTACCCGGGGCCTTAAAAATGGAATATCACCGGCTGGCGCCGCGTCCTGCTGACTTCACGCGGATATTGCTGGATATTTTTCAGGTTACCAAGCCGCACCTGGCGGTTATGGACGGAATAATGACCATGGAAGGAAACGGCCCCGCTGCGGGCAGTCCGAAACACCTGGGACTGATACTGGCAAGCAGTGACAGTGTTGCCCTGGATGCTGTTGCCTGTCACATTATCGGCCTTAATCCGGAGCGCGTCTCTACCCTGCAGCAGGCAGCGGAGAGAAATCTTGGGCAGGCATGCTTGGCGAAAATTCAAGTGGTGGGGACGGATATTGCTGAGTTACCGGTAGGGGATTTTAAACTTCCTTCCAATGCCTTGCTGGAACGTGTTCCTTCCTTTATAGGCAGCTATTTACTGGGTATGCTCCGGGCCCGGCCGGTGATTCAAAAAGATAAATGCACCGGCTGTCGTATCTGTGTGGACAACTGCCCGGCCGGGGCAATCAGGTTTGCTGACCGCCCGCTGGTGGATTACCGGACGTGCATTGACTGCCTGTGCTGTCATGAGCTGTGTCCGCAGCGTGCTTTTATTTTGACCCCAAGGAGTGCCGCAGCTCGCCGGCTGGTGAAACTGCTTGAGAAAAGAAAAAGGCACAGTTAGCTTGTAGGTGGCAACAAATTTTTAGATAAATTAGCAGAAAAAGGGATACAAATTCCCCAATTAATGGTATTATTAATATAGCAATTATGAAAAAAGGGAAAAAGTAAAAAAACTGGCAGGAATTTGAAAAATGTTGTAGAATTGTTCTATCCCGGGAATGGAGGAAATTTACATGGCTAAAGAAACTATTCTGGTTGTTGATGACCAGGCGGGAGTCCGGACGCTGCTTAGCTTGCTTTGTCAGGAAGAAGGTTTAGCGGTGGAGGTGGCTAAACACGGTTTGGACGCCATAAATAAAATAAAAGAAAACTGCCCGGCAATGGTTTTGATGGATGTGCGCATGCCCGTTATGGATGGTGTTACGGCGCTGGGGTGGATAAAGGAGCATTACCCTGACTTGCCCGTAGTTATGATGACCGCTTATGCTGAAGAGGAAAGACTGGAAGAAGCGGAAAAAATAGGTGTGGTGGATGTGTGGTACAAGCCGTTTGATATTGATGAAGTGAGGGTAAAGGTGAAGGAACTCAGTCGTGTATCTAATAGTTGAAATGAATTTCTCGAGTTTGCTCGAGAATTTTTTTTTGCAGGATTTTTGGTTAAAATCAAGAACAATTCAATGTTATTGAAACAAGTTTGGTGGCACCAGGTTCTGGAGCGAGTGCTGAACAGGAACGGGCAGGACAACTGTTTTTGCTGGAGGTGACTTGATTAATGGAGTTTAAGACTTTGGAGGAACTAAAGCAGCATTGCCTGCAGTGCTCGGCCTGTGATTTAAGAAAATCAGCTACCCAGGTGGTTTTTGGAGAAGGCAACCCCAATGCGACCATGATGCTTATCGGGGAAGCTCCGGGAGCACAGGAGGATAAGTTGGGGCGTCCTTTTGTCGGGCCGGCGGGGCAGCTGCTGGACAAAATTCTGGCAGCAATTAACCTGCGGCGGGAAGAAGTATATATAGCCAATATTGCCAAGTGCCGCCCGCCGCGCAACAGGCTGCCCAGGCCGGCTGAGGTGGCTGCCTGCCGCAAGTACGTCGAACAGCAGATAGAGTTGATTAAACCGCAGATTATTGTTCTGCTGGGTGCGCTGGCCACGAAGACGCTGGTACACCCTGATGCCCGGATTACTCGGATGCGAGGCAACTGGATAAAAAAGGAGGAATACTGGATGATGCCCACTTTTCACCCGGCTGCTCTGTTGCGAGATGCTTCCAAAAAACGTCCCGTTTGGGAGGATTTTAAACAGATAAGAGACAGGCTGCAGGCCATTGATTGCGGTTAAATGTGGCTGGTTATAATAGTAGTGAAGTGTGGTTTCTGAGGGGGATAACGGGATGCAGTGCTATCTGGCGGATGAAAGGGAGACAATACTTTTTGGCAGGTGTTTGGGGGCATTGCTTGCGCCGCAGATGGTAGTTGCCCTGCGCGGGGAACTGGGTGCAGGCAAGACCACGCTGACAAAAGGCATTGCCGAGGCTTTGAGTATAGCAGAGCCTGTGACCAGTCCCACCTTTACACTCCTTAATATCTACCGGGGTAGGTTGGAGCTGGTGCACATCGATGCGTACCGTCTAAGTGACGCCGAGGAAGGATATTACGCGGGTCTGGAAGAATATTTACCCGGGTCGGGCGTAACTATTATTGAGTGGCCGGAAAACATAGCGGCATTGCTGCCCAGGCAGTTTCTGGAGATTAAAATAAGTTACAAAGATCTGGGAAGAGAACTGGAAGTAATCCCTCACGGTGAGATATACGCGAAATTGGAAAAGGAATTGGAGGAGAATTGCTTGTGATTTTGGCATTGGAGACGGCAACTACTGTTGCCAGTGTGGCTGTGGTAGAAGAGGGCAAGTTAAGAGGGGAATTTTTTCTCAATACCACCAAAACCCACTCGCAGTTGCTAATGCCCCTGGTTGACCAGCTGCTGCGATTTATCGGCAGGGATATCACCGAGATGCAAGGTTTTGCGGTGGCCATCGGGCCGGGGTCCTTCACGGGCCTGCGTATTGGCCTGGCTACGGTCAAAGGTATGGCACAGGCTCTGGGTAAGCCGGTTCTCGGCGTACCGACACTGGACGGCCTGGCGCACAATGTAAGCGGCGTGTCCGGTCTAATTTGTCCGGTGCTGGATGCACGTAAAAATGAGGTTTACACCGCAGTTTATGAAAGTGTAGGCAATAAATTAAAGCGTTTAACCGATTACATGGCACTGTCGCCCCGGCAATTGCGGGAGAAATTAGGGTCCTTTGACCGGCCGGTAACGCTGCTGGGCGACGCAGTTGAGCGTTATCAGGAGTATTTTGCGGACTTGAATGTCCGGGTGGCCTTCCAGGCCAACCGCTGGCCGCGCGCTGCACAAATAGCCTGCCTAGCTGAAAAGCGCCTGCAAAAAGGCGATGTTGATGATCTTTACATGCTGGCGCCTCTGTACATACGCCGTTCCGAGGCAGAAATACGTTGGGAGGAAAAGTATGGTTCTCTCCAGCAAAAATGACCTGTTTACCCTTTCCTTTGAACCCATGCAGCTCAAACACCTGCCGCAAGTGTTGGACATAGAAAGGCAGTCATTTCCCACTCCCTGGTCTAAAAAAACGTTTCTCGGAGAGCTGCGGCATAACCAATTTGCCTACTATTATGTCTGCCTGCTTGAGGAACAGGTGGTTGGTTACGGCGGCCTTTGGGTAGTGCTGGACGAGGCACATGTGACAACCATTGCCGTGTCGCCGCAGTACCGGCGGAGAAAAATCGGGGCCCGGCTGCTGCTTTTCCTGATGCAACAGGCATTGATGCACGGGGCCGACAAGATTACCTTGGAAGTCCGCCCTTCAAATTTGTCAGCCAAGCGATTGTATGAAAATATGGGCTTTACCGAGGCGGGAGTGCGGAAGGGGTACTACACTGACAACAATGAGGACGCCATTATCATGTGGAAACAGTTACTGCCAAACCGGAAGGATGAAACAGATGGTTGAGAAACTGATCCTGGGAATTGAAACCAGTTGCGATGAGACGTCAGCGGCGGTTGTCGCTGACGGCCGGAAAATTCGCTCAAATATTATTTCTTCACAGATTGATACGCACAGGCGGTTTGGAGGAGTGGTTCCGGAAATTGCCTCGCGTAAACATGTGGAAAATATCGCTGCTGTTATCCAGCGTGCCCTGGAGGAGGCAAATGTGACCTGGCATGATTTGGATGCCATTGCGGTGACGCACGGCCCGGGGCTGGTAGGGGCGCTGCTGGTAGGTGTTTCGGCAGCCAAAGCTATGGCTTACAGTTTGAAAATACCGCTTCTCGGCATCCATCACCTGATGGGGCATATTTACGCAGTGTTTTTGGAGCACGATGCGGTGCAGCTTCCCCTGCTGTGCCTGGTGGTATCCGGCGGTCATACCAGCTTGATCCTGTTGGAAGGTTACGGCCAGATGCGGCTTCTGGGTCAGACTCGGGATGATGCTGCCGGGGAGGCTTTTGATAAAGTTGCCAGGGCTCTGGGACTTCCCTATCCCGGTGGACCGGAAATTGAAAAATTGGCCAAAGAAGGCGACAGCGCTGCCGTTGAATTTCCGCGGGCCTGGCTGGAGGAGGGGAGTCTGGACTTCAGCTTCAGTGGTTTGAAGTCTGCGGTGTTGAATTATTTGCACCGTGCCCGGCAGAAAGGAGAGGAAATAAACAAGCATGATGTTGCGGCTTCCTTCCAGCAGGCGGTTATTGACGTGCTGGTGGGAAAAACGTTTGCGGCGGTGGATAAATTGGGTGCCAGGCAGCTGGCAGTGGCGGGAGGTGTGGCTGCAAACGGGACTTTAAAAACAGCCCTGGTACGGGAAGCGGAAAGGAGAGGCGTGCGGGTTCTGACGCCGTCGCCTGTCTACTGTACGGATAACGGAGCCATGATTGCCTGTGCCGGTTATTACGCGCTGCAGGAAGGAAGAGTGGCCTCCCTCGACCTTAATGCCGTTCCCAATTTACCGCTGCATTTTTTGGACTAGCTTGTGCGCTTGTGAAAAAGAACGTGTGTTTGTGTGGACTAGTGAGCTGTGGATAATGTGGATAAGTCTGTTAATAACTGAAAAAATAAAGTTCTTTTTGTGGACATAATTATTAACAGGATTCTTCGGGTTGTGTGTGGAATGTGTGGAAAAATGACAGAAGCTTGCATTGCATGGGAATTGTCCTTGTGGATATATTGTTAATAACATTAAGCGGAGGTTGAACAGATGTCACAAAAAATCAAGATTGTTTTCATACTGGCTGTGGTACTCATAGCAGGTCTTATTATTTTCAAACCGGTGTTTGACCAGCAGCAGGTACCATTACATAAACAGATTTCCGATTACCAGGGAGTGTATAAAGCAGCCTTGGAACAGGGGAAACCGGTATTTTTAGAATTTTACAGTGAAACCTGACCTACCTGTGTGAAAATGGAGCCCGTGATTAAGGCTCTGTACGACCAGTATCACGAACAGGTTCAGTTTATTGTGGTGGATGTACAAACCCGCCAGGGGGCACAGATGGCAGCTCAATTTCAAATCAGTGGCGTCCCCACTATGTTTTTCATTGATAGTCAAGGCAATGTGCAGGACGCGATTTTGGGAGGCGCCTCAAAAGATTTTATCGAGGAGAAAATCAAGGCGTTAATTGACTAGGTGGTTTCCATGGAAGCTAAACTTTGGCAGCAACTGCTGCAGTCAATCAGGGAAAATGTACTGCCGATTACCTCGCGTTGTAACGTCAGCTGTATTTTTTGCAGTCACCGGCAGAATCCACCGGGGGTAGAAACTTTTACCCTGCCTCCGCTTACCTGGGAACAGGTGCGGGAGGTAGGGCAGTTTTTAGATGCCAGCAAAAAGATTGTCATTGGCGAATCCGCCACCCGTATCAAGGAAGGGGAACCGTTGACGCATCCCCAGTGGGTGCGGATTCTTTCTTTTTTGCGGCAATTATACCCGGAAACTCCTATCAGCATCACTACCAACGGAATTTTACTCACGGACAGCCATTGCCGGGCCCTGGCGGAACTGGCGCCCCTTGAAGTGAATCTGTCGCTAAATAGTGCCAGTTGCCGGGGGCGCCGGCGGCTGCTGGGCGGTGCCACCGAACAGGCTATTCGGGCAGTACGCCTGCTACGGGAGTATGGCATCTGCTTTCACGGCAGTGTGGTGGCACTGCCGTGGCTTACGGGGTGGGATGACCTGGAGTATACCATAATTTTCTTGGCCGAACACGGTGCGCGGACCGTTCGTGTCCTGGCGCCGGGCTTTACAAGATATGCGGCTTTGGAAATGCGTTTTGGTCCAAGTTTTTTAAATGACCTGCATACCTTTATACAAACAGTGCAGCGGAAGACAGCGGTGCCGGTGTTGGTGGAACCACCGCCGGTTGCGGATTTGCAAGCGGAGGTAGCCGGTATTTTACGGGATTCACCGGCGGAGAAAGCGGGGTTGAAACGAGGCGACAAAATTGTGGCCGTTGGCGGCAAAACCGTTTTCAGCCGGGTAGACGCTTACCGGAGATTAACGGACGTTGCCAACCCCGAGGTGACATTTGAGCGTCAGCGGCGGCAGCTGCGGACCGTGCTGCGAAAAGAGGCCTATGTTGCCCCGGGGGCGGTTTTTTACTATGATCTGGCACCGGAGGTCTGGAAGCGGTTTCTGGACGTGCTGAATAACTGCCGGGCGGCAAGAGTCCTGGTGCTTACTTCACGCTTTGCTTATCCCATGATTCAAGTGGCGGCAGAAAAGGTCGCGACTGCTGAGGTAAAAGTGATGCCGGTTCAAAACCGCACGTTCGGCGGTTCCATCGGCTGTGCTGGTCTGCTAACAGTTGATGACCTGCTGCCGGTAATCAAGGAAAACCACCGTAGATTTGACTTGATTACCGTGCCCCGAATGGCTTTTGACCAACAGGGCCGGGACCTGCTGGGAAATACCATTTGGGACTTGGAAAAAGCTTTTCCCGTGGTGTCAGTTTAAGCTAAGCAACAGTCGGTACATGTGGGGCAAGCTAAATCTGACAGTTGTCAAATTAGGAGGTTTATGGCAGGATTTTTAAATTTAAATGTCAAACTATTTTAACATATTGCATTACTAGCGTTGCAAAAACAAAATTCTAATTGTCAAGTCCTAAAAGCACAAAAATTACTAAAATCCTGCTGTGTAAGAAAAAATATAATTAGAGATTAGGAGTAGTCCTTGCCCAAATCTTTAACATAAGGGAGAGTTAGTTGGATAGTTTTTATGCAACGCTAGTGATATTGTATATTATTTTTGCCTAGGAAGTGTTAACGTGCAAGAAGCAAAAAAACAACTGCGCAAAGAAATTATTGAAGCCAGGTTGGAATTGTCTCCAGAGGAAGTGACAGCAAAAAGTGAGAAAATTATCAGAAAACTCGTGTCTTTACCCGTCTACCGGCAGGCGGGTACTATCATGACTTACGTGGCCTTCAATAACGAAGTGGAAACCAGGGGACTGATTAAGCACAGCCTGGCAGAAGGCAAAAAGGTTTATGTTCCCGTCACCAGGACAAAAGAAAAACGGCTGGTGCCTGCGGAAATCTTCGGGTTGGAGGATTTAGTGCCGGGAACCTGGGGAATCTTGGAGCCAAAGCCGGAATGCCTGCGCCCGCGGGACCCGCGGGATATTGACCTGGTGGTGGTCCCGGGAGTGGCTTTCGATAAGGAGGGAAACCGCCTGGGTTACGGGGGCGGTTATTATGACCGGTTTTTAAGTAAACTGCGCGGGGATTGCTGTTTTGTTGCCCTTTGTTACCAGTTGCAGATCAGGGACGATGTTTATACCGAAGTTCACGACCAGCCCGTCCATATGGTTATCACCGAGGAACAGGTAATCGGTTAAAGGACGTTGCAAAGTTCGCCCGGAGACTGTTTGGCAGACCATTTTAGACCGGTGTTAACATCGGCCAGCTTTACTAGCAAAGTGTTCGAAAAGATGCCTGTTTCTTTTCGAACATGCCATAGAAATATTTCAAAGGAAGGGGGAATCTATGTGGCTTGCCAGTGTGGCCAGGGGCAAAAGCAAACGGATAAGGACAAAAAACTGCAAGCGGTATTTGCCAGGTATCGCGGGCAAAAAGGTGCTTTGATTCCTGTCTTGCAGGCATCACAGGACATTTACGGGTATTTGCCTCGGGAAGTTATGGAGCGGATAGCCAAGGAACTGAGGATTCCATTTAGTAAGGTTTTTGGCGTTGCTACCTTCTATGCTCAATTTCACCTGAAACCCAGGGGCGAAAATATTATTCGCGTGTGCCTGGGAACAGCCTGCCATGTTCGCGGCGGTGCCAAGGTATTTGCCAAGCTGAAAGAAGAGCTGCAGATTGAAGACGGTGAAACCACCGAAGATCTTAAGTTTACGTTGGAATCCGTGGCGTGTATTGGTGCCTGCGGGCTGGCACCGGTAATGGTCATCAATGAAGATACCCACGGACGCTTGACACCGGAAAAAGTGCCGGAAATTTTGGACCGGTACAGGTAGAAGGAGGTGCGAGATATGGAAAACTTGATGACTGCGTGCTGTAGTGAGTGTACCCACTCCCCATCGCAGCCGTGTCCGGACTACATTAAATGCCGGACGGAGGGACCCATTTGTCATGATTCCGAAGCTTGCCGGCAGAAAAGACAGCAGTTAATGGATAAAGTGCAGGTGTCTCCTGACAAACCGCACCGGCGGGTGCTGGTCTGTGCCGGTACCGGATGTATTTCCTCGGGTTCAAGGGATGTTTACAACAGAATGGAGGCAGCTGTTAAAGAGGCCGGTATCGATGACTGTGAGGTAAGCATTACCGGCTGTCACGGTTTTTGCGAGCAGGGCCCTATTGTCATTATTGAGCCGGAAGGGATTTTCTACGGCGGTGTGGGTGCTGATGATGTCGAGGAAATTGTGGAGAAACAGTTGAAAAACGGTGAACCGGTGGAGAGACTGCTGTACACCGAACCCACTTCCGGTGAAAAGGATAAGTATTACCGGGACATTATGTTTTATAAGAAACAGGAACGTATGGTCCTGAAGAACTGCGGTCATATTAACCCGGAAAAAATTGATGAGTACATTATTACTGGTGGTTATCGGGGCTTGGTAAAGGCACTAACTGAATACAAGCCGGAAGAAGTGATAGAGGAGGTAAAGACTTCCGGCCTGCGGGGACGTGGCGGCGGCGGGTTTCCCACCGGACTGAAGTGGCAGTTTACTGCGCAGGCTGAAGGGGACCAGAAGTATGTGGTCTGCAACGCCGACGAAGGTGACCCCGGTGCATTTATGGACAGGAGTATTCTGGAAGGCAACCCTCACTCGGTAATTGAGGGTATGATTATTGCCGGATATGCCGTCGGTGCTAATGAGGGTTACGTATATGTTCGTGCCGAGTACCCGCTGGCAATTAAGAGGCTGGAAATAGCCATTGCCCAGGCGGAACAATACGGAATTTTAGGTGACAACATTTTTGACTCCGGGTTTTCCTTTAAGCTGAGGATTAAAGCCGGTGCCGGGGCTTTTGTCTGCGGTGAGGAAACTGCGCTTTTGAACTCCATTCAGGGTGAGCGGGGTATGCCGCGAGTAAGGCCGCCCTTCCCGGCTAACAAGGGTCTTTGGGGCAAACCCACCCTCCTGAACAACGTGGAGACCTATGCCAACGTTCCCATTATTATGGAGCACGGCGGCCGGTGGTATGCTTCCCGCGGCACGGAAAAAAGCAAGGGTACCAAGGTGTTTGCGCTTACCGGTAAGGTCAACAATACCGGGCTGGCAGAGGTACCCATGGGAATTACTTTAAGAGAGATTATTTTTGATATCGGCGGCGGTATCAAGGAGGGCAAACAGTTTAAGGCGGTGCAGATAGGCGGTCCCTCGGGCGGCTGCTTGCCTGCGGAAAAACTGGATCTACCCATAGATTACGATTCGCTGATTGATGCCGGTGCCATGATGGGTTCTGGCGGTCTGGTAGTTATGGATGAGACTACCTGTATGGTGGACCTGGCACGGTTTTTCCTTACCTTTACCCAGAACGAATCCTGCGGTAAATGTACGCCCTGCCGTGAAGGTACCAAGCGCATGCTGGAGATTCTCACCAGGATCACCGAAGGTGAAGGTAAAGAGGGAGATATCGAGACACTGGAGCGGCTAGCCAAGTCGGTAAAAAATACTGCCCTCTGCGGTCTCGGACAGACGGCACCTAACCCGATTTTAAGTACACTGCGCTATTTTCGCGATGAATATAAGGCGCATATTGAGAAGAAATGGTGCCCGGCTGGTGTCTGCAGTGCCCTGACGGTTTACAAGATAGACCCAGACAAATGTAAGGGCTGTACCAAGTGTGCCAAGGTCTGCCCGGTCAGTGCCATTAAGGGTGAGCCCAAGGAAGTACACGAAATTGACCCGGAGGTTTGCACCAAGTGTGGAACCTGTATGGAGAATTGCAAGTTTGAAGCCATATATAAAGGTTAGAGAAAGGAGGAACAGATATGTCAGATAAGGTTACGCTAACTATCGACGGGCAACAGGTAACAGTACCGGCAGGAACGACGGTGCTGCAGGCAGCCCGGATGGCAGGAATTGAAATTCCCACGCTGTGCCATGACCCGGAACTGACCAGTCCCGGTGCCTGCCGCCTCTGCGTGGTGGAGATAGAAGGCATGCGCAACCTGCCTGCATCCTGCGTTACCACTGCCGGTGACGGCATGGTTGTTCGGACCAATAGTCCCGATGTCATCGAGGCCCGGAAAACCATTATCGAACTGCTGCTTGCCAATCACCCGGAGGATTGCCTGACCTGTGAGCGTACCGGACAGTGCCGCCTGCAGGAATACGCCTATCACTACGGAGTGAAGGGCGATACTTTCCACGGCGAACGCAAACAGTTTCCCATAGATGATAGCAATCCCTTTATTGTTCGGGATATGAACAAGTGTATCCGCTGCGGCAAGTGCGTGCGGGTTTGTGAGGAAGTGCAGGGACGGTCAATTTATTCCTTTGCCTACCGAGGATTTGACACCATACCGGCTACGGCCATGGATACCCCGCTGGCAGAGTCTGAATGTGTGTTCTGCGGCAGCTGCGTATCCGTCTGCCCTACGGGAGCGCTGACGGAAAAGATGATGCACGGTGTGGGCCGTTCCTGGGAACTGGAGAAAGTAAAGACCACCTGCCCGTACTGTGGCGTGGGCTGTAACTTTGACCTGAACGTTAAAGACGGGAAGGTAGTGGGAGTAACTTCCAACGCAGAAGCAGAGGTAAACGGCAGAGCATTATGTGTTAAGGGCAGGTTTGGCTATAACTTTATTCACCACCCTGACCGGTTGACCAAACCGTTAATCAAGAAAAACGGGGAATTTCAGGAGGCTACCTGGGAGGAGGCCATTAACCTGGTAGCGGAAAAATTCAAAGAAATAAAGCAAGAACACGGCCCCGACGCTTTAGCGGTGTTTACCTCCGCCCGGTGCACTAATGAAGAAAATTACCTGGCAAACAAATTTGCCCGGGCCGTACTGGGTACCAATAATATAGACCACTGTGCCCGTCTCTGACACTCCGCTACAGTCGCTGGTCTAGCGGCAGCATTTGGTAGTGGAGCTATGACCAACTCCATTCACGAAATAGCCGGGGCTGACTTTATCCTGGCAATTGGTACCAACACCACGGAGACGCACCCGGTACTCAGCCTGCAGATTCGCAAGGCTGTGAAAGAAGGGGCAAAGCTGGTGGTAGCCGACCCGAGAAGGATTGAGCTGGCTGACATTGCAGACGTGCACATTCAGCACAAGGCCGGCTCAGATATGGCGCTTCTAAACGCCATGGCTCACGTGATTATTGAAGAGGATTTATACAATAAGGAGTTTGTGAAAGAGAGGACGGAAGGTTTTGAAGAGGTTGTCGAGGCAGTAAAGGAATGTACGCCGGAATGGGCAGCCGGGATAACCGGTGTGGATGCGGATACCATTCGCGAGGTTGCCCGGGGATATGCTAGGGCCGAAAAGGGCACCATTCTCTATACTATGGGTATTACCCAGCATATCTGCGGTACGGACAACGTGCTGGCAATTGCCAACCTGGCCATGCTTACCGGTCATATTGGCCGGGAAAATACCGGTGTTAACCCGCTGCGAGGGCAGAATAACGTTCAGGGCGCCTGTGATATGGGCGGCTTACCCAACGTTTATCCCGGATACCAGAGAGTGGATGATCCTGCGGTACGGGAGAAGTTTGAAAAAGCCTGGGGTGTTAAATTATCACCCAAGGTCGGGTTGACGGTTGGCGAAATGATGGACAATGCGCTGGCCGGTAAGTTAAAAGGCCTGTTTGTCATCGGCGAAAACCCGCTGATCAGTGACCCGGACAGCAACCATGTCATTGAAGGCATGAAGAAGCTGGACTTCCTGGTGGTGCAGGACCTGTTCCTGACGGAAACTGCGGAACTGGCGGATGTGGTATTACCGGCTGCCAGCTTCGCGGAAAAGGACGGTACCTTTACCAATACTGAACGGCGTGTGCAGCGTGTGCGTAAGGCCATCGAGCCCATTGGCGATAGCAAGCCTGACTGGGAAATTATCCAGATGCTGGCCAACGCCATGGGTTATCCCATGAATTACAGTAGTCCTGAAGAAATTATGAAGGAAATTAACGAGGTGACACCGCAGTACGGCGGCATTACCTATGAAAGACTGGAGAAACAAGGGCTGCAATGGCCCTGTCCCGATACCGACCACCCGGGCACCAGGTTCCTGCACGAGGGCAAATTCGCCCGGGGTAAGGGCAAGTTCCATGCTGTCAGGTATGTGGATCCGGATGAAACACCTGACCAAGAATATCCTTTCATGCTCAGTACGGGACGCCGGTTATTCCACTACCATACCGGTTCCATGTCCCGCAGGGCAGAAGGTTTAGAAACGGTTTACCCTGAGGAATACTTGGAAATGAACCCGCAGGATGCAGAAAAACTGGGTGTCCAATCCGGTGACAGGGTTAAGGTAACTTCCCGCCGGGGAGAAATCGAAATACCGGTGCGTGTCACCGAGCGCATTCAGCCCGGACTGGTCTTTGCCTCCTTCCACTTCCGGGAAACCTGGGTCAATAAGTTGACCAACAGTGCCCGGGACCCAAAGGCAAAGATCCCCGAGTACAAGGTCTGTGCGGTGAAAATTGAGAAAGTAAGCTAAAATTAAGGTCCGGTTTTTACCGGGCTTTTTTTTTACCCGTAATTACGGCTTAAATTTGAGCCAGTTTTATTTGACGTATATAATCCGGAAAATCTGGAGTTATCCACCTGGGATAAAGTGGCCCGGGTCGTCTTCCAGGAGGTGCGCGAGGGATGGGGGACGCCCCGGGACAGAGTCTGGTGCGATATGATCTACCAGCCTTCCGGATTAATTGTCAAAATGCATGGACCCTATTTGGAAAGAACTGCCAAACCCGAACAGGTGGACAGACACCTGATTGAGCCGCGGGATGCTTTGGACCGCAGGATGTTGCTGGAAACTGAGGGTGTTGCGAAATGCATCGGTTGCGACAGGTACAGTGCAGTGTGCCCGCAGGACATTGATCCGGGGACACAGCTGGCAAAAATGAAGCAGCTGCTTAAAGATAAGGCAGGCGAAAATAAGGGTACCGGGGGATGTTAAAGTCTTATTTACCGGCAAACAACCTTTTAATGGCCGGGAGGTTATCTTCTGCCAGCCTCCGGCCCAGCTTATACAACCTGGGGATTTCCGCCAGGTCGATCAAGCTTACTTCGCCGGTATCCGGCCTTAATGTCAGGTCGGCATATTTTGCGGTAATGAGGTCGGAAACCCGCTGGCCCATGATTTCGGTTGATTGCAGCAATATTTCTACGGCATTGTCCGGGGGATGTTCTTCCTTGACACTAAATCCCAGATCCACGGCCACAACTTTTGTGGCTCCCAGGTAGCGAGCTATATCCGCAGGGCAGTTGTTTACGACACCGCCGTCAACCAGCAAGCGGTTACCTATTTTCTTGGGTGCGAACAGGCCGGGAATGCTGCTGCTGGCCCGTACGGCTTCCACTACGGTACCGCTGCTGGTAAAGATGATGTCCGCGGTATTTACCACAGGACGCAGGCTGGTAAAGACCACGGGCATACCGTTGGTGATGTCGCAGGTAACCACGGCAATAGGTACTTTCAGGTGCTGAAAATTCTCTATGCTGATAAACTGCCGGAGCGCCCACTCGAAGTGAGTTCCAGAAAACAGTCCCTTTGGGAGGCCGAAAAATTTTCCCAGTATGTGCCGCAGCAGGCTGCAGGGTACAAACAGTAAGCGCCAGTCCAGTTTAAATGGCGAAGGCAGGTCTTTGGTTTTTATTTCTTCCGCCTGAAAGATGGCGGCTACATCGGAAGCGTAGAGGGCCGCTGCTATACTACCGGCGCTGCTGCCCACAATTAGGTCCGGTTTTATCCCTGCGTTGTCAAGGACGGATAAGAAGCCAACGTGCACGGCACCCCGTAATCCCCCGCCGCTTAAGACTAAACCAAACATTGTCATCCTCCTCTCCTAATAATTTATGCGGTTTGCAGGAAAAATGTTTCTGGTGTAGAATAATATAGTAGGACATTAATTACTATTCTGAAACTTAATATCAACGCTCCGAGCTGTTGTACCTACAGAGGTATCCATGGTACTGCAGCCGTTCTGCGTTATGCAGAGAGGGCTTAAGTGGAAACACTTATGCCTCCCGTGGTTGGAAAGGAGCCTACAAAACCGGCCTTTTCCGCCGGTGTTTTTATTTATACAGCAGGATTTCTGCAGTTAGTTTTCATATGGAGGTGAGTAATTATGGTAAAAAAGGATGTCGAAAAAATTGTTGCTGAAGCTGCTGAGAACGGCAGGCTTTCCTGTGCCAGGGCTCATGAACTTGCCAAAGAGCATGGCATTTCTCTCAAGGAAATAGGTGAGGCAGCGGACAAGCTGCAGATAAAAATTTTTGCTTGCCAGTTAGGGTGCTTTTAAATGGGTAGAGAGTTGATGTTTGAAGTTATTACAGTGGATGAAGCAAGAAAAATTATTGCCGAAAGCTGGCATCCGGGCGATACGGTGCAAACCGTACCGCTGCTGGATGCCTGGGGAACAGTGGCGGCAGAAGACATAAAAGCGGCGGAAAATGTTCCGGGATTTGCCCGGGCCACTATGGACGGGTATGCCGTTAATGCCGAGGACACTTTCGGTGCCAGCGAAGCCATGCCTGCTTATTTGACGCTGGTAGGTGAAGTTCCCATGGGTACTTCACCCGAACGGGCTTTGGGCATAGATGAAACCATGGCCGTGGCTACGGGCAGTGCGTTGCCCGAAGGGGCCAATGCCGTGGTCATGTTGGAACAGACAACTAAGATAGATGACAGGACGGTTGCTGTCTACCGGCCGGTGGCTCCGGGAGAGAATGTTATGGGTAAGGGAGAGGATGTCCGTCAGGGACAGGTAGTAATCAGGCGCGGCACCGTCATCAGGGCTCAGGAAATGGGCGTGCTTGCCAGTCTGGGTATTACTACGGTAAAAACCTATGCTCCTTTGAGGGTGGGGATTGTCTCTACCGGCAACGAACTAGTGCCTCCCGCACAAAAACCTGCACCTGGTCAGGTGAGGGACAGTAACTCTTACATGCTGTACGGCCTGGTCAGAGAAGCAGGCGCCCAGCCCCGGATTTACCAGCTGGTTCCCGATGAGGAGGCTGTTTATAAAGAGACGGTACGGCAGGCTGTGGCAGAAAATGACGTGGTGCTCGTTTCCGGGGGTTCTTCAGTAGGTACCAGGGACCTGACGTTAAAAGTGCTGCAGGACCTGGGCAAACTGCTGTTTCACGGTGTTGCCATAAAGCCCGGTAAACCCACTCTGGCTGCAGTGGTACAACATGGCCAAAAGGAGTCCTTGATTGTCGGTCTGCCGGGACACCCGGTGTCTGCTTTTGTGACTTTCCGGCAGATAGTGGCACCGCTATTAAAACGGCGCGTTAAGGAGAAACTACCTGAAGCGGTTGTGTGGGGGGAATTGGTGAAGAATGTTCCCTCGCAGGCCGGGAGGGAGGAACACGTGCGGGTAAGGTTGGTGGAACAGGACGGGAAAGTACTGGTAGAACCCGTTTTTGGTAAATCCGGCATGCTCACTACCCTTACCGGTGCTCACGGCATTGTAACCGTCCCACTGGAAGCACAGGGGATAGCAGCCGGAACAAGAGTTCCAGTAAAGCTGTTTAAGGAGATGTAATTATGGAAAGAAAAGTATACCTGGAAAATAAGCCGTACCGGGAGGCCCTGCGGGAATATTTGGATGCCTTAAAAAACTTAAAAGGCTCACTGGTGATGGAAGCTGAAAAAGTGCCGGTACACAAGGCGCTGGGTCGTGTTACGGCTGAGCCGGTTACGGCCCGAAACTCAGTACCCCATTATCATGCTGCCGCCATGGATGGCATTGCCGTTAAGGCGGAGGATACCTACCAGGCCCGGGAAACCAGCCCTGTGGTACTGACTTTAGGTGACAATGCTGTGGAAGTGGATACCGGGGACCCGTTACCGCCCTGGTGTAATGCGGTTATTATGATAGAAGAAGTTCAGTTTCTGGATGACCGGAAAGTGGAAATTGCGGCGGCGGCTTCACCCTGGCAGCACGTCCGGGCCATTGGTGAGGACATGCTGAAAGGCCAGGTGATAGTGCCCGTTAACCACACTTTAACGCCTGCAGACCTGGGAGCGGTACTGGCCGGCGGTAATCTTGAAGTCCGTGTTCGGCGGAAGCCGAGAGTAGCGGTGATGCCTACGGGAACGGAACTGGTACTACCCGGAAACGACTTAAAACCGGGAGATATAGTTGAATTTAACGGCACTGTAATCAGCAGTTTCATTTACCAGTGGGGTGGTGAACCGGAAATTCAGCCGGTTACTGAGGACGATGAGCGGTTGCTGCGTGAAAGATTGGTAGCAGCTGTGGAAAAATATGATATTGTAGTTATCAATGCCGGTTCTTCTGCGGGCAGGGAGGATTATACGGCGAAAGTCATTGGCGAGCTGGGTCAGGTCCTCGCGCACGGTGTGGCCATTAAACCGGGGAAGCCGGTAATCTTAGGTATTATCAACAAAACCCCCGTTATTGGACTACCCGGTTACCCGGTATCTGCGGCTTTAACGGCGAAACTATTTTTACGCCCGTTGATTTACGCCATGCTGAGCCAGAGAGAACCGGAAGCCAAAGAAGTTGAGGCAGTTCTATCCCGTTCCGTCCACTCGCCGCTGGGAATGGAAGAGTTTGTGCGGGTACGCCTGGGGCAAGTGGAAGGCAAACTGGTGGCCACCCCACTGGGAAGGGGTGCCGGGGTGATTACCAGTTTGGTTAAAGCAGACGGCATGCTGGTGCTGGACCGGTTGAGTGAAGGCCGGTTGGCCGGTGAGAAGGTGAAGGTGCAACTCATGCGGGATCCGGGAGACATCAGGCGGACGTTAATGGTAACCGGGAGCCATGATATGAGCTTGGATCTGCTTGATAACCTGCTTCGCACTCGTTATCCCGGGTATTCGGTGGCCTCCTCACATGTGGGTAGTTTGAGCGGACTGGTAGCACTGGCTAACCGGGAGTGTCATTGCGCCGGTACGCATCTACTGGATCCGGAAACGGGAGAATATAATGTATCCTATGTCCGGCAATATCTGGGGGACCGCGCGGTGCTGGTCAATCTAGTGTACCGGGAGCAGGGCTTAATAGTGCCCCGGGGGAACCCGAAACAGGTAAGGAGCTTGGAAGACTTGACCGGGGAGGATATTGTATTTATCAACCGGCAGCGGGGTTCGGGTACGAGAGTGCTTTTGGATTACGAACTGCGCCAAAAAAATATCAATCCCAGAAATATCAGGGGTTATCGGCGGGAGGAATACTCGCACCTGGCTGCTGCTGCTGCCGTGAAGAACGGTACTGCCGATGTGACGCTGGGTATTAAAGCGGCAGCCCAGGCGCTGGGGTTAGAATTTATTCCAGTGGCAAAAGAACGTTATGACCTGTGCATTCCTGGGGATTACCTGGACAAGCCGCTGGTAAAAAAACTGCTTTCCGTAATCAGGTCGGAAGAGTTCCGCCGGCAGGTAGAGGCTTTGGGCGGGTATGATGCTTCTCAAAGCGGTACCATAATTTGGCGCCCCGGGGAGGAGGAATAAGATGCTTGATAAGTTCGGACGCAATATAGATTACCTGCGGGTCAGTGTAACCGACCGCTGTAACTTGCGCTGCAGGTACTGCATGCCTCCGGAAGGTGTGAAGCACCTGGCAAGAGAGCAGGTACTGTCTTTAGAAGAAATTGAAAAGCTGATCAGAGCGGCGGTAAAAGCGGGAGTGAAGCGGGTCAGGCTTACCGGAGGCGAGCCCTTGATCCGGCGGAACCTTGTACACCTGGTGCAGAAAGTCAGCAGGCTGCCGGGACTGGAAGACCTGTCCCTCACTACCAACGGCATACTGTTGGCCCCGCTGGCCAAAGATTTAAAACGGGCGGGGTTGAACAGGGTAAATATCAGCCTGGATACCTTAATGGAGCACAAGTACCGTGAAATTACCCGGGGTGGTTCTTTAGCCCAGGTGCTGGTGGGATTGGAACAGGCCATCAAATACCAGCTGACGCCCGTGAAAATAAACGTTGTGGTACAGCGCAGTTTCAACCTGAATGAAATAAGGGACTTTATCTCACTGACGCGAAACTCGCCCATCCATGTCCGTTTTATTGAGCTGATGCCCATAGGCTGTGGCGGTAAGCTGGACAAGGAGTTTGTCTCGGCACAGGAAATTAAGGATATGATCGGTGCGGATTACGATTTGGTCCATGACACCCTGACAGGTGGCGGCCCGGCAGACTATTACCGGGTCAGGGGTTACAAGGGCACTATCGGGTTTATCGGTGCCATTAGCGACCACTTTTGTGCCAAATGCAACCGCCTGCGGTTAAGTGCGGACGGCAAGCTGCGGTTTTGCCTGCAGCAGGATAGATACCTGGATATTAAGGAACCGTTACGCAGCGGTGCTTCGGAAGAGGAACTGGTGCGCATCTTTACCCAGGCGGCAAGAAATAAGCCGGCCAGTTACCGTCAATCAGGCTGGAACGAAAACGAGAACATGAATGCCATAGGAGGGTAGACCATGGAATTCACTCACTTTGATGCTCGGGGCAACGCCCGCATGGTGGATGTCTCCGGGAAAGACAATACCCGCAGGGTAGCGGTGGCCAGAGGCGCCGTCACCATGAAGCCGGAAACTCTTGCGAAGATTGCTCGGGGAAAAGTGGCCAAAGGAGATGTCCTGGGGGTTGCCAGGGTAGCGGGTATCATGGCAGCCAAGAAAACTGGAGAGCTGATTCCCATGTGTCATCCCCTGCTGCTTGATTCCGTGGAGGTTGACTTTAACATTAACGAAGCGGAACAAAAAGTGGAGATTGAAGCGCGGGTGGTGACAACGGGAAAAACCGGCGTGGAAATGGAAGCGCTGACGGCGGTTTCCGTGGCCGGCCTGACCATTTACGACATGTGCAAGGCTGTTGACAAGGGCATGACCGTGGAGGCGGTGCGGTTGGTTGAAAAAAGCGGCGGGAAAAGTGGAACCTATCGTCGGGAGGGAGAAAAACCATGGCCAAAATAGTGGCGGTTTGTATCAGTAAAAATAAGGGAGAGCGCAAGAAGAACGTAGGGGAAGCGGTGTTGCAGGAAGGACACGGCATTGTAGGTGACGCTCATGCCGGGGACTGGCACCGCCAGGTGAGCCTGCTGGCAATTGAAAGCATCAACAAAATGCGTGAGCAGGGTCTTGATGTAGGGCCGGGAGATTTTGCCGAAAATATTACCACAGAAGGTATCGAGGTGGCGAAACTGCCTGTGGGAACCAGACTGCGGCTGGGAGAAGAAGCAGTTGGTGAAGTGACTCAAATTGGCAAGGTATGCCATGACCGGTGCGCCATCTACTATCAGGCCGGAGACTGCGTTATGCCCAGGGAAGGAATTTTCATCAAAGTGTTAAAGGGCGGCAGAGTAAAAGTCGGTGACAGGGTGGAGGTTTTGGACAATGATTAAGGTGGGCGTGGTTACTGCCAGTGACAAGGGCTCCCGGGGTCTGAGAGAAGATAAAAGTGCACCGGTAATCAAAGAGATGGTAGGTCAAATTGACGGTAAGGTTGTCGAGTACGTTATTGTTCCCGATGAACAGGCGGAAATTGAAAAGACCCTGGTATCATTCAGTGACGATCTCCGGTTGGATTTGGTCTTTACAACCGGTGGTACGGGTATGAGTCCCAGGGATGTGACACCCGAAGCCACTTTAAATGTGGTGGACAGACTTGTCCCCGGGATACCCGAAGCCATGCGTGCCAGGAGTTTGGAGATTACCAGCAGGGCCATGCTGTCTCGGGCAGCGGCGGGGATTCGCGGGCAGACATTAATTATCAACCTTCCGGGCAGCCCCAAGGCGGTACGGGAATGCCTGGAGGTAATTCTGCCGGCTTTAAAGCACGGCATTGAAATCTTGCGCGGCGAGGCCGGTGAATGTGGCAGATCGTAAGTAACAGGGCCGGGAACGGTGGAAAGGTTCCCGGCCTTTATTATTGGTGGTACGGGAAATTTTTATCAAGCGCTTTTCAGACATGGAACGGGAAAAGGAGAACCAGGTGCAGTTAAGAGCCTTACTGGTGCAAATTCTGGAGGAAGGAAAGGAAAAGGGTGAATTTGCCCGGAACTTTGATGCGTGTACGGTAGCTGATATTTTAAGCGGAATGTATTTCTACACGCTGTTTCAATGATGGAAGGCGGTTTAACCAATTTCCTAATGGAAGAATAGCTGACCAGGGCGGGGATTATCCTGGCAAGCATTGGTTCTGGCAGGAAAAATTAACAGCAGTACCGGCGGCGAAAGGAGAGAAGGGCAACAAGAGATGCTGATTTGGTAAAAAGATATTTGTAACGCTGTACGGTTACAACTTGGCCGGGAACATTCTTATTTGACGTTCCCGGTCTTTTTTTGTGGACTGACACCGCTGCCTGACTTACTTCATAACTAGATATGTAGAAGCCACTTTAATGTGAAGCAAGTGGTTAAGTACAGGCGTTATCTCAAAAACGCCGTTGTAGTAGCTGCAGATTAAATGAAGGGAGAGATATTGTGCTGATTAAGCCGCATGGAGGGACACTGATCAACCGGCTGCTGGAAGGAAAGAAGCGGGAAGAGACCCTGCTGCAGGCTGCCGAGCTGCCGGGTATCCAGCTGAGCGCCCGGGAACTGTCTGACCTGGAATTGATTGCGGTAGGCGCCCTGAGTCCGTTAACCGGTTTTATGGATAGGGAAGACTACCGGCGGGTGCTGGAGGAAATGAGATTGGCCGACGGTACGGTTTGGACCATGCCCATAACTTTGGCTGTAAGTACGGAACAAGCCAGGAAATTAAGTGTCGGCCAGAAAGTAGCTCTTAAAGCGGGTAATACTGTTTACGCGATGATGGAGATAAGCGATGTTTACGCTTACGACAAAAGGAAGGAAGCGGAAAAAGTATTCAAGACTGTGGATGCCGGCCATCCCGGTGTGGCCAGGGTTTACCGGCAGGGAGACGTTTATGTAGGCGGAGATGTTTGGATTGTTAATTTGCCTGAGCCCGAGTTTTCGGACTATCACTTGACCCCGGCCGAGACCCGGGCGGTATTCACCGAGCGTGGCTGGCGCACTGTGGTTGGGTTTCAGACGCGCAACCCGGTGCACCGTGCCCACGAGTACCTGCAAAAATGCGCGCTGGAAATGGTGGACGGCCTGCTTCTCCACCCGCTGGTTGGGGAAACCAAGTCTGATGATATTCCTGCTGACGTGCGCATGAAAAGCTATATAACACTGCTGGAAAATTACTACCGCACTGACCGGGTGCTGCTGTCCGTTCTGCCGGCGGCCATGCGTTATGCCGGACCGCGTGAAGCTGTTTTCCATGCAATTATGAGAAAAAATTACGGCTGCAGTCATTTTATTATCGGCCGTGACCATGCCGGAGTGGGCGATTACTACGGTACCTATGAAGCGCAGCAACTGTTTGACCAGTTTGCGCCTCACGAATTGGAAATTGTACCGCTGAAGTTCGAACATGCTTTCTACTGTAAAAAATGTGACGGAACAGCTAGTTACAAAACCTGCCCGCACGATGCGGCGGACCACCTGTTTCTGAGCGGCACCAAAGTGCGTGAGCTTTTACGTCAGGGTAAGCGACCACCGGTGCAGTTTACCCGGCCGGAAGTAGCGGATGTTTTAATTGAAGGCCTGAAGGAAAGTTGAACGAAGAACCTCACTGATTGTGGCTGTTTCCCCGGTAGTACGGATTTTACCGGTTAGTTTTCGGACGTGGTAATTACGGCCTATCGTATCCATGATGGTCGCATACATTGTCATTTACAAATTTAATCTTTTGGGAGGTAGTGTTAATGAATGATAGGGGATGCACTTTGTGGTTTACGGGTCTTTCCGGTGCAGGCAAATCCACTTTGGCGCAGCTGGTAGCTGAAGAACTGAGAAAGATGGGCAAAAAGGTGGAAATTTTAGACGGGGATGAAGTGCGGCAGAATTTAAGCAAGGGTTTGGGGTTCAGTAAGGAGGACCGCGATACCAATGTCAAACGCATTGGTTATGTTGCTAAATTGCTGGCCAGAAACGGGATAATAGCCATAACTGCCGCCATATCGCCATACAGGGAGGTCCGTGATTATGTGCGTCAACAAAACGGGGACTTCGTGGAGGTTTTTGTGAAGTGCCCCCTGGAGGTGTGTATTGAACGTGACGTTAAGGGACTGTATAAAAAAGCACTTGCTGGTGAAATTAAGCAGTTTACTGGAATTTCTGATACGTACGAGGAGCCGCTTAATCCGGAAATTGTGGTAAATACGGCCGAGGAGACCAAGGAAGAAAGCGTGCAAAAGATTCTTAACGGGTTGAAAGACCTAAATTATATATAAACGGTGAGAGCCATGGCAGTGAAAGTAAATTTTCTTTCCTGTGACATACTGGTTATCGGGGGTGGTGCCGCCGGATGCGCGGCAGCAGTGGCTGCCAGGGAGGCCCGGCCCCAGCTGGACGTAATCATCATGGAAAAAGCACATATTGAAAGAAGTGGCTGCCTGGCAGCAGGGATTAACGCGCTCAATGCCTACCTTAACCCGGGAGAAACCCCCGAGACTTATCTCAAGTATGTTAAGAAAGACGCCAACGGACTGGTGCGCGATGACCTGCTGTTGACCATGGCGGCGGGTCTGAACAGGGCAGCGCGGCGTCTGGAAACCTGGGGTCTGCCTATACTGAAAGATGACAGGGGAAACTACCTGCCCCGCGGCAGGCGCAGCATACAAATTATCGGAGAGCGGATTAAACCGATTATGGCCCGTGCCGTGTATCAAGCTGGTGTTCGGGTGTTAAACAGAACTGTCGCTACCAATTATATCGTTAAGGACAACACGGTGACGGGTGCCTTTGGTTTTAACGTGCGCACCGGGGAATTCTGCGTTATCAAAGCTAAAGCGGTGATCTGTGCCACCGGGGGAGCCTGCGGTATTTACAAACCCAATAACCCTGGGGCAGCCAGGCACAAGACATGGTACCCTCCGTTTAACACGGGGACCGGCTACGCCATGGGGATTCGTGCCGGGGCGGAAATGACCAGCTTTGAAATGCGCTTTATTGCCCTCAGAGTTAAGGACACGCTGGCTCCTACAGGTACGGTTGCCCAAAGACGGCAGACTGGCGTCAAGCAGGTTAATGCCTTGGGTGAAGAGTACCTGAAGGAATACCCGGAGATTAACACACCGATTCGCTTGAAAGCCACGCTGGACCAGTGGCAGCAAGGGAAGGGCCCGTGCTACCTGGATACCACCCAACTAAGTGATGCAGAAGCTAGAAAACTCAAGGAAGCTTATTTGAACATGTGTCCCGGGATGGTGCTGTACTGGGCTGACCGGGAAATCGAGCCCAATGAACAGCCGCTGGAGATAGTGGGTTCGGAGCCTTATATAGTGGGGGGGCATACTCAGGCCGGCTACTGGGTGGATATTAATCGGCGCACCACGCTTGAAGGATTATATGCTGTTGGCGAAGTGGCCGGTGGCGCCCCGAAAAAGTATGCAACCGGTTCCATGGTGGAAGGAGAACTGGCGGCAAAGCATGCTGTGAGCAACCTGCCTTCTTCCGTTCCGGAAGCAGATGTTCAGGTAATACGCAAAGAGCTGACCAGAGTTTATCGACCCCTGCGAAATGGCGCGGGCATTCCCCCTCAGGAACTGGAGGAGATAATGCAAAAGACCATGGATGAGTATGCTGGAGGTATCAGTACAAACTACGCTTTTACCGAGCAGTCCCTGCTGGTGGCAAAAGAACAGCTGCTTGAGCTGGAACAGCTGGCGCCTAAAGTCGGTGCCCCAAATTACCATGAGTTGATGCGAGCTCATGAAGTAATTGACCGCCTGCTGGTGGCCCGGGTGCTGATTGAACACCTGCTGTACAGGAAAGAGACGCGGTGGCCCTGCTACCAGACAAGGCTTGACTATCCTTTCTGTGATGACAGCAAGTGGTTGTTTTTTGTGAATTCTCGGTATGATCTCGAACGTAACACAATTGAAATCATCAAAAGACGGGGCGGTGAGGTGAGTATTGATGAGTGCAGTGCTTGATGAAAAGTTGTGTAACGGTTGCGGTAAATTGAGTGAACCGCCCTGTGTCAAAATTTGTCCCGGAAACTTATTATATAAGGAGGATAAAAAAATTAAGATTAGGGATGTATTTGACTGCTGGGACTGTGCGGCGTGCGTCAAGCACTGCCCGAGGGGTGCGCTTTACCTGCAGCTTCCGGTGACAATAGGCGGCAAGGGGGCGAAATTAAGGGGAAAAGCAATAAAAAATAAGACCCTTTGGGAAGTACAGTATCCCAGCGGGCGAACGGAGACGTACTCCATTCGCACGGTTAACAGGTGACAGGCGTGCAGTTAAAAACTTGTGTATAAACCCACCGGCCCGGCGCCTTATGCTGTATTTTCCTGCGTAACGTCATGTTGGGGTGCCGGGCTCGGCTTGTGAGCTGTATATAGTATACAACACCTTTCAAACATTAAATTTTTTACTGAGATTAGGAGAAATTGGGAGGAAAACTGCAATGGATTGGGGACTGGTTTACAGTGCTGCCCTGGTAGGTTTTCTGGCGCAGCTGGTGGACGGCGCTCTCGGTATGGCTTACGGAATTATTTCCAATTCGTTTCTGCTCAGCCTGGGTATCAGCCCGGCGGTGAGCAGTGCCAGCATTCACATTGCAGAGGTTTTCACAACTTTAACGTCCGGTGTGTGTCATTTCAGGCTGGGCAACGTGGATAAAAAACTTTTGCGCCGCCTGGTACTTCCCGGTGCCGCTGCCGGCATCATAGGTGCAGCCAGTGCAGCTGTTATTCCGGGGCGGATTATCAAACCCTTTGTTACGGTTTATTTAATCGTAATGGGGGTGGTGTCGCTGAACAGGGTGCTTAGGCAGAAGGTTGTGGAAAAATGCATACCCACGGGTAGCAAGTGGTTGGGAGCGCTGGGTTCTGTAGGCGGCTTCTTCGATGCCGTAGGCGGTGGGGGCTGGGGCCCCATAGTGACATCCACGCTGCTTGGCAGAGGATACCACCCGCGAAAGGTGGTAGGTTCCGTAAATTTGGCAGAATTTTTTGTTACGCTGGTGCAGTCGGTAACGTTCATTGCCTTGCTGCACACTATTTGCTGGGAAGTGGTTTTGGGACTGGTGATGGGCGGTGTGGTCACTGCACCCCTAGCAGCCATGGCCTGCAGGAGAATGCGCCCCAAGTTAATGATGACCACTATTGCCAGCATGCTGCTGGTAATCAACCTGTACCGCTTGTTTATGTAGCTGTTAAATCAGGTTCTTGATCTTTCTGCCTTGTGGCGGGAAGATTTTTACTTTGATTGGTAAGAACAAACTTTTTTTATGTTGTCTGTATAAAAAATACCTGAAAAGGTAATATTTTTCTATGTCAGATGGTGCAGTGCTGGGAAAGTAAAGACAGCTTTCAAAAAGTTGATTTGGCTAGAGAATCAAAGAAAATAATAGTTTTTTAAACGTAATTAAACATATTTAGTATAATTAGCCAAAATTAGTATTTGCATAGAAAAAGACCCTTTAATATTATATTTATTGGGTGTTAGCACTCGCAAATAGCGAGTGCTAATAATAAATAAACCTATACATACAAAGGAGGGTTTGTTGTATGAAAATTAAGCCATTAGGCGACAGAGTGGTTGTTAAGGTGGTAGAACGTGAAGAAAAAACTGCCAGCGGTATCGTATTGCCGGACACTGCAAAAGAGAAGCCGCAGGAAGGTGAAGTAGTAGCAGTTGGCAGCGGCAGAGTGCTGGAGAATGGGGAAAGGGTTGCCCTGGAAGTAAAAGAGGGTGACAGGGTTATTTACTCCAAATTTGCCGGTTCTGAAATTAAACTGGACGGCGAAGAATACTTGATTTTGTCTGAACGCGACATCTTGGCTGTAGTAGAATAAAATCAACTTTAAAATAATAAGGAGGGAATTACTTTGGCTAAACAAATAGTATTCCGTGAAGAAGCACGTCAGGCTTTAGAACGGGGTGTTAACGCACTTGCCGAAGCGGTAAAAGTTACCCTTGGTCCCAAAGGACGTAACGTGGTATTGGAAAAGAAATTTGGTTCCCCGACAATCACCAACGACGGTGTGACCATTGCTCGGGAGATTGAACTGGAAGACCCGCTAGAAAATATGGGTGCGCAGCTGGTTAAGGAAGTTGCGACTAAGACAAACGACGTGGCCGGTGACGGTACTACCACTGCAACGGTTCTGGCACAGGCTATGATTAACGAAGGTTTGAAGAACGTTGCTGCCGGCGCCAACCCGATGGTAATGAGAAGAGGTATTCACAAGGCGGTTGAGGCTGCTGTAGAGGAACTGAAGAAAATCAGCAAACCCATTGAAAGCAAAGAGGCTATTACCCAGGTTGCTTCCATTTCCGCCAATGATGAGGAAATTGGTAAGCTGATTGCTGAAGCAATGGAAAAGGTAGGAAAGGACGGAGTTATTACCGTAGAGGAATCTCAAGGTATCGGTACTACCCTGGATGTAGTAGAAGGTATGCAGTTTGACAGGGGTTACATTTCCCCTTACATGGTAACCGACACTGACAAGATGGAAGCAGTACTGGAAGAACCCTATATTCTGATTACTGATAAGAAGATTGCTGCGGTAAATGAGCTTCTGCCCTTGTTAGAAAAAGTTGTGCAGGCAGGTAAGCCGTTGCTTGTGATTGCTGAAGACGTTGAAGGCGAAGCACTGGCTACCATGGTTGTCAACAAGATTCGCGGTACTTTCACTGCAGTTGCAGTAAAGGCTCCCGGCTTTGGTGACCGGAGAAAGGCTATGCTACAGGACATTGCTATTCTGACTGGTGGCCAGGTAGTTTCTGAAGAAGTAGGCATCAAGTTGGAAAATGCTACTATCGATATGTTGGGCCGTGCACGCCAGGTAGTAGTAGGTAAAGAGGAAACCACTATCATCGAAGGTCGTGGCGATTCTGCTGAAATCGAAAAGCGTATTGCCCAAATTCGCCGTCAAATTGAAGAAACTACTTCTGATTTCGATAGAGAAAAACTGCAGGAACGTCTGGCTAAGCTGTCCGGCGGTGTGGCAGTTATCGGTGTAGGTGCTGCTACCGAAACGGAAATGAAAGAGAAGAAACTGCGTATTGAAGACGCGCTGGCTGCTACCCGTGCTGCAGTAGAAGAAGGTATTGTAGCCGGTGGTGGTACTGCATTAATTGACGTTCTGCCTGCTATTGAAAAGGTACAGCAGGAACTTGAAGGTGATGAAGCTACAGGTGCTGCCCTGGTTAAGAAGGCACTGGAAGAACCGGTTCGTCAGATTGCTAAGAATGCCGGTGTTGAAGGTTCCATCGTAGTAGAAAAAGTGAAGGAAGCAGGTGTCGGTATCGGCTTTAATGCCCTGACGCAGGAGTATGAGGATATGATTAAAGCCGGTATCGTGGACCCGGCTAAGGTTACTCGCTCCGCATTGCAGAACGCTGCAAGTATTGCATCCATACTACTGACTACCGAAACGCTGGTTGCCGACATTCCGGAAGAAAAAAATGAAGGCGGAGCAGGTAACGTACCGCCCATGATGTAACGGAAACGGGTGCAATAAAACAGATAGGCCTGACCCGGATTTGGTTCAGGCCTATCTTTTTTTATAAGTTTAGCATGACTATAGAGTTACATGACGCTATAGTCATATTTTTTTGCTATAATCAAGCCACCTAATAGAAAAAAGTCAACGCAAAGCGGTAATCAAATGACCGGCATTGCCAATTTGAAAGCTGTATTTTTTGTCATATTGCTGCTGCCTGTGATCAGTCTCATCTTACCCGATGGCAAAGAGTTTTGCCTTTACTGGGCTCTCGCGTGCTGGACTTTTTTTGCCTACAAGAGTATAATTTTGGATGATGCAGGTTGGAGTCAGCTGGTAATTTACCTGGCCGGAGCACTGGTTATAACCCTGTCGACATTTTTCCTTTGGATGAAAAAAAGGTTTACTTAAAGACTGACTGGCGGAAAGAAGGCATAAAAACTTTATGAAACCACGTATGGTAGGAATTATGACAACATATAGAGGGCTGGACAAAAGCATTTATTTTTTGTTTGCAGCCAGAATTGTAAATAGTTTGGGGAGTTTTGTCATTCCGTTCCTAACTATTTTTCTTACCGACCGCCTGGGCCTAAACGAGGACCAGGCCGGTTTTTACGTTATGCTGGTGGCAACCTCTGTGGCGCCGGGTTCGCTGGTTGGGGGGAAGCTGGTTGATACCGTGGGGCGCAAAAAAATTCTACTGGTTTTTCAATCATTGTCTGCCCTATTTATTATTCCGTGCGCCTTTTTGGGAAATTCCATGCTGATTCCCTGGCTGCTAATTGCGGCAAATTTTTTAAACGGGGCTGCTGTGCCAGCCTACAGCGCCATAGTAAATGATTTAACCGACGGGGAAAACCGGAAAGACGCGTTTTCCCTTCAGTATTTAGGTGTGAATATAGGTTTTGCGGTGGGGCCTCTGATTGCGGGGTTTCTCTACAGGAATCACACACAATGGATATTTATCGGTGATGCTGCCACTACTTTTTTGGCCCTTACTCTTGTACTGCTTTTTGTAGAAGAAACCATCCCGTCTCGGGAACAAATCAGGGAGAGCTTTAAGTTAACCAGTGACGAAAGGGCGGAAGAAGGCGGGGTATTGCATGCTTTGTTAAAACGTCCGATGTTACTGGTGTTTGCTTTTGTCTCCATGATTTACACTCTGATTTATTCCCAGGCATCATTTAGTGTACCGCTGCAGTTGGAGAAAATATTTGGGCCGGAAGGTCCTAAAATGTATGGAAGCTTAATGACGGTAAATTCCCTGGTGGTAGTCTTGCTAACCACCGTTATTGTGGGTATTACCAGGAAGATTATGCCGGTGTTAAATGTATTCCTGGCCGGTTTGTTTTACGCAGTTGGCTTTGGTATGCTCTATTTTGCTGACAGGTATTTGCTATACGTGCTTTCTACCTTTATTTGGAGTGTGGGCGAGGTGCTGTTGGTTACCAATACCGGGATCTACATTGCTAACCATGCACCCATTACTCACCGGGGCAGGTTTAACGCTATTATTCCCGTTATTACCGGAACCGGCTTTGCTCTGGGTCCGTTTATCACGGGTAAATTTATCGTCCATGCAGATGTGAAAATGGTGTGGCTGGTAGCCTTTTTCCTGGCGTTGGCAGCGTCATTGGCGATGTATCTTCTGTACCTGGTGGAAAAGCGACAATTTGTAGGCCAGGTGGTTGGAGAGGTGGACCAAATTCCGGTAGATATAAAAATTAATAGATAAAAGGGGAGTGAAATTAAGCCTGATTTTTCAACTGAGGAAGTAGTAAATAACCAGGGAAGCTGCTAGCTTCCGTTTTGTGAATAACAAAAGGGCATCGGGAGAGGTGCCCTTTTGTTTGTATAGTTACGTTCATGTGAAAACTTTCAATATCTCAAAATGAAATCCGTATCAAAATGAGATTCCTTATATACCAAGGGATTGGAGAAATTTCTCTCATTTTGCGATTGTGTATACATTATTATGACAAGTGCCGAAAGGAACAAGTTTTAAATAAAGGTATTTCTGGTTAAAGATGACATGGGCGCAAAATAAAGACTAACTGAATAATAACGGGCGAAAATATTATGATACCGGGGCTTCCGGCGTGCCAGGTCAGTGGCTACCTGTAGGGGGTTGTTGTGCAAATGGCCCCGATGTGTTACTGTTGGCATAGAAATTGCATTATCAAATAAGTAAATATAAGTTGAGAAAAACTTGGGGGGATTTTATCGCACAATTGGCAGCAGAAATTTTCTTTGCGCTTAAATTTTATGTTAGAGGTGGGAATTATGTCAAACGCATTGTCTCAACTAGGCCCAAGTGAAATAAAGGTAAATAGACGCTGGTGCAAGGCTTGCGGCATCTGTATAGCCTTGTGTCCGAAAAATGTACTGGAAGCCGATGAAAAGGGTAAAGCTGTTGTTGTTGCTCCGGAAAACTGCACAAGATGTGGTATCTGTGAAACCCATTGCCCCGACTTTGCCATTAGCGTGGAGGTGAATCGTAGCAATGACTGAGGTGAGAGAATTTGGCAGGCTGATGCAGGGAAATGAAGCCTGTGCCGAAGGGGCGCTGGCTGCTGGTGCCAGGTTCTTTGCCGGCTATCCGATTACACCTTCCACGGAAATAGCGGAAATTTTGGCGGAAAAACTGCCGCAGGTTGGCGGTAAGTTTATTCAGATGGAGGATGAAATCGGGGGAATGGCCGCTGTAATCGGTGCCTCGCTGGCGGGTTTAAAATCCTTAACTGCCACCAGTGGCCCGGGCTTTTCCTTAAAACAGGAAAACATAGGTTTTGCCGCTATGGCGGAGATTCCCTGCGTGATTGTTAATGTGCAGAGAGGCGGTCCGAGTACCGGTGTACCCACGGCCCCGGCTCAGGGAGACGTGATGCAGGCGCGCTGGGGAACTCACGGAGACCACCCGGTAATTGCACTGGCACCGGTTTCGGTTAAGGAAACTTATGAGCTCACTATCAAAGCCTTTAATTTTGCGGAAAAATTTAGAGTGCCCGTAATTCTGCTGTTGGATGAGATAATAGGTCACATGCGGGAGCGGGTGCAGCTGCCCTCCCCCAGTGAAATAGAAGTGATTGACCGGAAAAAACCGACAGTGGGCCCGGATAAGTATTACCCGTATCAGGACGATGGTACAGGGGTACCGCCGATGGCTAACTTCGGGGATGGCTATAGATATCATGTCACCGGCCTGGTGCATGATGAAACCGGCTTCCCCAGCAACAAGCCGGAGATGGTGAAGAAAGTGCTTGACCGGCTCCATAATAAACTTGCCAAGCATGCCCATGAGATTATCATGGTTGAGGAAAGTAATTTGGAAGATGCAGAAATTATGATCTTTGCTTACGGCAGCGTTGCCCGTTCAGCCAACAGGGCAATAAGAAATTTGCGGGAACAGGGAGTTAAAGTAGGACTGTTCCGACCCAAAACCATTTGGCCGTTTCCTGGTGAGCAACTGCGTAAGCACTTGGATAATGTAAAAACCATAGTTGTTCCGGAATTAAATATGGGACAGCTGGTTGGTGAGGTAGAACGGGCGGCAGCCGGAACGGTTTCCGTAATTCCTCTGAACCGTTATGACGGTGAATTGATTACCCCGGCTGAAATTGTCGCCAAGGTCCGGGAGGTGCTGTAAATGTTTGCACAAATCGAAGAGTACTTTCGTCTGGAAAAGATGCCGCACATCTGGTGTCCCGGCTGCGGGCATGGCATCATTCTCGGAGCAATGGTGCGGGCCATCAAGGAGTTGGGTTACGACCAGGACAAAACCGTGGTGGTATCCGGTATTGGCTGTTCATCCCGGGCATCTGGTTACCTGGACTTTAATACTCTGCATACTACTCACGGTAGAGCGCTGGCTTTTGCTACGGGCATCAAGTTGGCGCGGCCGGAATTGAACATTTTCGTGGTTATGGGTGACGGTGACTGTACCGCTATCGGCGGCAACCATTTCATTCACGCCGCACGGCGAAATATTGACTTAAACGCAATTATTTTTAATAACAACATTTACGGGATGACCGGCGGGCAGTATTCACCGACTACACCGTATGACAAGAAAGCAACTACGGCTCCTTACGGAACAATTGAGCGATCTTTTGATCTGGTAGAACTGGCCAAAGCGTCCGGCGCAACTTTTGTGGGCCGTGCTACGGCTTATCATACCAAGCTGCTGACACAGTTAATTGTTCAGGGCGCCAAGAACAAAGGTTTTTCTGTGATAGAAGCCATTAGCCAGTGTCCTACCTCTTACGGTAGGCGCAACAAGATGGGAGACCCGGTGGAAATGATTAAATGGCAGAAAGAGCATGCCGTTAACGTCAAGGCAGCGAAAAACATGACTGAAGAACAATTGGCCGGCAAATTTAAAATCGGGGTGCTTCATCAAAGTGAAGCACCAGAGTATACAGCTATGTATGATGAGATTATTGCCCGGGCTCAACAAAAAGTCAAAAAATAGGGGGAGGCTTTCATCTCATGAGAAACATTACGAAAGAAATCAGATTAAGCGGTTCTGGCGGGCAAGGTTTAATCTTGGCAGGGATTATTTTGGCGGAAGCTGCAATTCATGATGGGCTCAATACCGTACAAACTCAGAGCTACGGTCCGGAAGCTCGCGGGGGTGCCAGTAAGGCTGAGGTGATTATATCCAACGGGGATATTGATTACCCGAAAGTCACCAGGCCCCAGGTAATGCTGGCCATGACTCAGGAAGCCTGTGACAAGTACGTTGGTTCGCTGAGCGACGACGGAATACTGATTGTTGACAGCACTTATGTTACGGAAATTCCCAGCACAAGAGCCAAGGTTTATGCTCTCCCTATTACTCGTCTGGCAATAGAGAAGGTAGGCAAGACTCTTGTGGCCAATATTGTTGCCCTGGGTGCCGTTGTGGGTTTGACCAACATCGTCAGCCGTGAGGCGCTTACTGATGCTGTATTGGCCCGGGTACCGAAAGGCACTGAAGAATTAAATAAGAAAGCGCTGGCTGTGGGATTTGAATGTGCAGCCAAGGCTGCAAAACAGCCTGCCGGGAAACAGGTTGTTGTGGCTGGTTAGTAACAGGTTTTTGAATTATAATAATAAAGGGATTGGGGGGGCTGAAAGCCTCCCAATATTTTCTTTTGTAATAAAGATAAATTTGTGCAGGAGAATATTACTTGACGGTGAATAAAAAAGTGACCGGACGGAATATTCCACGTAGCATGGTAAAAAAGGGGGAAATACCAGTTGGCGTCCAAGTTACAGCAGGTGAGAGAAAAAGGGCAAAAGATAGCAGAAGTTATTGCCACCGTATTGAAGATGGACGTGGAAATTGTGGACGAGGATTTGGTCCGGGTTGCGGGTACGGGGAAAATAAGAAATGATGTGGGCTCCCGCCTGCGACGGGGCCTTGTCAATAAACATGTGATCAAAACGGGTAAACCGGTATTTATCAGGGACTCTGGGCACCATGAAATATGCGTTTCCTGCCCCTTGGAGGGGCATTGTTATTATAAGGCCTCCATCGTCTATCCTATTAAGGTGGAAGATAAAGAAGTAATCGGGGCCATGAGCTTGATTGCTTTTACCGAGGAACAAAAAGAGACTTTATGTAAAAGCCCCAACAATCACCTGGAGTTTATTGGCCGTATGGCGGAACTGATTGGCAGTAAGGTAGCGGAACGGGAGATGGTTGCCGAAAAAATTGTTATGGCCAACCAGTTGCAGGCTCTGCTGGATTCAGTGCACGAAGGTGTGCTGGCTCTTGATCAGGAAGGTGTCATAACCCATTTCAACCGTTCGGCGGAAAAAATGTTTGGTATCAAGAAAAAAGATGTTATCGGAAAAAACTTAAAGCAGCTGATGCCGTCGGTGCCGCTTCTGGATGTCATGCATGAAGGTAAAGGGTTTAACTCGCGAGAAGTTTACTTTAACTTCAGGAACAAGCAACTCCATTTTGTCAGCACTGCCAAACCCATTAAATCCGAAGATAAGCGGATTGTCGGGGTTGTGGCCACATTTAGAGATTTTAGTGAGACACAGCAGTTGGCCTACCAGATAGTCAATAAGCAGACCAACATGAGCTTTAACAGTATTATCGGGCAGAGTGAAGCAATTCAAAGTACCAAGGAGAAGGCGAGGAAGATTGCGGGCAGTAATTCTACGGTGCTTATTATCGGGGAAAGCGGTACCGGTAAGGAGCTGTTTGCCCGGGCCATTCACTCGGCCAGCCCCCACAGTCACAAGCCGTTTATTGCTATTAACTGCGGCGCCATTCCCGAGCCTTTGCTGGAAAGCGAACTGTTTGGTTATGAGGAAGGTGCATTTACAGGAGCCAAGCGAGGGGGTAAGCCCGGTAAAATAGAGCTGGCCAGCGGTGGCACCCTGTTTTTGGATGAAATTGGCAACATGTCTTTATACCTGCAGGCCAAATTGCTACGCGTGCTGCAGGAGAAACAGATTGAACGGGTGGGCGGCACGCGGGTAATTCCTGTAGATATACGCGTGATTGCTGCTACCAACAGCGATTTGCAGGCTATGGTGGAGAAAGGACAGTTTCGTGAGGACCTGTATTACCGGTTGAGCGTTATTCCGCTGGAAATTCCGCCGCTAAGGGAGCGGAAGGAGGACATTCTGCTGCTGTTGGATTATTTTGCAAGACGGTACAGCAAGCTGATGGATAAAAAGATACGCGGCTTCACCCGTTCTGCCCAGGAAATATGTCTCAAATACCCGTGGCCGGGCAACGTGCGTGAACTGATAAATGCTGTGGAATATGCTATTAACCTGGAAGAAGGAACTCACATCACGCCGGAAAGCCTGCCGCCGCGGATTCGCGGGTATACCAGCAAAAGAGAGGTATTTCAAAAGAGTACTCCGGCAAACCGGGAAAGCAAGATACCCACCCTGGCTGAACTGGAACGGGAAGCCATTTTGCAGGCTCTGGAAGAGTACGGTTGGACGGAAGAAGGGAAGCAAAAGGCTGCGGAGGCCCTTGGTATCAGCAGGGCCACCATCTACCGGAAAATACAAAAGTACCACCTGAATGAAAGACACAACGGTTATTAGAGTATCCCCCGGGTTGGGGATATTTTTTTTATTTATTTTTAAAAAGAAATGCGTGCCGTGATGTTACATAAATTGTCGAAAAATGTGTAAAAAGCCATATAAAAGTAGCAGAAAATTCCGAAATGTGATAAAACAATTTGAGAAAAATCTCGAAAAGGCAAACCCGTGAAAGCGGGGGTGTAAAGCCATGGGTCTAAGGCCAGAGTAGGGCTATGATTGCCGGGCTGCCGAAGGTAAGGTGACTTGCCGTGCAGGGGCATGCCCTGGTGAGGCTTAATTTTTTGATAGCTGGAGGAGTGTTTTTCGATGAAACAAAAGTTTTTATCGCGTGCTATTTCCCGCTGGGATTTTTGTTGTACATAGTGCGCTTTTTTGATAAGCTCAATATCGACCACCGAAATCAGCCTTTCTTTTTACTTCCCTGTAAACTTGGAAATTGATTCATTTCCCATTTTATAGGCTTGGATGATTTTGGTGGTACGGG
>JACDOG010000011.1 GCA_017656305.1 Thermoanaerobacteraceae bacterium
ACCTCTTCAATGCTGGCACCGTCTTCAATGGTGCTCAGGTCTCCCAGCTGCTCGCCTTCCGCCACGGCTTTGATTACCCGGCGCATGATTTTACCGCTGCGGGTTTTGGGCAGCATTTTCACAAACTTAATATCCTTTGGTGTAGCCACGGGGCCGATTTTCTCACGAATGAGATTGCGAATAGCCTGCTTGTTTTCGTCGCTGGGTTCCTGACTCTCTTTGAGTACTATTAAGCAGATAATGGCCTGACCCTTGACCTCGTCTTTGATACCGATAGCCATACCTTCGGCTACTGCCGGGTGGGAAGAAATTACTTCTTCTATTTCCCGGGTGCCGAGACGGTGTCCTGCCACATTGATTACCTCGTCAGCCCGTCCCAAAACCCAGAAATAACCGTCTTCGTCCTCAATGCCGTAATCCCCGGTCATATACAGCAGTTTGTCTCTAAAGAAACCGAAATAAGAATTCTTGTAGCGTTCGTCATCGCCCCAGATAGTAAGTAAGTTGCCTGGCGGCAGGGGTGGTTCTACTACCAAGAATCCTTTTTGACCGGCGGGGACACGGTCCCCGTTGGCGTCAACAACCTTCATCTTGTAGCCGATGACAGGCTTGGTGGGAGAACCGGGCTTAATGGGTAATGCTTCTACCCCGGGCATATTGGATAGCATGGGCCAGCCTGTTTCGGTCTGCCAATAATGGTCAATGACCTTCACTCCCAACGAGTCAGTAGCCCACTGCCAGGTAGAATCGTCTAATGGCTCACCGGCCAGAAACAGGTATTTCAGAGAACTGGTATCCCGTGACTTCAAGTATTGCTCCGGGTGCTTGCGCAGAATGCGGATGGCAGTGGGTGCGCTAAAGACGTGGGTAACCCCGTATTTTTCAACGATCTGCCACCAAATGGAGGGATCTGGGTAGATTGGTGTTCCTTCGTACATGATGGTAGTGACGCCCTTTAACAACGGGGCATAGACGATATAGGAGTGTCCCACGACCCAGCCAATGTCAGACGTGGAGAAATAAACATCCCCGTCACTGACGTCATAAATCTGCCCCATGGAGTTATGCAGGGCAACTATGTACCCGCCGGTATCTCTAACTACTCCCTTGGGTTTTCCGGTAGTTCCTGAAGTATAGAGAATGTACGAGGGGTCCGTACTGTACAGTTGTTCCGGTTCCACATAAAGTTCGCCTTTTTCTTCTAGGGCTTCATACCAGTCTAGGTCGCGCCCCTTAACCATGTTGACTTCAGCATAACCCCTGTTTAGAACAATACAGTGCTCCACTTTATGTTTGGCAGTTGCAATTGCCTTGTCAACAATATTTTTCAAGGGAACGACCTTACCGGCTCGGAGTCCAGCATCAGCTAGCAAAACTGCCTTGGGTTTGGCATCGTCAATACGTTCCGCTAAAGAGTCATAACTAAAGCCGGCAAAAACCACGGAGTGAATGGCACCGATTCTGGTGCAGGCCAACATGGCTATGGCAGCTTCGGGAACCATGGGTAAGTAAATTACTACCCGGTCGCCCTTGGTGATACCCAGATTTTTAAGGACGCCGGAAAAGCGGTTTACTTCCCTGTACAGTTCAAAATATGTCAGGATTCTCGATTTTCCGCTTTCGGGACTTTCCCAGATGATGGCCGCCTGACCTCTTTTGGCACCCAAGGCATGTCTGTCCACAGCGTTATAGCACAGGTTTGTTTTTCCCCCGACAAACCAGCGGTAAAATGGGGCGTTGGAGTCATCCAGCACCTTATCCCATTTTTTATACCAGTGTAATTGGCTGGCGGCTATTGCCCAAAATTCTTCAGGGTTATTAACGGAATGCTGGTAGACTTCTTGGTAGCTCATTGAAATAACCTCCTTAAAAAAATGAGAGATTGTTTATCCGTGCAAAGTGTAACCGAACAATCACCTCCAAACACTAGTATGATAATTTTAAATATTATAAAGTTTCTGATAACTACGTTAATTATAATATAATGCCTGGAGCAGGGAAGCTCAAGAAATTTATGGTGAATGGTAATATTTGAGACTTAAATGGTTGTGTTATCCTGTTAAATGGTGATATCAGGCTTTAAAGGCACCTAATGTGTAATTGTGAGCTATAAAGAGAAATATTGAGCATGATGGAGCTAATTTTGAGAAAAAGGCAAAATACGGATTTAATAGATGTTGCATAAAATTTTGGCTGCAGGCATATAATATAGGTGAAAGGTCAAATAAAGTCAAAAAGTCAAAAAAAGTTAAAAAGTTGGTGAGGTTAATGCGTAGTTTGGCAGATCAAATTGAACGATACATTAAACGGCTGCTGGAACAACAGGAAGAGGGTGTCGTGGAACTTCGTAGGAATGACCTGGCAAAAATTTTTCAATGCGTTCCCTCCCAGATTAACTACGTGCTGAGTACGCGTTTTGCGTTGGAACAGGGATATTTGGTGGAAAGCCGTCGCGGTGGCGGCGGGTATATACGTATTGTAAAGCTGCAGATGGAAGATGACAAAGAGTTGCGGAAGTTGATAGATAAAACTTCCAATAATCTCATCAGCCAGCAGGTAGGTGAAGGTCTCATAGAGCGTTTACAAGAGGAAGGTTTTCTAACCAGGAGGGAAGCGATGCTTGTTAAAGCCATCATCAGGAGGGAGGCTTTACCTTTGGAATTGCCGCTGCGAGACATGGTTCGGGCTAATATACTGAAAGCCGTGTTGCTGACGCTGACACGTGATGAATTTAACCAATAGGAGGGATAGTTATGTATTGTCAGCAGTGTAACCAAAGACCAGCCACAGTGTATATTACCAAAATCATTAACGGCGAAAAGTCGGAAATGCACTTGTGTCAGGAATGTGCTACCAAAATGCAGGAGACTAGCGGCTTCGGCTGGGATCCGCACTTTTCCATGAATTTGCTCAGCAGTTTTTTTGAAGAAGCGGAATCCGCGCTAAACCTTGCACGAAACTTCCCCAAAACGGACAGGTGTGAAACCTGCGGCTTGACTTACAGCAGTTTCCGCCAGTCGGGAAAACTGGGCTGCAGTGACTGTTACAACACTTTTATGGCGCAGTTGTCACCGGTAATACGGCAGATTCACGGCAGTGAAAAACATACGGGCAAAATCCCGGAACGCGGTGGGGAACAACTGCATATCAAAAAAAAGATTGAACAGTTAAAAGATAAGATGCAGGAAATGGTGCAAAGAGAAGAATTTGAAAAAGCGGCAGAAGTAAGAGATGAAATTCGCAGATTGGAAGGCAAGTTGAAATAAAAGGAGGTTACCGTGGTGGCTTATAAAGACATCATAAAGCGAATTCGCAGTCGCTGGATGGAAGGATCCGGTGCGCAGGCGGACATTGTTATCAGCAGCAGGGTAAGACTGGCCAGAAACTTACAGGGTATTCCCTTCCCGCATTTGGCAGACAAGCAAACTGCGCAGGAAGTGATAAATAAAGTTAAGGAAGCAATAGATACCAGTGTGAAAAAAGAGTTCCCCACCATTCAATTAACCGCCTTATCTGAAATAGATAGACTGCAAAAACAAATACTATTTGAGAAACATTTAATCAGCTCGCAGTTATTGGAACAGGACGAAAAAGCTGCCGTTGCCCTGGATGAAGAAGAAATTAGTGTCATGGTCAATGAAGAGGACCATTTACGTATCCAGTGTTTATTGCCGGCATTGCAGCTTCATGAGGCATGGCGTAAGGCCGATATGGTAGATAACAGTCTGGAGAGGAAACTGGATTACGGCTTCAACGAGCAATTTGGGTATGTAACGGCATGTCCCACTAATGTCGGTACGGGCATGCGTGCTTCGGTAATGCTACACCTGCCGGGATTGGTTATGACCAAGCGAGCGGGTAATGTGCTGTCGGCCCTATCCAAATTCGGGCTGGTGGTAAGAGGGTTATATGGTGAAGGAACTGAAGCTTTAGGCAATTTGTTTCAGGTATCAAATCAAATTACTATGGGTAGAAACGAAGAAGAAATAATCAATAACCTGTCCAACGTGACCCAGAAAATTGTGGACCAGGAGAGAGAAGCGCGGCAGGTGCTGAAAAAGGAGCTGGGCACACAGCTGGAGGATAAGTTGTGGCGTGCATACGGTACGTTGCGATATGCGCGTATCATGGATACCCAGCAGGCGCTGTCGCTGCTGTCCCAGGTGCGCCTGGGTGTGGATATGAAAATTATAAAAGGCATAGATCCCCGTATCATGACTGAATTGATGATTATGATTCAGCCGGGGTGCCTCCAGTATATTATGGGGCAGGAAATGAATCCCAACATGCGTGATGTGTACCGTGCGCATTTGCTGAGGGAAAGAATAAAAATAGAGAATGCGTAGGAGGTGTAAATATGTTCTCCAGATTTACTGAACGAGCGCAAAAGGTACTGGCATTGGCGAGGGAAGAGGCAGTTAACTTATCCCATCCTGCCATCGGAACGGAACACCTGTTGCTGGGACTGCTGCGTGAAGGTGAAGGTGTTGCAGCCAAGGTGCTGCAACAAATAGGAGTTGACCTGGAAGACTTGCGTAATGAAGTGAAAAAGGTCATTGGCGAGGTCAAACAACCTGTGGGCCAGGAAATAGGCCTAACACCGCGTTCCAAAAAGGTTTTGGAACTGGCGGCTTATGAGGCGCGGAAGCAAGGAGTTAACTATATCGGCACCGAGCATATCTTGATGGGGCTGTTGCGAGAAGGCGAAGGAGTAGCTGTGCAAATTTTGGAGAACAAAGGTGTCAAACTAGAACAAGTGCAGCAAAAGGTATACGAACTGTTGGGTATCAATAACCAGCAGCAAAACCCGTTCTTTAATATATTTCCCAACTTCCAGGGACACCAGCAATTTCAGATGGGGGGCAAGGCAAACGGAAATGCCAAGGCAAATACGGCCACGGCAACTCCCACATTGGACCAGTTTGGAAGGGATTTGACCCAGCTGGCCAAGGAAGACAACCTGGACCCCATTATCGGCAGGCAAAAAGAAATTGACCGGGTAATTCAGGTCCTGAGCCGGAGAACGAAAAATAACCCGGTGCTAATCGGTGAACCCGGTGTCGGGAAAACTGCCATTGCGGAAGGTTTGGCCCAAAAGATAGTGCAGAACCAGGTTCCGGAAATCCTTGCCAATAAAAGAGTGGTGACACTGGACCTGTCGGCACTGGTTGCGGGATCCAAATTCCGCGGGGAGTTCGAAGAACGGCTGAAAAAGGTAATGACAGAAATTGTCCAGGCAGGTAATATCATTCTCTTTATCGATGAGCTCCATACTTTAGTAGGAGCCGGTGCGGCAGAGGGTGCTATTGATGCTGCCAATATACTAAAACCGGCTCTGGCCCGGGGCGAGCTCCAGTGTATAGGCGCCACCACTCTGGATGAATACCGTAAGTACATCGAAAAAGATGCGGCCTTAGAGCGGCGTTTCCAGCCCATAACCGTAGAAGAACCAACCGAAGAGGAGGCTATTCGTATCCTCCAGGGGTTGCGTGATAAATATGAAGCGCATCATCGTGTGAGGATTACGGACGAGGCTATTGAAGCGGCTGTAAGGTTATCCAGCCGGTACATTACTGACCGGTTCCTGCCGGATAAGGCCATTGACCTGATTGATGAGGCGGCCAGCAGGGTACGCCTGGATACCAGTACCACTCCGGATAATTTAAAGGAACTGGAGAAAAAGCTGGAAGACGTTAGAAAAGAAAAGGAAGCTGCTGTACACAGCCAGGAATTTGAAAAGGCGGCAAAATTGCGAGACGAGGAACAGCAGCTGAAAAAACAGATTGAAGAAGAAAGAGATGCCTGGGAAACTCAACGCGGTACGAAAAAGGCTGTTGTTGAGGCGGAGGATATTGCCAGGATTGTATCTAGCTGGACAGGTATTCCCGTCAGCAGGTTAGAACAGACTGAAAGTGAGAGACTGCTGAAATTGGAGGAAATCCTGCATAAGCGCGTTATCGGGCAGGATGAAGCGGTAAGGGCAGTATCCAAGGCTATTAGACGGGCACGTGCCGGTTTGAAAAACCCGAAACGGCCTATTGGTTCCTTTATTTTCCTAGGGCCGACAGGTGTGGGTAAAACCGAACTGGCCCGGGCCCTGGCAGAAGCCATGTTTGGCGATGAAGATGCCCTCATCCGGTTGGATATGTCCGAATACATGGAAAAACATGCTGTGTCTCGTTTAATAGGAGCGCCTCCAGGTTATGTAGGCTATGAAGAAGCCGGCCAACTAACAGAGGCAGTGCGCAGAAGACCCTATTCTGTTGTCCTCTTTGATGAGATTGAAAAAGCACATCCCGAGGTTTTCAACGTGCTGCTGCAGGTTTTGGAGGACGGGCGTCTAACCGACAGCCAGGGAAGAACCGTTGATTTTCGCAATACGGTCCTGATTATGACTTCTAACGTAGGGGCCTCCACCATTAAGAGAGAAGTCAAAGTGGGCTTCAAAGCTGCGGATGAAGATAGATACGAGGATATGAAGCGAAATATCATGGAACAATTACGCAAGTCCTTCCGGCCCGAATTTCTCAACCGGATTGATGAGACCATAGTCTTCCATAGTCTGAGCAAGGAAGACATCAAGGAAATCGTTGGTCTCATGTTAGAGGAGGTAAACAAAAGGCTGGCGGAACAGGACCTGAGACTGGAAGTTACCAATCAGGCCAAGGAGCTTATTGCTGAAGAGGGCTTCGATGAAGAATACGGTGCGAGACCACTGCGGAGAGCCATTTTAAAGCTAGTTGAGGACCCGATATCTGAAGGCCTGCTGGAAGGACGCTTTAAAGCCGGCGATACCTTGCGGGTATCTGTGGAGAAAGGCAAAATAAAGGTGGATAAAAAATAATGCAGGGGTGTTTGAACTCCTGCATTATTTTTTCTTGTACAGGATTTTACCCCTGGATGTAGAAGTAATTTTGAGAGGGGAGACAAACAATGGTAAAGCGAAAGAGAAAATTTGTATGCCAGGAGTGCGGGTATGAGACTGTGCGGTGGCAGGGAAAATGCATCTGCGGCGCCTGGAATTCCTTGGTGGAAGAGATAGTAATAGATAGTCCTGCCGCCCGTGGCGGAACTGTAAATAACTTGAGAAACAAGCCGCTACCTATTAATGAAGTGGCCCATGAAGATTACAGCAGGCTGGTTACGGGTAATGGTGAACTTGACCGGGTTTTGGGCGGCGGATTGGTGCCCGGGTCTTTGGTGCTGATTTCCGGTGATCCTGGTATCGGCAAATCGACGCTGCTTTTGCAGGTAGCTGACAGTATCAGCCGCCGGTACGGCACCGTTCTCTATATTTCTGGCGAGGAATCCCAGGAGCAGATAAAGCTGCGGGCGGACCGGTTGCAGGTGACCGGCCACAGGCTCCTGATAGTAACGGAAACTAATGTGGAGGTAATCGAAAAGTATCTGGAGGAGTACCGGCCGGTTTTTGTCATTATTGATTCAATTCAAACCCTGTATACCAGCAGCATTACCTCTGCGCCGGGAAGTGTTTCCCAGGTCCGTGAATGTGCCGGATACATACTGAAATTTGCCAAAACTCTTAATGTACCCTGTATTATTTCCGCTCACGTTACCAAGCAGGGGGATATTGCCGGGCCCCGGTTGTTGGACCATATGGTGGATGTGGTGCTGTATTTGGAAGGGGAAAAAAATTACGGCTTCCGCATGCTACGGTCATTGAAAAACCGTTTTGGCACCACCAATACTCTAGGTGTTTACGAAATGGTGGAGCAGGGAATGAGGGAAATTACCAATCCCTCGGAGTACTTGCTGAGCAATCAAAGCAGCGGTGTTTCCGGAGCGGTTGTTGTGGCCAGTGTGGAAAGCACTCGTCCCATACTGGTAGAACTGCAGGCGCTGGTGGTAGGTAATGAAATGGGTATTCCGCCGCGGCGTACGGTTGTCGGTGTCAATCGAGATCGCTTAAGTCTGATAGTTGCCGTGCTGCAGAAACGAGCCGGGGTGATCATCGGCAATCACGATATTTATGTCTCTCTGCTCGGCGGTGTCGAGATACAGGAAACTTCCATAGATTTGGGCATGGCAGTGGCCCTTTATTCCAGTTTAAGAGACTGCCCGGTGGACGGGAAGACCATTGTTTTGGGTGAACTGGATCTAGCCGGTAGGGTGAGGCCCATTTACAACATTGAACGGCTGGTTCGGGAGGCGGAAAAGCTGGGGTTTAACAGGTGCATCCTGCCGCAGTCCAATATGAATAAGCTGCAGGATAGTACTATTGAACTGGTGGGGGTAACTGGATTACGAGAGGCCCTGGACGTTTTGTTTTAAATACTGATTAAAGCATATTTCTCTGAAACAGGCATATGTTGTTAAGAGAAACTTTACGTTCTCTTGCCATGCTGCCTGTTTTTTTATTTAGTATGATTTCGGATAGAGAATAGGCAAGTTAAAAATAATAAAAGTAAGCAGTAATTAACTTTGGAGGGAATTTTATTGAAAGACACGGACCGACTGCTCAGTGCCCTGAAACTGCTGGCTCCGGGCACTCCTTTCCGGGAAGCGCTGGATAACGTGCTACGTGCTAAAACAGGCGGCTTAATTATATTCGATGATTCCCCTGAGATAATGGAAATAGCGGAAGGCGGATTTGACATCGACGCGCCTTTTAGCCCGGCGGCCTTGTACGAGCTGGCCAAAATGGATGGGGCTATCATACTGAGTAAGGACGGGAGCAAGATATTAAAGGCCAATGTCCACCTGGTGCCGCAGCCGTCCATTCCTTCCCAGGAAACCGGAATCAGACACCGGGTTGCCGACCGGGTAGCCCGCCAAACGGGAGCACTGGTGATTGCCATTTCCCAGCGGCGCAATCTCATCACGTTATATAAGGATTCCATAAAGTATATCTTTCGCGATGTGTCCTTTATCCTCACCAAGGCCAATCAAGCATTGCAGACCTTGGAAAAACACCGGATGGTCATGGAGAAGACACTGGTCAATTTAAGCATTCTGGAGTTTGAAGATATTGTTACCTTGCACGATGTGTTAAAAGGCATGCAGAAAACGGAAATAGTGCAGCGCATTGTCAGGGAAATTGATATGTATATCGTTCAGTTGGGTTCCGAAGGGCGCCTGATTAAAATGCAGTTGGATGAGCTTTCCTCTGGCGTGGCAGAGGAACGCCTGTTTTTAATTAAGGATTATTTAATTGCCCGGGGAGAAAAAACAGCGGAACAGGTGGCCGGTCTAATTGCGCAGTGTTCCACGGAAGAAGTTAGGGATTTGGTATCGCTGAGCCGGATTTTGGGCTATGGTGGAACTCTCAGCAGTCTTGATATGTCATTATCTCCCAAGGGCTATCGCTTGCTGGCCAAACTGCCGCGTATTCCCATGCCCGTCATTGAAAACCTGGTAGACAAATTTGGGACGCTGCAAAATATTTTGGCTGCTGATATTGAACAGCTGGTGGAGGTAGACGGGATTGGTGAAGTGCGTGCGAAAACCATTAAAGAGGGTTTGAAAAAACTGCAGGAGCAGATCTTACTGGATAAACAAATATGAAAGGCAGTACCTGAAAAGGTACCGTATTTTTATTTAAGCGTGGCAATGGTTTTGCTGGCCCACCGGGTAAGATAACCGGTTTCCAGAACTTTTTCGCAGTACTGTCGGGAAAGAGCCGGTTGGTTACTATCGGCGGCAATTTGATATAGATTGGCATAGATCCAGGCTTTTTCCTGTTGACCGGGATTTGCTGTCAGTGCCGCATGCAACAACTTGCGTGCTAGATTATGGTGCCCGTGGGGAATGAGGTTTGCCGCCAGGATGCGTAAATAAGTGGCATTACCTGCTTCTTCTATGTACGAGCCGTACTGCTGCCAAAGCTGCTTTTCGTGTGCCGGCAGGGACATGTAAAGAGAGGCCAAAAAAGGTGTCAGGTTTGCAAATGTCACGGATACTGCCATCCTCTTAATTATTATTTACTTGTCTTAATATTTACCGGCAGGTATCCAAGTATGCAAGGAAAAGAGGTAGGACTTAGACAGCCGTCCAACCACTTTTTTGTTTCGCAAACAATATTTACAGCAACAAAAAGGTCTAATATAATAGAAACAACCAGAATAGGGGGGAGGCCATTACATGTATGTTGTCAACGGGAAAAATTCTCTGGTCAGACTGATAGCGGGAATATTTGTGCTGCTCAGCGTACTGCTGGGTTATGTGCACAGTCCATACTGGCACATTTTTACCGGTTTTGTGGGCTTTATGCTGGTGATTTCTTCGCTGACGGGTTTTTGCCCCATGGAATTAATCTTAAAAGCGGTTGGTGTTAAAGAACGGAAGGTTATGTAATGAACAAAACGGGCATCTGCAGTAAGTGACAGATGCCCGTTTTGTGTTTTTATTAAGTAAAGTTAAAATATCGAAGTGTGGCAACTTTTTCATGCTCTTTTTTCATTACTGTTTCCAAATTCAGGCCCAGTGTATGACAGAGAGCGGTAGTATAAAAGAGGGCTTTTCCCAATTCTGCCTGGATTACGTCACGGCATTCCTCGCACAACTCACCGCGCAGGTGTGTATCTAAATAATCCTTAAGGTCACTTAAACAAGCTGATTCAGGAATGGGTTTCTTTTCCGCAACAACTTTCAAGCAGCCGCAGTTGGTAACGGCCTTAATCACAGCCCGATTTACCCGGGCATTTGTTTCCTGGAATTTGGATAATACATCCAGGATACTTTGATGGCGGACTAAAAATTGAGAAACTATATCTTGAAAGTCCTGAACAGCTACTTTACTTTCTTCGCCAGATCCCACGGTAAAGGTTCATCTCCTTTCCTACACTATAAATAATTATAATCTTTTGAACCTTTGATTGTCAACGAGGTATAAACTGCAAAATGCCGTTGACATCGACAAAATTCATGTGTTATAATTAATAATTTCTTTTTGACATAAATGCGTCCCATTTGGTATAATATCTCTATCAAGTGCAGTTTAAGACCTATGGTAATATGTCAAGTGCCTAATTACCTCATCTATTCACCTTCCTTCTGAGCTTGTAAATTTGGTCGTTACGTAGCCAGTGCATCGACCAAACGCACAAGTTTTCTTGCGGTTAAGACGAGGGTTCTTTTATGTTAGTGCTTGGGCACCTCGTGATACTTTTTATTGTAGTAATCACGAAACTCTGGCTTATAACGTTTTACCGAGTTGGCAGCCTCAACAAGTTACAAACGGAGATGGTGATTACCAGAATGTCTCGTCTTAGTATCTTCAGTTTTAAAGTTTCTTGATTAAAAGTTCAAAGGAGTACTGGGGAAGCAGACTTAAGAAAAATTTTCTGGTTGGGTTGGTGAAAACATATTATACGAGGGGGTAGATGGATGTTTAAGGTGGGAGATAAAGTGGTGTACCCGATGCACGGAGCAGGAGTAATAGAAGCAATTGAAGAAAAGGAAGTACTAGGTGAAACTCGTAAGTATTATGTAATGCGTATGCCTATAGGGGATATGAAAGTAATGGTGCCCATGGACAGTGTCGCTGAGATTGGTTTGCGGCGGGTAGTGGATGAAGAAGGTGTAGAGAAAGTATTGAATATCCTGAGGGATAAGAAAAGCACTATGAGTGCCAACTGGAATCACCGCTATCGGGCAAACATGGAGAAGATTAAAAGCGGGAATATCTTTGAAGTGGCGGAAGTAGTAAGGAATTTGATTCTGCGTGACAAGGAAAAGGGCTTGTCTACCGGTGAACGCAAAATGCTGGAAAACGCCAAGCGAATTCTTATTAGTGAACTGGTGCTGGCTAAGGATGAAGAGGAAGGACAAGTGGAAAGCCTTTTGGAAGGTGTTTTTGCTTAATCGGGAACTCTTGTTCTTGGTCTTTTTTGTTTCTAGGGTTTTTCACCGCAAGCAGGGAATATGCCTGAAAACAACATTCTCTTGAATTTATTTCCAGCAAGTCGTATAATGTGACTTGTGTTATGCAAGAATATAACAAGGAGGTGAGAGTATGATATCTAAATTCATCAGATTGTTGATTACAGCAGTTATCGCAGGTGGCGGTTTTTCCGCAAGTAATAGTCTAGTTCTTTGGTGGTATGAGGGACCGATGCAAGTAAAATGGGCCATTATCGGGCTCAGCACCATAGTATCCGCACTTATAGGATTTTACCTGGCTCCCCATATTACCCGTTTTGTCTTGCAGGTGATGGGATGGATTGAAACAAAACTGTCCAAAACACCTATCCAGGATATAATAGGTGGTGCAATCGGTCTTATATTTGGTCTTATTATTGCTATGTTATTACGCTCTTCTTTAGCTTTAATACCGATTATAGGTGATTACCTGCCGTTGCTGGTAAGTTTGCTCCTTGGTTACCTGGGGCTAAGTGTTGGCGTAAAGAAAAAGGACGATTTACTGACCATATTTGCCATCTTTCCGCGTTTGGGCAAGGACAAACAACTCGGCAAGCCGGTTCCGTCCACAGGTAGCAAGCCGAAGATTCTGGATACCAGTGTGATTATTGACGGGCGCATTGCCGATATCTGTAAAACCGGTTTTATAGAAGGGGTACTGGTTGTCCCCGGATTTGTACTGGAAGAATTACGCCATATAGCTGATTCCTCTGACCTTTTAAAACGAAACCGCGGGCGGCGCGGCCTGGACATTCTCAATAAGATGCGGAAAGAGTTTGACGTAATAGTGAAAATTCATGAAGAGGATTTTGACGATATTGCAGAGGTGGACAGCAAACTAGTGAAACTGGCGCAGAAGCTGGATGGAGATATTTTAACAAATGACTTTAACCTCAATAAAATTGCAGAACTGCAGGGGGTAAAGGTTTTAAATATCAACGAACTTGCCAATGCTGTGAAACCGGTTGTCCTGCCGGGAGAAGAAATGACGGTGCAGGTGATTAAAGATGGAAAGGAAGCCGGCCAGGGTGTAGGTTATCTGGATGATGGTACCATGATTGTGGTGGAAGGCGGCAAGGGCTATATCGGCAAAACCATCAAGGTGCTGGTAACCAGTGTCCTGCAGACAGCGGCCGGTAGAATGATATTTGCCAAGCCCAAAGAGACGGGAAAAAGCAGTAATATTGACCGTTTAAGTGAGGGGAATGTCGGTGGCTAACATAACAGCCATAATTCCGGCTGCCGGCCAAGGCAGGCGGATGCAGAGTGACATCAACAAGCAGTATCTTTTGTTAAAAGGAAAGCCGGTGCTGGCTCACACACTGGCGGTATTTGAAAAAAGTACACTTATCAGTGAAATACTTGTGGTGGTTCGGGAAGAGGAAATGGAGTTTTGCAAAACCCAGATAGTGGATAAATATGCCATCAGTAAGGTTAGAGCCATTCTGCCAGGTGGGAAAGAGCGGGTGGATTCGGTAAAGGTGGGGCTGGACAACTGCAGTCCTGATACCGATATAGTGGTCGTGCACGACGGGGCGCGGCCACTTTTAACATATAAATTGCTCAACCAGGTTTTGGAAAAAGCATTGGAGACAGGGGCGGCTATTGCCGCGGTACCGGTAAAAGATTGCATCAAAAGGGTTGCTGATGATGTGGTCGCAGAAACCCTGGACAGGCAACAGTTGCGGGCGGTACAGACACCCCAGGCTTTTAAGTTTGAACTAATTCGGAATGCATTTAACCAGCCCCTTCCTGAAGTGGTATATGACGATGCCATGATGCTGGAATTGTGCGGTTACAGGGTTTCGGTGGTGCCTGGTAGTTATAAAAATTTAAAGATAACCACGCCGGAGGATTTGCAGATAGCTGCCGCGCTGCTTGAAAATGAGCAATGACGGGGGGAGACTGATGCGGGTAGGTATCGGTTATGACGTGCACCGGTTGGTGGCGGGTCGAGATTTGATAATTGGTGGAGTAAAGATTGAGTACGAGCTGGGTTTGGACGGGCATTCGGATGCTGATGTCCTGACCCATGCCATAATGGATGCTATGCTGGGTGCTGCGGGCCTGGGAGATATTGGCAGGCATTTCCCGGATACGGACCCGGAGTTTAAAGGCGCTTCCAGTTTGATACTGTTAAAAGATGTAGTTGCCAAAATCAGGCAGCGGGGCTATGCCGTTAATAATGTAGACGGCATCATTGTGGCGCAGAAACCCAGGATGAGCCCCTACGTTTCCAGGATGGTTGAAAAGCTTGCGCAAACTATAGGCATTGATCCGGACCGGGTGAATGTCAAGGCTACCACTACCGAGGGGTTGGGATTTGCCGGCGCAGGGCACGGGATAGCTGCCCATGCGGTGGTGATGGTTAGAGAGAGTGACGAGTAAATTTTGACAGGCGAAAATACCGTTAAAAAATGGTGACAGCTGTGATTTTTTTGATAAACTATATGTTTGAGAAGCGTGGATGTATTTGCTTACAATTATTGATAAGGAGGCGTCAACATGCAGCAGGTGAGGGTAAGATTTGCACCCAGCCCAACAGGCCCTTTACATATCGGTGGAGCGCGTTCCGCTTTGTTTAATTATCTGCTGGCCAAAAAACACGACGGAAAGTTTATTGTGCGGATAGAAGATACGGATAGAGAACGTTCCGGCAGGGAGTGGGAGGAAAATATTCTTGAATCCTTACGCTGGCTGGGACTGGAATGGGATGAAGGAGTAGAAGTTGGTGGTGAGCACGGCCCCTATCGGCAGATGGAACGGCTGGACATATACCGGGAATACACCCAAAAGCTGCTTGAGAGTGGACGGGCATACCGCTGTTACTGTACCAGCGAAGAATTGGAAGAAGAAAGAGAAAGACTAAGGGCTAAAGGTGAACTGCCGCGTTACCTGGGTCGGTGCCGCAACCTGACCAAGGAGCAGGAGGAGGAATATATTGCCCAGGGGAGAAAACCGGTAATTCGTTTTAAGGTACCGCAGGGAGAAAAGATCATTGTTGATGACTTGGTGAGGGGTAAAGTTAGTTTTGACAGTGATGGTGTGGGGGACTTCATCATTGTAAAGTCGGATGGTATTCCCACATATAATTTTGCCGTTATCATTGATGATGCCTTGATGAAAATTTCCCATGTTATTCGTGGTGAAGAGCATCTCTCCAATACACCGCGGCAAATTCTGCTTTACCAGGCTTTGGGTATAGAACCGCCGCGTTTTGCGCATATCTCGTTGATTTTAGGTAAAGACGGTTCTAAAATGAGCAAGCGCCACGGGGCCACCTCTGTTGCCCAGTACCGGCAGCAGGGATATTTGCCGGAAGCTTTGGTTAATTTTTTGGCGCTCCTGGGTTGGTCTCCTGAAGGTGAAGAAGAAAAGTTTTCTCTGGATGAACTGATTGAACTGTTTAGCCTGGACCGCGTGGCTAAAAAACCGGCTGTGTTTGATATTGAAAAACTCAACTGGCTTAATGGCGTGTATATTCGCCAGACTGATGTGGAAAAAATTGCCCGCATGGCTGTTCCCTACCTGCAGGAAAGCGGGCATCTGCCGAAAGATGAAGCCGCCATTGACTGGGAAAAACTGGTAAAGCAAGTAAGTGTTGCGCAGAATTACCTGTCCAAAGTAAGTGATATAACTGACTTTTTTGCTCAGTTTTACGGTGAGCAGGTTGTGCTGGAAGGCGACGCAGCGCGGGAAGTGCTGCAGCAGGAGCAGGTGCCGCAGGTAATTGCTCTATTTAAACAAAAATTGCAGGACCTGGATCCGGTTGACTCGGAAGGTGTAAAGAAAATGCTTAAGAGCATTACTAAAGAGCTCAAGCTGGGAGGCAAGAAGGTCTTTCTGCCGTTACGGGTGGCACTGACCGGGAAAACAAAGGGGCCGGAACTGCACGACTTAATTCCGGTGTTGGGCGTTGAAGCGTGTATTAAGCGCGTTGAATCCAGTCTGGTCCAGGCTGGGAAGTAGCATTGTATTGACAGTAGGTTAACCATAAGGGTATAATTACGGGGAAAATGAGATATGGGATACTGCGATGAAGGAAAGAGTAGGTACAATAAGCTTTGCCAGAGAGGGTGTGCCGCCGGCTGGAAGCACGCCTAAAGCAAGTTGTACTGAAGTGCATTCCCGAGCTGTAATGCTGAACGGTTGGCCCGGCAGGGGCAGCTTATTAGGCATTACCGGTAGTACCGTTATCGCTGGCGTCCAAAGAGAAACCGGTTGCATCGGTTTAAGCAGAGTGGAACCGCGGGGCCCCTCGTCTCTGTGCGAGAGGGCCTTTTATTTTTTATATTTACCTAATCAGGGGGTGTATCAACAGTGTTAAGGCAAATCAAAAGAGACATTGAAGTGATATTTGAACGAGATCCTGCGGCACGAAGTGTTTTGGAAATTATCTTTACTTATCCCGGACTTCATGCGCTGATTTTGCACCGGATAGCCCACTGGTTCTTTAAGCGGCGCTGGTTCTTTGTGGCCCGCTTGATATCCCAGTTTAGTCGCTGGCTTACAGGCATAGAGATACACCCGGGAGCGAAAATCGGTGAGGGTGTGTTTATAGACCACGGTATGGGAGTAGTAATAGGGGAAACGGCCGAGGTAGGTAATAATGTTACCCTGTACCAGGGTGTAACTTTGGGCGGAACGGGAAAGGAAAAAGGTAAACGGCACCCTACCGTTAAGGACAATGTGGTTATCAGCACCGGTGCCAAGGTGCTGGGGTCTATTACCATCGGGAACAACGTGAAAATAGGTGCCGGTTCCGTGGTGCTGCGCGATGTGCCCGATAACTGCACGGTAGTGGGCATACCGGGCAAAATAGTGGTCAAAAACGGTAGAAAAATTGCCGACGCCGATGGTGTTGATGCCATTGACTTGCGGCATGACCAACTGCCCGATCCGGTAGCGGAAATGATGCTTTGCCTCCAAAGGAAAATTGAGCGGCTGGAAAGAAGAATCATAGAACTGGAGGTAAAAAAGGATGATTAAACTGTATAATACTCTTACCCGCCGGAAGGAAGAACTGAAAACCCGTGAAGCGGGTAAAGTGTACATGTACGTCTGCGGGCCTACCACATACAACTATATTCACCTGGGTAACGCCCGTCCTATTGTAGTGTTTGATACCGTGAGGCGCTACCTGGAGTACCGCGGGTACCAGGTTATATACGTACAGAACTTTACTGATGTGGATGATAAAATTATCAATCGGGCCAAAGAGGAAAATATGGACGCCATTAAACTGGCTGAAAAGTATATAGAGGAGTATTTCGAGGATGCCGACGCTCTGGGCGTCAAAAGGGCGGACTACCATCCCAGGGTTACCGAGCATATTGATGACATTATTGATATGATACAGACTATCATGGATAACGGCTACGCTTACGAGGTGGACGGCGAAGTTTACTTTGATGTACGCAGTTTTCCCGATTATGGCAAGCTTTCGCGGCGGGATCTCGATGAAATGCGTGCCGGTGCTAGGGTTGAGGTGGATGAACGGAAAAAAGACCCTCTGGACTTTGTACTGTGGAAGCCGGCCAAGCCAGGGGAACCGGCGTGGGACAGCCCGTGGGGCAAGGGACGGCCCGGATGGCATATTGAGTGTTCGGCCATGTCCCTGAAATACCTGTTTAATGGCTTTGACATTCACGGCGGGGGGTATGATTTGATTTTTCCCCACCACGAAAATGAGATAGCTCAGGCGGAAGCATGTACAAAGGAAGCACCTTTCGTGCGCTACTGGATGCACAACGGTTTTATTACCGTCAACCAGGAAAAAATGTCAAAATCTCTGGGGAACTTCTTTTTGGTGCGGGAGATTCTAGACAAGTTTTCCCCGGATGTAGTGCGGTTTTACTTGCTGTCCACCCACTACCGCAGCCCGCTGGATTTTGACGACCAAAAACTAGAGATGAATGCCAAGGGTTTGGAGAAACTCAAGAACACCAGGGCCCGCCTGTGGGAGTTGTTGAAAGGAAATGTGGTAGAAGATGTGGTACTTGAGGGAGAAAACCGGCGCACGTACCAGGCTGTACAAGAAGCACGACGTAAGTTTGAAGAAGCTATGGACGACGATTTCAACACTGCGCTGGGCATTGCCGTATTATTTGAAATCAGTAAGGAAATTAATAACTATATTAATCAGCGGGACTTTTACCTGGGTAAACAGCAGGTGAAAGTGATTTCGGAATGTCAAAAGCTGTTTGACCAGCTGGGCAAAGAGGTGCTGGGTATATTTGACCTGGATGCGGGAAACCAGGTTGGCGATAGCGGTTTGGAGGAGTTTTTAATTGAATTGCTGATTGACGTGCGCCAGCAGGCCAGGAGTAAAAAGGACTGGAATACGGCAGATTATATTCGTGACCGGTTGGCCGAAAAAGGCATTATTTTAGAGGACACCCCGCAGGGGTGTCGCTGGAAGAGGGGATAACGTGACAAGAGATTCCTGGCTTACCGAAGACCAACTGCGCCAACTGCCCCCGGCAGTGCTGGCTTATGTAGGTGATGCGGTGTACGAGCTTTACGTCAGGCGGCAGATGGTTTTGAAGGGATTGCAGAAAGTTAACTTTTTACACAGGCAGGTTGTTAATTGGGTCAATGCGTCTACCCAGGCAAAACTGTATCACCTGCTGGAAGAAAATTTTTTAACTGAGGAAGAAAAAGGAGTAGCCCGGAGGGGGAGAAATGCCAAAGTGGGCCAGGTGCCCAAGAATGCTAATGTTGCGGACTACAGGCACAGCACCGGGCTGGAGTGCCTGATAGGCTACCTGCATCTTAAGGGCAATGACCAAAGGGTGCAGGAACTACTGTCGTATTTGGATGAGTTGTCTTGAAGTACTAGCTAACATGGGGGTAACATTATGAAAGTATCGCTACTAAGTTATACGGAAGACCCGGAAAAAAAGGTGGCGGCGGCGGCGCGGCTGTGCTATTCGACTGTGGGGGCGCAGGAATTGCTGGAAGATCTGGATGATAAGAAGACGGCAGAGTTTTTGCGAAAGTTAATTTCCATGGGGCACTTATCTCCTCTGGAGCATGCGGTTTTTACCTTTGCTGTCGAAGGTGTGAGCCGGGTGCTCAGTCACCAGATGGTGCGCCACCGTATTGCTTCCTACTCGCAGAAATCACAGCGTTACGTCAGTGAGCATAATTTTTCGTATATAATTCCGCCTTCCATTCAGAAAAATCCTGAGGCACTGGCCAAGTACAGGGAGAAAATGTCTTTAATAGCGCAAAGCTATGCTGAACTAGCGGAAATAGTGCCCAAAGAAGATGCCAGGTATATACTGCCGTCGGCATGTGAAACAAAATTTATCTGCACTTTTAATGCCAGGAGCTTATTAAACTTTTTCCAGCATCGTTGTTGCCGGCGGGCGCAGTGGGAAATCAGGGAACTGGCGGAAGAAATGTTGAGGCTGGTACGGCAGGTTGCGCCGGTGATGTTTGAAAAGGCGGGAGCTACCTGTGATGTGTACGGAGTATGTTATGAAGGAAAAATGTCCTGTGGAAGGGCGAAAAAAATTATGACGCGAGGTTAGGTGGATGCTTTGGTAGCACAGATTGAAGGCCGGATACCCGTTTTGGAAGCTTTAAAAAGCGGACGTAAGGTGCACAAGGTATATCTTGCAAAAGGCAGTCAGGGACAAACTGTACAGGATATTTTGGACCTGTGCCGCAAGTATGCTGTTCCCGTAATATATGTGGATAAACATGAACTGAGAGAACGTGCGGTTACGCGGGGACACCAGGGGGTAATTGCTCTGGGCGAGGAAAAGGGGTATACGCCGCTGGAAGAAGCGGTGCCGTCTGACGTGAGTGGAAACCCGATTATCCTGATGTTGGACCACCTGCAGGACCCGCAAAATTTTGGTGCTATTTTACGCACCGCAGAAACTGCCGGAGTCTCTGCTATTATTATTCCCAAGCGGCGTAGTGTGGGTCTGTCCCCGGCTGTAACCAAGGTGGCTGCCGGCGCGGTGGAATATATTCCTGTTTCACTGGTGGCCAACTTGGCGCAAACCATAGACTGGCTGAAGGATAAAGGCTACTGGATAGTTGGGGCAGAAGCCGACGCTGCCAGCCCTGTCTATGAGGTGGATTTATGTATGCCGCTGGTGCTGGTCATCGGCAGTGAGGGCAGGGGCCTGAGCAGGCTTACCCGGGAAAAGTGTGACCTGTTGGTTAATCTCCCGCTGCGGGGCCGGCTCAACTCTTTAAATGCCTCGGCTGCAGCGGCAGCATTGTTGTTTGAGGCAGTTAGGCAGCGGCTGCAGAAATAGGTGATAGGCGTGGAAGATATTTTAATTGTGGACGGGTACAACATGATAAATTCGTGGCCCGAACTGGTGGCGTTAAAAAAACAAAGTTATGCCCATGCCCGAGACAAGTTGCTGGATATCCTCAGTGATTACCAGGGGCTGACAAACGTGCAGGTTATCGTGGTGTTTGACGCTCACCTGGTTAAGGGAGGGGTGCAGAAAAAAGAAAATTACGGGCCGGTTCAGGTGATATTTAGTGGTGAGGGCGAGACTGCGGATATGATAATTGAAAAGCTGGTGGACCAGCTTCCGCCGCAGTTAGCGGTCGCGGTGGCCACATCCGATTGGGCCGAACAGCAGCTGGTGATGCAGCGTGGTGCCACCAGACTTTCGGCCAGGGAACTGCTGGCAAAGGTCAACCAATTGAAAAGTGACAGTCGGAAGTATTACAAGTCTAATGTGGTAGACCGTAAAGCCTTGGATGCGAGAGTTGAAGAAAAAGTAAGGAAAACCCTAGAAAAGTGGCGCCGCAGAAGATAATTGTCGAATTTCGGCCTTCAGCGGCTGTAGGAAAACCAACTTGATTTATTTATATATTTCATGTATAATGTTTTACGTGTTAGGACAACCTAATAAAGTTTGCTCCATTTTACCTGTTAGGCTTTTAAAAACTTAAAGTGGAGGAGATGTCATGAGCGTAAATGCCCCAAAGGAAATGTATCATGATTACGAGGTTATGGTGGACGAGGATATTGTATCCTTGGCTAAGGACGGGGACGATATAGCTCAGGAGTATTTAATTAATAAATATAAAAACTTCGTCCGAGCAAAAGCCAGGTCTTATTTTTTGATTGGGGCAGATCGTGAAGATATTATTCAGGAAGGCATGATTGGCCTGTACAAGGCTATTCGTGATTTTCGCGGTGACAAGCTTTCTTCTTTTAGAGCCTTTGCGGAGCTGTGCATTACCAGGCAGATTATTACCGCAATTAAGACGGCTACGCGCCAGAAGCATATACCGCTAAACTCCTATGTGTCGTTAAACAAGCCTATTTACGACGAAGATTCTGACCGGACGCTATTAGATGTGATTTCCGGCTCCAAGATTACCGATCCGGAAGAGCTGATTATCAGTCGTGAAGAGTTTGACGACATTGAGGATAAAATGGGAGAAATTTTAAGTTCCCTTGAATGGAAAGTGCTCATGGCATATCTCGAAGGAAAATCCTATCAGGAAATTGCAGAGGAGCTAAATAGACATGTAAAGTCTATTGATAATGCATTGCAGCGGGTGAAGCGCAAGCTGGAGCGCTACCTGGAAAAGCGAGACGGTAACTAAATGCTAGCTGGTAGTCGGCTGGCATTTCTTATGGAAGGTTAGCCGGCTGTTTACCATAAATTATCAGCAATATATTGTTGACGAGTATATTTGAACGTGTTATAATAGCACTTGTCAGTCAGGCAGAAATGCCGATGAGCCGACGTAGCTCAATTGGTAGAGCAGCTGACTTGTAATCAGCAGGTTGCGGGTTCGAGTCCCACCGTCGGCTCCATTGCTTTCAGTATGGAGAGGTTCCCGAGTTGGCCAAAGGGGGCAGACTGTAAATCTGCTGGCTTTTGCCTTCGCTGGTTCGAATCCAGCCCTCTCCACCAGGTGTTTTGAGAGGTGGGGGTGTCCACCTCTCATTTAACCTTAACCGAAACCGGAAATAATGCGGGGTAGAGCAGCTGGCAGCTCGTCGGGCTCATAACCCGGAGGTCGTAGGTTCGAATCCTACCCCCGCAACCAGGTAATGTTTACATGCCCATATAGCTCAGGAGGTGGAGCGTCGCCTTGGTAAGGCGGAGGTCGCCGGTTCAAGTCCGGCTATGGGCTCCAGTAATATCAAGGGTTTCAGCGATTGGCTGAAACCCTTATTCTTCGAAAGTAATGCAACGGTAATGCAACCGGGTTGCAAAAAAAATTAAGAGCTGTTTTTACTGAGCAGGCTGTCCATTTTATGGGCAGCTTTTTTCTTTATTTTGAGTGTGACATGGGAGTAAATATTGGCTGTAGTTTTAATATCGGAGTGTCTTAGAAGCTCTTGAACAACTTTGAGGCTTTCACCCTGTTCTAATAATCTGGTCGCAAAAGTATGACGAAGGCCGTGTAAATTGACTTCCTTACTCACTCCAGCTTTCTCCCTTAACTTGTAATACTTTCTTTGAAAGTTTCTCGGGTACATGTAGGTTCCGACGTCAGTTCCAAATACCAAGTTTTCGTTTTTGTACTCATCTCGCCGTAACATGATAATTTCTTTTTGAGTTTTACGATGTTGCTTTAAAGCTTTTAATGCAATTTCAGGAACTGGTACCGGTGCTTTGGACTTTTCGGTTTTTGGCTCATTTATGACCAATCCTTGGGATTGGGTTCGTGATAAGGTTTTAGTTACTTTAATGTACCCTGTCTTGAAATCAATATCATCCCATTCAAGAGCCAGAAGCTCCCCGATCCGCAGGCCGGTCCCAAGTAATGTGAGAAAGGCTGCCTTCCATTTATCGCTTTCCTCATTGATTACCTTTAAAAACCTATCCATTTCCTCTTCATTCATCGTAGGAGCTTCCTGGTGCTTCACAGAGGGCCGCTCAGTCGCCTTTGAAGGGTTCCATACCAGGAGCCTTTTTTCAACCGCTTTCTCGAGGCAACTGTGAATTATCTGGTGTATTTTATGGATGGTTGCAGGTGCTTTCCCGGCATCTCTTAGTTTGTTGTAGAGTGCCTGAATATGGTCGCTATTTAGTTCAGTGAGGGGTATTTCCCCAAGCGCAGGGTAAATATGCAGTCTGGCGTACATATAGTAATTCTCCAGCGTTGATAACCGTAACTTAGGCTTTTTATAAAGCTCCAGCCAGTCCGCTAGCCATTCACCAAACGTCACGCTTTTGGCAGTTTCCTGGTCTATTCCCAGGTTCATTTGCTCCATATACTCCTGCATTTTTTCTTTTACCTCGGCCCGCGTTTTGCCATAAAAACTTTTTCTTTTGGGCTTCCCTGTTTCCGGGTCCTTTCCAATAGTTATTTGCCCAACCCATTTACCCTTGTGTTTTCCGCTTTTGACCTGATAGATAGTACCTTCACCATTAGCGTTTTTGCGTTTTTTAGGCATAAACTGTTCCCCCTTTTGTTGAAATCCTTGCACAAATTAAAAGGACAGGCAAGGTTGAGTCGGAGCGTAGCGGAGCCATATAGCCGCTGTTGTCCGAAGTTGTCTAAAGGATATCAAGTATTTCCTCTGGGCTGGTCAATACAGAAATTCCGGTTTCTTCACCGATAATGTCTTTTACTCTTGCGAAGTCCGAGTCAAAACTTGCAATATATTGACATCCTAAGTGTTGAGCTAAAAGTATATGCATAATGTCAGCAATACCGAGTTGCAAATATGCATAGACAGAAGGCTCTTCCCATACTTTACTGACTGGTAAATGAAAATTAACTATATTAACTTGCAACAAGCCCTGTAATCCATGGACCTCTACAAACGATCTGTTTAACCATGTTTCGGACATCAATATCTCTAATCCAGTTGATACACCTGGCTTCTTTCCTTCTTGTTCTTTGATTTCTGCTTCCCTCAATTCTAAAGCTTTTTTGAGATAATCGCCGATTTGTTTCTTGCTCTTTTTCTGGATAAGCATCGTTCCTGATGCTTCAGATGCAATTTGTTTAAATGCCGCTTCTGCCTGCCATTCCATCAATTCTAATAAAGAGAATGGACTCACTACCGGTGTAACTTTAACTTTTTCAAAGAGCAGTTTCTTTCTAATCTCAACTACTTTGCTAATTCTTTTTTCCGACCTTAAAATATCTTTGACAACTTGTAAATGTGGCAATTCGTTTTTCTTCATCAATTTATCCACTTCTGTCTCTGGCATTTCCATACCCTCAGTCATCCAGTAATCTACAAGAACGGACGTATCAAAGTAGATCGCTGGCAAAAATCTTTTCTGCAGTTTGCCAGTGCTTGTAAGTATTGTATCTTTCATAAATTAGCCTCCGAGACAATTTCGCCTAACTTAGGGATTTCCTCTTTTTCTTACGCCGCCTTTCATAATATCCCTCCCAAGTGACCTGTCATAAACACTCACCTCTCAAAAACATATGTTCGGTTAAAAATTAAAAGAAAAAGCTATTAATTGAAATCTGTAGCAACTAAATGGCTTAATTTGCGCGTTGATAAAAAAGGGTAACTATTTTACAATGATAATAAGTTACGAGGAGGGTTTATGATGAAAAGAATTGTTATGCTTTTTTTATGGATAGTGTCCTTCGTATTAATCCTATTTTACGTTGTATATAAACCCGAAGAGTTCCTAATACAAGGTCCGCTAATCCTCGGCTGGGTATTATTTACCTTACAGTTTACTTACAATAATTCCGAAAAATTTTATCTGCTTATTCAAAGAATAGTTTTTAATATTAAAAACCCCGACTGTATTTGGAACATGGAAGTTCAAATGACAGGTGATTTTGATAGAGAGATATTTAAAAAAATTGATGAATTGTTTTATTCTAAGGACCAGAATTTAAAAATTTACGATATTAGTAATACGAGAAAGATTTATAAGTTATCTACAATAAGCTTTGAAATATCGGTTAAGGAAGATGAGGGTACTATAAATATCTCCGTTCAAGATTTAGAAGTTAGCTATCGGCGAGCCAAAAACATAATTGATAAAGAACTGGCTAAAATATTTGAAAATCTACAACTGAGTTTAAAACCTGACAATAACAGTTTTGGTTTGCATGTTGAATTTAAAGGGTTTAATCCATACTTTGGTTTCTTTATCCGTAGATTAAATGCTAGTACCATAAGTAGTTTTAATATTACGATTAAAATCGAAGAAGATTGCGTTGCTGTATATAAAAACAGTATAGATATTAGTACAAAAAGCTTCCAAAGTTTAAATAACTTATCAAAAGATTATTTGGCATTTTCCCCATTAGATTGACCGATATTTATTAAAGTCTCGTAAACATCAAGTACAAGGTCAAGTTCATCCTCGATCATATCAAAGGTGTCATAAAGAACAATGGAACTTTTCTTGCTTATCGCTATCGTATGTTCTTCCTTAGTTAATTTCGAGACATATTGTAATTGTAGCGAAGAAACTTCTCCTTCTTCTGCCGCTATCTTAAATTCTTCACTTTTGTTAACATTTGGCCCGAACAACCCAGCAGTTTTTAAATAAGTTCGCTTCAAATCAGCTATCCAGGCACCCGAGACCTCTGTTATTAAAGGGTACATTTTAGCAAAGTCTATTGGAACAGGTTGACAGTCAAAAGCCTTGCTGCTATTAAGTATACGAATATAATCACGTGCAATATCTGTTTTAGTTTGAATTAGAAGGATAGATTTGTTTCTGTTGTAGTACATATAAAAATCAACTGGTTCAAAATAGTATGTAAAGAATTGATTGAAAACTTTACCATACTTCTTGTGTTTATAATCATGGTGACAGGTATATTGGTCGTATCCTTGATAAAAATCTTTGCGGGTTAATTTATAGTTAATTACAGCTTCCCCTTCATGTTCAAATAAAGCTTCTTGGATAGGCATCTGATAAAACTCATCATCATAAAACTTTTCTACGGCACATATCAAATATGATTTTGGCATATCTACCTATTCCCCCTTCTGAAAAAGCATCGGTCCAAATCCTCACCAACTCCACCGACAGTTCCATCCTCGCTGCAAACTTCTCAATATCCTCCCCGTAAGTAAACGCTTCCTTCCCGATCAGTAACTCGGCTGCAAAATAGTTGGCTCGGTGCTCCTCCTTGCCTTGGTCAAAGAATGTGTTCTCTGTATTTTTTTCGGAGCAATAATAGGGATTTTAAGAGGAGCAGAACCTGTATTACCCAACTTAATCAAGTACAATCTGCTCCATAAATAAACTCATAAAAGTCTATTTCCTCATCATCAGAAATAAGCCCCCGTTCCTTACATTCTTTGTACCAATTAACGATTGCTTTTTTCATCCGTTCTAATGAAGTTTTCCATACAGGTCTTAAATGCTTAATCCATAGTTCTATTTCTTCAGGACTAATAAATCTACTTTTTTGACACAATATTTTTGCAGTTTGAATAATTATTTTTGCAAGGCTTTCATCAATAACATTGTTTGGAATTGACCAGTGAGCATTTCCTAAGCAATCTGTATAAAAAGCAATTTGTTTAACTTGATCAAGAATAAACGGATGTTCGGAGCTGTTGTCAAAGAGAGGCCGTAGATCATCCAACGTTCGAGCTCCTTGCAAAACAAGACTTGGCAGGAGCCAAGCGACATTCTTTTTGGTGTGTGTCCGGTATTCCCGCCAATACTGATTGATTTCTTCCAAAGTTTTGGCCACAGCTAACCCTCTCAAAATCGAAGCTTTTCCTGCTTCCTCAATAGCTAATATTGCAAGGGCTGTAGCAGATGGGAGTCTTCCGGACTCTAACAAGATAATTGCATCTTCTAGCAGACGAATTGAATTTTCATTAGCCGCATTTATACCTGCTGCAATTTGCTCTGAGTTTAGTGGTCCTTTGTATTGTTTAAGCTTTCTCTTACTCATAATTACCTCCGGATTTCACACAAAATAGTATTTTAACAAGACCCAAATTCCTACTAAATAATAACCTCTATGCCCATGCAAATCCTGCCCCGGCACTAGTAACCATAACCATAAGGCTATAAAGAATAAGCAACTGAGACCTCCCTTACAAACAAATCTGCTTGTCTCTCTACTGTTGTTCTCTTCATGTTTAACACTACCACATACCCCACACTGGGCATGTGTTCAATTACATGGCACAATTCATGCAAAAAGACTTTCTCGCGGGCTTCCAGACTTAAAGATTGGTTAATGACGATATGAAACCTTCTTTGCGTGACCGGTAGGCAAAAGCGGCAACATCGCCGTTTAAATCTGCATAATGGCAGATGATGCCATACGCCCGCATTACTTCTATCGGGCTCAGGGTGCGGTCCTTAAGTTTTCTGATGATCAGATATTTTTCTGATAATCTGCTCTTTAACAGTGGACTACGCTGTCTCAGGCGGAACCATTGATGGAAACTCATATATAAACCGGAGTAACATCTCCAAGAATGTAATAAGTGCGATTGCGTCTTCCTTTTCCATCAAGGCAATTTCATGGGTAGCTTCGTTACCGCGTTTACGTATATAGTCGACCCATACTTTGCCGTTTGGAGGGACGTAGCCTTTGTCCGCCAAATACTCGACGTATTCAACGAAACGCTTGCCCTCTTCTGCTCCCTCCGTAACTGCAATGTTCATGAGCATCTTGCGGCAAAGAAGCACTGCGCCTGTATAGGCACCTGAAGCAGCACTCACACGTGCTTCGTTATAAAGATCGGAAAGTTCGTCAGGAAGATTCGACACAGGGTTTCCTGGAGCAGTTCCCGGGTAGATCTCGCCTTTGGGAGTAAAAAAGGTTGGCCCCTTACAACTTGGACAAATTCGAATATAGGCTATGGGGCTTCCAGATCCGTCGGGCTTTGAGCTTGCCCAGTAGCCCCTGTTTGACGAGACTTTGTCACCACAGTAACCGCATACATATGTTTTCGCTGGAATTTGTTTGGTGTTATACCATGCACCATCGCCAAGTGAGACACTACTTCTTGATAGAGCCACACAGCACACCTCCGAGTTTGACCTGTAATCAAGTATCTTTCCACACCCTCACCAGCTCCACCGGCACATTTTTCCGCTTCGCATAATCTTCAATGCTTTCCCCGTAGGCAGGCTTGTCCGCCGCCAGAAGCAGTTCCGCCGCAAACTGATGGGCCTGGCGCTCATATTTGCCGTTGACAAAAAACGTTTCCTTGATCATGAAAAAGTATCCCATCCCCTGGGGGTGTAGCTGGTTGTGGCCAATTTCATGGGCTACTATGACCCGCTGGAACTGCTCCGGAAGCCGGCTGTTGAGGCCTATTATCTTGTGGCCGAAGAGGCTTATCGCCAGGCCTTTTATCTTTTTAAACGGAAAGCGAATGATGGTAATGCCAAGGTGATCTGCAAGTTCAAAAGGGTCACGGGTGCCGTATTGCTCTACCAGGTTATTGACGGCAGTTTTGATGAAACTCATACTGCTTACACCACCACTGCTCCTTTGTCTAAGGTTGTCTATTTTTGTCGAAACTCCATAATAAAGCAAAAACTACTACCGGTTGTTGGTAGTAGTTTAGTTTGTTGTTGCTTGGCTTATATGCGGTTGCAGCTTCTTGAGTAAAAGGTCTGCTTGCTATTCAAATTTCCATGCTTGTGGTTATTCATTCCTCATGTTATGAAAGCGGCTATGTAGTTAGCTCCGTACCAGCCTGAAGCAGGTCAATATATGCGGAATATCTAAACTTTCTGTTTCTCTGAACTTTAGGGTTGTAATGTAGAATTCCGAGATCACAAAATTGTGACACAAGAGCATTCGCAGTTGGATAAGTTACTTCTAACATATCAGCAACCTTATTTATTGTAACAACGGGGTGCTCAAAGAGATTTTCTAGTAATTTAAGCCCATTTGACGGATTTTTGATACGGGAATTGATTAATTTAGAATGTTCTTCTTTCATTTTAAGAATCTTTTTAGCGGTTTCTGTAGCCTCAATAGAGACTTGTGCAATACCTTTCAGGAAAAACTTGATCCAATTTTCCCAATCACCTTTCAACCTAATATCCATCAATCTGTCGTAATACTCTGTCCGGTTCATTTTGAAGAAATGACTTAAATATAACAAAGGTTTTCTTAATATTTTTTGTTGGCATAACCAAAAAGTAATAAGAAGCCGCCCTATTCTTCCATTGCCATCAAGAAATGGATGTATAGTTTCAAACTGGGCATGAATGAATCCTATTTTAATTAATGGGGGAATATCTTCGTATTCATGAAAAAACAATTCTAAGTCAGCCATAGCTTTCATGGCTTCGTGGTGTGGTGGAGGAACAAATGTTGCTGAAGATAAAGTACATCCTGCGGGCCCTATCCAATTTTGGCTTTTTCGAAATTCGCCTGGTGACCTTTCTCCACCGCGAACATCCTGTAAAAGGATCTTATGTATTTCCTTAATAAGTCTTAAAGAGAGTGGTAATTCTTCTAACCTGGTCAAACCATAATTCATTGCTTTAATGTAGTTTACAATTTCTTCGATACTCTTCTCTTTTTCAACATCAACTGAATCATCAGCATCTAGCACATCGATCAAAGACGCTTGAGTACCTTCAATTTGAGAGCTAAGAACAGCTTCTTTCTTAACATACATTGCAACGAACAAGTCGGGGTTAGGTAGAATCTGAGTAATTCCGTCCAATCGTCCCAAACATCTGTCCGCTGTAGAAAGCAGTAAGAGCATGTCATTATCCATCTTTAGCGGAGGATCTGGAGGAAGCGGCTTAGGAATAAAAGCTCTATAACCTCCTGGTTGATTCATGAATACCCCAGCTCTATTCGATAATGCCATACTTTAGTCTCCCCTATGAAAAAAATAGATTATTAACTCCTTATTAAAATTTTAAGGCAAAAATTTTAATAAGCTCATTGAACTTTACTTTTTATTAAAATATATTTTTATAACATCGGCTTAGTTTTGTAGTTATTTAATAATTACACTACTAATTTTAATAAGCCAAATAATACCAATCAAAATATCATTATTTCAAATTTATTCATAATACTTTTCATTTCCTTTTTTTCTTCCGTATCGTTTTCCAAGCCACTTTTAGGAACTCTATGATGTCCTGCTTGTCTTCTTCGTCTAAGGGCTCGCCGTTGAATTTGATGTTGGAGTGTTTGAGGAGTTCTTCTAGTTCGATGTCGGAGGGAGGATCGTCGGGGAGGTCATCTAAAAAGTAGCCAGGAGATACTTTTAACGCCTCAGCTATACTTCTTAATGTATCAAGCGAAGGATTACTGCGGCCTTTTTCAATATCATTCAAATAAGAAACCGATATCTGAGCTTTTTTAGCTAACTCAGTCATGGTCATGTTTTGTTGTTCTCGCAGTTTAGTAATCTTTTTCCCTAAAGACATGATAACCTCGTCCTTTCGGTATAACCGTAATTTTATTATATCCCATGTTTCCCACAATCAAAAGGGTACTGGTTTACGTTTTTAACGTAAAACAAAGAAATACAGAGAAAACAAGAGCATAAGATGTGTAATCCCAAATAATCCTACGTAAGTAACGTAAATCAGTATTGAAGTGTTACGTAAATAACGTATAATAAAAGTAGCAGATGGGGAAACGCTAAGTAATGGAGGTGATAAAATGCTAGGTAAACGCATTCGAGAAGCAAGGGAAAGAAAAGGCTTGAAACAAGTGGACTTAGCAAAACTAACTGGTCTAGCAAACTCAACCATCTGTGACATTGAAAAGGATAGGATAAAACCTTCTATCGATAGTTTAGCTAAGATCGCAGAAGCCATGGAACTTCCCATCAGTTATTTTATACCTTCTCGTTACGAAAATAACGTAAGAAGGTTCCCTAATGACCATACCGCGAGGTTAGACGCCACTGGGACTGAGTAATCCCAAACACCAGGGCGGGGTAGAAAGGGATTGACCAACGAAGAACTGGCCGCGTTAATATTCTTCCCCGGGAGCGGGGGATTAAGCCAGGAAAGTGGAGGGAGGTGAGGGGAGAATGGAAGAGCTACTAAAAGATATTTTGGCGGAGCTAAAAGCAATAAGGGAACATTTTACTTCTAACTCCGCTAATACTAGCGTTGTCTTAAATATTAAAACTGTATCACTTTCAACCGAAGAGCTGGTTGAAAAAGTAAGTAGGGAATTGGTTAAAAACCTTCGCATAACGAAGCCGATTTGGTCTGAAGGTAAAGATGTGGCTGGTAGTGGCTTAGAACTTTAAATTTTAGCGACTTTGTGATGAAAGTTGCCAACAAGAAGGGCTGAGCAAGTAGAACCTACCGTGTTTGAGCATTGAGAAACCATTTTTATAGCATTCGCAAATAGGGATGATAGATTATTTTCATGAGGATTTGGAATATGTGCTAATTTTGAGGTTATCAAACTTTTTACAATATTCTCTTCCATTGACGGGCCACGAACAATCCAAGTAAGGTTTTCTGAACGATTAAAGTTATTATCACTTTCAAAGTTATATAAAAAAGCCTTTTTGGATTTGGGATCATAGCCGCCAAGCAAAAATACCATAACGTCATACGCGTTAGGATTGTACTTTTTAAATTGTTTATGCAAAAAGCGAAAATGTTCTTGGCAACATTCAATAACTTCTTCTACCGAATAATCAGGAGTATCTTGAGGATCGAAAATAGCATTCCTAATAGCCATTACAGCGGCATCTCCCAGTGTCCCAAGACCAGCCGTAGCAATGGCGATATTTGGCCGAACCAAACGCAATTTCTCTGTACTCGTATTTTTAGCTGAAAGAGTATTTCCTTGGTTATCAATTTTAACCCTTAATGTATCTGAAACAAATAATACACGGTCATCAAATCGATACCCTATAATTATAGTCAACTTTATCACCTTTCTTTTAAAGTTTAAAACAGTTATGACATCGGACATTTCATTTTATGCTTTCAACTCCTGTGAGTAATGGTTTAGTAAGTCTAGACACCTACCATTTCGACACAAAGGAGGAAAAACCTGCTAAAAGGGGGTTACACCATGGCACAAAAAACAGAAAACCTCCGCTATGAAGACCTGCCAGATTTCCTGACTGTCAAGGAACTAAAAGAGTATCTTAGGGTAGGCTGGAACAAAGCGTATCAGATTGCCAACGAGATACCGCATTATAGGTCTGGGAACCGAAGATTGTTCCCGAAGGAGAAGGTCAAAGAATGGGCTTTAAAGCAGAGTAGAACCAAGATTGAAAAAAGACTTTGGGCCGTAAAGTAAACTTGAGGAGGTTGTGAGAGGGAGATAGCTGGACCGGCGGGGAGCTGCCGGCCCGGAGGGAGTAGGGTGGAGCCTGGAGAGAGGGGAGGTGAAAAGGTGAGCGAGGAGAGGAAATATTGTCCACTGCGGAAGATACAGACGATTGCGGATGGGGAGTATTGCAGGAAGGAAGTGACGGAAGAGTTTGATTATTGTATTGAAAAAGAATGCGCCTGGTGGAACAGCCAAGAAAATCAATGCAGCATTGCTTTGATTGGAGACTACATTCACTACTCTTTCCTTGACCATGATATGAAAACTGGCTGATTTCAGCATAACACATGACAATGCTTTCCAACATGACACATAACTGAAGAAAGGGGGGACAAAGATGACATTTGCGCAAAGAATTCGTGAAGCCAGGGAACAGGCAGGCATGACCGCAGTAGAAGCGGCAGATCAGATTGGCGTCAGCGACCGGCAACTGCTTCGATACGAACACGGACAAAGCAAAGTAGCGCCGGACATTGTTCTTCGCATGGCGGAGGTATACCGGAAGCCGGAATTGATTATCCAGTACCGGCAGGAAAAGGACTTATTTGAGCAGGAGTTGGGCGCGATTGAACTGACAAACGTAAATCCGGATGTTGTTGCTGGATTGGTTAAATTTGAAGAAGAGTTAGAAGAAGCAATAAACGCCACCCGAAACATCCTTCGTATGATTATCAACCACCGGGTAAGCAAAAAAGACAAACAGCGAATGCCGGAACTGCTAGAACAGATCGTTTACGATGTCAGGACAGCAACGACGCACGTTGAGGTACAACTGCTGGCCCTGCTGGGACTTGAGGTAGGCCTCGAAGCCCACCGGAGGCATGAAGAGAAATGCATTAAGAAGGGTTACAAGACAAAGAAAAAACCCGCCACACAAGAGCGGGTACAAGTGAGACTTTCCTACGCATAGTATACCACTTCGAGTTTGAGGAGGCAAGCCAAATGGGCGTCTGTCTAGATCGCTTTGCCGGTGTCCCGTTGCCTGATCCCCAGGCGCGTGACCCGGAACCGGTTTTATACTGCGATCAGTGCGGGAGGCCAATTTATCCGTGTGAAGAGTATTATCACGTCAGTAGTTTAGATTTAAATTTTTGCGATTATGATTGTATATTTGCAAACTTAGGGATTGACCCAAATGAAGCATAATCTCCCATAAACCCGGCCCCGGCGTTGGTGGAAGCTCTCAGGCCGGGGCTGGGGATACCTTACAACTAAGGAGGAAAAGGAGAAGTGGTTTCTCGAGAGGCACCATTTGCTTTACAAAACTCTATTCAAGCATGGCTACCTGGTTTTGATGAGCTTCAGGGCGCAATTGTCGCCGGGGGTTTCATCCGCGCCTATTATGCCGGCGAAACTCCGTCAGATATGGACCTTTATTTTGAAACTGAAGAGTGTTTTGCTCAAGCCTACGAAAAGCTTATTGAATGGGAATGGAAAGAGGTTGCCTTTACCGATAGAGCAGTAACCTTCGTAAAAGATGGCAAGACAGTGCAGTTAATTAAATATATCTTTGGAATACCACAGGAGATAATTGAGGCGTTCGACTTCACTGTGTGTGCTATCGCAGTAAACATTACTGCTGACGATGCAGGGGAGCTTTGGAAAGAGGTAATGCACGATAATTTTTTTGAACATCTGGCAGGAAGGGTCTTGGTGTTTACAGGTTCGCCCCTGCCTCTTGCAAGCCTCAAAAGAGCCTTCAAGTATGTTAAGCGTGGGTACAGCATTTGTGATGAGAACCTTGTGCGTATCATAGAAGCGATAAACCAAGCGGTAAATTTTGAGGATGAGGAAAGCGTCGCTAAACATATGGCAGGGATGGATCCCGACGGAGAACGGCGGATTAGGGTTATTGACTGAGGAAGGAGGAATATGAATGCAGGCAGTCAGACTTATCAACACCATAGATCTATCCCGGGAAGAATGGTTAGCTTGGCGCCGCAAAGGTATCGGAGGAAGTGATATTGGAGCTATTTGCGGGGTAAACCCCTGGAAGTCACCGGTTGCTGTCTATCTTGAGAAGGTAGGCGAGGTTAAAGAAGACCGAGAAGACAACGAGGCTATGCACTTCGGGCGTGTCCTGGAAGATGTCATTGCCAAGGAGTTCAGCCGGCGAACCGGTTACAAGGTACAGAGACGGAACGCCATTTTACAGCACCCAAAAGTCGAATGGGCTTTAGCTAATATTGACCGGCTCATTCTCGCTAAAGACAGCGACGACGGCAACGGCATCCTGGAAATAAAGACGGCCAATGAGTACGCAAGGGGTGACTGGGAAGAAGGCAAGATACCTGACCAGTACCTTCTGCAGCTGCAGTGGTACCTGTTTGTCACCGGTCTAAAATGGGGATATTTTGCCACTCTCGTTGGCGGTAATAAATTTTATCACTATCGTGTGGAACGTGATGACGAGATTATTGAGTACTTGGTGAAAATCTGCGGGGACTTCTGGAAGATGGTCCAGGACCGGACGCCACCGGAAATGGATGGTAGCCAGTCTAGCACTGAGGTTTTGAAGTTTTTGTATCCGGAAAGTAAACCCGAAAGCATCATAGAGCTGCCGCCGACGGCGGAGGAACTGATTGCAGAATACGAAGCAGCAGCTGCCGACGAAAAGGCAGCAAAAGAGCGCAAAGAGGCAGCGGCAAACAAGATAAAGGCTTTGATGGGTGAAAATGAAACCGCCTGGGCCGGAGATCGAAAAGTGTCCTGGAAGACGGTTGTGTCCAACCGGTTTGACAGCAAACGCTTCAAAAAAGATTACCCGGAACTTTATGAAATGTATGCCAAACAGAGTCAATACCGGAGATTTTCGATTAAATAAGGAGGCTGATTGAAATGGGTAAGAACAATCAAAACTTAAAAAATAAACTAGCCGAAAGGGCAAACGGTTTAAGCGGTTCTGTTACTAATACAGTTAAAGGATTGTTATCCCAGGAGAGCTATAAAAAGCGGTTCGAGGAAGTTTTAGGTAAGAGAGCTCCTGGTTTCATATCCAGCCTTATAAATCTTGTAAATGGAAATACCAATTTGCAAGAATGCATCCCGCAAACTGTCATTGCCTCAGCTGCGGTGGCAGCAACTTTAGACCTGCCGATTGACCCCAATCTGGGGTTTGCCTACATTGTTCCCTACAAAGTAAAGGGCGTGGCTAAAGCCCAGTTCCAGATGGGCTACAAAGGATTTATTCAGTTGGCAATGAGGACAGGCCAGTACAAGACCATCAACGCTGCAGAGGTATACGAAGGCGAAATAAAGTCACATAACCGTATTACCGGTGAAATTGAGTTTGATTTTGATAATAAGCAGTCTGATAAAATTATCGGTTACGTGGCTTACTTTAAATTGCTAAACGGTTTTGAGAAATATCTATACATGACTGTCGAAGAGATTGAAGCTCATGCCAAAAGATATAGCAAATCTTACAACTCTTCAAGCAGCCCGTGGAAAACGGATTTTCATTCTATGGCATTAAAGACCGTCATTAAACGCCTGTTGAGTAAATACGGCATTCTAAGTATCGAAATGCAGACAGCGGTTAAAGTTGACCAAGCAGTTATCAACCAGGTAGATGATAACGGCAACTTTGATTATGACTACGTTGATACTGAGGCAAGAGAAATACCGGATGAAGAAGCAGGCGATACCCAAGCAAAGACCGCCGTAGAAGAGCAAATGCCTGACTGGTTGAAGCATGAGGAAGTGCCGGGTAATACCAATGACCAGTAAGCAAAAGGCCGGAGGCGTAAGCCTATCCGAAGAACCAAAGGAGGACAAGCCATGTACTATGACGGTGACTATAAGAGTAGTGTGCTGAACCAGCTCACGGTGATAAAAGGCTGGATACAGCTCAACAAGCCCGAGGAGGCCGTCAGGGCAGTTGATCAGCTGGCAGTGTTTGTGAGGGAGGGGAACCATGAAAAGGTACAGGGTGTTTCTGTTTGCGATGACCAGCGTCTTGCTGATTGCGCTAACTTTTAGTGCAGGTTGTGACAATACCGGTACTCGTAAAACAGTTGACCACGTAGTTAAAGAGGGTGATACTCTCTGGTCAATCGCCAGGGAGTATCGGCCCCAGGATGACCCAAGGAAAGTAGTCCACGAAATCAAGCAAGCTAATGAGCTCAAAAGTGCCAAAATTTATCCTGGGCAAGTGCTCAAAGTTGAGGCTACGGCTTACACTCATGCAAAAAGCGGAGGAGATATCAACGGCACGGGAGACGGCCGGACAAGCATTGGGTACCAGGTGGACCGTGGGATAGTGGCTGTGGATCCCAGGGTAATTCCATACAACAGCATTTTGCATATTCCCGGATATGGCTACGCAGTTGCAGCTGACACCGGCGGGGCCATCCGGGGTAAGAGAATAGACCTGTTTTTCCCAAGCCGGGAGGAAGCTCTGCGGTTTGGCAGGAGGCAGGTTGAGGTTAGAATTGTGAGGGTTCCGGGGGTGAGGGAGTAGATGCCCTGGGAACTAAATGTAAAGACCTTTTCAGTCGATTACAAGGATGGTCGGCACTGTTTTAATTGCAGCGAGTACAGCGACAGTTGTAATTACATGGATCACTTTCAAGCCGGTGGCGGCTGGTCGCCGAGGTCCTTCATCTTTTGTGAGTTGCTGGGAGGAAAGGTTTTCGTAGAACCGCCTGTGGCCGGCAGTAATGGCCATTATGAAGATATTAAGAAGATTTTGATGCCGGTGACTTGTCCAATGTGTAATCAGTTGAGTTTTGATTTTTAGGGAGACGGGGGAGCTATATGAACTACATTCGCGAGATTAGAGCGTTTTATGATTGGCTCGGAGTAAATCCGCTTCCTCCAGGTTCCATAGCTTTGTGGCATGCTTTAATGCATGTTAATAACAAAGCTGGCTGGAAAAGCGAATTTACGGTAGCCAACATGATGCTCCAATCACTCACAGGATTAAGTCGTCAAGGTTTGGACAGGGCCAGGAACGACTTAATTCAGAGAGGGCTAATTGAATACACCAAAGGTCGGGGGAATAGAGCAGGAAAATATAAAGTAAAGTCTGTGTGTAACATAATAGGCACACCAGTAGACACAGTAATAGACACAATGCGGACACAAACTGATACACAAAGCGGGCACACCAGTAGCACATTAGATAAACTAAACGAAAACGAAACTAAACAAGAAAAGAAAGAAAAAGAAGATGACCTTGCTGAACAAGTCAACCAAATAATCGAGTACTACAACATAGTTTTCAAAGGTGTTTACCAGCACCGGAAGAACAATCAGACTATAAAAAATAAAGTTAAGACTCGGCTCAAAAGGGGATTCACGGTTCAAGATATCTGTCTTGCAATAAAAAACATACGGGCAAGTGCATTTCACTGCGGTGATAACGAGAATGGTAAAGTTTACGCTACCCTAGATTTTATTTGTCGTAATGACCAGAAGGTTGAAGAGTGGATGAACTATAACCCTGAAAATTCTAAACAGAAAGAAGGTGGCCTAACTCATGGCGTTGGCAAATACAGACACCTCTATGCAACTGGGGGATCCTGAGTGTCCTGAGTGTGGTGGCAGAGGATATTTTTTGTCTCGCAAAGACTTTTCGGTGCAGGTTGATATTACACCCTGTGAGTGCCGTGAAAAATACCAGCTAAAGCAGTTAATTACGGCCAGCAACATGAGTGACAACCTCCGGCAAAAGGGTTTCAAGAACTTTAAAGTTACTCCAAAAACTAAGGCTATGTTCGATATGGCTTATAAGTACGTGAAACGGCATGAAGAACTAATTAAGGCTGGGAAAGGACTAGCAATTACCGGTTCGGTGGGAGTGGGGAAAACACATATTCTTGCAGCTGTGGCTAACAATCTGCTTGCTAAAAAAATACCGGTGTGCTTTGTAAATACTCCGGACTTAATTGCAGAGCTGCGCCAGGCTCAGTTCAGCAGTAATAAGCATGAGTATGAACGGAAAATAAGGGCATTATCTAAAGTGGCAGTAGTTATCTTTGACGACCTGGCCAAGGAGAAAGTCAAAGATTTTGCTAGGGAGCAATATTACCGGATTATCAACCACAGGTATGAGCACCGGAAAGCAACCATGTTTTCAAGCAACTGCACTTTGGATGAGCTGGCGGAGAAACTGGGTGATGCCACTACAAGCAGACTTGTAGCAATGACCAAAGACTGGTTTGTTCATATTGAGGCAGAAGACTACCGGGTAATGGGAGAGTGATAAGCGGTGAGCACAAATTTGGAGCAGCTGTTAAGCCAGATTAAAGCTCTCGAAGTTGAGAACAAAGAATTGCGGCAAAAGTTTAAAGAGCTAGAAGAGCATTTTAAAACTGAGCTTGATGATTTAAGGCGTGAGATTGCTAAACCGGTTAATGATGACAAGATAGATTACTTGGTTAGGCGTCTGGAAGAGCTAAGCCGTGATTTTGTTTACCACCGCCACCAGTCGGTTTTTGGTATGTATACCGGCAAGCCGGAGTGATAAAACAACCTCATGGGAGGGGGATGGAGTGTGACAAGGATTAATTTGGTACAGCTCCCGCCCAAATACCAAAAGCAAATATTGCAGCAACTAGACGAGAAACCTAAAAAAGTCAACAAATATAGCGCCAAAAAGATAACAATAGACGGCCATACGTTCGACAGCAAGCGGGAAGCTGAGTACTACCAGGAACTGAAGATGCGGAAGCGGGCCGGTGAGATAAAGGACTTCGAGCTGCAGCCAGAGTTTACGCTGCAGGAGGCATTTAAAAAGAACGGGCGCCGATATCGGGCGATTAAGTATAGAGCGGATTTTAAAGTGATTTTTCCGGATGGACGGATTGAGATTGTTGATGTTAAGGGATATTCTACCAAAGTCTTTGCTATAAAACGCAAATTATTCGAGTACCGGTACCCGGAGCTGACTTTAAAGATTGTGAAATAAAGGGGAGGCGATTTGAGTGGTTAAGATCGGCTTGATAGCTGCACTGCTGGCTGCAGCGTTTGGGATAGGCGTAGTAGCTAAAGATATTTATCAGCTGATGAAGTTTAAGCGGCAATACAAAGTGGACAACGTCCGGAACTGGAAGGAAGGGACGGAGTGATGGATAGCAACGCTGGGTGCAAGTTATCAAGAAACTGTCTGGAGGGAAGTTAAATGGCACGGATAAAAGAAACGGACCTATTTGCACCAGTTAAGGAGTTTTTAGAAGAAGCCGGATATGAAGTTTATACTGAGGTTGAAGCAGACAGCTTTCGTAGGGCTGATATAGTGGCAGTTTGTAAGCCCGTAGTTACAATAGTTGAATTAAAGACTTCGTTAAGCTTAAGTCTACTGGAACAACTGGTCGAATGGAAAGGCAAGGCTCATTACATTTATGGTGCCGTGCCGATGCCGAAGAATGAACGAGTTAACCAGTTTGCCCGAAAGATGCTGGTGAAAGAAGGAATTGGCCTGTTAGGGATGCATAGATTGTTTAATAATTACTGGGATGACTGGGATCCAGAAAAAGACAAGGACAAGATTTATGTAAGGGAAGAAATAAGGCCTAAGCTTAACAGAAACATAAGTATTAACTGGGACGAAGTTTTAACTGAGGAACATAAACACTGGGTAGACGGGGGGATAAAGGGCGGCGGGTACGTTACAGCCTATAAATTGACTATTCAAAGAGTGAAAGAATTTTTAGAGAGCCGTACTAGAAAAGGCAACTGGTTCTTGATAGAAGATATCCTTGAATACTGCGAAACTCATTACGCTACTCCAAAGCCTTCTTTATCCAGGGCGTTAATGCAATATGAAGACTGGTGTGAGGTCAAAAAAGAGAATGGCCGATTATGGTTTAGGGCAAAAACAGAATAAAAAAAACAGCCCCACCGCTGGCGGGACCTCTGGAGTATGCTTGTCAACTAAATTATACCAGAGGAGCCAGGGGGTGGCAAGTGAGTGGAAGAGAGAGTTTTTCAAAAGGTAGAGCGGATGCTTTACCGGTACTGGGGGAAGAAAAAACAGATAGAAAGACTACAAAAGAGCCTGGCCACCGTGGAACAACATATAAAGGACATCAGGGTTATACTTTCTGATAAAGAAGAACTGTACCCTAGCTTGGGGGTAATCGGTAAGTACATGGTAGTAGTTGGCGGCCAGGGCGGCGGTGGCCATGGTGATCCGGTGGATGACACTTACAGTGAATTCACCAGGACACTGGAGCAGCTCAGGCGGCAGCTGGCGGATTTGAACCGGCGCAGGGTAAAGTTAAAGCTGAGGATCTTCAAGCTGGAGCAGGAAATAGACGGGATAGAGTTTGCTATTGGGGAGCTGGAAGAATTGGAGCAAAAGATTGTTGAGCAAAGGTATTTCTATAAACGAAGCAATGTTCAAATTGGGCTGGCGCTACATTGTGATGAAAAGACGATTAGGCGGAAGCGAGAGGAAATCATTGAGAGGATAGCCGGGATGCTGGAAGCTATCTGAAATGCCGAGTTTTTGCCGAATTTGTGCCGAGTTTTAGGGGCAAATTATGGTACTATAAATATAACTAAATATGTGAAAGGCACTCCGGGAGGGGTGCTTTTGGTTTGTCGTAATGTGTCGGAATTTTTGTCAAGGAATACTTTTCCTCCTGCCGAATTTTTACTTAAATGGTATGGGGAGGGGGAAAAGTGGTTGGATATTATGATACTAGAATAATATTTCAAATGCATGGAAAGCAGTTTGATGATGGCTATAATTTACATTCTTTACTTCTTGGTTTAGATAATTTCCAGAAGGTCCTTGATAAATCGTATTTAACTATTAAGAAAAAGGGACGGATGACGGAGAAAGATAGAGAAATATTTCAAATTAAAGCATATAAATTTACTGAAGGTTCTTTTATAACCGAATTTGGAATTCTTTTGTTAACTGCAACTCAAATAACATTGCCTTATGCGAGTGCTTTAACGCCCAAAGATATTTTAAATCTGGTTTTTCAAGGGTTTGATTATATAATGTTTGTCCTTAAAGCATATTTAATGGGAAAAACTGTGGAAATAAATGCAGGGGAGAATAACATGTTGACTGTAAATATTGTTGGAGATAGTAATATAATGATGTTTCCTCCAGAAATTTTAGATTATGTGAAACGTGCAGAATCTAATTTTGAATCTTTAGCTCAAATAGTTAACCCTGAAAAAGGTATAGATAGTATTTCTTTTTATGATAAGAATTCAGATAAAAAAATAGTTAAAATAGGGAAAGAGGAAAAAGAGCTTTTTAAATCAAAAACCAAGTTAGAAACTGAAGTGGTATCGTTAAAAGGTGAATTATACAGAATAGATGGTAAGGAATTTAAGGGTAAGCTAATTGTAACTTATTGTGAAGATGATCAAATTAGTGTTGGCGAAGAGTATAATTTTGAGTTCATAAATAAAGAAGATGTCGACAAATTGAAAAGTGCCTTCATGGCAGAGAAAACTATATATGCACTTAAGGAAACAATTTTAGATACAACGACATTGAAAAGAAGCGTAAAAAGACTTCTTATTATTGATGTCGCATAGTGTCGCAATTTTTGTCAAGGATTTTGTCTCCTTTCTGCCGAATTTTGGGGGTGGAAAGGGGGTGAAAAGTTATGACTTACGACGAATTTATTGAAGCAATAGTTGAATCTGAACCAGAAGATTGGTTATATGATGATAATCTAGGTCTTTATGTATTCCAAAACAATATTGCAATTACAATAAAAAATGATAGAGAAAATTTACCGGAAGAATTTCATGAAGCATGGGCAACTAATTTTCCTAATAATCGAGCGGTAAGAGAAAGATTTTTCCTTTGTTATAATGGTTCAATAATCGAGGAGTTCTTTGCAGCTGCTGTAGACGGACATAGGGCACTAATTCCTTATCCTATATCTGAAACAAATTTACGAATGACTAGAAAAAATTATCGCATAGGAAGAATAATTAACATTCCTTACACAAACGTAATCGAGAGCTATGATAAGTATATAAGAATGGCCGGTATAGCGATAGAAGATAATTAAGATTAAAAGAGCCTTCGGGCTCTTTTTCTTATGTCGGAACGTGTCGAAATTTTTGTCAAGGAAACTGCCCCTTTCTGCTGAAATAAAGAGGCAGAGAGGGGGTAAAAGCAAGATGAAAGGTACTGTTGCTATAATAAATCATAAAATCGGTTGGATTGCTGTGTTGACTGAAAATAATAATTTTACCATAGCAGAAGTTTTGGAGTACTCTTTACCGGAATTAGGGGATATTATTTCAGGCAACCTAGAATCTCTTGGAAGTGAAACTTTCTATAATAATACGAAGGAAGAAGAATTTGACGTTTTTGTACAAGATATTTATGCTGATTTTACACAAGCAAAAAAACAATTAGAAGTTTTTGAGAATAATAAAACGGAGTGGGAAATACTGTAAAATAATATCCATTCGAATTTATTGAGAGCCTTTGGGCTCTTTTCTTTTTGCTAAAACAACCCCATGGACAGGTGGTGAATGTTAGTGTGGCACGTAACCCGAATAAAAAACGATGCAAAGCACGAAGCAAACGCACCGGCAAACAATGCAAAAATTGGGCTAAACCTGGATGGGATGTTTGCCACTACCATGGGGCAGGTGGTGGAGCACCGAAGGGAAACAAGAATGCCGTCACCACAGGCGAGTATGAGACTATTTGGCTGGACACGTTAGATGATGAAGAACGTGTCCTTTTTGATAAGATTAAGACCGATGTTCTAAAGCAGTTGGACGAAGAAATCAAACTTATGACCATACGAGAGCGCCGAATGATGCAGCGAATTCAAAGACTAAGACAGGCTGACTTTACGGTGGTTAAGATAAAGCAGGGTACCGAGAAAGGAAGGAAAACTGATATACAGGAAAGCGAAGGAACCTTAGGCCAGATACAAGCCATAGAAGAAGCGTTAACCAGGGTACAGGAGAAGAAAGCCAAACTTTTGGACCTGAAACATAAAATTGAAACTGGCGCAGATAAAGACGACGGCAGCCTGGCCGAACTGGCCCAAGCAATAAGAGAGAGCAAACTCCGGGCTGGTGATGGCTGATGGCTTTCAAGTGGGGTCTATTCTCACCGAAACAGCTGGCGTCCATAGAACAGTCCGACGCCCGCCTCAACATCTGGGAAGGATCCGTCCGGAGCGGGAAAACGATATCCAGTATAGTGCGATGGCTTGAATATATCAAGACAGGTCCACCAGGAGACCTTTTAATGGTGGGCAAGACCGAACGGACACTGAAGCGTAACATCCTGGATCCTATTGAGCAGATAGTCGGGACCAAGCGGTTTAAATACAACCGCGGCCTGGGCGAGGTTTATATCTGCGGCCGGCGCATTTACGTTGTAGGTGCGAATGACGAAAGGGCAGAGGGGAAAATCCGGGGCCATACTCTGGCCGGGGCCTACGGCGACGAACTGACGCTGTGGCCGGAAAGCTTCTTCAAGATGCTGCTTTCCCGGCTGTCGATATCCGGGGCGAAGTTTTTTGGGACCACCAACCCGGATAGCCCGTATCACTGGCTTAAAACTGAGTACCTGGACAAGGAAGGGCTCAATCTTAAAAGCTGGCACTTTACGCTGGAGGATAACCCGAACCTTGACCCGGCGTACGTCGAGGCCCTTAAGAAAGAATATGTCGGGTTATGGTATAAACGTTTTATTCTTGGCCTGTGGGTACTGGCCGAGGGTGCGGTCTATGATATGTGGGATGACCAGGTGCATGCCGTTGACCGGGTACCAGTGAGGTTTGACCGGTATTACTTAGGCGTTGACTATGGCACCAACAATCCCACAGTATTCTTGCTTATTGGCCAGGCTGGTCAATTGCTTTATGTTCTGGATGAATACTACTGGGACAGCAGTAAAACCGGTCGGCAAAAGACGGATGCAGAGTACAGTCGGGACCTACAACAATTTATCGGTAACCGTAGATTACAGGCGATTATCATAGACCCGAGCGCGGCAAGTTTTATTACCCAGTTACGGCGGGATGGTGTTGGACCAATTAGAGAGGCAGATAACAGTGTTTTGGACGGTATCCGCAACGTGGCGTCTTTCCTGAGCGGAAAGCGCCTTTTTGTTTATCGTAAAAAGTGCCCAAACCTGCTGAAAGAGTTCAGTTCTTACGTTTGGGATCCTAAGGCGCAGCAACGTGGCGAGGATAAACCGTTGAAACAGAACGACCACGCGCTGGACGCGCTGAGATATGTGGTGCAGACAGCAATGAAATATAACTTCGACACAAAAGCTGTCGACCTGCTAAGAGGTGGTAGAGTATATGGCTAAATGGCTCAAACGAGCAGTTGGCGAAATAAGCAAACTAAGAGATAACATATTTAACTCTCTGGGCTGGCGCATTATCGGTGGGACTTATGGGGCGCCTTACCGGCTTAACTCCAGCCGGGTGGACTATGCCAAAGCCCGGGCACTGTATGACAATACCGATGATGACTACAAACTGGGTGCCGGGTTCGCTAAGCCGGTTATAAACACCACGGTTGGCTTTATGGGTGTACCTCGGTTCCTTTCCGAGGATGAGGATGCCCAGACAGTTCTAGACGACTTCTTTAGTGCCAATGTCTCCAAGATGCAGCTTACTCATCGTAATGCTCTGCGGGATGGTGATTGTTTTGTTTGGATCACCCGAGAGGAAACCGAGGACGCAGCCCTCTATCCCGAGGCTAAGGTGCGGCTGGTGTATAACATTATTCCGCCGGAACAGGTTAAAAAGATTAACCGGGACCCGCTGACCGGAAAACCGAGGGAATATGTTTTGGTTTCGGAGCACGTGTGGGAGGACGAGGACGGGGCCAAGAAGAGGGCAGTTATAACACAGCGCATTAGTCGGGAGCGGAGGGTGATCCAGATTCAGGGTGATAACCCACCGGGCATTCAGCCGGGTGAGGAAAAAAATTCCTGGGGCTTTATCCCAATTGTTCACTTCAAAAATGAAGGCGATGAGACTGACGAGTTTGGTAAATCTGACCTGGAGCCAATAGAACCGTTTTTAAAGGCTTATCATGACGTGATGCTCCATGCTATACAGGGCAGCAAGATGCACTCGACGCCGCGGCTGAAGCTAAAGCTTAAAGACGTAGCGGAGTTTTTGAAAAACAATTTCGGTATAACGGATCCGCAGAAATTCGCCACAGATGGGGGTACCATAAATCTAGATGGACATGAGCTTCTAATTTTCACAGATGATGAGGATGCCGAGTTTATCGAGGTCAGGAGCGCGATTGGGGATGCAGCTACGCTTCTCAAATTTTTGTTTTACTGCATAGTGGATACCTCGGAGACGCCAGAGTTTGCTTTTGGGGTACATACGCCGTCCAGCCTGTCCAGTGTGAAGGAGCAAATGCCGATCCTGGTCCGCCGGATAGCCCGGAAGCGGGAACACTTTACAGAAGCCTGGCAGCTGCTGGCCCGCATCGTCTTGGCCATGACTGCTCAGGCTGAAGGTAAGCGGTTCAGTACTCATGCTACTACGCTAGAGTGGGACGAGATTGACCCGCGGGACGAAAAGGATGTAGCGGAAACTCTGGAGCGGGTTGTGAACGCTCTTGTCCGAGCACAACAGAACGCTCTGATCAGCCAGGAGGCGGCTGTGCAGTTCCTGGCTCAATATATCGAGACTATGAACGATTACATCAGCGATGATCCTGAAATTCCGGGCGAACGAGAACGAATCATGAAAACCAGGCTCATGATGATGCGGTTGGAGGATGCTCAATTTCTTGAAAAGCAGAAGCAAGAGATAGATAAGGAGTTGGGGCAGGTGTAACTCATGAGCGATGAAATCCAGCAAATCAAAGATGCTGCAGGTGAGTATAAACGTTGGGCGCTAGAAGCCCGCAAGAAATATATCGAGTTACGCCTGCGTCAGGATCCGGAAATTCGGAGCCTGTATATCAGAGCCGCCGACAGGATTGCTCGCAGACTGAAAGAGATCCAGACAAAAACAGTTTCAGGCCGGTTGATGCTTCGGCACCTGCAGGAGTTAGAGATGCAGCTTAGAAATGAAGAGAACCGTTTTGTGCAAGACTTTTCGAAGAAAATGGAAGAATACATTGAGGAAGCCGTCAACGCCAGTGCTGGATACAGCCAGGAGGTGTTGATAGAAGCAGTAAAGGAAGCCGAAACAAGGCTAGAGCCAGGGCTGATTCGAGAGTTATTTGCCCGGGTCAACCGTCAGGCTGTGGAGGCATGTTGGGCAAGAACGAAGAAGGGACTGTATCTTTCGGACCGCATCTGGCAGAAGGGCGAAGATTTTCGCAATACGATGCGGGACCTGATCCAGGAAGCGGTGGCTATCGGGCAGGATGCAGTGAAGACAGCCCGAATGCTCCAGCAATATGTGAGACAAGGGGCGCAGACGCTGGCGAAGGACTACCCCAACATGATGGAGCGAATGAATGGGCGTATTCCGGGTGACGTTTGCTACGCGGCCCTACGCCTGGCCCGGACGGAAATGACGGCTGCTTTCGGCGAAGGAACAATAGCTGCAGCCCGTGTGAGCCCGAGCTATAAGGGAATGAAGTGGGTTCTCAGTAAAAGCCACCCGGTGACAGATATATGCGACACTTTAGCTTCTGCCGATTACGGGCTGGGTCCAGGAGTATATCCACCCGGAGAAGAACCGCCATATCCAGCTCACCCGAACGAACTGTGCCACCTGGTACCGGTTCACGAACAACCGGAAGATTTTGTCCAAAGATTGAAACGCTGGAAGGATAATCCAGCATCGGAACCGAAAATAGAAAAATGGTACCAAAACATTTATCGGCAGGGGGGAGTAAATAGTGACCTACGGTATAGGGATTAGTTTTCCTAAGTTACCAACTAAAAAGGACGTGAAGGATTTACGAAAACAGGTAGCACACGACATGTTCGGAGTGGTGGATGGCGGAAAAGCAAAGTCAAAGCCAGTAGATAAACCAGCTGTAGGTAGAGATAAGACAAAACCCGCCGGCAAAAAGGATTGAGGTGCATCCTGTGCACCAAAAACTGATCGTCCGGGACTAAAAACCGGGCGATTTTTGCAGAAAGGGTGATATTAGTGGGAGAGAAATTCTGCCGGATTGATGGAACGGAGTTAGTGAAGGTTATGGTTACCTGCCCAGCATGTGGCATAGGCATGGAGATAGATCTAAGCAAGCCATTGGGTAAACAGCTGCGTGAAGGGGTATGTACATGCGGAGAGCCTATAGGAGAAATAAAAGAACTGGTAATGGCATACAAAACAGCGTTGGATATTATCAATACAAAGCAATATAAAGTGGGGTTCAGTATAAAATGCGAATGAGGTAAGTTATCTATGCGCTGAGGCGAAAGCCAAGGCGTTTTTTCTTTTGCGCTTGAAAGGAGGTGAAAAGAAGATGGAGATGTGGTTAATGCAAGCAGTCGGCGAAATGAGCCAAATGTCAGGGGAAATGTCTTCTTTGGGTGCCAGTATTAGCGGAGAAATGAAGCCTGAGGATATTCCTCTTGCACCAGGTGTTGATTTGGCAGCATTAAAATCAGGTGATCAGGATCCTATGGAGGTAGTGGTTGAGGTACCGGCTGGTAGGAGCAAACGTGGTTGGAACTATCTTCCCTCTTCACTTCAGGCAATTGTCAAGCACGTTCAGGAAAAGACTCTCTCCGGTTTTCTTGGCCATCAAAAACCTGATGAGATAGACAATAAATTTGAGCCTCCGGTTACTCATTGGGTTGGGGCTAAGTGGCAGGATGGCAAGGCATACTTTCGGGGTGTAATAGATGCAGCTGCTAAGGACCTAAAACGTTGGATCAGGGCAGGTAGAGTAAAACAGGTATCAATATTTGGTTTTCCAAAGCTGCAACAAGTAGCAGGAGAGACGCAAGTGGTCGATTATCGGCCACTGTCGATCGACTGGACACCCCTTGACCGGGCAGGGATGCCGACAAGAATAGTTGCTATCGGTGAGATGGACGAGATCTTAACAGGAGGTGGACATGAACCAATGAATTGGAAGGAGCTTATTGCAAAATTAAAAGCTATGCTGGCCAGCAAAGAAGTGACTTTGGGCCAAGTAGTAGGTGAAATGGGCTGGAACGTCCAAGAGTTGGCTGGTGAAATTGATGCCAATTGGCTAAAAGAAGTCACTGGTGCTGTTGAGACCTTGAATAAAGTTAGGGAAGTCCTTGGAGTTAGCGGGGAAATGGATATTGTTAAGGTGGCTGAAGAAGCTGCAAAGGCCGTTACTGAGCAACGCAAGGTCAGCCATGAAAAGCTTGTAAGTGAGGTTATCAAAGAAAAGGTATCCGGTGAAATGGCTCAGAACTTGGTGCGCCGTATGTTACACATACAGGAAGGTGCCACCAAAGAGCAAATTGCCGGTGAAATTGATGCTCTGCTGAAGGATGAGAGTATCAAGGAAGCAATAAGCAAATTACACATTGATAAACCTGCTAGTGTAAGTAGCACAAGCGGTAGCGGAAATGGTAATACTCTACAAAACCTGAGAGTAAAACGTAATTCGATTTAAGGAGGGATTGACAGATGGCTTATACTGGACAACCTGTACCGAGCACTGTCTACAATGCGACTCGGGCGAAAGTTGGCGATGGTAAGTCTGTAAAGGTAACGGTGCCGGAGAATACCACGATTGAGGCAGGTAAGTTCTACTTGCTGGATGGGTTCTTCGGGGTTGCAATGCAGTCTGTAACCACAGGTTCCGGGGAGACAGCTGAAGTTATCCTGAACATCGAAGAAGCCGAGTACGAGACGGACCAGACCAATGATACTCAAAACTACGCAGTTGGTACTCCTGTTTTTTGGGACGACACCAACAAAGAGCTGACTGAAACGGCAACCGGTAACCGGTTTGTTGGGATAGTTACTTCCGCAAAGGATGCCAACGGAGTTATTTGGTTCAAGTTGTCTGCCCAGGCCAATCCTATGGTTCAGGCTGTAGCTGTAGCAGATATTACAACCGATATGTCTGCTGATGTAAATGACAATGAGTTAAAAGGCAAAATTAATGAATTGCTTGCCGCTTTACGAGCAGCTGGTATTATTGCAAACTAATGGAGGTGGTATAAGTGAGAACTTGGAGCATTGAAGAGTTAAAAGCTAAACGTCGTCAGGGTACCTTTGAGACAAAGGTACCTTTTGTTTTGGACGGTAAACTCTACGAAGTAGATAAGAAGATCGTAAACGGCGAAATGGAGACCTTTGAGCTAAGCAAACCCATTGGTGAAATGCTCACCAGTGAGGCCAGCCGGAAAGAACTCGTCCAGAAGGTTGTCTTAGACGTAGAATTAGGGCGGGAGCAGGTACCCATCCTGTATACGCCTATCTATGAGCGGTTGCAGGACCCTAACTTCCCGAAAGAATTTGAGGCTAAATGGGCGCAGTATGGAACGGTTATCTTTTTCGAGCACATGGAAGGTGGAGAGGTCAAGTTCGGCAGCCTCCAGGCTGAAGAAGGGCCTATAGCCAGGATCAAGGGCTATGCAGCAGGGTTTGAGTACACCAAGGAGATGGAGATCTTTAACCAGACCTTTAACTTTGAACTGCTGAACAGGGCTTTTGGTGAGGCTCACAATGCTATTTTGAACCACCTGCACTTGGGGCCCATTATCCAATATAGCTACAAGGCGGCCAACAAAACTGGTCCGGTTTACGTGGATGAAACAGGGAAAGTATTACCGGACCAGAACGGGAGCCATTACATCCTAAGCTTACGTGCTACTATTAAACAGGCTCTTAAGGATGCACGAACCAAAAAGCGTCCAGGTAGCATATTACTAGCAAGTTCTACTGACCAGGAAGATATCCAGGATGCTCTAGGAAGTTTCACAATCGGTGCAACTCCTTACAGAGCTTTAGAAGGCATAACCGACATCATATATTACGATGGCTGGAATACCCAGGTGGGCAAGAAAGAATACAGCTATCCAGGAGTGTCTGCAGGAAAGGCATATCTGATTAGGCCTAAGCGTGGATTCAAGGAACTTATTAAACAGGACCTGCAGATTAATGCTACAATGGGAGATTTAACTAGACTTGTTGAAAGCCAGATCGTGGGCGACTTCTGGCGTGGTGTATTCGCTGCTATTGATGAAAATGTGCAGGAGATTACCTTCCCGGCTCAGGCTTAAGGCGGTGAACCTTTATGACGCCTACAGCTGAGCTTCGTTCACGATTGAGGAAACTGCTCAATGAAGTGATCCCCACCGGGGGCACGGAGAGCGATACTCGTTTCCTCGATGCTGACTTGGACGAATTACTGACCGAAGCGGTAAACATCTATGGCGCAGCTGCCGCCGGCTGGACCATGAAAGCCGGGATGTTGCAGAGCCAGATTGAGAGTTACAGTGTTGGGCAGGAAAAATATGATTTGACCTCACTCAAGGACCAACTTTCCCATGCCCTGGCTATGGCTGATAGATATGCCAACATGGCACGGGTTAGTGGTGGTAGTGTACTTCTCAAAATAACCCCGCCGGAGGTGCTGTAGCATGGATTTGGTAGCACTTAGGCGGCAGCACATTACCTGGACCATCCAGCAAAACCCGGTAGAGATAACCGTCCAGCGCACCGAAAAGGTGGATATGGGCGGTTATTTTAAAGAACAACCCAGCACTGTCGGCCCGCTTACGGTACGTATATTTCCACAGGGCAACAGGATACCGCAGGAGATATCAACTCTGGCAGGAACCAAGCAGGTGGATAAGTCCTGGGGTCTGTTGGCTGATTACCAGGCGGATATCAAAGCCGGGCCGAATGTGCAGGACGAATTTGACGTGCCCGGGCTGGGACATTTTAGGGTGATAGCCGTCTATCCGCAGGTGGTGCAGGGTCAATTAGTTGGCTACCAGGCAGATCTGGAGAAGGTGAGCTAGGATGGCTCTCGGCGATGGAGCAAGAGATTACATTGACCGCAAGAAGGCCGGATTGTATGCTCTTTTGCTCAACTGGGCAGGTCAGTTGGAAGGATACGCGAAGCAACACGCCCCATGGACGGACAGAACAGGTCATGCCAGGCAGGGTCTACATGCCGGAGTGGAAGATCGCGGCGATGAATTTGTTTTATATCTCTCTCACGGCGTTGAATACGGGATCTGGCTAGAGATGGCACATAACGGCAAATATGCAATTGTAGGTCCGACCGTGGATGCTCACATATCGCGCATTCGTAAAACGGTGATTGATTACTGGAGAGATTAACCATGAGGGCGACGATAAGACAGCTTTTAATTGACAATATACTGGATGTCCAGGGGCGAGTGTATGAACCACATGCCGCCGGAGCCAATACTTCAAAACCCTATCTTGTCCTAAAAGAGGGCGTCCAGGATCCGGAGGCAGATTGGGCTGCCTTTTCTACTATCGTAGAGGTTTGGCCTTATGTCAATCGGACCACCTTCCAGCAGGTGGATGCCCTGGCTAATGCCGTGATTAATACGCTGCATAGAGCAAGGTTTTCTGAAGCGGGAGAGCAGTATCTTGCTGACTATATTGGTACTGCCGGCCAGGACTTTGTCGATGATGAGTGGGATGTTATCACCCGGGGCCTGCGCTTCCGGGTATTTGCTTTAGGATGGCTGAACGGCCTTACTTATGACCCGGATCCAGTGTCAACGTTGCAGAGCTGGACGGCGGCTACCTGGCCGGAGGTACAGACGGACCCGGCAGCTTGGACACCAGCTGATACTGCGCCGGGAATATACTGGCGATTAGTGCGAATTGCACCAGTGCAGATTACGGCAGCGGTGAACTGGCTGGAGGCACAGCTAGCAGGGCACATTCTAGCACCTAGTGCGGTGGCAAGGCTTACCTGGGTACGGAAGCTTACCGAAGGACTGGCAAAGCAGCGCAGGCTAACAATGTCTGACGGCGGGCTCTTAGAGTTGCTGAAAGTGGTTGCCGACAGCGAGGCTGACCCTATGAGACGAGGGCAGATGCAGATAACAGCAAGGTTCGGAGTATTACAGCCTACTGCCCAAGCTGAAGTTTTGGGCAGGGCTGTTGTTGGTGGCGCAATTAGCGGGGAGGTGAAGTGATTTGGCTAAAAAGACGAAGGAGACAGTTATTAGAACTGAGCAAGAGCCGATTTACGGTCGTGAAGAGCTTGTTGCTGCGGCTTCTTCTTTCGGTGTGAAGCCGGAAGTAGTGGCCGGGGCATTGAGATTAGCTGGTAAAGACAGCATGACAAGGACAGAGGCCGAAAAGGCAATTAAACAATTCCTGGCGAGGAGGGTGTGATAGATGGCAGGTTCTGTATTTCAAGTAGGCGAGCAGAAGATCCGCCCGGGCGTATATGTTCGGGTGACCAACATTGGTGAGCCGCCGGAGGCGATTGTGCCGCAGGGAATAGTAGCAGCTTTGTTCCGGGCCTCCTGGGGGCCGTTGGGTGAAGTGGTATATCTTGATAATGCCGACGCAGTGAGCAACACGTTCGGCAGCGTTGGTACTGTTGATACTGCTCTTGAGGCATTCCGCGGCGGCTGTCGTAAAGTAGTGGGTTACCGCTTGGGCAGCGGCGGGGCAAAGGCAGCTGTAACTTTACAGGATACTTCTGCTACCCCGGTAGATGTGGTAACTATTACAGCTAAATACGAAGGCGTGCGCGGCAATGACTTTGCGGTTACTATCCGCGATTCGCTAACTGATAATACCAAGCGGGAACTCCTGCTTTATGAAGGAGCAACATTACTGCAAACAATTACCTTTGCTAAAGGTACTACTGAACCGCAGGACCTGGTGGACGCTGTGAACGCTTCCAACAGCCCGTATATTACCGCAACGAAATTGGCCGACGGCAACGGTGTTTTGGCGACCGTTACCCAGCAGGCTCTGACTGGTGGAACAGACCCCACCCTAGATGGCACAAGCTACTCTAACGGACTTTCTGCTATCGAGGCCATTGACTGGAATGTACTGGCGGTGGACAGCGAAGACCCGGCAATCCATGCGACGGTACAGACCTATGTGGACAGGGTGAGAAGCGAAGGAAAGCGCATCATTGGTGTTATAGGTGAGCCGACGAGTGTAGATTTAGCTACCAGGTTAGCCAATGCTGCAGCTTTCAATGATCCAGCTATTGTTTATGTGGCGAACGGGTTTAAGGGGTCTGACGGTGCAGTCAGAGAGGGATATAAGGCTGCTGCCAGGGTTGCAGGCATGATTGCTTCGGCAAGCATTACTGAAAGCCTTACTCATGCGGCAGTACGCAACGCTACCGAACTGGTGGGGGCGCTTACCAATGCTGAAATAGAGCAGGCTATCCAGTCCGGTGCCTTGGTGTTCAGCATGTCGGCGCAAAAGCAGGTGCAAATTGAGTACGGCATCAATACTTTCGTTACTCCTACTGCCGATATGGATGCCGGCTGGAAGAAGATTAGAAGGGTACGGACCAGAGACAACCTCATGGACAGGATTACTGCCGCTTGGGACCCGCTGATTGGCAAAATCAACAACAATTCTGATGGCAGGGCTACGCTAATAGCGGCGGCCCAGGGTATCATTAACCGCATGGTTGCCGAAGGAGCATTACTTGATGGTACAATCTACGATGACCCGAACAACCCGCCTGTTGGCGATTCGGCTTGGTTTATGGTGGCTGTGGACGACCTCGATAGTGCTGAGAAGGTCTACATCACTTTTGGCTTCCGGTTTAGCCCGGATATAGAGTAATTGGGAGGTGTGACAAATGGCTGATGGGCGCTATGTGTTCAGGGACTGCGTGCCAGACGGGACTATTGATGTGGCTAACGTAAGAACAGGTGAAGTTATAACCCGCTCCTGGTCATTCCGCGTAAACCAGCCGCCTGAGCTGCAGGAGTTGTTGGATTCTGGAACTCTTGACCCGCGCAACATCCTGAGAGGCTACGATGGGGAGCTTTACGATGGCGAAGGCAATTTCCTTGCTGAAGTAAACGAATGGCAGGCGCAGATTAACTTTGAGAACTCGGATTACCAGGCAGCCGGGAATAAAATTAAGTGGGCTATTCCGCAAAGTTACACTGTCACGCTTACATTTACTGAGACTGTGGTTCGCGACGCCCGTATACTGCAGAAGGTAATTGCTGGACTCAAGAATGGCGAACCTGATGCAGTGCTCAACTTCATGGGTGTACTGCGCGGACATAAAACAATCTAATGGGGGGATAGCAGATGGACGAAGTTAAAAGGGAAGAGCTTTTAACTGCTGAAAATACTATGCTCCAGGACATAGGCGGTGTCCTGGAGGCAATGGAGACTATTACAAAGTATGAGGTTTTTGATGTTGTTCGGGACGGTAAGAAGCTGTTTTCTTTCCGGGTGCGGGGATTAGACGACGAAGAAATAGAGAAGTGCCGTAATCAAGCAACGAAGGTAGTCAAGGACCGCAGGCTTGGAAGCCTTGTGGTTCCGAGAGACTTTAATGCGGCGAAGTTTAACTCACTCATGATTTATACTGCTACGCACCCGGATGACCGGAAAGCTCTCTGGGACAATAAAACTCTCTGGGATAAGGCTGGAGTTTTAGCAGGATGGCAGCTTGTAGATAAGGTGCTTAAACGAGGCGAAAAAGAAGCTGTAATCGAGTTAATCGAAAAACTTAGCGGATATGACGGTGAGGAAGGAGAAACTACCGAAGAAACACTAAAAAACTTATAAAAGCAGGAGGCCGGGCCGCACTCTTACATCACTTGTTCCAGCGGCTCGGCATTACTCCTGATGAATTCTATGCCAAACCATTTAAGGTAAGGGCTTTTATGCTGGCATCGATGATGGTGCAACTGGAAGCTGAAGAAGAGGAACGCAAAGAACGGGAAAGGAAGGCGAGGGACGGTGGCGGAAAGTGAAATATATCGCGTAGAGATACCTATAATTGTAGACGACCAATCAGAAACACCCCTTGAACGAGCCAGGGAACGGGTGAATCGTTTTGAGAAAGAGGCCAGAAAGCGGAATGAGATGATTCAGAAGCATTTTCAATCCCTCGCCAAGCTCAAGATTGAGCCGATGATGCGGGTTAAGGACCAGCTCACGGCAAGCGTGCTCAAGGCCGACCGCCTTGTAAAGCGCTTGGGCATGGAACAGGCTTCACCCATTCTGGCGGTTCAGGACCGGGTTTCTGCTGTGGTCGCCCGTGTCGATGCTGCTTTGCAGGCACTTGACCAGGGTAAGGTGGAAGTGTTGGCTGACATGAAAGGCACGCTGATGGATGAAATTGTGAAGGCCAAAGCGGCTCTTTCGGCTTTGAATGATGTAAAAACCGGGCCAATAGCTGAACTGCGTGGAGAATTATTCGGGCAGTTAGCCAAGGCGATGTCTCAACTTCGCGATCTGGAACGCATACGAGCAAGGCCGCAGGCAACTTTGCGGGAACGAGTGATGTGGAAAGCAAAGGAAATAGGGAATATATTACAGAGGCTTACTTCTCGCACGTGGACGCTCACGTTAAGCGTCAAAGATAAAGTTACTGGCACAATGAAGAAAGTTGGTCACATGCTGTCTACACCGCTAGGGCTGCTGGGCCTTGGCGGTTTGACCATAGGGCCAGTTGGCCTTATTGGTTCGGCAATAAAAACAGCAGCTGAGTTTGAACAAAGCCTGGCCAATGTACAGTCCGTAGCTGGCGCAACAAGAGAAGAACTTGCGTTGCTAAGAGAGACGGCTCTATCTGCAGGTCGTGAAACTATATTCAAAGCCTCTGAAGCGGCAGATGCTTTATATTATTTAGCTTCTGCCGGCTTTAACGTTCAACAGCAAGTGGGGGCCCTGCGGGGCACTTTAGCCTTGGCTGCCGCGACACAGTCTGACTTGGCATTTACATCAGAAACGATGGCCGGAACAATTTCAGCGTTCGGTTTGCGAGCCGAAGAAGCCGACCGTGTGGCCAATGCCTTTGCGGCCACCATCAGTAACAGTCAGGCCACCATAAACAAGCTGGCCGATTCCATGCGATATGCTGGCCCAGCGGCAGCGGGGTTTGGCCGTTCCTTAGAAGAAACTATGGCAGTACTAGCCCTTTTCTATAACATGAATCTAACCGGGGAAATGGCTGGTACGAGGTTTAGAAGTGCACTATCAGCCCTGGCACATCCTGCAGGAGAAACCAAGAAGGCCTTGGCTGCATTGGGCATAAGTGCAAAGCAAGTTGATCCTAATCTACACAGCCTAGCTGATATAATCGATTTACTTAAAGCCAAAGGTGTCGATACTACTATGGCTATGCGTCTTTTCGGCCAGGAGACTGGTCCAGCAATGGCAAAACTCATTGAAATGGGTGGCAATGCCATACGAAAAATGGAAAGAAAGCTTACAGGGACTAATAAGGCTTTCGAGATGGCAGCAATGCAGACAGACACCCTGATCGGCACGCAAAGGATGCTTCAGTCGGTATGGGAGTCGGTGAATATCACGCTCGGCACGCAATCCATCCCAGGATTGCGGCGGCTGGTGGAGTGGATGTACAAGACTATTGGCAGTACGGATGAGCTGGCTAAGAAGATAGGGCAAAAGCTCAACCGTGCTTTCGAGTGGCTGGCGGATATGCTGGAGAGCCCCGGCTTCAAGGAAGCGGACCTGATAGGAAAGCTGGTAATCCTGCTGGAGGCAGGCACGCCTAAGATATTCGAGGTAGGCTCCAAGTTGGGGGCTCGTTTGGCGAAAGGCATTGCCGAGGGGCTTGGGTCAGCGATTTTGGAAGATAAGTGGACTGCCTTAGTATTTGGCATTTTAGCGGGCATGTACACGCCGGGCCCTATTCGGCTTAAAGTGGCTATAGCGGTTTCAATCATAGCCTCCCCGTGGGTGAAGGATTTTCTGGAATGGATTACTACTGACGCGCCAAAGAGAAGCAGAGAGGTAACGGAGGGCATAACGAAGTATCGCGCCCTTCCTGGCACTTCCGCATATGCGGGGGCGAAGATCGCAGAAACATCGAAGGCCTGGCAGTGGTTCGAAGAAAAACGGAGAACCACGGCACCAGGTGAGCCTATGATAAAAGGCACCACCATAGGCCCCGCTAAGCATGCTGCTGGAGGTCTGTTTAATCGTCCTCACCTGGCGCTGGTGGCAGAAGCCGGTCCCGAGGCGATTATTCCGCTTTCGGCCCGGATGAGAAGTCGAGCACTGGCACTGTATGAAGAAACCGGCAGGCGGCTTGGTGTTAGGCCGTATGCCGAAGGCGGTTTTACAGCTCGCGTGCCCGCGTTTGCGGGCGCAGTAGCCGCACCGAGTGCTATGATCAACATGCACTTCGACTTGAAAGGCTTGGTGGGGCAGGTAGTAGTGAACAAGGGTACCGACATAGAGGCGGCAATTGACAGGATAACTAGCGTGATAGCGGACAATTTGCACAGTGTTTTTCAAAATATGGCGAGGACGTGATAGGAAACCAGCCTCTTGACTAGAAATACTGTAATGCGAATTTATAACAGCGAGGGGGGGCTGGCATGGGACAATTTGTTTTGTTCTTGGTAGGTTTAATCGGGCTGATTGCGGGAGCAAAAGGTTGGATCTGGAAAGAACCGGCATTAAAGGCTGTAATAATTGCATTTTCCCTTATCCTGATTTTTTTGGGTCTGTTTGCCTTCGAATTAACCGTTAGTGTTGACGAATGGTAAAGGGTGATCACTATGGACTTCTACCTCACGGCTCCGGATGGGAGCCTTAATTATTGAAGGAGTGAAACGGATGATAGTCAAAAGGTAGGAAATTGTGTCTATATATCGAATGTATGTTTTGGGAGGCAATAACGATGAACATATTTCCTGAAACTTTGAAAATTATACTTTTATTGTTTCCAGGCTTAATAGCATTATTAGTGGATGAAATGGTGACGGGATCAAGAAAAGATAGGAATTCGCCATTAGAAAGGTTATTTATAGCTGTTATATATGCATTCCCTGCATGGCTTTTAACTTTTGGATTACTATTATTAAATTCAAAAATTGGTTTTAAATTTGATAGTGCTGTAATTGAGAAGGGATTTACGTTAGAACTTTTCCTTTTCTTATTTGTTTACTTTTTTTGTAGTGTTATTGCTGGAACTATTATTGGCTACATGATGGCTACTCAAGCTCATGAACATAGTCTTTTAAGTAGAGTAATTAGTTTTATGAGAAAAAGATTAGGAAGACCTGATGTTTCTGGGGGTATATCCCCTTGGGATAAGTTATTTTGTAATAGGGAAAGAAAAGTGATAGAAATAATTAGACCTGATGGAACTTCTGAAAAAGGGTTTCTTAAGGATTTTACATTTGCTGGGGAGGAAATTAGAGAATTATCAATAGAAGGCATGGATGTAGTTGAAAAATGGAGTGATTATTTAAGTCAACCAAAATATGTATACTATCATTTCAACAGTGGAACCTTTGTAAAAATTTTTGATATATCTGAGTATAAAAAGGCCATAGGGTTTAATGGAAGAGCAGAAAAAGAAAGCAAGAAGGGCTAATCCTTCTTGCCACTTGATTGGGAGGAGTTTTGGTTTTTAGGAGGCGGTTCTTTTTCACGCCCAATATTTATGAGATCACTATTATCTAAAGATCCGCCTCCACTAAACATTTCCCCTAGGCTATCTTTTTTTATTCTTCCTTGGGGTATTGGCCTTTGTTCCGTTGGATTTTGTTTTTTATTTTCAGACATAGAATATCACCACCTTTTTAAAAATCTTAAATAAAGTAATTTAAAGAATTTATTTTCTCCAAAAAGTGAGGAATTTCCTGTTTTAGGCAGGTGATCACTATGGATTTTTACCTTACTGCTCCTGACGGGAACCGTATTCATTTGCCAGTAAATCCAGAAAAGATAACAGCACAGACCGGAAGTAAGATGCAGACCTTCGAGGTAATCAACCTCGGGGATATCGAACTACCACGCGGAATTACTCCGGCTCGGATATCTTGGGAGGGTTTTTTCCCGGGACAGGCTAGGGAAAATGCCGTTTTCGTAAAGTCGTGGCAGGACCCGAAGGTTCTGGTTAGACTGATTTCTCTCTGGCGCAGAAACAACACGAAAGTCCGTCTACTGGTGACCGAGACTCCACTTAACCTTGATTGCTACATTGAAGCTTTTGAGCATACATGGAGTGGCGGATATGGTGATTGCCAGTATCGGATAGAGTTAGTAGAAGCACGGGAATTAGTTATCTTAACCGATGTAGAAAAACAAAAGCGAACTATAGTAGGCGGGCAAAAATCTGTTCCTAAAAGGCCAGCACCTCCTCCACCTAAAACTTACACCGTCAAACCGGGTGATACCCTCTGGGTGATTGCTAAAAAGACTCTTGGCGACGGAAGCAGATGGAGAGATATTTATAATGCAAATGTAAGCGTTATTGGCAAGGATCCAAATGTATTAAAGCCCGGACAGGTTTTGAGAATCGCCTAAAAAGGCGGTGGTTGTTATGATTGACGTTTCTAAAATCGCATATTCGCTGGCTTTTCTTAGTCTCTTTGGCGAGAGAATTGATCTCTCGCCTTTTTTACGCAGCCTTGAATGGGAAGAGAATGAGGGAGAACTGGCCGTCCGGCTTGAGGCAGAACTGCAAAATACTCGGGTGGCTGGTGGTAAATGGCTCCACCAGCTTCTCCCCCTAGGGGGCCAGGTATTCCTGCTTGCAGACTGGGGATCCGGTATACAGGAAGTATTTCGAGGCACTATCTTTGTCTGGAATTACCGCACCGATCCACTGGGTCATTTAACGATTACCGCCTATGACCAGCTTATTTACCTCACGAAGAGCAAAGATGACAGGTATTACAAAGCAGGAACAACAGCGAAAGCTATAATCCAGGACATAGCGAAGGCCTGGGGAATTTCGCTAGGAACAGTGCAGGGGCCGGACGTTGCTCTTGCAAAGCAGGTATTTCGAGGGGATACATTAGCTGATATGATTTTCTCGGTCTTAGAGCAGGCAAAGAAGCGTGGTGCCGGTAAGTGGGTAGTGAGAAGTAAGCAAGGGAAAATAGACATAATCAGACCGGGGCAGAACAGCCCGGTCTATTGTTTTGGAGCTGAATCAAATGTAGAAAGTGTCGAGGACCGGCAGGATATTGAGGACCTTGTAACGCGGGTAAAGATTGTAGGTGCCGAGGATAGCGAAGGCCGGGCACCGGTGGTGGCACAGCTTGACGGCAGAACGGAATTCGGTGTTTTGCAAGAAGTGATATATAAGCGACAATACGATAACCTTGTGGCGGCCAAAAGTGCGGCTCAGGACATTTTGAATGAGCGGGGGCAGCCGAGGAAGCAGCGGAGGGTGTCGGCCCCTGACCTACCTTTTATCCGCAAGGGTGACAAGGTAAAAGTTGTAGCCGGTACGCTGAACGGATACTACATTGTATCCAGCGTTGTCCATGATGCCACCAACCGCACTATGACCATGGGGGTAGAAGACGTTGACTAATAGTGGAGTAAGCAAACTGGCACAGGTGATAGCGGAGAGGATAGCCAGCCAGACGCAGCGGCCTGATGTGCTGGAGTTGGGCACAATCCAGGACGATATGAGTCTGAAGCTGGACAGGTTCGCGGTGCCGATACCAAAGGGGGAATATTTGATATGCCGAAGTCTTGCTTTGCCAGACCCATTAGCAACTACTGCGGAGGCAACGGTAGGGGACCATGGCACACACAGTCATGAAGTGCCGCGGCCTTCGCAATTGGCACCGCTGTCTCCAAGCGACAGGGTTTTGGTAGCCTGGGTGAATGATGGTATGGACCCGGTAGTAATTGATGTGGTGGTGAGCAGTTGATGGCGAATTTGTATCCTGTTTTTGAAGTGCCGGAAATTGTAGAACAGCAGCAGCAGACAGAGCCAGCGCCAAAATACGGCAGAAGCTGGCTCTTTGATTTTGAGAAAGGAGATTTTGTTGTTGATGGCACTGGACGGGTTGTAGAGGCAGACGGCCATACAGCCTGGGTACAGTGGTGTGTAAAAACGGTACTCACGGAACGGTTTGCCCATGTAATCTACAGTATCGACTATGGCACAGAAATCAAACAGGCGCTAAAACAGCCATCGAGAAAGGCTGTAGAAGCAGAATTGGAGAGGGTAATTACGGAAGCCTTGCTCGTTGATCCAAGGACCGAGCGAGTTACTGACTTCGCCTTCGAGTGGGATGGCGACATAGTGAAGGTAAGCTTTACTACTGTGCCTGTTGTGGGACCGCCAGAGAGACTGGAGGTGGTATTAAATGGCTGAACTTCCATCTTATCTTGAGGACCAAACGTTTGAAGCTATTCTCCAGCGAATGCTTGATGCGTTACCGGATGACTGGGATAAAAGCGAAGGCAATCCTATATATAATGCTCTTGCCCCCGTAGCAGCAGAACTCGCCCAAGCCGCAATATGGGCTCAGGAGGTGCTACGTAGAGGCTTTGCCCAGACCACCTTCGGCCAGTACCTGGACCTTCGGGCTGCAGAACACGGGCTTACAAGGAAGTCGGCTACAAAAGCTACTGGACAGGTAACGTTTACCGGAACTCCGGGAACAGTTATTCCGGCTGAAACACAGGTAAGCACGGAGGGAAGCGAAGCTGCACCTGCAATTTTCTTCACTACAACTGAAGAAGTGACGATTGGAGAGGACGGGGCAGCTACGGCAAGCATAGAAGCGGTAGAAACTGGAGCAAGCGGAAACGTAGCTGCTGGAACGATTACTATGCTCGCTCAGCCTGTGACTGGGGTAACCTCGGTAACTAACACATCTGCTACAACTGGCGGGACAGACGAAGAAACGGACGAAAGCCTATTAGAAAGATTTTTGCAGAAAGTTAGGCAACCTGGAACAAGTGGAAATAAGGCCGATTATATCAACTGGGCATTAGAAGTTTCAGGTATCGGCGGTGCACAGGTTATTCCTTTGTGGAATGGTCCGGGCACGGTAAAAGTTGTACTCCTGGGCACGGATAAAAAGCCCGCAAGCACCGAGGTAGTTCAGGCAGTGCAGAATTACATTGCGCCAACCTCTGGGACAGGAGAAGGGAAAGCGCCTATTGGTGCAGATGTTACTGTTGTAGCTGCAACACCGGTAGAAATAAACATTTCGGCAATAGTAGTATTAACTGGCACAAAAACGCTACAGGAGGTCCAGGCTACCTTCGAGAAAGCCCTCGATGATTATCTTGCCAGCATAGCCTTCGCCAGTGATCCAACTGTGCGATACGTGAAGATAGGCTCGCTTTTGCTCGACACGGAAGGGGTACAGGATTACAGTAACTTGCTGGTTAATAACGGAACGGCAAATGTGACGATAGGCTTGGATGAAGTGGCCGTACGCGGGACGGTGACTTTAAATGAGTAATGCTGATAGGATAATGCAATATCTTCCTTACCACTACCAGGAAAGTCGAGTAATGAAAGCAATAGCTGAAGCCCAGGGTAGCGAAGTAAGTAGCCTCTACGCTACTCTTGATGAAATTTTGAAGCAGTTTTATGTTGAAACAGCTACCGATTGGGGGCTCGATTTATGGGAAGAAATGCTCGGATTAAAAAGCTATGCTGGCAAGCCTGTAGAACAGCGCAGTAGCCGGATAATTAGTAAATTACGCGGAATCGGCACAGTAACAATAAGTCTTATCAAAAATGTAGCCGAATCTTACGTGAATGGTACAGTTGAGGTTAATGAAGATAATACTAATTACAGTTTTACAGTTAAATTTGTAGATAATCTTGGGGTACCGCCAAATCTTGAGGACCTAATGGAAGCAATTGAAGAAATCAAACCGGCTCACCTGGAAGTAAAGTATGAATATAAATATCTACTCATAAGTGATATCCATGAAGTAATGACTATAAGCGAAATAGAGACACATCCATTGACGGACTTTGCTCCGTTTGAGCCGGTGTTGTAAGGGAGGGAAATTAATTGGCTAGTAATACACCTTTTTTAGGTTTATTAAAGAAAGATCCAGCAACTGACGGTAACGATACATTTAACATTAAAACAATGCTGAATGATAACTGGGATAAGATTGACGCTGATGCGGCCAAGCCGTTTTACTTGAAATCAGCTACTTATGACAGTGCGAACGACAAAATAGATATAACATTCGGCCCCGGCCGGGCAGCTTTCCTCGAAACCCTGGTTGTGAAAGACCAGGACAGTACCTATAGTATTTACGCTCCGGCGGCGAATACAAGCTATTATGTCTATCTCAAAAGCGACGGGACGTTCACCCATAACACTACCGGGGGAGAAGTAACTGGGGCGGTCCCGGTTTGGAAAATAACTACTGGCGCTACCGTGGACCAAATCACTACCGAGGACCTACGGGGGCAGCTTCCTGGGGCAGGGGCAAGAAAAGTTCAGGATAATCTTGATGATCTGGCTGGAGCCGGTAGAACAACAGAGACCGTGAAGGGAAATGCTGATGCAATACAAAGTCATATAGATGCTGCAGCTCCACATAGCGGACATGAAACCCCATCGGGTGCACAAGCCAAGGCTGATGCTGCAGAGGGTAATGCAAAGGGATATGCGGATAGCTTATTTGATGACCTTGCTGGCGTCGGTAGGACAACCGAAACAGTAAAAGGAAATGCTGATAATCTTGCAGCACATATAGGGAATACTAACAACCCCCATAACGTCAATCCATCCCAAATAGGTGCCGAAACCCCCGATGGTGCCCAAGCGAAGGTGGATGCACATGCAACCAGGACAGATAACCCACACAACGTAACACCTGCACAAATTGGTGCTGTGAATAAAGCCGGGGACACGATGACGGGGTCATTACAATTCAACGATGCAAATACGAAGATTTTAGAAGGTACGAATAATGCAGTACGTGCCCAGACCAACAGCGGTTATATTGACATTGGCCCCCAAAACACAAATTATTGTCATATATATACTGATAGGCCAGCGTTTTATTTCAATAAGACTGGCTTGTATGCAAGTGGTAACAAAATCTGGCACGCCGGCAACGACGGTTCAGGTTCAGGATTGGATGCGGACAAAGTGGATGGTGTTCATGTTACTGGTTCTAGTACGGCCGGGCTACGTAAGATAACGCTTTCTACTGCTAACCCATCAGGTGGGGCTGACGGAGATATTTGGATTAAGTATACAGGGTAAGGCGGTGATAACATGCCTTTGTCAGTAAATATTGGTGGAGTGTGGAAAGAAATAGAAAAGGTATTTGTAAATATAGGAGGTGTTTGGAAGGAAGCAGATAGTTTATACGCTAATATAGGGGGTGCTTGGAAAGAGGGATGGGTTCCTTATGTTGGAAGACTATATCATTTTGACACTTATGTAGACACTCTCTACGAATTAGACCCTAGTTCATTAGCAGTAACAAATTCAGTATCAACATCTTTAGATCGCATCTCTGGTATAGGAGGTATAAAAGATAGATTGTATATTTGTGAGTTCAGATACGATGATATCTTAGAACTAAATCCCGACACATTCGCAATAATAAAACAAGTAGCATCTCCGAGTTCTAACCCTGCTGGTATAGGAGGTACAAATGATAGACTATATCATTGTGACGAATATGTAGACAAAAACTACGAACTAAACCCTGACACATTAACATCGATATACATGTACAAGACTCCAGATGTTTACCCTTCAGATATAGGAGGCATAGCAAGCAGGCTCTTCCATTGTGACCGTTCTGATGACGAAACCTACGAACTAAACCCTAATACACTAGCAACAATAAAGGTAGAAGTAAGTCCGTATACTGACCCTACTGGTATAGGAGGAGTACAAGATAAATTATATCATTGTGATACAACCTCAGACCTAATCTACGAATTAAACCCCGATACGTTAGCAGTAATAAGGTCAGTACCATCTCCAAACATTAGCCCCTTCGGTATAGGAGGTATAAAATAAAGGAGGTAATAGATATGTTTTTAAAAATTGAAGGTCATTTATTGGATGTTTTAGGCGAGGGTGCGAGAAGAAATATTAAGGAAGAATTTGGTATTATTGTAAACCCAATATATCAGTTTTTAGATAGAGAACCGCCTGTTACTTTAGCACAAGTAGTTGACCAAGTTAAAGCTGAAAAACTTTTAAGTGATAGTAGGGTAACTAAATTAGATACTGTAGAGCAATTCAATACAGAGATAGATAATTTATATGAGGAACGATATATACTCAAAGACAGTACGGAGTTACAGATTGATTTGCTGTTATCTGGCAATCCCATGATACCAAACTACGATGCAACAAAACCTTTAACTGACCAAGTTAATTTGAAGGCTTTATACAATGCTGGAATGGGTGGTATTAAGAAAAACAAGAAGCCACCATATTTAACTGCAAAGTAAAATAAAACTATTTAACGTTTGTATTTGATGTAGAAATAAGAGGTGATAAAAGAAAAGCCAAGAAAAACGCCAAGTAGGGCGTTATTTTTATGCTTGATAAGCAGGGATATCCCCTGCTTTTATATTTGCTTAGCGGGAAGGAGGGGCAGAGGTGGAAAATGAAATCATACGCTATGCGGCTAGCCAAGGTCTTTGGGCAGTGCTATTCGTAGTACTGCTTTTTTATGTATTACGGGAGAATGCAAAGCGCGAAGAACGATTGTTGGAATGCCTTGAAAAGCTGTCGCGTGAGTATGAAGCGCTTTCCAAAGATGTGGGCGAGGTTCGGGACGATGTAAAAGAGTTGAAGGTAAGAATAAAAAATATTTAAGGAGGTAAGGCAAAATGCCTGACAGCCTTTTCACTTTCGATGCCCTTGCCACACTGGCCGGGGCTTCTTTATTGACGTATCTTGTGGTGCAATACACAAAGGCCCTGGTTGACCGGGTTTTGTCGCTTCCTACGGACCTCTATGCGGTATTCATAGGAGCTCTGGTTCTGGCCCAACTGGCTACCGGGGCAGATCCGGCTGATTGGCGTGTGTATGTGCTGAGCGTTGCTAACGGTTTCCTGGTAGCAGCTACGGCGGGCAAGTTGAACGATGCAGCTTTAAAGCCGCCTAAACCGAAACCATCGGTAGATGACAGCGAGGCAGGGATGTAATTATGGTTGAAATTATCAAGGACTTTATTCCTAAAGGAAGGCGTAACCGCCCAGGATATGAATTAAAACCGAAATATATTACGGTCCACGACACAGCTAACACCAATCGTGGCGCCAACGCTCTAGCCCATGCACGGTATCTCAAAAGCAACGCAGCAGCCAATGCTCCGGTGTCATGGCACTTTACCGTAGACGACCGGCGAATAGTTCAACATCTTCCGCTGGATGAAAACGGCTGGCATGCCGGCGACGGCCACAACGGAGCCGGAAACAGGACTTCTATCGGTGTAGAGATATGCGAAAACCGGGACGGGGACCGGGCTAAAGCAGAAGAGAATGCCGCTGAGTTGGTGGGCTGGCTACTTGAAAAGTTTGGGCTTAGCATTGAGAGAGTGGTTCAGCATCATCATTGGAGCGGTAAAAACTGCCCCCGGGTTCTACGGTCCAGGCTGGGAGGCTGGGAGGCCTTTTTGAAGGCGGTAGAAGCATATATGCCTCGTCGGCAAGAAGAGCAGCTGACGCCAATCATGGATAAACCTGTGGCCACCCTGGCCCAGGCCCGTGCCTGGCTCCAGCAAAAAGCTCCCGACTGGGTCCTCATGGCCGATTTGTACTATAGCATAGCTCCCAAGTACGGCATTCGAGCAGATGTAGCACTTTGCCAGGCCTGTAAGGAGACAGGTTTTTTCCGCTTTGGTGGCCTTGTGAAGCCCGAGCAAAACAACTTCTGCGGCCTGGGTGCCACTGGCCCTGGTAATCCCGGCCACTCTTTTCCAGACCGTGCAACAGGAGTAGAGGCCCATATTCAGCACCTTTATGCGTATGCCACAAAGGATCCGTTGCCGGCGGGAGTTAAGAAAATGGATCCCCGCTTTGACCTGGTGCGCCGGGGAAGTGCGCCCTATGTTGAGTGGCTTGGTGCTGCGGAAAATCCTACTGGTATTGGCTGGGCTT
>JACDOG010000012.1 GCA_017656305.1 Thermoanaerobacteraceae bacterium
GGCACAGGTATTGCGAACGGTGGATGATTGAGACTGTGTTCCGAGGTTATAAAACGGAGTTTTCCCGTGCCCAGCAGTGCCGGTCGGTTTTGCGACAATTGGTAAGAGATGGACACTTAAAGCGGTTCCGGTTAGACAGTCGGGAGCAATACATTTACCATATGGGGAAACGTGACTCGAAGTGGCAGCATTATTTGCTTTATAACCGGTTCCATTTCAACCTGATTATCCAGGCTAGAAGCTGGCAAAAAATCATTGCGTACCAGCCAGAGAAATGGCTCAATAAGGACGTCAGATGTGACGGTTATTATATAGTGCAATATACATTTAATAAAGGTAGAAAATTTGTTGTGGAAGCGGATAGGGGAACATATGAGTTTAATCTAGTCGAGAAGTACGAGAAGCTAAGGCAAACTAATTGGCAGAGCACAGATTGGGGAAAAGATGAAGTGTTTCCTATAGTGGTAGTAGTCACAGAAAGAAAAGAAATCCCGGAGGTGCCCGAGTATTTTCGGGTAACTAATTTGGAAGAGGTTATGAGTGATGTTTGGAATGTACTTAGATAATTGGGAGCAGGAGGAATGGTAGATATGGGGTTTGGTAAACTCACAAAACTAGGCGGTATTTTTGGTAAGGCATTAGGCGAAAAATATGGGGCTAACCGCCAGCAACAAGAGTCAATCAAACGTGTGCAAAATGAGTATCCACGTTTCACCCTGGCGGAGAAAATGGGTTTAAAATGCACGGAGGAAACATATGTAAAACTATCCCAGCTGGAACAGCTACGTTGGGAAGAAAAGAAACGTCGGCAGTGAAAATCTGCGCCAGCCGTCGATGTAATTCGACAAGAATAGAAACAAACACGTGTTATAATCTGAAAATGGAAAATATTAAAATTGGAGGGATATTAATGAAAAAAATATTAAAATGGGCAGGTATTGTTTTGGTAGTTTTAATTGCAATTGGCATATTCTTTGGTGGTGATGACAGCACGCAAACATCGAGCACATCAGTAGTTGAAGGCACAGATTCTCAAACTACAGAACAAACTAATGAGCAGGTTGCTACAACCACAACTGCCAATGAAGCAAAAAAGAGGAAGAGAAAAATAGTAAGTATATAAAAGCAGGGATGTACAAAGTTGGAAAAGACATTCCTGCTGGAGAATATCTTATAATTGCAGAAGGCATGGGATATTATCAAGTTACTAAAGATAGCAGCGGAAGTCTTGATAGTATTGTAAGCAATGATAATTTTACTAATACTAGATATGTAACTGTTTCAGAAGGCCAGTATTTAGAAATAACAGGTTCTAAAATGATATTAGCTTCTGAGGCAGAACCACAAAAACCCCAAAATGGTGAGTATGCAGATGGTATGTATAAAGTTGGGAAGGACATTCCTGCGGGTGAATATAAAGTTGTCGCTACAGGCGGAATAGCTTACCTAGAAGTTGCTAAGGATAGTAAAGGCGGTTTAGATTCAATTATAACAAACGATAACTTTGAGGGAGAAAAATATATAACTGTTAAAGAGGGGCAGTATATAAAATTAGTGGATTGTAAGTTGGTTAAATAAAGGTAATGCAACCGGTAATGCAACGGGAATGAAAAAACGTAAAAAAACATAAAAAAATATATAAAATTTGCCAGCCGGCAATCTCCGAAATCATTGAAAATAAAAGGTTTTATGAGGTTATAAAGAAATATATAAAAGTAAGCTGTGGAATTGGTAAGGCGGAGGTCGCCGGTTCAAGTCCGGCTATGGGCTCCAGAAAAATCTTGTCCCAGACCTGCGGGTCTGGGACAAAGTTTGTCTGTGTTCTATGTTTTTGGTTCATGGAGAGGTTCCCGAGTTGGCCAAAGGGGGCAGACTGTAAATCTGCTGGCTTTTGCCTTCGCTGGTTCGAATCCAGCCCTCTCCACCAAGACTGGTAACATAACTACAAACGCTACAGGTTAAGAACGGTAATTATTCCAAGTCCGTGCGGGCTTGGAATAATTTTTTTGGCTTAAGAACTTTTGGTCACCTAAGGGTGGGCGGGGCAAAAGGAAGCTCGTTGTGCAGCTGGTATTTTTTAAAAAATAAAATTTCTAAAGGAGGGATACGGTCCATAATATTTAGAGAATAAATTGTTTTAGGGAGGGAACATGAGGGGTGTTAAAACGAATGATATGGGCGGCGCTGGTGGTATTAAGTTTACTGTTTGTGGCAGCTTTGGTTTATTACATACTGGTGCCCACAAAAGTAGACCCGGCGGCTTTAAAATATTTTTCAGAGAAACAAATTCAGCTGGGTAGGGACTATCAAGATATCAACCGGCTGTTGCTGGTTATCGGGTTTATTATAAAAGTGCTGGTCCTGGTTTGGCTGCTGGTCGGTGCTGCCACTGAACGCTGGGAATGTTGGGCTCTTAAGGTGTCCGGGGGAAATTATATAGTGTCCGTTTTGGTATTTTTCGTGATGATATGGCTGCTGTTGCGCCTGGTGAACCTGCCTTTAAGTTTGTATGCCGGCTATTACCTGCAGCACCACTGGGGGGTTTCCACCCAAACCCTTGCCGGCTGGTGGGGTGATTATGTAAAAGGTGCCGTGCTGGACTTGATTTTGTCAGGTGCCGGTGTGGCGCTGTTGTTTCTGGCCATGAAGCGCTGGCCTGGTGGCTGGTGGCTTGCGGCGGCCCTGTTTTCAGCGGCCTGGCTGGTGGTGCAAGGCTACTTGTGGCCCGCGGTGGTGGCGCCGCTGTTTAACAGGTTTGAACCAGTGCAGGATGCGGAAATAATTACTATGGTTGACCGCCTTGGCAAAAAGGCGGGTTTAAATGTAAGCGAGATTCTGGTGATGGATGCCAGCAAGCGCACCACAAAAGCCAATGCCTATTTTGCAGGAATTGGCAATACCAAAAGAATTGTTCTTTACGATAATCTGTTGCATAATTATTCCCGAGAAGAGATAGAGGCGGTTGTGGCTCACGAGATGGCCCACTGGAAGCACAAACATATAGCCAAAGGGATTGCCTTTGGCAGTTTAGGCGGTTTTTTTGCGTGGTTTTTGCTTTGTCTTCTGCTAAAAAACGTCCCCGTGCTGGCCGGTCAGGGGGGGTATGTACCTAGGGCCTGGGTGGTAATCTTGTTATTTTTTGTTTTGTTTTCCTTTGTAACCCACCCCGTGCAGAATGGCATCTCCAGAAATATGGAATACCAGGCGGATAGGACCGCCGTGCAGTTAACGGAAAACCCGGAGGGGAGTATCAAGCTGCTGGTCAGCCTGGCCAGAGACAATCTGGCAGATGTTTCGCCGCCTGCTTTTGTTGAATGGTTTTTATATTCACATCCCAGCATCAGCAAGCGGCTTCAGGCCATAAAGGCTTTTACAGAATAATTGGGAAACGCTGGAATAATGTTTCTGCAAAGAGCCAATAATAGGTACTGTTAATGTATCAATTTAAATATCTGAATCTTGGTTAGTATTATTTGACAGTAGTGATAAAATAATATAAAATGGTAGCGGTGTACAAGTTCTAACGAATTTTACCAGAGGTATTTTAGCAGGAATATACAAAATTTTATCGAACAAGCAAGAGACTAAATTTGTGCGGGGCAATAAGCTCCAAAAACTAGCTACATAATTAGGAGGGAGTAACATGGCTAAGGAAAAATTTGAAAGGACAAAACCGCACGTCAACGTAGGTACCATTGGTCACGTAGACCACGGCAAGACGACTTTAACAGCAGCGATTACATTCACATTAGCTAAGCATGGTGGAGCAGTAGCTACGGCATACGATCAAATTGACAACGCACCGGAAGAGAAGGAACGGGGAATTACCATTTCCACAGCACACGTGGAGTATGAGACAGAGAACCGTCACTATGCGCACGTAGACTGCCCGGGACACGCAGACTACGTAAAGAACATGATTACCGGAGCAGCCCAGATGGACGGAGCCATTCTGGTAGTGAGCGCAGCAGACGGTCCCATGCCGCAGACTAGGGAGCACATTTTGCTGGCGCGTCAGGTAGGCGTACCGTACATTGTAGTATTCCTGAACAAGGCAGACATGGTAGACGACGAAGAATTAATGGAATTGGTAGAGATGGAAGTAAGAGAGCTGTTGAGCGAGTATGAATTTCCCGGTGATGACGTGCCGGTTATTACCGGTTCCGCATTGAAGGCACTGGAATGCGGTTGTGGTGAGAAGGACTGCGAGTGGTGCGGCAAGATTCACGAACTGATGAATGCAATAGACGAGTACATTCCGACACCGGAGCGTGAGAAAGACAAGCCGTTCCTGATGCCGGTAGAGGACGTATTCAGCATTACCGGACGCGGCACGGTAGCCACTGGTAGAGTAGAGCGCGGCATGGTTAAAGTACAGGACGAAGTAGAGATTGTAGGTTTGGCAGATGAGGTTAAGAAGACGGTAGTAACTGGGGTAGAGATGTTCCGCAAGATGCTGGACTATGCAGAAGCAGGAGACAACATTGGAACTCTGCTGAGAGGTATTGACCGTGACGAGATTGAGCGCGGTCAGGTACTGGCACAGCCCGGATCCATTAAGCCGCATACCAAGTTTAAGGCGGAAGTATACGTACTGACCAAAGAAGAGGGTGGACGTCACACTCCGTTTTTTGAAGGATACCGTCCCCAGTTTTACTTCAGGACGACCGACGTAACCGGAGTAGTATCCTTGCCGGAAGGGACCGAGATGGTAATGCCTGGCGACAACGTGAAAATGGAGATTGAACTGATTACTCCGATTGCTATTGAAGAAGGGTTGCGTTTTGCTATTCGCGAAGGTGGCCGCACCGTTGGCGCCGGCGTTGTTAGTGAGATTGTAGAGTGAGGCGGTAAAAAAGCAGGGTTGACTCCCTGCTTTTTTACTGCAGTGAGAAGACTAAAAACCGGGTTTAAAACCTTGCTCGATTAGGAAAACTATGGAGTAATATTAAGAAATTTACTGGTGTTAAAAAAGTTGACACTAAAAAGGTAAATGTGATAAATTATTAGGGTACTGGATTTCTAGCATGTTGATACGTGCACAGGGGGTGGAAACAGTGCGAGTAGGGATAACACTAGCTTGTACGGAATGCAAACGGAGAAATTACACTACTACAAAAAATAAGCGGACTAATCCCGACAGGTTGGAACTGAAGAAATACTGTCCTCATTGTAATACTCATACCGTTCATAAAGAAACCAAATAATTACTATTATGGTCAAAAAAGGTTTACCAGGAACCATATTTTTAAGGAAGTGGTATTTTGGCTACTAAAAGTGTGGCAAAGGCAAAAAAGGAAAACCAGTCATTTGTGGAAAAAAGCAAAAAGTTCTTCCGCGGAGTTTGGTTAGAGCTGAAAAAGGTACACTGGCCCAACCAAAAACAGCTGGTGACCTATACTGCCGTTGTTCTGGTGGCAACAGTGACGGTAGCTGCTTTGATTTGGATAGTGGACTCTATTTTGAGCTTTATACTGGGCTTTGTCCTGTAGTGTAGCTTGGTAGTTTATATACGGGATAATTTTGCAGGAAAACTTGTGAACGGGGGTGAGGAACCTAATCAAGGTTCCTGAAATTTATGGTGGATAAACAGTGGTACGTGGTGCATACTTATTCCGGTTATGAAAACAAGGTAAAGGCTAATTTGGAAAAACGCGTGGAATCTATGAACATGGGTGACAAGATTTTTCGGGTCTTGGTGCCCATGGAGGATGAAGTGCAGGTCAAAGATGGCAAAAAGATCGTTACTAAGAAGAAGGTCTATCCGGGATATGTCATTGTAGAAATGGCCCTGACTGATGATTCCTGGTACGTGGTGCGCAATACCCCCGGGGTAACAGGTTTTGTTGGAAGTGGTAATAAACCAATTCCCTTAAGAGAGTCGGAAGTAAAGGCAATTATGAAACGTATGGGCGTTGACGAACCCAGAACTAAAGTGGACTTTGAAGTAGGGCAGAATGTACGCGTCATTAGCGGTCCCTTTGAAAACTTTATTGGTACCGTGGAAGAAATTTATCCCGACAAAGGCAAGTTAAAAGTAATGGTGTCCATGTTTGGTAGAGAAACTCCAGTTGAGCTTGAGTTTTCTCAAGTTCAAAAGGTTTAATTTGATATACTGCGATAATGGCTGGGGTTTGCTGTGGGAGGGTACTTCCCTATTACCACAATTCTAAGGAGGTGGAGAAAATGGCTAAAAAGGTTATCGGCTTGATTAAGTTGCAGATTCCTGCTGGTAAAGCTAATCCCGCCCCGCCTGTCGGGCCTGCATTGGGTCAGCATGGGGTAAATATTATGGGCTTTTGCAAGGAATTTAATGAGAAAACCAAGCAGGATGCTGGCTTAATCATACCGGTGGAAATTACCGTGTATGAAGACCGGTCATTCTCCTTTATTACAAAGACGCCTCCGGCTGCAGTTCTTTTAAAGAAAGCTGCTGGTATCGAAACTGCTTCCGGAGAACCCAATAGGCAAAAAGTTGGTAAGGTAACCAAGGATCAGGTGCGCGAAATTGCCGAGCTGAAAATGAAAGATCTCAATGCTTCCAGTGTTGAGGCGGCTATGCGGATGATTGAAGGTACTGCCCGCAGTATGGGTATCGAGGTTGTCTAAGAAAATGGTTACAATGTGGGAGGAAATATTCCGCTTACCACAAAGGAGGTTTTAGTAATGCCAAAACGTGGCAAGAAATATCTAGAGGCTGTTAAGAAAGTTGACCGCAGTAAATTGTATGACCCTGAAGAAGCAATAAAACTGGTTAAGGAAACAGCACCGGCCAACTTTGATGAGACTGTTGAGGTGGCTGTTAAGTTAGGAGTAGACCCGCGACATGCAGACCAGCAGGTTCGCGGTACAGTGGTATTGCCTCACGGTACAGGTAAGACTCAAAGAGTACTGGTGTTTGCAAAAGGAGAAAAAGCTAAGGAAGCTGAAGAAGTTGGTGCAGATTACGTAGGTGCTGAGGAATTGGCGGAAAAGATTCAGGGTGGCTGGCTGGACTTTGATGTAGCCATTGCAACCCCGGATATGATGAGTGTTGTCGGTAAACTGGGTCGTATTTTAGGTCCGCGGGGTATGATGCCCAACCCGAAAGCCGGAACGGTAACCAATGATATCAAGCGTGCCGTAGAAGAAGTGAAAGCGGGTAAAATCGAATACCGGGTAGATAAAGCCGGTATTATTCATGCGCCTATTGGAAAAGTATCTTTTGATGATGAGAAGCTGCAGGAAAACTTTAAGACATTAATAGACGCGCTGGTCAAGGCACGCCCGGCTGCAGCCAAGGGACAGTATATGCGTAGTATTACCTTATCTTCCACCATGGGTCCCGGCATCAAGGTTAACCTGCAAAAAGCTATTGGCAGGTAACAGTTGCATCAAGTGGCGGGTTATGATATAAAATTAACTGAGCTGGATACAACAGAATAGTTTAAACCGTAGACAGTAGGTACTGCAAAGTTTAATGGGTATGCCCGCCTACCGAGGTGCTGAGTGGAAAAGTGTCATGTAACGGGATGACTATGGCCTTCGTATGTCTACGGGGCCTTTGTTTTTTTATCTGCGGGGTGCCGCGAAGTTGAAGTGAAGGAGGTGTCAGGCTTGAACAAGCAGCGGCAAAAAAAGGCGGAAATAGTTAAGGACATTAAAGACAAGCTGGAAGCTTCTCAAAGTGTGATTTTAACGGATTACCGGGGTATTAACGTGGCAGACATGACTAACCTGCGCTCCCGGTTGAGAGAAGCCAATGTGGAGTTCAAGGTGTTAAAAAACACTTTGATTAAACGTGCTGCTGATGAATTAGGCATTGAGGGTATGGACCCGTTTTTAGTAGGTCCTACGGCAGTGGCTTTTGGTATTGAGGACCCGGTTGCCCCGGCTAAGGTGCTGTCCGAATTTGCCAAGGACCATAAGGAACTGGAGATTAAAGGCGGCTTACTGGAAGGAAAGGTAATTGACCTGGACAAGATTAAAGCGCTGGCGGACCTGCCTTCCAAGGAAGAGCTGCTGGCTCAGGTTGCGCGTGGCTTCCAAGCACCGATTGCCGGTTTGGCAAATGTGCTTCAGGCAAACATCCGCAATTTGGCTTATGCATTAGAAGCTGTGCGTAAGCAAAAGGAACAGACTGCTTAAGGATTAAAATATTTTAAAATTAAAAGGAGGAATAAAACATGTCCAAAGTTCAAGAGATTATTGATGCTGTTAAAGAGATGAGTGTTTTAGAGCTTTCCGAACTGGTAAAAGCTATTGAAGAGGAATTTGGTGTTAGTGCTGCAGCTCCGGTTGCTGCTGTTGCTGTTGCACCTGGTGCTGCTGGCGCCGAAGCTGCTCAAGAAGAAAAGACTGAATTTGACGTTATCCTGCAAGGCCCTGGTGACAAGAAGATCAACGTTATCAAGGTTGTTCGCGAAATCACCGGTTTGGGCCTGAAGGAAGCCAAAGCGCTGGTGGATGAAGCACCGAAGCCGGTTAAGGAAGGCGTTAGCAAGGAAGAAGCTGAGGAAATCAAGAACAAGCTGGAAGAAGCTGGCGCTTCAGTAGAGATTAAGTAAATAATTGGTAAAGATAATATTACTATATACAGCCGACCGATTGCGGTCGGCTGATTTATTTAGTCGCTGGTATATTAAGTTAATATTATAAGTTAACCTATAACGTGTCTGTCGATTTGCACGGGATGGTTGGCAAAAAATGCTTGACATTAAATGTGCCTTATGCTAACATTATAAAATGGCATTTAGTCTTCTATTGTAGTTAAAAGTTTTATAGAGTAACTACAGAATAAAATTTGTATTTAAAGGTAAGAATATACAGATAAGGGATATGATTGCCATAAATTGCAAGAAGCGAGGTTTAATATCATTAAACCTTGCTTTTGACACTTTTTGCTGCCTTTAATATTATATTTTTTTGTCTTTGTTGCGGGCTTTTGGTTTTATATATTCAAACGGGGGTGACGTATTAATGGCCTATCCTGTCAAAGTGGGAACCAGGGAAAGGTGGACTTTTGCTCAAATTGAAGAAGTCCTGGATATGCCCAATTTAATTGAAATCCAGAAGAACTCATATGATTGGTTCTTAAACGAGGGACTTAAGGAGATGTTTCGCGACATCTCGCCGATCCAGGATTTTACGGGCAACCTGGTACTGGAATTTGTGGACTACAGTTTGGGTACACCAAAGTACGAGGTGGAGGAATGCAAAGAGCGGGATGTTACATATGCGGCTCCTTTAAAAGTAAAAGTTCGCCTTATCAATAAGGAAACCGGAGAGGTTAAGGAACAGGAAGTATTCATGGGAGACTTTCCTCTCATGACGGAAAAGGGAACATTCATTATCAACGGTGCCGAAAGGGTAATTGTCAGCCAATTGGTTCGTTCCCCCGGTGCATATTACAGCGAAACCATAGATTCCAGCGGTGCGAAGTTATATACTGCCACCCTGATACCCAATAGAGGTGCCTGGCTGGAATTTGAAACAGATGTCAACGAAAACATCTATGTTAGGATAGACCGTACGCGGAAACTGCCTGTTACGGTTTTGGTGCGTGCGTTGGGCTGGAGCACCAATGCGCAAATTCTGAAATTGTTTGATAATGACCAGCGCATCCAGTTCACGCTGGAAAAGGATAATACCGATAATGAAGATGAAGCATTGGTAGAAATTTACAAGCGTCTCCGTCCCGGAGAACCGCCTACTGTGGAGAGTGCCCGGTCTTTGTTGGAGACCCTGTTTTTTGACCCCAAGCGTTATGACCTGGGTAATGTGGGGCGGTATAAACTCAACAAAAAATTAAAGGACGAACTGCCCGAGGGCATGCGTAACAGCAATATCAAGCATATTACCCGGGAAGACATTGTTGCTTCCATAAAATACTTTTTAAAGCTGATGGATGGCAAGGTTAAGCCAGATGATATTGACCACTTGGGTAACAGGAGGCTGCGCTCTGTTGGCGAACTGCTGCAGAACCAGTTCCGCATTGGTCTGTCGCGTATGGAACGGGTTGTGCGTGAGCGCATGACCATTCAGGATGTGGACGTGATTACGCCGCAGGTGCTTATTAATATCAGGCCGGTTGTTGCTGCTATTAAGGAGTTTTTTGGCAGCAGCCAACTGTCGCAATTCATGGACCAGACCAACCCGCTGGCGGAACTAACCCATAAACGCCGTTTGAGCGCGTTGGGGCCCGGCGGACTCAGCCGTGAAAGAGCCGGCTTTGAGGTGCGGGACGTGCACCATTCCCATTACGGCCGCATGTGTCCCATTGAAACTCCAGAAGGTCCCAACATCGGTTTAATTGGTTCGTTGAGTACTTATGCGCGGATTAACGAGTTCGGTTTCATAGAGACGCCTTACCGCAAGGTTGACAAGGAAAAAGGCGTGGTTACCGATGAAATTGTTTATCTGACCGCAGATGAAGAAGATAACTATATTATTGCACAGGCCAACGCGCCGCTGGATGAGGAAGGGCGTTTTCTGCACAGCAAGGTAAACGCCCGGCACGGCAGCGAAATTTTGCTTGCGCCGTCGGAAAAAGTGGATTTCATGGACGTGTCACCGAAACAGGTTGTGTCGGTAGCAACCGCGCTGATACCATTTTTGGAGCACGATGATGCAAACCGTGCCTTGATGGGAGCCAACATGCAGCGGCAGGCGGTTCCGTTACTGCGGACTGAAGCGCCACTGGTAGGTACCGGTATGGAATGGAAAGCCGCTAGGGACTCGGGAGTAGTTGTTCTGGCGAAAAATTCCGGCGTTGTGGAACAGGTCTTTGCTGATAAAATTATCGTGCGTACCGATGACGGCAACACCGACGTCTATCACCTGACCAAATTTGCTCGTTCCAACCAGGGTACGTGCATTAATCAAAAGCCCATTGTTAATAGAGGTCAGCGGGTGGAAAAAGGCGACGTCATTGCTGACGGGCCGTCTACCGACCATGGAGAATTGGCGTTGGGCCGTAACGTCCTGGTGGGCTTTATGACCTGGGAGGGTTACAACTACGAGGACGCTATCCTGATTAGCGAGAAGCTGGTTAAGGAGGACGTGTTTACTTCCATTCACATTGAAGAGTATGAAGCAGATGCGCGAGATACCAAACTGGGACCGGAAGAGATAACGAGAGATATTCCCAATGTTGGGGAAGATCAGCTTAAGGACCTGGATGAACGTGGTATCATTCGCATCGGTGCCGAAGTTCGCCCGGGAGACATTTTGGTTGGAAAAGTAACTCCCAAGGGTGAGACCGAACTGACCGCCGAGGAACGTTTGCTGCGTGCTATTTTTGGTGAAAAGGCACGGGAAGTGCGCGACACCTCGTTGCGTGTACCTCACGGTGAGAGCGGTAAAGTGGTGGATGTCAAGGTCTTCTCCCGGGAAAACGGAGATGAGCTTGCTCCTGGTGTGAACCAACTGGTAAGGGTGTATGTGGCCCAGAAACGGAAGATTTCTGAGGGCGACAAGATGGCGGGGCGCCACGGGAACAAGGGTGTTATTTCCCGGATTTTACCGGAAGAAGACATGCCTTTCTTACCCGATGGTACGCCGCTGGAAATAGTACTTAATCCCCTGGGGGTACCTTCCCGGATGAATATCGGTCAGGTACTGGAAACCCACCTGGGATGGGCTGCCAAGGTTCTGGGGATTTATGTGGCAACGCCGGTTTTTGACGGTGCCAGTGAGGAAGATGTCTTCGAGTACCTGAAAAAAGCAGGATTAAATGAAAACGGCAAGACCATACTATACGATGGCAGAACCGGTGAACCGTTTGACAACGAGGTAACGGTGGGCTACATGTATATGTTGAAGCTGGCTCACCTGGTGGACGATAAGATACATGCCCGCTCCACCGGTCCGTACTCGCTGGTGACTCAGCAGCCGCTGGGTGGTAAGGCGCAGTTCGGCGGCCAGCGTTTCGGGGAAATGGAGGTTTGGGCACTGGAAGCTTACGGTGCGGCTTATACCCTGCAGGAAATTCTGACGGTCAAGTCGGATGATGTTGTGGGCAGGGTGAAGACTTATGAAGCTATAGTCAAGGGTGAAAATGTGCCCGAGCCGGGTGTGCCGGAATCCTTCAAGGTATTGATAAAAGAGCTGCAGAGTTTGGGATTGGATGTAAAAGTGCTTTCCGAGGAAGATGAAGAGATAGAAATAAAGGAAGATGATGAAGACGTTAGCGAAACGGCCAAAGAACTGGGGATAGATGTAAAGGGAGAAGAGGAGAAGGGAAAAGACAGGCAGGAGGACAACGACAACGCTGAAGACACCAACGATGATGAAGACTTGGAACTGGATGAAGAGGATTTTGAGGAAAATGATCTGGAGTAAGCCGGAATGATGCTGACATCAAAACTTGCGGCTGTTTTTAGACAGGGAGCGTTAACATTTGTATTACCGGTGGTCGCTGCGCTTGTTTAGAAACTTGATGGAACGTGTGATAAGACCATAGTGAAGGGAGCGAGGCCCTTGATAGATGTCAATAACTTTGATCGGATACGTATTGGTTTAGCTTCACCGGAACAGATTAGAGCCTGGTCAAGTGGCGAGGTCAAAAAACCAGAGACCATCAATTACCGCACGCTGAAGCCGGAAAGAGAAGGTCTTTTTTGCGAGAAGATTTTTGGTCCTACGCGCGATTGGGAATGCCACTGCGGCAAATACAAAAGAGTCCGTTACAAGGGTATAATCTGTGACCGGTGTGGTGTGGAAGTAACTCGCTCAAAAGTACGTCGGGAACGGATGGGGCATATAGAACTGGCAGCTCCGGTATCCCATATTTGGTACTTCAAGGGGATACCCAGCCGCATGGGTCTGTTGCTGGATATGTCCCCGCGGTCGCTGGAAAAAGTCATCTATTTTGTATCTTACGTGGTCATTGATCCCGGCGAAACGCCGCTGATGAAAAAACAGCTGTTGACCGAAACGGAATACAGAGAATACCGCGAAAAATACGGTAATAAATTCAAGGCAGGAATGGGAGCGGAGGCCATTCAGGCACTGTTAAAGGAAATTGATTTGGACGAACTTGCTAGGGAATTAAGACAAGAATTAAAAGAAGTCAGTGGGCAGCGCAAGGTTAGGGCTATCCGGCGGCTGGAAGCCGTGGAGGCCTTTAAGAACTCCGGCAACCGCCCCGAGTGGATGATTTTAGAGGTAATTCCGGTTATACCGCCGGAATTGAGACCCATGGTACAGCTGGACGGTGGACGGTTTGCTACATCTGACCTGAATGACCTGTACCGCCGGGTTATCAACCGTAACAACCGTCTCAAGCGGCTGTTGGACCTGGGTGCTCCGGATATTATCGTGAGAAACGAAAAGCGGATGCTGCAGGAAGCGGTAGACGCTCTGATTGACAATGGCCGCCGGGGACGCCCGGTTACCGGCCCCGGAAACCGGCCGTTAAAGTCATTAAGCGATATGCTGAAAGGTAAGCAGGGGCGCTTCCGTCAGAACCTGCTTGGAAAACGGGTGGACTATTCCGGGCGTTCCGTTATCGTGGTTGGTCCCGAACTGAAAATGCACCAGTGTGGCCTGCCCAAGGAAATGGCTTTGGAATTGTTTAAGCCCTTTGTTATGAAGCGTCTGGTGGATAAAGGTGCAGCACATAACATCAAGAGTGCCAAGAGATTGGTGGAACGCTTGCGTGACGAGGTCTGGGATGTGCTGGAAGAGGTTATCAAAGAGCACCCGGTACTGCTGAACCGGGCGCCGACCCTGCACCGCCTGGGTATCCAGGCTTTTGAGCCTGTGTTGGTAGAAGGACGCGCGCTGCAGATTCACCCGCTGGTATGTACCCCGTACAATGCGGACTTTGACGGTGACCAGATGGCGGTTCACGTTCCCCTGTCTGCAGAGGCACAGGCGGAAGCACGCTTGTTGATGCTGTCTAGCGGAAACATCCTGAACCCCAAGGACGGTCGTCCCGTTACCACGCCCACACAGGACATGGTTCTCGGGTCCTATTACTTAACTGTCAGCAAGGAAGGAATCAAAGGCGAAGGTAAGGTTTTTGCAAACTATGAAGAGGTTAAACTTGCTTACGAGTCCGGTGTTGTGGACCTTCATGCCTTGGTAAAGGTGAGAATCGACGGGAAACTGGTGGAAACCACCCCGGGCCGGGTGATTTTCAATTACGAAGTTCCCGTGCCAAAAGAATTGGGCTTCTACAATAAAGAAATGGGCAAAAAAGCGTTGGGGCAGCTCATTTCGGACTGTTACAGGAAATTGGGCGTTGATGCTACTGCTAAACTGCTGGATGGTATTAAGGCGTTAGGGTTCCGCTATTCGACCAAAGCTGGCATCACCATAGGCGTAACCGATATTGACGTTCCCACAAATAAGAAAGAAATTCTTGCAGAAACAGAAAAAGAGGTGGAAAAAGTCGAGCAGCAGTATCGTAGAGGACTTATTACCGAGGAAGAACGTTACCAGAAGGTCATCAGTTTGTGGAACAAGGCTACCGATACCGTTACGGAGCGCCTGATGGATACTCTGGATAAGTTCAATCCCATCTTTATGATGGCAACTTCAGGCGCGAGAGGTAACGTACAGCAGATCAGACAGCTGGCAGGTATGCGGGGTTTAATGGCGGACCCATCCGGGCGCATTATTGACATGCCCATTAAAGCTAACTTCCGTGAGGGCTTGACGGTGTTGGAATACTTTATTTCCACTCACGGTGCTCGCAAAGGTTTGGCTGACACGGCTTTAAGGACGGCTGACTCGGGTTACCTGACAAGACGCCTGGTGGACGTGGCGCAGGACGTAATCGTACGTGAGGAAGATTGTGGTACCGACCAGGGCATTGAGGTTACCGAGCTGAGTGACGGGAAAGAAGTAATCGAAACACTTCCGGAAAGATTGGTAGGCCGCACCGCACTGAAAGATGTGGTGGATCCCAATACCGGTGAGGTACTGGTTAAAGCCGATGAGGAGATTAAGGAAGAAGACGTTGATAAGATAGTGCGGGCGGGTATTAAGAAGGTAGAAATTCGTTCGGTATTAACCTGCAAGACCAGATACGGGGTTTGCTCCAAATGCTACGGTCGCAACTTGGCTACCGGAGAGCGGGTAGATATAGGCGAAGCAGTAGGTATTATTGCGGCGCAATCTATCGGTGAGCCGGGAACCCAGTTGACTATGCGTACATTCCACACCGGTGGTGTAGCAGGTGACGACATTACACAGGGTCTGCCGCGGGTGGAAGAGCTATTTGAAGCCCGCAAGCCCAAGGGTCGTGCACTTATTGCCGAAGCGGACGGTGTGGTGCAGATACAGGAAAACAAGGGTAGGAGAGAGGTTCTCATCGTTGACGGCGATGAAGTGAAAGCGTCGCAGCAAATACCGTACGGCTCGCGGTTGAAAGTACGAGAAGGCGATAGAGTAGAAGCCGGTGATGAACTGACGGAGGGCTCGGTGAACCCGCATGACCTGCTGAAGGTCAAGGGAGTACGTAAGGTACAGGATTACTTGCTGCGGGAAGTGCAGCGGGTTTACCGCATGCAGGGAGTTAACATTAACGATAAGCACATAGAAGTAATGATCAGGCAGATGCTGCGCAAAGTTAAAGTAGAGGATCCCGGAGATACTGATTTGCTGCCCGGTGGCGTGATTGAACAGTTTGAATTTGAAGAAGCTAACCGCAAGGTTATGGAAAAAGGCGGCCGGCCAGGAAAGGCCAAGCCGGTGCTGCTGGGTATTACTAAGGCTTCGCTGGCTACGGAATCCTTCCTGTCAGCCGCGTCATTCCAGGAGACAACACGCGTGCTGACAGATGCCGCTATCAAAGGCAAACTTGACCCGCTGCTGGGCCTGAAGGAGAATGTTATTATCGGTAAGCTTATCCCTGCAGGAACCGGTATGTCACGTTATCGCAACACAAAGCTAATAGTAAATGATTCTAATGAAGAGAACGCGGAAGATGAGGCGAAAACTGTTGACACAGCGGACTCTAGGTGATAATATTTACTAGTGTGTGATTTGACTAGGGGGAATGCTTCATGTCGCTGGAAGAGATAAAAAACGCACAGAAGAAAACCGTTGGCACAAAGCAGACCCTAAAAGCTGTAAAAAAAGGCACAGCAAAAAAAGTTTTTGTGGCTGAAGACGCTGAAGCGCATGTAACAGCAGATGTCATCAAGCTTTGTAAGGAAAAAGACATTCCACTAGTCCGCGTCCCGTCCATGAAAGAGTTGGGTAAAGCCTGTGACATTAAGGTTGGTGCTGCTACGGCGGCGGTTTTGGAATAATTTTAGGCGTCCGGCACTCAAACCAATGTTTTGTACTTGGCTTAAAAACAGACAGTTCTTATCCATTTTCAATAGCATTTAATTGATGAGCAGGCTCGAAGCATTGGATTTGAGTGCCGGATGCCTTAATGATTTTAATATCTCAGGAAGGAGGTGGAGTTAGATGCCGACAATACACCAGCTAGTGAAGAAGGGGAGAAAGTCAATAAAGAAAAAGTCTGCAGCTCCGGCTTTGAAAAACTGTCCGCAAAAGCGTGGAGTTTGTACCAGAGTATATACCACTACCCCTAAAAAGCCAAACTCTGCCTTGAGAAAGATTGCTAGGGTTAGGTTGACTAATGGTATAGAGATTACGGCCTATATTCCCGGTATTGGTCATAACTTACAGGAACACTCTGTTGTACTGGTAAGAGGTGGCCGGGTGAAAGACTTACCGGGTGTAAGGTACCGTATTATTCGAGGAGCTCTTGATGCCGCAGGTGTTGAAGACAGAAAGCAAGGCCGTTCTAAATACGGGACCAAGAGACCGAAAAAGTAACAAGTAAAAGGGGGTAAGTACATGCCACGCAGAGGAAGTGTACCCAAGCGGAAGGTCATGCCTGATCCGATTTACAACAGTGAAAAAGTTACCAAACTGATTAACCAGATAATGCTAGATGGCAAGAAAAGTATTGCGGAAAAGATAGTTTATGGTGCTATGGATATCATTAAGGAAAAAACCGGCCAGGACCCCATGGAAGTGTTTGAGCAGGCCCTGAAGAATGTTATGCCGGTGCTGGAGGTAAAGGCGCGTCGTGTTGGTGGCGCCAACTATCAGGTTCCGGTTGAGGTAAGACCGGATAGACGCCAGACACTGGCGATTCGCTGGTTGGTGCAGTATGCCAGAGCCAGAGGTGGCAAAGGTATGGATGAAAAGTTGGCTGCTGAGCTGATGGATGCTGCAAACAATACGGGTGGCGCCGTTAAGAAGAAGGAAGATACGCATAAAATGGCTGAAGCTAACAAGGCATTTGCACATTATCGTTGGTAGTAAGCAGGATGATTATATGCTAAACACTGTGCTTGCTACGAGCTAGTAGAAGGGGGGATAATAGTGGCTCGACAGGTATCACTAGAAAAAACCAGGAATATCGGTATCATGGCGCATATCGATGCAGGAAAAACCACAACTACAGAGCGGATTCTGTTTTATACTGGTAAAGTTCATAAAATCGGAGAGGTACATGACGGTGCAGCAACCATGGATTGGATGGTCCAGGAGCAGGAAAGAGGCATTACTATTACCTCCGCTGCTACTACGTGTTTTTGGAAGGGTCATCGCATAAACATTATAGACACGCCAGGACACGTGGACTTTACCGTGGAGGTAGAACGGTCCTTGCGTGTGCTGGATGGTGCAGTTGCTATTTTCTGTTCCGTAGGTGGTGTGGAGCCGCAGTCGGAAACGGTCTGGCGCCAGGCGGATAAATACGGTGTTCCCAGGATAGCGTTTATCAATAAAATGGACCGTGTGGGTGCTGACTTTTTCCGAGTTATAGAGATGATGCGGGAGCGCTTGGGCGCTAACCCCGTACCGGTACAACTGCCCATTGGCTCAGAAGATGAGTTTAAGGGAGTTGTTGATTTAATTCGCGAAAAGGCAATAATTTATGTAGATGACCTGGGGACGCGTAGCGATGAAACGGATATTCCTGAAGACATGAAAGATTTAGTGGCTGAGTATAGAGAAAAGCTTTTGGAAGCGGTAGCTGAGATAGATGAAGAACTGATGATGAAATACCTGGAAGGCGAAGAAATTACAGCTGAAGAGATTAAAAAGGCAATCCGGAAAGCTACCCTGTCGGTCGAAATGATTCCGGTGCTGTGTGGTTCCGCATTTAAGAATAAAGGAGTGCAGCCGCTTCTGGATGCAGTGGTAGATTACCTGCCTGCACCTACGGATATACCGCCGATAAAGGGTATCAATCCTGATACGGATGATGAGGATGAACGAAAAGCAAGTGATGATGAACCGTTTTCTGCGTTGGCGTTTAAGGTGGCTACGGACCCATATGTTGGTAAGTTGACCTTTTTCCGGGTTTATTCTGGAACGCTGAAGTCCGGTTCATATGTATATAACTCGACCACCGGAAAAAAAGAGCGTATTGGCCGGATACTGTTGATGCATGCTAATCACCGGGAAGAAGTAGATGAAGTTTACACGGGTGATATTGCCGGTGCTGTGGGGCTGAAGCAAACTACTACCGGTGATACGCTTTGCGATGAAAAGCATAAAATTATCCTGGAATCCATGCAGTTTCCCGAACCGGTTATTTCGGTGGCTATTGAGCCCAAGACAAAGGCTGACCAGGAGAAAATGAGCGTGGCATTGCAGAAATTGGCGGAAGAAGACCCGACATTCCGTGTCCACACTGATGAGGAAACCGGGCAGACCATTATTTCCGGAATGGGCGAACTGCACTTGGAGATTATTGCCGACCGCTTGCTTAGGGAGTTTAAAGTAGATGCCAATGTTGGCAAACCGCAGGTTGCCTATAAAGAAACTATTCGCCAGGCTGTTGATGCTGAAGGTAAGTTTGTTCGCCAGAGCGGTGGTCGCGGACAGTACGGTCACGTCAAAATTAAGTTTGAACCGTTGGAGCCGGGTAGTGGCTTTGAGTTTGAGGATAAAATTGTCGGTGGAGTTGTTCCCAAGGAATACATTCCGGCTGTGGAAGCAGGATTGCGTGAAGCCATGGAAAACGGTGTGCTGGCCGGATACCCGGTGGTTGATATCAAGGCTACTCTTTACGATGGTTCCTATCACGAAGTGGACTCTTCGGAAATGGCGTTCAAAATTGCGGCTTCCATGGCGTTTAAGGATGGCGCCAAAAAGGCTAAGCCGGTTCTCCTGGAACCCATGATGAAGGTTGAGGTTGTGGTTCCGGAAGAGTACATGGGAGATGTTATGGGAGATATCAGCGCTCGCAGGGGGAAGGTTGAAGGCATGGAGCCCCGTGGGGGCGGTGCGCAGGTTATCCGAGGCTATGTACCTTTGGCTGAAATGTTTGGTTATGCAACTGACTTGCGTTCCAGGACTCAAGGGCGTGGAACTTACGTAATGCAGTTTGATCACTATGCTGAGGTACCGCAAAATATTGCTGAAAAGATTATTGAGAAAAGAAACGGCTAAACCATAACAAAACCAAAATAATGAAGGAGGATGTTCATAATGGCTAAGGAAAAATTTGAAAGGACAAAACCGCACGTCAACGTAGGTACCATTGGTCACGTAGACCACGGCAAGACGACTTTAACAGCAGCGATTACATTCACATTAGCTAAGCATGGTGGAGCAGTAGCTACGGCATACGATCAAATTGACAACGCACCGGAAGAGAAGGAACGGGGAATTACCATTTCCACAGCACACGTGGAGTATGAGACAGAGAACCGTCACTATGCGCACGTAGACTGCCCGGGACACGCAGACTACGTAAAGAACATGATTACCGGAGCAGCCCAGATGGACGGAGCCATTCTGGTAGTGAGCGCAGCAGACGGTCCCATGCCGCAGACTAGGGAGCACATTTTGCTGGCGCGTCAGGTAGGCGTACCGTACATTGTAGTATTCCTGAACAAGGCAGACATGGTAGACGACGAAGAATTAATGGAATTGGTAGAGATGGAAGTAAGAGAGCTGTTGAGCGAGTATGAATTTCCCGGTGATGACGTGCCGGTTATTACCGGTTCCGCATTGAAGGCACTGGAATGCGGTTGTGGTGAGAAGGACTGCGAGTGGTGCGGCAAGATTCACGAACTGATGAATGCAATAGACGAGTACATTCCGACACCGGAGCGTGAGAAAGACAAGCCGTTCCTGATGCCGGTAGAGGACGTATTCAGCATTACCGGACGCGGCACGGTAGCCACTGGTAGAGTAGAGCGCGGCATGGTTAAAGTACAGGACGAAGTAGAGATTGTAGGTTTGGCAGATGAGGTTAAGAAGACGGTAGTAACTGGGGTAGAGATGTTCCGCAAGATGCTGGACTATGCAGAAGCAGGAGACAACATTGGAACTCTGCTGAGAGGTATTGACCGTGACGAGATTGAGCGCGGTCAGGTACTGGCACAGCCCGGATCCATTAAGCCGCATACCAAGTTTAAGGCGGAAGTATACGTACTGACCAAAGAAGAGGGTGGACGTCACACTCCGTTTTTTGAAGGATACCGTCCCCAGTTTTACTTCAGGACGACCGACGTAACCGGAGTAGTATCCTTGCCGGAAGGGACCGAGATGGTAATGCCTGGCGACAACGTGAAAATGGAGATTGAACTGATTACTCCGATTGCTATTGAAGAAGGGTTGCGTTTTGCTATTCGCGAAGGTGGCCGCACCGTTGGCGCCGGCGTTGTTAGTGAAATTGTAGAGTAAGAGACAACATGAGGCTGGCGACATGTATGTGTCGCTGGCCCCTTGTCATGCAAAAAGTGTTGTGCGATGAGGTGGAAGGTTGCTGGGGGGAATCCCCGGGTAATTTTCACTGAGAAAGTCCGATAATCGGGCGTTAGAAGGAGGAACGAAAATGGCAAAGCAGAAAATCCGTATTCGCTTGAAAGCGTTTGATCATAAAGTGCTGGACCAATCAGCTCAAAAAATTGTCGAGACGGCTAAGCGGACTGGTGCTAATGTTTCCGGACCCATTCCCCTGCCGACTGAGAGAAACGTGTTTACTATTTTGCGCTCACCGCATGTAAATAAGGATTCCCGCGAGCAATTTCAGATGAAAACCCACAAGCGTTTAATAGATATTTTGGAGCCTACGCCGAAAACTGTTGATGCGCTGATGCGTTTGGACTTACCGGCCGGTGTTGATATCGAGATTAAACTGTAATTGGTAGCTGTAGGAGGTGGAAGAGAGATGTCTAAAGGAATTCTCGGGAGAAAAATTGGCATGACACAGATTTTTACCGAAGACGGCAACTTGATACCGGTAACTGTCATCGAAGCTGGTCCTTGTGTGGTTGTTCAAAAGAAGACCGTAGAGACTGATGGCTACAACGCTATTCAAATTGGCTTTATGGAACGCAAGAAAGCGCCCAATAAGCCGCTGCATGGGCACTTTGATAAGGCCGGTGTCAAACCCATGAAGTATGTCAGGGAAATTCGCGTGGACAATCCCGATGAATATGAAGTGGGGCAGGAAATAAAAGTAGAAGACGTGTTCCAGAGCGGCGAGTACGTAGACGTTACCGGCATTTCCAAAGGTAAAGGTTTTACCGGTAGTATCAAGGGATACGGACAGGCCAGAGGACCAATGAGCCACGGTTCGCATTACCACAGGGCTCCTGGTGCACTGGGTGCCTTGGGGCCTAACCGGGTATTTCGCGGCAGAAAATTGCCGGGAAGAGTTGGCGGCAGAAAGGTAACTGTGCAGAAACTGGAAGTAGTGAAGACAGATAACGAGAAGAATTTGCTCCTGGTAAAAGGTTCTGTGCCGGGTCCGAAAAAAAGCGTAGTTATGGTCAGAAACACGGTTAAGTCTAACGCGTAGGAAGGAGGAGTAAGCGATGCCAAAAGTGGCTGTATATAACGTTCAGGGAGAACAAGTTGGGGACATAGAATTGAAAGATGCAGTTTTTGGTGTGCCGGTAAATGAACCCGTTATTCACCAGGCGGTTGTAGCGCAACTGGCAAACCGGCGTCAAGGAACCCACTCTACCAAAAGCCGCGGTGAAGTGAGCGGTGGTGGCCGTAAACCCTGGCGTCAAAAAGGTACGGGTAGAGCCCGGGTGGGAAGCATTCGGTCGCCATTGTGGAGAGGTGGTGCTATTACCTTCGGGCCTAAGCCTCGTGATTACCGTAAAAGATTGCCTAAGAAAGTTAAACGCTTGGCCATAAAATCTGCTTTATCTGCAAAAGTTGAAGAAGGAAACCTGATTGTTCTTGACGAGCTGTCCTTTGAAAAGCCGAAGACAAAAGAAATGGTAAAGGTCCTGAAGGCATTGAATGCTGAAGGGAAAGCGCTGGTTATCACTGAAGGAAAGGACAACAAAAACGTTGTTTTATCTGCTCGCAATATTGCTGGAGTAAAGCCTCTGTCCCCGGAAAATATCAATGTAGTCGATATCGTGCATTATGACAAACTGCTGATCACCAAGGAAGCGGTACGCAAAGTGGAGGAGGTGCTTGCGTAATGCGTCGTCCCCATGACATTATCATCCGTCCCGTCATCTCCGAGCGTTCAATCGGACTGATGGAGGATAACAAATACACGTTTATTGTGGATAAAAAAGCCAATAAGAGTGAAATCAAGAAAGCAGTAGAAGAAATTTTTGACGTAACTGTAACCAAGGTGAACACCATGAAAGTCCGCGGAAAGAAACGGCGCATGGGCCGTTATGAAGGCAAGACTCCCGAACGGAAAAAAGCTATCGTCACACTGAAACCTGGAGATAAGATTGAAGTGTTTGAAGGGCTATAAGCTTGACTAAAGGAGGGTATAACAATGGCGATTAAGAAGTTTAAGCCTACCTCGCCCGGTCGTCGCCAGATGACGGTTTCTACCTTTGAGGAAATTACCAAAAAAGAACCGGAAAAGTCACTGGTAACTCCCCTGAAGAAGACCGGCGGCCGCAACGCCCAGGGTCGCATGACTGTTCGCCACCGTGGCGGTGGGCATAAACGTCTCTATAGAATAATTGATTTTAAGCGGGATAAAGAAGGTATTCCTGCCAGGGTGCAGGCTATTGAATACGATCCTAACCGCTCGGCCAATATCGCGCTTTTGGCTTATGCCGACGGTGAAAAGAGATATATTATTGCGCCCAACGGGCTTAAAGTTAATGACGTGGTTGAAGCAGGACCAGATGCCGATATTAAGGTAGGAAACGCTCTGCCGCTCAGGAACATTCCCGTTGGTACGGTTATTCATAATATTGAATTGCAGCCAGGTAAAGGCGGGCAACTGTGCCGTTCCGCAGGTACCTCTGCACAGTTGATGGCTAAGGAGGGTAAGTACGGTCACGTTCGCCTGCCGTCCGGAGAAGTACGTTTGATTCACTTGGACTGCAAGGCCACCATCGGTCAAGTGGGAAATATCGATCACGAAAACATTAAAATTGGTAAAGCGGGGCGTAATCGCTGGAGAGGCATCAGACCGACTGTTCGTGGTGTAGTTATGAACCCTGCTGACCACCCGCACGGCGGTGGTGAAGGACGGTCTCCTGTTGGTCGTAACCCTGTTACACCCTGGGGTAAACCGGCTTTGGGTGCCAAGACACGGAAGAAGAACAAGCCTTCTGACCGGTTGATTGTAAAACGCCGTAAATAGCTAGAATCTTGAGGAAGGAGGCAAAAGAGTAATGGGTAGATCCCTGAAAAAAGGACCGTATTGTGACCCCAAGTTGCTGAAGAAGATCAAGGAAATGAACGAAAAAGGGGAAAAAAGGGTTATCAAGACCTGGTCCCGGCGTTCAACTATTTTCCCTGATTTTGTTGGTCATACTATTGCCGTGCATGATGGAAGAAAGCACGTTCCCATTTATATAACTGAAGATATGGTAGGTCATAAGCTGGGCGAGTTTGCACCTACCAGGACATTTAAGGGACACGGAGCGCATACGGAGCGTTCAACAGCCTTGAAATAGATTGAGATTGAGAGGGGGTTAAAACTGTGGAAGCTAAAGCAGTAGCTAGGTTTGTTCGCATTTCCCCGCGAAAAGCACGACAGGTTGCCAATTTGATTAAGAACAAAGACGTGCATGAAGCAATGGCGATATTGAAATACACTTCTAAGCGTGGTGCGGAAATTATTTCCAAAGTATTGAAATCCGCAGTGGCAAACGCTGAGCATAATTACGAGATGGACCCGGACAATCTTTATGTTGCCAATGCCTATGTAGACGAAGGACCAACTTTAAAGCGTTACCGCCCGCGTGCCATGGGACGGGCTGACTTGATTCGGAAACGCACCAGCCACATTACCGTCGTAGTACGGGAAAAGGAGGAGGTTAATTAGTGGGTCAGAAAGTTCATCCTAAAGGATTGCGTATTGGAATAATTAAAGACTGGGATGCCAAGTGGTATGCTGATAAGAACTATGCAGACCTGCTGCATGAGGATATAAAGATACGCCGCTATTTAAAACAGAAACTGTACGAAGCAGGTATTTCTACCATTGAAATTGAGCGTGCGGCTAATCGTGTCAAAATCTCCATACACACTGCCAAGCCTGGTATCGTCATTGGGCGAGGCGGTTCCGAGGTAGAAGCATTGCGGCAAAAATTGGAACAAATGACCGGTAAAAAGGTCAATGTAAACATTGTCGAGGTGAAAAAGCCGGAACTGGATGCGCAACTGGTCGCAGAAAACGTTGCTGCACAGTTGGAGCGCAGGGTTTCTTTCCGGCGTGCCATGAAGCAGGCAGTTTCCAGGGCCATGCGTCTTGGTGCTGAAGGTATTAAAGTTATGTGCTCTGGACGTCTGGGTGGTGCGGAAATGGCACGCACTGAGTGGTACAGCGAGGGCAAGGTGCCGCTGCATACTTTGAGAGCTGACATTGATTATGGTTTTGCGGAAGCCAACACGCAATACGGTAAAATCGGCGTAAAAGTATGGATTTATAAAGGAGAAATACTTCCTGAAGCAAAAGGGAAAGTGGAGGAAGGAGGCAAATAATCCATGTTAATGCCTAAAAGAGTTAAATGGCGGAGACAGCATCGGCCAAAACTTTCAGGCAAAGCGACAAAGGGGAATAAGGTATCCTTTGGTGAATATGGCCTGCAAGCGTTGGAACCAGCCTGGATTACCAGCCGTCAGATAGAAGCTGCACGTGTTGCCATGACCCGTTATATCAAGCGGGGCGGAAAGGTATGGATTAGAATATTCCCGGACAGACCCATCACGGCAAAACCGGCGGAAACCCGTATGGGAAGCGGAAAGGGCTCTCCTGAATATTGGGTTGCGGTAGTAAAACCCGGCCGTATCATGTTTGAAATGTCAGGGGTTAGTGAAGAAGTGGCTCGTGAAGCTATGCGGTTAGCCAGCCACAAACTGCCCATCAAAACTAAATTTGTGAAACGCTTAGGAGCAGGTGGTGAGGCCGATGAAAGCTAAAGAACTCCGCGAACTGACAACGGAAGAGTTGATGCGAAAAGTAGATGACCTCAAGGAAGAGCTGTTCAACTTACGCTTTCAACTAGCAACCGGCCAGCTGGATAATCCTATGCGGGTAAAACAGGTCCGTCGCGATATTGCCAGGGCAAAAACCATTTTAAGAGAACGGCAACTGAAACAGGAAGCGTAAGTGGAAGGAGGAAAGGCAGTTGACTGAGAGAAATTTACGCAAATCACGTGTTGGTTATGTGGTCAGCGATAAAATGGATAAAACGGTTGTAGTGTCTGTGGAGACGCACATGCGTCACCCGCTGTATGGCCGTACGGTAAAAAGAAGTAAGAAATTTAAGGCCCATGATGAGGCCAACGAGTGCCGTGTAGGCGATAAGGTAAGGATTGTGGAAACCCGGCCATTAAGCAAGCATAAACGTTGGAGAGTAGCTGAAATATTAGAAAAAGCTAAAGAATTATAGTATTTGCAGGTTTATCCGGAAAGGGGGTAAATCAAATGATCCAATCCGAAACCATTCTCAAAGTTGGAGATAATACCGGGGCGAAAAAATTACTATGCATTCGCGTGCTTGGCGGTTCAGGTCGTAGATATGCTTCCGTGGGAGATGTAATTATTGCTTCGGTGAAAGAAGCCGTGCCGGGAGGTATTGTAAAAAAAGGAGACGTGGTAAAAGCGGTAGTTGTGCGTACCAAGCAGCCTACCAGAAGACCCGACGGTTCCTACATTCGCTTTGATGAAAATGCTGCGGTTATCATAAATGATCAGGGACAGCCAAAGGGTACACGTATTTTCGGCCCTGTGGCAAGAGAATTAAGGGATAAGGATTATATGAAAATTATTTCCCTAGCACCGGAAGTACTCTAGGTGAAGTATTACCTGGTTCACGGAGGTGAAAACAGTGTCAAGGCCTAAGGTTCATGTAAAAAAGGGAGATACCGTGGTAGTAATTACAGGAAAAGACGCGGGTAAAAAAGGAAAGGTACTGCAAGTGATACCCAAACAACAACGGGTTGTTGTCGAGGGCGTGAACATTGTGAAAAGGCATACGCGGCCTACCCAGCAGATGCCGCAAGGAGGCATTGTGGAAAAAGAAGCCCCGATTGACAGCTCTAATGTGATGATATACTGCAACAAGTGCAATCAAGCTACCAGAATTGGGAAGAAAGTTTTGGATGACGGCACCAAGGTGCGTGTTTGCAAAAAGTGCGGTGAAGATTTAGATTAATGGTCGTGCTGGAAAGGGGGTAAGTTAAGTGGCTAGATTGAAAGAAAAATATTTCAATGAAGTTCAGCCGCTGTTGAAGGAAAAATTTGGCTATAAAAATGTCATGGAAATACCCAAATTAGAAAAAATCGTTATTAACATGGGCGTTGGTGAGGCAACGCAAAACCCCAAGGCATTGGATGGTGCTGTGGAAGATCTCGCCTTAATTACCGGGCAAAAGCCTATAATCACCAGAGCGAAGAAATCCATTGCAGCCTTTAAGTTACGGGAAGGCATGCCCATCGGCTGCAAGGTGACGCTGCGTGGCGATAGAATGTATGAATTTGCAGACCGCCTTATTAACGTTGCTTTGCCGAGGGTAAGGGACTTCAACGGAGTACCACCGAAATCTTTTGACGGTAGAGGCAACTATACCTTGGGAATTAAGGAGCAGTTGATTTTCCCCGAGATAGATTACGATAAAGTAGATAAGGTAAGAGGTATGGATGTAGTGTTTGTTACTACGGCCAAAACAGACGAAGAAGCTCGAGAGTTGTTGCGCGCGTTGGGAATGCCCTTTAGAGAGTAGATTAGCCAGAAGGAGGGATAAACTGTGGCTAAAAAGTCCATGATTGCTAAAGCCAAAAGAAAACCGAAGTACAAAGTTCGGAAAGTCAATAGATGCAAAATTTGCGGACGTCCTCGTGCGTATATGCGTAAGTTTGGTATTTGCCGGATTTGCTTCCGCGAACTGGCATACAAAGGCGAAATTCCCGGTGTAACAAAAGCTAGTTGGTAAGCAAGAGAAACGGAAGGGGGTTGTTAAGATGGTAATGACGGACCCAATTGCAGACTTTCTGACCAGAATTCGTAATGCGAATATGGTAAATAAAGAAACCGTAGAAGTACCTGCCTCCAAACTGAAAAAAGCGATTGCCGAGATTTTTAAGGAAGAAGGATATATCAAAGATGTGGAATATGTGGAGGACGGCAAGCAAGGTATTCTGAGGCTTTATCTGAAATATGGTCCGAATAACGAGAAGGTAATCACCGGTTTGAAACGTATCAGCAAACCCGGTTTGCGCGTTTACGCGAGCAAAGACGAAATTCCCCGGGTATTAGGCGGTTTAGGCGTTGCGGTAATATCAACGTCAAAAGGTGTTATGACAGATAAACAAGCACGGAAAGCAGGAGTTGGTGGCGAGGTTATCTGTTATATCTGGTAACATTCTTTCAGCGATAGGAGGTGTCATTTATGTCCCGGGTTGGTAAGCTACCTGTACAAATACCGGATGGAGTGGAAGTAAAAATAGAGGGAAACAAGGCTATCGTCAAAGGACCAAAAGGGCAGTTGGAAAAAGAAATGCATCCGGACATGGATATCAAAATAGAAGACGGTTCAATTATTGTTACCCGTCCTAGCGACAAAAAAGAACATCGTGCCCTGCATGGTCTCACCAGAGCTTTGTTGAACAACATGGTCGTCGGTGTGACTAAGGGCTTTGAAAAAGCTTTGGAACTCAACGGTGTGGGATATCGTGCTAACATGCAGGGTAAAAAGCTGGTACTCAATGTTGGATATTCCCATCCGGTAGAAATGGAAGTTCCGGAGGGTATCCAGATTGAAACCCATGGAAATAACAAAATTGTTGTCAAGGGTATTGATAAGGAAAAAGTAGGAGTAGTGGCTGCAAAAATTCGTGACGTGAGACCCCCGGAGCCGTATAAAGGCAAAGGTATTAAGTACGAAGGCGAACGCATCAGGAGAAAAGTTGGTAAGGCCGGGGCTGCTAAGTAACGTCATATACACAGTATCAGCATTTTGTGGGAAAGGAGTGAAATTCTTTGTTCAAGAAATATAACCGCAAAGCTGCGAGAGATAAAAAGCGCAGTCGCATTCGTAATAAAATTTACGGAACGCCGGAACGTCCGCGCTTAAGCGTTTACCGTAGTGCCAAGCACATTTACGCGCAAATTATCGACGATACCAAAGGACATACTCTAGTAGCAGCTTCCACTCTTGACCCGGCACTGCGTGAAGAAGTCAGCAGCGCCAATGTTGAGGCTGCCAAAAAGGTAGGTCAGTTAGTTGCCAAAAGGGCTTTGGAGAAGGGCATTAAAAAGGTCGTATTTGACCGTGGAGGATATATTTATCACGGACGTGTAGCAGCACTAGCCGATGGTGCCCGGGAAGGCGGTTTAGATTTTTAGTTGAAGCGTAAAGGAGGGAAATGAATGGTAAACAATATTGATCCCAACGAACTGGAACTACAGGAGAAAGTAGTAAACATTAATCGTGTTGCTAAAGTTGTGAAAGGTGGCCGTCGTTTTAGCTTTAGTGCCCTGGTAGTAGTAGGAGATGGGAACGGACACGTGGGTGCTGGATTAGGTAAGGCCAATGAAGTTCCAGCAGCTATCCGCAAAGGTGTGGAAAACGCCAAGAAAAACCTGATCACCGTTCCGCTGGTTGGTACCACAATTCCCCATGAAATGGTCGGCAGGTTTGGAGCCGGATGTGTATTGTTGAAACCTGCTTCCGAAGGTACCGGAGTTATTGCTGGCGGACCGGTTCGTGCGGTACTGGAACTGGCAGGTGTGAGAGATATTCTGACGAAAAACCTTGGTTCTGCCAATGCCAATAACATGGTTTATGCTACGCTGGAAGGATTAAAAAATTTGAAACGTGCGGAAGAAGTAGCAAAATTACGTGGCAAATCTGTTGAAGAGTTGCTTGGGTAGGGGGAATGGCAATGGCGAAGAAATTGAAAATTACTCTGAAAAAGAGTTTAATCGGTCAATCCAAGAAACAGCGTGAAACTGCAGCTGCATTGGGTTTGCGCAAACTTCATCAAAGTGTCGTGCATGAAGACGTTCCCAGCATTAGAGGTATGGCGAAAAAATTGGAACACCTGGTTACTGTAGAAGAAATTGAAGCGTAGGAGGTGCAGCAAGTGGTTAAACTCCATGAATTAAAGCCAGTGCCGGGTTCCAGGAAAAATCGGACCCGTAGAGGCCGTGGAATCGGAAGTGGTTTAGGAAAAACTTCCGGTCGCGGTCACAAAGGGCAAAAGAGCCGTTCAGGCGGCGGGGTAAGACGCGGCTTTGAAGGAGGCCAGATGCCCCTGTACCGCAGGTTGCCAAAACGCGGTTTTACCAATATCTTCAAAAAGGATATCAGCATTGTGAATCTGGAGCAGCTCAACCGCTTTGAAGAGGGAACAGAAGTTACTCCAGAACTGTTAGTTCAGGAGGGCCTGGCGAAAAAGGCCAAAGACGGCGTGAAAGTGCTGGCCAAAGGAGAGCTTAACAAGGCCTTGACCGTTAAGGCTAACTACTTTAGTAAAGCGGCTAAGGAAAAGATAGAGGCTGCTGGTGGAAAAGCTGAGGTGGTATAATGTTATCTAGCTTGGCGTCCGCCCTGAAAATTGAAGACTTGCGCAGGAAAATTGTGTTTACGCTGCTGATGTTTTTAGTATTTCGCTTGGGGGCGCACATTCCGGTGCCGTTTATTGACACCGCCCAGTTAAAGCAGCTTATGGAAACCGGTGTGCTATTTGGTTTTATTGATGTGATCTCAGGGGGAGCTTTTAAAAAGTTTACTATCTTTGCCATGGGTATTATGCCCTACATCAACGCATCCATTATTATGCAGTTGCTGACCGTGGTGATTCCGTACCTGGAGCGCCTGGCAAAAGAAGGCCAGGAAGGGCAGAAGAAAATTGTCCAGTATACCCGCTACGGTACGGTTATCCTCGGCGGTATCCAGGCCATAGGAATGGCTGTATACCTGGGCAGATCCGGCGTCCTGGTTAATCCGGGCTTTGTTTCTTACGGGATCATTGCGCTGACATTAACTGCCGGAACTGCTTTCCTGATGTGGTTGGGTGAGTTAATTACGGAGCACGGTATTGGTAACGGTATTTCCTTGATTATTTTTGCCGGTATTGTATCCAGATTACCGGGCGGGCTGTATGCTATTTACCAATATGTGACCACCGGAGAAGCCAGCATCTTCGCTGTTCTTTTCTTCCTGGTTATTGCCATTGTAGTAATTGCCGGGGTTGTAGCCATCCAGGAGGGACAGAGAAGGATTCCGGTGCAATATGCCAAAAGAGTTGTTGGGCGTAAGGTTTACGGTGGACAATCCACCCATATTCCCCTGAAAGTGAACCAGGCAGGGGTTATTCCCGTAATCTTTGCAATGTCAATTTTGCTGTTCCCGCAGACAATTGCATCGTGGTTTCCTAATAACAGCTTTGCGCAGTGGGTACAGAATTTCTTTGATTTTCGCTCGGTTCCCTATATGATTATGTACGCGACCCTAATTATCTTCTTCACCTATTTCTACACTGCGGTAACCTTTAACCCGCAGGATGTGGCAGATAACATGAAAAAATACGGCGGCTTCATCCCCGGTTTGCGACCGGGAAGGCCCACAGCCGAGTATATCGACCGGGTGTTAACGCGAATTACACTGGCGGGTGCGATCTTCTTGGCCTTGATTGCGTTGCTGCCTAACTTTGTCATGGCAACCACGGGCTTGAATATTTACTTTGGTGGTACTGCACTCCTGATCGTTGTCGGTGTGGCTCTGGAAACAATGAAGCAAGTTGAAGCTCACCTGTTAATGCGCAACTATCAAGGATTTATGAAATAATTGCTTCGCTTAACGTGCCGAGATGTAAATTAGGAGGGGATTACGTGAGGTTATTGTTGATGGGTCCTCCGGGTGCTGGTAAGGGTACACAGGCAGAAATGCTGACGGAAAAACTACAGGTACCGCACATTTCCACCGGTGATATGTTTCGGAAGGCAATCAAGGAAGGCACCGAGTTGGGTAAGAAGGCTAAGGAATTTATGGACCAGGGCAAGTTGGTTCCTGACGAAGTTACTGTAGGTATCGTCAAAGAACGTCTCGTAGAACTGGACTGCAAAAATGGCTTTCTGCTGGACGGTTTTCCGCGTACCGTCGCCCAAGCTGAAGCGCTGGACGATATTTTGGATGAATTGAATATGGAACTGGATGCAGCGGTTAACATTGAAGTACCCAGGGAAAAGCTGCTGGAAAGATTGACGGGCAGACGTATTTGCCGTAACTGTGGTGCCACTTATCACGTAATATTCAACCCGCCGCAGGTAGAGGGCAAGTGCGATGCCTGCGGTGGCGAACTGTACCAGCGCAGCGACGATACCGAAGAGACCGTAGCCAACAGGCTGGATGTTTACGCGGAACAGACTGCCCCCCTGATTGAATACTACAAGGAAAAGGGTTTGTTGAAAAATATCAATGGTGACCAGGAAATCAAGGAAGTATTAAAGGAAATAGGTGAAAAAATAGGGAGAGACTTGGCATGATAACTCTTAAATCCGACCGTGAACTGGAATACATGAAAGTCGCTGGAAGAATTGTCGCCGAAACGCACAAGAGGCTGGAACAGGCTATCCGGCCAGGAATCACGACCAAGGAACTGAATGCCATTGCCGAAGGCTACATTGTCAGCCAGGGTGCAAAACCTGCCTTTAAAGGTTATCAAGGATTTCCTGCCAGTATCTGTGCTTCTATTGACGAAGAGGTGGTTCACGGGATTCCGGGTTTAAGAGAATTAAAAAATGGAAATATTATTAGTATTGACGTTGGAGCGGTTTTTAATGGATACTACGGGGATGCGGCCAGGACTTATCCCGTTGGCGATATTGATGAGGAATTACGGAAATTGATAGAGGTAACTCAACAAGCGCTGGATGCCGGAATTGCCAAGGCTGTTGAAGGAAACCGGTTAAGTGATATATCACATGCCATACAAACGGTTGTAGAAAATAACGGCTTTTCGGTGGTTCGCGAATACGTCGGTCACGGTATCGGCAGGCATATGCACGAGGATCCGCAAGTACCCAACTTCGGGAAACCCGGGAGGGGACCGAGATTGAAGTCCGGTATGGTTCTGGCTATTGAACCTATGGTAAACGTCGGTACCTGGGAAGTAATGAGTCTGCAGGACAACTGGACCGTGGTAACTAAGGACGGAAAACATTCGGCTCACATTGAAGATACCGTTGCAATTACCAAAGACGGACCGCAAATCTTAACCCGCATTTGAAGTTGGAGGTGTCTGCAGTGACCCGTGAGTTGAAACGAGGGCAGCTGGTATACTCTCTGGCGGGACGTGACAAGGGAGAAACTTATATAGTTTTGGAAGTGCTCGATGAAAAATTTGTCAGTGTTGTTAACGGCAGAAAAAGAACGGTAGATAAACCGAAAAAGAAAAATATCAGGCATCTTCAACCGGTGAATAAATTCGCCGAAGCGGTGCGGGAAAAGAAAAAAAGTCAGATTATTGACCTGGAAATTCGTCAGGCCATTGACCGGCTGGCAGGGATGGATAGTTAACCAGCAAGGAGGGACGTATCCTTTATGTCCAAGAAAGACGTAATTGAAGTTGAAGGTATTGTTATCGAACCTCTTCCTAACGCCATGTTTCGTGTGGAATTAGATAATGGTCATAAAGTGTTGGCACATGTTTCCGGGAAGATACGTATGAATTTCATCCGCATTCTTCCTGGAGACCGGGTGACAGTGGAATTATCACCTTACGACCTGACAAGAGGTCGCATAGTGTACAGATATAAATAAACATTTAGGCACGCTAAGCGAAGCATAGCATATTTTTTCAACCGTTACAGGTAAGGAGGGTTTATAGTGAAAGTTAAACCATCTGTTAAACCCATTTGTGAAAAGTGCAAGGTAATTAAACGTAAGGGAAAAGTTATGGTGATTTGCGAAAATCCCAAGCATAAGCAAAAACAAGGTTAATGGCAATAACTGCCGTGGGGTCGCGGCCACCGGTAAGGTGCCCATGGCAGGTTGAATAATCTAAACTGGAGGTGTAAAGAACTGATGGCAAGGATTGCAGGTGTCGACTTACCGCGTGACAAGCGGGTTGAGATAGGATTAACCTATATTTATGGCATTGGGCGCTCTACAGCAAATAAAATCCTGGCCACCGCAGGGATAGACCCTGATACTAGAGTCAAGGATTTAACAGAAGAAGAAGTTACCAAGTTGCGTGATATTATTGGTAAGAATTATACTGTTGAGGGAGATTTACGGAGAGAGGTTTCCCTTAACATTAAGAGACTGATGGAAATCGGCTGTTACAGAGGTTTGCGTCACCGCAGGGGCCTGCCTGTGAGAGGGCAGCGTACCAAGACTAACGCGCGTACTCGCAAAGGCGTTAAGAAGACAGTAGGCGTAAGGAGAAAGAAGAAATAGGAAGGGGGAGTAAAATATATGGCTAAAGGTAAACGCGGTACTCGGACTAGAAAACGTGAACGTAAGAATGTGGAGAGAGGAATTGCTCATATTAAGTCCACTTTTAATAATACGCTCATTACTATTACCGATAAAGCAGGAAATGCCATTTCCTGGGCCAGCGCGGGCACAGTAGGCTTTAAGGGTTCCAGGAAGAGTACTCCTTTTGCTGCGCAAATGGCGGCTGAGGCTGCAGCCAAAGAAGCCATGGAACACGGCATGAAGGAAGTTGAATGCTACGTGAAAGGACCTGGAGCCGGTAGGGAAGCAGCTATTCGGTCGCTTCAGGCAGCGGGATTGGAAGTCAGTATGATTAAGGATGTTACTCCGATTCCTCACAATGGCTGCCGACCACCAAAACGCAGAAGAGTTTAGGAGGTGTAGTTTAGATGGCAAGATATACAAAATCCGTATGCAGATTATGCCGGAGAGAGGGTATTAAATTATATCTTAAAAGTGACCGGTGTTATTCTGATAAATGTGCTATTGACCGGCGCCCGTATGCACCGGGACAGCACGGACAGCAAAGAAAGAAGATGTCCGAATATGGTTTGCAGCTGCGTGAGAAGCAGAAAGCACGCCGTATTTATGGTGTGATGGAAAAACAATTCCGTAATTACTTCAAGGAAGCTGAACGTCAAAAGGGAATTACCGGTGAAAACCTGCTGAGACTCTTGGAAAGACGTCTGGATAATGTAGTTTACCGTTTGGGTTTTGCCGGTTCCCGTGCAGAAGCAAGACAACTAGTGCGTCACGGTCACTTTAAGGTGAACGGTAGAAAGGTAAACATCCCGTCTTATTTGGTTCGCGTCGGGGATGAAATTAGTGTTAGGGATAAAAGTAAGAGTTCGCCAAAGTTTAAAGAAATTGCCGAGGCAGCGGCTCATAAGACACCTCCAGCCTGGCTGGAAGCAGACGTAGAAAACTTTACCGGAAGAGTTGTAGCTCTACCTGAGAGAGAAGATATAGATGTACCCATTGAAGAACACTTGATTGTAGAGCTTTACTCCAGGTAAAGTGTGAGACGGGTTCGTTACTTCCAGCGAAGGAGGGTAATGATTGTATGTTGGAAATAGAAAAGCCCAAAATTGAATGTGTGGAAATGAGTGAAAAAAACGATTATGGGAAGTTCGTCATAGAACCCTTGGAAAGAGGCTACGGAATTACCCTGGGGAACTCCTTGCGCCGTATTTTGCTCTCTTCGTTGCCCGGGGCAGCGGTTACCTCTATAAAAATTGACGGTGTGCTCCATGAGTTTTCTACTATCCCCGGTGTTCAGGAAGACACCACTGACATTATTCTCAATTTGAAGTCTCTGGCAGTGAAACTGCATACTGATGAAGAAAAGGTGGTCCGCATCGAAAAAGAGGAAGAAGGGCCCGTAACAGCAGGCGACATTATTACCGACGATGAAGTGGAGATACTTAACCCGGACCTGCATATTGCCACTCTGAACAGCGGCAGGTTAAGCATGGAAATTACGCTGGCCAAGGGCCGGGGTTACCGGCCGGCAGAAAAGAACAAGCGCGAGGACGATCCCATTGGTGTTATTCCCGTAGACTCTATTTTTAACCCGGTGAAAAAGGTTAACTACAAAGTGGAAGATACCCGTGTGGGCCAGGTTACTGATTATGACAAACTTACGTTAGAAGTTTGGACAGACGGCAGCATTGCTCCCGACGAGGCTATTAGTTCTTCTGCACGTATTCTCAGCGACCATCTCCAGCTCTTTGTAGGGCTGACCGAAAACATTAGCGATGAAGTTACAATGGTGGAAAAAGAAGAAGAACAGAAAGATAAAATCTTGGAAATGACTATTGAAGAACTGGACCTTTCAGTTCGTTCCTACAACTGCCTGAAGCGTGCGGGTATCAATACCGTTGAAGACTTGATACAACGTACGGAAGAAGATATGATGAAGGTGCGTAACCTCGGTAAAAAGTCCCTGGAAGAGGTTAAGAACAAGTTGGCTGAGTTAGGCCTTTCCTTAAGAAAAGAAGATGAGTAAAGGAGGTAGGAGAAGCCATGGGTTATCGTAAACTGAGTCGCACTAGCAGTCACCGGAAGGCAATGCTTCGCAATATTGTTACCTCTTTGCTGAGAGAAGAACAAATTGAGACTACTGAGGCAAAAGCTAAAGAATTAAGACGTGTGGCGGACAAAATGATTACGCTGGGGAAACGTGGTGACCTTCATGCGCGGAGGCAGGCGTTGGGCTATATCAGAGATGAGGACGTAGTAACCAAGCTGTTTGAGGATATTGCAAAACGGTACGAGGATCGTCAAGGAGGTTATACCCGGATTATCAAGCTGGGAAACCGTCGCGGTGATGGTGCCATGATGGTTCGGGTGGAACTGGTTTAACGCAGACAGCATTAAATTTGATTGCGTATCGGGGTCAGGAGTTTGTACTCGGTTTGTTTCAAACCAGTAATCCTGACTTCTATTTTTACTCCGGCGCTATGGGGCGCTTAACCACAGCGTGGTTTAAGTTCCGCAGGACATGATGCGCTGTAACCGTATAATCCTAGTAGTGGGTGTGTTGCATGATCGAGATCAGAGACCTCTGGCATAAATACCGGCGTGGAGATGACGAAATTACCGCCCTGCGAGGTGTAAACCTGACTGTTAACCAGGGGGAATTTGTAGTTGTTTTGGGGCACAACGGGTCAGGGAAGTCTACCTTGGCAAAACATTTGAATGCTCTGTTGCTGCCTACCAGCGGCAGCGTCTATATAAACGGTATGGATACAAAAGAGGAAAGGTACCTGTGGGAGATTCGCCAGCAGGCCGGCATGGTATTTCAAAACCCTGATAATCAGCTGGTAGCTACAGTGGTGGAAGAGGATGTGGCATTTGGTCCGGAAAATCTAGGTCTGCCGCCGGAGCAAATTAGAGAGCGGGTGCGGGAAGCCCTGGCACTGGTAGGGATGAGTGATTACCGCTATTACGCACCGCATCTTTTATCCGGTGGGCAGAAACAAAGGGTTGCCATTGCCGGTATCATTGCCATGCGCCCCTCCATTCTCATTTTGGACGAGCCTACAGCCATGCTGGACCCGCAGGGGCGTAAAGAGGTTATGGACACCGTTAAAAGGCTCAACCGTGAGGAAGGACTTACCGTAGTGCATATCACGCATTTTATGGAGGAAGCGGCCATTGCTGACCGGGTAGTGGTAATGGAACAAGGGAAAATAGTCATGGATGGTACTCCACGGCAAGTATTTTCTCAGGGGGAAACCCTGAAAAAACTGCGTCTGGATGTCCCGCAGGTGGTCCAGCTGGCACAGGCGTTGCGCGCTGAGGGATTGGCAGTGCCCGAAAATATTTTGACGGTGGAGCAAATGCTGCAGTGGGTAGAACAACAGTAAGCACGATGCCGGTTATTCGGACGCTATAAAGAATGGTGGATGACTATGGCTTTAGTGTTAGACCAGGTAAGTTACACCTATAAACCTAATACACCGTATGCTCACCAGGCTTTGGAGGACGTTTCCCTGAAAATCGAGACGGGGCAGTTTGTAGCCATTATCGGGGCCACTGGTTCGGGCAAATCCACCCTGGTGCAGCATTTAAACGGGTTGCTCAAACCTACCAGGGGCCAGGTATTGCTCGACGGGAAAAATATCCATGCTAAAGAGAACCTGCAAATGGCGCGCCGGAAAGTGGGACTAGTCTTTCAATACCCTGAACACCAGCTTTTTGAAGAAACGGTGTACAAAGATGTAGCTTTTGGTCCGGCTAATGCCGGCTGCTCGGAAAGGGAAATTGAGTCACGAGTGAAAAATGCTCTGGAACTGGTGGGGCTGGATTATGCCGCCTTAAAAGATAGGTCCCCTTTTGAATTGAGCGGTGGCCAGATGAGGCGCGTGGCTATCGCAGGCGTGTTGGCTATGCAGCCGGAAATATTGGTCCTTGACGAGCCAACCGCCGGGTTGGATCCCCGGGGAAGGGAAGAAATCCTGTACCAGGTGTCACGGCTGCATAAACGTGGGCTAACTATAGTCCTGGTATCCCACAGTATGGAGGATGTGGCCAATCTGGCAGAAAAAGTTTTTGTCATGCACCGGTCAAAACTGGTCATGTCAGGTACGCCGCGAGAGATTTTTGCACAGGGGAATAAATTGAAACAGCTGGGGTTGGATGTGCCGCAGGTAAACCAGCTAATGGTTGGTTTGGCTCGGAAAGGAAAACCGGTAAGGACCGATATCATTTCGGTAGCCGAGGCAAAGGAAGAACTCATCAAACTATTAAGGGGTAAGGAAGCCAATGCTCAATGACATTACGATTGGCCAGTACGTGCCGGGTAATTCAGTCATACACCGGCTGGATCCACGTACCAAGTTAATTGCAATTATACCGTATGTAATAGCCTTATTCTCCGTTAATGACTGGCAGGGTTTCCTGTTGATGTCAGCTGTCACCCTGATGGTGGTATTGCTGACTAAATTACCGGTTGCTTATGTGCTGCGGGGGCTTAAACCTATAATAATCGTGGTCGTTATTACCGTTCCCCTGCATTTATTCCTAACGCCGGGCGAGACCCTTGTCATGGCTGGACCTCTCGCGGTCACCCGGGAAGGGGTGTCCAAGGCAGTATTCATTTCCTTACGTTTGATATACCTGGTATTGATTACTTCACTGCTGACGCTGACCACTTCACCCATCCGTCTTACTGATGGTTTGGAGAACCTCCTGAAGCCTGCCGGTAAAATTGGTGTACCGGCTCATGAACTGGCCATGATGATGACCATAGCCCTGCGCTTTATACCTACCTTTTTGGATGAGATGGAAAAAATAATGAAAGCGCAGAAGGCACGGGGGGCAGACTTTGAAAGCGGCAGCCTCATCCAGCGGAGCAAAAACCTGGTACCTCTGCTGGTGCCGCTGTTTATCAGCGCCTTTCGCCGGGCTGATGACCTGGCCATGGCTATGGAGGCACGGTGCTACCGCGGTGGTGCCTACCGGACAAAAATGGTTCAATTGAAGCTTCAGGCCCGGGACGGCATTGCGTTGGCTGCCATGTTTTCTGTCATGCTGGTATCTTTGGCTTTTCGCTGGTGGAGCTGAGGTGGTATCCATGCAAAAAATAAAGCTGGTTGTCCAGTATGATGGTACGGAATTCAACGGCTGGCAAATACAGAGCAAACAATCCCAGAGCCGTACGGTACAGTACGAACTGGAACGGGCGCTGAAGGCCCTGACCGGTGAGGCAATAAGAGTGGAAGCGGCGGGTAGAACGGATGCCGGCGTTCATGCCCGGGGACAGGTGGTTTCTTTTGCTACTACCAGTTTGGTGCCGGTAGACCGCTACCCGGTTGCCCTGAACAGTCTGCTGCCCGAAGATATTGTGGTGGTATCCTCAGAAGCGGTGGATGAAGGGTTTCACGCCCGGTACTGGGCGAAAAAGAAAACCTATGTTTACAGGATTATCAATAGGCCTTTTCCTGATGTGTTCTGGCGGCGCTATGCATACCATATCCGCAGCCCGCTGGATGTTGCCCGCATGCAGGAGGCTGCTTGTCATTTTGAGGGAGAACACGATTTTCGATCGTTCTGCGCCAGCGGCAGCAGCGTGAAAAATTACGTTCGGCGGGTGGAAGAATGTATGGTACAGCGGCAGGGTGACTTGATAGCCTTAAGTATTACCGGCGACGGTTTCTTGTATAACATGGTACGCATCATAGCCGGCACCTTGATCGAGGTTGGTTTGGGAAAAAGAAGTGCCGCCGAAATACCGGAGATAATCGAAGCAAGGGACCGTAAGACGGCGGGACATACCGCTCCTGCCCACGGGCTGACCCTGGAGAAGGTGATTTATTAGAATACAGAAGTTAGAAGACAGAATTTAGAATTGTTAAGTTAGGTTTTGTTGCTCTGAACTCTAACTCCTATATTCTGAATTCCAGCATGTGCTTGACATTGACAGGCTGATACAGTAAAATTATACAAGTGAGTTTGTGTCTAACATCCCTACATCCTTTTGAGCCCCGTAGGTTGATAGGGTTATGATACTCATTCAGTGAGCAGTTGGAAGAATGAAGCAGTTAGGAGGGAAACAGGATGTCTACTTATATGGCCAAGCCAAACGAAGTAGAAAGAAAATGGTATGTAGTGGACGCTACTGGCAAAACTCTGGGTAGACTGGCTAGTGAAGTAGCAAAAGTTTTGCGTGGCAAACATAAGCCGACATTTACCCCGCATGTGGATGTTGGTGATTTTGTAATTGTGATAAATGCGGAGAAAGTTAAGCTGACTGGGAAGAAGCTGCAGCAGAAGAAGTACTACAGACATACGGGTTATCCGGGTGGTTTGAAAACCATAGACTATGACACCCTTTTACAGGAGAACCCTGAAAAAGCAGTGCAGTTGGCAGTGAAAGGCATGTTGCCGCATACAAGGTTGGGACGTAAAATGCTGAAGAAACTTAAAGTTTACCGTGGAGCAGAACATCCGCATCAAGCGCAGAAGCCTGAAGTTTGGGACGTGCAAGCTTAATTAAGGAAGGGAGGATATTATGGCTGAGCAGGTACAGTATTACGGAACAGGACGCCGTAAGAATGCCGTGGCCCGTGTGCGGCTGGTTCCTGGTGACGGCAAGGTTATCATAAATAAAAGACCGATGGAGGAGTATTTTGGTAAAAAGACTCTGGAGATGATTATCAAAGAGCCTCTGGAACTGACAGATACCCTGGGTCGTTTTGACGTGCTGGCCAATGTCCATGGCGGCGGTACTTCCGGTCAAGCGGGTGCTATCAGAATGGGTATTGCCAGAGCTTTAGTGGAAGCAGATAAAGAGTTAAGGCCGGTATTGAAGCGTGCCGGCATGCTGACGCGCGACCCGAGAATGAAGGAAAGAAGAAAGTACGGTTTAAAGAAAGCACGGAAGGCTCCTCAGTTTTCCAAGAGATAAAGAGAGTGTGTCAACCAAGCAGCGGTTTACCGCTGCTTTTATTATGTCCTCAAAATAATGGAGTTTAGATTTTGCATTGATGCTCCATGCCGGGGATTTTTCCAGCGGATATTATTATTTAGTGCTAAAACATACCTGCCTGCATAAAAGTAATAGAGAAATTTAATGGTTGGGAGGAATTGGTGTGGGCAGAGTATGGTTTGGAGTATACCGTCTCAGGTTAAAAACTTTGACAAGTATTATTGTCCTGTCGGCATTTATATATATGGCTTATGCTTATGCCATGGGCAAAATAGCCACGGAAACCATTTCTGCCATGTCCTGGGTAGTGTCCAACAGGATCATTGTGGTGGATGCCGGGCACGGGGGACCGGACGGAGGAGCAGTTGGCCCGGGGGGAACGCTGGAAAAAGACCTAAACCTGGCGGTGGCAAAGAAGCTGGCCTTATTGCTCAGCCAAGCAGGAGTGGCGGTAGTAATGACCAGGGATACGGATACCGATTTATCAACTCCGGGCAAATCTTTGCGGGAGCGAAAGAAAGAAGATATGAAGAAACGTGCGCAGCTGGCAGTGGAAAGTAAAGCGGATATTTATGTTTCCATCCAGGCTAACAGCTTTGGCAGCAGGTGGACCGGTGCCCAGACTTTCTATAGAACGTCGTCGACAAGAGGGGAAAAACTGGCTAAAGCTATCCAGAGTGAATTCCGGCGGGTACTGAAAAACACCAGGAGAAAAGCTAAACCCCTGCCGGAGGAAGATTCTTATTTACTGCGAACACTGGATATACCCGTTGTCATAGTGGAAACAGGATTTATTTCCAATCCCCGGGAGGAAAAACTGTTAAATGACCCTGCATACCAGCAGAAACTTGCCTGGTGTATTTATGCGGGAATTGTCAAATATTTCGCCACGGAGGAAGGAATGGAAACAATTCATTAGAAGGCAGAAGCCGGGAGTCAGAATTTGACTAATATTTTCTTATTGCCAAATGCAGGTTTATTTCCTGGTTTTAAAGAATTGTGTAAACTGAGGTGATGAAAGTCATGTACTACTGCGAACTGCCGGCTCCATGGGGTCGGGTAGCACTGATGGCCTCTGAACGAGGCATGACCGCAGTGCGGCTGGAGAAAGTAGCGGCTGCAAAGCATGAAGGAATATATCCCCGATGGTTGCAGGAAAGCCAGCTTACCTTAAGGCGGTTTCTGGAAGGAGCGCCGGTGACTTTAGACGACATCCCTATCGACTGGGAAACTGTTGGTGGAACGGATTTCCAGCGTCGGGTTTGGCAGGCGTGCCGGTTGATACCGTACGGGGAAACCCGGACATATTCCTGGCTGGCGCAGACTATCCGGTGCCCAAAAGGAATGCAGGCGGTGGGACAAGCCCTGGGACGGAATCCCGTCGCTCTGCTGGTTCCCTGCCATCGGGTGGTTGCTAAAAACGGCCTGGGAGGTTTTACCGGTGGGCTGGAGATAAAAGAAAAATTACTGCAGTTGGAAAGAAGAGGACAATAAGCAAGTACAAGCAATTGTCTGATTTTTTTGCATCCCCCCTTTACCGGTTACTTTGGTTCATTACCTCAGGCCATTACTTTAGCCCGTATTTCCAGTTTTCGACACAAAATTCCTAATCTACATGGTCATTCATGGAGTTTTAGACTGTTAAAGATCTGCTTATGCTTGTTTTTAGGAGGCAGCATAATGCATATAAATTTGGAAACAATAAAATGTTATAGAAGGAAAGAAATATTGTCTCTGTATAAAGTAAAAGATTATATAAAGGGAGGGAACCAGAATGGAAAACCTGCAGTATGCCTGCCTGATGCCGCATCCCCCCATTGTGGTGCCGGAGGTTGGCGGCCGAGAAACAGCCAAATGCCGACAAACCGCCGAGGGAATGACCCGGGTAGCGGAAAAACTGGTGGCAGGACGGCCGGATACTTTGGTGGTGATTACGCCTCACGGAACCGTGTTTCAAGACGGAATAGCTATTACGGCGGTAGACCAACTGCAGGGAAACCTTGGTGCATTTCATGCACCTGATGTAAGCTTCAGCTATAAAAATGACCTTTCCTTTGTAAATGACCTGCAGGAGCACTGCCAATCACAGGGTATCACCACTGCTTTGCTGGATGAACGGCTGGCCCGCCAATACCAGGTGGACACCGCCTTGGACCATGGTGTAATGGTACCCCTGTACTACATAAAGAAGGCGGGATTTAAAGGCTCCCTGGTGGTGGTAGCTATGGGCCTGCTGCCCAACGTGGAGCTGTATTCCTTTGGCATTGCCTTGCAGGAAACCATTGTTGGTGGTAATAAAAGAGTGGCCGTAGTGGCTAGCGGGGATATGTCCCACCGGTTGACGCCGGATGCACCGGCAGGCTTCAACCCACGCGGAAAGGAATTTGACGCCGCTATACGCCAGGCGTTGGCGAGCGGAGATGTCTGGCGTGTCGTGAACATGCCGCGTGGCTTGGCAGAGGAAGCAGGGGAATGTGGCCTGCGCCCATTAATAATGCTCCTGGGCTGTCTTGACGGGTACCGGTTGCAGTCTGAGGTTGTTTCCTATGAAGGACCTTTTGGTGTCGGGTATTTGGTGGCGGAACTGATGCCCGAAGGAAACAAGGGTGATAGCTTGCTGGCTGCCTTCAAGGAACACCTGGACCGGGTAATGGCGGAAACCCGCAAAAACGAGCACGAAGTTGTGCGCCTGGCCCGGGAGGCACTGGAAGGTTTCGTGCGGCATGGCAAGGTTATTGAGCCGGATTACAGGCTGTCTGAAGAGTTACCGGACAGGGCAGGAGTGTTTGTTTCCCTAAAAAAACACGGCCAGTTACGTGGCTGCATCGGTACTACCCAGCCTACCCGTGATTCCCTGGCTGAAGAAGTGATGTATAACGCGCTAAGTGCCGGTCTGCGTGATCCTCGCTTTCCCCCGGTAACAGCCGAGGAATTGGACGAGATTACCTATTCGGTAGATATTCTGCACCCGCCGGAGAAGGTTGCGGATAAAAGTGAGCTGGACCCCAAGGAGTATGGTGTCATTGTCAGGGCCGGCAACCGGAGCGGATTGCTGCTGCCCAATTTAGAGGGCATTGATACTGTGGAAGAGCAGCTGAGCATTGCGTTGAAAAAAGCGGGAATTGATCCAGATGAAAATTATGAAATTGAGCGTTTTCGCGTAGACCGATATTATTAAAGAAGTGATGGCAAAATGACTGAAGCAAGCTTTTTTGAAAGAGTGGAAGATAATAAGGTCCGCTGCCTGCTATGTCCTCACCAGTGTGTTATAGCTGAAGACAGGACCGGCATATGCCGGGTGCGGCGCAACCAGGCGGGTATCTTGTACGCGGAAACATATGGTCGCTGTGCTTCTTTCGCGCTGGACCCTATTGAGAAAAAGCCGCTGTATCATTTTTACCCCGGTAGCCACATCCTGTCCATCGGTACCAGGGGGTGTAATCTGAAGTGCCGCTTTTGTCAAAACTATCTGCTGGCACACGGAGAACCCCAAACCGATTACGTGACGCCGCAAGACCTGGTGACGATGGTCAAGGAAAAGGTGGCGGGAAGCATTGGTATAGCATATACCTACAATGAACCTCTTATCTGGTTTGAGTATTTATTGGAAACCGCCACCTATGCTAAAAAACAGGGCCTGAAAAACGTGATTGTCAGCAACGGGTTTGTTAATGAAAAGCCGCTGGAGGAATTGCTGCCGGTTATTGATGCCTTTAATATCGACTTGAAGGCATTTACCGAAGATTTTTATCAGCGGCTGACGGGCGGTGAGTTGGAACCGGTGAAGAACACCATTGTTAAGGCAGCAAAAAGCGGCTGTCATGTTGAGGTCACCATGCTGCTGGTAACGGGGGAAAATGATAGCCGGGAGGAGGTGGCCGCACTGGCCCACTGGCTGGCGGAAGAGGTGGGAAAAGATACTCCGCTGCATCTATCCAGGTATTTTCCTAACTATAAAATGACTGCACCGCCCACGCCGCTGGAAACAATGGAGCAGGCCCATGAAACTGCACGCCAGGAGTTGCATTACGTCTACCTGGGCAATGTCCCGGAGTTGACTAAGAGTGATACTTTCTGCCCGCACTGCGGTAGTCTGGTAATATCACGCCGCTGGGGAAGTGTAAGGATAGAAAATCTTCGGGGGAACCGGTGCCAGGTGTGCGGCGCAGTGTTAAATATTATCAGGTAGACGTGAAAATCAGGATTATAAAAATTAAATCCAGTGTAAATTCCGTACAAAGGAGTGGATGTTTCTTGGATAAACTGCTACAAGCTGCGGAAAATGTTTTAAAGTCATGTATGGGAGTAAAACAGGGTGAAAGTGTGCTGGTAGTTGTGGATACGCCGCAACTGGAACTGGGGCGAGCCTTTTTTGCCATGGCCAGGGAATTAAAAACAGAAGCCCAGCTGGTGGAATTTTTACCGCGTGACAATCACGGGGTGGAGCCGCCTCAAGCTGTAGCCATGGCCATGCAGGCTGCGGACGTGGTGCTCATGCCCACTTCCAAGTCCTTGTCCCATACCCAGGCCCGGAAAGATGCCAATGCCAAAGGGGCCCGGGTGGCGTCACTGCCGGGCATTACAAGAGAGATGATGGAACGGACGCTGCTCGGCAATTATGGTGAAATAGCAGAGCGCAGTAGAAAGGTGCAGGAACTGTTAAACAAAGGCAAGCGGGTAGAACTTACCTCCGAAGGTGGCACGGAGATTGAGATGTCCATCGAAGGCAGAACCGGTGTTGCCGATACCGGTCAGCTCACCGAACCGGGGACTTTTGGGAATTTACCGGCAGGAGAAGCATACATTGCCCCCGTGGAAGGCACTGCGCAGGGTACGGTAGTTATTGACGGGGCCATGTCCGGTGTGGGAACAGTCTCACAACCCATAACCATTAAAATAGAAAACGGTGTAGCGGTGCAGTTTTCCGGTGGTGAAGAGGCGGAGAAACTGGAAAGCCTGGTAGACAAGCATGGTGAGAAAGCACGGCATGTGGCCGAGCTGGGCATTGGCACCAATGATTTGGCAAAACTGACCGGGTTAGTGCTTGAGGATGAAAAGGTGCTGGGGACGGTCCACCTGGCTTTGGGAGATAACCATACCTTTGGCGGCAATATTGTGGTACCCAGCCACCTGGACGGGATGATTCTCAAACCAACATTAAAAATAGACGGGCAGGTAATTTTGGAAAAAGGGATTCTGGTAATTGACTAATTTCGACAGGCCAGCAGGTTTTTTGGGCCAGAATATAGAAGTTAGGCAAAGAGGTGAAGCGTAATGAAACGTATCTTACAATTAATTGCAATTATTGGGGTTTTTGGGGCGTTAATGCTGTTTAATCGCTATGCAGCCGATTTGGGTGCCAGTGCACAGGTGTCCGTAACCAATTACTTTGTGCAGCGGGCAGTAATGGCTTTGTGGTTGGCTCTGGCCGGATTTTTGGTTGAGCTGCCGCGCATTTTTGACAGTTTTTCCGAGCCGGGAACACGACTGCATATTGATATACCCGTACTGGTAATTTACGGCTTGCCCTCCTTATTTTTGGCGCTGCTTCCGGTAGTGGTCGCCACTTTCCGGATACCGATGCCGTACTGGTTGGTTTTGCCCAATGCACTACCTGCCGAGGTTGTTGGTGGCTTTCTCTTCGGCATAGCTGTGGGTAAAGCCATCACCAGGGAGGAATACCGGGTATTTTAATTTTATCCTGACGGTGCCGTTTGGGACATTTACTGCCGTATTTAAAAGGAATGGCCAGTATGTCCAGTTGGCAGGTACCGTCCTTTTGATGCTGGCAGTTTCCGTCACAAATAATCTCAGGCATCTGGATTCACCTCTTTGTCTGTAGTATAACCGCATCAGCCACAAACTATCTCCGGAAACTATCCGGAGATTTTTTGTATACACTCTTGAATAGTTATGCATAAGAATGTATAATTATAAACAATTGCAAATCTTGGGTATACGGGTGATTGATATGAAAGTTGGTATTATTGGTGCAACCGGCTATACCGGCCTGCAGCTTGTACAGCTCCTGGTACGGCACGAACATGCAGAGCTGGTGCTGGCAACTTCGCAAAGCTATACCGGAAAAAAACTGGCTGCAGTCTACCCGCACCTTGCGGGCGTGGAGGTGCATTTGGAAACCTATGAACCGGAATTACTGGACCGCTGCGAATACTTGTTTATTGCCCTGCCGCACGGGTTATCCGGTCCCGTTGTAGCGGAAGCCAGGGCACGGGGAGTTAAGGTTATTGATTTGGGTGCGGATTTTCGGTTGGATGAAGCTGAGGTGTACCGGCAGTGGTACGGTAGTGCACACAGTCATCCGGAGCTGCTGGCAGAAGGTGTTTACGGGCTGCCGGAGGTAAACCGGGATAAAATCAGGACCGCGTGCCTGGTGGCAAACCCCGGGTGTTATCCTACCAGCGCGTTGCTGGCGCTGGCACCGCTGGCGGGCCAACATTTCTGCAAGATGGACACCCTGATCATTGATTCCAAGTCTGGCGTTTCGGGTGCCGGGAGAAAACTATCCCTCAATACTCATTTCAGTGAAGTAAACGAATCTTTTTCCGCTTACGGTGTTGCTGGCCACAGGCATACGCCGGAAATTGAACAGGAACTGAGCAAGCTTTTTGGCGAAACGGTGACGGTGAGTTTTACTCCCCATCTTGTCCCCATGACCAGGGGAATGCTGACAACCATTTACGTTTCCCTGGTGGATAACATCAGCGAGGACCGGGTTCGCAGGCTGTACCAGGAATATTACCAGGATGAACCCTTTGTGACCTTACTGGACCCCGGACAGTGGCCGCAAACCAAGTACTGCTACGGCTCAAACAAGTGTTTTATCAATCTTACTGTGGACGGGCGGACAAACCGGCTGGTAATTGTTAGCTGCATCGACAACTTGATGAAAGGCGCGTCAGGCCAAGCAGTACAAAACTTCAATATCATGGCCGGCCTCCCGGAGGAGACGGGTTTAGCGAACGTGGGAATTTTACCGTAAGGGTATTAGGAGTCAGAAAAAAATAAGAAGACGAAGTCAGAAGACAGAATACCAGAATGGTTCTGTTTGGTAACAAGGGGTGTATTAAGGTGTTTGAAAATCTGGCTCAAGAATCCTGAATTCTGTACTTTAAGGGAGGAACCCAAAATGTTGTTTGAGCTAAAAGAGATACCGGGTGGAATAACTGCAGTTTCCGGTTTTAAGGCTGCGGGAGTTGCTGCGGGAATAAAAAAAACTAAAAAAGATGTGGCGCTGGTTTTTAGTGAATATCCGGCCAAAGCGGCGGCTGTTTATACAAAGAATAAAGTGAAGGCAGCGCCCCTTTTGGTAAATATCCAGAACCTGACTGAAGGTGAAGCCAGGGCCATAGTGGTCAACAGCGGTAATGCCAATGCCTGTACCGGGGAACAGGGACTGAAGGATGCCTGGGAAATGGTCGCTTTAACTGCCCGGTTGTTAGGTTTAAAGTCTCACCAGGTTATTGTGGCCTCTACGGGTGTTATCGGGGTAAACCTTCCCATGGATAGAGTGCGCCAAGGCATCAAAAGCTGCGTGGAGCGGCTTTCGGAACACGGCGGTACGGATGCTGCGGAAGCAATTATGACAACGGATACCTACCCCAAAGAATATGCCGTTGCAGCGGAACTGGGCGGCAAAAAGGTTGTGGTGGGAGGCATGGCCAAAGGCTCGGGGATGATTAATCCCAATATGGCTACTATGCTGGGCTTTTTGGCTACTGACGTAAATATATCGAAAAAAATGCTTGATTTGGCGCTTGCCCAGGTGGTAAACGAAACCTTCAATATGATCACGGTGGACGGTGACACCAGTACCAATGACATGGTTGCGGTGTTGGCTACGGGAACTGCCAATAACCCGGTAATTGAAGAAATGAATGACGACTACGAGAAGTTTGTGGCACTGTTAAAGCACGTGGCTGCTTACCTGGCCAGAGAGATTGCACGGGATGGAGAAGGGGCCACCAAATTGCTGACAATTAGGGTGACAAACGCCTATACTCTTCATGACGCCCGGCAGGCGGCTTTAGCTGTGGCCAATTCCAACCTGGTTAAGACTGCGTTTTTTGGAGAAGATGCCAACTGGGGCCGTATTTTTACAGCGGTGGGCTATTCCGGTGCTGAGTTCGATCCGGGTAAGGTAGATATCTGGCTGGAAAGTAACGCCGGCAAAGAACAGGTACTGCGTAAGGGGACAGGGCTGGCGTTTGATGAGGACAGGGCCGCAGCTATCCTGGCTGAAAAGGAAATTACTGTCTGGATAGATTTAAATGTTGGCGATAAGGATGCCACGGCGTGGACTTGTGATTTTTCCTACGATTATGTGAAAATCAATGCGGATTACAGAACGTAATTGTGTCGCAAAAACAAAAAGAAGGTGTTTGCAATGCTTAGTCCCATGGAAAAGACCAATATTTTGATAGAAGCACTGCCTTATATTAAGAAGTTTTACGGGAAAACGGTGGTCATCAAGTATGGCGGGCATGCCATGATAAATTGCGAGCTGAAACAGGCGGTGATTAAGGATATTGTATTGATGAAGCTGGTGGGTATGCATCCCATTATAGTACACGGCGGTGGACCAGAAATCTCCAAAATGCTGGACCGGGTAGGAAAGCAGTCACGGTTTGTTAACGGGCTGAGAGTTACCGATGCAGAGACCATGGAAATTGTGGAAATGGTGCTGGCCGGCAAAATCAACAAGGAAATTGTTTCGCTGATAAACCAGCACGGCGGCTCCGCAGTCGGTCTCAGCGGGAAGGACGCTTTTCTGATAACTGCCAAGCCAAAAGAGGTCTTTGTGGAAAATGAACACGGGGAAAAAGTTACTGCGGACCTGGGGCATGTCGGTGAGGTTGTTTCCATTAACCCTGAGATACTGACGACAGTCATTGAGAGGGGCTATATACCCGTAGTGGCGCCTGTGGGTGTGGGTGAAAACGGTGAAAGCTACAACATTAATGCCGATACTGTTGCCGGGGAACTGGCCCGGGCAATCCAGGCGGATAAACTGGTGCTGCTTACTGATGTGGAGGGAATCATGCGTGACAGCCATGACCCCAGCACGTTGATATCCACCCTGGCAGTTTCCCAGGTGCCTGGTTTGATTAAAGACGGAACCATATCCGGGGGGATGATTCCCAAGGTGGAATGCTGTGTTCGCGCTTTGGAGGGAGGAGTGCGACGCACGCATATTATTGACGGAAGGTTGCGGCACTCCCTGCTGCTGGAAATATTTACGGACGAAGGGATTGGTACCATGGTAGTACCCGATAAGGAGTGAGTGCTATGACAAATGAACAGCTGATTATAGAAGGCAAAAAATATGTGATGAATACTTATAACCGCCTGCCCATAGCCCTGGTAAAAGGTGAAGGAGCATGGGTTTGGGATGCCGACGGCAATAAATACCTGGATTTTGTCGGCGGCCTGGCGGTTAATTCCCTGGGACACTGCCACCCCAAGGTCAGTGATGCAGTTGCGCTGCAGGCCAGGGAGTTGCTGCACTGTTCCAACCTGTACTGGATCAAACCCCAGGTGGAGCTGGCCAGGATTCTCGTGGAAAAGTCGGGTCTAGATAAGGCGTTTTTCTGCAACAGCGGTGCAGAAGCCAATGAAGCGGCCATCAAACTGGCGCGCAAGTACGCCAAAATTCATTACGGTCCGGAAAAGTTTGAAATTATCACCATGAAACGTTCCTTTCACGGGCGCACCCTGGCCACACTGACTGCCACCGGCCAGGAGAAATTTCACAAGGGGTTTGCACCGCTGCCTGAAGGGTTTAAATACGTGCCGTTTAACGATATCGAAGCACTAAAAGCAGCTGTTTCTCCCAACACCTGCGCCGTGCTGCTGGAACCGGTGCAGGGCGAAGGTGGCGTCTATGTGGCAGAACAGGAATACCTGCAACAGGTTAAGGAACTCTGCGAGGCCAACGGTATGCTGCTGATATTTGACGAAGTACAGTGCGGCTTAGGGCGTACCGGCAGGTGGTTTGCCTACCAACATTACGGAGTAAAGCCCCACATCCTTTCGCTGGCCAAAGCGCTGGGCGGCGGTGTAGCTATTGGTGCCATGCTGGCCCGGGAGGAAGTGGCCAGTGGCTTTCAGCCGGGCGACCACGCTTCTACCTTCGGTGGCAACCCGCTGGCCTGTGCCGCCGGTGTGGCGGCAATGACGGCCATGGACGAAGAACAGGTAATTACCAATGCCCGGGAAATGGGAAGTTACTTTATAAAAAAACTTGCAGCACTAGCAGCCAAATATCCGTTAATTAAGGAAATTCGCGGCAAGGGGCTGATGGTGGGTGTGCACCTCAACAGGCCCGGTGCGGGTATCGTGGATTACTGCAGGAAGCAGGGCTTATTGATTAATTGTGTCGGTAGAGATATCCTGCGTTTCTTGCCGCCGTTGAACATTACAGCTGAAGAAGTGGACTACTGCATTAGTATTTTGGAAGAGGCTATGGCAAGGGAGGGGTAAGTGTTGAATGCAGTGTTGATTCTCGAGGATGGCAAGGTGTTTCGTGGTACCGGGTTTGGTGCCCGGGGAACCGTGTTTGGAGAAGTGGTTTTTAATACTGGTATGACCGGCTACCAGGAAGTACTTACCGACCCTTCCTATGCGGGCCAGATTGTGACCATGACTTACCCCCTGATTGGCAATTACGGAACCAACCGGGCAGACCAGGAATCCCGGGGGCCCCAAGTGCGCGGTTTTGTGGTCCGTGAAGCTTGCACCAAGCCCAATAACTGGCGGCATGAGCAGACTATTCATGACTATCTGGCCAAACACAATATCGTAGGCATCAGCCAGGTGGATACCCGGGCTTTGACCCGGCACATTCGTTCCAAAGGGACTCTCAGGGGAGCCATATCCACCGAACAGGATGTGGTGTCCAACCCGGAAAAGCTGCTGCCGCAGGTCAAGGAACTGGTTACTAACAGCCCGGAATTGGTACGCTCCGTTACCACAGGTAGGGTCTACCGTCTGGAAGGTACCGGTCCCAGGGTTGTGGTGATGGATTTCGGTATTAAACAGAACATTCTGAGGATGCTGCAGGCTCAGAACTGGGATGTGGTGGTGGTTCCCAGCCATACCGCTGCGGAGGAGATTTTAAGCTTCAATCCCCGGGGAGTATTTCTTTCAAACGGTCCCGGAGACCCCAAAGATGTGCCCGAGGCCATTGCTACGGTGAAGAAATTAATAGGCAGGCTGCCTCTAACCGGAATTTGCCTGGGCCATCAAATAATCGGCCTGGCGCTGGGGTGCGAGACATTCAAGTTGAAATTCGGGCACCGGGGGTCAAACCACCCGGTAAAAGACCTGGCTAGGGACCGCACTTTCATTACCTCCCAAAATCACGGTTATGCCATTGATGGCAGCAGTTTGCCCGCTGGAGTGGCGGTGACTCATAAAAACTTAAATGACGGTACGGTTGAGGGACTGAGAGTAAAGGACCAGCCCATTTTCAGTGTGCAGTACCACCCGGAAGCAGCCCCGGGACCTGAGGATTCTCGGTACTTGTTTGATGAGTTTACGCAAATGATGATGTGAGAATTCAGAATGGATTGAGAACTGCTTGGTTTGGTGTTTCATGCTTTTCATCCTGAATTCTGTATTCTGAATTATAATAGTCTGTCTGCTGACCTGACAGGAATACCCCAAAGGTAATAGGAGTGATATTCTTGCCGAAGATGGAGACCCTGCAAAAAGTGATGGTTATTGGTTCCGGCCCCATAATTATCGGTCAGGCTGCGGAGTTTGACTATGCCGGCACGCAGGCCTGCAAGGCACTGCGGGAAGAAGGTTTGGAAGTGGTACTGGTCAACTCCAACCCGGCTACTATCATGACCGATGGGGATATTGCGGACCGGGTTTATATAGAGCCTTTAAATGTGGAGACACTTCAGCGGATTATTGCCAAAGAGCGACCCCAGGGACTGCTGCCCACTTTGGGTGGGCAGACGGGGCTTAATCTGACCGTTGAGCTGGCGGAACAGGGTGTACTGGAGCAGTATCATGTGCAGCTTTTGGGAACGCCTGTTGCTTCCATTAAACGGGCTGAAGACCGGGAGGAATTTAAACAATTGATGTTGGATATCGGTGAACCCATCCCCGAAAGTACCATCGCCAGGTCCTTAACAGAGGCTGAGCAGTTTGCGGCGCAGATCGGCTACCCGGTAATTGTCCGCCCGGCCTACACGCTTGGTGGCAGCGGCGGCGGTATTGCCCATAACAGGAAGCAGCTGGAGGAAATCGTAACCAAAGGGTTGAAATTGAGCCTCATTGGCGAGGTACTGCTGGAAAAAAGTGTTGCCGGGTGGAAAGAGATAGAATATGAAGTGATGCGGGATGCTAAGGATAATTGCATTACCATCTGTAATATGGAAAACATTGACCCTATCGGCATTCATACGGGCGATAGTATAGTGGTTGCCCCGTCCCAGACACTGTCCGACAAGGAGTATCAAATGCTGCGTACGGCTGCCATTAAGATTATCCGGGCGCTGGAAGTGGAGGGCGGTTGTAACGTGCAGTTTGCCCTGGACCCCAACAGCATGGATTACTACGTAATTGAAGTTAACCCCAGGGTAAGCCGCTCTAGTGCCCTGGCGTCCAAGGCTACTGGTTACCCTATTGCCAAAATGGCTGCCAAGATTGCTATCGGCATGGGGCTGGATGAAATAATCAACCCGGTAACCGGTAAGACTACAGCTTGTTTTGAACCGGCCTTGGACTACGTGGTGGTTAAAATACCGCGGTGGCCTTTTGACAAGTTTGCATCTGCTGAGCGCAGTCTCACTACGCAGATGAAAGCTACCGGAGAGGTAATGGCTATTGACCGCACTTTTGAAGCTGCCCTGTTAAAAGCTGTGCGCTCGTTGGAAATTGGTTATTACGGGCTGCGCATTCCGGATTCGCTCATCTGGTCTGACATGGAGCTGGAGCACAAGTTGAAGGTAGCCGACGATGAACGTATTTTTGCCATTGCCGAGGCTTTCAGGCGGTCGTGGACCGTGAAGGAAGTAGAGCTTTTGACCAAAATAGACCGGTTTTTCCTGGAAAAAATTAAATATCTGGTAGACCTGGAATACCGTCTGCTGGAAGAAAGACTATCTCCCGGGCTGCTTCGGGAACTAAAACAGGCGGGTTTTTCCGACTACCAGATAGCAAAGATACTGGGCATTAGTACCCAGACTGTACGTGATACACGGAAAAAGGCAGGCATCATCCCGGTATATAAAGTGGTAGACACATGTGCTGCCGAGTTTGAGGCGCACACCCCCTATTTTTATTCCACCTATGAAGAAGAAAACGAAGCGGAGGTTGCCAATAGAAAAAAGGTATTGGTGATTGGTTCCGGGCCTATCCGTATCGGCCAGGGGATAGAATTTGACTACTGTTCGGTGCACTCCGTGTGGGCATTGAAAGAAGCTGGTATTCAGTCAATCATTGTCAACAACAATCCCGAAACGGTTAGTACTGACTTTGATACCTCGGATCGACTGTATTTTGAACCGCTCACCCTGGAGGATGTTTTGAACATTGTAGATTTGGAACAGCCTGACGGCGTTATTGTACAGTTTGGCGGTCAGACGGCCATCAACCTGGCCGGCGGGCTGGCGGAACACGGTGTGCCTATTCTGGGGACGGACATCCAATCCATTGACGCTGCAGAGGATCGGGATAAGTTTGAACGCCTCCTGCAGTCCCTGGATATTCCGCAGTCGGAAGGACGGTCCGCTACCCGGGTGGAGGAGGCCCTGGAAGTGGCAAAGGAATTGGGCTTTCCGGTGCTGGTGCGGCCGTCGTATGTTATCGGGGGTCGTGCCATGGAAGTGGTACACAACCTGGATGAACTGAAGAACTATATGGAAACGGCGGTAAAGGTATCGCCCAAACACCCCGTGCTGATAGACAAGTATATCAGGGGCAAGGAAGTGGAAGTGGATGCCATCAGTGACGGGGCCAACACCTTAATTCCGGGGATTATGGAACACATTGAAAGAGCCGGTGTTCACTCCGGTGACAGCATGGCAGTATACCCGCCGCAGACCTTGACTGAAGAGGAAATTGACCAAATCGTGGAATACACGGAACGGATTTCCCGGGCACTAGAAATCAAGGGGCTGATAAACATTCAGTATGTTGTGGAGGACGGAAAGGTTTACGTTCTGGAGGTGAACCCGAGAGCCTCCAGGACAGTACCTATTCTCAGCAAGGTAACCGGTATACCCATGGTCAAGGTGGCTACCAAAGTCATGCTGGGGTATACGTTGAAAGACCAGGGTTACCAGCCGGGGCTGAAAGCTCCCGTTGACTACGTGGCGGTAAAAGCACCGGTCTTTTCGTTTGAAAAACTTACCAAGGTAGAGCCTTCCCTGGGACCGGAAATGAAATCCACAGGGGAAGTGATGGGACTGGACAGCACCTTTGCCGGCGCTTTGTATAAGGCCATGACTGCTGTGGGCGCCAGCATTCCCGAGCAGGGCAAAATTTTAGTATCAATTGCCGACAAGGATAAGGAAGAGGCTGTTGAACTGGCTGCCAGATTGCAGCAGTTCGGTTTTGCCCTGGTCGGAACCGGGGGCACCGCTGAGTTCCTGCGGCAGCAAGGTGTTGCCATAGAAACCCTGTCCGAAAAAGATGCCCGTGAAATTGACGGTTATATCCGTGCCGGTAACGTTGACCTGGTAATCAACACTTCCACAAAAGGGAAAATTCCCGGCCGGTTCGGGTTCAGACTGCGCCGGGCAGCTACGGAATACGGTGTTTTGTGCCTTACTTCCCTGGATACGGCCAGGAGCCTCCTGGATGTGATAAAAGTCAAACGCAACAAGAAACCCCTGGATTGCCTGGCGGTGCAGGATTATCTGCAGAATGAGAAAGATAGCGTACAGACGCAAATGGGTATTGTTTAACCAGAAATCATTGGATAAACTAGGGTTAACAGGCAAGTCTGGAAAAATTTTAATTTAAGGAGGAGAACCCAGTGAGTCTTTTTCAACCGACCGGTGTTGAGCTGCGCGGCAAGGATTTCTTGAGTTTAAGTGATTTTTCCCCGGCGGAAATTGACTACCTGATCAACCTGGCCATGGAGCTGAAGGATTTGCAGCGCAAGGGGGAACCCCATCATTTTCTGCGGGGTAAAGTGCTGGCGATGATCTTTGAGAAAAATTCCACGCGTACCCGGGTATCCTTTGAGACCGGGATTTACCAGCTTGGGGGACAAGGCTTGTTTCTAAGCAGCCGGGATCTGCAGTTAGGCCGGGGTGAAACCATTTACGATACCGCCAGGGTGCTGTCCCGGTACGTGCAGGGCATCATGATCCGCACTTTTTCCCATGAACAGGTGGAGGAACTGGCGGAAGCAGCAGACGTACCGGTGATTAACGGTCTTACGGATCTGTTGCACCCCTGCCAGGTGCTGGCCGATTTGATGACCATTAAGGAGAAAAAAGGGCGGCTGGAAGGTATTAAGGTGGCTTATATCGGTGACGGCAATAACGTTGCCAACTCGCTGATTAACGGTTGTACCAAAATGAACATGGAAATACGAGTGGCGACGCCGCTGGGATATGAACCAGATGCCAATGTTGTGGAAGCTGCCAAAGAAAATGCCGGGAATGTCATTCTCACTCAGGATGTGGAAGAAGCGGCTAAAGGTGTAGACGTGCTTTATACGGACGTATGGGCCAGTATGGGCCAGGAAGAGGAACAGGCGGAACGGCAAAAAGCTTTTGCCGAGTACCAGATAAACTCCAACGTGCTGTCGCTGGCGAAAAAGGACGCAATTGTCATGCACTGCTTGCCGGCGCACAGAGGAGAGGAGATTACTGCCGAAGTAATTGACGGACCGCAGTCGGTGGTGTTTGACGAGGCAGAAAACCGCCTGCACGCGCAAAAGGCAATTATGGCGTCCATAATGTAATTCGAGAAGCCAGAAGACAGAATTTAAGATAGAAAACAGAAGTCAGAAGGATTTATTCTGGCTCCTGAATTCTAACAGATTGTTGGGAGGTTACGAGTAATGAAAAAAGTTGTGCTTGCATATTCTGGAGGTCTGGACACCTCCATCATCATTCCCTGGCTAAAGGAAAATTACGGTTACGAGGTTATTGCCATGGCGGCGGATGTAGGGCAGGGTGAAGAACTGGAGCCGCTGCATGAAAAGGCCATTAAAAGCGGCGCCCAAAAATTATATATTGAGGACGTAAAGGAGGAGTTTTTGACTGACTTTGTCTGGCCCACGCTGAAGGCCGGGGCGGTTTATGAAGGTAAGTACCTGCTGGGTACTTCTTTTGCACGGCCATTAATTGCCAAGAAACTGGTGGAAATTGCGCATAAGGAAGGTGCCGAGGCTGTTGCCCACGGTGCTACCGGTAAAGGCAACGACCAGGTCCGCTTTGAGTTAACCGTGAAAGCCTTGGATCCTGACTTAAAAATAATCGCTCCCTGGCGGGAATGGGATATCCGGTCAAGGGAGGATGCCATTGACTATGCCAAAGAACGGGGCATTCCCGTACCCGTTACCAAGGAGCGTCCCTACAGTATGGACCGCAACATCTGGCACCTGAGCCATGAGGGCGGGGATTTGGAAGATCCTTGGAATGAACCAAAAGATGATGTTTTCATGATTATTACACCGCCGGAAAAGGCTCCCGATAAACCTACCTACGTGGAAATAGAGTTTGAGCAGGGTGTGCCGGTGGCTGTGGACGGCGAGAAACTGCCTCCGGTACGTCTCATGGAAAAATTAAATGAGGTAGCTGCAGCCAACGGTGTGGGTATTGTAGATATAGTAGAAAACCGTTTGGTGGGCATGAAGTCCCGGGGGGTTTATGAAACACCGGGAGGTACGGTGCTTTATACCGCTCACCGCGAGCTGGAATATCTGACCTTGGACCGAATGACCATGCACTTCAAGGAACAGGTAGCGGCCAAATACGCGGAACTGGTCTACGACGGGATATGGTATTCACCGCTGCGAGAGGCGCTGGATGCTTTTGTGGACAGCACGCAGAAAACGGTTACCGGTACGGTTCGTTTGAAGCTGTACAAGGGCAACTGCACGCCGGCAGGCATCAAGTCGCCGTACTCGCTTTACAGTGAGGAATTTGCTACCTTTGGGGAAGATGAAGTGTACAATCAGAAAGATGCTGAAGGTTTTATCAATCTTTTCGGCTTACCGCTGAAAGTGAGAGCCTTGATGGAGAAAAAGCATTCCAAATAGAAAAAAAGGTGTGTGATATTATGAAACTTTGGGGTGGAAGATTTACAAAGAACACCGACAAGCTGGTGGAGGATTTTCATTCCTCCATTTCTTTTGACTGCAAATTGTACAGGCACGATATCAGGGGCAGTATTGCCCATGCCCGGATGCTGGGTGAGACCGGAATTATTTCTCAAGAGGATGCCCAGACAATCATTCGGGGCTTAAGGGAGATACTGGCTGACCTGGAAGCCGGGCGGGTGGAGCTCAGTACCGAGGCAGAGGACATTCACATGAATATTGAGCAGCTGCTGATAGAGCGGATAGGTGATGTAGGTAAAAAGCTGCATACCGCCCGCAGCCGCAACGACCAGGTGGCGCTGGATACACGCCTGTATTTGAAAGAGGAAATAGAAACCATTGCCCGGCTGCTGGTTGATTTGCAGGAGGCTATCGTGGAGGTGGCCGAGGTCCATGTGGACACCATTATGCCAGGGTACACACACCTGCAGAAAGCGCAGCCCGTTACCTTCGGGCATCATCTCATGGCTTACTTTGAGATGTTTCAGCGGGATTGGGAGCGCCTGAAGGACTGCTACAAACGCACCGACGTTTGTCCCCTGGGTTCCGGGGCCTTGGCCGGTACCACCTTCCCCATAGACCGGCACCTGGTAGCCAGGGAATTAGGTTTTAGTAAAATTTCCCGTAACAGCCTGGATGCAGTCAGCGATCGGGATTATATCGTAGAGTTTGCGGCAGCGGCCTCACTGATCATGACGCATTTAAGCAGGCTGTGCGAGGAGATTATTCTCTGGGCTTCCCATGAGTTTGCGTTTATTGAACTGGATGACGGCTACAGCACCGGCTCCAGCATCATGCCGCAGAAGAAAAATCCTGACGTGGCTGAGCTGGTGCGCGGCAAAGCGGGACGGGTTTACGGTCACCTGGTGGGTTTGCTTACCATGATTAAGGGACTGCCCCTGGCTTATAACAAGGATTTGCAGGAAGATAAGGAGGCACTTTTTGACGTGGTGGACACCGTGAAAAAAAGCTTGCTGGTGTTTGCACCCATGCTGAGGACTATCACTGTCAACAAGGCAAGGATGCTTCAGGGGGCCCGGGGTGGCTTTACCAACGCCACTGATGTGGCCGATTACCTGGTTAAGAAGGGACTAGGCTTTCGCGATGCCCACCGGATTGTCGGTGAGCTAGTGTTATACGCCATTGAAAAGGAGAAAAACTTGGAGGAGCTTACATTGGAGGAATTTAAGCAGTTTGACAGGGCTTTTGATGAGGACGTTTACGAAGCCATTTCGGTGGAAGCCTGTGTCAAGCGGCGGGATGTTTACGGCGGGCCGGCGCCGCAGGCGGTACTTCAGGCAATCAATGAGGCCAAGAAGGTACTCAAATCCAACCGTGATGCATATAATGAAAAATTAAGATAGTTTTAAAAAGAAGGATTTTTGCTTCCGGTTGGCGAATGAACACCGTTAGCAAAAAATTATGCAGGATGGAAGGATGGTAGGTTATGAAATTTCTGGTTATTGCTATCTATGTTTGTGTTGTTTTAGTTGTTGCTGTGATTAGCATGAGAAAAACCCATACTGCAGAGGACTTTGTCCTGGGGAACCGGTCTATCGGCCCCTGGATTTCTGCATTTGCATACGGCACGACGTATTTCTCGGCCGTATTATTTATTGGTTACGCGGGAAAAGTCGGCTGGGGGTTTGGACTGTCTTCGCTGTGGATTGTATTGGGAAATGCCTTTATCGGGTGTTACCTGGCGTGGAAAGTGCTGGCCAAACCTACCCGGCAAATGACTGTCAGGCTCGACGCCCGCACCATGCCGGAATTTTTGGAAGCACGGTTTGACAGCAGGCGAATGAAAATTGTTTCCGCACTGATAATCTTCACTTTTTTAGTTCCCTACTCGGCATCCGTATACATGGGATTGAGCTACTTTTTTGAGGAAATTTTCGGTATTCCCTTCACGCAGGCCCTGCTGTTTATGGCAGTACTGACCGGAATTTACCTGGTTATGGGCGGCTATTTTGCCATAACCCTGACTGATTTCATACAGGGTATTGTCATGATTTTCGGTGTTATCCTGCTGGTGTTTTTCGTTGTTACGGACTCGCAGGTGGGTGGCCTGGCCGCCGGTTTGAGCAGGCTGGCCAGCTACAACCCGAAATTGGTGCAGCCCATTGGGCCGCCCGGCTTTTGGCCGCTGCTTTCTCTGGTAGTGCTTACCAGTCTGGGTACGTGGGGTTTGCCCCAGATGGTCCATAAATATTATTCCATAAAAGATGAAGAGTCTATTCCCAAAGCAGTGATAGTCACCACAGGGTTTGCCCTGCTGATGACTTTTGGTGCATATTTTACCGGAAGTCTCAGCCGCCTGTTCTTTGATAACAAAATGCCATTGGGACCTAAGGGTGTTCCCAGTCCGGACGTGATTATGCCGCAGATAATTAACCAGGCACTGCCTGAAGTTGTGGCTGCTATCATTTTATTGCTGGTACTAGCGGCATCCATGTCCACCCTGGCCTCCCTTGTGCTGGTATCCAGCTCGGCAATAGCTATCGACCTGGTTCAGGGGGCTATTAAGCCGGATATCAGCAAAAGACAGGTGGTGCTGCTGTTGAGGATACTTTGTGTCGTATTTATCGGCCTGTCGTTGTATCTGGCACTGACGCCGACTATTATTTTGACCCTGATGTCCATTTCCTGGGGAACAGTCGCCGGCGCGTTTTTTGCACCGTACCTGTACGGGCTGTACTGGCGCGGTGTTACCAGAGCTGGGGCCTGGGCAGGAATGATTACCGGGCTTACCATTTCCCTGGGATTGTCCTTATACACGCATATGAACTCTCAATACATTCCCATGATCGGCTCGCTGGCTATTGTGGTACCTCTGGTAGTGGTGCCCGCGGTGAGCCTGGTAACTCAGGGTTATCCCCAGGAACACCTGGTTAAGGTGTACGGTGATGACTGGGGAACTGGACAAATCAACGACAAAGGACTGGTGACGCATGATTTGGGATAAGACTCACGAATGCATGGACCGGGAACAGTTGCAGCAGCTGCAGTTGGCACGATTAAAAGAAACTTTACACTGGGTTTACGAACGGGTTCCCTTTTACCGTGAAAAATTTGACAGTGTGGGCCTGCGGCCCGGCGATGTGAAATCACTGGAAGATATCAGAGTGCTGCCCTTTACTACCAAGGATGACCTGCGCGACAATTACCCGTTTGGGTTATTTGCCGTGCCCAAGGAGGAACTGGTGAGGGTGCATGCCTCTTCCGGCACTACCGGCAAACCGGTAGTTGTCGGTTATACGGCTGAAGACCTGGATATGTGGACAGACCTGGTTGCTCGGATGGTGACGCTGGCCGGGGTCACCTCCAGGGATGTGGCCCAGGTGGCCTTTGGCTACGGTTTGTTTACCGGGGGCTTCGGGCTGCACTATGGCTTGGAACGAGTGGGAGCCATGGTGGTGCCTGCCTCCGGCGGCAATTCGGAGAAACAGATTATGCTAATGCAGGACTTTGGTACCACTGTGCTGATCAGCACTCCTACCTATGCGCTTTACCTGGCGGAAGTAGCCCGGAAGATGGGAGTTGACCCGCGCTGCGACCTGCAGGTGCGGCTGGGTCTCTTCGGCGGTGAACCCTGGACCGAGGAGATGCGTCAGGAAATTGAACAGCAGTGGGGTATGAAAGCTACTGATAACTACGGCCTTAGCGAGGTGCTTGGCCCGGGTGTGGCTGGAGAATGTAAGTACACTTGCGGGCACCACATCGCAGAGGACCATTTCCTGGTGGAGGTAATTGACCCGGAAACCGGGGAAAACCTCGGCCCGGGGGAAGAAGGAGAACTGGTATTCACCAGTCTTACCAAGAAGGCTTTTCCGGTGATCCGCTTCCGCACCAAGGATATTTCGGTGATTACTCGGGAACCCTGCAAGTGCGGGCGTACCACGGCACGCATGCGGAAGGTTACCGGGCGCACCGATGACATGCTGATTATTCGCGGTGTCAATGTTTTTCCGTCCCAGATTGAGAGCGTGCTGATGAATATTAAGGGAGTGTCACCGCATTACAGATTAAACGTCACCAAACGGGGTTACCTGGATGAGCTGGAAGTGCTGGTGGAAGTTTCGGAAGAAACATTTGACGATCGCTTCAAGGAACTGGAGAAACTGGAGGATCAGATAAGGCAAAAACTTTACTCGGTATTATCTATTAATGCCAGGGTACGGCTGGTGGAACCCCATACACTGGAGCGGACTTCCGGTAAGGCTAAAAGGGTTTATGACTATAGAAACGAAGAAAGGGGAGTATAATGAAGACGTTACTGTCAGGAAACGAAGCTATTGCCCGGGGGGCATATGAAGCGGGCGTTACGGTTGCTACTGCCTATCCCGGAACTCCCAGTACGGAAATAGTGGAAACTATCGCACAGTATGACGAAATTTATTCCGAGTGGGCGCCCAACGAAAAAGTAGCTTTGGAAGTGGGTATTGGGGCTTCTATTGCCGGTGCCCGGGTGCTGGTGGCAATGAAACATGTGGGGGTCAATGTGGCTGCGGACCCGCTGCTTACTTTCTCGTACACCGGTGTAAACGGCGGTTTGGTGCTGGTATCTGCGGAAGACCCGGGAATGCACAGCTCGCAGAACGAGCAGGACAATCGCTATTATGCCAAGTTTGCGAAGATTCCCATGCTAGAGCCTAGCGACAGCCAGGAAGCCAAGGATATGGTAAAAATGGCATTTGCCATGAGTGAGACCTTTGATACGCCGGTTATGATACGCACCACAACGCGAATTGCCCACTCGCAAACACCGGTAGAACTGGAGGAACGGCAGGAAGTCGGCATTAAAGAATATGTCAAGGACCCGAAAAAATACGTCATGATACCGGCTTACGGTCGCATGCGTCATAGATTTGTGGAAGAAAGACGGCTGCGGCTGGAAAAAGAATCGGAAGCCTCCCCATGGAATCGCATTGAGTGGGGCGATAGGAGTATTGGTATTATCACCAGCGGTATTAACTACCAGTACGTCAAAGAGGTGCTGGGGCATGCTTCCATTTTAAAGATAGGCATGGTTAACCCGCTGCCCAAGCAGATGATCATTGATTTTGTGTCCCGGGTGGACAAGGTATACGTGGTGGAGGATCTGGAGCCGTTTATCGAAGAACAGGTAAAATCATGGGGGTTGAAAGTTACCGGCAAGGAAATTTTTCCGCGTACGGGAGAATTCAGCCCGGAGCTGATAGCGGAAAAGATTCTGGGTTCTGCTGCCGTGAAAGAAGCGGCGGCTGCGGTAAGTGAGGACATACCGGTGAGGCCGCCGGTGCTGTGCCCGGGCTGCCCGCACCGCGGCATGTATTATGTTATCAATAAGTTAAAACTTAAGGTTACCGGTGACATTGGCTGCTACACTTTAGGCGCTCTACCGCCGTTGGAAGCCATGGATTCCTGCATTTGTATGGGAGCCAGTATCGGTACTGCCCTGGGTATGGAAAAGGCCCGGGGAGAAGAATTCAGCCGCAATTTAGTGGCGGTAATCGGTGATTCCACGTTTATGCATTCCGGAATTACGGGACTGCTGGATGTGGTCTACAACAAGGGAACCACCACAACTATTATTTTGGACAACCGGACCACGGCCATGACCGGTCACCAGGACCATCCCGGCACCGGTTACACCGTGAAAAAAGAGGAAACGGTGGAAGTGGACTTGGCCCAGCTGGTAAAAGCGTTGGGGATTAGGCGGGTAGTTGAGGTGGACCCCTATGATTTGGAAAAAGTGGAAGCGGTATTAAAGAAAGAGACACGGGCTGCCGAACCGTCCGTGATTATTGCCAAACGTTCCTGTGCGCTGTTGGATAAGAGCAGCAGGCCGGCCATGGTTATTGACCAGGATAAATGTACCGGCTGTAAACGGTGTATGAAACTGGGTTGCCCGGCCATTGCCCTGGACGGTGAACGGGTAAGCATCAATTACACGCAGTGCAATGGTTGTGAACTGTGTACGCAGGTATGCCGTTTTGATGCCATAGAGAAAGCGGGTGAGCAGTAATGAAACCGGTAGATATCTTGATTGTCGGCGTTGGTGGTCAGGGGACAGTCCTGGCCAGTAAGATTTTGGCGCAGGTAGGTCTGGATATGGATGTCACCGTCAAGGTGTCTGAAATACACGGGATGTCGCAAAGAGGCGGGTCGGTGGTGACCCAGGTGCGCTTTGGCCAGGAAGTGCATTCGCCCATTATTCAAAAAGGTCATGCCAATGTGATTCTAGCGTTTGAAAAACTGGAGGCCCTGCGCTGGATGTCCTACCTGGCTGCCGACGGCCAAATGATTGTCAATGACCAGGAACTGGACCCCATGCCTGTGATTATCGGTGCCGCTGAATACCCGGAAGGGATTATTGATAAACTACAGGATGCACTCAATAATGTGACAGTGGTTAATGCCCTGCAGTTGGCGGAAAAAGCAGGTAATATCAAGGCGGTCAACGTTGTGCTGTTGGGAGTACTGGCGAAAGAGCTGGATGTACCCGAAAAAGTCTGGTTGAAAGCCATTGAAAAGACAGTTCCGCCCAAGTTTGTGGAGGTAAACAAGCGGGCGTTTCAGCTGGGGTTCAGGGAAGCAGTGTAATAATAGGCGGTCAGAAGTCAGGATTCAAATGACCAAGTTGGTCTTGACTTCTGAATAAAGGGGCTGAGCATTTCATGTATGTCGTAGCAGTAAGAGGTACGGATGAATGGTACGAGTGTAAAACGGAACTGGAGGCGGCAAGGAAGGTTCGGGAGCTGCTGCAAAGAGTTCCGCAGGAGCGGATTCTCCTGGCTGAAGAGCTGGAATTAACGGTCATTGACGGTGAGGTGACCATAGTAGAAGGTACAGAAGAAGAGGATATGTTATAAAGAGCCCGGAAAACGGGCTCTTTTATGGATAAGGGGGAATTTATCCATGTGGTACGGTGTCTTTTTGCTGGCTTTGTTTATTGTTTTTGGCATCATACCTTTAAATTTTCTGGTGAAAGGTATGAAAAGAATTGGTATACCCTACTGGCCGCGTATTATTCTCGGGGTAATCTACCTGGTTGCCATTACGGAAATAATAGGACGGGTGCTGGCGCGCTTCAGCGGCTAGCTATTTTTCCCGCGGCATACAGATGATTTCTTTAACCCGGGTGTCAAAGAACTTGTTGGAATGGGCCGGCTCTATTACCACCGCGGTATCGGCACCCTTGCCGCTGCCGCCGATTGCTATTATTTCCTGCCCGTAGGGAACCAGGCCCGCGTCAAGAGCCATTCCCGAGATTTCCACACAGACTTTCAGGCCCTGGCCGAGAATGCGCAGAGTGTTGGCAATGATTTCCGACGGGTACAGTCCTCCGAACTTAAAGCGCACTGCCCTGTCCAGACCTGCCATTAAATGCGTGGTGGTCAAAACCTCAACTCCCTGGTCCTTCAGCTTTTGCCGCATTTCCGGGGTCAGCTCGTCCTTGCCCGGTTCCCGGAAACCCACGTGATATGATACGCAAACAATATTAAGGCCATGGCCGATTAGCTGCTCGGCAGTCCTGCCGGTGGTAGAAGCGACTACAACATGCTCAATCCCTAGCTCCTTGGCCCTCTTTACCGCAAGTTCTATTACCTTTTCCGTATTTTTTGGACCGGGTTTTTCAAACAGGTGCAACTTTACAACCTCCCTTTGACTATTCTCTTACATACTTAATTGTAATGAATTCCAAATGTATTATCAAATACCGGCGGGATTTTG
>JACDOG010000013.1 GCA_017656305.1 Thermoanaerobacteraceae bacterium
TCAGTCTCCGTAAAAATGTCGCTTAAGGTGTTGACAAATTGGGGGTCACTACAAAGTCAATGAAGCCTAAATTAACTCTAGATACCAAAAAGTTAATTTCTTTATTATTTAAATAAAAAAGGGCTACAAAGAGAGAAGGTGTATTTTTGAACAAAACTTTTTACACAGAACTGGATGTGACTACAGAAAAAATTTTTCGTTAAATTTAATTTCTGGTATATTAAATGGGATATTTATAACATTTGCGACTTCGTTTTTTTCTATTGTTGGTATTAGATTAGGTGCTAGTAGTTTTCTAGTTTCAATAATTATTGCTGCTCCTTTTGTTTCGCGGTTGTTTACACCTTTTTGGGCAACAAAAATTAATCGTTCAAATATATTAAAATTTGTTTCGATTCCCTGGGTAGTAGGTAGAGGTCTATTAATTCTAGTTGCTCTAACAAGTGATCCCAAAATATTTGTTTTTATTGTAATAGTTCATTATATTATTGAGGCTATTACAATTCCAGCTTACACTGCATTAGTTAAGGATATATATAATGATAAAGTACGTGGTAGGCTAATGAGTCTAGTCCAAATTGGTGGAATAATTTTTAGTATATTAGGTTCACTAGTGATTGGGCTTGGCTTAGACCAAGTCGGTCATCAAATAGTTTTCCCTTTTCTCGCTTTAATAGGGATGTCTTCTGGTTTGGTTATTTCAAAAACTGTCTTGAGAGCCTCTGCAAAACAAAGGGAATCAGAAATAAATACTTCTACTATAAGAACAATAATAAGTCTTATTTGGAAGAATCCAATGTATGGATGGTACTCCTTGGGGGTGATGGTTTTTGGAATGGGTCATTTATTGGCTGCTGGTACGTACCCAATGTACCAGGTTAAAATTCTAAACTTAAGCAACTTTCAGGTTGGTATTTTGACAGCTTGTTTTTCTTTAGCAGGCATCATAGGAACTTATTTTTCAGGAAAAATAATAGATCAAATTAATCCAATATTTTCTGCAGTTATAATGATAGGGATATGGCTATTATTACCGACTCTATATTTATTCGGTGGTAATTTTCCTTTTATTATACTGGCCTCAATTTTTCACGGAGTTGCACATGAAGGGTTAAGCTTAGCCTATCCAAATGTTGCTATTTACTTTGCTGATAATACCGAACCTTCTATCTATATGTCCATACATTCAACCTTAGCGGGGATCCGTGGATTGATAGCTCCGATAATAGGGGTTATAATATTTGAACATTTTAGCTATAACGGGGTTTTTACCTTATCTGCATTCTTAATATTATTAGGGCTAATAATATTATTAGGATTGATGTACAAAGAGAACCATTTTTCAATTTCAAATAAAGAGCTTTCCTCGCTAAAATAGATGCCTAAACGGAGGATGTTCTCCAGTTTTTTAGAGTTTTATGCCGCAGTTACCGGCTCATACAAACAGTTGGAGCCCTTTGATGTGGAAGGAGATCTGCTGAAGATGGAACGGCACTGGGCCGTCAACCCGTGACACGTTGGCGGCAGATCACATACATTTATGTGTAAGCTAGAAAGACAGAACCTGACTGTGAGACCTACATAGCCGGGTTTACGGCAGGCCATTAATCCGTGCAAAAGGAAATAGCAGAAAGGGAAAGGATGAATGGATACGAAGAAGATTACGGATGTGTCTCTTAAAACAGTGGAAGAAACCTAAGACCAAGAGGCGTAATCTTCGTTTTTGGCATCCCTGAGGACTGGGCAAAACTAATCAGTGGGTCACGAAAGAAATATTGGCGCATAGCCAACACTCCACAAGTAAAAAAGAGTTTCTGAGGAAACAAATTTTACGTTTATAATGTATTATTCTCTTGGACCTTCACTTTCTATAGGCTCTATATCGCTTAATCTCCAACTATTTCTCTCGTATTTGAAAAAGGCCTTTTTTACAGCAAAATCTGTTTCTTTTATTGTGCTATAATAAAGTGGTTGTGTATAAATGACTTGAGCTTGGTCACCATTGACTTCGATCTTGCGAATCTTTGTTTTTTCTTCAATGGCATTATTTGGCATGTCATAACTAGGCTTAAACATCTTTCCATCCACTTCATTATACTTAAAATGTTCGTAAATTTCTTTTGCCCTATTTTCCGTATAAACTTCTTGTAATAGATGCATAACTTTTTCTTTAGTGTTAATTCTATCATCAAGTACTTGCTCTTTTGGACCTAAGAATATTGGCGTAGGATTATTTCCACCTGTTGCCAATAAACTTAAGAGTTTATCAGATTTAATAATTAAGTTCCGTGCTTCTTGTTCCGTTAAAGCTGGTGGTGAACTATTGCAACCGATAATTAGTAAAATAAATATTAGTATTACAAGTAAGCCCTTATATCTCACAATCCTTAACCCCCCTTAGATTTAATGTGTAGTTTTTGAGCACTTGGGACAAGATAAGTTAACCATCTTCGTAGAACCTCCTCTGTTTATGTCTGGGGGTGAAGCTGGTAACTTACACCAACAGCATAAACACTGGGGTTCTACGATTGCAAATATGATTTAAGTTAACAGAACTAATTAAGTTATTGAGGTGTTTAAATGAATTTAAGAAATATAAAACTATGGGTGCTAGTTATCATAGTGATTTCCGTTTTATCTTTATCTTTCACTGCTTGTGCTGGGCAAAAGAGAAGCGTAAACAAGAATAGCAGCTTGAAATATGTTGATGGCAATTTTAAATATGCTATTTCAAAAAAAGTAAATACTTTAAGTCATATTTACGGAGATATTGCTTGGATGTTAAAGCGTATAGCTGATGGTAAAATGACCATTAAAGAATTTGAATATTACAATTATGGAGTAAATCGTTTTATTCAGGACAACAATTTTAGGATGATTGAAACCCTTTTATTTGAAGACAGTAATGATAGATTATATCAACTTCTAGTTGATATAAATATACCAATCATAAATGCTAAAACTATAGTGAAAAATGTTGCTAAAGACGAATTATATGATATTGCACAAATTTATTCTGACCTAAGGGAACTAACTGACGGGAACAATAAAAAATCGTTGAGTTACTATATATTAAATTATGATGAAATCAACGGACAGAAAATTACACAAGCAGTGAATGAAATTGAAGCAAGAGTACGGCAACTTAACGAGTTAATTGAAAGTATGAGTAAATGATCAAAGAAATTGGGCCTCCGGGACCAAATTTAATCGAGTGAATTTTACCGGATGTTGCCCAATTCTCTCGGGGATATTCCGGTTTAACATTTAAGATGCGAATAGCTTCTTTGGTTATCGCTTTGGCAAACGCTTGTTTTTATTCGAGGCTTTGCCCTTTTGCCAGTTTAACCGGAATAAATGACAATCTTAAGCTCCCCTTTTATTGTGGTTCCTGAGCATTTTGCACAGGTAAGTTTCTCCGTTTCTGCCGCGCTGGCAGAGCAGTTTAATTGCTGCTTTTACGTCATCTTCCGCTCTATGGGCCCGGCCGACTTCAATGCCGTGGGCCTTTAGTAAGTTTTGCAGTCCCCTGGAGGAAAAACCCTCGGCATACCAATCAATTCCCCGCATGGAGCAGTACCAGGGTTTGGCTGCTGCTGCCGGAAACATGCGCTCCACGAAACTGCGGTCGAAACTGGCATTATGGGCAATTAATATGTCTGCCAGCTGTATTAAATGTTCAATTCTGGCTTCATCCAGCTTGCAACCGCGAACGTTTTCCATATATAGTCCGTGGACCCGGGCGGCAGCCGGGTGAATGGGAATTCCCGGTTCCCGCAGCCCGGTATATTCCTCAACAATCTCCAGCAGTTCACCGGTGTCCGGGCGGAAGGAAAACAGCACCATACAGAACTCCACAATTTCGTCCCTATATTTGCTCAGTCCCGTGGTTTCCACATCGATAAAGCCGGCAAGCTGCACATTTAACGGTTCCCTGACTGCCATAAGTTTTCCTCCCCGTCTGAATTCATACACTATTGTAGCACGAGGTGCTGCCATTTAAAACCAGGCAGGTAATATATTTTTTCGGGTGAAGCGGTATGGTAAGATAACATTGGGCTGGAAAGCAAAAACAGTGGGAGGGAACAAGTTGTTTGTCAAGTTCGATAAAAATTGCATGAAAAAACCGGTTAAAGTCTGGTTGGAACATGAAGGACAAATAGATGAAGGCTGCTGGGAGCAGGCACTAAATTTAGCCAATTTGCCCTTTCTGCACAAGTGGGTAGCATTGATGCCCGATGTACACGAGGGTTACGGTATGCCAATCGGCGGCGTGATAGCCACAGAAGACGTTATTATTCCCAATGCGGTAGGTGTAGATATCGGTTGCGGCATGTGTTTTGTGGAAACCAGCATCCACAAGTCTGAATTTAAGGAGTTAAGTAATTTTGTTGAGCGGTTAATGCACAGGATACCGACGGGTTTTGACCATCACAAAAAGAAGCAGCAGTGTCAAACCCTGGACGCTGCCGGGAAATTTTTTCGCAGCCACGCGTTATCGGGAGAAATTGAAAGAGGTTATTACCAAATTGGGACGCTTGGTGGTGGCAACCACTTCATCGAAGTGCAGGAAGATGAGGGCGGCATGGTCTGTATTATGCTTCACAGTGGGAGCCGCAATTTCGGCTATCAAATTGCCAGGTATTTTAATGAGTTAGCCAAGCAGTTGAATGCACAGTGGGGCTGGCCTGTGCCCAGGAACTATCAGCTGGCATTTCTACCCGTGGAGTCACCAGAAGGAAAAGCCTACATCCGGTGGATGCGCCTGGCCTTGCAGTTTGCCCGGGAAAACAGGGAGGTCATGCTTAAGGTAGTGAAAGAGGAACTGTGTCAAATTTTTCCCTATATAAAGTTTAAAAAGGAAGTGAACTGCCATCATAACTACGCAGCATTGGAAGAGCATTACGGCAGGAAAGTCTGGGTGCACCGGAAAGGAGCTATTCGCGCCGGGAAAGGGGAATTGGGTATTATTCCCGGAGCTATGGGTTCTTACAGCTATATAGTGGAAGGTCGCGGTAATCCGGAGAGCTTCTGTAGTGCTTCCCACGGGGCGGGACGTAAGCTGGGGAGGCGCCAGGCCAAGCGGGAAATACCGGCTGCAGATACCCTGGCGGATCTTGAAAAACTTGGTGTGGTGCTGGGGAAACGGAAGAAAAAGGATGTCTCCGAAGAAAGCCGGTTTGCTTACAAGGACATTGATGCTGTAATTGAGCAGGAGCTGGATTTGATTAAGCCGTTAAAAAAGTTGAGGACTTTGGCTGTAATTAAGGGGTAAACAGCGGGAGCAAATCAACCCCTCGGCAAGTGATGCCGAAGGGTTTGGGGAATTCTTAAGTACTAGCGTATGTCGGCATTGGGAACGTCTTTGCCGGTTAGGTCCTTATAAGATTGCTGCAGCAACTGTACTGCGAATTGGGCTTTCCAGGGAATTGCCGTTTTTGTCTTCAAAGACAATCGCGCTGTGAGAGGATTTAAACTTTTTGCCTTTCAATTATTTTTGAGATGAGAAACAGCATGTATTTCTTGATTTTTTTCGTGTTAAAAGAGGTTTTTTGACGTTTAATGGCTAAATCATCTTCTTGATGAAGTTCTAAGAATTTGAGAAAATTAATGAGCTACATAGAAACACAGTTTCATTGCGGCAGGAGTGTGACGTCATGTTTGACCTGAAAGCTTTGGACCAGATAATTAAGGATACAATTTCTGCGGTGGAAAAAAGCAAAGAACAGATTTATGATATAGCGGAAAACGCGCGGATGGAGAAACAGCGGGTGGCGTTGGAACTGGAGGAAATCCAAAAAAGGACGATAGAAACCATAAGAGAGGTAGATGAGCTGGAGCGGTTGGAAAAAACTGCGCGGCTACGGTTGATGGAAGTAAGTAGGAACTTTAATAGATACACAGAAAAGGATATTAAGGAAGCGTACGACCGGGCAAAAGAATTGCAGGTAAAGCTGGGCTTGTTAAGAGAGCGGGAGAGCCAGCTGAGACAGCGCAGACACCAGCTGGAAATCAGTCTCCGCAAGCTGGACGAGACTGTGAAAAAAGCGGAAGACATGGTGAGTCAGGTAGGTGCGGCGTTAAGCCTGCTGAGTGGCAACCTGCAAGGGATTTCTACCAAATTGGAAGAAATTCAGCAGCGCCAGCATTTAAGTATGCAGGTGATTAAAGCCCAGGAGGAAGAAAGACGGCGGGTAGCCCGGGATATTCATGACGGGCCCGCTCAATCCATGGCCAATGTTATCCTGCGTATCGAAATCTGCGAGCGTCTCCTGGAAAAAAACCCGGCCCAGGTGCCGAAAGAGCTCCGTGAGTTGAAAAAGGTATTAAAAAACAGCCTGCAGGATGTGCGGAAAATAATTTTTGACCTGCGTCCCATGGCCCTGGATGATTTGGGGATTATTCCTACCCTGAAAAGGTATTTTAATGAGTACGAAGAGCGTACCGGGCTGAAAGTGGAACTGATCGCCTTCGGGCAGGAGAAGCGCATTTCCTCTGCCATGGAGGTGGCAATTTTCCGTGTCATTCAGGAAGCAGTAAACAATGCTTACAAACACGCTCAGGCCAGCAAGGTAGTAGTAAGGCTGGAAATGACTCCAAAAGTCGTAAACTGCAGCATAAAGGACGATGGGGTAGGGTTTGTTGTGAAGGAGAAAATGGGTCAGGATAAAACCTTTGGATTGATAGGGATGCGTGAAAGGATAGAATTGTTAAAAGGAACTTTTGAAATTAACAGTGCCCCGGGAAAAGGCACTGAAATTAGATTTCAAATACCTTTAGAGGGGTAATGATATGGATATGATTAAGGTGTTACTGGCTGATGATCATGCACTGATCCGGCAGGGATTGGTAAAGATCCTTGCTTTGGACCCACAACTGCAGATTGTTGGTGAGGCGGCCAATGGCAATGAAGCGGTGGAGAAGACGCGCCAGTACCAGCCGGATGTTGTCTTGATGGATATCAACATGCCTGGGATGAACGGTTTGGAAGCAACGCGGATTATCAAACAGGAATTTCCGGAAATAGGCGTGATTGCTCTGACCATTCACGATGACGAGGAGTACATTTTTGAAATGGTCAACATGGGTGTTTCCGGGTATGTATTGAAAGACGTGGATGCTGACACCTTAATTAATGCGGTGAAACAGGTGGCTGCCGGTAAATCCATAATTCACCCGGATATTACTGCAAAGCTTCTGAATGAGTTTAAGCGTTTAAATAAAGGTGAGGAGGAATTACCCCGGCTTACCGCCAGGGAAAAAGAAGTGCTCCAGTGTGTGGTAAAGGGTTTATCCAATAAAGAAATTGGCGAGCAGCTGTATATCAGTGAAAAGACCGTAAAGAATCATATCACAAACATTTTACGTAAATTGGATGTCAGCGACCGGACTCAGGCAGCCATTTTTGCGGTAAAACACAACCTGGTAAAGATGTAGGTGTCAAGAACAGGATAATTATAATATTCTCAGCGGGACGGCTCTTTTTGGGGGCCGTTTTCTTATTTGGGACCGTAGTCCTACGAAATTTGAGACCAGGGATGGATTCTATTTACTTACAGCTATTGATAAACTTTAGTTAAACACCAGGGCTGAGCATAAAATCAATTAATGGAGGTGTGAAACCAATGTTTGCCTGGTTGAAAAACTTCTACCGTGATGAGCAGGGACAGGGGATGACGGAGTACGGTTTGATTATCGCTGTAGTTGCCGTATTATTAATCGGATCACTGGTTGCTCTGAAGGACACCATTGCCGGTATGTTTAGCAATGTGCAGACCGAGTTGAATACACAAACAGGAAGTCAGTAATTTTGTCCCCGGGAAGCCCTACTCGTCTGAGTAGGGCTTCCTTATCCAAAACCTCAAGGAGGCTTTTAAGGTGATGCTGTTAGAGGTATTGCTCGGACTTATCCTGGTTATTTGTTTTTATACTGACATTTTTCAACGGAAGATTTATAACTGGGCCTCTCTAGGCGGTGCTGCAGTGGGAATCATTTTGAATATATACTACTTCGGGCTTTCGGGATTGGCGCAGTCGCTGTTGGGATGGCTCCTGGGTATTGTGATTTTTGCAATCCCCTATGCCTTGGGGGGAATGGGAGCCGGAGATGCCAAGCTGCTGGGCACTGTCGGTGCATACATGGGGCCGGTGTTTACTTTTCATACATTTTTAATCACCGGTGTGCTGGGTGGTCTGTATGCGCTGGCGGTCCTGGTTTACCGCCGGAAGTTTTTGACCACGGTAAAAATCTCCATGGTGGGGTTGGGAATATTTATTCTCAGCGGTTTTAAAGTGAATACACTGCCTGATATGGACCACGGGCAGGTTTCCGATACTATTCCGTACGGGGCGCTCATTGGAGCTGCTGTATTACTCCAGCTGGTTTTGGGGGGATGAGCGTGATGTTAGTAAAATTGCGTGAAACCAAGGGACAGGCTTTGGTGGAGATAGCCCTTGTTTTACCCCTGGTTTTAATTCTGATCTTGGGGACGCTGGAGTTGGGTCACGTCATTCACGCTTCCCTGGTAATCAACCATGCTGCCAGGGAAGGTGCGCGTTTGGGAGCACTCAATGCCAATGATTCGGAAATAATCAATCGCGTCAATGAAGTGGTTACCCTGCCGGGGAGCAGCCAGCCGCAGATATTTATTACGCCAACGGAAGGGAACAGGAAGCCGGGAGAAAGCATTACCGTGGAAGTAAGGTATCCTGTCACCATTTATGCTCCTCTGGTCAATTATTTCCTACCCAATCCATTTGTCGTCAAGTCTCAAGTTACCATGCGGGTGGAATAAATGCGAGGTGAAACTGTGTACTGGGGGCGGTTCCTGCAAAACCCAAAAGGCAATGCCCTGGTTTTGGTGGCTATAAGCATGAGTTTGTTTTTAGCGGTGTCAGCCATAGTGGTGGACATTGGGCTGGCACTGTTGGAACAAAAAATGCTGCAAACCGGGACGGATGCCGCTGCCTTGGCAGGAACCAGGGAACTGGTACAACATCCCGAAAGCGCTGTAGCTGTAGCGGAAGACTACTTGCTCCGTAATGTTAATCCGGTCAGTAGCTACCAAATTCTCAAGGATGTGGACAACCGCGGGCTGGATGTCAGAGGTGAGCAGCATGTGAAGTATTTTTTTGCACCGCTGCTGGGATATGCTCAAGGAAAGGTTACAGCTGCGTCGGCAGCACGGTTGGTGGGTATTGCTTCAATCCAGGGAGCAGCGCCTCTGGCGGTTGAGGAACATGACTTTCAATTTGGCGAACCGTATGTACTAAAACAGTCACCAAATGGCTTTTCTTTTGAAAATTACCTGGGCCCGGGCAACTTTGGAGCGCTTTCGCTGGGCGGCCAGGGTGCAACACGATATGAAGAGAATTTAAAGCACGGCTACCCGGGCTGGCTGTCCATTGGGGATATTGTGCAAACAGAGACGGGAAACATGGCAGGGCCCACCAAAAAGGCGGTGGATTACTTGCTGAGTCAATGCACCCATGTTCCCCGGTGCACTCCCGAAAGTTTTACACCGGACTGCCCAAAAATTCTGCTGGTGCCGGTGTATGAAGATTTAGGCTATGTGTCGGAACAGGTAAAGCAGGTTAAAATAAAAGGTTTTGCCGCATTTATGGTAACGGAAACAAGTGGCGGGGGCGTTAACAGCGAAATAACCGGGTATTTCGTAAAAACCGTTGCAGTCGGTGTACCTTCTACGGCAGCTCCGGATTACGGCTTGAGTACTGTACGGCTGGTTAAAGGGGATGGTTAGATGCGGAAAAAATTGATACTTCTTTCACTGGTATTTGCCATAGCTGCCGGTGTCAGCAGTTATTATTTCCTGCGCAGTTTGGAAGCCAGGGCCAACCAGGAACTAGAAACCACCATGGTCCTGGTGGCAGCACGGGAAATAGGTGCCAGAGAGCCCGTTACAGCCGAAGACGTGGTTTTAAAGGAAGTACGTAACCGGGATATTCTTCCTGGAGCCTTAAGAGACAAAGCCCAGCTGGTGGGAACTGTGGCAAAAACGACTATTTTTCCCGGGGAGCAGATAATAAAGCAGAAACTCATGGATACTCATGGGGCAGTGGCAGGACTGAGTTTTAAAATTAGTCCTGGCAAGCGGGCGCTGACTATTAGAGTGGACAATGTGCAGGGTCTGGCCGGCCTGGCAAAGCCGGGCGATAGAGTGGACGTACTGGCCACCGTGGACCCCCCGCAGCAGGGCAATGAAAAGGTGTACCCGGAAACGGTGATTGTGGCGCAAAATGTCCGCCTGCTGGCTGTTAACCAGTTGCTGGACAGGCAGAAGGACGCGGTGGAAATGGCTACTGCCACATTAGAAGTTTCGCCAGAAGAAGCGCAGGCCATTGTGTTAGCCGGCAATTACGGCAAGCTGCATCTATCTTTAAGAGGACCGCAGGATAGTAATTTCTCTGCGTTGCCGCCCATGAGCGTGTATAAACTGCTAGACCGAGGAGGGAAATAATAGATGGAACCTATTAGAGTAGTAATTGTGGACGATGTGGAACAAACACGGCAGGACATTTCCCGGTTACTATATTTTGAGGAAGATATTTCTGTTGTCGGTGAGGCGGGAACTGGTGAGGAAGCAATTGAAATTGTAAAACATACTAAACCGGACGTTGTACTAATGGATATAAACATGCCGGGTATGGACGGTATTCGCGCCACGGAGGAAATAACCATGCGCTTTCCGGAAACCAAGATCATTATCATTTCCATTCAAGGCGAACAGGAATACTTGAAAAAGGCCATGATGGCCGGTGCTCGCGAGTACCTGATCAAACCCTTTAGCGGGGATGAAGTTGCCAGTACTATCCGGCAGGTAAACAAATTGCGACGCCACGGCTTTGTGGATGAAGGCCGGGAGGGAAAACCAGAAGAAAAACGGCTGGCCAAGATAATTGCGGTTTTTTCTGGCAAAGGTGGGGTGGGCAAAAGTTTTGTAGCCACAAATTTGAGCGTTGTCTTGGGCCTGTCAGCCAAGGTTGCTTTAATGGATTTGGATGTACAGTTTGGTGATGTTGCACTGATGCTCGGGCTGAGTTCCAAGCGTTCGCTGGAGCATTTGCTGGAAGAAGAAGTTATCAACTGGGATGTGTTGCAGGGTTACATGCTGTACCATTTGTCGGGAGTACAGGTGCTGCCCGGTTTGGGAAGCGTGGAAAACAGTGAAAAGATTACCAGAGAATTGATTGAACAGGTGGTGCGCTGTTTGCGTACACAGTTTGACTATTTAATCTTGGATTTGACCACCGGATTTAACGACATTAACCTGTATGCCCTAGAAGTAGCAGATACCGTGATACAAATAGTGACTCCGGACATTCTTTCTTTAAAAGCTGCCAAAAATACCAGCAGGGTACTGGAAGCACTGGAGATTGGCCACAAAGTACAGCTAGTGGAAAACTTTGCCGAAAGAGACGGGGCTTTTAAAAAGCAGATGGTAGAAAAGACGCTTGAAAGTACTATGGTTACCTCCATCCCTTATGACGAAAAAAGCGTCCTTACTTCCGTCAATAAGGGGGTTCCACCAACGCTGGTACGCTCAAACAGTACTTTAAACCGGGCTTTTGAAACCCTTGCCGCTGTTCTGGCGGGCAAGGAAACGGTAAACGGGGCCAAAAGGGGATTAATCAGAAAAATATTCAGCTTTTAAAGAGATCTTCCGTAAGGGAGGGAACTTGTCATGTCATTGCTGGAACGCCTGGAAAGAAATGAAGTTAGTGCTGGTACGCATGTGACGAGTATTCATTCTAAGGCTGCTTTAAAAAAGAAAATTCACCAGGCAGTGATTGAGGAAATAGGCAAAAACGGCTACGCAGATCGGGGAGAGGGTGACCTTGCGGAGAAAATTCGTGAGATTGCACGGAAAGTGCTGGCTGAAGAGGGGAGCCTGTCTCGGACGGCACAGGAACAGTTAATACAGGAAATTGTTAATGATTCTGTCGGGTACGGGCCTATAGAACAGCTGCTCAATGATCCGGAGGTTACGGAAATTATGGTAAACGGGCCAAACCAGGTTTTCATCGAACGAAACGGCCGCCTGGAATTGACACCGATAAAATTTGACAGTGACGAGCAGTTGCTGAACCTTATCGAGCGCATTGTAGCACCTATCGGGAGGCGAATTGATGAAAGCATGCCTATGGTTGATGCCAGGCTGAAAGATGGATCCCGGGTCAATGCTATTATTCCCCCGGTGTCGTTGATAGGCCCGGTGCTTACCATTCGAAAATTTTCCAAGGAACCCTTCCAGGCGAAAGACTTGATTGAACTGGGTACGATGTCCGAGGAAATGTGCCAGTTTTTAGAGGCATGTGTCAAAGCCAGGCTAAACATTGTGGTTTCCGGTGGCACCGGTTCCGGAAAAACAACAACCTTAAACGTCTTATCTTCCTTTATTCCTGCCAACGAGCGGATTGTAACCATTGAAGACGCCGCGGAACTACAGTTGATGCAGGAACATGTGGTTACCTTGGAGACGAGACCGCCTAATATTGAAGGAAAGGGAGCTATTACTATCCGGGATCTGGTTCGTAATGCTTTGCGGATGCGACCCGATAGAATTGTTGTTGGTGAGGTGCGCAGTGGCGAGGCTCTGGACATGCTGCAGGCGATGAACACGGGGCATGATGGTTCGCTGACTACGGGACATGCCAACTCACCGCGGGATTTACTGTCTCGCCTGGAGACCATGGTACTCATGGCGGGAATGGATTTGCCCGTGCGCGCCATAAGAGAACAGATTGCTTCCGCCATCCATCTGATTATCCAGCAGTCGCGGATGAGTGACGGCAAAAGGCGGATTACGCATATTACTGAAGTGCAGGGTATGGAAGGCGATGTTATTGTTCTGCAGGACATTTTCCGGTATCACGATGACGGTATCAACAAAGGATTTAAAGCCACCGGCATTCGGCCAAAGTTTATGGACAGGCTGGTTAATGCCGGGATAAACCTGCCTCCCAGAATATTTTTGCCGGGATTTTAGGTGATGCGGTATGATTGTTGTGACTAGTGTTTTCATCGCCGGCTGGTTTGGTGTTGTTGTACTGGGCCTGTTATACCTCTTGGAAGAGCGGCGTAAATTCAAGCTGCTGCTTCAGGAAGCAGGGTTTCAAAACAGTGAGGCCGTGCAGGCCAGGCAGAAAGACAAGTTAAAAGGCTTAATCACCGTTCTCTTAGCCAAGGTGAACCTGTCTGACAAAATTACCAAATATCTCTACCAGGCAGGTCTGCCGCTGCGAATAGAGGAGTTTGTTGCATTATACGTGTTGCTGTTTATTACTGCTGGTATTTTGTTTATGCTGGAGCAATTTTACTGGGCGGTAATGCTGGTTACCCTCGGTGTTCTTATTCCCCCGCTGTGGGTTGCCAGGGCAAGGCGCAAGCGCATAGAGAAGTTTAACGAGCAGTTGGGAGAAGCCTTGGTGCTCATGTCCAACTCCCTTAAAGCAGGTTTCAGCTTTATGCAGGCAATGGATTTGGTCGGCAAAGAAATGCCTCCGCCAATTGGTAAGGAATTTTCCAAAGTAATGAAGGAAATTCAGCTGGGTGTACCCACGGATGTGGCTTTAAAAGGTATGGCAAAGCAGATAGCAAGTGACGACCTGGAAATGGTCATCACATCTGTTTTAATCCAGCGCCAGGTAGGTGGCAACCTGGCCGAAGTTTTGGGGAATATAGCAACCACCATTAAGGAAAGAGCGCGAATTCAGGGTGAGATCAAAACCTTGACGGCACAGGGAAAAATATCCGGGCTGATAATTGGCCTGTTGCCCCTGGTACTGGCGGTAATATTGACGCTCATTAACCCGGAGTACATTGGTGTGCTGGTTACAGACCCTGTGGGCCCCTTCCTGATTGCCGGGGGGGTGGTTTCCCAGCTGCTGGGAGCTCTGTTGATTAAAAAGATTGTTACCATTGACATCTAGACCTGACCTTGTAAAGCTGACCGATGCGGGAGGAGGGAAACTCAATGGTGGTTACCTCTGTTATGGCGGCACTTGCAGTATGTTGCTTCATACTGGCCTATGGGGAACACCTGATTTCCGAATCGCAGTTAAGACGGCGGCTTGCGGAACAGCAACTGGATATTAAGGAATACCCCGAACATTTGCAGGAACCTTTTTCCGAGAGGGTTATCCAGCCGCTGCGTCAGTGGGTGAAAAAAAAGGCCACCTTTTTATTGCCGCTGGAGAAAAAGAAAACCTGGCAGCAAAAACTGTGGCAGGCCGGGTTTACTACGGCCTTGCCAACCGACTTGGTGGCGGCCAAATTGTTCAGTGCCACGGTGATCGGGTTGGTGCCCGTGGTAATAATGCCGCTGGCCGAATTGAGTTTTCTCAGTGTACTCCGTTGGATGGTAATAGGCATTCTAACTGGCTATTTTTTGCCGGATTTAATTATAAAACGTAACATTACGGTTAGAAAGCAGAAGCTGGACAAGGAACTGCCCGATTGTCTGGACTTGTTAACTGTCAGCGTTGAGGCCGGCTTGGGGTTTGATGCAGCTTTGGCACGGGTTGTGGAAAAAAGCAAGGGGCCGCTGGCCACTGAACTGGCATACCTGCTGCGTGAGCTGCAGGTAGGGCAGTCGCGAAAAGAAGCATGGAGAAATTTGGCTAAACGCACGGGAACGGAAGATATCAATAATTTTGTATCAGCAGTAATTCAGGCTGACCAGTTAGGGGTGGGATTAGCCAGTGTCCTGCGTGCCCAGGGAAATCATGTCCGCCAGAAACGCCGCCAGAGGGTAGAAGAGCTGGCTATGAAAGCCCCTATTAAAATGTTGATTCCCATGGTGCTGTTTATCTTCCCTACTATGTTTATCGTGCTTTTGGGACCGGCGGCAATTCAAATTATCAGGGTGTTGGGGCAATGAAATTTAGAAATTGCAAAATTCAAAATAAAACCCGTAATACAATCGTTGCGGGCAAAACAGCCGTTGCAGATACTTTTTTCAGGCGGTTAAAGGGACTGCTGGGTGAAAGCAGTCTGCCGGAGGGGGCGGCACTGGTGATTAAACCGTGTTCCGCAATTCATACTTTCGGCATGCGGTTTGCCATAGACGTCATTTTTTTGGACCGCAACAACCGGGTGGTGAAAACTTGTGCGGCTGTAAAGCCCAACAAAGTCTTTATCGGCAGCCGCAATGCTGCCGTGGCTATTGAGCTGCCGGTGGGAAGTATTGAACGGGCTGGTGTTAGTGTGGGGGACTGGCTCAGTGTGGAGGAGGGAGACCATGTTCCGTAACAAACTGTTGATCAACAAAATGTTTTTTATCTCCATGGGCACCATTTCCTTTTTTATTGTTGTCTGGGCATATTATTTTCATCTGCGGTTGGCGTCGCTGGGGACGGCTGCGCGGCAGATATACCTGACAGAGGTACTTCCCGGCCTTGTGGTCCAGGGACTGGTTTTTGCAGTCTTGTTCAGGTATATTTATGTGAAGACCTTGGGGAAACGTTTTCGCATGTTTTTGGACTATCTTAATGCCTGCGTCGAAGGTGATTTCAGCAGCGATGAGTGTCAAATGTTTGCTTCCGGCATGGACGAAATTTCCCAGGCCGGTCAGCGGGTGGATGTGCTGGTGCGGTTTCTCAATAACTTGGTGGCAATTGTCCAGGACAAGGTGACTTATTTTAAATCAATGACACTCAAACTCATCAGCAGTGCCCGGCAGACCGATGACGGGGTGGCGCGGGCTCTGGAGCGGTTAAAGGACTGCAAGGTGAAGGTTGGCGATTTAAATAACGAGATCAACCGGTTAGGTGTCAAATTGGATACTTTCCGTAAGGAACTGGCAGACAAGCAGGTGTTGGCTGCCCGGGACGCACTGCGGGAGCAGCTGACCGGATTAACCGAAACTGCTGCTGCAGTCTGTCAGGAATTGGAGGAAAAGCAGGCTGGCCTGGTTCAATACCGGAAATTAATTGATGACTTAGTGAACCAGTTTGAGGAAATTATTTTACAGTTGGCCGGCAGGAAAGAGATTGAAAAAGAAATTACCCAGCTTTGTGAAATCGTCATAGAGCTTCGGGAACAGCTGGAAGGAAAGGATAAATCCTTTACTGAAAGTTTACTCCGGGCCCAGCAGGCTGTCGCACAGGCCCGGCAGGTATATGTCGCTGTTTTGCAATACCTGCAGCAGCTTGACCCCGACCTGCTAACCCTGTGCCAGTTGACCGAACCGGTAGAAAACATGATGCAGGACATTAAAGGTATTGAGGATGGTATAGCTGCTCTGGAAAAATGCCTGGCGCCGCTGGAAAAGTTGTATTTACGCAATAATGCCAATTCACTGTTGCAGGCTACCATAAACCTGGAAGGGGCTATCAGTCAGTTTGGCAACAACAACTTAAATATCTAACAGCCTGCAGAAGGCCTGCAGGCTGTTTTGTTCGGAAAAAGGAGGGAAACCTAATCCCTCGCCATCCTTCGACCAATGAACTGTCCAATTAACAGACCTTTAACGAAAGCTAAGGGATAGGCTAAAATTGATAACCAGTGCAATCTTTTTAGTCTGTGTCTCATTTCAAAAAACACTGGGCATCCCTCCTAACCTTAGTATAACAAGAAAACCAGACAATAATTCATAGACATTATTCTTCGCTGATAGCAGCTGTAGGGCAGCTTTCGACTGCCTCATGAGCCTCGTTTTCTTTGTCAGCAGGGACTTCATCTACTATGGTTTTTGCTTTACCATCGTCCCCCCAGTCAAAAACTTCAGGACAGGTGTCAATGCAGGCACCGCATTCAATGCATTCATCAGGATCTACTTTTACTTTCATAACTTTTTACACCTCCAAAGTCAGTTTAGTATAATTATGTACTTACTTGGCTGAAATAATACATGAGTATAAATTTTCCAGTTTAGGACAATAATGTTTGGCGAGCCACAAGCTTGTTGTATATGTGTAGATGGGCTCACATATACTAAACACAAAAGAGAGGTGAAAAAATGTGAGTCCTTGTTACCAGTTGGGTTCGGCCAAATATTTTGACCTGATAAGGGAAAAATTCAAAAGTGCGCCAAGTTCCCTGGGTTTAGAAGGTTTAGATATAAATGTTTTGGAGCAGCATTTGGGAAATTACGGTTTTTTAAATTTTAATATTGAGTTTTTGGATTCGGAACCCCCCGGTGAGTTAGGGGTTTTATTTAACCGTAAATTGGCAAAATTAATAGCGGAATTGATCCTTGATATCTGGGAAGCGGAGTTGGTGGAGCAGATTATTCGGACTCAATATTACTATTTTAATAAAGAAGAACAGGCTTCTGTATTAGTGCGGGTTTTTAATCTTTTGGTTGACAGTGAAGACAGGTTTAACCGCACCGTTCGCTGGCAGCAGGTTTTGCAGCAACTAACGGACTACCTGTGCAGCAACAACCGGTTGATAATTGAGGGGTTTATCAACTTTCGCCTAAAAGAGTATCGCGAAATGCTGGAAGAAGCTGTGGACCAGGCCGTTGATGATTACCTTATGGAAAAGGAATATGATGAGTTTATTCGCCTCCTGCGTTATTTTGTTGACATCCAGGATCCTAAGGTAGAAACGATAAACGTGGTGTTGAAAAAATCCGGCATTTTTGAGCTGTTTGACGGTAATAATAAACCCATCGATAATGACTACTTAGAAGGGTTCATTATCGATTTTATTGACAACGAAATTAACTATGAGGACTTGTTGATCAGTGCCCTGATAACCATTGCGCCCCGGCGGGTGATTTTACATGTACCTGACAAACCCCAGCTTCGAGACACGGTAAAGACAATTAAAAAAGTATTCGGTGACAGGGCAATGGACTGTTCCGGCTGTCATCTTTGTTTAGAACAAGGCCAACGTAAGAAATAAACGTTGGCCTTGTTATTTTCTGTAATTTATTTTAAAAAATAATCTAAAATTGCATAAATCTAATGATTTTGGTATATTCAACATAGGAAAAGAGGCGGGTGTCATGTGGCTACAACTGATCATCATTCCCTGTATCGGTGCACTTATTGGCTGGCTGACCAACTACTTGGCTATCAAGCTGATATTCAGACCCTTTCATCCCTGGAAAATACCCTTTACACCATGGGCCATTCAGGGTCTCATACCCAAACGCCAGGCCGAAATTGCCACCAATGTTGGTAGGGTCATTGAAAACGAACTGCTTTCCATGGAAGATATACTGAGTGAAGTTAGCAAGGACCAGAAAAAACACCAGTTAATTGCTTTAATCAGCAATCTGCTGAAGCAAAGGGTATACGATAGACTGCCGGGTTTTTTACCCAACTCGGTAAAAAATGTTATTGTGGGCATGTTGGATGATACTTTGAGAAAGGAAGCACCCATAGTACTGGAACAGCTGACGGACAATATTTCCAAAGATTTGTTAAAGGAAGTGAAAGTTGAACACCTGGTGGAAAACAAGCTCAAACAGTTTGATTTGCAGCAGTTTGAACGCCTGGTTTTCCATATTGCTGCCACTGAACTTAAACATATCGAAGTTTTGGGAGCGGTGCTGGGGTTTATTATTGGGTTGGTACAGGTTGCAGTCTTTTACTTTACCCGCTAGTTTGACAAGCCCTGTTGCACTGCGTATAATTATTTAAGACAAGTCTCAAAGCGGCTAATGCGATGAGGAGAAGGAGTAGGCAAAACAAGTTTACCAGAGAAAAAGGGCCGCTGGCTGGAAGCCCTTTAAACCGCTGTTTTGCTGAAAACCATCTCCGAGTGCCCTGCCGAAAGCCGAGTAAGCAGGGCCGGCTGACCTCGTTACCGGTCGTAAAGCGGAGAAACTTTGGTTTCTCAAGAAGGGTGGAACCGCGGTCTTATCGTCCCTTGGGGCGAAAAGACCTTTTTTATTTTTCAAGAAAAATTGAAAAAGGAGGGGCACCATGTCTGTGAAAATTACATTTCCCGATGGCTCGGTAAAGGAATTTGCCAGGGGAACCACAGTAGCCGAGGTTGCCAAGTCAATTAGCGGGCGTTTGGCCAAGGAAGCCCTGGCGGCTGATGTCGATGGACGCAAGGTGGATATGGACTATATACTGGAAGAGGATGCATCCGTCAAGATATTTACCTTTGACGACGATTACGGCAAGCGTGTGTTTCGCCACAGTACCGCACACCTGATGGCGCAGGCGGTGCAAAACCTGTTTCCCGGCACTAAACTGGGAATTGGACCGGCTATTGAAGATGGATTTTACTATGACTTTGACAGCGAACACAAGTTTACGCCCGAGGACCTGGAAAAGATTGAAGAGGAAATGAAGCGCCTGGTAAAGGAAAAGCAGGAGTTTACCCGCCGGGAAATGTCGCGGGAGGAAGCTATTCGGTACTTTGAGGAAAGAGGGGAAAAATATAAAGTAGAATTAATCAGGGATTTACCCGAGGACGAAACGATTAGTCTCTACACGCAAGGTGATTTTACCGACCTCTGCGCTGGACCGCATGTCCCCCATACCGGTTATTTGAAAGCGTTTAAACTGCTGAGTGTGGCGGGAGCCTACTGGCGTGGCAACGAGAACAACCCGCAGCTGCAGCGCATTTACGGGACAAGCTTTCCCAAGAAATCTCAGCTGGACGACTACCTGACCAAGCTGGAAGAGGCGAAAAAGCGGGACCACAGAAAGCTGGGAACACAGCTGGGTTTGTTTACACTGGTAGAAGAGGGTCCCGGATTTCCCGTTTTCCTGCCCAAGGGTATGGTTTTACGCAACCAGCTGGAGGAATTTTGGCGTGAGGAGCATATAAAAGCCGGTTACCAGGAAATCAAGACGCCCATCATTCTCAACCGCGGCTTATGGGAGCGTTCGGGACACTGGGAACACTACCATGAAAACATGTACTTTACCAAAATTGATGACCAGGACTTTGCCATCAAGCCCATGAACTGCCCGGGCGGCATGCTGGTCTATAAACAGGGGCAGCACAGCTACCGGGAACTACCCATCCGTACTGCGGAACTGGGCCTGGTGCACCGTCACGAAATGTCCGGTGTTCTGCACGGTTTGATGCGCGTGCGAGCGTTTACTCAGGACGATGCTCACATATTCATGCTTCCTGAGCAGATTACTGATGAAATAAAAAACGTCATTGATTTGGTGGACCGTTTTTACAACATCTTTGGTTTTAACTACCATGTTGAGTTGTCCACGCGGCCGGAAAAATCCATGGGTTCTGATGAAATTTGGGAGAAGGCAACCAGTGCCCTGGAAAATGCCCTGAAGGAAAAGGAAATGGATTACGTGATCAATGAAGGTGACGGGGCGTTTTACGGCCCCAAGATTGACTTTCACCTGGAGGACTGCCTAGGCAGGACCTGGCAGTGCGGTACCATCCAGCTGGACTTTCTAATGCCGGAGAAATTTGATTTGACTTATATCGGTGAGGATGGCGAGAAACACCGTCCGGTCATGATACACAGGGTCGTGTTTGGCAGCATCGAACGCTTTATCGGTATCCTGATTGAACACTATGCCGGGGCATTTCCAACCTGGCTGGCGCCGGTGCAGGTAAAAATACTACCCATTGCCGACAGGCACAATGAATATGCCTACAGGCTGAAAGAGCAGATGTCAGAAGTCGGACTGCGGGTGGAAGTTGACGACCGTAACGAAAAGATCGGCTATAAAATCCGCCAGGGCCAACTGGAAAAGCTTCCGTACATGCTGATTGTGGGTGACAAGGAGCAAGGTGAAAATACTGTTGCCGTGAGAAAACGCGGCAAGGGGGATATCGGTGCGGTACCGGTTGCTCGGTTCATTGAGGATATAAAAGAGGAAATTAAAAATAAGGTCAGCGAGTAGGTATGGAAAATCTGGGCAGGAAGTCAGTGCTACGCCTCTATTTAATTGTTGACGGTCACCGGGTAATATGTTATACTAATTAGGTGCATGTGAATATCAACAAGTAGAAGCCATCCGCTTCTCACCTTATGGCGCCGTGGAGGTTGCTTATAAGGTCAAACTGTTGCGTTAAGTAAGAATACTGGATCTGTATGCAAACGGCGGATGGTGTGTCCATTCCGCCGTATTATTTTAAATGGGGAACTGGGCTGGGGTATTTACTTATTGGTCAATTTTTGTGGAGGTGACACAACATTAGCAAGGATTTAAGAGTTAACCAGGAAATTAGGGCAAAGGAAGTGCGCTTGATTGGGCCGGAGGGGGACCAAATTGGAATTATGCCTGTGAGGGAAGCGCTGCAGGTAGCCGCCGATAAGGGACTGGATTTGGTGGAAGTGGCCCCGCAGGCACGCCCGCCGGTATGCCGGATTATGGATTACGGCAAGTACAAGTACCAGCAGAGCAAAAAAGAGCGTGAGGCGCGCAAGAGGCAGCGTACAATCAATGTGAAGGAAGTTAAGTTTCGCCTCAATATTGAGGAACATGACTTTCAAACCAAGGCCCGCAATGCGGAGAAATTCCTGAAAAAAGGTGATAAAGTAAAGGTAACCATCATGTTCCGCGGCAGGGAGATTACTCATGCCACTCTGGGTAAGGAACTGTGCATGAAACTGGCTGAACAGCTGAAAGAGGTAGGCGTTATCGAGAAACAGCCTAAAGTTGAAGGTAGAAATATGGTCATGATTTTAGCTCCCAAGGATGGAAAATAAGCAGACTAAAAGAGAGGAGGATTTTTGTGCCGAAAATGAAAACTCACCGGGGGGCAGCCAAGAGATTTAAAAAGACTGCTACCGGTAAAATCAAGTACAAGAAAGCATTCAAGAGCCATATTCTGGAGAAGAAGAGTGCTAAGAGAAAGCGCAGACTGAGAAAGTCCGGTATTTTAAATCCAAGCGATGCCAAGCGCATGAAAAAAGTATTGCCTTATGATTAACTGTATTAGCTGAGAAAAGGAGGTATAGGTCATGCCACGAGTTAAAAGAGGTGTTACCGCTCGTAAGCGTCATAAAAAGGTATTAAAGCTGGCTAAAGGCTACTTTGGTATGAAATCAAAGATTTTCAGACCGGCCAACCAGGCCGTAATGAAATCTTTAGCATATGCTTATGCACACCGCCGCAAGCGCAAGGGTGAGTTCCGCAAACTGTGGATTGCCAGAATCAACGCTGCGGCAAGAATGAATGGCCTGTCCTACAGCCGCTTTATTAATGGCTTGAAAAAAGCGGGAGTGGAAATCAACCGCAAGATGCTGGCAGATTTGGCGGTTAACGACCAGGAGGCATTTGCCGAACTGGTATCCCTGGCAAAGGAAAATCTCTAGTCCAGGAGAAGTTAGAAAACAGGAGACAGAATTCAGATAAAATCGTGTTGTAAGCAGGAGTCAGCATTCATATCCTGAATGCTGACTCCTTTTCATTTATTTAGACTCCTGGCTTCTGTCTTCTGATTTCTATATTCTACCCTGAAAATACATTGACCACCCGGGCAGCCCCAATGGCTAATGATGATACCGCGGAGTATTAGGCCGAGCGGCAAGCAGGACGTGGCGACCATGAGACTGGCGGTGGGGCGAGCGTTTCATACAATTTTGTGCCGCCTTGCGGCATGGGAGCCTGATTTCTACTTTGTATTCTAAATTAAGAATTTGTTAACACTAAAGTTAGACACGGTTAATGAGGGGAAAGGCTGCATGAACAATGGTAAAAAGCGAAATTTAACCCCTCCCCAGGTGCTGGTGGTGGGTTTTGCCATAATGATTGGCATTGGCACGGTCTTATTAAGCCTGCCCGTTGCTACGGAAAATGGGATACCGCTGGCTCCTTTGGACGCTTTTTTTACGGCCACTTCAGCCACCGCGGTAACCGGGCTGATTGTTGTAGATACACAAAAAACCTTCTCTTTTTTTGGCGAGCTGGTCATTCTCTTGATGATACAGGTTGGGGGCTTGGGCTTGATGACCATGTCTACTCTGGCAGCCCTGGCTTTAGGCAAAAAAATCACGCTGCGACAGCGGCTGGAATTGAAAGAGGAGCTGGGAAATACGGGCGTGGCCGGTGTCGTGCGGCTGACCAAATATATACTGATATTTACCTTTATCATGGAAGGTAGTGCCACCTTAATACTGACGGTTTACTGGTTCAAATATTACAACCTGAGCACAGCCTTTTATCTGGCTCTCTTCCACTCCATTTCTGCTTTTTGCAATGCTGGTTTTGACCTGTTTTCCACCAGCCTGGTATGGTGGCGGGAGGACATCCTGGTTAACCTGGTTATCACGGCGCTGTTTATTATTGGCGGTTTGGGTTTTACGGTAATTAGTGATATGCTTGCCAAACGGCACTGGCGCCAGTTTTCCCTGCATACCAAACTGGTGCTCATTCTTACTGCCATTTTGCTGGTGACAGGTGTTGCAGGTATTTTTATTTTTGAACTGACAAACCCACAGACGCTGGGGCAGTTATCACCAAAAGGTAAAGTGCTGGCTGCGTTCTTCCAGGGGGTGACGCCCCGGACCGCCGGGTTTAATACCGTTGATATCAGCGCCATGCGTCCCAGCAGTTTATTTTTGATAATCTTATTGATGTTTATTGGCGCTTCTCCCGGTTCAACCGGCGGTGGTGTGAAGACGACCACCGTGGGCAGCCTGCTGGCAGTACTGTATAGCTATGTAAGAAATAAGGAAGATGTAAATTTGCTGGAACGCAGGTTGCCGGCGGAGACAATTTTTAAGGCCCTGGCCCTGGTTACTGCAGCGTTTGGGATTATTGTGGCGACGGTTATGATATTACTAGTTACCGAAAAGCAGCCCTTTTTGGCTATTTTATTTGAAGCGGCATCGGCATTTGGAACCGTTGGCTTATCTATGGGTATCACTTCAGAACTATCGGTAATTGGTAAGATAGTGATTTCCATCGTCATGTTTATCGGACGGGTAGGGCCGCTGACCATGTTCTTTGCCCTGGCCCAGCGCAGTAAGCAGCGCAGATCGGCAGTACACTACCCCGAAGAGAATATTTTGATAGGATAAAGGAAGGTATCTTTATGAAGCAATTTGCAGTTATCGGTTTGGGTCGCTTTGGTAGCACCCTGGTAAAAACATTGGTGGAAATGGGACACGAAGTGCTGGCCGTAGACAAGTCCATGGAGAAGGTCCATCAAATGATGGAGACGGCTACGCACGTGGTGCAGGCCGATGCTATGGAAGAAGAAGCACTGCGGTCGGTGGGCATATGTAACTTTGATGCCGTGATTGTTGCTATTGGGCAGGATATTCAGGCCAGTATTTTGGTGTCCCTAATACTGAAGGAAATGGGAGTGTGCAAGGTTATCGCTAAGGCACAAAATCAAATGCACGGCAAGGTGCTGGAAAAGATCGGGGTGGACCAGGTGGTCTACCCCGAACGGGACATGGCCATGCGGCTGGCGCACAACATGGTGTCGGCAAATGTGCTGGATTATATTGAATTATCGCCGGAATATAGTATCATGGAGGTTAAGGTAGGCGATGCCTGGGCGGGAAAATCATTGAAAGATTTGCACCTGCGGGCGCGTAAAGGGGCTACGGTGATACTTATCAAAAGAGCGGAGTCCGAAGAACTTATTATGATGCCCGGAGGTGAAGCCCGGCTTGCCGAGGGTGATATTTTGGTTATTACCGGGAAAAAGGAAGACCTGCGGTTTTTGGAGGAGTAGTGGTATCTTATGCAAAGGATAACCTCTTTTCAGAATGAAAAAATCAAGGAGATAAATTCCCTGCACCGGAAAAAGTACCGGCAGCAGAAAGGTTTGTACTTTGTGGAAGGTCAGCGCATGGTAGAGGAGGCGCTGCAGTTTGCCTCAGTGAGAACGGTGGTTATTTCCGAGGAATTTGCCGATAAAAAGTATTGGGAGATGCAACTGCAACCTGCCGGCACGGAAATTTTAATGGTACCGGAAAAGCTATTCAAAAAGCTTGCTGATACCGAAAATCCCCAAGGTATCCTGGCTGTGGTGAAAAAAGAAAAGCCCTCACTGGATAAAATCATTTCCGGCAATGTCTTGGTAGCTGCTGCTATACAAGACCCCGGCAATCTCGGCACTTTAATCAGGACGGCCGTGGCAGCGGGATGCGCTGCAGTAATCACGACCCGGGGTACGGTGGATGTCTACAATCCAAAGGTGCTGCGGTCTACCATGGGCGCCATCTTTAAAATACCGGTGCTGGACGGCCAACCAGTATCACAGATACTGGCATGGCTGAAAAACAACGGTTTACCGTTAATAGTTGCCGACGTGGCTGCAGAAAAGGCTTATTATGATGTGGATTTGGCACGACCTTTTGCCCTGCTCATCGGCAATGAGAACCTGGGCCCCGAGGAACAGGTTTTGGCCGCGGCAGACCAACTGGTACGCATTCCCATGTTGGGAAAAACGGAATCCCTCAATGCCGCCATTGCCGGCAGTATTATCCTATACGAATCACTGCGCCAGCGTTTAACAGATTAAAAATTAGGAATAAAATGGAACAAATGCTTTAAAAACATTAACCTTCGCAGTAATACTAAGTAAATCATTCCTATCTAACCCAGCTAAAATATAAATTATTTTAAAAAGGAGTGAACCCATGTGCCATTACTGGAAATCAGTGTAGTACCTGTTGGTACGAGCATGGCAAGTTTCAGCTCATTTGTAAGCGATGCCGTCAGGTTAATAGAACAAAAAGGATTGAATTACCAGGTGACACCGACAGCAACCGTTATTGAAGGAGATATTGACCAGCTAATGGAAACGGCAAGGGAAATTCACCGGCAGGCCGTTGCCAATGGAATAAATCGTGTTATAACCAATATTACAATTGACGACAGGACAGACAAACAACTGGATTTAAAGCAGCAGGTAGATATTGTACAACAGTCATTACACTAATCCCCACAGGGGATTTTTTTATGCTTTGCAGCGGGGCGTTTTTTCCGGGAGGAGGCCGTTGGCATAAGACTTGCCAAGGTTTTGCGGCTTATGGTATAATTCAGGCAAGGCCAACCGAGAAAGGTTGTGGTACTTGTGCTTACACCGGCAGAGTTTTTTTGGCGTATTTTTGAACTCACAGGTTCCATCACGGCGTATATGATGTACCGTAAGTTGATTACGCAATAGATTTTTACTGAATCAATGCCATAAAGATTAAAATTGGCGATGAGTAGGAAAAGTAGCTGGCCGGGCTTCTTTACAGGGAGAAAAAGCCGCAGACTGAAAGCTTTTTCATGAAACCGGTTAGTGAAGTTCACCTACGAGCTGCCCGCTGAAAGCACGTTCTGCGAGTAGGCGCGGCCGGAACTTTCACCGTTACCTGAAAGACGGTATCAATGTGTACCGGTAGAGTGAACCACATCAGGTTAATGAGGGTGGTACCGCGGAAGAGAAATGCTTTCGTCCCTTAATGGATGAGAGCTTTTTTTATTGTAAAATTAAAGATTTGGAGGTTAAAGAGTTATGCGCGATAAGTTGCAGGAAATCAAGACTGCGGCTTTGGAGAGTTTAGCTGAAGCTGCGGATCTGGAGCAGTTGGAAAAATTGCGTGTCAAGTACCTGGGTAAGAAAGGTGAATTGACTCAGGTGCTGCGGGGGATGGGTAAACTTAGCCCCGAGGAACGGCCTGTTATCGGGCAGCTGGCCAACGAAGTCAGGGATATAATTGAGCAGGAACTGCAGTCAAAGCGGGAGGAACTGGAAAAGACTGCCCAGCAAAAGAAACTTGAGCAGGAGCGTATTGATGTGACCATGCCCGGGCGAAGGTTTACCCGGGGCACCAGGCACCCCCTGTACCAGGTACTGGATGAAATCAAACATATCTTCCGGGGACTGGGTTTTGCGGTGGCTGAAGGACCGGAAATTGAGCTGGATTACTACAACTTTGAAGCGCTCAACATTCCCAAAGATCACCCGGCCCGTGACATGCAGGATTCCTTCTACATAACGGAAGAGGTTTTGCTACGCACGCATACTTCACCCGTACAGGTACGCACAATGGAGAAGAAAAGGCCGGAACTTCCCATTCGCATCATTGCGCCCGGAAAGGTGTACCGGCGGGACGATGATGCCACTCACTCTCCCATGTTTCACCAGGTGGAAGGGCTGCTGGTGGATGAAAGGGTTACCTTTGGCGATTTGAAGGGAACACTGCTGACCTTTGCCCGGCAGATGTTCGGGCAGGAGCATAAAATCAGGCTGCGGCCCAGCTACTTCCCGTTTACCGAACCAAGTGCCGAAGTGGATATCTCATGTGTGAACTGCGGCGGCAGCGGCTGCCGGGTCTGTTCCCATACCGGCTGGCTGGAGATTCTCGGTTCCGGTATGGTACATCCGAAAGTGCTGGAAATGGCCGGTTATGACCCGGAAAAGGTAAGCGGCTTTGCTTTCGGTATGGGTGTGGAACGGATTGCCATGTTAAAGTATGGTATAGACGATTTGCGGCTGCTGTTTGACAATGACCTGCGCTTCTTGCAGCAGTTTTAGGAGGGACGGACCATGCGAGTATCATACAATTGGCTAAAAGATTACGTGGAGTTTGATTTATCACCTGAGGAATTGGCTCATGTACTAACCATGGGCGGACTGGAAGTAGAGGGTATCGAGTATTTGGGTGAAGGTATTGAAAACGTTGTGGTCGGACAGATTAAGGAAATCACTGACCACCCCAATGCCGACAAACTGGTGATTTGCAGGGTTGATGTGGGCCAGCGAGTGCTGCAGATTGTGACCGGTGCACCGAACGTGAAGGAAGGTGCCAAGGTTGCCCTGGCACTGGTGGGCGCCAAACTGCCTAACGGCATGGCAATCAGAAAAGCCAAATTAAGAGGAGTAGTATCGGAGGGGATGGTTTGCTCGGCCCAGGAATTGGGGCTGGACCCCAAGAACTTCCCCGAGGAACAGCAGGAGGGCATCATCATATTCCCCGATGATGCCGTGATTGGTGAGGATATCAAGGAGATACTGGGCTTAGACGACTACGTTTTGGAACTGGGCTTGACTCCCAACCGTGCCGACTGTCTGGCCATGGTCAACGTGGCCAGGGAAGTGGCAGCACTGACCGGTGGCAGATTAAAACTGCCGGAAATGCAGGTAGCGGAAGCTGATATGGAAAAGACCGGTGACCTGGCCCGGGTGGAAATTGTAGACGAGGATTTATGCCACCGGTACGTGGCCCGGGTGATAAAAGATGTCACCATCAAACCTTCTCCCGCGTGGATGCAGCAGTACCTGCAGGCTGCCGGAGTGCGCCCCATTAACAATATAGTAGACGTTACCAATTTCATTATGCTGGAACTGGGACAGCCGCTCCATGCCTTTGACTACGACAAACTGGCGGAACACCGGATTGTAGTGAGAAAGGCGGAGCAGGATGAAAAAATTGTTACCTTGGATGGTGAGGAGCGACAGCTGGACAGCGACATGCTGGTTATTGCCGATGCCGAGAGACCGGTGGCCGTAGCCGGAGTTATGGGCGGTTTGGATACCGAGGTTACGGAAGAGACCAGAACGATTCTGCTGGAAGCAGCATATTTCCAGGGCGCCTCCGTGAGACGTACTTCCCGAAAGCTGGGATTACGCTCCGAATCATCGGCGCGATTTGAAAGAGGTATTAATAAGGACAAGGTTAAAGCTGCTGCGGATAGAGCGGCACAGCTGATGGCGGAATTGGGTGGCGGCAAGGTGGCGCCTGAGGCCATCGACGTCTATCCGAAACCGTGGCGGCAGCCGGTCATCACCTTGCGCTGCGAGCGGGTAAACGACCTTTTGGGAACTGATATCAGCAGTGGTGAAATGGCCGAAATGCTGCGGAGGTTACATTTGGATGTTACAGAGCGGGAGCAGGATGTGCTGGAGGTTAAGGTGCCATCCCACCGCAATGACCTGGCGTCGGAAGTGGATTTGGTGGAAGAGATTGCCCGCCTTTACGGTTACGGCAATATTGAGACAACCATGCCCAAAGGCGAACCGGCAGGAGATCCCGATACCCTGGAAGAGGTGCTGCAGAAAAAGGTGACGGAGACCCTACTTGCCTGTGGGTTAACGGAAGTGATTACCTACAGCTTTATCAGCCCGAAGGCAATGGACCGGCTGCAGTTGCCCGGCGACCATGCCTGGCGTAGGTATATTGAAATTCAAAACCCGCTGACGGAAGAGCAGAGCATCATGCGCACCACACTGCTGCCCGGCCTGCTGGATACGGCGGCCAAAAATTTCAAACGCCGTCAAGTTAATTTGCAGCTGTTTGAAATAGGCAGTGTATTTATACCGACGGGCGAAAAATTACCTGATGAACGGATTAAAATCGGTGCGGTTGTGAGCGGTGAAGCATTTCGCGGCTGGATGGAACAGCCGGAACCCATGGACTTTTTCTACTTGAAGGGCATTGTAGAAGCGCTGCTGGGCGAGTTATCTGTTACAGGTTACGAGTTTAAGGCTGTGGCAGATAGTGCCCAGTTACCGTCGCTGCATCCCGGCCGAAGTGCTTATCTAGTCTGCGAAGGAGACACCATTGGCTATATCGGTGAGGTGCATCCCGGGGTGCTGGATAATTACGGACTGCAGCAGCGCGCGGTGGTAATGGAACTTGACCTGCACCGGCTGGCGGAGCATGTCAAACTGGTACCCGCTTACCGGCCGCTGCCGAAATTCCCGGCTGTGACACGGGATATGGCTTTTGTGGTTCCCGAGCATGTTTCTGTGGCGGCAATTGACAGGACTATCAAAGAAGTAGGCGGGCAGTTGTTAAAGGAAGTATGGTTATTTGACGTTTACCAGGGCAAGCAGATCCCCGAAGGCCACCGCAGCCTGGCTTATTCCATGACTTACCAGGCAGAGGATCGGACGCTTACCGATGAAGAGGTTTCGGCATTACACGAGAAGATACAACAGAAACTACAGGAAAAATTCCAGGCAAAACTAAGATAGAAGCAGGAATTTGCACTCCCGATGTGAAATAGACAGTGTAGAAAATGTGTCATTTTTCGGGGGATTATATATGGCTGATAACAAAACCAGGGTAACTGTCAACATTCTGGGGCAGGAATACGTGGTGCGTGGTACGGAAACAGCGGAATACATCAAAGATTTGGCAGCTAAAGTAGACCGGAAGATGCGCCAGTTAAGCGAAGACTCTGCTCTCACAACCACCCAGGTGGCCGTGCTGACAGCACTGAATTTTGCTGATGAATGTGAAAAAATTAAAAAAGAACATCAGGAGCTATTAAAAATGTTAGAAGAAGAGTGGAATTAGGCGCTGTCGTAGCGCCTTTTTTCATACTTCTTGAGTTAATGAGGCAAATTAAAGGTGGGCAAAGTGAGGAAAGGAGAATACCCGTAATGACCAACCTGGAAGTTGCCTGGGTACTTGAGGATATTGCTAGGCTTTTGGAAATAAAGGAAGAAAGTGTCTTTAAAATTCGGGCCTACCGCAAGGCCGGTAAAGCTATTCAGCGACTACCGGAAGAGATAAGCCGGTTATACGCTGAAAACAGGCTGGAAGATATCCCGGGCATCGGAAAAAACATAGCGGCTAAAATTGCAGAACTGATTGAAACGGGTAGCTGCCGGTATCACGAGAGCCTGCGGGAAGAAATACCGGACATATTGAAGGAGATGGTACATATCCCCGGTGTGGGAGTAAAGTCTGCCCGGTTGATTTATAATAGTTTCCAGCCGGAAAGCCTGGAGGATTTGCAGCGGGTTGCAAAAGACCGGAAAATACGCAATCTCCCGGGAATGGGGGCTAAAACTGAGATAGCCATTTTGCGGGGCATTGACCTGTTACGACGGGGTAGCGGGGCGACACCCTTGGGAGTGGCCATGCCGTTGGCGCAGGAAATAGTCAAATACCTGTCGGCCATGCCCGAAGTGATACGTATTGAAGTGGCGGGCAGCGTGCGCCGGGGTAAGGCGGAGGTGGGCGATATTGACATAGTGATTGCCACCGGTGAGCCGGGGAAAGTGGGCGAAACCTTTACCAAGTACCCACAGGTTAAGGAAGTTCTGGCCCGGAGCGAAACCAAGGTCAGCGTTCTGACCTGGCTGGGCTCTCAGGTGGACCTGCGGCTGGTAACGGAAGAGGAGTTTGTAACTGCCTGGCATTATTTTACCGGTTCCAGGGAGCATAATGCCCGCCTGCGGCAGCGGGCAAAGGAACAGGGACTGAAGATAAACGAGTACGGTATCTTCAAGGGAAAGCAAAAGCTCCCGGTGACAAGCGAGGAGGATATCTACCGGACCTTAAATCTTTCCTACATAATGCCGGAATTAAGAGAAGACCGGGGTGAAGTGGAAGCGGCGCAAGGTGACAGTCTGCCCAGGCTTGTGGAAACGGAGGATATTAAAGGTGACCTGCACCTGCACACCAACTGGAGTGACGGTATCAATACCATCAGGGAACTGGCCCTGGCCGCCAAGGACCGGGGTTACCAGTACATAGCGGTAACTGATCATTCCCGCTCGCTGCGTATAGCTGGCGGGTTGAGTATTGAGATGTTAAGGAAGCAGCGTGAGGAAATTGACCGGCTCAATGAGGAACTGGCGCCTTTTCGCATTTTTGCCGGTGTGGAGGCGGATATTCTGGCGGATGGCACCCTGGATTATCCCGATGCGGTGCTCCGAGAGCTGGACTTGGTGATTGCATCCGTGCACAGCAACTTTCGCATGGATAGGAAAACCATGACCGACCGTATTGTCAAGGCTCTCACTAACCCGTGGGTGCATTTTTTGGGCCATCCGACCGGCAGGTTAATCGGCAGAAGGCCGGGTTATGAAGTGGATATGGAAGCTGTCATGCAGGCAGCAGTAGACTATGGTAAGGCTTTGGAGATCAATGCGTCTCCCGACAGGCTGGACCTGCGGGATGAGCACGTGCGCATGGCCAAAGAAAAGGGTATTTCTATTGTCATCAATACTGATGGCCATGACAAGGTAAAGCTGGCGGAAATGTACTATGGAGTCATCACGGCCCGCAGGGGCTGGCTGACGGCCGATGAGGTAGTGAATACCTGGGATTTAGAAAAGGTCGAGCAGTGGTTAAAAAAATGAGAAATAACAGGAATTTTTTGGGCGGTATGGAATACTATTAAGGCGTCTTGGAAAAATGTTGGGATGTGGTAATTTGGACAAAAACATTCTTCCGCTATCTTTTTACCGGCGACGGGCAGATGTTGTAGCCAAGGACCTTTTAGGCAAGGAACTGGTTTTTACAACCAAAGAAGGAAGCACCTCGGGTATAATAGTGGAAACGGAAGCGTATCTCGGCCCCGGTGACGCGGCCAGTCATTCCGCTAGGGGAAAGACCGGGCGCAACGCGACTATGTTCGGTCCTGCCGGAAGGGCTTATGTATACCTGATTTACGGTATTCACTACTGCTTTAACATTACTACGGATAAGGACACGGTGCCGTCAGCAGTCTTGATACGCGCCTTGGAGCCCCGGCAGGGGATAGAATTGATGCAGCGGCGCCGGGGGAAGGAGAATGTCCGCGAACTGTGCAGCGGTCCCGGCAAGCTGGCCCAGGCCATGGGGTTTGACAAGTCGGTAGATGGCAGCAGTGTTCTTACGGACAAACTGTGTGTCAGGGAATGCCGCGAAGTGGCTGAAAGCGAAATTGTTACTACCACGCGAATAGGCATTACCAAAGCAGCCCACCTGCCACTGCGCTTTTATATTGCCAATAGTAGATATATTTCTGCTCCATGAGGAGACGGCTATGAAAGTTATCCTGTTTTTTGTTGACGGTTTTGGCCTGGGAGAACCTGTCAAAACCAATCCTTATTTTTCGGCGGCAACACCTTTCCTGGACAACTTGTTAAAGGGACATAACTTTTACCGGCATAAAACACCGCTGGTGGTTGAGAATGCCATGCTGCGTGCGATTGACGCGCGGCTGGGCGTGCCCGGCGTACCCCAGAGTGCAACGGGACAAACTACTATCTGGACGGGAGTCAATGCTCCCGGGAAGCTGGGGTTTCACCTGCACGGTTTACCCAATAAGCAGCTTAAAAGCATTATTGATGAGCACAACATTTACAAGCGCCTGCAGCGGTACAACAAGAAGGTGGCATTTGCCAATGCCTACCGGCCTGGTTTTTTCTCGCATCCCAACGGGCGCAGGTATATTTCGGTGTCCACTTATGCGGCCCTGGCAGCGGGGTTAACGTTGCGGACAGTGGCGGATTTAAAAGAAGGGAGGGCGGTGTTTCAGGATATTACCAATGAAGGTCTACGCAACCTCGGGGTGGAAGTGCCGCTTCTTTCCGCGCGGCAGGCGGCGGGAAACCTGCTGCAGGTGAGCCGGCAGCATGACTTTGTCATTTTTGAGTTCTTTCAAAGCGATATAGCCGGGCATAAGAGGGACTTGAACAGGGCGGTGGAGATATGGCAACTGCTGGATGAATTTATTGCAGGCCTGGTTACAGGAGGAAATCTGGACGACATGCTGCTCATTCTCACCAGCGACCACGGCAACATGGAAGACTTGAGCCACGGCCAGCATACCTGCAATCCCGTGCCGCTGTTGGTTATAGGAAAGGGACACCGGGCGTTGCCGGCAGTCAGTGATTTGACCGGTATTGCGCCTGCCATAGAATACATATTGAAGGAGGTATCAGCGTAATGAAATTAAGAGAAATCTACGAACTGGCAATTCAAGCCGGTATTGAGGCGGACTACAGAGGGGAAGAAGGGATAAAGAAATTATTAGAAAAAGAAGAGAAAAAATACGAGCAACTAAAGGAGGAGGAAAAGCAGGATTTCGATACCGAAAAGCTTACCAATCCTTACAGCGATACACGTATTCTTTACGGGGATGGAGAAAAAGAAGTTAAAACCATATTATGCGGCATTGATATCGAAGTGGGCGAAATGCTGCTGGCGGACCGGCTGCGTGAAAAAGGAACTGAGATAGACCTGGTGTTGGCCCATCATCCGGAAGGTAAGGCTCTAGCAGCGTTGTATGAGGTAATGCACCTGCAGGAAGACATTCTCAACCAGCTGGGTGTACCCATTAACGTGGCGGAGGGAATTTTAAGCAGCCGCATCAGTGAGGTGAGAAGGGGTCTGCTGCCCCTGAATCACACGCGTGCCATTGACGTTGCCCGGATATTAGATATTCCCTTGATGTGCATTCACACACCGGCGGACAACATGGTGACGCGGTATCTGGATAAATTATTTGAGGAAAAGGAACCGGAAACTGTAGGCGACATTATCTCGATTCTCAAGGAGATTCCCGAGTACCGGCAGGCAGTCCACGACAAGTCGGGACCCACTGTGGTTGTTGGCAGTAAGGAAAAGCGTGCCGGGAAGGTGTTTGTGGACATGACCGGCGGTACCGGCGGTTCCGAGGATGCCTACGAGAAACTGGCCCATGCAGGTGTGGGAACGGTGGTCACCATGCATATCGGTGAAAAACACCGGAAAGAGGCGGAGAAAAACCATATTAACGTGGTGATTGCCGGTCACATGGCAAGCGACTCGCTGGGTATGAACCTGCTGCTGGATAAGTTTGCGGCCCAGGGTGTGGAAATTATTGCGTGTTCCGGCTTGATTAGGGTGGAAAGAAATTAGTTAAAATAAGTTATGTAACTGGTGTTTTTACGGCGTGTCTCCAGACACGTCTTTTTCCTTAAATATAACGCACACGGGAGAAAGGAAGGACAGACATGCGACCTGAGCTCATGGCACCGGCAGGTTCGTTTGACGCCTTAAAAGCTGCAGTAGAAAACGGAGCGGATGCAGTTTATCTTGGAGGGAAGGATTTCAGCGCGCGGGCGTATGCGGCAAATTTTGACCGTAACGAACTGGAAGAAGCAGTCAATTATGCCCATGCCCGGGGCGTTAAGGTTTACGTCACCGTAAACACACTGCTGGATGATGGTGAAATAAAGGACGCACTGAATTACTTGCACTGGCTGTACAATATCGGAGTGGACGCAGTCATCATTCAGGATTTGGGTCTGCTGCTCCTGGGCCGGGAAATACTACCCGAACTGGAGCTTCACGCCAGCACGCAGATGACCTTGCTCAATTCTCCCGGGGTCAAGCTGGTCAGCCAGTCGGGCATTGACCGGGTGGTGCTGGCCAGGGAGGTATCCATAGCGGAAACTAGGCAGATTGTTGATGCTACTGGTGCGGAAGTAGAAACGTTTATTCACGGTGCGTTGTGTATCAGCTATTCCGGACAATGCCTGATGAGCAGTATGATTGGCGGACGCAGTGGAAACAGGGGCCGGTGCGCCCAGCCGTGCAGAATGCAGTACCAACTGGTAGACGAGAACGATAAAGTGCTGGCTGTTGATATTGAGGGCAGTCACCTGCTCAGCCCGCGGGATTTAAAATCCGTTGAACTGCTGCCGGAATTGATACGGGCCGGTATTGCTGCTTTTAAAATCGAAGGGCGCATGAAACGGCCCGAGTACGTGGCCATCGTGACAAAAATTTACCGGCAGGCCCTGGACCGGGCCTTGGAGCGGCCGGATACCTTCACGGTTTCGGAGGAAGAAGCAAGAGACCTGGCCCAGGTGTTTAACCGAGAATTTACCACCGGGTACCTGGTAAAAAATCAGGGCAGAGACTTGATGAGCTACGGCAGGCCCAATAACCGCGGTTTATTTCTTGGGCGAATTAAAAGAATGCAGGGCAGGAAAGCGCAGGTTAAGCTGGAGCTGCCGCTGGCCGTGGGCGATGGTGTGGAAATATGGGTTTCCCAGGGCAGGGAAGGAGCAACCATAAGAAAAATATTTGTAAACGGCAAAACGGTAGATTACGCTTCGGCTGGAGAAACCGTCCTGCTGGAACTGCCCAAAGGCAGCCCCGGAGATAGGATTTTCAAAACCTACGATTCGCTGCTGATGGAAGAGGCTAAGCGTTCTTATACTTCGCCCAAAGAAGAAAGGACAACGGGAGTGTCTTTTACGGTTTCCGGTGGTGTGGGCAGGCCTCTGGTAATTAAGGCGGTGGCTGAGACCGGGGAAGCTGCTGCTGTGGAGGGAGACTTTATCGGTGAACCGGCCCGGAAAAGACCTGTAACCGAGGAAGTGCTGCGGCAGCAGCTGTGCCGCCTGGGGAATACCCCGTATCACATGCATGATTTAATAGTAGAAATTGAAGGAGAAGTAATGTACCCGTTGAGTAAAATAAACAAGCTGCGCCGCCAGGTGGTGGAACGGCTAAAAGCGGCAAGGCAGCAGGCCTTGGCCAACCGGCCTGTTGCTCACGGCGCTTTTCGGAGCCGCTGGCGCAAGTTTGCAGAAAAATACTCCATGCCCGACGGGAAGCGGCAGCCCGGCAAACTGCGCCTGGCGGTACAGGTGGGTTCTCTGGAAGCGTGTGCTGTGGCGCTGGAGCAGGGGGCGGACCGTGTCATAATAGGTGGCGAGCACTTTCGCAGCCAGCCCGAATTTTCCTGCGCGGCCCAGCGGCAGGCCGTGCAGATGGCAAAGGAAACCAGCTGTGAAATCTTTATCGCAATGCCCCGGCTGTGGCTGGAAAGAGAAAAAGCGCATGTGGAAAGTTACTTAAGACAGGTTTCGCAGTGGCAGCCGGATGGCATTTTAGTGGGTAATTTGGGCAGCATAGCGGTGGCAAAGGCGGTTTGTCCGGAAATTCCCCTGGCGGCGGATTACACGTTGAATGTTTTTAACAGCTATACTGTTAAACAGCTGGAACAGTGGGGAATTGAGCAGGTGACGCTGTCGCCGGAACTGACTTTCCAGCAGTTGGCCCGGTTGCACTTGTCCGTTACCGGAGAGTGCCTGGTTCACGGCCGAATACCGCTGATGCTTTCCGAACATTGCCTGGTGGGAGCCCTGCTTGGAGGGCGAACGGCGGAAAAGCGTTGTAAGGAACCCTGCAGGGAACAGCGGGTGGGTCTAAAAGACAGGATGAATATGGTTTTTCCGGTGGAGACGGACCAGTACTGCCGCATGCATATTCATAATCCTAAAGAGTTGTGTTTAATCGAAGACCTGCCCCGGTTTGCCCAGCTGGGAATTGACTGGGTGCGCATCCTGGCGAAGGAAAAGAGCCCGCAGGAAGTGGAGCGGATTGTTAAGACTTACCGCCGTGTATTGGACGGTCAGCAGGATGGAGCTGAAGCAAAAGAGTATTTGGAAAAATACAGCTCTCAGGGATTTACCAAAGGACATTATTATCGCGGTGTGTTATAATATCTTGCAAATGCGAGTATAGAAGCCGAGGGTGACGGACCTTGAATAAGCGAACTTTGCAAAAGCTGGAACTGGATAAAGTGCTGGTGAAACTGGCCAACCAGTGTGTTACCAGCTACGGTAAGGATATGGTTTCCCAATTGGAACCTTCCGCAGACCCCGAGCTGGTAACACGGCGCCTGGCGGAAACAACCGAGGCGCGCCTGGTGCTGCGGGTGAGCGGCACCCCGCCTTTTGGCGGTATCAAGGATGTGCGCGGTGCCCTGCACCGGTGTAAAGTGGGGGCGGTCCTGCAGCCTGCCGAGCTGCTTGCTGTTGGTGACTTTTTGCGCGGCAGTAGGAAACTGCGGGAATTTTGCCTGCAGGCGAAACAGGAAATACCGCAGATTAACGGCGTGGCCAAACAGATTGTAACCATACCGGAGCTGGAGAAAGAACTGCAGAACAGTATAACTGACGAGGGGGAGGTGGCTGATCGGGCTTCGGAAAAGCTGTACCACCTGCGTCAGAAAATAAAAACGCTGCAGGCGAGAATCAAGGACAAGCTCAATGAGATTATTCGTTCACCGGAGAAGCAGAAGCTGCTGCAGGACCCGATTGTGACCATCCGGGACGGCCGCTACGTGGTACCTGTGAAGCAGGAATACAGGGCGCAGTTTCCCGGGCTGGTGCATGATCAGTCGGCCAGCGGGGCCACCGTTTTTATCGAACCCATGGCAGTGGTGGAATTGAATAACCAACTGCGGCAGCAGGAGGCTGCAGAGAAGAGAGAAGTGGAGCTAATCTTGCGGCGCCTGACGGAGCGGGTAGGCACGTATCTTGTAGAACTGGAAGTTTCCGCAGAGGCTGTCGCCCGCCTGGACTTCATCTTTGCCAAAGGCCGGCTCAGTGAAGTGATGGACGGCGGAGAGCCTGAGCTGAACCAGGAGGGAAGAGTCAATCTGGTGTCCGCCCGGCACCCGTTAATTGAGGGCGAAGTGGTGCCGGTCAGCATTCATGTTGGTCGGGATTTCGACACTCTGGTGATTACCGGGCCCAATACCGGCGGAAAGACGGTTACGTTAAAGACGGTTGGTTTACTGGTGCTTATGGCCCAGTGCGGGCTGCACCTGCCGGCGGAGGACGGTACGGAAGTGTCCATTTTTCGGCAGGTATTTGCCGACATCGGTGATGAGCAGAGCATCGAGCAGTCTTTGAGTACTTTTTCCTCTCATATGACCAATATCATTGATATCGTGCAGAAAGCCAATGCAGATACACTGGTGCTGCTGGATGAACTGGGAGCCGGTACCGACCCCACCGAAGGTGCGGCTTTGGCCATGGCCATTCTGGAGCACCTGCACCGGAGCGGGGCCAAAACCGTTGCGACCACGCATTACAGTGAGCTGAAAGCTTATGCTTACAGTACCGAAGGAATTGAAAATGCGTCGGTGGAGTTTGACGTGAAAACCCTGCGTCCCACCTATCGGCTAATGATTGGTGTTCCGGGCGGCAGCAACGCTTTTGAAATTGCTGGCCGGTTGGGGTTGTCACGTGCCATCATAGACCGTGCGCGGCAGTTTCTCTCCAGCGAGCAGGTCAAGGTTGCGGACTTGATACAGAGTTTGGAAGAAAACCAGCGGGTTAGTGCTCACGAGCGCAGGAAAGCTGAAGAAATCAGAAAGGAACTGGCGGCGGAGCGCAGGCGGCTGGAAGAAAAGAGGATTGAGCTGGAAAATAAGGAAGCCAAAATTTTACGCAAAGCCCACCAAGAAGCGGAAAAACTGGTCCAGGAGGCGCGCCGTGAAGCGGAACAAATAATCCGCCATATGCGCCAGGAGCTGTCCCGACAGTTGGATCAGGCGCAGCTAAAGGCGGCCGAGGAAGCCAGACAGCGGCTGCTGGAACGGGAGAAGCGCCTGGAGAAGGAACAGGAAAGGTACAAAGAAAAAATACCCGGTAGAGCGCCGCAGAAACTGAAGCCGGGCATGGAAGTGTTCATACCGAAACTCAACCAAAAAGGGTACATTCTTGAAGAACCTGACAGCCAGGGCGAGGTTCAGGTACAGGCAGGCATCATGAAAATTAAGGTGAAGAAAGAAGAACTGCGCCCGGTTGATGCCCCGCCTGCTGTCCAGACCAAATCTTCGGGTATTGGCAAACTAGTATCTAGTAAGAGTAGCAGCATTTCGCCTGAGCTGGACCTGCGGGGACATACTGTGGAAGAAGCCCGGGAAAAAGTGGACAAGTATCTGGATGATGCGGTTCTTGCCGGAATTAACCAGGTCAGGATAATTCATGGTAAGGGGACCGGTGCCCTGCGTAGCGCCATTCAAGAATTGTTGCGCAGCCATCCTCATGTGCAGGAATTTTACCTGGCGGACTTAAGACAGGGAGGTAGTGGTGCTACTGAAGTGAAACTCCGGTACTAGAGAGAAATCAGTTCTCTCTATTTTTTTTTACATTTTGTTGGAAAAATTTTATTGGCAAAGAAAGGATAAATGGCCTTTTTTATCGAAACATATTGCAGGCGAATATTTCATATAGTATTATGGAAGTGTTACCATAAATAAACAACATTGGGGGTGGACAAAACATATGCAGTTAAAGAAGGGACTTATCTTGTCATGTTTGCTTTTGGGTATTGCGTTTGCATTTATGGTAACATATCAGGCTGATGCCTCCTGCGGGCAGGCAGTTTCCACCTGTAGAAGCTGCCACGATATTCAGAAGAACTACCCGGTGGCAGATTCCGGCCCGTGGCACAAGGACCACAGTTTCAGCGACCTGTGTGACTCCTGTCATGGCGGCATGTTCTGGATGAAGGAAAAGGAGCAAGCACACCAGGACATGGTGGTCAATCCATTAGAGGATGCTGAAAGCGTGTGCGGCGGTGACTGTCATGAAAGTGATTTGGAAGCTAAAGTTGCCGTCTACACGGACAGTTTGAACTCGGGAGGAGCTGCCGGCGGTGGAGGCGGTCAAACGGTGGCAGCCGGGCAAAGCGGTGCCGGTGAACCGCAGGGTCAATCAGTTGTGGGCAATACCATTCTGGTAATTTTGAACCTCTTGATGCTGGGATTGCTGGCGTTCTTTGTCTGGAAATATGATTTTAAAGGCACTAAAGGGGGTGCGGCTTAATGTCCTGGTTGGTTGAACAACTGAAAAAACCCCGCTGGACACCATATGCTGCAGGTGCTTTGCTAGGAATTGTTGCGGTTTTGGCCCTGGTATTAAATGACCAGTTGATCGGTTCGTCAGGTTCATTTGAAAATTTAGCCGGGATTCTAGGCGGCCTAGTTGTACCGGCCATGACGGAAACCTTCTACTGGCAGTATATCATGCCGGCTGCCATCACCTGGCAGGTAGTCTTGATGGCTGGGGTATTTATCGGTGCCATGGTATCGTCATTGCTTTCGGGGACGTTTAAGTGGAGGCTGATACCCGATGAAAGCTGGAAGCAAACCCGCGGTCCCAAGCCGGTGAAACGCTGGATTATAGCATTTATCGGCGGTATTATTCTGGAGTATGGTGCCGGAATTGCCGGAGGCTGCACCAGCGGCCTGGCTATTGCGGGTACACTGCAACTGGCACCTGCCGGTCTGGTATTTATTATCGGCTTATTTACCTCAGGTATTATCACTAGTATAATCATCCACGGTAGGAGGTGGAGAGCATGAACAACATCCTATTGCCCTTGATTTTTGGTTTTGGCTTCGGCTGGGCTCTGGATAAGGCAGGATTGGGTCAATACGGCAAGATAGCCAATGTCTTTCGGTTTAAAGATTTTACCGTAATCAAATTTATGATGACTGCTCTCTGCGTGGCCATGGTTGGAGTGTACGGCCTGCATGAACTCGGGGTTCTCGAGATGACGAAAATTAAAGAAACATATTTGGTAGGAAACCTGGTAGGTGGCTTGATTTTCGGTGTCGGCATGGCACTGGCAGGTTTCTGACCGGGCACCTGTGTCGCCGGTGGCGGCAGCGGTAGTCTTGATTACCTGGTGCCCGGGGTCTTAGGATTCCTGACCGGAGGCATTATTTTCGGCCTGACTTACAAGCAGGTATTTGTTCCCATTAGCAAGTTGGCCAACTACGGTAACATTACCATCGGCCAGATGTTTAACGTGAATTCCTGGCTGGTAATATCCCTGTTTGTACTGGCCAGTATCACACTCTTTTATGTGTTGGAGAAAAATAATATGTAGTTACTTAAAGGCAAGGCAGATGTCAGTGTCAACCAGTAGTAATCCCGGTTTTCCGGAGACTGCTGGTTTTTCTTTTTCACTTCCATTATCTCCGAAAGTTTACCTTTTCTTGCTAGAGGTATTTTGCGGAAGCGTGCCGAATTATGACCGGGAGGTAAAGGTACGTTAACCCGTGAATGTATGCAGGGAGGACTGAAAGTGGGCTTTCACGTTAGCAGGAGAGGCTTTCTCAAAGGTTGGCTGCTGTTGATTGGGGCAGTGCTTGCAAAAGGAATACTGGATTTTATGACCAGCGAAACCCAGGGAACAGTTCCCGATAAAGATATTTTTATCGATACGGTACAGCTTGCTGAGGGTAGTGTCATGCTGGGACAGAAAAAGGTTGTCTGGCTGGTAAGGGATGAGCAGGGCTACTATGCGCTGGACCGCCGCTGCACGCACCTGGGCTGCAGTGTTCGGTGGCAAGAAGAGCAACGGCAATTTATCTGTCCCTGTCATAACAGCAGGTATGACTTGCGCGGCAATATCATTTCCGGGCCTGCTCCTTCCAGACTGGTACCGGTAAAACTGTCCCGGGATAAAAATGGTAATCTGATTGCGGACAGGAAGGTGGTTGTTGATCCTGGGTGGCGTTTAACAATCACAGGATGAAAGGTTGAATTCCAGTGGGCGGAGCAAGAGGACGCGGTTTTAGGGATTTCATAAAACATATTCACCCGCCGAAGGTGGCCAACAGCACGGCGGGTGTACTGCCGACCCTTTGTTTGGGCGGTTTGTCATTTTTTTTCTTCCTGTTACTGCTGGTAACAGGTCTGCTCCTGATGCTGTTTTACCAGCCCGGTAGTCCCGCTGTAGCCTACGATTCGTTGACGGTTATTCAGGATGTAGTTGCTTTTGGTTGGTTTGTCAGGTCTGTTCACAAATGGGCCGGGCAGGCCATGGTCTTTACCGTGGTTTTACACCTGGTGCGGGTGGTTGTTACCGGGGCGTACCGACCTCCCCGGGAGTTTAACTGGGTAATCGGGGTGTTGCTGCTGCTTTTCACCGTGTTGCTGGATTTTACCGGTTACCTGCTGATTGGTGATGCAACAGCAAGGCATGCTTTAAAGGTTGCTCACGCCCTGGCCGGTGAGGTACCTCTGGCCGGTTTTGCGTTACAGCTGGTGCTTTTCGGCGGGCCACCTGACGCTGACCTTGCCGGGGTGCGGGTTTACCTGTGGCACTGCATGTTACTGCCGCTGCTGGTTGCCGTGTTTTCCTTCTGGCACTTTTACCGGGTACGAAAGGACGGTGGGGTAAAATGGCCCCTGTAAGGAAGAACCTTTCCCGTGAGGAATTGATACGGCGGGAGCTGCTTGCAGCCCTGGCCGGTATCAATGTGGTTGTGCTGTTTGCCGTCTTAATTCCCGCGGTGTTACCCCTGGAGAGGACCGGCGGGGAACAGGTTCCTGCCCCGTGGATTTTTGCCGGCGTGCAGTGGCTTCTCAAATACATGCCTCCGGTTTGGGCAGGTGTTATTTTGCCGGTGGCAGTTGCCTTTTTTTTACTTGGCTTTCCCTATGTAGCAAAGAAACGGGCTAAAGCTGCCGAAACTGTGTTATGGACGGTTTTGGCTGCGGCTGCACTGGTAACTATTCTTGGTTATCTGCTCATATAATTTTTAACCCAGGTATTACATACCGGGAGTGTTTAATGACCATGCATCGAAAAAAAGCATTGTTTGTTATCCTCAACCTTGTTCTGCTGGCTGTTCTTTTTACCTTTGCTGGCTGGAGGGAAAAACAGGCCGAATGGCGTCATTACAACAATAATTTGGTACAGCTGACCCTGCCGGACGGTCGGGTAGAGCGTTGCCTGACCTGTCACCAGGGAATTGCGGAAATTAGTCCCTCCCATCCCATAGAAACTTTTGGCTGTGTTTCCTGTCATGGTGGTGATGGGCTGGCATTGGACAAAGACCGGGCGCACCAGGGACTGAGAGGCGGTCGCAACCCCTCGGCGTTATCAGTGGCAGCGGACTCTTGCGGCAAAGAAGGGTGTCATGTAAAGGCGGGCAGTCTTTACCGCAGCCCGGTCAAGACAGTCCCCCTGGTTCCCATGGCCACTAAAGCTGGAGAGATTACCGAAGTTTCCTTTGCACATGGCTGGCAAAAGGACTGGTTGAGCCGTTATGCAGTGGTCAAGGTAGCTGATATCAGCGGCGTGGACCGGGAAGCTTTGGCAAAGAATAAGCTGGCTTCTGCGGTGTTCAGGGAGTTTGAACCCGGTGACCACCCGGGGCGGCAAAAACTGTCGCAGAACTGCTTGTCCAATTGTCACCTGAATACCGGGCGGGAAAGCAATCCCAAGGCTGCATATTTACAGGGGTGTGCCGCCTGCCATACACCCTATAATCTGGAAGATACTTATCAAGGCGAGGACCCCACCATAGACCGGACGGAACCGGGGCATGCTGCGAGACACAAACTGACCGCCGTCATTCCCTACACCCAGTGCAATTCCTGCCACAACCAGGGTGTGCATTCGGTAGGCAGGCTGAAGTTTTACTTCCGAAATGACGTTTCCCGGCAAGAAATAACCGACCCAAAAGCAGACCGGGATAAGACTTACTATATTCCCCTAACCCAGTATGCAGCATGCGAAGTGGAACTGGACTGTATTGACTGTCATACGAGAAACGAAGTGATGGGAAACGGGCACCTGGCCGGGAACAAATATGTGGCGCAAACCATACGGTGCTACAACTGTCACGGTACAAAGGAACGGGAAGTGCGGTTTGCAGTTATCGACAGTCAAAATCATGATGCGGTCTGGGCGTCGCAGTATTTTGCCGAAAAGTTTCCACCGGTAGAACCCGGGGATGTCGTTGCTTTTACTGACGAAAACGAGCCCATGATCAATGTGCGGCGGGAAGACGGGCAGATTGTACTGTATTCCAAAATTAGCGGCAAACGCTACGTGGTGCCCCAGGTAAAAGATAGCAACTGCCGGCAAAGCGTGGACAGGCAGGCCGGAGCAGACTGCCACACGTGTCATGATGTGGCACCGAAAAATTGAAACAGAAAGAAATACCAGTTATATCAGAATTTGGCCGGCAGGATTTTGTCTGGAAAACGCGAAAAAAGTACCTGATAGTTCTGTCCTTCACAAGGGAAGGAGTTTTAGTTATGTGGCACAGCCTGAGGATACGGTTCATGTTTTGGACTACGGTAGTTGTGCTGATAATCGTGGGGGGTAATTTCCTGCTTGACTACCAGGAACAAAAGCGGCAAATGGAGATGGAACTGCGGGAAAAAGCCAGGGTGATTACGCACCAGTTTCTGGCAATCCGGGAATTTATGGCACATAACCAGGATAGGATTAACTATGATTCCCAGGGGCATTTTGAATTCAAACACCTCAATCCTGCGGCGGTGGGCCGGGGTGTTGGTAAAATATTTAACGAACGTACCAATTACTCAATAAAACAGACCAGGTTGAAGCCGCGCATAGTGGAAAATGCACCGGATAGGTTTGAAATTGCTGGCCTGCAAAAATTTCGGGAACAGCCGCAGTTAAAGGAATACTGGGGACAGGAAACAAAGGACGGGAAACGGGTATACCGCTACATGGTGCCCCTGAAGATTCGTGAATCCTGCCTGCCGTGCCACGGGAAACCGGCAGGAAAGCTGGATATAGCAGGGTATCCGAAGGAGGGGTACGAGCTGGGACAACTGGGAGGCGCGGTCAGCGTCACTCTGCCCATGGACAGCTTTTTGGCCAGCCTGCGTGCCAACACCTTCCGTCATTTGGGCTTTTTCCTGATACTGGCGGCGGTGATACTGGCGGCTATCAACTTTTTGATGCAGAGACTGGTGGACCAGCCGCTGGACAAGTTGCGCCTGGCTGCCCTAAAACTAGGTAAAGGGTGGATGGACCTTGATATGTCTGACTTTCGTGCCTATGGGGAAATTCACCAGCTGGGAGAACAGTTTCAGGATATGGCACGGCAGCTCAAGGAAATGTACGAGCGCCTGGAAGAAAAGGTGAAGGAGAGAACCACCCAGCTGCGCCTGGCAAATGAGGAACTAAAAGCGCAGCGGGAAATTTTACGTAAGGCAAACCGGGAACTGGAGAAAGCTAATGAGCTAAAATCGCAATTTCTGGCCAGTATGAGTCATGAACTGCGGACACCGTTAACTTCCATTATTGCCTTTAGTGAATTGATGCTGTCTGATTTGCCTGAGGGTCATGAAACCCAGCGGGAAAACCTGCAGGAGATTCGGGATAACGGGACCAATTTGCTGCGTATGATAGACAACCTGCTGGATTTGGCAAAAATCGAGAGCGGTCACTATCAAATAAACCTGGAAGTGATGGACCTGGTCGACGTTGTAGGCTCGGTGGAAAGGATGGTGCAACCCATTGCACGGAAGAAAAATGTTGCTTTAAATACCGTGATCAGTGACGTTCCCTTGATTAAAGCAGACCCGGACAAGGTGCACCGTATTCTGCTGAACCTGGTGGGGAATGCGGTGAAATTTACTCCGCCTGGCGGCCGGGTGGACGTTACTGTACGTTATGACGGTCAACAGGATGAGGTAGTTATGGAAGTGGCTGATACCGGAATAGGAATCAGTAAGGAAAATCAGGAAATTATTTTTGAACGTTTTCGCCAGGTAGACGGTTCCGATTCCCGTAAGTATAAGGGAACCGGTCTGGGGTTGGCTTTGGCCAAGGAACTGACTGACATGCACCGGGGGAAAATTACTGTGGACAGTCAACCGGGACGCGGCAGCATTTTCACCGTACGGCTGCCAGTCAACCTGGAAAGTGTCAAGGTAGGCTAGTACTGTGGGTGTTTACCTGTCTGGGAGGTGCTTAGGGTGGCGAAAATTCTGTTGGTGGACGATGAGTACAGTATTAAAAAGGTTGTTGAGCAGACCCTGGTAAGGGATGGGCATGACTTGGAGTATGCTGCTGATGGTCTGGAAGCCCAGAAAAAGTTTGAACAAACAAAATTTGACCTGGTGATTTTGGACGTGATGCTTCCGGGTATTGATGGGTTTGAGTTGTGCCGCCGCTGGCGGGAAGTCAGCCGGATGCCCATTTTAATACTATCGGCTAAGAATGATATTGTGGATAAGACCGTGGGATTTAACCAGGGAGCTGACGACTACCTAACCAAACCGTTTAGCCCCGTGGAACTGGCATTGCGAGTGAAGGCGCTGTTAAGACGCAGTCAGCCGGCTGATAGTGAACAAAAATACTGCATAAGTTTACCCGGGTTGGAGATTAATGGTTTGGAACATACCGTTAAAGTGAACGGTAAGCCGGTGGATATTACTCCTAAAGAATTTGATATGCTTTGGTTTCTGGCCAGGCACCCGGGACAGGTGTTTACCAGACAGCAACTGTTTGAACAGGTTTGGCAGGAGGAAGCAGTGGGCGATGTTAATACGGTTACGGTTTTTATCCGCAAGTTGCGGGAAAAGATAGAGCAGGACCCCAGCAAGCCGCGTTATTTAAAAACCGTTTGGGGATTGGGTTATAAATTCGCCAAAGATTAATATTTTTTAATAATTTGTTAAGTATATATTAAGAAGAGTGGTTCTGTAGAATACAGGTTGTTAGCTTGATTAATGTGAAAATTTTTTAGAATCAAGCAGGAATTTGGAGAACAATGTCGAAAAAACAAGGCAAGTGAGAAATCTTTTAAGGGTGTGTTGCTATGCCCGCATCCCTAGGCACCCTCAAACAGGAAATCATGAAAATTTATAACTCTGTTAACCAGAAGATGTTTTTTACGGGGGTAAAGCGCCAGAGGGTGGATATTGTAGGTAATAAAATAGTCATTCTGGCAGAACACCAGCGTATTCGGGCTTTGTTATGTCTGGATGAATCTGACAGGCAGATCTCTCGTTTGGTAGATGTGGCCCTGCTGGACAAAAACAAGGAACGCTTGAAAACAGCAATTGAAGAAAACTTGAACCTTAAAATAAAAACTATCTTAAAAGATTATGATCCGGTTAGTGAGATAGCGGGTACCATTATTGTACTGGAAGAAGTGCCGGCAGGATTGGAGACGTAAATGGGCTGGACGGACGCTTGAAATCTTGGGCAACCATGGGTTGAGAGCTGCCGGGAAGGCTATGGCGTGTCCAATTGACTGCTGTTAATGTACCTATTGGTGGAGGGAACTCAAAAAAGAGAGCCCAAAAACCGTCGGTTTGAAGTTTTTCCAGGAAAGGCTGAAATGGCCTTTTGCTGAAAAGCTTTAAACGGGCGGTTTTTTTGTTTTTTTGGGCCGTACTAAAACCCGGGAGGTGAGAGATGAAATAATGTTGTTGTTCCATATAGAATGATTGAAGGAGGAGAAAAATGAGCAAGCAAACAACAATTTCAGATCTGGTAAATGTTCTGGACAAGATCACGGGAGGGAGAATTGTCAGTGACATTTGGCAAGTACCGGGTGGTACAAATCCTTTTGTGGTAATGAAATCGTCAAATATTCCGGGCAAAAGTGTTATGGAAACACCAGGCCTGGTTTTTGGCGATCCTCAAAAACCGGTAAGGAAAATAGCAGTCTGTATGACTCTGACGGAATCTGCCATTGAGTTGGCCGGTGCAACGGGTGTAGATGTGATTATTGCACACCATCCAATAGCCGATGCGGCTAACTCGGGTGGAGTACCCTTGAAATTCTACCTATCCTTATATGATATTGCTGTCATGGAACTGCACGAGGCATTTCACGGCTTGCATCCGGGCATTCCATTTATTCACGGTCACCAAACATTTCGCACCGAAATTGCTTATGGGGGGCTGCCCGGCAATATCATGTCGGTAGGTAGAGCCCTTCCCGAGATAAAAACGGTAGGAGATGTTATTGAGAGGCTAAATACCTTTATGGGTGTCAGCCAGGAAAAGCAGTTGCTGGAGCAGGAAAAAGAAATCCGGGACAGCCATGACATTGAGGAAACTTGTTTGGCTACATCGCCCCGGGTGTTAAACGGTTCAATGGAAAACAAGGTTTCAACGGTGTTGCACATTTTTCCTCATACCGGTTTTTCCCCGGCTCATATGGGACAAGCTCTAAATGAGCACCCGGAGATTGATACTGTCATAGCCAGCATAAGTCGTGTCCGCTCCGACCACCCGCTGGTCTCTAAAGCTAAGGAACTAAACCTGAATTTTATTGTGGGAAATTCCCATGCCATGGAAATACAGGAAAACGGGCTTCCGCTAGCATATGCTATTCAAGCTTTATTGCCGGGTGTGGAGGTGGTGGTGTTCCGGGAAAGGGTAACGGCTACCAGACTGGAACAGGTGGGAACGCCGGAAATAAAGCGTTACGGGCAGGAAATGGCCTACAAGTATTTGGTGGAAAGAAGCTGACAAGTTAAAGCCAGTTGATTTAAATCTAAATCTTAAGGAGGTTCAAACTCATGTCTATTCTGGAGAAAGATGTGGTGCAGAAGCGCAAAATGTCCCGGATAGAGGGGGTTGGCCTGGTCCTGGTGATTGCGTCAGTCTTGGGCCTGTTCATTGATCCCGGATTTATTGCCGGAATCTTTGATGCAATGCTCAAAAAAACTGTGCCGGTTATCACCAAGGTATATTTGACTGGATCACTGGGTGTGGCAATTATCCTCAGCGTAGTCACCGGACGTATCCTGGAACGGTTGGGTTTCACTGATGCACTGGTCCGCATTTTTACTCCCATCACTCGCATGATGGGTATGAACCCCACAGTAATTATCCCTGCTGTCTATAACATTTTGGGAGATATCAATGCTGCTGGTCGCATTACCGGTCCGTCATTGAAGAAGGCCAAAGCTACCAAGGATGAACAAAAAATTGCTGTCGCCACCATGGTTCAGTCACAGCAGTCTTTCTCCACATTTATGTTGGGACTTTTAGCTTTAACCGTGGCGGGGATAAAGGCCTTTCCTGTTATCTTGCTTGGCATAGTCCTACCCTTGATTGTGTCACCATTGCTGTTGAAGTTGACTATTTATCGCAATACAGAAGCCAAGACTCTGGACCATATTGATCGATTTACACCTACAACTCCGGTACTGCCTACCCTTTTCGGCGCTGCCAGGGAAGGGGCGGAACTCTTGTTCCTCCTGCTTATTCCGGCTGCAGCTGCTATATTTGCAATCATTGGCGCCCTGGAATACCTCCATATCTGGCAGCCTGTTGAAAAAGGCCTGACAGCAGCGTTAAGTGCCATGTCCATTGACCCTAACACCGGCATTCAAACAATCTTGGTTTCACCCACTTTGGCCATGAACACCTTGAAGGATACTGCAGCTTCTTTACCTCCTAAGTTGGTCATTGGTTCGTTTATCCTGGCTGCTTCTGGCTTTCCCCTGCAGGTAATTGTGGGTCAGATTCCTGCTATTTGGGCCGGGTCTTCCGACCTGAACGAGCGGGAAGCATTGGAAGCCGCTGTTATTGGTACAATTATGAGGATTATTACCGCTTTCTTGATGGCCTTGCTGATAGCTCCAATGGTTTCGTAGATCCGTCCAGAGAAAAGCGTGGGCCTAGTACCCACGCTTTTTGTAATTTTTTTTGCTATTGACAGTCTAAGTGGTAACTTTTTCGCTGTGAACCCGGCGGATAAAAGGTGTAATATCAACTACGAATTGGCCCCGTCCAGGGCAGTCGACGGTTACTTCCGGGGAGCGAAAAGGCAGGTCTAAAAGCAATCTTCCACCGGCATCCAACCACCGAAAACCCCATTGGACTACTACCAGGGCCGGGTCCAGGATAATGTTGGTTTTTATTATTAAACGCCACCGGATGTATTCTTCAAATTGGACAGGGATTATGTGAGGCGGTTCAGCTTCTACAGGGCCCAAACCAAAAGGTATTGTAGTCCAATTGTACTTTTTTTCCCTACCTGTGGCAGCAATAGTTTTTCCTGATAAGATCATACCGTTAAAACAGTAAATATCTTTTCCTGCCAAACCTGGCACCACTTCATGGTTGGCTGTCAGCTCAAGACCAACATAATCGCCGTGGTTGATGGGAATTATCTGCTCCGCAACCAAAGCCAGCCCCATTTCCATAGTTTCACCTCCAAACATTTCCCTATACTTTATTCCTGTTAGTGTGTAATATTGAATGGAAAAAATAGGGGTGGAGATGTCGCTTTAGACACTTGCTGGCTGCTATTATGGTTTAGGTGTCATTGTTAAATGAATACCGGATAAAGGTGCTTATTTCGAGAAGATAGAGCTAAAACAGGTTGCCGGTTAATCTTCTGACCGGTGCTGCTTTGCGGTTTGGAATAAGTGGTCTCAAAAAAGGGAGAAAACTTGAGTGCCGTGATGGTCCAAAACCGGAAGACCGGCCTTTAAGATCTAACCAACCAGGGAGGTTTTCTTGGGGGGCTAGTTGGTTGTGTCTTCCTAAATGTACACATAAACCAGCATTACTTCCCCGGACACAGTTTCCCGGGGATTTCTATTTGGCGTGTATACGGGGGGATAAGAAGTGATTTTAGTATTAACCGGAACTCGGAAAGGACGAGACTTAATCGGCGTTTTGAAAGCGGAAGGATACAAGGTTTTAGCTTATACCTCCAGTGATTATGGACGGTTACGGTTTTTATTCGCAAGTTGCGGGAAAAGATAGAGCAGGACCCCAGTAAGCCGCGTTATTTAAAAACCGTTTGGGGGTTGGGTTATAAATTCGCCAAAGATTAATATTTTTTAATAATTTGTTAAGTAAATATTAAGAAAGTGATAAGGATTGTTTAAGAAGTGGCTGCTACCATAAGGGTAGTGGGCACTTCTTATTTATGCTTGTGAATTTTTTTGCTATAGGGGGTATCCGGGGAACTAATTTTTGGAAAGGAGGTTAGCTATGGAGCCCCGTACGGGTCAGGAAAACAAGACTAGCCTGAATTTGAGACATGCGGGTTGGGTGCTGCCGCTTAGCTTGCTTGTGGCACTGCTGGTATTTGCATTGGGGGCCAGTCACTACACTTCACAGGAAAGTTTCTGCCGCAGCTGTCACGAGATGGAGCAAGCCTTTCAAACATACAAAAATTCGCCGCACCTGGTCAATGATGCCGGTATCGTAGCAGAATGTAAAAACTGCCATCTTCCACCAGGTACCCTGTCCATGTTGGCCGCTAAGGTTGGGAAATTAAGGATGGTGGTCACCCACGTGCTGGAACAACCAGAGGGGTACACGTGGGATTTGGAACGCGGGCACCGGCAGCGAGTGGCACGGCAGAGCATCAGTGATGAAAGCTGCCTGCAGTGTCACGACCCCTTAAAAATTGAGCCTGTTAACGAGGTACAGCAGATGGCTCACAGTACTGCCATTGGAAAAACCGCCTGTATCTCCTGTCACCGGTATGTGGGTCACCGCACGGAAAAGCTGGCAAAAAAGTTGGCAAAGGAGGGTAAAAAGATATGAAATTTAACGGTAAAGTTGTCCTCTGGCTGCTGATTGCTGTGCTGCTTGTCGGTGGCATTGCTGCTTTTGCAATGAGCGCGGAGCAAAAGACGGTTGTTCCCGAAAACGCCACTCTGGAGCAGGCCAGAGAATTTGAGGAGTTTTACAAGGACAAGGTTCCCGGTAAGTATGCGATGTGGAAGGAAAGTGCCCATGGTAAAAACGGCGTTACCTGTATCAACTGCCACGGAACGGAGCCCCTTAAGGAAAAAGACTTAAAGCTGGCAAACTTCGGTATTGTAAAGCCGGAAACATGTGGCGAGTGCCATCAAAAGGAATATGAAGGATTTAAAGAGACACGCCACGTGAGAGCGGTAGAATTTTCCAAGAAAAACGTTCGTTACCACCTGCTTGACGGTTTCCCGGCCATGCAGCAGCAGGGCTGCGATTCCTGTCATACTAAAGTAGGTGAAACCTGTACCAGTTGTCACCAGGGACACACCACGGCCAGTCCCATGCCGAAAAACTCACCGCACCAGAGTACCGAGGTTACGGGTAACTTTACCAACGGGTGTGAGAACTGTCATATGGGACCGGATCACCCGCAGCGCGAAGCTTATGAATCCAGCGTTCACTATCAGGTAGCCCAGGCTACCGGCCAACCGACCTGTATTACATGTCATACGGACCCGGATAACAACCATGAGATTATTGCCATTAGAGACAATCCGGAAAAAGGTTGGCAGCGAATTAGGGAAAACTGTCTCAAGTGCCATACTGCTGAATATGTGGATGACGCCTGGGCGCAGGTACAGGAAGTTATTGCAGAAACCAACCGTATTGTGGATGAAGCTCGCAAGATTATCAAAGGCTTGTACGAGGATGGTATCTTGAAGCCTAGTCCGGGTTCCCTGCTGGATGAAAACGGACTGCCCATGTTAAATGCCAAGGGAACCAGCTACAGTCACGTCAGTGCGATTGAGAACAAAATGTTTGAGTTGTTTAAGTACGCGCAGGCCACAACTATCAAGGGTGCCAAGCACTTTGCTCCAGATTATGCTCACTGGCATGGTTTAGCAGACCTGTGGACCAAGTACCTGGAGATTAAGGAAGAAGCGGAACGCCTGCGCCTGGAGCACAAGCTGAAGCAAGCCACCGGGGTGGAAGAAGAAGAGTATCCGATGTACCAGTACCGCAAGGCAACCGGTAATGAACTGGAGCAATTAAAATAGATGTTGTTTAAAACGGGAGGTGACAGTACTCTCACCTCCCGGCGTTTATCAAGGGGGATTCAACCATGACCATTACCAGTATAATAATCAAACATGACCCGGCCAAACAGGACTCAGTTGTGGCAGAGTTACAGCAACTGCCGGGACTTTCGGTGGAGGCGAGACTTCCGGGACAGGTAATAGCCGTTTTGGAAGTGGAAAACTTAAAAACCGCTCACGATTTTGTCAGCGGATATATTGAAGGTATGGATGGAGTTTGGGGAGCTTACCCGGCGTATGTTTTTTCCGATGAAGATGCAGCCGAAGACCTGACCGCATGCGGAGGGTTGTGATGAACGGTGAACAGCGTATCAGCCGGCGCACATTGCTTACTGCCGCCGGTGCAAGATTGTTTTTGTTGACAGGTGAACTTGTTGACCGGGGTGTCAAAAGAGCGGTGGTACGGCCCCCGGGAGCACTGAGTGAACCCGAATTTCTACTGACCTGCACGCGCTGTGGGGAGTGTGCCCGCAGGTGTGTTCGCGGAGTCATCCTTCTGGCAGGACCTGACCAGGGAGTGGCGCTCGGCACACCGTACGTGGACTTTTCCAGGTCTAATTGTGATTTCTGTTACGAGTGTGTGAAAGTTTGTCCGAGTGATGCGCTGAAGAAAACCCGGGAGCCGGTGCCGATTGGCAAAGCCAGAATCCTGCGGGAACGCTGCTTGGCTTTTCAAGGACAGGTCTGCGGTAACTGTGCTGCCAGCTGCCCCGCCGGGATAAATGCCCTGCACATTGTGAGGCAGAGGTATCCCGAAATAAATGCAGACCGGTGCATAGGCTGCGGCAACTGCGTTCAGCGGTGTTTGGCAATGCCAAAGGCAATAGAGATTTTTCCCATTTAACTTGTTTGGTAAGGAGGTTTAGTATGGGTAAGCGTAGCGTTATGTTACTGGTAGTGTTGGCAACAGCATTGTTGTTAGCGGCATGTTCCGCAGAAAATCCCGTAACCGGTACTTCCACAGAAAAAAGTACCATTCCAACAGGCCAGCCTATGGCCATTCCGCACAGCATTGATGGTAAAAGTGATTGTTTGACGTGTCACGGGCCCGGCGAGGTTGGTTCGGCAGTAAAAACCGACCATCCCGAGCTGAAAAACTGCCGGCAGTGTCACGTATTGGAAAATCCTCAATTAAGTAAGGTTGAGTGGGGGGATGCCAGATGAAATTTAGTCGCCGCCAGTTTATAAAAGCCAGTGCCGTGGCTGCCGCGCTGGCAACGGCCGGTTGTGGAGTGCAGCAGCCGCGAAAACAGGATGAGGTTTCTGGGGGGACGCAGGTAGAAGCAGAAAAGTGGTACAAAGCGGTGTGCCGTTACTGTGGTACCGGTTGTGGCGTTATGGTTGGCGTGAAAGACGGCAAGGTGGTGGCAGTCAAAGGTGACAAGGACAATGAAGTGAACAAAGGGCTATTGTGTGCCAAGGCATACTATTTACCACAGATTTTGACTGCCAAAGACAGGCTTACCAAGCCCTTAATACGCAGGAACGGTAAGTTTGTGGAGGCTACCTGGGATGAAGCCCTGGATTTAGTAGCAGAGAAATTCAGGGAATACATTGACAAATACGGTCCTGATTCCGTAGGTTTTTACGGGTCCGGCCAGGCCTATGCAGAAGAGGAATATGTGGCCAACAAGCTTTTTAAAGGTGCAATTGGCACCAACAACGTGGAGGGAAACCCGCGGTTATGTATGGCCAGTGCCGTTGGCGGGTATATAACCACCTTCGGTTTAGATGAACCCATGGGAGCTTATGCTGACTTTGAACATGCGGACGTCTTCTTCATTATTGGCTCCAATATGGCAGAATGCCACCCCATACTATTCAACAGGGTAACCGAGCGCAAGTATGCCGACCCCAACGTGAAAATAATCTACTGTGACCCGCGAAAGCAGCGGTCAATGGATATTGCGGACATCGTGGTTAACTTCAAACCGGGTACGGACTTGGCCTTGCTGAATGCCATGGCCCAGGTTATCGTGGAGGAAGATTTGGTTGACCATGAGTTTGTCAAAAAGCACACCAAGTTTATGCAGGGTGATGTTGAAATTACCTTTGACCAGTTTAAACAGTTTCTCCAGGAATTTACCCCTGAAAAAGCGGAAAAAATCTGTGGCGTGCCGGCTCGCGAGATTCGTAAAATTGCTCGGATATTTGCGGAACCTGGCAAAAACAGTATGTCCCTGTGGACCATGGGTATCAACCAGCGGGTTGCCGGTGTATGGGCAAACAACCTGATTCATAACCTGCACCTATTGACGGGGAAAATCTGCAAGCCCGGTTCAACACCGCTTTCTCTGACTGGTCAACCCAGTGCCTGCGGTAGTGTCCGGGAAGTAGGCGCCTTGTCCCACATGCTGCCGGCACACAGGCTGGTAAAGAACCCCAAGCACCGGGAGGAAATTGCAAAAATATGGGGTGTAGCGCCCGAAAAAATTAGTCCCAAGCCCGGTTACCATACTATGGAAATGTTCCGGGCAGCAGTGGATGGCAGGTTGAAGGCATTATGGGTCATGTGTACTAACCCGGCGCAGTCGCTGCCCAATGCTACCTACTATCACCAGGGCCTGGAAAAGGTGTTTTTGGTGGTATCTGAGGCTTACCACCCCACTTTGACAAGCCAGTTTGCCGATGTGGTATTGCCGGCGGCATTGTGGGTTGAAAAAGAAGGGATTTACGGTAATACGGAACGGCGGACCCAGCATGTAGCCAAGGCCGTTGATCCGCCGGGAGAGGCAAAGCCCGATGTTTGGATACTTATGGAATTTGCCAAGCGGCTGGGATACGGGCACCTGTTCCCTTACAAAAGCAATGAAGACATTTGGAACGAGTACCTGCAGTGTACTGCTGGTACCGATATGGAGCTTGCTTCCTATGAGGATTTAAAGAAGGCCCATGGTATTCAGTGGCCGGTACCAGGGCAAAAAGGTCAAAAAGGTACTGTGCGGCGTTACGTTGCAGGCGAGGACCCGTATGTTAAGGAGGGAATTGAGTTTTACGGCAAACCTGACGGTAGAGCTATAATTTTTGCCCGGCCGTACAAGGGTGCGGCTGAAGAACCAAATGACGAATACCCGTTTACACTTACCACCGGTCGGGTGCTGGAACACTGGCATACTGCCACCATGACCGGCAAGTGTCCCACTTTAAACAGGGCTCAGCCCCATTCATTTGTGGAGATAAATCCAGTGGACGCTTCCAAACTGGGCATCAAAGACGGGGATCTGGTGAAGATAACATCGCGGCGGGGACAGGTAGTACTGCCGGCAAGAATTGGTCGCCAGGGGTTACCTCAGGAAGGGCTTCTGTTTGCTACCTGGTTTGAGGCTGAAAAACTTACCAATGCAGTAACAATTGATGCATTTGACCCTGGTTCTAAAGAACCGGAATTCAAACTTTGCGCGGTCAAAATAGAAAAAGTGTAAAGTAGTGATTTTATGAAAGTCAACCATGTCCGTCGCTGCATGCAGCTGGGAGTTTTTACGCTGGTTTTGGCTCCCTTGTTGGGCATTTCCGGCATCAGGGGCAATCTTAATTCCGCTGATTGGTGGGGTGTTACCCTAACAGACCCACTGGCGTTTTTGGAAGTTAGTGTTGCCGCCGGTAAGGCGGCAACTGCTATGCTTGGTCCGGCAGTGTTGGTGCTGGCTGTTTATTTGGTATTTGGCAAGGCTTACTGCGGGTGGGTTTGCCCTGTAGGCTTTTTGATAGAAATGACGGGCAAAGTCAAACGCTTGTTTTCCAGGCAACCCGGTGCCCGTGCCAAAATAACGGGCCAGTACTACTGGTCGCTGCCGGCAGTGTTAATAATTGCGCTGTTCACCCACCTGCCGCTGTTTCAAATATTGTCTCCCGCTGGTATATTAATGAGAACCTTGCTCTTTGGTATTGGTTGGGAAGTGCTGTTAATAGTCGCTATTCTGATTGCGGAACTGACAGCATATAGCGGCTTGTGGTGTCGCGTGCTGTGCCCGCTGGGCGCATTTTATTCGCTGTTGGGACGCTTGAGTCCGGTGCAGGTTAAGGTGGACAGAAATAAATGTGACGGCTGCCAAATTTGTACCCGCCATTGCCATGCTGCTGTTAACAGTATTCGTAACGTTGTACGTGACGGGCAAGCTGAGCACGTAGGCGGAGCAAGCTGTACCCGTTGCGGCAAGTGTGTGGATAAGTGTCCGCATGGCGCATTACATTTTGCTGTTAACTGGAATATGGATGATAAATTAAGGGAAGGCAGTACCCGTCACATTGTTGGGCCAGGCGCTGTAGATGTTTTTCGAAGACGTGTCTTGAGAGCCGGAACCGGTTTGCTTTCTGCAGGGATTTTGGTACCGGCCATACGTACTACAATAAAGATGTCACCGGATTTTATCCGCCCGCCGGGTGCTGCTGCGGAGCCGGAATTTTTGGCCAGATGTATTCGCTGCGGCAAGTGTGCCCAGTCATGCCGGTATCACAGTATCTTAATGGCAGGTGCTGAAGGCGGGGCGGCAATGGGCACACCCTATGTCTCACCGCGGCAGGCACCGTGCTACTTGTGCCTGGAATGTACCAAAGTGTGCCCTAGCGGGGCCATAAAACCCTTGGACGAAATTAGGGAGGTCAAAATGGGCGTGGCGGAGATAGATACCTCACGGTGCCTGGCATATCAGGGGGATATCTGCCGCTCCTGTTATAGCAATTGTCCCCTGATTGATGAAGCGATTTACTTGGATGACCCCCTGAAACCGGTGGTAAATAGGGAAAAATGCACCGGTTGCGGGCTTTGCGAATATGCATGTGTAATGAATAAACCTGCCATTACGGTAGTACCTAAAGATTACATGTCATGACAAAATGAACCAACCACAATCCCACTTCCTTTTTGCCCCGGGTGAATCCCGGGGCTTTTTATTTGTCACGTGTATTAATTTACTGAATGTGGAAATATTAAAATAAAGTGCTGGAGGTGATTGCCATTCGCCTTGTAGTGGGATTGGGCAACTTGCTTTTGGGAGATGAAGGAATCGGCCTGCATGTGATTCAACAACTGAGCAAGCAGCAACTGCCCAGGGATGTGCAGGTACTGGACGGCGGGACGCTGGGGCCTGCCTTGATCGGGTATCTGGAAGGTGTCGAGCAACTGTACCTGATTGATGCCATGAAAAACGGCGGCAGGCCGGGCAGTATTTATGTGCTGGCAGCTGAAGAGGTTGACTGGGAAAAAAATAGTACTCCCCTATCCATGCACCAGCTGGGTGTTACCGAGACGGTTGCCCTGGCGCGAAAGGTCGGCTTTGACAGGCCGATTACGATTATCGGTGTTGAACCCGAACATATCGGTTACGGCGTTGAACTTGCTCCATCTGTAAAAAAGTCGATGCCGCGTGTAGTAGAAACGGTTACGAGACTGCTTGGGATGCCTGGTAATTTGGACAGGTCCGGTTGCGAAGAACTTATTCAATAAATTGCCATGTAGGAGGAAAAGCTTTTGAAAAACGAATTGTCTCCCCAAATACCGAAGACAATGCCTGGTGACAATTCCCTTCCTGGTGCAACAATAGTTAACGTATCTGCCGGTCAGTTGGTTTATTATACCGAGATCATAAGCGGCTGCCCGGAGGAACTGAGCGGTGATTTTCTGGGAAAGCTTGCTGCGGCAAAAGCTATCAACAATATCTGTTGCAGGGGTGCTGTGCCGCTTTTGCTTTGCGTTTCGTTTATTCATCGGAATGGTTCTGAGACAGACCCGTTTATGAGGCAGTTATGGGTGAGCATGACACATACCGCCCGGCAAGCACAGGTCTCAGTGGTGAGGGGTGATAGCAAGTCTGTGGCGGGTATGACAGGTATTCATTTGACGGTATCAGGCATGGGTTATTTGGCAAAAGGTAATGCCTTTAGCTGCCAAAAGATACAACCCGGTGATGTGATAGTTTCTTCGGCTGGCATCGGTGAATGCGGGTTGGCGCTTGTAGCTTTGAAAAAACAAATGCCGCTCATAAATCTCAATCATGTCTGCCTGTTTCACGAAGTTATACAGGACCTGCAATGTGTAGAGGGTGTCAAATTAATCCGGGTACCGGGTCGCTTGGGATTAAACGGCACCTTGCGGCAAATAGCGGAAGCTTCACAGGTTGTGATGGAAATTGCCGAAGAAGACCTGCCCGTTTCCCGACAAATTTCCCTGGCATGCCGCTCGCTGGGTTTGGACTGTCTCAGTCTTGCAAGCGACACTAGTTTACTGGTTTTTGCCGAACAGTCAGCGGCGCAAAAAGTGATACAGGTTTTAAACTTACATATGGGAAGAGAAGCAAAAATTGTTGGAAAGGTGGTTGACGCCAGTAGTTTCGGTGAAGTATGGCTGGTTCCCGCCAGCGGTGAACGCAGGTTGTTGCGGGAACAATCACCGGTGGAGTAAAAATGAAAAAGGCCGGCAGAATATGCCGGCCTCATAAACGGCTGACTGTTTGTTAGTCTGTTTCAGGAACTTCCACGGTAATACTGTTGGATTGAGCGGTCAAACTGGTGTTGACGTCAATGGCAGTGACGCGGTAATGATACGTTGTGCCCGGTTTGACTTCTTTATCCTCCCAGGTCAGGTCATTGGTCAGAGCAATATTTAGTTTATTGGTACTTAAGTCGGTCCAGCGTTCGATGAAGTAAACGATTTCCTGTTTATCAGTGACCTGTTCTTGGTCTATTTCCCATTGTAACTGCACGCTTACGCCGTTAGTTCCGCGCTCGCTTTTGCCAGCCCTACCAAATAATTTGGGTGCAGGTGGCGGAACCCTGTCGTTTTCTTCCTGTTCTGCCATTTCTTCTGTTGCATTTCCGGAAGCATTGCTTTGGCCAGCGTCATTTCTTTCCTGATTGCTGGCAGTTCTGGGCTTGACGATGTTGCCCGTAGTTGGGTCAATTACCTGGTGGTCCTTCAAGTCGCAATAAGTTTTCGGGGCGGTACCAGGGGCAAACACTCGATGTACGATATATTCTTCCGGGCAGCCACCCTCCTGGCCCGGTGCTGGAATATTGGCCAACACCAATTTGCCTTCGTGTCTCGGGTCAGCACAGGTGCTTAACAGTGCTGTAGTGGTATTGGTGTGTACGTCACAGTATTCAGTGGGTACTTCCCACTCCGCATCTTCCGGTTTTTTGTCCCCGTTGTACGGAATGGGCCGTTTAAACAAGGTCTTGGTGACAACATCGGGGCAGAACGGTGTGAACAGTTTGCCTGTCTCCGCACATACTTCTACTTCTACCCAAATATCTGATACCTTTTGCGGCACCGTAGTTTTATCAAAAATTTCCATCTGAATAAATTCTTCCGGCGTCAGTTCGCTGGGTAACAGACCTGATTTAGTGTCAATTGCAACACTTACTATATCTTCCGGTCGCTCAAACTGTTTTGGTTCCTTGTCTTTCAAGGCTTCTCTCATTACCGCCTTCCAGATTTTCGCCGGGTAAGTGCCGCCGTAAACCCGTTTCAGGTAATGGTTTTTATCAGTCTCGTCGTATCCCATCCATACAACAGCGACATACTCCGGAGTATAACCGGCAAACCAGGCATCCCTGTTACCTTTTAAACCTTCAAACTCTTTTGTGTCAGGCAGCTGTGTGGTGCCGGTTTTTCCGGCAACCGGCCAGCCGGGAATGGCTGCACGCCATCCGGTACCGGTTCTACCTTTGGAGTCCTTTACCACTGTTGTCAGGATGTCCGTTATCAAATAGGCTGTTTTTTCGGACATCACGATACGTTTTTGCGGCTTGTGTTTGACCAGCACGTTACCCTCGCTATCCACAATCTTGGATACAGCATAAGGTTCTATATAAACACCCTTGTTGGCAAATGTACCGTAAGCTGCAGCCATATTTAGCGGTGTTATTCCCTTGGTGAGGCCACCCAGTGCCAAACTGAGATTGCGGTCCGTTTGGGCCAGGGGTAAACCCAGATTTTTGCCAAATTCATACCCGGTAGTGACACCAATTTGATCCAGAAACTTTACTGCCGGAATATTGACGGACCAGCGCACCGCTTCCCGCATGCTGATAAGCCCGCGGTAACGCCCGTCGTAGTTTTTCGGCTCGTAGTTTTCCTGGCCGGGAACCGGGTAACTGACAGGAACATCGTCCACAACAGTTGCCGGTGTCAGGCCGCTTTCCAGTGCCGGTGCATATACAACCAGGGGTTTAATGGAAGAACCGGGCTGGCGTTTCATCTGGGTAGCGCGGTTTAAACCGCGCTTGGTGACGTGCTCCCGTCCGCCGATTAACCCTTGAATGGCACCGGTATGGGGGTCAAGAACCACCATGGCGCTTTGTACGGGTTCTTTCGTGTCAACTTCAGGGAAATATTCCGGGTTGTTGAATACTTCCTCAATTTTTTCCTGTATATTTCTGTTGAGAGTGGTATATACTTTTAGGCCACCGGTATACAGTTTTGTTTCTTCAATGTTATTGGCCCGCAATAACTGCTCGGCTTCTTCTATAACGTGGTCCACAAAGTAAGGATATTTATACGTTCTTGCCTGCCGGAGACCGATGAGGTTAAAAGGGGCTTCCTCAGCTTTATCTGCTTCTTCTTGGGAAATTTTACCCAATTCGGCCATTCTGTTAAGCACTACAGCGCGGCGTTTTTTAGCTTCTTCCTTATTCGAATACGGTGAATAACGGGCCGGGGCTTTAACTATTCCCGCCAGCATTGCTGACTCTGCTAGTGTCAGGTCGGATACATCCTTACCGAAATAGGTTTTGGCTGCTGCCTGTACGCCGTGTGCACCGTGACCGAAATAAATTTGGTTTAAATACATTTCAAAGATTTCGTCTTTAGTAAAATTTCTTTCCAGTTGTATTGCCATCAAGGCTTCCTGAATCTTACGCTTCAGGCTTTTTTCAGGATTTTTTAAAAAAGCGTTTTTGGCCAACTGCTGCGTAATAGTACTGCCGCCCTGGGTACCCCAACCATACTTGAAGTTGGCCCAGGCCGCTCTTAAAATGGCTTTTGGGTCAATACCAAAGTGGTTGTAAAACTCGCTGTCCTCAATGGCAATAAACGCATCTTTCAAACTCTGGGGAATTTTTTCAAACTCTACGGGCTCTCTGTTTTCGTTTCCGTGCAGCTTGGCAATTAGTTTACCTTCGCTGTCGTAAACAAATGTTGTTATATTCCACTGCGGCGGGTCATTGAAGTCATACTCGGGCAGCTTGCTGATGATGCCCATGATAACGCCAATACCCGCTCCTGCAGTAATGAAAGTTACAATCAAAAAAATGAGAAGCAGGAGTCTCAATATATTAAGCTTACGTTTGGCCTTTTTCTTTTTACCCATGAGGTACGTCTACCTCCTTAAAAATAAAAATTCTCCTTCCCCATTACTTGAACATTATAACACAAAGGAAATACTTGTGAAACGACAAAAAATTACTTGAATTACCAAGTTTGTACGTGATAAAATGTCTAAAACTAAAAATGAATAAGCAAAACTTGTGATGAAATGGGCGAAGTACCTTGTATTGACCTGAAACCAGAGAGTCGGTGGTTGCTGCGAACCGGCCAGGAAATGCAGGGGAATTACACCCAGGGAGCGAGATGGCTGCCTCCGTTATCAGGCACTAGAGTGGCCGCTTGTCAGCGGCAATTAGGGTGGTACCGCGAAGCACTTCGTCCCTATGGTGGAGAGGTGCTTTATTTTTTGCTCGTCTTTAGCTATTACTTAACAATTTACATATGAGAGGTGATTGTATGCTGGTAAACGATTTGGAACAACAACTTGCAGTTATTAGACGGGGAGCCGAGGAAATTGTTCCGGAGGAGGACCTGGTAAAAAAATTAAAGAAATCTCTTGCCGAACAAAAACCCCTGCGGGTCAAGCTGGGCTTGGATCCCACCGCCCCGGATATACATTTGGGGCACACGGTAGTACTGCAGAAGCTACGCCAGTTTCAGGAACTGGGGCACCAGGTTATCATTATCATTGGTGATTTTACCGGGCGCATTGGTGACCCCACTGGCAAGTCGGAAACCAGGAAGCAGCTAACGGAGGAAGAAGTGCTGGCCAATGCGGAAACCTATAAGGAGCAGATTTTTAAGATTTTGGATCCGGAAAAGACGGAAGTGGTCTTTAACAGCAAGTGGTTGGCACCGCTCAAGTTTACCGACATTATCGAACTGGCCGCGAAGGTCACTGTGGCCAGAATGCTGGAACGCGACGATTTTGCCAAGCGGTATAAAAACAATAAACCGATCAGCATTCATGAATTTTTCTACCCGTTGATGCAGGGTTATGATTCTATTGCCCTGGAAGCAGACGTGGAGATTGGCGGAACAGACCAAAAATTCAACCTGCTTATGGGACGGACACTGCAAAAGGAATTCGGGCAGGAACCACAGGTGGCACTGACCATGCCGATACTGGAGGGGTTGGACGGCGTACAGAAGATGAGTAAAAGTCTAGGCAACTATATCGGCATTAATGAACCGCCCAAAGAAATTTATGGTAAAACCATGTCTCTATCAGACGATTTGATAATCAGGTATTTTGAATTGGTTACCTCGCTTCCGTTGGCAGAAGTGGAAAAAATCAAAGCGGAGCTGAAACAAGGTGCCAACCCGCGGGATGCGAAGATGCGGCTGGCTTACCAGTTGGTCAAACAGTACCATGGTAAGGAGGCGGCAGATGCTGCGGAAGCGGAATTCAAAAAGGTATTTCAAAAAGGTGACCTGCCGGATGACATTCCCGAAGTAACAGTAACGCTGGATATGTTGGAGGAAGGACATATCTGGCTGCCGCGTTTGCTGGTTCACTGTGGTTTAATTCCCAGTACCAGCGAGGGCCGGCGGATGATCAAGCAGGGAGCAGTGCGAGTGGAGAACGAGCGCATCCAGGATATAAATTATCAGTTGGAGGTTAAGGATGGCATGGTGCTTCGTGTCGGTAAACGCCGCTTTGCACGTGTAGTACTGAAATAAATGATGAAAACCGGTGTTGCTACATATGGTGGCACCACCGGTTTTTATTTGTTATTCTACCCTGAAAATACGTTACAACAATCCGGATAGGTCTCTAATGGCTAATGGTACTACGAGGAACCATTAGGCTAACGCGGCACTCAGTCATGTGTAACGCAGCATCTTTTTTCGTGCCCTATACATACGGTGGCAGGAGATTTGCCCGGATTATACTCATGGTTAGTGCCGGGCGGAAGCAAGTGGGAGCTCGTTGTTGCTCTGCACAGGTCTCCGGTGACGCATGGTACCATTAGCCTGGCATTAAATTTTCATACATTTCTGTGCCACATTGCGGCGTGGGTGCTTGACTTCTGAAATCCTACTGCTGACTTCAACGTTTAAATCCTAACTCCAGACAGCTAAAAATATGCACCTTTTGCGCACAGTCACATATATTACAGATAAGAGGTGATTGTGCATGCGGAGGCGGGTAAAAAGGAGGCGGAAACGACGCAGTTTTTTTTCTCCCTTGACATTCCTGTTGCTGGTTCTGGTATGCGCATTTCTAATTGTTGAGTTTTCCCTCAAACCAACCATTATCGTTTTCAGCGAAGCGGAAGCGCGGTGGCGGGCTACGGAGGCCATTAACCAGGCGGTTTTGGAGACTATAGTTGAAGATATGGATTATGAAAAGCTGGTTTACATTCAACGTAATGAAGATAATGAAGTAATTTACATGCAGCAAAACCTTGCTCAACTGAATAAAATAAACACGAAAGCCACCCTGGCGATACAGAAATCACTGGAGAAATTGAAAAACCGCAAATTTGCTGTACCTTTGGGACAGTTGACGGGGAGTAAGCTTTTGGCTAACTACGGGCCGAATATAAGCCTATGGCTGCTGCCGCTGGGAACGGTATCAGTGAAAGTACAGGACCGCTTTGAAGATGCCGGGATCAACCAGACTAGACATAAAATATACTTAAAAGTGCAAAGCGATATTCGCGTGGTGATTCCGCTGATTGAATCCAAAATCACGGTGACAACCCAGGTGCCCGTGGCGGATACGGTGATAGTAGGAGCCGTTCCGGAAACTTATATGAAAATAGATTTAAATTCCGGAGGCTCGTTGTTTGAGATGCCGAAATAAATACATGAAATTCCGGTCAATTTTAGCCTTTTTTACTTGGCATGACACATATATTATAATGCTGAAATTCTTTTGTTTTTTTTCTTGACAAATAAACAACAGATGTGATATATTACTTAGCGTCGCTCGAAAAAAGCATTATCAACGCAGACGACGAAGAAGGTAGGACACTTACTAACAAAACTTACCACTTGCAAAGTAATGGGAGACATGGTAAGATAGCAGTTGCTGT
>JACDOG010000014.1 GCA_017656305.1 Thermoanaerobacteraceae bacterium
GGAACAGTTACCACAATGGGGAATATGACAAGGCCCGCGAATTACAATTCTCTTACCTGAATTTAATAAGGGCTATGAATGCTATTACTTTCCCAGTAGGCTTTAAGCTTGCTCTTGAGCTGCGCGGATTTGAAATGGGGCCGCCTGTACAGCCTCTGTCTCACTCCGAAAAGTTTAACCTGGTCAACGTTCGCAGCAGAATAGAAAAGATAATGGGTGCCCTGCTCGGGGATTACAAAGTAGAGGTGGAGCAATTAGTGAGTTAAAGAAGGTAAACCGGTGATGATAAAAAAGTACCGACCCTTTAATATCAAAGGGCCGGTACTTTTTATGTGGGACGAGAAATTTGCAAGCTTCTTTCGAAAGAACCTCGATACGTTTCATTCGTCTACCGCCGGTGGAAAGCCGTGCTAAAAAAGCGAGGAATTGTTGGCTGCATCATATTGCGATTATCGATTTGTTTGACGGGGAAATAGTTAATACGGGTCCTTATAGCCTGTTGTCATTAAAAATTGGTTCAAACAGTTGATTAAATGTGGATTTCGTGGTATTCTTGCCATGCATAATTGTTTCTCCCTTATGTTAGAGATTTGAGCAAGGACTACTCCTAATCTCTTATAAGGGATTTTTTCTTGCACAGCAGGATTTTTAGAAATTTTGTGCTTTTAGGACTTGACAGATTAGAATTTTGTTTTTACAACGCTAGTGAGGTATAGAAAACCTTGGAGTACATCACAGAAGGCGCTTGTCAAATTGTGGCTGATTTTTTTAAGGTTGTGGATGTTTAAGCAAGGAAAATGGAAGGGGCTTAAAATGAAAGAAAAAAAGACCTTGATTTTAATGATAATATCAATTATTTTTCTATCCAGCCTGTTATCTGGTTGTGCTCTACCGCTGCCCGGTAAAATCAATGCTGAGGTAAAGGTAGCAGATACAGTCAGTAAAGGAGAAACAGAACCGAAGGTTGAAAAGAAAGCTACTTACCCAGTACCGCTGATAAAAGAGACCCGAGAAGAGATAGTTAAAATTATTTATAATTTCTCCCCAAAAGTGGAGATTGAAAATCTTCCGGAGGGAATGAAATTTCAGTGGTTAGGAGCAGTCTTGACTACAAGAAAAAATAAACAGGATTTATCCGAAGAATTAATCATTGAATTCAAATATCGAATTTCTGGCGAAGGGTTGGCCAGAGCGGACAGTATCGTAACTATTTATAAAGGACGTAAAAAGGTTCACTCTGAACAGTTAAACTTATTTGGATTGCAAGAAGATGAAAAACCTTTAGGTGTAGGTGAAATTTTTGAGACAACCGCTTATTATACAAGCCGTAAAGATGGGGACAGCGGTTTCGAAGGAAAAGTTTTCGATAATATTCCTGATAAAATTGTGTTTAGTATAACAGAGGTAAAATTTGAGTAGAGGACAAAAAAGCCTAATCTCTTCTGTATTCACAAAATATTATGGCCTTTTATTACCTGGCCATTTTACTCGTATCGTTGCATTGCCTGGCCTGACGAAAAAGGGATTGGAGTAATTGCTGGCGCAGCGCGTTAATTTATCTCAATCTGCATAATACCCAAATTCAAAGTTTCACCGAAATTCACATCGAGAACCGTCCCCAATGTGAATGCGTCCCCAATGTGAATGCAGGAATTAATTTCCGCAGGGTGGAAATATAATAAATGGTGTATATCTTGTACCAGATAGGAGTGATGGTAGAAATGGGCTTGGTTTCGTTGGAAGAGGCGCTGCAGTGGGATGTCAGGCAAACGCGGCAGGAGCATAAGGAGCACCTGAACCCGGTGTTGGCGCAGATGATGGTTCTTTTGAACTATGACCGGCGGTTCGTGCGGGCAGAGGATACATACGTCTGGGATGAAAACGGGGAAAAATATTTGGATTTTCTCGGTGCCTTCGGTGCCTTGTCCTTCGGACACAATCACCCCAAGGTCATAGAAGCGGTGGACAGGGTAAAGGAGCTGCCCAATTACCTGCAGGTGAACTTGAATGCAGTGGGTGCGGCCCTAGCCCACAACCTGGCGGAGATCTTGCCGGGAGATTTGGAGCATTCCTTTTTCTGCAACAGCGGTGCCGAGGCGGTGGAAGGGGCGCTGAAGCTGGCCCGGATAGCCAGTGGTAAGCAAAAGATTATTGCCGCAAAGGGGTCCTTCCACGGCAAATCCATGGGAGCGCTGTCGCTCACAGGCAAGGAAAGCTACCAGAAGCCTTTTGCGCCCCTGGTGCTGGGTATCGTGCATGTACCCTACGGCGATGCCGGTGCCCTGGAGAAAGAGCTGGCCGCAGGAGATACGGCGGCAGTCATCTTGGAGCCCATTCAGGGTGAAGGCGGCGTCATCGTGCCGCCGGAAGGTTATTTGCCGGAAGTACGGCGGCTCTGCGATAAGTACAATGCCTATTTAATACTGGATGAAATCCAAACCGGGCTGGGACGGACGGGATATAACTTTGCCTGCGAGCATGAGGGTGTCGTGCCGGACATTATGTGCCTGGCCAAGGCCCTGAGCGGCGGCATCATACCTATCGGTGCCTTTTGTACCACCAAAACCATCTGGAACAAGGCTTACGGCACCATGGACAGGTACCTGCTGCACACTTCTACGTTTGGCGGCAATACCCGGGCGGTGGCTGCCGGTCTGGCTGCGGTGGAACTGCTGGTGGAAGAGGATCTGGCTTACCAGGCCCGGGAAAAGGGACAGTACCTGTTGAACCGCCTGCGGCCCATGGTGGATAAATACCCGCTGCTGAAGGAGGTGCGCGGCCGGGGCCTGATGATCGGCCTGGAGTTTCACCCCCACGAGGGCGGTATCGTGAACAAACTGTCCGGGGGTGCCGTCAACAAGCTGGCCCAGGAGTACACCGGTGCCCTGGTTCAGGGGGAAATGCTGAACAAGCACAGGGTTATTACCGGGTTTACGCTGAACAATCCCAATGTGATTCGCTTGGAGCCTCCGCTGACCGTCACTTACGAGGATCTGGACCATGTGGCCAGCGCGCTGGAAGACATCCTGTCCCAGTACAAAAGTTTTCTCAACATTGCCTTTGGCAGTGCCAGGACCACCATCGGCTCCATTTTTAAAAGGTAATTTAACAAATTAGTTGGCCTGCTTCCGCCTTTTGTGTAATTTATGCGCACAGGAGGCGGATTTTATTTTGCCATTGCGGGAAAATTGGTGCTGATTAGTAATAACAGATGGATAAAAATATTGATCGTTGGTAAAAATAGTAACAGTCTGCAGTTGCTAAAAATTTAGGAGGTGAATGATGTGAAAAAATCTTTAAAACTTATTCTGATTCTCTGTCTGGTACTGGGGATGGCTTTTATTCTGACAGGTTGCCCGCAGCGGGATGAACAGCCTAATGAAACTCCCCAGGAGCAGACGGATAAGGAACAGGAACAGGAAAATCCGGGTGAAGAGCAAGCTCCTGAGACAGAGGCCAATCAATTGATTGAGGACCAGGCTCCTGAAGGATGTTCCAGCTGCCACAAGAAGACTGATGACAAAGATTACCGTTTGAGTGCCGAGGTTGAACACATTGAGGGACATCCAAACGTGGCGGAAGACGCCACTGTGAAGGAATGTATTGGATGTCACGGTGCTAACAGTGATCAGCCGTTCAACAAAATTCTACACAGGGTTCACCTGGTTGACGGTGAGCACTACCTGGACAAATATGATAAGAACTGTATCAACTGTCACAGGATTGCGGATGATGGCACTGTAACCATCAAAGGCCTGGAACAGGATTAGTCAGGAACCGTTAGGAGCGACGCAGGCTGAGGACAGAGGAAAAAACAATTACAGCTAAACAACTCAGGTTAATGCCGGGTCATACATCACCCGGCATTAATTTTATGCATTTTAAATATGGGAAAAGGTTAAGCTAAATGAAGAGGATTTTTGCTTTGCGACGGCGGTGAACCTGTTCATGGATAAGATAAAGATTATGCATGTTCTCAGGCCTGCCGAAGGCGGCATGAAGGAACATGTCCTGACACTGGCCCAGCACCTTGACCGCAGGCGGTACCGGCTGGTGGTCTGCGGGCCGGATTACGGCGACATCATGATGCGTTTGCAGCGTATGGGCGTCTCCACTTTTGCTGTGAATTTAAGGGGCAATGTCAATCCGTTTGCCGATTTCCAGGCTTTGAGGCAGCTGCTGGCAGTGATGCGGCAGCACCAGGTGGACATCGTGCATACCCACGGGGCCAGGGCAGGCATGGTAGGGCGGATTGCGGCCCGGCGGGCCCGGGTCCCGGTGATAGTGTCCACTTTTCACAACTTTATTTACGGTAACGAACACCCCTGGTGGAAGAAGAATGCCTTTGCTGCAGTGCAGCGGTTGCTTGCCCGGTACACGGACCACGTGATTACGGTATCGGAAGCCCTGGGACGGGAAATTTCGCGGGTGGAGCGGTATCCCCGGGACAGGTTATCCACCATTTACAATGGCTTGAATCTGAACAAGTTCAACCAGATTACCGACGTTGCGCGGAAGAAAAGAGAACTGGGCCTGGATGTCAACCTGCCGGTAGTGGGGGTGGTGGCACGTCTCATTCCGCAGAAAGGCGTGTCTTGCTTTTTGCTGGCAGCCAGGATTATTCAGGACAAGATTCCGCGAGTGCAGTTTCTCGTAGTAGGTGACGGTCCGGCACGGGACAGCCTGGAACGGCAGGCACGGGCTCTGGGATTACAGAGGGCTGTGTTTGCTGGTTTTCGCTTTGACGTGCCGCGGCTGCTGCCGCTAATTAACGTCTTTGTCATCCCGTCGCTGTCCGAAGGGCTGTCCATCGGTGCTTTGGAAGCCATGGCCGCCCGCAGGCCTATTGTGGCCACCCGGGTTGGCGGGTTGCCGGAGTTGATCAGGCACGGCAAGACCGGGATGCTGGTGCCGCCCAACGACCCCACTGCCCTGGCCAAAACCATCATTACTATCTTAGAGCGACCGTTTTTTGGGGAGATGCTGGGGCTGCAGGCCCGCCAGGAAGTGGAGCGACGTTTTTCCGTGGAGCAGATGGTTCGGGCTACGGAGGCGATTTATGATAAACTGCTGCAGCAAAAAGGTTACAAGGGTTGAGTTTATGCGCGGGTTTTACAACAGGCTGCTGACCGGTTGGACGCTGGTGCTGCTTTTCTGTATCTGCTTTCCCATGGCTGCCCATGGGGCGCAGGTGGTTGTGATAACTGCTGAGGGAATGACTATTGATGATGTCAACAGTGAGCGAATGCCTTTTCTCTACCGTTTGGCCAGTGAGGGTGCCGTCGGTTTGATGAACCCCAAGACCGGCGGCCGCTACACCAGAGAAAATGCCTTTATGACTTTAAGTGCCGGGCGGCCGGCGGTGGGCCATGACAGCGGCGGCCGGGCATTTAATGTTTCGGAAAAAGCGGGCGGCAGCAGGGCTGGGGACATCTACACGGCGCGGACGGGAAAACCGGCACCCGAGCGGGGTGTTGTCTACCTGCCGCTGCAGCGCACGCTGGAAAACAACAGGTATCACAAGACCGGTGCCGTTCCCGGCCTGCTGGGAGAAGTTTTAAAGCAGGCCGGTATCAGCTGTGCCGTCATCGGTAACGCTGATATTCCCGGGGAATACCACCGGGAAGCAGTGAGTATTGTCATGGACCGGTGGGGACGGGTGCCTGCCGGTAACGTCAGCCGGGAACTGCTGACAGCCGGAAAAAGTCTATTATGGCGAACCGATTTCGACAGACTGTTTCGGCAGGCAGTGGCTTTCAGCCAAACGGACCTGCTGGTGATTGACACCGGCGACCTCACCCGCCTGGAGCTGGTTAAAGATGATATGATCCCGGCGGTATGGCAGCGGGAAAGGCAGCGGGCCTTGAAAAGAATTGATGATTTTGTGCGCCGTCTTACCGGGGAGCCCGCATTACAAGATGCCGTACTGGTATTTGTATCACCCCAGCCTTCCCGGGCCGCTCTCAAGGTAAAAAATTTTTTTGTGCCGTTAATTGTCAGGGGCGGCGGGCTTACCGGGCTTCTGACCAGCGGCACCACACGCCGTCCCGGAATAGTGGCCAATACCGACCTTACCGCCAGCATCCTGGGCTGGCTGCATGCGGACATACCGCCCCAGGTGACGGGCAGGCGGCTGCAGGCTGTACCCGGTTCCCGGCCGGTGGAGACGCTGAATGCCCTGAACCGGGAGGCAGTGTTTGTCTACAGGGCCCGGCCGCCCCTGATAAAGGGCTACGTGCTGCTGCAGATTGTTGTCATCTGCCTGGCCCTGGCGGCACTGCTGTTGTGCCGTAGGCTTCTCAGTCGGCTCAGGCCGGTGCTGCTGGCCTTGATGGCAGTGCCGGTAAGCCTGCTTCTGGTGGTGCTGCTGCCGGCACAAAGTTTTCCCATCTATGTGGCCGGCATACTGGGCCTGGTTTTGGTCATAGTGCTGCTTGGTAATGCCACAGCCGGGCATCACGAACTGGCACCTTTTGTCCTGATTTCCTTCCTTACCGCCGCTGCTATCCTTGCCGACCTGCTGCTGGGTGCTCCGCTGATGCAGCATTCTACCCTGGGGTACGATGCCATGGCCGGTGCGCGCTACTACGGCATCGGCAACGAGTACATGGGCGTGCTGGTGGGAAGCAGTGTGGTCGGTGCGGCGGCACTTTACCAGTGGGTCCGCCGCTGGCGCCGGCTGCTGCTGGTTGTATCAATGGCTTTTTTTGCCTGCACCGTTTCCATTATAGCGGCACCCCAGCTGGGTACCAACTTTGGGGGCACCCTGGCTTCTGCGGCAGCCTTCGGTTCGGTTTCCTTAGGCCTGGCACAGCGGCGGCTGCACTACCGCACGTTACTGCTGGGTGCGGCCGTACTGGCCCTGGCAGCAGTATCCCTGGCGGTATATGACCTGTCCCGCCCGGCGGCGGTACAGTCGCACCTGGGGCGCATGGCCGGGCGGCTGGTTACCGATGGTCCCATAGTGCTCTGGGACGTGGCCGTGCGGAAAATAAACATGAATCTCAAGCTCATCAGGTGGACCATCTGGAGCCGCGTTTTTCTGGTCTTTCTTATTGCCCTGACCGTGCTGGCACTGCGTCCGGTGGGGATTCTACGGAAAATAGCCGGCAGGTACCCCTATTTTTTCCGGGGTCTGGCGGCGGTAGTGGTGGGCAGCGGTGTGGCTCTGCTGACCAATGACTCTGGTATTGTGGCGGCAGCCACCATGATGATTTTTGCCGCGGCACCGCTGTTGTACATGGCTGCCGTAGAATAGGCTACCGGGTGAGCCGCCTTTTTGCCGGGAGGATTGTACCGGCTGGCCGGGTTGTTATCCTTTTACTACAGCCGGTAATTTTTTTATTCTCTTTCGGGTAAAATTCTGGGTAAGCAGGAAAATTTCAGTTGTGTTATTTCGAAATTTCTAATAAATTGTAACAAATGAAGGATTTTTGCGGTAGTGTCACGAAAAAGAAACGTAATATTATAAAAATTAAAATATTTAGAAGTGAAATACAAACAGGTGACCCTTGATGCATGAAATGGCCATAGTGGAAAATCTGGTATCTGCTGTCGGTGAGCAGGTGGTACAGCATAAGCTGAAACAGGTGACCAAGGTGAAAGTTGTTGCCGGGGAACTGACCGGTGTGGTTCCGGACGTGCTGCGGTTTTGCTGGCAGGTCTGCACGGAAAACATTCCGGCCTGCTCGGGGGCGGAACTGGACATCGAACAAAAGCCGGCAGTGGCACGCTGCCGCAGCTGTGCTGCAGAATTTGAGATGAGGCACAATTTTTCCTGTCCCCGGTGCGGCGGCGGTATCGAGAGAGTAGTGTCGGGCAAAGAACTGTATATCGACTACATTGAAGGAGAGTAGGAGGATTTTCCGTGGAGATTAAGGTGCTGAAAAATATCATGGAGCGCAATGAAGATTTGGCTGCGGAAAACAGAAGGTTGTTTGCCGAATACAAAATATTTGTTCTGAACATGATGAGTTCGCCCGGTGCCGGCAAGACGGCCATCCTGGAGCAGGCCATCCCCCGGTTGAAGGATAGATTTAACATGGCCGTGATTGAAGGCGACCTGATGACCAGCAGGGATGCTGAGCGAATCAGCTTTCACGAAGTGCCGGTGGTGCAGATCAATACGGAAAGCAGCTGCCACCTGGACGCCGGCATGGTCAACCGGGCGGTTGAAGAACTGGAACTGAACGATTTGGACCTGATTTTTATTGAAAATGTGGGCAACCTGGTCTGCCCGGGAACGTTTGATCTGGGCGAACATGTGAAGATTGTGGTGTTGAGCGTAACCGAGGGCGACGACAAGCCGGCCAAGTACCCACTGATGTTTCAGGAATCCCGGGCCTGCATCCTGAACAAGATCGACCTGCTGCCCCATACCAACTTTGACCTGGACCGCTTTTACAAGGACGTGTCCGACATGAATGCGGACATAGAGATATTTCAAACCGCGGCCGTTACCGGCCAGGGAATTGACCGGTGGTGCCGGTGGCTGGAAGAACTGGTAACGGCGAAAAACGGCAGCTAGCCCGGTTCAAGGTGGGAAACAGCCATGACGGCAGCAAAAACTGCCCGCGAGATAAAGGTGTTCGGGATAGTCCAGGGGGTGGGTTTTCGCCCCTTTGTTTACCGCCTGGCACAGAAATACGGGTTGACCGGCTGGGTGCTCAACAGCAGCCAGGGTGTGACTATTCATTGGGAAGGTGGGGAGGAAAGCATTTCCCGGGCCTTGCGGGACCTGCTGTCTGCGTCGCCGCCCCTGGCGCGGGTCACGGGTAGCACGGTGGTAGAGGTAAAACCGCACGGGTATTCGCGCTTCTTTATTCAGGAAAGCCATGCTGCCGGGGATAACAAAGTCCTGGTTCCTCCCGACGTGGGCGTCTGCAGCGACTGCCTCAAGGAAGTACAGGACGCCGGCGACAGGCGGTACCGGTACCCGTTTACCAACTGTACCAACTGCGGGCCGCGGTTTACCATTATCAAGGACCTTCCTTACGACCGGCGCGTCACCACCATGAACAAGTTTACCATGTGTTCCCGCTGCCGTAGGGAATATGAAGACCCGGGCGACCGGCGCTTTCACGCCCAGCCCAATGCCTGTCCCGACTGCGGGCCGCAGCTCAGGCTGGTTACCCCGGACGGGAGGACATGTACCCAAACACTCCGGGAGGTGCTGCAGGCCGGAGCCATTATTGCCGTAAAGGGGCTGGGAGGCTATCACCTGGCATGCAATGCCCTGGATGCCCGGGCGGTACGCAGACTGCGCCGGGGTAAGGTGAGAGATGCCAAGCCGTTTGCCCTGATGGCAGCCGACCTGGAGACGGTCAGGCGCTACTGTTATCTTTCAGGCAAGGAGGAGGAATACCTGGTAAGCCCGGCAAGGCCCATCGTTGTTTTACGGCAAAGAGAGGAAAACAGGCAGGAACTTCCTGCGGAGATAAATCCCAACCTGGATACCCTGGGGATGATGCTTCCGTACACCCCGCTGCACTGGCTGTTGTTTGCCGGCGGCTTAAAGCTGCTGGTGATGACCAGTGCCAACCTTTCCGGTGACCCGCTGATAACGGAAAATGAAGAGGCGCTGCGGCGGTTGAAGGCCGTAGCCGACTACTTTCTCATACACGACCGCGATATTGAAAATCCTTGCGACGATTCCGTGGGCATGGTGGTGGGGAATAGCTGGCAGTTTGTGCGCCGTGCCCGGGGGTATGTGCCCTTGCCTGTCACGGTGCCCCGCAGGCTAAAGCCTCTGCTTGCCTGCGGGCCAAATTTGAAAAACACCTTTGCCCTGGCGGCAGGGAACCGGGTGTTTTTGAGCCAGCATTTCGGGGATTTGGACAGTTACCTGAACTATGAAAAATTTCGGGAGGCCGTACCCAAGATGCGTTCCCTGCTGGGTATAACGCCGGAGCTGGTAGCCCACGACATGCACCCCGGTTACCAGACTACCGCCTACGCTCAGGAATTGGCCAGGACCGAAGCTCTGCCGCTGGCGGCGGTACAGCACCACCACGCCCACATGGCCAGTTGTATGGCGGATAACGGGTTGGATGAACCGGTGCTGGCGGTAGTCTGTGACGGAACCGGCTACGGGCCCGACGGCACCATCTGGGGTTTTGAATTCCTGTATGGTGATTACGGTTGGTACCGGCGAAAGGGACACCTGGTCTGCGTTCCCCTGCCGGGGGGCGATGCGGCCATCAAGAGGCCGGACCGCATGGCGTACAGTTTTCTGGTAACCGCCCTGGGCAGCCGGGGTGAGGAACATGCCGCCCGGTGGCTGCCGGGATTGAGCGGAAAGGAGCTGGAAGTGCTGGCGGTTCAACTGCAGCAAGGCATCAACATCGTGTCCACTTCCAGCTGCGGCCGGCTGTTTGATGGGGCAGCGGCTCTGATGGGTATTTGCCACGAGAGCAGGTATGAAGGGCAGGGGCCCATGGAAATGGAAGCCCGGGCCCGGAAAGCTGGCGCTTATCATGGATTTTACCCGCTACACCTGAGACCGGCAGGTGAGGACGGGTTTGTACTGGATTCCGCTCCCTTGTGGGAGCAGCTGGTTAAGGACCGGGAAAGGAAAGTGGATGTTTGCATCATGGCCTGTAAATTTCACCATGGCGTTGCCAGGGGCATCAGGGATGGCGTGTTGCGGATGTCCCGGGAAACCGGACTGGACAAGGTGGTGCTGTCCGGGGGAGTGTTCCAAAACATGCTGCTGACGGAGCTGGTGACGGGACTGCTGGAACGGGAAGGGCTTCAGGTGTACCGGCACCGGCAGGTGCCGCCCAACGACGGCGGCATCTCCCTGGGACAGTCCCTGGTGGGAAATGAGGTGTACATGCGAAATGTGTCTGGCAGTACCCCTTAAGGTAAGAAAAAAAGAGGGTGATATGGCGGAAGTGGGCCTGAAAGGCCTGCGGCAGCAGGTATCAGTGGCACTAACCCCGGAAGTGAAGGAAGGGGACTGGGTACTGGTTCATGCCGGTTTTGCCATTCAGCGGCTGGAGGAAAACGACGCCCTGGAAACTTTATCGCTACTGGAGGAGTTAAATGAGGCCGGGAACTGACGCGGCGCAGCTGGTGGCGCGGGTAGAAAAACTGGCCCGGCGGCTGCCCGCGGGAAAAACCGTGCACATTATGGAAGTCTGTGGCACTCACACCCATGCCATCGGTAAAAGCGGCCTGCGACAGCTGCTGCCGGGTAACATCAGGCTCATATCTGGCCCCGGCTGCCCCGTGTGCGTAACCCACGACCGGGAAATCGCCGCCTACCTGGATTTGGCTGAACGTGACAACGTGGTTATTGCTACGTTTGGTGACCTGCTGCGCGTGCCTGGTGTCCGTGGCAGTCTGGCCGAAGCCCGCAGCCGGGGTGCTGCGGTGAAGGTGGTTTACTCCCCGCTGGAAGCCCTGCAGCTGGCGGAGCAGTACTGGGACCGGGAAATCGTTTTTTTAGCTGTGGGTTTTGAAACCACGGCGCCCACCGTGGGTATGACCGTAAAAAAGGCGAAAGAGAAGGGACTGGGCAATTTTTCGGTTCTTTCCATGCACAAGCTGGTACCCCCGGTGCTGGAGGCTCTGCTGCTGGACGACCAGGTACGGCTGGACGGTTTTATTCTCCCGGGCCACGTCTGCACCATTACTGGAGTGGTGCCCTTTCAATTTTTACCCCGGCGGTTTGAAAAAGGAGGGGTTATTACCGGGTTTGAACCCTGCGATATCCTGCAGGCAGTGGCGATGCTGCTGGCTCAAATTATTGAGGGGAGGCCCGCTGTGGAAATTCAGTACCGGCCCGGTGTCAGGCCGGAGGGTAATCCCCTGGCCCGGCAGGTGATGCAGGAAGTGTTTGTGCCGCAAGAGGCGCGGTGGCGGGGACTGGGCCAGATTGCCGCCAGCGGGCTTGCCCTGCGGGAACAGTTTCGGGCTTACGACGCTGCTTTCCGGTTTTCGCTACGGGAACCGGCGGGGCCGGTCCTGGAGAAAAAGCCTGGTTGTTCCTGCGGTGACATACTGAAAGGGATCAGGATACCCCCGCAGTGTCCCTTGTTTAAAACTGCCTGTACACCGGCCAACCCTGCGGGACCCTGTATGGTATCGTCCGAAGGGACCTGCGCTGCTTACTACAGGTACGAGCAATACCGGGGAGGATAGCATGGACCAAGAGAGAATACTGCTGGCCCATGGTAGCGGCGGCAGGCAAACACAGGAGTTAATTGAAAAAATCATTTACCCTATCTTTGAGGCCAACGGCGGCCAACCGCTGCTGGATGCCGCCTTGCTGCCGGCGCCGGGTGGTGCTGGGTTGGCTCTGACCACCGATAGTTTTGTGGTCTCCCCGCTGTTTTTTCCCGGGGGCGATATCGGCAAACTGGCAGCCTGTGGCACCATCAATGACTTGGCTGTGGTAGGGGCGCGGCCCCTGTATTTAACCGTCGGTCTCATTATAGAAGAAGGATTTGCCGTGGCTGATTTAAAGCGCATTCTGACTTCCCTGGCAGAAGTGGCTAAGAGTGCTGGTGTTTCCGTTGTGGCGGGCGATACCAAGGTGGTGGAACGGGGGAATGCGGATAAACTGTACATCAATACCACGGGAATTGGTGTGGTTGCGCCGGGTGTTGCCCTGGGACCGGAACGGATTGCTGAGGGGGACCTGATAATTGTCAGCGGTACCGTGGGCGACCACGGCATGACTATCTTGTGCCAGCGGGAAGGACTGCCGCTGGAGGCGGAAGTGGCGAGTGACTGCGCTGCCCTGCATGACCTGGCCCGGGCCTTAATTGCCACCGGTGGCATCAGCTGCATGCGGGATCCTACCCGGGGCGGCCTGGCCACGGCATTGAATGAGCTGGCCGCACAGTCGGGTACCGTCATGGAAATATCCGAGGAAAAAGTGCCGGTGCAGCCTCCTGTGGCTGCCGGGTGCGGCATGTTGGGGCTGGACCCCCTGTACCTGGCCAATGAGGGAAAACTTTTAATTACGGTAAGGCCGGATTGCGGGGAAGCGGTGATGTCCGTACTGGTAAAGCACCCCTTGGGCAAACGGGCCCGGGTAATCGGTCGGGTTACTGGCAGGGACGGCAGGGGTAAGGTCCTGCTGGAAACCGGTTTGGGCGTCAGGCGCATACTGCCCGGGCTGGAAGGCGAACACCTGCCGCGCATCTGCTGACGGCTGTTTTCCAAACACCTGGTAAAGGGGATTTGATACCGATGGCGGCAGCATGGTTTGACCATGACAGGATAAACATCATACTGAAAAGCATTTCCGGCGGGCTGGTCGTTGTGGACAGAACCGGGGCGGTCCTTTGGGCCAACGAGCGGTATGCCGCCCTGCTGGACATGCCGGCGGCGGAACTGGAGGGTAAAACCCTGTGGGAGGTAGCCGATTTTTCCCTGATGAATCTGGTGCTGTCCACAGGAGAGACCGTGATCAAGGTTATGGGTAACAGGTTTGGGCAGCCTGTGGTGCTTGAGGAAAAGCCGCTGCGGGACGACACGGAAATCATCGGCGGCATCGGCACTGTTATCTCCCGGGAAAACCGGGCAGTCAACATGCTGCTGGATAAGGTGAGCCTGCTGGAAGAGGAACTGTCCTACTACCGGGAGCGTCTGGCTGCACAAGTGCCCGGGAGCAGTCCTTTTAAACATTTTATCAGCGGCAGCGAAAAGCTGCGCCACACCGTAGAACTGGCCAAAAGAACCGCCCGGTTTGCTGTCGGCATTCTGATTACGGGGGAAAGAGGTACGGGCAAGGGGCTGCTGGCAGAAGCCATTCATTATGCAAGTCCTCGGAAAAAACACCCTTTTGTCAGGTTCAACTGTGCTGCCGTACCACCGGCGTTGCTGGAGGCGGAGCTGTTCGGACGGGAGGACGGTGCCGGCGGCAGGCCGGGGAAACTGGAACTGGCCCACTGGGGCACTCTCCTTTTGAAAGATGTGGAGGAGCTGACCCTGGCGGCACAGGCCAGGCTGCTCAGGGCTGTTCAGGACGGCGAACTGGAACGGCTGGGCGGGACCAGACCCGTGAAAATAGACGTCCGGGTGATTGCCACCACCAGCAAGGACCTGGCGGAACAGGTAAAACGGGGCAAGTTTCGCGAGGATTTGTACTACCGCCTGCTGGCGGTGGGGCTGCACATGCCTCCTTTGCGGGAACGGTTGGAAGACCTGGCTTATTTGACCGGCAGCATTTTGGAAAGGTTGAGTCACAACTACGGCCTGTCCAAGCCTGTTCTGACGGAACGGGCCTATGAAATCATGAGAAACTACCACTGGCCGGGCAACGTGCGGGAACTGGAGACCGTTCTGGAGCGGGCGCTGCATCTTGCCGAGGCCGGTGTAATCGACCGCGACCACTTGCCGCCTGACCTGGTGGAGCAGGCAGCAGTGGAAAATACGGTCCAACTGCCGCCCCTGGATGAGGTGGTTGCCCGGAGGGAAAGGGAATACATCCAGGAGGTACTGCGGTTTACTGATGGTAACAGGCAGAAGGCGGCGGAGATTTTGGGCCTAAGCCGTACGGCATTATATAATAAGCTGAAGAAATACGGAATTGAATAGGCAGGTTGCGGTTACTTACACGGGGAGAGGTGGAAAATGCCGGAGAGAATCGGGGTCTATGTCTGTCACTGCGGGTCCAATATTGCGGCCACCGTTGATGTCAGACAGGTGGTGGAGCAGGCTGCTAAATGGGACAGCGTGGTGGTTGCCCGGGATTACAAGTACATGTGTTCCGCTCCAGGGCGGGAACTGGTAATAAAGGATATCCGGGAACTGAACCTGACCGGGGTGGTGGTGGCGTCCTGTTCTCCCAGGATGCATGAGGCAATGTTTCGTGGCGTTTTGGAGGAAGCAGGCCTCAACGGCTACCTGCTGGAAATAGCCAACATCCGGGAGCAGTGTGCCTGGGTTTCCCTTCCCGGCGCAGGTGCCACGGCAAAAGCTGTTGCCTTAACCCGGGCGGCAGTCAAAAAAGCAAGGCTTAACCAGCCCATCTGGGAACGGGAGATACCGGTCAACCAGGCAACCCTGGTTGTGGGCGGCGGCATAGCCGGGATTCAGGCTGCCCTGCAGGTGGCCAACGCCGGCTACCTGGTTTACCTGGTGGAACGGGAGCCCTATATCGGCGGGCACATGGCACAGTTTGACAAGACTTTTATCACCCTGGACTGTGCTACGTGTATCCTGACGCCGAAGCTGGCTGGCGTCGAGCGGCACCCGAATATCAGGCTCATGACCTGTTCGGAAGTGGTGCAGGTGGACGGCTACGTGGGAAATTTCCGGGTCCGGGTGAAAACCAGCCCCCGTTACATCCATGAGGCCAGCTGCACTGGCTGCGGGGCCTGTGAGAGGGCCTGCGTGCTGTGGGACAGCATTCCCGCTGAATTTGACGAGGGGCTGGGGAGGCGCGGTGCTGTCTACGTACCATTTCCGCAGGCAGTACCTCTCAAGGCCAGGGTGGATGGGAAAAACTGCCTGTACCTCACCACGGGCAACTGCCGGCGGACCTGCGTAACAGCCTGCCAGCGTGGTGCCATTGACTTTGACCAGAAAGAAACCGTTTCCGAAATTGCGGTGGGGTCTATCATCATTGCCACGGGTTTTGACGTGTTTGACCCCGGCGTGGAGCCTCGGTGGGGCTACGGCAGGTATGAAAACGTGATTACCGGCATGCAGTTCGAGAGGATGAGCAATGCGTCGGGACCCACGCTGGGGAAAATCCTGCTTGCGGACGGGACGGAGCCCAGGCGTGTGGCCGTGGTGCACTGTGTGGGTAGCAGGAGCAAAAAGTACCACAGGCACTGCTCGCGGGTCTGCTGCCTGAGCTCACTGAAATTTGCCCACCTTGTCAGGGAGAAGACCGGAGCGGAAGTTTTCGAGTTTTACACGGACTTGAACATCTTCGGCAAGCAGTACGATGAGTTTTACCACCGGGTGCGCGAAGAAGGAGTCCACTTTATCCGGGCCCGGGGCACTGAAGTAACCGAGATAGACGGGCAGCTGGCGGTATGCGCCGAAGATGTCGAGCTGGGAGTCTACCGGGAAATCCCCGTGGACATGGTTATCCTGAACACCGCCTTAATACCGCGGCATGATGCGGAAAAGGTAAGCAGGCTGTTCGGCATTTCCCGGAGCAGCGACGGCTTTTTCATGGAGTCGCACATGAAGCTGGACCCGGTCACCACCTTTATGAACGGGATTTACCTGGCCGGGTGCTGCCAGAGTCCCAAGGACATTCCGGACAGTGTGGCCCAGGGGGCGGCAGCGGCGGCCCAGGCGCTGTCCGTTATCGCCCGGGGTAAGGTGAGCCTTTCTCCCGTTACCGCCAGGGTAACTGAAGAACTGTGTTCCGGTTGCCGGATTTGCCTCCGCACGTGTCCGTTTCAGGCCATTAGTTTCGACCAGGCGGCAGGAACGGCGGAAATCAATGAAGCGGTCTGCAAGGGCTGCGGCTGCTGCAGTGCTGCCTGCCCTGCGGGAGCCATAGACATTACCCACTATGGTACCGGTCAGCTGCTGGCGCAAATAGAGGGGGTTTGCGGTAATGAGGACAAAGACTGATTTTGAACCGTTGCTGGTGGCTTTCCTGTGCCACTGGTGTGCTTACACCGGTGCCGATTTTGCCGGTTCCGCCGGCATCAAGTATCCTGCCAGCGTCAGGATAGTACGGGTCATGTGCACCGGGCGCGTGGATCCCCTGTTCGTGCTGAAGGCGTTTCGGGAAGGTGCTGACGGGGTGCTGGTCAGCGGCTGTCACCCTGGTGACTGCCACTACGTGGACGGCAACATCAAGGCCATGCGCCGGGAACCGCTGCTGGCTGCCATGCTGGAGCAGCTGGGAATTGAACGGGAACGTTTTCAGCTGGTCTGGGTATCTGCGTCCGAAGGAGAGAAATTTGCCCGGGTAGTGACCGAGATGACCGATACCCTGAGGGAACTGGGACCGCTCAATTTAAAAGGGGGCGAACAACTTGGCTAAGCTGAAACTGGCGGTATATTGGACGGCAGCCTGCGGCGGCTGTGACATGGCCATGCTGGATATGGGGGAACGGGTGCTGGAACTGGACCGGGTGGCGGACATTGTGCTGTGGCCCCTGGTGGCGGATTTTAAATATAGTGACGTGAGACAGATGGAAGATAACGCCATTGACATCTGCCTGCTGCACGGTGCTGTCCGCAACGAGGAGAACAGGCAAATGGCTGAGCTGCTACGGCAAAAATCCCGGGTGCTGGTTGCCCTGGGTTCCTGCGCCTGCTTTGGCGGCATACCGGGACTGGCCAATTTTTTTGACCGGCAGGAAATTTTTACCTGGGTTTACCTGGAGTCCCAATCCACGGACAATGCTGGCGGGGTTTGCCCGCAAACCAGTGCCCGGGTACCGGAAGGGGAGCTTACTTTGCCGGAATTTTTTGATACGGTGCTGACTCTGGACCAGGTGGTGGACGTGGACTACTACATTCCGGGCTGCCCGCCTACCACGGAAATGCTCTGGCAGGCCATCCAAACCCTGACGGGGGACCAACTGCCGCCTAAAGGTACGGTTTTTGCCGGGAGCAAGACCCTGTGTGACCGGTGCACGCGGCAGAAGGAAGGTAAATCGATTACGGGGTTCAGGCGGCTGGCCGCTGTGGACATTGACCTCCAGCGGTGCTTTCTGGAACAGGGCATTGTCTGCTGCGGGCCGGCCACCAGGAGCGGCTGCGGCGGGCGCTGCCTTCGTGCCAACATGCCCTGCCGCGGCTGTTTCGGTCCCACGGAACACGTGCGGGACCAGGGAGCCAGGCTGGTGGGAGCCATTGCTGCCATGATTGCCAGCGACCACAGGGAAGAGATTGAAAAAATCAGCCACCTGCTTCCCGTTCCCGACGACCCGGCAGCCACCTTTTACCGGTTCAGCCTGCCCCACTCGCTGCTGAAGCGGAAGCGGAAGGAGAACGCTTCATGAAAAGGAAAATTTCTCTCAACCCGGTTACCCGGCTGGAAGGACACGGGAAAATAGAGATTTTTCTGGACCAACAGGGAAACGTGGCCAATGCCTACCTGCAGGTCCCAGAGCTGCGGGGTTTTGAGAAGTTCTGCGAGGGTAGGCCCGCTGAGGAAATGGCCCGCATCATGCCGCGCATCTGTGGCGTCTGTCCCGAGGCACACCACCTGGCCAGCGTGAAGGCGCTGGATGCCCTGTGGCAGGTGGAACCGCCCCGGCCGGCCAAACTGCTGCGGGAAATCATGTGCTGTGCCCACTTTATTCATTCCCATACGGCTCACTTTTACGTCCTGGCTGCTCCGGATTTTCTCCTGGGACCGGACGCCGACCCCGCCCGGCGCAACATCCTGGGTGTGGTGGGGAAGGTGGGCCTGGAAACCGGCAGGGAGATCCTCAAACACCGGCGCTATGCCCAGGACATCCAGGCCATCATCGGCGGCAAGGCCACCCACCCGGTGACCGGCCTGCCGGGCGGTTTGAGTAAAGGAATCACCCCCGGGGAAAGGGAAGAGATTCTTAGCAAGGGCAAATCCTGCGTGGAGTTTGCCAGAGCCTCGCTGCAAATATTTGAGGATGCGGTGCTGCAAAATAAACGGTACCTTGACTTGATTACGGGGGATGTGTACCGGCTGGAAAGCTACTCCATGGGCCTGGTGGATGACAGCAACCGGCTGAGCTTTTACGACGGCAACATCCGCGTGGTGGACCAGGAGGGCCGGGAGTTTGCCAAGTTTGCCCCCGGCGATTACCTACAGCACGTAGCGGAGCGGGTGGAGGAATGGACTTACGTCAAGTTCCCGTATCTGAAAAATGTGGGCTGGCGCGGCTTTACCGACGGAAAAACCAGTGGCATCTACCGCTGCGGCCCCCTGGCGCGCATCAACGTCACCGAGGGCATGGCCACACCGGCAGCCCGGGAGGCATACGAGAAAATGGTGGATACCTTTGGCGGCAAGCCCATTCAGGCCACCCTGGCCTACCACTGGGCCAGGCTGGTTGAACTCCTCTATGCCGCCGAGCGGCTGGTGGAACTGGCTGAAGATGACGCCGTCTTAGACCCGAACGTACGTGCGCTTCCTACTGCAGAACCCGGCGAAGGCGTCGGCGTGGTTGAAGCGCCCCGGGGCACCCTGATACACCATTACCGGGCGGACCGGGAGGGCATGATAACCGGGGTCAACCTGATTGTGGGTACCACCGGCAACCATGCAGCCATTAATTTGAGCATCAGGCGGGCAGCGGAAAAGCTAATTAGAAACGGAAAGGTGAGCCGGGAACTACTGAACATGGTGGAAATGGTCTTCCGGGCCTACGATCCGTGCCTGGCCTGCGCCACCCACTCGCTTCCGGGCAGAACACCGCTGGAAATCAAAATCTATGACAGCAGGGGGAACCTGCAGGAACGACTATGGCAGTGAAAAAGGTGGTCATCGGTCTGGGCAATCCCATACTCAGCGATGACGGTTTCGGCATTTTTGCTGCCCGGGAAGTGGAGTGCCGCCTGCCTGCCGGAGCACCGGTGGATGTGGTGGAAGCGTCCCTGGCGGGCTTGAAGCTGCTAGATTTCCTGCTGGGTTACCGGGAAGCGGTGATTATTGATTCCGTCAAGACCGGAAGCGGCAGGGTGGGCGAGATTTACTGTTTTACTCCCGAGGCTTTGCGAGAGACCGTCCGGCTGGCCTCGGTCCATGATTTAAACCTGGCCACGACACTGGAACTAGGCAGGATGCTAAACCTGCCGGTTCCGGAACAGGTTACGATCTTTGCCGTGGAAGTGGCTGACAACACCACTTTTGGCGAAGGGTGCTGCCGTGAGGTGGCGGCTGCCATCCCGCAGGTGGCGGAACAGGTGCTGGTGCACCTGGGAATTGAAAGCGCAACTGGTTAAATTTTTCATTTCTAATCTAAACGCGTCATGACCGTATAAAAATAGGACTTACCATTTTAAAGCTAAAAAATTTTATTGACATTAAAAATGTAAGGTTTTAAAATTGTATTGCGCTGTGAAATTTTCATCATATTATATGTTAATAGGCGCTTTGTTTTAGAGGGGTTCAACCATTGATTCAAAGGAGGAATGATAATTGAATGCTTTGGGCAGACACGTAATTGCGGAGATTTATGGTTGTGACTTTGACGTGCTGAATGACCTGAAAAAAGTGGAAGAAATAATGGTTAATGCCGCTTTGGAAGCGGGAGCGGAGGTGCGCGAGTACACCTTTCACAAGTTCAGTCCCCAGGGTATTAGCGGTGTGGTAGTTATTTCTGAATCGCATCTGGCCATTCACACCTGGCCGGAGCTGGGATACGCCGCTGTGGACGTGTTTACCTGCGGGGAAAAGGTCAACCCCTGGGACGCTACCAACTATCTCAAGAAAATGTTTGGTGCTGAGCACGTGGAAGCTCAAGAAGTCAAACGGGGCGTGGGATTTGTGCACCGGGTTCCTGACCAGGCGGCAAATCTATAGGAGGGATATTTATTTTACCCTATAAAACAGCATCTTTTGGTTAGAAACCTTACGTTTTCTAGAGGATATCAGGAAACGTAAGGTTTTTAATTTTTGGAGATAACTGTGGCCGGTGCTCTTTTTTGCAGGAATTTTTCCCTCTGCCACGAATATATCTATGAATAAGGTTTGGGCTTGCCCAAGTGCAGGCGGTTTGCCCGGCAGCGGGCAGTAAGGAGGATTTTGTTAATGTTTCAGTTTATCGAAACCCTGAGACCGGAATTGGAGCAAATGGATCGGATGATGGAGCGGGAGTACCGGTTGCGGGCAGGGCATATTTCCCATTTTGTATCCCTGGAACTGGATGAGGCGAACAAGTACCTTTACCCCGGCATGCTGCTGCTGGCGGCAAAGATGTTCGGTGCCAGCATGGAGCAGGCTATTCCCCTGGCCAGCGTGGTGCAGTTTATCCGCATGGCCACTCACGTACATGATTATGATGGCAAGCACCCGCAGTACCCCGTACTGGTGGGTGATTACTTATACAGCCATTTCTTTTTGTACCTTAGCAGGTATAATGCTTTGGACAAACTGGCTCCGCTGTCCGCTGCCATCTGCCAGATCCATGAGGGCGGCATTATTCGCAAGGAAAAAATCGAGGAAGGGAACCCGTCAGTTGCTGATTACATATCCGTGGCCGAGAAGGAATACGGCATTCTGCTGGCTGAAGCCTGCAAAATCGGGGCCCAACTGGCTGATGCCGGTGAGAAGTCGGGAGAAACCCTTTACGCATACGGGCGCAACCTGGGCACTGCCTGGGGAATTATCTGCTCCGGCTTTCAGCAGGTTTCGCCGGGGAAATTCCTGGTGCAGGCCAGGGAAAGCCTGCAGCTTCTGCCCGATGTTCCGGAACGCAACCTGCTGGCTTTGGCGGTGGATGGGCTAGCGGGCAACCAGGAGAATATGAAAAAGTTTATGGTTGGTTAAAGGGAGGAAAGAGCAATTGGCTTTTAGAGATCTGCAGCATTTTATTCAGGTGCTTGAAGAACGAGGCGAGCTGAAACGCATCAAAACCCCTGTTTCCAGAGAACTGGAAATCACGGAGATTACAGACCGGGTAAGTAAGGCTTACGGCCCGGCCTTATTATTTGAAAACGTGGAAGGTTACGACATGCCTGTTTTGACCAATGCCTTCGGCAGTTACGAGCGCATGTGCCTGGCGCTGGGAGTGGAGGATCTGGATGACATCGGGGCGGAGATACTATCCTTTTTACAGCCGCCGGAGGTACCCACTTCCATGCTGGACAAGCTCAAGGCGCTGCCCAAAGTGGCGCAACTGGCCAATTTCATGCCCAAGGTGGTTAAAAAGGGTATCTGCCAGGAAGTGGTGCATACGGAACCCAACCTGGACATACTACCCGTGTTGAAGTGCTGGCCCCAGGACGGCGGGCCCTTCATCACGCTGCCCATGGTTTTCACCAAGGACCCGGAGACCGGCAAGCGCAACGTGGGCATGTACCGCATGCAGGTGTTTGACGGCAGGACCACCGGCATGCACTGGCACATGCACAAGCACGGCGCGGAGCACTACCGCGCCAACAAGCGCCGGAACCAGCGGATGGAGGTAGCGGTGGCCCTGGGTGGCGACCCGGCCATTACCTATGCTGCCACGGCCCCGCTGCCCAAGGACGTGGATGAAATGTTCTTTGCCGGCTTCCTGCGCAAGGAACCGGTAGAGCTGGTCAAATGCAAGACCGTGGATATCGAGGTGCCCGCCCGGGCGGAGATTATTATCGAAGGTTACGTGAACCCGGATGAACTGCGGGTTGAAGGACCGTTTGGCGACCATACCGGGTACTATTCGCTGGCGGACAAATACCCCGTATTCCACGTGACCTGCATCACCCACCGGAAAAACCCGGTGTACCCGGCAACCATCGTGGGCAAGCCGCCCATGGAGGACTGCTACATGGGCAAGGCCACGGAGCGCATTTTCTTGCCCCTGCTGAAAATGCAGCTTCCGGAAATCGTGGATATGAACTTGCCCCTGGAAGGGGTGTTTCATAATTGCGCCATCGTGTCCATCAAGAAGTCCTACCCCGGTCATGCCAAGAAGGTGATGCATGCCCTCTGGGGCATGGGCCAGATGATGTTTACCAAGCTGATAATCGTGGTGGATGAAACGGTGGACGTGCAGAACCTGTCCGAAGTGATGTGGAAGGTATTTAACAATATCGATGCCAGGCGCGACATCACCATTGTGGACGGTCCCCTGGATGTTCTGGACCACGCGTCGCCGTTGCCCAATTACGGCCATAAAATGGGTATTGATGCCACCAAAAAGTGGCCTAGCGAGGGACATACCCGGGAGTGGCCCGATGATATTGTCATGACTGATGAAATCAAAGCGCTGGTGGACAGGAAGTGGCAGGACTATGGCATCGAGTAAGTTCAAAACCTTTCTAGAAATGATCAAGTTTGAACATACTATATTTGCGCTTCCCTTTGCGTACCTGGGCGCCTTTCTGGCCAGCGGCGGCGTGCCCACGGGCCATGACCTGCTGTGGATTACCCTGGCCATGGTCGGCGCCCGGACCGCGGCTATGTCCCTGAACCGTTTGATTGACCGGCATATCGACGCCAAAAATCCCCGCACCGCCAACCGGGCCCTGCCCAGGGGTTTGCTGTCAGTGGGGGAAGTCTGGGTCTATACCATCCTGTCTTTTATAGTGCTTTTTGTGGCGGCGGTGCAGCTGAACTGGCTGTGCGTGCAGCTGATGCCCGTTGCTGTCTTCGTGCTGGTGATCTATTCCTACACCAAGCGTTGGACCTGGGCTTGCCACTTGGTGCTGGGAGTGGCGCTGGGCCTGGCGCCGCTGGGCAGCTGGGTGGCCGTAACCGGAAAGATTGAGCTTCCGGGAGTGCTGCTGGGCCTGGCAGTGGCCTTCTGGGTGGCCGGCTTTGATATCATCTACGCCTGCCAGGATTACGATTTTGACCGGGCGGAGGGCATTCATTCCATTCCTGCCCGTTTCGGCATACCGGCGGCGCTGGTGATTTCCGCGGCGCTGCACGTGGCGGCGCCGGTGCTGCTGGCGGCAGTGGGTTTCTACCTGAAGCTGGGAGTGTTTTACCTGTTTGGCGTCATTATCGCTGCCGGCCTGCTTTTTTACGAGCACAAGTTGGTGAAGCCCGACGACCTTTCCAAGATTGGCGTGGCCTTTCTAAATATGAACGGCTATTTAAGCACGGTCATGTTTCTCTTTACTTTGCTGGATGTTTTATTCTAATACGGTTGCTTCAGGCTAAATGCCGGTAGTACTACCGGTTGCGGCGTAATTCTGCATTTCAGAAAGGCGGGTAATATGGACGGGCAACGTACATTTGTGGTGGCTATTACCGGGGCGTCCGGTGCAGTCTACGCCAGGCGCCTGTTGGAGGTGCTCCTGGAGGGCGGGCACCGCATTTTTCTCACCGTTTCCGAGCCGGGAAGGAGGGTGCTGGCCGATGAAGTGGGCTGGCAACTGCCCGGCAACCCCGGGGCGGCGGAACAGCAGCTCCGTAATCTTTTCCGTGTCGGGGAAAACCTGAGGTACTTTGATGTCAGTGATGTGGGTGCGCTGATAGCCAGCGGGTCGGTCAAGACCGATGGTATGATTGTGGTTCCCTGTTCCATGTCCACTGTTTCCGCCGTGGCTCACGGCACGGCTTCCAACCTCATTGAGCGAGCCGCAGACGTCATGTTGAAGGAAAAGCGCCCCCTGGTGCTGGTGCCGCGGGAGACACCGCTTAATACTGTGCATTTGAAAAACATGCTGGAATTGAGCCGGATGGGTGTACACCTGATTCCCGCCATGCCCGCTTTCTATCACAGGCCGCGCACCATTGACGATTTGGTGGATTTTCTGGTGGGCCGTATTCTGGACTATTTTAATATAGAACATGACCTCTACGTTCCCTGGCAGGGTTAGCCGGGGCTTTCTTTTTGTCAGCCTGTTGGAAAATGATTACACGTATTATTTCTCAGCTGCGGCAAAACATAGTAACGAAAAAATTACAAGGAGGAGATTTTTTTGATGCAACAACAACAACATCAACAGTTAAACCAGTTAATTCAAAGATTCCAGCAGGAACTGGCCCAGTTAAACCAGATGACCAGCCAGATGCAGCAGGCTGAAAGACAAAACAGCACGCAACTGCAGCAGCTTCAACAGAGAGAACAGCATGCTACCCAGCAGCTGCAGCAGTTACAGCAGCTTGTCAGCAGGGCAGCTCAGGATTTGCAGCAGATCAGCAACCTGTCCCAACAAATTCAGCAGCAACAGCAGCAAATGCAACAGCAGTACGGCCAGCAGCAATACGGCCAGACCCAGCAGTACCAGCAGTTCCAACCCCAGCAGACTTTTACAACCAGATACCAGTAATATGGGGGCCCCGGATCAAACCTAACCGGGGTCCTAATTTTTTTGGACGTTATTTTATGAATTTTTTAAAAATTCATAAAGGAATTACACGGTAAGAAGTTGAATATAGTTGTGGCGATGTAAATATACATCAGAATGGAGGGGCGTGAACCGGGGTGAGCCGTACGGTTAGAGACATTGATTTAAAAAACGTGCTGGATTCCGTTTACAACGGCATTGTGGTCTGCGATACCCAAGGGAGGATTATCCTCTTCAACAGGGCGGCCTCGCACTGGACCAAAGTACCGGTGGAAAAGGCCCTGGGGGAGAGAGTGGATAAAATCATTCCCAATTCTGGCCTGCTGGAGGTCCTGAAAACGCAAGAAAGAATGAGAACGCAGAAAATCATCATCAACAACAAATTGCTTATTACCAACCGTTCACCCATATACGACGCTGGGGGAAACCTCATCGGCGCCGTCGGGGTGTTTGACGACATATCAGAGTACGAAAAAGTGACCAGGCAGCTGCGCTCTGTGCGGCAGATGAAAAAGGAACTGGACAGCTTTATCGAGTCCTCCTACGATGGCATCTGGATTACCGACGGCGAAGGTTATACCCTGCACATCAACAGCGCCTACGAGCGCATTACCGGTATCAGGCGGGAAGAAGTGGTGGGCAGGCCCATTCAGGAACTGGTGGACAAGGGGTATTTTTCCGACTCCGTGACCCTGCACGTGTTAACCAGAAAGGAACGCGTTACTATCATGCAGGATATTTACAGGACCGGCAAGCGGGTCCTCATCACGGGCAACCCCATCTTTGATGACGAGGGGAACATCAACCGTGTGGTCATCAACGTGCGGGACATCACGGAACTGCTCAGCCTGAAGGAACAGCTTGAGGCCAAGGATAAGTTGACCACCCGCTATAAGAATGAGCTGGCTCACCTGCGGTCGCAGCAAACCAAGCTGGATAACGTGGTTATCAAGAGCGCGCCCATGCGCCATGTATTTGATATTGCGGTCCGGGTGGGCAAGGTGGACACTACCGTGCTGATTTTAGGAGAGTCGGGAGTGGGGAAGGAGCTGGTGGCTCAGGCAATCGTGGCGGCCAGCGACAGGGCCAAGGAACCTTTTATCAAGGTCAACTGCGGTGCCATCCCGGAAAACCTCATGGAATCCGAGCTGTTCGGCTATGAAAAAGGTGCTTTTACCGGGGCCGACCGGAAAGGGAAAATGGGCCTGTTTGAACTTGCTCACAAGGGGACTATCTTTCTTGATGAGGTGGCGGAGATACCGTTAAACCTCCAGGCCAAGCTGCTCCGGGTAATCCAGGAGCAGGAGATCATGCGGGTGGGCGGTACCAAGCCGGTGAAGCTGGATGTGCGCATTATCGCCGCCACCAACTGGAACCTGGAGGAAATGGTAAAAAAAGGGAAATTTCGCGAAGACCTCTTTTACCGCCTGCACGTGGTGCCCATTACGGTACCGCCCCTGCGGGAACGGCCAGACGACATCCCGGCTCTGGTCAACCACTTCTTGCAGCGGTTTAACGAAAAGTACCAGATGAACAAGGCAATTTCGCCAGAGATACTGGACATTCTCATGGCCTATCACTGGCCGGGGAATGTCCGCGAACTGCAGAATCTCATCGAGCGCTTGGTGGTGCTTACCCAAGACCGGGTAATTACCCCGGAGCACCTGCCGGTGCAGTTTCGCCGGGGAGAGGAGACGCTGAAGCCCTACATTGAAATTAAGGGTATCATTCCCTTGAAAGAAGCGGTGCGCCGGGTGGAGGAGGAGCTGCTCACCCGGGCCATGAAAAAATACGGTACCACCCGCAGGGCCGCCGTTGCTCTGGGAGTGGACCAGTCAACCATAGTAAGAAAAATGCAGAAGTTGAATATTAATGTGCAAGAAGAAAAAGGTTAGATTGTGACTTCCTGACCGGTGTTTTAACACGTGTCATCATCGGCACTCAGTCGTATAGAATACCGGGTATTTTTTTGCGTATTTAAAGAGCTAAAAGAGGTTTAACTAGAAGAACCAATGGCTGAGTGCCGGATGGCACAAATATTGCAAATTAAATTCTAGTAAATGTCACATATAATTTTCCGGTGCTTGGCTTGCGACCGGGAAAAATTTAATAAGGAGGGGATCTGTTATGAAGCAGCCGCTCTGGGAACCCAGCGCGGAACGCAAGGCCCGGGCCAACATGACCAGGTTTATGCAGCTGGTTAATGACCGTTACGGCAAGAATTTTCAGACCTACGACGAGCTGTACACCTGGTCCATTGAGAACATTCCGGACTTTTGGGAGTTAATGTGGGAGTACGGCGAGATTAAGGCAAGCCGGCTCTATACAACCGTAGTAGAAAACATGGACGACATGTTCAACAGCAGGTGGTTTCAGGGGGCAAAGCTGAACTTTGCTGAAAACCTGCTGCGCTACCGCGACGACCAAACGGCGCTGATTTTTAAGGGAGAAAGTCAGAAAAGTCGGAAGATTTCCTACAGGGAACTGTATGACCAGGTAGCCCGTTTCAGCCGCTCTCTGCGGGAACTGGGAGTGAAGGAGGGGGACCGGGTAGCCGGCTTTATGCCTAACATGATTGAAACGGTTGTGGCTATGCTGGCGACTACCAGTATCGGTGCCATCTGGTCATCCTGCTCCCCGGATTTCGGCTTTCGCGGCGTTATGGACCGGTTCGGCCAGATTCAGCCCCGGGTGTTGATTAGTGCCGACGGGTATTCCTACAACGGCAAGCAGTATGATTCCCTGGGCAAGGTGAAGCAGATCATTGATGAAATATCGTCTATAGAGAAGGTAATTATCGTGCCCTATACCAAGCAGCAGCATTCCGACATCAGCGGTATCCCTAACGCCGTGTATTACGAGGACTTTCTGGACAGGAAGGACGGACTGGAAATTGAGTTCAACCAGCTTCCCTTTGACCACCCGGTGTACATCATGTATTCCTCGGGAACTACCGGCAAGCCCAAGTGCATCGTACACGGTGCTGGGGGAACCTTGATTCAGCACCTGAAAGAACTGAAGCTGCACACGGACCTGTCCCGGGAGGACACCCTGTTTTACTTTACCACCTGCGGCTGGATGATGTGGAACTGGATGGTCAGTGCCTTGGCAGTGGGAGCCACCATCGTATTATTCGACGGTTCGCCCTTTTATCCCGACGCCGGTGTCCTGTGGCAGCTGGCGCAGGATGAAAAATTCACCGTCTTCGGTACCAGCGCCAAGTACATTGCTGCTATCGAACAGGCCGGGTTGAAGCCGAGGGAAACCTATGACCTGAGCAGTCTCAAGGCCATCCTGTCCACCGGTTCGCCGCTGTCCGTGGAAAGCTTTCGCTATGTCTACCGCGACGTCAAAACGGACGTGTGCCTGTCGTCCATTTCCGGGGGCACGGATATCATTTCCTGTTTTGCCCTGGGTAACCCCATCGGCCCGGTCTACGAGGGTGAGCTGCAGTGCCGGGGCCTGGGCATGAAGGTGGAGGCCTACGACGATTACGGCAATTCCATTGTAGGCAAAAAGGGAGAGCTGGTGTGCGTCGCCCCCTTCCCGTCTATGCCGGTCTATTTCTGGAACGACCCGGACAACAGGAAGTACCATAGTGCTTACTTTGAAACCTACGATAACGTCTGGCACCACGGTGATTACGTGGAAATTACCGATACCGGCGGCGTGATTATCTACGGGCGTTCCGATGCCACGTTGAATCCCGGCGGCGTGCGTATCGGTACGGCGGAAATTTACCGGCAGTTGGAGACCATGCCGGAGATAGAGGACAGTCTCGTGGTTGGCCAGGACTGGAACAATGACGTGCGCGTCATTCTGTTTGTCAAGCTGGCCCCGGGTGAAGAGCTAACCGACGAGCTGGTGCAGAAAATAAAGCAGAATATCAGGAAGAATGCCTCGCCGCGTCACGTACCGGCAAAGATAATTCAAATAGACGACATTCCCTACACCATCAACGGCAAAAAGGTGGAAATTGCCGTCAAGAAAATTATCCACGGCGAGGAAGTGTTTAACCGGGACGCCCTGGCCAACCCTGAAGCCCTGGACTTATACAAGGACCTGCCCGAGCTTCAGACTTAGTTTCCGTGATGTAAGTTGCCATCAGGTTATGTAACTTTACATCAGATTACCGCCGGTATTTGTTGAACGGCACTTGTCTCTGGCTTTTTGGTCGATGTTACCACAAGCGGATATAGGCCGAGCAAAGTAGCAGCACGAGACGGCCACGAGGCTGGAGGCGGGGCGAGCAACGGGAGGTCCGAGGCGGCGCATCTGAGGCAGGAGGACGAATATGCCGCGTACTTGCCGGAAGCCGAACGGGAGTTCGTTTCTGCTTTGCGCAGGTCTTATGACGACATGTGGTAACATCGACCAATTATGCACCTGTACAATTTAAATGGCATGAATCCTGCTTGCTAAATAGCATGAAAAGTCAAAATTTTAAATCAATTAAAAGGAGGGGATTCTATTGTCTTTCAAGCCAAAATTCAATATCACTTTTGGCGACCTGCTGGACCAGACGGCGGCCAGGTACCCGGACAAGGACGGCCTGGTAAACGTGCAGCGCGGGGAGCGGTTTACCTACCGGGAATTGAAGGAGGTCTGTGACAGGGCTGCCAAGAGTTTTCTCAAGCTGGGGGTCAAAAAGGGCGACCATGTGGCCATCTGGGCCACCAATGTCAACGAGTGGGTAATTGCCCTCTTCGGTGCCGCCAAAATCGGCGCTGTAATAGTGACCGTCAACACCAACTATCGCAGTCACGAGCTGGAGTACCTGCTGAAACAGTCGGATACCATGACGCTGTTTCTCATTGAAGAATACCGCGGCAACAATTACGTGGAAACAGTTTATGATGTTGTACCCGAGCTGAAAACCAGCGAACCCGGCAACCTCAACTCGGAGAGGTTACCCTACCTGAAAAACGTTATTTTTATTGGCGACAAGAAGTTTCCCGGCATGTACACCTGGAACGAGTTCATGGAGCTGGGCAGGGAGGTCAGCGACGCGGAGCTGGCCCGGGCCCAGGCCATGTGTGACCCTGACGATGTTATCAACATGCAGTACACCTCTGGGACCACTGGGTTTCCCAAGGGCGTCATGCTGACGCACAACAACGTGATTAACAACGCCTATTACGTGGGCGCATGCCAGAACTATACCGACCAAGAACGACTCTGTATCCCCGTACCCTTCTTCCACTGCTTTGGCCTGACCATGAGCATCACTACCTGTGTGGTTTACGGCGCAACCATGGTACCGGTGGAGCAGTTCAATCCCGAGTGGGTGCTGGAAGCCGTAGAAAAGGAAAGGTGCACGGCGCTCCAGGGAGTGCCCACCATGTGGATTGCCGAGCTGGAACATCCCGACTTTGACAAGTACGACCTGAGCAGCCTGCGCACGGGCATCATGGCCGGTTCCCCCTGTCCCATCACGGTAATGCGGCAGGTAGTAGAGAAAATGGCACCGGAAGTGACCATTGCCTACGGTCAGACCGAAGCTTCCCCGGTGGTAACGCAGACGCGGCCCGATGACAGCATCGAGCGCCGGGTCAGCACTGTAGGTCGGGCTATTCCGGGAGTGGAGGTTAAGATTGTGGACCCGCAGACTGGCAAAGAGTGCCCGCCCAACGTCCAGGGCGAGGTCTGCATGCGCGGCTACGTGGTAATGAAGGGCTACTACAAGATGCCGGAAGCCACCGCTGCAGTCATTGACGAGGACGGCTGGCTGCATTCCGGTGACCTGGGCACCATGGATGAGGACGGCTACGTGAAAATCACCGGGCGGTTGAAAGATATGATTATCCGTGGCGGCGAGAATATTTACCCCCGAGAAATAGAAGAATTTCTCTACACCAACCCCAAAGTGCAGGATGTTCAGGTAATTGGCGTGCCGAGTAAAAAATATGGTGAAGAAGTAATGGCCTGTATCAAGCTCAAAGAGAATGTCGCCGCCACGGAAGAAGAAATCAAAGAGTTTTGCAAGGGCAAAATCGCCCGTCACAAGATTCCCAAGTACGTGCGGTTCATGAACGATTACCCCATGACCGCCAGCGGGAAGATTCAGAAATTCAAGCTCCGCGAGTGGGCGATTAAAGAACTGAATCTGGAAGGTGAAATCCAGGAATAGGAGTATTACGATAAATTTCGCAATACTCATAATATTATAAAACATGTGGCACAGGAATTGCAATAGTTTCAGTACAGGAGGTGGGCAAAAGTGAATTTAAAGGAGTATTATGAAGAGCATCTCTTGCGGATAAAAAAGGGTGGGGCGGAAAAATACCACAAGAAAAATGCCCAGAAAGGCAAGCTGTTTGTGCGGGACCGCCTGAAACTGTTGCTGGACCCGGGACCGGTGTGTGAGGACGGCCTGTGGGCCAACTGCCTCAAGGAAGACCTGCCTGCTGACGGTGTGGTAACCGTGGTGGGCAAGATTCACGGCCAGACTGTGTGTGTCATGGCCAATGACTCCACGGTGAAGGCCGGTTCCTGGGGCTGGCGGACTGTGGAAAAGATTATCCGCATTCAGGAAACTGCCATGCGTCTTAAGGTTCCCATTATCTACATGGTGGATTCTGCCGGTGCCCGTATTACCGACCAGGTGGAGATGTTTCCCGGGCGCCGGGGAGCCGGCCGGATTTTCCATAACCAGATCAAGCTGTCCGGCATGGTGCCGCAAATCTGCTTGCTTTTCGGACCGTCGGCGGCAGGCGGGGCGTACATTCCCGCTTTCTGCGACGTGGTGTTCATGGTGGAAGGCAACGCCAGCATGTACCTGGGTTCGCCCCGCATGACGGAAATGGTCATCGGCGAGAAGGTGACCCTGGAGGAGCTGGGCGGGGCCCGCATGCACTGCTCCCAGAGCGGGTGCGGCGACTACCTGGCCAGCGACGAGCAGGAGGCCATAGCCGCAGCTCGACAGTACCTGACCTACTTTCCGCCCAACTACCGGGAAAAGCCAGCCATAGAGAAGACGGTCAACCCGCCGGTAAACATCGACCTGGAAGCGCTGGTGCCGGAGAAACAAAGCGATGGCTTTGACATGTATAAATTTATCTACGGATTGATTGACCAAGACAGTTTCTTTGAAATTAAAAAGCTATTTGCGCCGGAGATTATCACGGGCTTTGCCAGGCTGGGCGGCCGGCCCATCGGACTTCTGGCCAACCAGCCGAAAGTGAAAGGCGGCATCCTGTTTGTGGATTCTGCAGATAAGGCCACGCGGTTTATCGACCTGTGCGATTCCTTCAACATCCCGCTGTTGTTCCTGCAGGACGTTCCCGGCTTCATGGTGGGGACGGAAGTGGAACGGGCGGGCATCATCCGCCACGGTGCCAAAATGCTAACGGCCATGGCCACGGCCACCGTGCCCAAAATTTCGGTAATCATCCGCAAGGCCTACGGCGCAGGACTGTATGCCATGTGCGGGCCCGCATTTGAGCCGGATGCGGTGCTGGCCCTGCCTACAGCCCAGATAGCGGTCATGGGACCGGAAGCGGCGGTCAATGCTGTCTACAGCAACAAGATTGCGGAAATGAAAGAACCGGAACGCTCGGAGTTTATCCAGCGCAAGCGCCGGGAATACCAGGAGGACATCAACATCTACCGGTTGGCCTCCGAACTGATTGTGGACGACATTGTACGGGCCAACGAGCTCCGAAGAGAACTGATCAACCGGTTTAACCTTTATGACAGCAAGGACGTGGACTTTTCACAGCGCAAGCACCCGGTACGACCTGTTTAGGGAGGGGAATTTCATGTTGGAACTGGCAACCATAAAGGTTGAGCAGAGAGACCACGGGGCCCTGGTAACCTTCAACCGGCCCCATGCTTTGAATGCCTTGAACACCCAGATGGCCAGGGACCTGATACAGGTGTTGAATGAATTGGAGACCAATATCGATATCTGGTCGGTGATTCTCACCGGCGCCGGCGAGAAGGCCTTTTGCGTTGGTGCGGACCTCAAGGAAAGGAAAAACATGGACCAGCTGCAGATGCGCCAGCAGCGGGAGCTGTTTGTCAAGGCCTTTACGGCGACCAAGCAGTTTCCCAAACCCATCATTGCTGCGGTAAACGGCTATGCTCTGGGCGGCGGGTTTGAATTTGCCCTGTGCTGTGACATGATCATTGCTGCCGAAAATGCCGTGCTGGGACTGCCTGAGGTGGGCCTAGGGATTATTCCCGGCGGTGGCGGAACCCAGAACCTGCCCCGGTGGATCGGCAGCGCCAGAGCCAAGGAACTGATCTTTACCGGCCGGAAGATTTCCGCCGCCGAGGCGGAACGGCTGGGTGCCGTCAGCAGGGTGGTACCGCAGGAGCAGCTGCTGGATGCAGCCTGGGCGCTGGTTGAAGAAATCAATAAAAACGCACCCGTGGCAGTGCAGCAGGCCAAGAAGGCCATCGACGTGGGCCTGGAAATCGGCCTGCCCGCGGGGTTGATCCTGGAAGCGGAAACCTACAAGGTGTGCCTGACTACCGAGGACCGTCAGGAAGGGTTGCGGGCCTTTAACGAAAAAAGAAAGCCCGTCTACAAGGGCTACTAGGAGGGAAGTTACGTGGATTTCAGACTGAGCGAAGAGCAGCAGGCTTTGGTAAAAATGGTGGAGCGGTTTGCCAGGGAAAAGGTTGCTCCCGGGGCTGCTGACCGGGATGCCAATAATAAATGGGACCAGTGTTTATGGGAGCAGATGGGTGAGCTGGGCTTTTTGGGCCTGCCCATCCCCGAGGAATACGGCGGCAGCGGTGCCGGTGCCGTTACCTGCCTGGCGGCCCTGCAGGCCTTCTGCAAGGGCGGCAAGGATGCCGGCCTGTTCCTGTCCTGGGGTGCGCACCTCTTTTTGTGCGCCGTACCCATCTGGCTGCACGGCAACGAGGCGCAGAAGCGAAAGTACCTGCCCAAACTGGCCAGCGGCGAGTGGATAGGCGCCCTGGGCCTCACGGAACCCAACGTTGGTTCTGATGCTGCCGGCATTCAGACCACCGCCGTGAAAGACGGCGACTACTACATTCTCAACGGCAGCAAGACCTTCATCACCAACGGGCCCATTGCCGACGTGGTGCTGGTCATGGCTTCCACTGACAAGAGCAAGCGGGCCAAGGGCGTGACGGCGTTTATTGTAGAAAAGGATACTCCCGGCTTCTCTGTCAGCCGTAAGCTGGATAAGATGGGACATCGTTCCTCGCCAACAGCCGAGCTGGCCTTTGAAGACTGCCGCGTGCCGGCGGAAAACGTGCTGGGCGAGGTCAACAAGGGTTTTGCCGCTACTACCGATGCCCTGGTTTGGGAGCGGGGCGTGTTCCTGGCCGGAGCCATCGGGTTGATGGAAGCCCTGCTGGAGGAGTCTGTCAAGTACGCCAGGGAGAGACACCAGTTCGGCAAGCCCATTGCCGAGTTTCAGCTGATTCGGAATAAACTGGCGGACATGAAGGTGGCCATTGAGGCTGCCAAGCTGCTAGCTTACCGGGCCGCCTGGAAGCACGATGTGGGTGAAGACGGCAAGTTTGACGCCTCCCTGGCCAAAGCCTTTTATGCCGAGGAAGCGGTCAAGGTGGCTAATGACGCTCTGCAGATTTTCGGCGGCTACGGGTATATTTCCGAGTATCCCATTGAAAGGCTGTACCGCGACGTGAAACTTTTAACCATCGGCGGCGGGACCACAGAAATTCAGAAACTGGTAATCTCCAGCAAGCTAATCCGTAGCTAACGTGCCGTGGGCTTGCTGGTTGAAACTAAAGAAACTTCTGTTTGGGAGGGGAGTGTTGTATGTTTGAGATGAAATACCCGAAAAAGGTGCGCCTGGGAGACATTACCATCAGGGACGGGTTCCAGCACGAGGAGAAATTTATCTCCACCGATGCCAAGGTAAGGTACGTGGAGGAACTAATCCTGGCCGGTTTCAAACGGGTGGAGGTAACTAACTTCGGCAATCCCAAGCGGATGCCCCAGTTCAAGGATGCCGACGAGGTTTTCAAGCGCATCCGCAACAGCAAGCGACTGCAGAAAGCAGGAGTCAACTGGGATGAAATTGAGCTGACTGCCATTACCATCCGCGAACGTGCTGTGGACCGGGCCATCCAGGCCAGGAAGGAGGGCTACGGGCCGGACCGTATCCTGATGATGGTGTCCACAGATGAGCAGCATCATTATGCCAATTCCGGAACCACCCTGCCCGATTACTGGCGTGAGGCCGAACGCTGCATCAAGAAGGCTGCCGACGCTGGCATCAAGATGTGTGGCTGCGTCAGCACCATCTGGGGCAGCCCCATCAGCGGGCCCACGGAACTGAAGGAAGCGGTGGAGTTTTCCAAACGCTGGTTGGATATCGGTGCGGCGGACATCGAGCACGCCGACCATGACGGTTCGGCACCGCCGGACCAGGTTTACAAGTACTTTTCCATGATTTTGGACGCCCTGCCCAACACCGACCTGCACGTGGCCCACTTCCACGTTACCAGGGGCTGGGGCTGTGCCAACGTCCTGGCAGCGCTACAGGCAGGTATCGACATCTTTGAAGGTACCCTGGGCGGCATAGGCGGCCAGCCGGCAAACTTTGTGGATGATACTCCGGTGGGCGGCACCGGGGCATACTACTACAAGGATCCCAACGTGGTCGGGCTGGTCTGCATGGAGGATATGCTGGTGATGATGGATGAAATGGGTATCGAGACCGGCATCGACGTGGACCGGGTGCTGGAACTGGGCCGCCTCATGGAAAAGACCATCGGCCGCCGCCTGCGCTCGGAAGCCATTCTCAACGGGCGTATTCCCAAACAGCCGCGTTCCGAGTTCATGCGTGCGGGCCTGGCGGAGTTAAAGGAAAAGCTGGGTGAAAAGCCCGGGCAGAAATTCCCGGAGGAATGGGAAAAGTAGTAAGATAATTTCTCGGGCTGGTGTTCTCGGAACATCAGCCCTTTTGCTGTTAAAGAGAAACTCCAAAATTGATAAATTGAGAACCGTGAAAGGAGACAGGGTGATGGACCTACCGGCTCAAGTGCTGATCAGGGAAGTTGCGCCCCGGGACGGGCTGCAGATGGAGCCCAAAATACTGGCCACAGAAGATAAAATCTCGTTTGTCGAAAAGCTGGCCGCCGCCGGGGTGAAGGCAGTGGAGGCCACTTCCTTCGTCAACCCCAGGGCTGTACCCCAGCTGGCTGATGCCGGGGCAGTGATCCGGGGCTTAAATCTACCGGAAGATGTCACCATCAGCGCCCTGGCTGCCAACCTCAAAGGCCTGGAACGGGCTGCGGCAGCCGGTGTCAGGGAAGTCAATGTGGTGATTTCCGCCAGTGAAACCCATAACTTAAAAAATGTCAACATGACCATAGCCCAGTCCAAGAAGCAGCTGCGGAAGATGGGTGAACTGGCCGCGCAGCACGACATCACCCTGCGTACTTCCCTGGCCATGACCTTCGGCTGTCCCTACGAGGGGGAGATAGAGGCCCGGGACATCTTCAGCCTGGTACACTTCTTTGCTGGGGAAGGAATCAGGGACGTGGCGCTGTGCGACACGGCGGGCCTGGCAAACCCCAGGCAGGTGTACCGGCTGGTTGAACAGATGCGGTATGCCTTTCCCGAGATAAATTTTGCCCTGCACCTGCACGATACCCGGGGCCTGGGCATGGTCAACGTCCTGGCCGGGCTCCAGGCGGGCATCACCGTTATCGAAACTTCCCTGGGCGGCTTGGGCGGCTGCCCGTTTATCCAGGGCGCCCGCGGCAACGTCGCCACCGAAGCGGTGGTCTACATGCTGGAACAAATGGACGTCCAAACCGGCATTGACCTGGAGAAACTGCATTCCCTCCGCACCTGGCTCCTCCCCAAACTCTAATTCACATTGGGGACGGTTCTGGATGTGAATTTTTTTCACATCAGGGACGGTTCTGGAGGAAAATTGCCGGGGAAAGCTTTTTGTTCGCACTCTCAAGAGAAACACTGCGGCAAAAAGCTTTTAATTAATCGCCAATATTTACCAAAGGATTTTTTCAATGAAAGCTAGAATAGTTATACTAAAGAAAATTATTAGAAAAGTTTGAACATTTAGAACGAGTATACCGCATTTTAGGGGGAGAGTAGATGGCAAAGAAGCAAATCAACCTGGGCATTGTGGACAGTCTTGACTACATGCCGCTGATTGATGCTATTGAATCCGGGAAAATATTAATGGGGGTCAATTTAATCAAAGATACTTCCCAGGGGCTTCATGACCGGTTTTTAAAAGGGGAGATTGACATTGCTCCGCTGCCTTCCATAGAATATGCGGAACATTTTAAGGAGTGCGTCATCCTGCCGGACTTGTCTCTGACTGCTGCCGGCGATGCCAGCGACCTGCTGTTGTTCAGCAAGGTACCGGTAACCCAACTGCACGGAGGAACTATCTGTGTGCCGCATACGGCGGTTAGTTCCCATGCGCTGTTGAGGATATTGATTGACCACTATTTCCAGATGGAGGTTAGTTATATATACGACGAGCCTAATCTGGGCCGAATGCTTCAGCAGGCGGATGCTGCCTTACTGTATGAGGACAGGGCCCTGGTAGCTCGCGACCAGTTTGCTGCTTACCACGTGCTGGATCTGGGTAAACTGTGGAAGGAATTTACCAAGGAACCCGTTGTCTATGCCCTGTGGCTTGCCAGGGAACAGTTTGCCCGGAAAAACCCGGTGCAGGTGGATTTTATTGTCTCTGCTCTACATGCGGCCAAGGATTTTGGCATGAAAAACATGTCCCGGCTGGTGGAAAAAGCAAAACAGCGCTACAACCTCTCCGCAGAGACTCTGGAAGTATATTTCCAATCTCTGCGGCACAAGTTCGACCAGCCTTACCGCAGGGCACTGCTGCGCTATTTTGCTCACGCCCAAATTTGCGGGATTATCCCGCCTAAGGTAACTTTGAAAATTTGGGGCGAAGAAACCATATAGATTGTCCTTGACTTCACATTGGGGACGGTTCTCAATGTGAATTTTACTTTTTTTATTGCATTATTTGTCACATTATGGTAAACTAGAGGCCGAAAGAATATTCTTTTTGGTGGAGGCGTCAATGCAGGGTTCAAGCAACAGAAACGGCAAACAAAGTGAGATCAGGCAGAGAATAATCAAAACAGCGCAGCGACTGTTTGTGGAACAGGGATATCACAGGACCAGCATTCCTGATATTGTCAGAGAAGCAGGGGTCAGTACCGGGGCCATATACCATCATTTTACCAATAAAAAGGAACTTGCCAGGGAGATTCACCAGCTGGCGCTGACGGAGTTTTTGAAGCGGTTTAAGAATCACGTGGAGAGCCAGCCGACCTTTAAAGAAAAGTTACGGGCTTTTGTGGAGATGATGTTTAGCTGGACGGAGACTGACCCTATAATGGTGCAGTACCTGATGTACGCGCGGCCCAAAGAGGTGGTCAATACCCAGATGGCCATCTGTTCGGAAGAGGGGCTGGACGCTGTTATGTGCATTATTCAGGCGGGTATTGAAAGCGGCGAAATTAAGGAAGGCAATTTATATGTTCACTACGGTACGCTGACGGGGACTGTGTTGAGGTTAATTGAAATCAGGATGGATGGGGTTATAGACTTTCCCTTAACTGAGATTATTGATGAGACCACAGCCAATATCTGGCTGGCATTGAAAAAATAGTTTTTTTTGCAAGAACCGAACGAACTTTCTTTCTGTTGCTATATTTTTTTTAAAAAGTTACAGAAAGAATTTTCGTTCTGATTGTGAATATTATTACGAGCGCTTGCAATATTTGCAAGGTTTTTGGGGAAGGGGGGATGTATGGAAGCAGGCTAAGAACAGTCAAGAAAAGAAACATATGCAAAATGGGGAGGGAAAAGCATGACTGTGAAGAAGTTGTTGGTTTTGTGTTGTGTAGCACTGCTGGTTGCGCTGGCCCTAGTTGGCTGCTCAACACAAGCGGAACAGCCGCAAGACAATGCCGCCAAGGAAAAGAATGAGCTAGACCAGCAGGAACAGGTTGCTGAAGAGAAGTCCTGTATGAGCTGCCATGGAGACTATGATACTCTGGTTAGCGCAGTAATGGCCAAAGGAGAAGTCTCCGGCGAAGAGGTTAAAGTGGTTGCTAACAAAGTACTGGTTGATACGGCATTCTTAGACACGGTACATGGTAAGCAGGGCTGCGAAAACTGCCACAATGGCAATCCCCAAGGTGCCACTGTGGAGGAAGCGCATGCCGACCTGGTGACTAACCCGACTGCAGACGGGGGCCAGAAAATCTGTGGCACCTGCCACAAGGATACCGTGGAAAAGTACCAGACATCCCTGCACTTTACTGCTAACGGTCTCTACAACGGCCTGGTGGAACGGATCGGTGAAATTACTCCCATTGACTTTTCCACATTCCCCGAGCCGTATAACAAGCTAGGGACCAAAAACGGCAAGGAAGTAGCGGATATGATTTTCAACATGCCGGTGGACGGTTGTTACAGCTGTCACGCTGACTGCGGTGACTGCCACATCAGCTACCCGGTTACTCACGGGCACGGCGGCGGCCTGCAGCAGGGGCACCTGTTCACAACCAATCAGAAGTTAGAAGAAAACGAGCAGGTGTGTGCACCCTGTCACCACATGGTTGGACCCATGTACGCTGCTGAAGACGTGACCGGTCATGTACCCAAGGAGGAATTCCCGCATGGTCCGGACGTCCACTATGAAAAGGGTCTAGCATGTACTGACTGTCACCAGGGAGCGGACGAGTTCCACGGTGATGGTAAACCTGTTGTCAAGAACATGAAGTTAGCACCCTATGCCGATACCAAGTGTACTGACTGTCATGAGGACGATATGGGCAAGGGTACGCATACCCAATCCCATATTGATAACGTAAGCTGTTTTGGCTGCCATGCCGATACCTACTACAACTGTAACGATTGCCACGGTTCGGAAGAAGGTAGTCTCAACTGGCAGTATCATTTGGGTAGAGGTAAGGACGGCAAGATTACCACTTACACCCACAACCCCATCAGCGAGAACATGTTCTTCGGCGCACCGGTATTCAAGCTGAATGAGGTCAATACCAAGCCCTTCTGGATCCAGTCGGTACCGCATACCATCCGGAAGGTATCTAGTGACAAAGACGATCCCAACTACATCTGCGACCGGTGTCATTCCGGTAACTATGATGCATTCATCAAAGAAGAAGACTTTGTAGAAAACGGCATCCAGTTCCCCGGTGCGGATACTATAGTTGTTCCTAAGGAAGACCTTCCCCCAGACTTAGGAATGTAAATAAAGGAGAAAGCCCCCGTTAGGTAACGGGGGCTTTCTCCAGTTAACATCGGGGACTTCAAGTTCACATTGGGGATGGTTCTCAATACAAGTGTTTTAGTCGCTTATATAACACGACTTCAGTGTTAACCGGAAATTTCTTCTATGTTCTTATTGCCACATTTGGGGCATTTATCTTTTCGCTTGTGACCGGTGTTTGGTGTCCAATTGCTGTGGCACGACTTACACTTGTAAAATGGCTTATTTAGGTCAAAGTTTCCGCCCTCAACTTTGATAGCCCTGCCGTGGACCAGAGCTGTGGCTACTTTTTCCCTGGCTGAGGTCAGGATGCGCTGAAAAGTAGGGCGTGATACGTTCATCTGCCCCGCGCATTCCTCTTGATTTAACCCTTCCAGGTCTTTCAACCGCAAAGCTTCCAGTTCCTCCACCAGCAGGTTTATTTCCTCCAATTCCCGCACCGGTATGCCGGCGGGTTTGAAATAACATTCTTTAGGGAGCCCACTGACTTTCCGGCATTTTTTCGGTCTTGGCATAAAGCATTCTCCCGGGTGATTTTTTTTACTATTATACATCAGCCAGCGTAAATTTTACATAAATTTTATTGCTTTGCCGCCAACACCTGTTATCATCCCAAGAGACAAAGTTTAGATTAACTGCTATTTGTTGTGGCTGTTACCATTCCAAACTTAATGACCGCAGCAGCCGCAGACATGATTGTCAGTCATTAGCCGGGCCTCACCGGACAGGTAACTGTCAACCATTTCTTTGACAGTGGTACCCTTACCGACAAACACGTCAATTCCTGCCGCACGAAAACCTCGCAAAGGATTGAGTCCCATGCCGCCAGCCACAACTGCCTGAACACCCTTCATCAACAGCGTTTCTACTGGCCGCAGGCAGCCGCCGTGCTGGTGCTTACCATTTTCCAGGATTGAGACTTCTTTAATGTCACTGTCTTCCACGTCTACCAAGGTAAAAACCTCGCAGTGTCCAAAGTGTTCGGAGCACTGGGCGTCCAGCCCTCCGGGCGCTATTGATGGTACGGCAATTCTTTTTTTCATAAACAGTCACCCTTTCAATTATGATCATATGTTCATTACCATTTTATACTCATTATGAACATATGTCAATAATCTCCCTAATTCACATTGGGGATGGTTCTGAATGTGAATTCCAGCCGGTCAGAAAGCCCAATTCCGGTTAGAAACTTCCCGTACGGGTGTTAAATTCGCCCGTTCGTGGCTGGCATTATGTAAAATAGGAAAAAATTTTGTTATAATACAGTACATAGCTTGCGTTTTCTTACATTTGGGTTGGCAATTGCTTTTTAGTGCATTTTTTGCGGTTTGTGCATAAGATGTTATGTGTCCTTAAACCGGGTAACAGTATTATATAGCCATTTTAGAGAGGTAGATAGCTATGATGATAAAACATGTGAACGCTTATGACCGTGCTATCAGGTCTTTGCAACAAGATATCATGGAAATGGGTATTAAGGTGAATGAGGCGCTGAGCATGGCCATGGATGGGTTGAAGAACCAGAATGAGTGCCGGTGCCAGCAGGTGATAGAGATGGACGATGTTATAGATGATATGGATTACGATATTGAGGAAAAAGCGTTGGAGTTGATTTCCCTGCAACAGCCCATGGCGGACGACCTGCGTGTGCTGGCCAGTGCGCTGCGGATTATTAAGGAATTGGAACGTATCGGTGATTATGCCGTCAATATTGCTGAAATTTCCATCAAACTGAAGGAAAAGGGCGAGTACTTCAAGCCCCTGGTAGACATCCCCAAAATGGCGGAACTGGCTCAGGCCATGGTTACCAAAAGCCTGGAAGCATTTACGGAAAAAAATACTGCCAGGGCAAGAGAAGTAAATACCGATGATGAAGAAGTTGACAGCTTGTTTGAAGCCCTGTATGACGAGCTGATTGATTTTATGAAACAGGACAGCAGTTTTGTTGACCAGGCAAGCTATCTTTCCCTGGTTGCCAGGTACCTGGAACGCATCGGGGACCATGCTGTCAACATTGCTGAAATGACCATTTATATGGTCACCGGTGAGCGGCGACCGTTTGACCGTACCCACAAGGAATAATTTGTCCGATTAATTCAAGGAGCGTTTTGCCATGGATTTGGTGATGCTGATAATGGGCCTCATGGGAGGCCTGGGGATATTTGTTTACGGAATAGAGCTGACGTCCGACGGGCTGCAGAAGGCTTCAGCTCACAGGATGAAAGACATCCTGTCCAGCCTGACCAGCAACCGCTTTTTGGCGGTAATTGTGGGAATTGTCATTACCGTATTGCTCCAGAGCAGCAGTGCCGCCACGGTACTGCTGGTCGGTCTGGTGAATGCTTCCATGATGAGCCTGAGCCAGGCCCTGGGGGTAATTCTCGGGTCTGCTGTGGGTACGACGTTAACAGTTCAGTTGATTGCCTTTAAGGTTACTGATTACGCCCTTTTTATGGTGGCGGCCGGTGTACCCATTATGCTTTTTGCCAGGCGGCCGCAAGTTAGGCACGTGGGCCAGGCGATACTGGGTTTTGGCTTTGTTTTTTATGGCATGTCGCTGATGTCCGGTGCCATGAGCCCACTGCGTTCCTATCCCGGGTTTGTGGATGTGCTGTTGAGTGTCACCGAGAAACCCCTGCTGGCCGTGCTAGTCACTGCCATTTTTACGGCCATTGTGCAGAGCAGTGCCGCTTCCATTGCCCTGGCCATGTCGCTGGCCAGTCAGGGAGTGATTGATTTTGCCGCTGCCATTCCCATGGTCTTTGGGGCCAATATCGGCACCACGGCTACGGCACTGCTATCCAGCCTAGCTTCTTCCCGGGCGGCAAAAAGAGTGGCCCTGGCACACCTTATCTTTAAGGTGATCGGTGTCATTATTTTCTTACCCTTTTTGCCTCTTTTTACTGATCTTGTGGCCAGGACTGCGGTGGACATTCAGCGGCAAATCGCCAACAGCCATACCATATTTAACGTCATTAACCTGCTGATTTTTCTGCCCTTTACCACGCCTTTCGGCAAGCTGGTGACACGTATTCTACCCGATACCGAAAGGCTGGAACGGGCTGCTCACTACCTGGATGAAAGCGTCCTGGACGTTCCCGATTTGGCCATTGACCAGGCAAAAAGCGAGATTTTACGCATGGCAAAAATTATCAGGGATGAAATGATGCCCAATATTCTGGACCTGGTAAGAACAGGCGACGAAAGTGTCAAAACCAAGCTGCGGGAATTAGAACTCACCCTGGACTATCTTTACAAGTCCATTACCCGTTACCTGTCCCGGCTGTCCCAGCGAAACTTGTCGGAGGGCCAGTCGGAGCAGCAAATCCGCCTGCTTTACGTATGTAACGACCTGGAGCACCTGGGTGACGTGATGATGAACACTATTCAGATAGCCCAAAAAATGCAGCAGCAGGGAATGGAGTTGAGTGAGGAAGGTTGGCAGGAACTGAGCATGATGCACCAGGCAATCAAGAGAAACTACGAAAATGCCATCAAGGCTTTTGAAACCGACGACCAGGACCTGGCCAGAAAAGTAATCCGCCTCAACCCCGAAGTGGCCAAAATGGAGAAAAGCCTGCGCTACTCGCATTTCAGCCGCCTGCAGGAAAACCAGAAAACGTTGGAAACCAGCGCCGTGCATCTGGACCTGGTAAACAACCTGCTGCGCATCAACAACCACGCGCTGAGCATTGCCCAGGCCACTATAGGCATTATCTAATTGGCGTTAAATTCACATTGGGGACGGTTCTCAATGTGAATTTTTTTGTATTTTCTGTCAGTTTATGGTATAATTTTCCTCGGGGGGAGAATTATGCCAAGAGGACCGAGGTTAAAGGGAGAATATAGCGTTTACCACATTATTCTCCGGGGTAACGAACGCCGGGAGATATTTTATGATGACAATGATAAACTACGCTTTTTAAAAACCGTTGCCCGTATGAAGCGGAAATATGATTTTAAGGTATATGGGTATTGCCTGATGAATAATCATGTTCATATGATTATTGATGTTGTTGACAACGATATTTCTCAGATTATGAAAAGCATAAATGTCAGTTACGTGCGCTACTTTAATGTTAAATATGAGCGCGTTGGTCACCTGTTTCAGGACAGGTTTAAAAGCCAGCTGGTGCTGGATGACCCCTACCTGTTGGAGTTAAGCAGGTACATACATCGCAACCCGGTTGAGGCAAAAATCGTCAAAACCCCGGAAGAATACCCTTGGAGCAGCTACAACATATACACGGGTCAGGCAAAAGACCATCTGGAATTGGTAGACTTTGATATGGTATTGGGCATTTTATCTCCAAACCGGCACACTGCCGTTAAGGAATATGTGGACTACGTTAAAAACACCAGGAATCGGGAACAGTGGCAGGAAGAGATTTGCGCTTCCATCATGGATGTGAACTGGGACTGGGAAGATGACGGTTCCCCGGGGACTCAAGAAAAGGCACGGCAAATAGTGGAGGAAATAGCAGAACAATTCGACCTCAGTGCCGAACAAATCCTGGCCAAACGTACCCCGTACAGATATGTGCGCAACGCCGCCATTTCAGCTCTGCGGCAGAAAACTAATTTGAGTTTATCGGACATTGGTGAGCTGTTTGGCGGACTGTCTTACTCCACGGTCAGTAAAATTTTGAATTCTACTGGTAAAAAATGAGAATTCACATTGAGAACCGTCCCCGAATGTGAAAAAAATTCACATCGAGAACCGTCCCCGATGTGAATTGGATGGTGAATTAGTCACCCCATTGAAAATCAGCTATTTCCGGGAATTGGGTTAGTTTTTCTTTTATTATCGAGCTGATATACTCCAGATCCTGTGGAGTCTTGCCCTCACAGCGGGCTACAATGACGGGCTGGGTGTTGGAGCAGCGGATTAGCCCCCAGCCGCCGGGGAAGAGGACGCGGGCGCCGTCCACGTCGATCACTTCATAATCCTTTTTAAACTCTTCCGCCAACTGTTCCACAATTTGAAATTTTCGGCTATCCGGGCAGTCAATGCGTGTTTCCGGAGTGGAGTAATATACCGGTACGTCCGCCAACAGCTCGGAAAAGCTCTTCTCTTCATGGGAGAGAATTCGCAGCAGCCTGGCCGTGGCGTAGATAGCGTCATCATAGCCGTAGTACTCATCGGCAAAGAACATGTGGCCGCTCATTTCACCGGTAAAGACCGTGCCTAATTCTTTCATCTTCGCCTTAATTAGGGAATGCCCAGTTTTGTAAAATACTGGCCTACCGCCCAGCCTTTTCACTTCATCCACCAGCGCCTGCGAGCACTTGACCTCTATGATGGCGTCGGCCCCGGGAAACTTGGGCATGATTTCCCGCCAGTAAAGTATCATCAGCGTATCGCCCCAGATGATGTTGCCCTTTTCATCCACGGCACCGATGCGGTCGGCATCCCCGTCGTATGCTACTCCCACATCGGCATTTTCTTCCTTGACCCTGCCTATTAAGTCCGTCAGGTTACTGGCTTTGACCGGATCCGGGTGGTGGTTGGGAAAACTGGGGTCAGAAGTGCAGTACAGCGGCACCACGTCACAGCCCAGTTTTTCCAGTACCTTTGGCGCAAAATGACTGGCCGTACCGTTGCCGCAGTCCACCACAACCTTTAGCTTTTTCGGCCCGAGCTGCACTTTCTGGCAGATCATATTGATGTAGTCCGGTACCGGGTCTCGCTCAATCACTTTGCCGCTTCCGCTTTCAAAGTCTTTGGCTTCCATCAACCGCCGCAGCTTTTGAATTTCCTCGCCGTAGATGGTGCCGGGTCCCTTATCGCCGGCAATTTTAAAGCCGTTGTACTCCGAAGGATTGTGGCTGCCCGTAATCATGGCTCCGCCGGGAACGTCATAGAGTATCCTGGCATAGTAAAAGATAGGGGTAATAACCTCGCCGATATCTATGACATCACACCCGGTGGCGGTAATCCCTGACACCAGCTGTTCTCTGATCCGCGGCGAACTTTTCCGGTTATCCCGGCCAACAATTGCTTCCGTAAATCCCTTCCGCTGCAGGTATGTGCCGATTGACTGTCCCAGCAGGTAGACAAACTCATCCGTCAATTCCTCGCCAACCAGCCCGCGAATATCGTACTGCCGAAAGACTTCCTTGTTAATAACAGTCATCAACATTCCCCCATAATTTAAAGATTGTCATTCCAAATATACATCTATTTGCCATTTCCTTACATAATTCCTGCCTGGATTTCGCCATACAGGAACGGATATTTTGCAACCGAAATTTTCGGTATAAACAAAAAGTGGCTGGGAAGGACCCAACCACTTTTGTCATAAGTCCCTTGTATCGGTTTTTTATAAAAGGACTTACGTATAGAATATGACTACAGCTCACTATCAATATTATATGATAACCGTTATCAACTGTAAAGGGTTTTCAATAAATGTTTGAAATTTCCAAATATAACAGACCTATTCACATTCAGAACCGTCCCCGATGTGAAAAAAACTCACATCGAGAACCGCCCTCGATGCGATGAGAACTAGGACTATGGTCCTAGATGAAATTGGGAAGGTGGGACTATAGTATTAATGTTGGTAAAGATGGTATTGTAAAAGGAGATGTAGATATTCGAGATTTTTTGTTGGGTTGAAAAACAAAAATGGGGTAAGGGGTAATGTGCATGGAAAGTGCGAAGATTAACATGCTTGTTGCCAAGGCCAAGCAGGGTAACGAGATGGCCTTTAAGCTGCTGCTGGATGAGTTTGAACCCATGATTATGAACACCATCAAACCATACTTTGCACCGGGACATGATCGCAGCGACATTATTCAGGAGGGCATTATCGCCTTCTGGTCGGCAGTTCAGGACTATGACCCGAAAGTAAGCAATAATTCCCATTTTGCCGGATTTGCCAAAATGGTGGTCAACAGGCGTGTTAAGACATTTATTACCATGTGCAACCGCCAGAAGCACATGTTTCTCAACAATGCACTTTCTTTGGACAGGCCGGTTAAAGACAACCAGTACAAAGGTGAGGCCAGGGAGATGACCTTGGTGAACTTTGTTTCTGCCAGTCCCAGTCCGGAGGAACTGTACATACAAAAAGAGAGTGACCATTGCTGGGAGCAGGACTGGGAGCAGTTTTTAAACGAAATGACTGAGCTGGAGCTAAAAGTATTTAAGGCCTACCTGGACGGGAAAAAGTATCGTGAAATTGCTGCAGAGATAGGGCGCAGCGAAAAGGCGGTAGATAACGCCTTATACAGGGTAAAACAGAAGTTTTACCGGCTTATAGAACAAAGAAAAAGGGAGTATGTGGAGGAGAGAGCAGAGGAAGCGGAAAAAACTGCTTAGGGGCTTTTGGTCTGTCCGAAAGTCCTATCTGTCCCTGACATTGACAAATTTCGACAATCTTTTCGCTTGATAGATGTAATATTTTCCTCTATACTTAGTAGTGATAAGTGTTGTCTTATTTTTCAATAGTTTGTCGTAAAAAGGGAGGAAAAATAAAATTAACGGTTTAAATAGCGCTTTTTTAATTACTGTTATGTTACTAGTAAACTTAATTATTAAATAAAGTTAACGATAAAGGCAAAGCCGGCGAAAGCCGGTGACGCAAAGCTATGGGTCTAAGTTCCATGGAAACATGGAATATGACTGCCAGGCTACCGAATTAACAAAGTGGTTGTTGTGGCAGCAGTGTGCTGCTTTTTTTATTTTTAAATGATTATAATTTTCAATTTGCGAATAGTTCGTTTAGTTGGTGATAAACTGTGCTTGAACATTGCCAGGACCAAAGACAATTGGATATGGTGCGTCTGGCGCTGAATTTCATGCAACTGCGGGATGCACACACAGCGCGTCACTGCGTACGGGTAGCACGGATTGCAGCGCTATTGGCTGAAAGTCTCGGTATATGCGGACCAGAGCTTGACGAAATCAAAATAGGCGGTTTACTGCACGATTTGGGCAAAATATTCATTTCGGACGATATTCTACTTAAACCTGGAAAACTCACCGAAAGAGAATTTGCAGCAATCAAGAGCCACTGCATCAAAGGCTATGAGGCCATTAAGGAATTTGTCAACGAGCGCATCGCGTTGATGGTACTGCAGCATCACGAGAAAATAGACGGCTCGGGATACCCGATGGGACTGCAAAAGGACCAGATTATGCTGGAGGCGCGCATTATGGCTGTGGCTGACGTCTATGATGCCTTAAGAAACGACCGGCCGTACCGGAGAGGCTTTTCGTCCCAAAAAGCCCTGGACATTATTTTAGACGGTAGTGGAAGCCTTTTCGATGAAGAAGTTGTAGGGAAACTGTTGGAAAGTGTAGAAATTATTGAGCAAAAAATCTTTGGTCAAGAATTAAATAAGGTCGTCAGCCATTTTAACAGGGAATTAGCACCTGACACAGGCGAGGTTTAACCTCGCCTTAATTTTTTCCGGAATCTCCAGTTTTGGCCAACAGGTACTTCACATTCAGAACCGTCCCCGATGTGAATTGGTGAGAAGAGGAATCAGCGGGATACATGTCGAAATATTTAGACAAAATGTTCTGATATATTTGTCTAACCGGCTTTATACTTTTATATCAGGACAACTAATTCATTAAAAGGAGGGAGAAAATGCAGCAGCTTCTCATTGACCCGGACCGCTGTCTCGGCTGTCACAGCTGCGAACTGGCCTGTGCCGTAGAGCACGCGCTGTCAAAGGATTTGTTTGCGGCGGTACTGAACAAGGAAAGTTCCGCGGCCAGTATCTTTGTAGAAACTGATGGCGAGACAAACCTGCCCCTGCAGTGCCGGCATTGCCAGGAACCCGCCTGTGCCAATGCCTGCATGAGCGGCGCCCTACAGCGAGATGCGGAAACGGGCAAAGTACTGTTTAACCGGGACAGGTGTGTCGGCTGCTGGATGTGCGTTATGGCCTGTCCTTTTGGCGCCATCGAACAGGACAGGGGCCAAAAGGTCATCAGCAAGTGCGACCGCTGTCCCGACCGGGAAGTACCGGCCTGTGCCGGCGCCTGCCCCACTGGTGCCATCAAGTTTGTGGAAATTGCCGAATACAGCAGCGACCGGAGAAAGCGCTACCTGACCGAGTTTGTCAAGGAACGGTGAGTGTATAAAAAACCAAAGGAGGTATCAAGATGTCCGTTAAGGATAAAACTGTGGACCCGGCAGCACAGCAAATGCTGCAGAAGGTTCAGGCTGACGGAGTGGAAACCGTTTGGGACCGCCTGCAGGAGCAGCAACCCCAGTGCGGCTTCGGCACCCTGGGCATCTGCTGCCGCAACTGCCTGCAGGGACCGTGCCGCATCAATCCCTTTGGCAAGCCCGACCGGGGTGTCTGCGGTGCGGACGCACATACCATTGTGGCCCGCAACCTGCTGCGCAATCTGGCCGGCGGTACCGCGGCCCACGTGGACCACGCCTACGATGCTGTGGAAGCACTGTATGCAATTGCCGAGGGCAATGCCGGTTACCAGATAAAGGATGAAGGCAAATTACAGGCCATCGCTACCCGGCTGGGACTGGAGACCGAAGGCAGGGATACCGGTGAACTGGCCAAAGCAGTGGCCCAAAAAGCTTTAGAAACCTTTACCAACCATACTGATGATACCATGGGATGGCTCAAGGCCTGGGCGCCCCGGGAGAGACTGGACACCTGGCGCGAGCTGGGGGTGCTGCCCAGAAATGCCGACCGGGAAATTCGGGAAGCCATGCACCAGACCACCATGGGTGTGGACGCCGACCCGGTAAACTTGCTTTTAGCCTGTGTCAAGCAGGGTCTGGTGGACGGTTTTGCCGGGCTGAAACTGGCCACTGACATCCAGGACGTGATTTTTGGCACTCCCAAACCCATACAGTCGGAGACCAACCTAGGTGTGCTGAAAGCGGACCATGTAAACGTAATCGTCCACGGGCACGTGCCCCTGCTGTCCGAAAAGGTTGTGGAATGGTGCAACAAGCTTGAGGACGAGGCTAGGGAGGCCGGAGCTGCCGGTATCAACGTGGCCGGCATCTGCTGCACGGGAAATGAGGTGCTGATGCGGCAGGGCGTACCCCAGGCCACCAACTTCCTGGGACAGGAACTAGCCCTGGCTACCGGGGCTGTGGACCTGATGGTAGTGGACGTCCAGTGCATCATGCCGTCGCTGGCCAATGTGGCCCAGTGTTACCACGGGGAAATTGTCAGCACCATGCCCATTGCCAAAATACCCGGGGCCGAGCATGTTCCATTTAGCTTTGAAGAGGCCGACCGGCAGGCGGAAAAAATCGTTCGCAAGGCCATAAAATCCTTCAAGAAAAGGGATAAGAATAAGGTACAGATACCTGATGAAAAAGTATCTATTGTGGCCGGATTCAGTATGGAGGCCATCGTGGAAGCTTTGAGCAAGGTAAATGCCGACGATCCCCTGAAACCCCTGGTGGACAGCATCAAAGACGGAGCGATTCTCGGGGCGGTGGCCACCGTCGGGTGCAACAACGCCAAAGCAACCCAGGATTTAAACCACGTCACCATGGTCAAAGAGCTTATTGCCAGCGATGTGCTGGTTGTGGCCACCGGCTGTTCCGCTTATGCTCTGGGCAAGGCAGGACTGCTGCATCCCGATGCCACGGCAAAATATGCCGGAGAAGGACTTAAAAAGGTACTGACCGCCGTGGGTGAAGCCGCCGGACTGGGCGGACCGCTGCCGCCGGTACTGCACATGGGTAGCTGTGTGGACAACTCCCGCATCGGCGACCTGCTGGTTGCCCTGGCCGATTACCTGGGAGTGAGCGTTAAAGACCTGCCTGTGGCGGCATCAGCCCCGGAACCGCAGCACGAAAAGGCCCTGAGTATCGGCACCTGGGCCGTTGCCATGGGAATACTGACTCACGTGGGATTACCGCCGGCAGTGCTGGGGAGCGACGTGGTGGCCGGCACGCTGACGGGAGAAAAGATAGAGTCACTGCTGGGCGGCAGGTTTTACGTGGAGACCGACCCGAAAGCAGCAGCTGACGGCATTATCAAGCACATTAAAGCCAAGCGCCGGGCACTAGGAATATAGGGGATGCCGCCTATGGCCTACGTGATTATCGGAAACAGCGCTGCCGGTATTGCTGCTGCCGAACGCATCCGCCGTTATGACAGGGAGAAGCCGGTTATCATAATCACCGATGAGCAGTACTCGGCCTATTCCCGTTGCCTGACCTCCTATTACCTGGCCGGCCAGTTGACGGAACGGGACATGTACCTGCGCCCCGCAGACTTTTACGACAGGCTGGGCATAGATTTGAAACGGCGGCAGAAAGTAGTTGCCGTGGACCAGGAAAAGAAGGTAGTGGTTACCGATAAGGGACAGAGCATATCCTATACCAAGCTGCTGGTGGCTGCCGGGGCCTCTCCCAAGGTCCCGGTGATTCCGGGTATCAACAGCCGGGGGGTCTACCAGTTACGGACGCTGGATGATGCCAAGAAGATTGCTATGGATGCCGGGGAAGGGAAGAATGCCGTCATCCTGGGCGGGGGACTGGTTAGCCTGAAAGCAGCCGCCGCCTTGTGGCAGCGAAAGATGCAGGTAACAGTACTGGTCAGCTCCAACCAGGTTATGTCCCAGACTCTGGATCAAACCGCCGCCGGCTTTGTGGAGAGCAAGTTGAAGGAAATGGGAATCACTGTGAAAAAGCAGACCCGGGCCATGCTGGTGGAAAATAGGAACAACCGGGTTACCGGTGTGCGGCTGGCAGGAGGGGAGTTTTTTCCTGCCGACATAGTTGTGGTCGGCAAGGGTGTCCGTCCCAACACGGGGTTTTTTTTAGGCACCGACCTGGTAAACGAGGCCGGGGCGCCCCTCCGGGTAAACCGCTACCAGCAGACGGCGGATCAGGATATCTATGCCGCCGGAGACGTGGCCCTGACCTATGACCTGGTTCAGGAGGACTATACCTACAATGCCATCTGGCCCAACGCCGTGGAACAGGGCGCCGTGGCCGGCGAAAACATGGCCGGCATCTCCTGTGAGTACGCCGGTTCCATCAGCATGAATTCCGCTGTTTTCGGCGGCCTGTCCGTCATTGCTGCGGGAATTACCAGGCCCGGTAGCGGCCTGCAGGTGCTGGAGGAAGAGAATCCCCGGGCGGGGACGTATAAAAAACTGGTGTTTGCCGAAAACAGGCTGGTGGGTTACATCCTGGTGGGCGACACCGCCCGCGCTGGACTTTACACCGGATTGATCAAAAGCCGCAAAAAGCTTACCAACCCCGATTCATTACTGGAAAAGCCCCGCCGCTTCCTTCACATAAATTCACATTTGGGGACGGTTCTCAATGTGAATTGAACACGATTCTCAATTTCACGGGTGAGGTGATAAGCCTCGCCTTTTGTCTTGTACATCGAAAAGTATTATTCAAAATCATCTGGATGACTTTCGTCCGTTTATCAGAAATATATTTGAATAACGGGAAAAAATAAAATGCAAACAAGTTCCTACTTGAGAATTTCAGATTTTCGGTTGTGAGTCTTAATTATCTTGTAACCTGATATCCAACAGCCCGAACAAAACCTGACACCAATCTGACCGGCAACTTTTGAAACCGCTTTCGCTCATAAATGAGGTGGAAGCGGTTTTTTTAATTTCTCCGGTTCAGCCGTAAAATGAAGACAACCCAAACGGGAGGAGGTGAAACCCATGGCAGTAGTCAGCAATCCTATTGACTCCAGCATGCGCCTGGTGTTTCAAACCGGCACCGATGCAGCTGGCAACCCGCAGTTTGACGATGTTACCTACCGCCGCGTCAAACCCACAGCCACTGACCAGGACGTCTTTGATGTGGCAAATATCATCGCCGGCCTGCAGGTGCACACCTTAAACAGCGTGCAGCGCATCAACGAAAATGAACTGGCCCAGTCAGCTACCGCGTAGTGGAGCAGCGCACTCGTAATGCGCCGGGCATCATGTTAGCTTCAGAAGGGAGGTGAACCCGGTGATTACTAAAAACCTGGAGATGATCTTCCAGTCCAGCACCGGTCGCAGGAGCACCATTAGGGTACCAAATCCCAAGGACGGCCTCACTGCTGCCGAAGTACAGACAGCCATGGAAAACATTATCGCCAAGGATGTTTTCCACGTGGACGGTGCCAGCCTGGTCAACATCCTGGGAGCCCGCATCGTCACTCGTGAAGTGGCTGATCTGGACATCAGCGTATCCTAATGCACCGGGGAGGCTTCAGCCTCCCCTTAGTTCTGACAATATAGATTGACTACCCCAGTGGCTAATGGTATCCCAGAACCATTAGGCCGACCCGGCACATGGGAGTTTGACTCTGACTCCTGACTTCTATCCACTAAAAAGGAGGACCCCAAATGCCTAAAATTACCTTTATGCCTTTTCAAAACCCCAAAAAGAAAAAATGCAACTGCTGTGACCGGACCATGCTGTTAAAACACAGAGTTTTGTTATTGGAAGATGAAAGTCTGGTAGGCGACCTGGAACTGTGCACTGACTGCGCCCAGGCACTTGCAGAAATTTTCAACCAATCACAGCCGGAAACGGTAGAAAGAGAATGGTATTTCCAGGGAAAATAACAGTTCTATCATACATTCTGATTCCTGACTTTTATCTCCTGTCTCTTGACTTCTTGCGTTTCAAGGAGGTGACTGAAATGGAACCCGTCTGGAACCAGATTGGTAACTTTGGCTTTCCCATAGTGGTGTCCATCTACCTGCTGGTAAGAGTGGAAAAGAAGCTGGATGACCTGACCGAGGCCATTTACAGCCTGAAGGAGGTAATCAAACCGTGAACTACCGGAGAGACTACATTATCATCCACCACACCGGCGCCGAAGAGAAAAACGCCCACCAGGTGAAGCAGTACCACCTGAGCAAGGGCTGGCGGGACGTGGGGTATAATTACATCATTGAGCGTGACGGAAAAGTGGTACCCGGAAGAAGCCTGGAAATTCCCGGAGCCCACACCCGTGCCTCGGGGATGAACTATAAGTCTATCGGCATCGCCCTGATCGGCAACTTCCAAAACCACCGCCCCACCGAGAGACAGCTTGCCGCCCTGGTGGATCTGGTGACGTGCTGCCAGCAGAAGCACAATATCCCTACAACAAATGTCCTGCTGCACCGGGAGGTGCCGGGCGCGCATACCCTGTGCCCGGGCAGGTACTTTCCCGCCGGTGAACTGCGCCTTAACCTGACAGACCCGGCACACCTCTGGTGCGTCCAGGTAGGAGCATTTAAAAATAAGGAACGTGCCCTGGACTTCGCTGCACGATTGAGAAACCTGGGTATTAACGCCTTTGTTGTCGAACGTTGAAAACTGTTTTCTGTCCCTGACTCCTTTTTTGTTGGAAACTCTTGACACCAAACATATGTTCGATTAGAATAATGGTAAAAGTTAACAGAGAGAGGTGGACACATATGAAGCATTTTGATTTTGAAAACAGGTGGCAGGAGCTCACCTGTTTCATTCCTGTTTATGACGGCAAATACGGCAACTGCTCGGAGCTTTGGCTGGACAGCGGCGAGAAAATAAAGCTTCCGGTAAAGGCGACCAATGTGCTGAAATCCCTGGCCAGAGTCTTTTCCCTGGACCTTACCACCCTGAAGCAGAAGTACCGCCGGCGGCTCCAAAAGGGTAAGCTGGTACCCCTGCCCTTTCACCATGACCTGGTGCTGGTGCCGTTTAAGGTGCGCCAGGCCGTCGTCAAGGACGACGGGGTCGTCGGCTATGCGGTCTACAGCCGGGTGGTGGCCTTTGACGCCGTCAGTGAGGGCGGTTATCTTTCAAAACTCATTTTCACCAATGACCTTGAGCTCAAAACATACCACACGGTGACCACTGTGGAAGACCGCCTGTACCAGGCGGAACTGGCCCTCAAAAGTTACCGGCAGCTTTACCTGGATAAGGGTGCGGGCCAGGTAATGCCGCAGCTTCGGGAAGGACAGGTTTTCTACCTTATTACCCGTTGTCCCGGCGTTGAACATGTGTCAGTGAAACCAGACCGCAAGATCATCTGCCAGGGTAATCACAAATAGTATGATATTTTTGCAAAACGGGAACTTAAAGGATTATAATATTCTTGAGAAAGAACCATTATAGGGGGATTGGGGTGTCGTCAAGGAAGGGGGTTTGTTCGCAGGTGTCAAATACATAATAGTAAGAAAATTAGGAAAAGAGGGGGCGGTATTCTTGCAGCACCGGAGTACCATCAACACTATATTCGGACGGCTGCGGACGGTTATAGATTCCATCTACAACGGGGTGGTTGCCATCAATACCGGGGGCAAGGTGATTGTCTGCAACAAGTCAGCACAAAAATTGATAGCCAAGCCAATGAAAGAAATAATCGGCAGCCACATCCTTGATATTATACCAGAGTCGGGATTGATGGAAGTACTGGAGACCGGCCAGCCGGTGGTTGGGGAAAAAATGAAAATCAACGATACAGTTGTCTATACCAACCGCACCCCGCTGTGGGATGACGGGGAGATCATCGGCGCCGTGGGTGTGTTTCAGGACATCAGCCAGATAGAAAAGATCTCCCGGCGCTTGTCCAGTGTACAGCGCCTGAGCAGGGAACTGGAGAACGTCATCGAGTCCTCCGCGGACGGTATCTACATTACTGACGGCCGGGGCGTTACCACCCGGGTCAACTCGGCTTACGAAAGGATAACCGGCATCAAACGCGAGGAAGTGCTGGGCAGGCACATGCGTGACCTGGAAGAGAAGGGTCTGATTTCCCAGTCAGGGACGCTGATGGTTTTGGAGAAGAAGCGCCCCGTGACCATCCTGCAGCAGATCCGCAACAGCAAGACGGTGATGATCACCTCCACCCCCTACTTTAATGAAGACGGCGAAATCTCCATGGTGATCACCAACGTCAGGGATATGACCAAGTTGAAGGCACTGGAACAGGAACTGGAAAAGTCCCGGGCCCTCACCGAACGATACCAGCGCCAGATAAAGGAAATGAAGCTGCAGCAGCTGCAGTCGGACGACGTCGTCATTCAAAGCCCTGCCATGCTGAAGGTTTACGAGACAGCCCTGAGAGCAGCCAAGTTTGATTCCACGGTACTGCTGCTGGGCGAGTCTGGTGTCGGCAAGGAAGTGGTGGCCCGGCTGATCCACCAGAACAGCAACCGCAGCGAGGGCCCCTATATCAAGGTAAACTGCGGCGCCATTCCGGAAAACTTGCTGGAATCTGAGCTGTTCGGCTACGAGGGCGGGGCCTTCACCGGCTCGCGAAAGGAAGGCAAGTGCGGTCTCTTTGAACTGGCCGACGGGGGCACCTTGCTGCTGGATGAAATCGGTGAGCTCCCCCTGGAACTGCAGGTAAAACTGCTCCGGGTTCTGCAGGACAAGGAATTCAAACCCGTGGGCGGCACCAGCTACAAAAAGGTGGACGTCCGGGTTATAGCCGCAACCAACAAGGACCTGGAAAGGGAAATGCAGTCCGGCAGCTTCCGCCGGGACCTGTACTACCGGCTCAACGTGATACCCATTTCCATACCGCCGCTGCGGGAAAGACCCGAAGATATTTTGGCGCTCATCGAGCATTTCCTCAAGAGGCTCAATACCCGTTACGGCGTCAGCAAAAAGATTTCCTCCCGGGCCATGAAGTTGCTCTACAACTACCACTGGCCGGGTAACGTACGCGAACTGGAAAACCTCATCGAGCACCTCTTTATCATGTGCGACCAGGCAGTAATTGATGCGGACCACCTGCCTGATTACCTGAAGGAGCACCGGCAGCAGAGCGCTTTTGAAGAAATAGCCGTCAACGGTATCGTCCCGTTAAAGGAGGCCAAGCGGATAGTGGAGGAAAAACTGATAGACATGGCCTTGAAACAGGCCGGTTCCGTCCGCGCTGCTGCAAAGCTTTTGGGAGTAGACCACTCCACTCTGGTAAAAAAGCGTAGGCGGTGAAATTTTGCACCGTAGTGGTGAAATATATCACCAAGCTCTGAAAAGCAAGCTATTGCCTGAAAAATCACATTTCCAGCAACTGGTGGTGAATATTCTCACCATTAGTCTGTTTTTTTGCAATTGTGAAAAACATAACAATTTTCAGAAAAATAAGCCAGATGTGGGGTTCTCCGGTTTTTCCGGAAGGTTGGCACGGTTGTTGCATTAAAAAACGGCAGCAGCGCTGCTAATATCACACAAGGAGTGAACAGACTATGGCATTAAAACGTGAGTACGGTGCAGAACAGCCGTTCTGGAAGTTAGGCCCCTTCAAGGTCAGACTCCCACTGGTGCATTACCGTTTTGAAGGTGCCGATTACCTGCAAGGACTCATCATGTGTGCGGTATGCCTGTCCATTATTCCCCTGCTTCAGGAAACACTGGGCATGCCCTTTGAGGTGGCCCTGGCCATTGTGGTGTTAAACGGTATCCTTTACTGCCTGCACGTGCTGCTGGGTGACCCCGTCGTTCCCGGCTGGATTACCCCGGCTATTCCGCTGCTGGCAGCATACGTGACTTCTTTTGAGCCTGGAGTGCCCAGGATACACGCCCTGGCTGCCTTTGAAATTACACTGGGTGTGTTTGTTATCTTCCTGGGAGCCACCGGACTGGCCCAGAAATTTATCCGCTACGTGCCGAATGCCATCAAGTCAGGTGTAATTCTTGGCGCGGGTTTTGCCGCCGTCATGATGATTTTCAAGGAAGGCGGCCGGTTTGAAAAGTACCCTTACACCATTACTATTGCCGTCGGTATTGCCTTCTTGATTCTCTTTTCCAAGGGTTTTGCCGCGCTCCGGCAGAAGAGCAAGTTCTGGAACCGTTTTTCTGATTTGGGAATTTTACCGGTCATCCTGCTGGGGATTGTGATTGCACCAATCTTTGGCGAGGCACCCTGGCCGGAGATTCAGTGGGGTATCTCCCGTCCTGATTTCATTACTTTGTTCAAGGAATACACCCCGTGGGGCGTGGGCTGGCCCAGCGTGAGCATGTTTATCAAGGCCATTCCCATGGTCCTGGCCGTTTACATCGTCCTGTTTGGTGACGTAATCCAGAGTCAGGCACTGGTAGCAGATGCCAATATGGTCAGGGAGGACGAGTATATTGACTACAACCCCAACAGGGCACACATGATTTTTGGTCTCAGAAACAGCCTGATGGGTATGTTCGGGCCGGATATTTCCATGTGTGGTCCGCTATGGGCAGCCATGCAGGTGGTGGTCTGCGAGCGTTACAAGCACGGTAGAGAAGCCATGGATTCCCTGTTCAGCGGCGCCGGCTGGTTCCGTTTCGGCACCCTGACCGGGTACCTGCTGCTTCCCATAGTAACGCTTACCAAACCCACCCTGGGCGTGGCGCTGGCACTGACCATGCTGATACAGGGCTACGTCAGCGTGCGTATAGCCGTGGAAAAATCCTTCAACCAGAGAGATATCGGCATCGCCGGTGTCATGGGTGCCGTGCTGGCCACCAAGGGTGCCGCATGGGGCTTTGCTGCCGGTATTGTGCTGACACTGCTGATATACGGAAAGGATTTCTTCAAGGATACATCCGTGCTGGAAGGTGCAAGACCGTATATGGGAGTTCCGACACCTGCTTCTGAACAAACTGCGGTAACTGAATAATTCTAATTCACAGGAGGTTTTAATGATGGCAAAGAAACTCAATAACTTCCAGACAGCCGGAACGGTGGTCATCGGGACCGGGGCGGTCAAGTCGGTTCCCGATATGGTAGAGCGGCTGGGCGGAAAGAAAGTGCTCATCATCACCGACTCTGTTATCAAGGAAGTGGGCCTGCTGGATGAACTGCAGGCCGTGCTGGACGAGGCTGGTATAGAGTACGGTGCCTTTCTCGGCGTGGAACCCGAGCCGCGCCTGGAAATCGTGGAAGAATGCCTGAAAGTTATCAAGAAAGGCGAGTATGACCTGCTCATCGGTTTTGGCGGTGGCAGCAGCATTGACATTATGAAGTCGGCCTCCATTCTGGTGACAAACCCCGGAACCATCAACGACTATATTGGCGTCAATTTAGTTCCCAACAAGGGTTTGCCCATGATTGCTATACCCACCACGGCGGGTACGGGCAGCGAAGTGACGGCCATTTCCATCCTGTCGGACCAGAAGGAAGAGCTGAAAAAAGGCGTGGTCAGCCCGTATCTCCTGCCCGACGTGGCACTGGTAGACCCGTACCTGATGCGCACCATGCCGGCGAAAGTGACGGCTGCCACGGGTATGGATGCCCTGACCCATGCCGTTGAAGCCTATATCTCCGTAAACGCCTTTCCGGCCACAGACGCCCTGGCCAAGGAAGCCATCGTCTTGATTGCCAGAAATTTACGGACGGCCGTGATGAACGGGGATGACATGGAAGCCAGGGAGAAAATGGCCCATGCCGCTACCCTGGCGGGAATGTCCTTTGCCAATGCCGGTGTGGGCGCGGTGCATGCCCTGGCATACCCCCTGGGCGGCAAGTACCACATACCCCACGGCGTGGCCAACGCGCTGCTGCTGCCCTACGTCATGGAGTACAACTGCCTGAGCAACCTTAGCAAGTTTGCCGACATGGCGGAACTGCTGGGAGAGGACGTTACCGGGCTGAGCGACCGTGAAAAGGCAGTGGTGGCTGTAGAAGCCATGAAACAGCTGGCTGTGGACGTGGGTATTCCCACCAGCCTCCAGGACTTTAATATCCCTGAAAGCGCTATTCCTATCCTGGCGGAAGGTGCCATGAAGGTAACAAGGTTACTGGCAAACAACCCCAGAAAACTGACCTACGAGGAAGTGGAGCAGATTTACCGCAACGCCTGGGCAGGCAAAAGCAATCAATAAAAAAAGGGGGCTTATGAATGGCTAACGGATTTTTTGGCCGCATCGCACGCGTTGACCTCACCAAACAGCAGTGGACGGAAGAAATCCTGGACGAACAGCTCTACCGCGCCTACCTGGGCGGTAAGGGGCTGGGCTCGTACCTGCTCAATGAAAGCGTCGCCGCCGGAACGGACCCCCTGGGCCAGGACAACGCTCTCATCTTCGCCGTGGGTCCGGTAACCGACACTCCCATCTACGGCTCCAACCGCTACGGGGTGTACAGCAAATCACCCCTGACCGGCGGCTATTCTGAGTCTTATTCCGGCGGTAAAGTGGCCAGGGCTATGAAAGGCACCGGTTACGATGCCGTTGTCATTACAGGTAAGGCAGAACGACCGGTATATTTAGAAATAAGCGACCAGGGTATAAAATTTCATTCCGCAGAGCACCTCTGGGGCAAGGACTGCTACGTCACCGAGGATAAGCTGCTTGAGGAAGTGGGGCAGCCAAATGCCCAGGCGGTGGTCATCGGGCCTGCCGGAGAAAAGCTGGTGCGCTTTGCCTGCCTGGAAAACAACTACTGGCGCTCTGCCGGAAGAACCGGGCTCGGCGCCGTGGCCGGCTCTAAAAACTTAAAGGGAATTGTCTTTTACGGGGAGGCCAAATGCCAGGTCTTTGACCCGGAAGGTCTCAAGGCGGTGGCCAAAAGCATCTATGAAAAAGGTAAGGATGACGGCGGGGTCAAGTCCTACCAGACCTACGGCACGCCTGCCCTGGTAGCGGTGCTGAACAGCGTCGGGGGCTTTCCCACCCGCTACTGGTCAAAAGGGACCCTGGAAGGATGGGAAAACATCTCTGCGGACTACCTGGTGGATAACTACAAGGTCAGGCCCAAGGCCTGCCCGCCCTGCTTCATGACCTGCGGCAAGGTGACCACCATTCCCGAAGGAAAGTACCAGGGACTGACGGTGGAAGGTCCCGAGTACGAAACCCTCTACGCTTTTGGCGGGCTGTGCGGCATTACCGACATGGATGAGATAATCTACTTCAACGACCTGTGCGACCGGTACGGCCTGGATACCATCACCGCCGGCAACATGGTGGCTTTTGCACTCTACGCCGTTGACAAGGGCAGGCTGGACCTGCCGTACAGTTTTGGCGATGCCAGGGCGGTGGAGAAACTGCTGGTGCAGATTGTGGAAAGAGAGGGCATAGGTGACATCCTGGCAGAAGGAGCAGTGGCCGCCGGTGAGCACCTGGGCCTGGCGGAAGACGCTATTCACGTCAAGGGCATGGAACCGGCAGGATATGACCCCCGGGTGCTGCGCGGCATGGGCCTGGCCTATGCAACTTCAGCCAGAGGCGCCTGCCACCTGCGGGCCACTTTTTACAAACCGGAACTTGCCGGCATGATTGACCCGAAACAGGTGGAAGGAAAGGCAGAGCTGTTTGTGGAATTTGAAGACAGGCTGGCCATCTATGACACCCTCATCCTCTGCCGGTTCTACCGCGACCTGATCCAGTGGGAGGAACTGGAACAGATTCTAAAGTACACCACGGGCTGGGACCTGACCCGGGAAGAATTGAAGGAGATTGCCAACCGGGTGGTGACTACCACCAGGAAGTTCAATCTCAAGCAGGGCATCACCAAAAAGCATGACACCCTGCCGTCCCGCTTCTTCAAGGAAGGCCTGGCCGACGACATTCCCGCCTATCCCAAAGAGGACCTGGACAGAATGCTCCGGGAATACTACTCGCTGCGCGGTTGGGATGAGGAAGGAGTACCCAGGTAAACAGGGTGCATCCCCGCGGGGGTGCACCTTTTACCTTCAGTGAGGGAGGAGCAAGCCATGCAGTTTACCATTACCCCGGAAGCAAGGGAGTATATCCTGAAAAAGACTGATACCATCACCATCAAGCTGATAAACTGCGGTACCTGAAGCGGCCGAGACAGCACGCTCGCCGTGCTTGCGGGCACGCTAATGGAGCCCAACCTGGCCGCCTTTGAAGCGGAAGGGATAAAAATATATCTATCTCGGGACCTTCTCGTTCGTGAGCAGCACCTGAAAATATACCTGGAAGAGCAAGGTGCCGCCCGGCGCCTCGAGGTAACCGGCATCTAACCCCAGCCTCCGAAAAGGAGGCGATTTTTTTGTGGTATATTTTTCTCCGCTTTACAAGTAGGAATTTTGCACCGTATGTTGAAATAGAAAAGGTGGCGTCAGCATTATTCTTACTCTGAGTAATTGTAACTTTTTTGTGAATTGGCGCACAAATCGCAGGGATTTAGTAAAAAAACACAGAACTACCAGATAAAGGAAGTTGGAGAACAAGATACGCTGTGAAAGGAGCGAAACCTATGGAACAGCAGTTTGAACAGGAAATTGATTTACGAGAAATAGTATTGGTGCTTTTAAAAAGAAAGTGGCTCATTATCGGCCTGTTTGTTGCAGCGGTGATTATCAGTGCGGTGGCCAGCAGCTTCATGACACCGGTCTATAAAGTTACCGCCAAGCTGGAGCTGGGAAACTACGGTGATGCCACATACACCAACCCTGCCAGAGCAGTGGAGATACTGAAAAGCGCCGACGTGTTGGGTAAGATTGCGGATAAACTCAACCTGGAACGCACTGGACTGGAACTGAAAGAAGATTTAAATATAACTGTGGCCAAAGGCACCAATATCCTGAATTTCAGCATCGACACCACCGGCGATGGTGAAATCCTCAACGAATTGATGCGTACATACCAGCAGATGGAGCAGGAAGAACTGGAAGAAGCCAGGGAAGAAATTAGGGATGAGATACAGCTGATTGAGCGGGAGATGCAGACCGTGCGCGGTACCATCAGCAAAGCTGAGGAAACTGTGGCCAGGCTGGGTGAGGACGAGAAACTTTCCAACCTGGAAAAACTGTTTGTGCAGACCAGCATCTATGACCAGATAAGAAGCAACCAGGCAATATTAAGAGACCTGGAAAACCGCAAGCGAAAGCTGGAAAGAAACCTGGCCGACCTCAGGGGAAGTCAGGTAATTGAGACGGCTACTGTTTCCGAACATCCTTACAAACCCAACAAAATGCTGAATGTAGCCATAGCCGCCGTCTTGGGCCTGATGGCCGGTGTTTTCCTGGCCTTTACCCTGGAGTTTTTCGAAAAAAATCCGCTGAGCGAATACGAGCAAAAATCTATCTGATTATTGCGTTTAAGCCCCGTTTTTGAGTAGGGGCTTTTC
>JACDOG010000015.1 GCA_017656305.1 Thermoanaerobacteraceae bacterium
AGTATCTCCTGTAATTGTTTTCTATTTATGTTATGTAACTTGTTAATGAATTTGTGGCGATTGGGATATATAAATAGTTATTTACGTCGAAAATCCGGCGTAATTTGTTTGGTTTTTATCCTCGTGTTGCGACAAAAATTAAAAAGAGATGCTGGTATAATATTCCATGTAATGTAAACGCTGACGGGGCGATGAAACGTAATCTGTAGGTGGGCATCTGGATTGCGGGGAGCCAGTTATGCAACCGACCAGCTGAGACGGTTGGTTTTTCTATGGAGGTATTCCTATGAAACGCTGGTCCAGCCTTTGTCTATCTGTTTTTATTATCCTCTTGTTTTGTAGCTTGCTGCTCATGTTTTACGGGGTAAGTACGAATGTGTTTGGGTACAGATTTCTGGTGGTAATCAGCGGCAGCATGGAACCGGAAATACCTGTAGGGACCTTGGTGGCTGTTAAACCCGTATCTCCTGGCAGCATCCGGGAGGGTGATGTCATTACCTTTCGTGATCATGATAACCCGGAAGTGCTGGTGACGCACAGGGTTGTCGGCCTCACGGATAACGGGTACTTTGTAACTAAAGGCGATGCCAATGAAGCAGCGGATCCTGTCCCGGTGTCTGCAGGGGATTTGGTGGGGAAGAATTTTTTTAGATTACCCTATATCGGGTATTTGGCAATTATTTTTAAAAGAAGCGGCGCGGTGTTTTTAGGCACGGTGGTGGTAATACTTGCCCTTATCGGTGGAGCCAGCAGTGTCATTAAACGAATCAAATATTCAAAGATCAAACAACTGGAAGGACCGGTTAGACGTTTGGAGATTAGATGACTTTCCGGCACTAATTTTAAGTACACTAAAAGTTTAGGAGGGTGTTCATGCCTTATAAAATCTGCCCCCATTGCCAGGGTAAATCATATTCGGCCAGCACTGCCGGAAGATGGATTTGTCCTTACTGTCGCAGGGATATCAGCAACTCCCGAGTATTTTATCATAAATGGAAGGTGGTCCTGGGAAACATATACTTGATGCCCTGGGTGCAGGAAATTGAAGATGAAAAAAAAAAAAAAGAAGCTTCTCAGTTAATGCCACGGAGATAAAGATTTTTTGACACAGTAGATGATTTTTGTTATCATGATGAAGACAACGAAACAGCTGCAGAGATGCGGTTGTTTTTTCTTTTTTATTTTACCTGTCACAGGACTAGTTTTTACAATTGGCAGTGGCGTAAATTATTACTAGAAGAATACTCTTGCAAAATTGCTGCATTTATGGCATAATAAATGTTGCGCTGAAAAAGAAGATAAATAGAGTTTTCAGTGGGGATATAGCTCAGCTGGGAGAGCGCTTGACTGGCAGTCAAGAGGTCACGGGTTCGAGTCCCGTTATCTCCACCAGCTTTGAAAGCAGTAATGGCAAGGGTTTGAGGCCCTTGCCATTTTACTTATATTTTCTCTCTAAAGCCAAAATTTTCTCCTTTTTCTCTCCTTTAGTCTGCTAAAGTGTTTTTCTCTCCAGAGTTCTCTCAACAAGTTTTCAAATTTGTCAGTTACCTCTTTTATGCTCCAGGATTATATTGTGGAGGAATTTGTAACCAACCCTTTATTTTTCCATAATCAGTCATCTTAGTAAAAGCATAAAGTTCCTTTTTGTGCATTTTTATAAAAATGTTTCTTAATTCATGGTTTTGCATTGCCAATATACTATTTGTATGTAGGATTAGGAAGTTTTGTATTCCCATATAAATAATACGAAACATTAACTGATCTCTAAGTATATCTGTATTAGTTGGTGAATTAATAGACTTTGGTGGTCGTGGAGGTAAAGGAATACCAAAGTAATCCAACTTTTTTTCAATAATACTTATTTCTTCGTTTAACAATTCCAGTCCATAAGTTAATAAAGCCTTAAATTCAATATCACTAGCAAAATTTTGAAACACATCTGTTAATTCGCGAACATCATAACGAGTTATTAAATGTTGCCATAGTTGAAATATTTCACCTGAATGAACTTTATCCTGATTTTCTGGAGACTTATCCCCTAGTAAACGTTCCCAAACAGACGGCATTGTGAAATTCACCTTCAAGATTTTTTATTTAGTATATACCTTGAAATGAATATTATTCATATTAACTTAAATGTTTATTACACATTCCAAAGAGAGCGTAGGAGGCACGTATGATAAGGAATCCTAGAACTGGGGAGAAGTACATCTTCAGCAATAAAAATACGGCCATCACAGGAGTGGGGAGATCGTAAGTGTTATCAGGGTAGCCGTATTCCTCTTTAAGCTGCCGATAGATGGCGGCTGCGGTGCGGCGTTCCTTGCGGGGTTTAAGCATGTCTTCCATGAGCCACATGTCTGCGATATGGGCATACGGCCCCATAACCGGTTTGCGGCGCTTTGGGTTCTCAGTTGACTTGTTCCAGTTTTCCTTTTTGGCGTACTTGGCAGCAGTTCGCCAGGACAATTAACCGGGTGCTGAAGCAAAAGGACTGTTGTACTTAGCAGCTTTCCTCCAGCAGCAATGCCATGGGTCCCCGGGGATTAACGATATTTACCAGGTAGCTGTAAGGAATGAAAAATTTTGGCGGCCCGACGTAATGCGGCGTAAATACCAGCTCTTGAAAATACACCACTAATGTATCTTCAGTCAGGTAGTAGCTTTGAGTGTCGGTTATGGGCGGTACCGGGCCCAATACCGGTAAATCTTCTTTTGCTATTTGTTTTTCGATCAGGTCTTTTATTCTTAACCTGTAATTGCTGTTCAGCTTGAATAATTCATAAAATTCCCAGCGCCTGCCGTTTTCCAGGCTTACTGTTAAAGACCGCAAAATGGTGGAGCCATTAGCTGCCATTCGCGGCATTTTAAAAACTTCTATCCACAGACTGAGGACGCTTTTCTCGTTTGCCGACACCGTATACCTGCCTGTGACACTTGCGGTACATCCGGCCTCATCGCGGATATTTGTCGGAATAAGGTTAAAGACAATATCCTCAATCATGTCATTGATTTTTGTTTCCACCGCTTTATTTTTTAGTCTTACCTCGGGATAAATAAAATCCACACACTCCGTTTTAATTTTTTTCTCCCTGATTTCGGCACGGTTCTGGCTTGGCATAAGGTTCACATCCCGGTAAGTAATCCATCTGCCTTGCAAGCAGTTACAGTACATTTTATTCAACACGGGCAAAAAATGTTTTCGCGAACAAATAAAAATTGTTTGTTTGGGTAGTCTTGTATAATAGGTGGACTTTTCGGAAGGCTTTTCATGGCTTTTTGCCAAAAGTGGATACCGTTTTTTCCGGGGTAGTCCGCACCAGGTAGAAAGATAAATCCCGTGCAGCAGCACGGGATTTAATCTTTACAGGACCAGTCTTAAACCCAATTGTTCGGCGAACCGCAGTGCTTCCCGGTATTCTCCGGGGCTGATTCTTCTTGCTATTTCCGAAAACATAAAAGCCTGGTGAGCCGGGTAATATTGGTCCATTAAGTTAACCAGGCAGTCCGGCGACAGTTCTTCCTTGATAAATCTTAATACTTCTTTAGTATTTTCCAAACCTCCCGGCATTATCAGGTGTCTGATAAGCAGTCCCCGGTAGGCGATGCCCCTGTCATCCGTTTTTAGCCCGCCTACCTGGCGGTCCATTTCTTTTAGTGCCCTTTTTACCTTTTCGGGATAGTCTTTGACACGGGAATATTTTTCAGCCCATTCTCCAAGGTGGTACTTAAAGTCCGGCATATAAATGTCTATCACTCCGTCTAACAGTTTCAAGGTTTCCACTCTTTCATAGCCGCCGCAGTTGTAGACCAGCGGCAGTTTCAGACCTTGTTCTGCGGCCAGGGAAAGTGCTTCCAGAATATTAGGGACAAAATGTGTGGGGGTGACCAGATTGATATTGTGACATCGGTACCGATTTTGCAGTACCAGCATGATTTGCGCCAAATCCTTGTTGGCAATTATGCTCCCTTCACCGCCAAAACTTAATTCGCAGTTCTGGCAGAAAACACAGCGCATGTTGCAGTAGCCGAAAAATATGGTCCCGGAACCGTTTGTTCCCACCAAGGGTTCTTCCTCGCCGAAATGGGGACCGTAGCTGGCTACTATGACCTTATCCGCGGCCCGGCAGAAGCCCAGATTTTCTCTGCGGTTGACGCCGCACCGGTGCGGGCATAAATTGCAATCCGTCAAATGTTTTCGGGCTTCTTTTACTCTTTCCGCTAGCTTGCCGTTTTGTAATAGTTTGAGGTAACTAGGCTTAAAGTCTTTTGGCATCATATACTCACCATTTGAAATTACCAAATGTTAATCGGTTTTTTGTTCCAGCCGGTTGGAAAAGTAATCTTCCTGCTGTTCGGAAAGCCGGGTTAAATTCTTGGCATATGTTTGGTCCTTACGTTGTTTGACATCTGCCAAAACCGGGGCTTCCAGGTCCCGGGTTAATTCGGGAGTCAGTCCTTGGGCTGCCTTTTGCCTGTACCTGTCATAGTCTTTTTCTTTCAACGCTGTTACCTTCTTTGTTTTTGTGAATTTATTTATAGAATTAGAAAAACCCTTCCAACTTATGTGGCCCGATTTCCGGCGGCTTTTAAAGTTTTCACATGAGTTGGGAAATAAACAGCGTTGCCGTACCGAAATATACGGACAGGGAGAATATATCGTTCAAGGTGGTTATTAGGGGTCCAGAGGCCACGGCTGGGTCAATGCCAAACCGGTACAGCAGCAGGGGGATTACGGTTCCGGCCAAGGTGCCGATGATTAGGGTCATAAATAATGAGCCGCCCACTACTACTCCCAGCATCATGTTTCTCTGCCAGATATATGCTGCTGCCGCAATTAATGCGCCGCAAACACTGCCGATAATCAGTCCCACCCGCAGTTCACGGAAAATCAACCTGATTATTGCCTTGCGGTCAATATTATCGGTGACCAGCCCGCGAACCACCACGGCCAGTGACTGGGTGCCCGTATTTCCCGTCATACCGGCAATCATGGGCATGAAGAAGGCCAGGGCCACCACTCTTTCCAGTGTTTCCTGAAAAGTACTGATAATGCTGCCGGAGATTAAGCCCAAAAAGAGCAGTAGGATCAGCCACGGCAGGCGGCGGAAAGAGGCCGTCAGGGAACCGGTATTAAAGTCGATTGCCTTGCCGGAGGCCGAGAGCTTTTCAATGTCTTCGTTGGCTTCCTCAATGACCACGTCAATAATGTCATCGACCGTTATGATACCGACCATGTGGTTTTCCTTATCTACCACCGGAACAGCTATAAAGTCATATCTTTCAATTATACGTGCCACTTCCTCCTGGTCCGTATCAACGGGTACGGAGATTACCCGGGAGAACATGATGTCTTCTATCTTGTCATCCAGGTTGGCTAGAAGCAGGTCGCGGTATGAGACCACGCCAACCAGTTTTTTGTGTTCGTCCAGGACATAAAGGTAGTAGATGTTTTCCGCAATTTCGGCAAAGGATTTCAGCTTGTCAATGGCTTCCTGGACGGTGTAGTAAGTGCGGATCCACACGTAGCGGTTGGTCATGATGCCTCCTGCCGTGTCCGGCGGATAGCGCATCAAATTCTTTACTGCCTGGGATTCCTCTGCCTGCATGGAGGCAAGAAACTCTTCCGTCTCATCGGTGGAGATTTCATTGAGCAAATCGGCCAGCTCATCGTTAGCCATAAAGTCCATGATTTTGGAGGACTGTTTGCTGCCCAGCTTGTGCAGGATGTCCACCTGTGTTTTCCGGTCAAGCTGCTGAATCAGGAGAGCGATCTGCTTGGGCTCTAAAAATGTCAGGAATTTGTAATGATGCTTTTCCGGCAGGTTTTTGTAAAGTCGTGCAATGTCGTAAGGCTGCAGTTCTTCGATGATTTGCTGAAACTGGTCCTGCTTAAATTCCTTCAAGTATTTGATTATCAGCAGGGTAATCTCGTTCTCGCTTAACTGCTGTATCATCCATTTGGTCACCACCTTTAATTATTAGTATGGTTTAGTTTATGATTGCTTTATTAGTATAGGAAAAAAATCATTATTTGGAAATAATTTTTAAAAAAAACACCGCCGGATATATTGGCGGTGCGTCAGGACATTAGGGATAAAAAGTACTTCACTAGGACTTCTATACCTTTTACCGGGTTCGGGATTTTTACTCCTAGCACCTGCAGGAGGGCCAGAATAAAGGCAGCCACCAGGAAAAGCAAAAATGCTGTCAGTTCTCGCCAGTATTTTCTTTGCACGAGACCGGGTGCTTCAAATAATGCTATGCCGATAAATGCTGCAATTAACAGGATTATCATTTGGATCCCTCTTTCGCTTTTTTTGGCAGCCCGCGAACCACTGCTACTATAAGAGAAAACAGGGGGATGCCAAATTGAAAAGGAATAACGTAATAGGGGTAGATGTCAAAAGCAAAATGTATATTTTCGATAGTACTTTCAAACTGCAGGATGCTTAAGATGACCATGAGAATGCCGATAGGAAGTACCAGGGGTAGGTAAGAACGCAGGTTTAACAACTGGGCAGTGCCCAGGACCGTACCATAATAGAGAACGGAAATTTTCAGAAATCCCATGGCTAAAAAGTTGCCTACTACTATAATTTCCAGCCTGGTTAGAATTTCTCCTATATTTATTAAACGTACCGCTTGATAGGAATCGTAGGTATGGATGGGTTCGGTAACTCCTAGCACGGATATGTTGCGCACGGAAGCTACAACCAGGAGGATACCGGCAAGGATTAATCCTAATGTAACAGAAGGTTTGGCCTGTTTGGTATTTTCCAAAAAGGCGATAACCATGAGAAAAACCACTGTTTCACCAAAGGGAAAGGTGGTTGCAGCATAACTGGCCTTGATAAACTGTTTTAGGGGAAGGTCCAAAACCGGTAAAAGGTTAGTGAATTCCATGTCTTTTACCAGCAGCACCGTTGTAAGAAAAGTTGCACAAGCTGTGACGAAAAGCAATATTATACTGGTCCGGGCTATTACTTCAATGCCGTTTCGTACCGCCGATGCGCAGGTCAGGGTGATGAAAATGAGAAATACTATTATGGGAGTTTCCGGGTATATTAGTCCTACAAAAAAATCACTGAAATTTCGCAGCACCAAACTGGCAAGATGAAAAAAATACCACAGGTAACCTATGGTGATTAGCTTGCCCAAGTAGGGGCCGAAAATGATATCATTGATCTGGACTAGGGTTTTGCCGGGAAACTTTACCGCCAGGGTTGTGTAAATAAAGGCAATTAAGAGACTGCTGCCCAGCCCGGCCAAAACGGCTAGCCAGGCATCGTGCCCTGCAACCAACCCGGGGCTGAGGATTAAGCTGGACCCCAGGGTAAATCCGGCTATTAAAAATGTTAATTGCGAACTGGAGATTTTACCTTTTTCAAGCATTATCTTTCCAACTCCTATTCTGGCCGGGGCGGTTTGACCGTCAGTCCTGACCTGCGTAACTTGGACTCTACCTTTACTGTTACTTCAATATTCGGGAAAAATTCATCCCACTGGTCTTCTATGTCCTTCCAGAGCCTGGAATATTTTTTGTGGACAGCTTCACCAAAACCAAAAATATCCGCGTTGAGCTGCCTGGCCTTTTTTAGTGCCGCTAGCACCTCGCTGCGGATGGCCTCCGACTGGCGCTTTTCCAGGGAGTTCCATGCCGGTATTTGTGTCAAATCCTCAAGGCACATCTGGCTGCCCAGGTGCCCTTCTGCCTTGACTTCCACCGTGATATGTATGTCATTATCCTTTATTTCTGGCTTGATTTTACTGCTGGCCTGGATGATTTCCAAACTGGCTTTGCCTTTGCCGTCAGGGCAGCTTACTGTAATAATACCGCTTTTGATTTCGTTGATAACCCACAATAATCCCCTTGTTTCGGTTTTATTTAAGAAACCTACTAACTTGTCATCCTTGAAAACCGCCGTACCGGTAAGTTGCGCTGTTTTTTCCTTTGCCGAGACCTCAATGAGCGAGGCAATCGGTGCCGTGGTTTTGCTCATCAGACGGGTTAAAAATTCCTGCATATTAACGGCACTTACTTCTGAGGTAGCCGACCGGGCTTTGATTAATTCCGCGATATTTCGCGCCGGTAATTTTGCCAGCTCGGTTTTGGTTTCCAACACTTCGCTTGCTTTATCTTTTGCAACAACAATCCAGGCCAGGCGGCGGAATTCGGGGTCGCGGATAAGAAAGTCTATATACTTGCGCACCCCTTCTCTGGCGATATCTTGGCTGAAGATGATTACCTCGTTATGGGGGAAAAATAACTTGCGATTAGACTTGAGAGTCATTGCCCTAACGGTACTAAAAACGGTATTTCCAATTTGGGATATGTTCCAGTAGGGCTTACTTCCACCCATGCCGCCGCCTCCCGCTTCGGGGGCTTTTATCTCCCCGGGTTTGATAATTTGTGCTGTCAACTGAAGCTTACCTGGTTCCCGGGCTTTATCAATTCCCAGGCCGGAGACGAAGGCCAAAGTGTCCAGCTCCCTGCGGTTCCAGCATCCGGTGATGCCCAGCATGACGATTAATAAGAAGATTATGGTTACTGTATTTTTTCTAAATTTTTGCATCGCTGTCACCTGCCAAAACTATTCCTCAGGCTTTTCCGGAGGTGGTTCGGGATTTAACTTGAACTCCTGACGCTGCGGGTCATGCCAGCCAATAGTTCTGGGCCGGGTCAGCATGACCCACCAGGGTGACCGGACAAACACGTCCTTTAAGTCGCTGAAACTCAGGGGAGCCAAAGGCGACAAGTAGGGTGTTCCAAAAGACCGCAATGCTGACAGGTGAATTAAGACCCACAGTAGTAAGATAATTATGCCGAAAGCTCCCATGAAACCGGCAAAAATAGTCATTACCACTCGCAGTATGGCGGTGAGGTCCGATTGAGACGGGACTACAAAAGAAGAAATGGACGTTATCGCCACCACGATAACCATAGGAGCGCCGATGAGCCCGGCGGACACGGCTGCCTCGCCTATTACCAAAGCCCCCACAATACTGATGGCTGAACCCACAGGGCGGGGCAGCCGGATGCCGGCTTCCCGTAGGATTTCGTAAATGACACCCATGCCCAGGGCTTCCGCTGCGGCGGGAAAGGGAGTACCTTCCTTGGCGGCCGCCATGGTGATCAGCAGGTTAGTGGGAATTAACTCCTGGTGAAAGGTTGTCAGCGCCACGTACACTGCCGGCGCCAGGATTGTTATGAAAAATGCCAGGAATCTTAGCAGCCTGATTAGCGTGGCGTAATAAGGCCGGGAGTAATAATCTTCCGCCGTTTGAAAACTTTCAATGAACACCATGGGTACCGTCAGTACCATGGGAGTGCCATCCACCAGAATGGCCACCCGGCCTTCCAGAATTTTGGCCGCAACAACATCGGGTTTTTCGCTGTTGGCAATGGTGGAAAAGGGGGAAAAAGGGGCATCTTCAATAAACTGCTCAATATAGCCGGACTCCAGAATGGCATCGGTATCAATTCTCTTTAAGCGGCGCTTGACTTCCTCCACTAGTCGGGGGTTGACCACACCTTTCAGGTAAGCTATGCAAACGTCCGTACGGGTTCTCTTGCCTACTTTGATTACTTCCAGGGTAAAATCCGGGTTGCGGATTTTACGCCGCAGCAAGCTCGTATTGGAACGCAGGGTTTCGGTAAATCCCTCCCGTGGCCCCCTGACCACGGCTTCGGTTTTTGGCTCTGTGATGCCTCGGGATTCCCAACCCTTGGTGCTGATAACCAGGGCTTCGCGGGCACCGTTAACGAGTAGAACGGAATCCCCGTACAGGCAGCCGTCAATGATTTTTTCCACAGAACCGGTTTTTTGTACCTCACCGACGGAAAGCATGGCTCTGCAAATGTAGTCGATATTACTGGAAACATTTGTTTCATCCAGACTGAACAGGTGGCTGTCGTACATTAAGGGCTTGATAATACTTTGGTTTACGGTGGTTTTTTCTATCAACCCGTCCACAAAGATAAGTGCGGCGTTAATTTTCCTGTCACGACCGAAGCTGAATTCCCGAATAATAATGTCGTTGCTGGTACCCAAAATATCCTTGAAAAGTTTCAGGTTTTGGTCAAGATTGCGGGAAATGGTGGCCTGAGTTAATTCGGGAGAGTGATTATCTTGCTTGTTCCTTTCGCGGTTCAACAGCACATGTAAAAAACGCAACTTTTGAGAAATAAAGCCAAACATAGCCACGCCCCGTTTACTAAAACTTTTTTGGTAGTATTGCACAAAACAGGTATTAATATGTACATGGCAAAAAATATGGATGAGCTTAAAAACCGGCAGGATAAATTGTTTTATGCTAGAATATAGAGAGCAAGTATTATACGGGAGGCGATAAATCATGAAAGGAAAACTCTGGATTGTGATGATTATATGGATTGTCCTTGGTTTGGTTGGCACATTTATCAATAATTATCATGCCGGCGGTGGGCATGGTGAGACGGAGACCGGCCACGGCGGGCAGCAGGTTGAACAACACCAGGAAGCACATTAGCAATTTCTCACAAGTTAAGGCTTGTTTTGCTCAATATAGCCGGTGACCATGGCCTGCACTTTGGCCGGGTCGGAAGTTACTGCCAGGTAGATGTGGACGGGAATGGAGATGGCAAAAAAGACTGTCCCAAAGTAGATGATCATGCGCAGGGTGTTGACCAGCGCCAGGGGATAGAATATGTTTTGGGCCAGGTTGATAAAATACAGGACCAGGCCGTCACAAATCAACACCAGGGCAAGTAGAAACCAGGCAGTAAATAGCAACTTCTGTCCCGGATTGTACCGGCCAAAGTTGGGCTGCGTATTTTCCAAAAAGAATTCAAAGGCCAATAATCTTGGCATTTTTTTGATGTCACCGGGCATAAACAGTACTTCCGGGTACTTTCGCGTAATAGCATAGTAGTATGTATACAGGGTGAAGTTGGCAATAAAGAGAAAACTGAAGTAAAAATGCACCTTTCGCACCCACCAGAGTGGTAGGTCCAGAAAGGTTGGGTTGTTGATATAGAGCCCGGTAAGGACTAACGTGAAGACAATGGTTGCCGTAAGCCAGTGGAAGATGCGTACGGGCAAGGGCTGGACTAATTTTTTTTCAAGTGACAAGAGAACCCCTCCGGTTTTTGTCGGTTTCGATTAAGTGTACGGCGCAGGCTAAGCAGGGATCAAACGACCGGATTACCCTACCTATTTCATGCGCGGATTTCACGTTTTCCACTGGTGTGCCTATCAAAGCTTCTTCTGCTGGTCCGCGCCTGTTTTTTTCATCCCTGGGCGACAGGTTCCAGGCGGTAGGTGTAATAATTTGATAATGCTTGATGCGCCCTTCATGAATTTCCATCCAGTGTCCCAGGGCACCGCGCATGGCATCGGTTAGGCCTACACCCAGGCCTTCTTTTTTTGTCTCATAGGGCTGTATTGAGGGCTGACCCGGCCGCAACTGCTCCAGCCACTGGCCCACTTTTTCGCACACGTACTTAAGCTCAAAGGCCCGGGCCAGCAGGCGGTCCATGGCGGAAATACCCCTGCGGTACTTGCCGTTAATCCACCAGCGGGCCAGGGGACCGCTTTCTACCGGCTGGTCCTGGTACCTGGGCGCCTTAGTCCAGGAATAGGCATCCGGTTTATTATTTTGCGGAATGGTGGTTTCCTTCAGTGGTTTACCGCCGGACACGGGTTCCCGGTACCAGGCGGCGGCAACACTTTCCCTGATGTACTTGGGATTTAATTTTTCCACCTTTTTATTGCTGTCCAGGTAGAGGCCGCCTTTGATTTGCAGTTCGCTGTTGTCGGGGTGGGGAAACATGCCGAAGCTCATGAGGTTGCCGTAGCCGCGGCCAATTTTAAGGTATTCGGGATAATAGTGAGCGATGATTTCAAAGTCTTCCTGAACTTTGTTGGCGGCGAAATCATACAGGTCCTGTTGTATTGCCTGGGCCGCCTTGATCTTACCGGCATCGGGTGCCACGCTGACACCGGTGGGATAAATGGCCTGTTGGTGCGGTGCCTTGGCACCGAAAATGGCTATTAATTGATGGGCCCTGGCACTCAGCTCGGCTGCCTCCCAGTAATGTTTCATCAGCTGGTCGTTAATTTGTTTGGGCAGTCGGTAGTCAATGGCCGGTTTGGGATTAAAGGGCGGTATATCCGGTCCCTCTACGTAATCGGGCATGACCAGCACGTACAGGTGGCGCAGGTGATTTTGGATGATATCTGCACCGAAGATGATGTTCTGCAGCAGCACCCCGTTGGGAGTGGCCGTGACTCCGTAAGCGTCCTGCAGGGCGTAGCAGGCCGCAATGGCATGGGCGGACGAGCAGATGCCGCAGATGCGCTGGGTGAACCAGATTGCGTCCCTGGGGTCGCGGTTGTACATCATTTGTTCAAAACCGCGGTACAGCATGCTGCTGCACCAGGCATCGGTGACCGCACCGTTTTTTATTTCTACTTCTATTGATAGAGGTTCATGTATCCGTGTGACGGGAAATATCCTTTTACGTACCATCAGTCAGTTTCCTCTCCGCTATCTTTTCCCAGTAGTTGCTTAGCTTTAGCAATCAGACCTTTTTTATTCCTGCTTTTTTGCCTGGCATGGGTTAATTCTTGTTCAAGATTATCGAACTTTTCCAACAAGGCATCTACTTTATCTTCCAGTTCTTTTGCTGGGTAGGTCTTTTTGGTTACAATTGATGCTTTGGGTTTGGTGCCGGAAATCAAATTTTTACCAATACGGCCGGTGAAAATGTTGCCTGCCAGGTGGGTGCCCAGTCCCACTGCTGTTCCTATGCCCAGGGCTTTAGCCAGCCTGTCCGGTGCTGCCGTGGCACCATGAAGCCTGATGTCCGGCAGGTGCTTGAAGTAAGGCATCATACCGTCGGGAAATTCGGGACTGGTGCAGCCGATACAGGGACTGCTGGCTTCTACTGGCCAGTTGACATGGTCATTCCACTGGCGCACGGGACAGTCAGCGTATGTTACCGGTCCCTTGCAACCCAGCAGGTACATGCAGCTTTCTTCACCCGGGTTCCGGGCAAAAATGCCATTTTCAAAGTACTGGCGGCGGGTGCAACGGTCATGCACGGTTCTACCGAAAAAGATTTTTGGCCGGTAAGCGCTGTCCAGTTCCGGTTCTCCGTAATTTATCAGGTGGTACAGGGTGCCTACGGTCCAGTCCGGATGTGCCGGGCAGCCCGGGACGTTTATCACTGGCCGGTGTATTACTTCGGCCACTCCCTTACATCCCGCAGGATTGGGATAGGCCGCGGCAGGCCCGCCCCAGGTGGCGCAGCTCCCTACGGGCATAACCCAGCGGGCGTGTTCCGCCAGGTACTTGAGCATGTCAATGCCGGTTTTTAAACTTCCGTTTTTCTGCAGTATGTAGTTGTATTTTCCCTGATCTGCCGTGACAACGGAACCTTCAATTACGAGAATATACCTGTTTTTATCCCTTTGTACCGTATCTTCCAGTGCCTTGACTGACTGCCCGTCCTGGGCTGCCATGTGCAGCCAGTGATAGCGCAGGTCTATGATCTCGGAAAACAGCTTTTTCTGGGAGGGGTCCATGGTGTTGGCCAGAGAAATGGAGTCTCCCGTGCAGGAACCCAGCTCAATCCATATTACCGGCAGCTTGTCGATGGCACCGCTTTTGGCAGCCAGAGCCAAATCCGGTAGCAGCACCGATACCAGGCTGACTGAGGCTCCGGCGGCACAGAGCTTCAAAAATTCCCTGCGGGTCAGCATTATTCGTTCCCTCCACTTTTAAAAGGACGCCAGAGGCTGAGTGCAAAGGCCGTAAAGGCGATAAAGGTCCAGATGCCGCCGGTTACCGCGATAAACGCACCGGTTTGCTTGCTGCCCATGGTTTCTAGGAACACGCCAAACGGCAGGAGAAAGCCGCCACCAATGTAAAGCAGGCTGACAGCGCTCAATAACCTGCTCTTGAAGGAAGAATGGCCAGCCAGCATGGACATAAAGACGGCGATAACGCCGAACAGTGTCAGATGGCTATGTACATCACTGTGTTGGTCAGCAGTTTCCTGGGTGACTTCCCACTGTTTCAACCAGCGCAGGGCTGCATCCTGCTGTCCCTGGTTGGTTTTTTCCAGTGCTGTTTCCATGGCTGTCAACCGTTGGACCCGTAAGTCGTTTAAAATAAAGCTGGTGTAATACAGTCCGTAAAACATGCCCAGAATAATGAGAATAATCCCGCCAGTGAGGAGAATTTTGCTGGATTTAATTGGTGCCGCCTCCTTTTCTGTATAGTATTTGTGATAGCGGCTGGAAAAATGCGTGGCACCAGGGTAACAAATAAAATATTGGGTAAACTAAGTTAAGAAATTCAAAAAGGGAGGCTGGTGTGGCTTGACTCAAACAATTGAATGTTCAGTAAAACGTTGCAAGTACCAGAGCGATGACATGTGCACGCTGGACAGCATTGAAATAAGTCCCTGTCCCCATAATTACTCTGGCACCGTTGATGAAACGGATTGTGCAACCTTTCAACCGGAAGAATAAGGAGGTGGGATTTGTGGCAAGAATTCGCTGCTCGGTTACCAGCTGTTTTTACCAGGATAGAGACTGCTGTACCCTGGACTCAATTAAAGTCCGGGATAGTGAAACCGGAGACCCGTTGGAAACTGATTGTGCAAGCTACAAGAGCAAAGATGCATTTGTAACTGATTAATAAAAAAGTGCCTTTACCAGCAGCAGTACCTGCTGGACGGGCACTTTTTTACGTACGGTAAATAACGCTTATGGTGACATTTCTTTCCATTCTGTTACGGGAATCCCACGCCACCAGGTCTTTTATCAGGGGAGCCCGAATTAGCAGTTTCCATGCTTGATGGAGATTGTGCAGATATTCCCGCTTTAAAGTGCATTCTAGCAACGGGCAGTGATAGGGAAGTTCCAGGGTTTCCCTGATTAAATATAATTTGCCGGCATGGATGTGTGGAGCAGCGGGAAAGGTACGGCACTGGATGGGACGCAGGTGACGCTGGCAGGCCCCGCTGCATTTGGCGAAAATAACCTGTTTTCCCCGCCAGCTGGGCGGGAAGTCGTATTCATACGCGCGGTGTCTTTCAAAGGTCAACCAGGATACATTTTCGATCAACTGTTCTTCACCAGGTAAGAGATAAATGCCCAAATCTCCGGGCTGGTTGCAGCAGGCTTTAGCACAGATAGTGCCGCAGTCAAAGTCTACCGGGTTAACCTTATTGGTCAGCGCGTAAATGTATTTAAACTGTTCTTTTGTCAGCGTCATCGTTATCACCCTTATGTATTATAGTTCAGATGGAGAGGAGTTGTCCAACAGTCACAATAAAATGACTATTCTTAATATTTTAACATATTTGTGAAATATTGCACAAATTTTGGAAATGCAGTATAATTGTATACAGGAAAAGTAAAATTTTGGTGGTGCTTTGCATGCTTGCCGAAAAGTTTTTGCCTGCCGGCCGTAAAGTTCCCCGTCACGTTAATGAAAGGGTATTACACGTTGGTGGCGCTGTCGTCCGTGTTGAAGGACCGGTACGACCGGATGTTCTGAAGAAATTACGGCTGCATGAAGATATGAATACATTCCGCGAGCCGGCCAAACAGCACGCGGCGCTGGTGGAAATAGCTGCTTTGGAACAAGGGAGGATTTATGTTGCGCGGGTAGGAGAGCTGGTTGTCGGTTACGTGACGTTCCACCCGCCAGACATCTATGAGCGGTGGGGACAGACCGGGTTGAACAACCTTATTGAATTGGGTGCCATTGAAGTTACTCCCCGGTGGCGGGGCAAAGGACTCAGCACCGCTTTGCTTGAGCAGGCTTTTTCCGGCAGCTGGGTAGAGGAAAAAATTATTTTTGCTACCGAGTATTACTGGCACTGGGACCTCAAGGGAACGGGTCTCACCGTATGGCAGTACCGTGACCTGATGGAAAACCTGTTCCGCAAGGTAGGACTGGAACCCTGCAATACTGACGACCCGGAAATCTGCAGCCATGCGGCAAATATGCTGATGGTGCGGATTGGTAAAAAAGTCTGCCGGGAAGATATTCTGGAATTTGAAAGGGTTAGAATGCGTGGCTTTTCAGTTATATAGGCAATAATCAAGGAGCCGAATACCGGCTCCTTTTTGTTACTCGGTGGGTTATTTTATTACGGCCCAGTCGGGGAGATGGGTGAAGTCAATTCCCCATACTGCGGGCAGCCAGAATGTACCCAGGATGGTAATCAGTATGATGCCGACCACGTTCAGCCAGAAACCGGCTTTGGCCATCTGAGGGATGGTAATATACCCGGTGCCGAAGACGATGGCGTTAGGCGGTGTGGCTACCGGCAGCATAAAGGCGAAGGAAGCTGCAGTGGCTGCCGTAATCATCAAAGCATAGGGGTGAACCTGCATTGCAATGGCCATTGACGCCATGATGGGCATCAGCATGGTGGCGGTAGCAGTATTAGAAGTAACCTCGGTCAGGAAGATTGTCAAGGTTACCACAGCCAGTACGATTAACATCATGCTGGCACCTTCCAAACCGGCCAGTCTCATGGCTATCCATTCCGCCAGGCCGGTGGTCTTGAAGCCGGAGGCGATTGACAAACCACCGCCGAAGAGCAGCAGGATACCCCAGGGAATTTTATTGGCTGTTTTCCAATCCAGCAGGTATTCGCCTTTTTCCCTGTCAACGGGAATGAGGAACAGGATCACTGCACCCAAAATGGCAATGGTGGTATCGTGAATCATGGGGAATATTTTTTTCAATACAAAGGAACGTAAAATCCAGGCAATTGCCACACAGCTGAAAACTATCATAATCTGTGTCTGCTGCTTGGTTCTGGGTCCAAGTTTTCTCAATTCTTCGTTGATGACGGACAAACCGCCCGGGATTTCCTTTAGCTTGATGGGGAAGGCGATTTTAACCAGGTAGACCCAAGTTATAATCAATCCGACAGCAGCAATGGGGACACCGTACATCATCCACTGGGCAAAACCAATATCCTTGCCAAACATTTCCTTGGCCACTCCGACAAAGACCGTATTAGGCGGTGTACCAATAATTGTAGCCACGCCGCCGATGGAAGCCGCATAGGCGATACCGAGCATCAGGGCTGTACCGAAATTGAATTTTCCTGGTCTTAAATCTAGTTTGGCTGCTGCGGAGGCTTCTTTCATATAATGAGTGTCGCCTTCTTTTCTTTTCTGCTCAATAAGAGTGGCTACCTGCAAAATTACCGCTAGAGCAATGGGAGTCATCATCATTGTAGTGGCGGTGTTGGAAATCCACATGGACAGAAATGCCGTTGCCACCATGAAACCGAGAACCAGGCGGTTAGGACTGGTACCGATGGCACGGATAATATTTAATGCGATGCGACGGTGCAGGTCCCACTTTTCCATGGCCATGGCAATTAAGAAACCGCCCATGAATAAGAATACCAGATGATTGGCATAAGGTTCGGTAGAAGCTTTGGAACTCATGGCTCCCGTTAGCGGGAATAGGAAAATAGGCATTAATGACGTCGCCGGAATGGGTATTGCTTCCGTTATCCACCAGGTGGCCACCCAGGCGGTGCTTGCCAGTACAGCCTGGGCTTCCGGTGACATATCCTTTGGAGTAGGCATCAATAAGAGCACAAGGAACAGTATTGGCCCCAGGAACAAGCCTACTTTTTGGCGGGTTCCAAAACCTGTTTTATTACCGCCGTTGTTGTCACCGGTATTTCCGCCGGAACCACCGCCGGGAAGTACTTTTTTGGCGACCATCTTTTCATCCTCTGACAGGGAAGCGGATATTTCTGCCATAACGGTAAAGTCCAATCTTAACAGTCTTTTTGCCTGGTGGTGCATCTTCCACAGGTGCTGCCAAAAACTTTTTAAGCTGACTGCAAGGTGACTCATGAAATAGTACCTCCTTTTGGTAAAATTTACAGGCTGCTAAGCTCCTGCCGACCACCTCCCGGGGAAATAACAATCAAGTCCGATATTATTTTCTGTAAAAATGCCCTCTGGTAAAATGGTTGGTTAACAAACGACACTGTCTCGTACCTTCATGGGCATTTCTGATATTGGGCTATCGTTTCATCCTTCCGGTTTCTTGGTTTTGTTTGCCATAATTACCAATTTGCCAGAGGGCAGTGGCCCTTTAATCGTACACTACTGAAATAACTTTAGCAACAGCATTTAACTTAAATAACTGGTACGAATATTAAAGATGAAGTAATAGCTATTTTACTATTATTATGTGTTTTCTGAAAATTTAAACTTAACTGTATTTTAAGAACAAGACTATAATGGGACAATAATTTGAACATATTGTTAATAATGTTCATTTTGTTCAAAGGATAATACTGGTAATAACCGGCCGAATAGAGGTATACAATGGCATTTTGTCGAAGTTAATTAAATCAGCCATGTTCAAGGAGGACACAGGTTTGTGAAAGTAAAAAAAAATTTGAGTATTCAAACTCAAATCATACTCCTGGCTTCTGGACTGGTGTTTTTATCTATCCTTATCGGGGGTGTGTTTTTAGTAGAAAACTTTTCCGCGCAGCTGGAAAAGGAACTGGGTTCCAAAGCGCTGGCCATTGCCAGGACACTGGCCCAGCTGGAGGAAATTCAGCAGGCAGTTGGCAGGCCTGACGGCTGGAAAACAATTCAGCCCATAGCAGAGAAGACCCGGCTGGCCACAAACGTGGAGTATATTGTTGTGCTGGACATGAATAAAATAAGGTACTCTCACCCCCTGCAGAACAGAATTGGCACCCGGTTCAGCGGTGGGGACGAAGACCCTGCTTTTGCCGAACACGAGTATATCTCACGGGCTGAAGGGGTGCTAGGCCCTTCTGTCAGGGCGTTTGTTCCCATAATGACCGACGAGGGCACCAAGCAGGTGGGGGTAGTGGTTGTCGGAATTTTGACTCCTACCATTTCCAAGCTGGTCCACGGAATGCGTTTTCAGCTGTACCTGTCCCTGCTGGCAGGATTAATAGTGGGTATTATTGGGTCGGTGATTTTGGCCCGCAACATTAAGCGCGCCATGTTTAACATGGAGCCGGCGGAAATAGCCCAGCTGCTGGAAGAGCGGGTGGCTGTATTTCAGTCTATCGGTGAAGGGATTATTGCCATAGACCGCGAAAATAAAATAACCATTATTAATGACGAGGCCCGGAGGATTATCGGGATATATGATGATGTAGTGGGAAAGCATATTTACGAAGTGATTCCCAACAGCCGGCTGCCTGAGGTGGCGGCTACCGGTGTGGCGGAATACCAGCAGGAGATGATTATTAATAATATCAATATCCTGGCCAACCGGATTCCCATCCGTGTCAAAAATGAAATTGTCGGCGCCGTGGCCACCTTTCAGGATAAGACCGAAGTGAGGGAAATGGCCGAAGAATTAACCGGCGTGAAAAAATTTATCGAGGCACTCCGGGTGCAGAATCACGAGCATTTAAATAAACTGCATACCATTGCTGGACTGATACAGTTAAAACAGTACGAAAAAGTACTTGATTATATCTATTCCATAACTGAAGAGCAGCAGGAAATTACCGGATTCATTACAAAAAGTATCAAGGATTACAGTATTGCCGGTCTGCTGCTGGGAAAATACAGTCGTGCCAAGGAAATGAAAGTGGAGCTGGATCTTGACAAAATTAGCAAGCTGACCAGGCTGCCCGGCGGTGTGGACAGCGGGGCCATGGTTATGATCCTGGGGAATCTGCTGGAAAATGCCATGGAAGCAGTGACCGGCCTGGAGGCGGGACGTCGTTACGTCTACTGCCTGTTAAAAGAAGCGGAAGAAGGCGTCAGAATTGTGGTGGCGGACCGGGGGCCGGGAATAAAACCGGAATTAAAAGACCGCATCTTTATGACCGGTTTTTCAACCAAGGGCAACAAGCGGGGCTACGGTCTGGCTTTAGTTAAAAAATATGTTTCCGCAGCCTCCGGTACAATTAATATAGAATCAGAAGTTGGTGCCGGGACAAAAATCGAGATATTGCTGCCCTGGTAGTGTGTAAGGAGGTTGTTATTTTGCAGATCAGAACGGTGATTGTAGAAGACGACCCCATGGTAATGGAAGTAAACAGGCAGTACATAGAAGCCGTTGAGGGTTTTAAGGTTATCGGAACGGCAGAAACGGGTTTCGAGGCTATGACTCTTATTAAGGAAGAGAAGCCGCACCTGGTTATTTTGGATATTTTTTTACCTGATAAGGACGGCCTGCAGACCTTGCAGGAAATCCGCAATTTAAATATCCCTACCGATGTCATTTTGGTCACCGCAGCCCGGGATGCGGACACCATCCAGCAGGTTTTGCGCCTGGGAGCGGTGGACTACATTATCAAACCCTTTAAATTCGAACGCATCAAGAGTGCACTGGAAAATTACAAAAGCTTATTTAAAAAACTGAATCAAAAGGAGGCCCTGGACCAGGAGGATATAGACCAGATTACCGCAGTAAAGACCGAGCCGGTTGTGGAAGAGCTGCCCAAGGGATTGACCGAGGTAACCATGAAGCAGGTATTGCTGTACCTGATGAAGAGTAACAAGAGTTTATCGGCTGAAGAGGTGGCGGAAGGCATCGGCCTGGCGCGGGTAACGGCGCGACGTTATTTGGATTACTTGGAGAAAACGGGTATAGTGAAACTGGAAGTCCAGTACGGTTCCGTTGGCCGGCCCGTTAATCGTTACAGAATTATCAACTAGCGGAGGGTATTTATGGTACGGAAAGTGGCTATTTTCCTTAGCGCTGTAATAATGCTGGTCTTTTTTATGGGAGGTTGCACTGACAGGGCGAGAGATATGGAACAGGTGTCGAAAAATGAGAGAATTATCATTCGCTTTTCTCATGTAGTGGCGGAATCTACCCCAAAAGGAAAGGCTGCCAAACGTTTTGCCCAGCTGGTGCATGAACGAACAAACGGCAGGGTGGAAGTCCAGGTGTATCCCAATTCCACTCTTTATAAGGACGGCGAGGAATTTAAAGCTCTTCTGGAAAATAACGTCCAGATAATTGCTCCTGCTACTGCCAAGCTGACCAAGATGTTTCCCCAGTGGCAGGTGTTTGATCTTCCTTTCATCTTTGATAGTTATGACGAGGTCCACCGGGCCATGGACGGCCAGGTGGGCAAGCGGCTGTTTGCGCTTCTTGAACAGCGCAATGTACTGGGCCTGGCCATGTGGGATAACGGTTTCAAGCAGATGAGTGCCACCCGGCCCTTAAAATCTGTGGCGGATTTTAAGGGGCTTACCTTTAGAATCATGCCCAGTCCCGTGTTGGCCAGGCAGTTTGAGCTGCTGGGGGCGGAAACGAAAGAACTGCCCTTTAACGAGGTCTACGGGGCGCTGCAGGAAGGAGAGGTGGATGGTGCGGAAAATCCCCTGTCCAACTTTTACACCAAGAAATTTCACCAGGTGCAGTCGCACCTGACAATCAGCAATCACGGCTACCTGGGATATGCGGTTTTGACAAACAAGACTTTTTGGAACAGTCTGCCTGAGGATGTGAAAAGGGTCTTGGAGGAAACCATGAAGGAAGTGACCCGGTGGGAAAGACAGGAAGCCCAGCGGTTAAATGACCAGGTGCTGGAGGAATTGAAAAAATCTCGGGAGATTAACATACATTATTTGACGGACAAAGAAAAACAGCAGTGGCAGGAAGCCCTGCATCCCATTTACCGGGAGTACGCCGATATCGGCGGGGAACTCTTGCGGGAAATCATGGAGTAGTGTAAGGAATGGTAATTGTGGAGAGATTACGTGAATATGCTGCGCAACTGGGGTTATTAATTGGATGGGCACGGCCGGTAACGGATGAGCGAGTTGCCGGTTTACTGCAGGCCCGGATGACAAGCGGCAAGTACCCGCCTTTTGTTAATTATTCCTTAACGGAACGGGTTAATCCCCGGTTGCAGTTGAGAGATGTAAAAACCGTTATCAGCGTTGCCGTACCCTACGTTACCGAATACTTTCCCAAACCGGCTGACAGGCCCCGGGGACAGCTGGCCAGGTTCAGCTGGGGTAAAGATTACCATGGTGTTGTAAAAAGAAAATTGGAACAGTTGGCAGACTTTTTACAAAAAGAGCTGGGAGCTAAATCTTTTGCCTGCAGTGTTGATACCGGCCCCCTGGTGGACAAACACTGGGCAAGGCAGGCAGGGTTGGGCTGGTACGGCAAGAACACTACAATCCTAACCGAGCGTTACGGGTCTTGGGTTGTTCTGGGTGAGCTGCTGGTGGATGTGGAACTGGGCGATAACGGCCAGGAACTGGTGATGCAGGAGACCTGCAGGGGTTGCGACCGTTGCATTCGAGCATGTCCCACTGGTGCCATTGAGGCGCCGTATGTTGTTAACCCGTACAAATGCTTATCCTATCTTACCCAGGAAAAAGGAATTTTCCCTCGCCGGTACCGGGATTACCTGGGAGATAGAATCTACGGCTGCGATATCTGCCAGGAAGCATGTCCCCACAATCAAAATGTGGATGCAGGCAGGGTGGGAGAATTTTTGATTTCGCGGCAGGAACCGGATTTGGCTTACCCCGGTATCGACTTGCTATTGGGGTTATCCAACAAAGAATTTAGAGAAATATTTGGCCAAAGCACCTGCGGCTGGCGGGGTAAGATCGTCCTCCAGCGCAACGCGCTGCTTGCCGCCGGCAACATGGGCTATGTTTCCGAGCAAATTTACCGGTTGGCGGAAAACAGCCAGAGTAAGGTGTTGCGTTTACATGCGTTGTGGTCGCTATATAAATCCCAGGGCAAACGAGTTAGGGATTATTTCGCACGAAGGCTGTCACGGGAGCTTGACCCGGAAATCCGGAGCGAGCTGACATGGTGCCTAAATCGCATGTGAAGCAACAGGGAAAATTTAACTCTTGGCGAAATAATAAAGGGCCGGGGGTTGAGAAAATGCGATTGCTGAAACGGTTTTACCAGCTATTTATGAAATTCATAGCCGTGCTGTTAATCGCTGTCGCAGCAGTTCACCTGGTTTTGGTCAACATGGATTTTCATTCCTATGAAGAGGCGGCCATCCGCTTTCTTGCCCGGCAGGAACCGGCCAAATTTGCCTTGAGCGGTTCGGGTAACTGGTTTGGCGAATTGGGACACGTACCGGGGGAAAGCGGCGTAAAGGTTGAACCTGACATAGAAAAAACCTTTGAGTACAAGATGGAACAGTGGACTGCTTTCAAGCGCGACGTATCCGATACCTTATCCCTGCTGTTGAACGTGTGGCGGCTGGAAAGAACGGAAGCGGGAGAGGAATATGTAAACCCGGTGTATGCCAAAAGCTGGCTGGAAATTGCCCGAGATAACCTTTCTGCTGCGGCTGCAGCCCTTTACCGGATGATTACGGTGCGGGTGATGCGGGTAGGCGACCAGCCGGTAATGGTGGTGAAAAAGAAAGTACTGCCGTATGACCATACGGATAAAATTCTCCGGTGGGCGCCGCTAATTGAACAGGCGGCACGGAAATACGGCGTTGACCCGGCAATAGTGGCTGCAGTTATGGAGCAGGAATCGGGAGGGGACCCGCGGGCGGTCAGCCCGGCGGGGGCTATCGGACTGATGCAACTGATGCCTGCTACGGCCAGGTTTCTGGGTGTAGACCCTTATGACCCGGTGGAAAATATTGAGGGCGGTACCAGGTACCTGGCCATGCAGTTAAAGGAATTCGGCAATTTGGAGCAGGCTCTGGCGGCATATAATGCCGGGCCGGGCAATGTCTACAACTCTCGTTACCTGTACATCTCGGAAACGAAAAACTACATCCGGCGGGTACCCGAGTTAATTGAAAAGTACCGGGAAAAACTGGCTGTAGAAGCAATGACAGCTAAATAGACTGCAGTTTTTTTCTGGCGGCAGCCAGTTTTTTTTCTATCTTGGCTATTTTTCTGTCGTACTGCCCGTTGCGGTTGACTTTTTGCAACAGCTCCTTATAACTGTTTCCCTGCTTGATATATAATTGCAGGTCTTTTTTTGTTGTCATTGGTTACACTCACCTCTCTTCTATAACTGTTACTGTCTACACGTGGTAATTATTACCATTTTGCCAAATTTAAAACCTGATTTTACACAAATTAATAATTAATTTTTCTTTCTTGTAGCAAACTATATACGTAGAGGTGATTGTATGACCGACGGCAGATGGAGACTTGTATTAACCGTTTTCATAGGCGTATTAATCATACTGACAGGATTTGGCTGCAGCAAAAAACCCCAGCAGAAACTGCAACTGCAGCAAAAACAGCTGGTGGGAGTCAGCCTGGCGGATATGAGCAGTGCCGGCGCCAAAACCATCAAAAAGGCCCTGGATAAATCCAAAGGGAAGCAGGTCAAATTTATCTACAAGGATGCGAAAAACGATGTGGCACAGCAGTCAATGCATGTAGACGAACTCCTGGAACAAAAGATAAAAGTATTGCTAATAGAATTTATCAGTCCGACCGAAGCGGTGCGCTTGGCGGAAAAAGCAAAGGCAAAAGGCATCAAGGTTCTGGCTTTAAACATCCTGCCTGCCAATGTACCCGTTGACGGTTATATCGGTCCCGATTACACACGGGTAGGGCAATTACAGGGGCAGTACATTTTAAACCAGAAGGACAAACTGAAATCACCGTCCGGGTTGACATTGATAGCCAAGGGCAGTCCCCGGGCAGTACCTATTGTTACCGGTCAAAAGCAGGTGCTGGGAGACAAGGTGGCAGTCACTACCAGGGAAATTTCTGACGAAAACCCCACGTTGACCAGGTCAGAGGTGGCAAAGGCTGTTTTGGAAGCGGGCAAAATGGGTGCGGTAACTGCTGAAAGCGAAACAATAACCAAAGCGTTGCTGGAGAATGCTGTTGATCCAACCCTGATCACAATTGGTACGGGCATTACCAAAGAAAGTGCTCAGGCAATGTTGATGGGGGTCCATGATGCTGATGTTGATTTGATGCCGGATTTGGTGGGAAGCCATGCGGCACGGGCGGTTTCCGAACTGCTGAAAAGCGAGGCGTGGAATGCCGAAACCATCATAGCCAACGGTAACTACGATATACCTGCCACTATTGTCCCGGTGCGCCTGATAACCAGGGAAAACCTGTTTTTGGTCAAGCAGCGTTTAGGGGACATCAAAGCCCAGCCGCCACAAAAAGGCTCTTCAGGCGAAAGCCAGGGGCAGAAACAGTCCCAGTCATCCTCCAGTTCGGAAAACTCGGGCGGTAGCCAGGGACAGAAAGGTTCCGGCGGCACCAAGCTCATCATTGAAACTACCGACGGTAAGAAAATGGAACTCCAGATTGACGGGGAGATAAAATCGGTGCAGGTGGAAAAAGGAGGGCAGGGCAGGCAGGGACAGGGCCAGCAGCAGGGCGGTCAACAACAAGGGGGCGGCGGCCGGTCGGGAATGGGTGGTGCTTAAAATCAAGCGTAAATAAAAACTCAGGTGTTTACCTGAGTTTTTTTCTATTTTAATATGGAAAAAGCTTCCGGGTTTTCCTTGAACCACTGGTACAGTCCCTTATCCAAGTCGAGATCCAGCGGCTGTTCCAAGGAAGGGGCAGCCATCAGCTTTAACCCCACCGAATTATGGTAGTTTTCGTTTTTTACAAATTCCCGCTTGCCGTTTTCGCCCTTGATACAGTAGTAGGCGGCGCCTCTCTTGTCGGCAAAAGGCTGGTACAGGGAGGAAAAATTGCTCTCAATCAGGTTGGCCATTACCAGGGGCCGCTCACCCGGATTGACGGTGATGTGCCCGTAATTGGGCGGGATAAACACTTTGTCACCTTTTTTGGCTTCTATGGCCATTATTTCCTCCACTTCGCCGGCGCGGTTGTTTTTCTGGAGAATATACAGGGCCTCACCCTCCAGTACCTCGTAATATTCCGGATAGGTCTCCGAGGATTGAGGTTTGAGCGGGTGAAAGTGCCCGACGGTTTTTATGTATTCATGCCCGACAAGTCCCGGTAGAATCACCGTTATATCATAGCGAATATCATTGTCCAGGAATAGTGAACGGTCTTCGCGGTAATGCACGCCCCGGTACATGTAATACAACGGACGGTCGCTTAGCGGTACGGATTCGTACAGTACATCCGCGGCATCTTTCAAGCGCCTTACTGACGGCTGCGGTGCATAGATATTATCTGCAAACGTCAGGAGCCCATCAGCCGTAAGTTGAAAATCCTCATCAATTTTCATATAAAACCCTCCTATGTAGGGTGAGTTTTCGAAATCCCGATACTTATTATACATCAGTGCCTGAAAAAAAACAAAGGTTTTAAAAAGGCCCGGTACTCAACCCGGAAACAGCAGTGAAATATGTAGCTTGCAGGAATTATTAACCGGACGGGTGAGTATCGGGTCAGTTGGAAATTATACTTGTTTTAAAGGCTGGCTGCAGCAGTCTCCCGAAGTGTCGAAAGTAGAACCGCAGCTGTTGCAGTAATACTTACCTTCACTGAGCATGGGCTTTCCACAGCAGAAGTCAGGCAGTTTTTTTGTCTTGCCGCATTTGGTGCATACATATGCCATGGTATCACCTCCTGCACAACTATTTACCATACATCTCCTTGATTACTCTGCTGACCACTTCTCTTTCGTTATCGTCAAACATTCTCTTCAAGGAGAATTCCACTACTGTGGTTAATGAACCATCAGGCAATTCGTAAATTTCTGATTTTACAATTTTACCGATGCCAATGGTTTCCTGGCTTTTTGTGACGATCAGCACGTCCAGTCCTACGGGATAAACCAGCTTGTGTCCTTCGCGGAAAAAGCCCAGGATGATATTACCGGATGTTCTTTTCCACAACAGCAGGTTTTCGTTATTGTCATCCTGTAATTTCTGCCCCGGTTCCTCGGGCAGTTCGTCAACAGGCAGCCGCAGTAACCATGTAAATTCAAATTTGTAACCCATACATGCCACCTCTCCTTTATAGCTTTGCATAGAGATAAACTTATTATGCTTAAATTTACCATAAATTAGTCTGCTTGGCTAGTTTTTTGGATAAAGAGATTACTTCTTTTTGCTAGTCAGGAGCATATATATTTATTAAACCGTGTTATGACGCTTAGCCTAGGGGGGTGGAATGCATGGACGTCTTGGAACGTTTGCAACAATATCGCGAACAGGAAAAAGCCTTGGCTTGGGAAGGCACTTTTCTGGATTACCTGGACCTGGTGAAGAAAAGACCGGAAATTACCAGATTAGCTCATGCCAGAATCTACGACATGATAGTCAGCGCCGGTGTGAAAAATACCGAAAACGGGAAAAAATACGCTTTTTTTGAATCCGAAATATTTGGTCTGGATAAGACGTTGGAAAGACTGGTGGAAGACTACTTTCATTCCGCGGCACGTCGCCTGGATGTAAGGAAAAGAATTTTGCTGCTCATGGGTCCGGTTAGCGGCGGGAAGTCCACCATTGTTGCCCTGTTAAAACGGGGGCTGGAGCGGTACACCCGCACCGAAGAAGGAGCGGTTTACGCCATAAAAGGATGCCCCATGCATGAAGAACCGCTGCACCTGATACCCCACGAACTGCGGGAGGAATTTTCCAAGGAATACGGGGTTTATATTGAAGGTAACCTGTGTCCCTCCTGCCGTCTGAGAGTGGAAGAGGAATTTAACGGCCAAATTGAAAAGGTGCCGGTGGAGCGAATTGTCTTTTCCGAAGAAAACCGGGTGGGAATCGGTACTTTCAGCCCTTCTGACCCCAAATCCCAGGACATAGCCGACTTGACTGGAAGTATTGACTTTTCGACCATTGCTGAATACGGCTCGGAATCCGACCCACGCGCCTACCGGTTTGACGGCGAGTTAAACAAGGCCAACCGCGGAATCATGGAATTCCAGGAAATGTTAAAAGCGGACGAAAAGTTTTTATACAGTCTTCTCAGCTTGTCCCAGGAAGGAAACTTCAAAACAGGCCGTTTTGCTCTGATTTCCGCTGACGAGAAGAATGTATGCTCATTGCACCAAAATATTTATTTAAACTAAAAGAACCTGGGATAAATATGCAGGTCGAACTTACCACGGCCTGTTTTATTTACTATAACCTGATCTACAAGCTCACGCAAGAGCTTGTTTCTTAATGTCTTGTTTTCTGTCTCTTTATATGCTTTGAGAAATGTTTTGATGTTTTCTTTCAGGGTTTTCAGGTCTTGTTCATATTCATTTTTATTATTTGCCGGCTGCTTATCTGAAATTTTTTCCAAGGTTTCCAGTTCTCGTTCAATATCCATTTTGCGGCGGAGGAACATTTCGTCATCATAAATACCGTTTTCATACTTTTCACAAATAAAGTCCAGACGGCGTTTTAATTCCGCCGCTCTTTTTTGTGCCAGTGCCTCGGTATCGGCGGCAGCTGCCGCTTCTTTCTGTTGGTTGTAAGTATCGTTGAAAAGCTCCTTTAATTTTTTCATGTCAAAGCTGCCGAGCATTTTCAGGTACTTGATGATGCTGTTTTCAACGTCACGATACTTGACGAAAGTGCATCCCGGAGTGCGGCACCAGAGAAATTCTTTTTTATAAACGCTTTTTTCTCCGTCTTTTTTTGTATAGTGCTGCACGGAATACTGGCGGATCATCCGGTTGCCGCATTTTGAGCAGGTTACCAGTCCTGCCAGTTCGCAGGGTGAAAAATCCAATTTGGTGTTGGGGAGTTTTCCAGACAGTTTATTAAGCTTTTTTTGGGCCAAATTCCACGTTTCATCGTCGATAAGTGGTTCGTGGGCGTTTTCAACGACTATCCATTCATTTTCAGGGCGGTCATAATACTTGTTGCCCACTCTTTTTCTAGTGCGGTATTTAAGAGTGCCGTGATATACGGGGTTTTCCAATATCCGTTTAACGGTTAAATAGCTCCAGCTTTTTGCTTTTCGCGGGGTGGGTATTCCGAGGTTGGTCAGGTAAGTGGCTATAGCCCGGAATGACACATCTTTTTTAATACCGTTTTCATCTTCCAGGCCATAGACATATAACGTAAATATCAATCTAACGATTTGGGCTTCTTCCTCTGTGGGCTGCAGCCGGCTTGTACGGGAATTCAGTTCATACCCATAGGGGGCGGCGCCGACAACCCATTTTCCTTCTGCTGCAAGGTTGTATTTGGCCCCCACCAGTCGTTCTTTAATCATTTCAAATTCTTCCCGGGCCAAAAAGAGTTCAAAACGAATTTGCCGCAGGTCGGAAGGGTTGGACGGGTCATAAATTTTATGTGGAGTGATAATGAATATCCGTTTTTCCATGATCAAGTCATAGATTTGACCCATGTCACTGTAAGTGCCGCGGCCTATCCGGGGGATTTCCTTTACGGCTATGGCATTATATTTACCGGCTTTCAGGTCACTTAAAACTTGCTGGAAAACCGGTCGGGTTTCTATTTTATCACCCGACCCGATTTCTTCTACTGTATCGAATGGAATTTCAAACTTATTAAGGGCTTGGAGCATGATATTTTTTTGGGTGGCTAGGGTGTCTTCGCCGGTCCGTTTTTCCTTTTCTATATCCTGTCTGGAACGTCTGAGGTAGCATATTATTGAACTGATCTGCACATATATCACTCCAATTTTATTATTGGTGTTATATTTATATTAGCTGCATACCAAAATATATACTTTTCATGAAAAATAGAAAATTTACGTTTTCAGCCAAAAGCTGTTAAAAGATAGTTAATAGTGTAAATCCACTATATAACAAAACTATCATGAGCCTCAGCTCACAGGTCTGAATGAAAATCCTGGTTCTTCTCCTGAACGATTTTCGTGTAAAAAAGCATTAAAAATTGTAACTCTTGAACAGAACCTGTTGATTTTAAGGTTTCCCTCCGGCGGAGGTTTTGGTAACATTACAATACTTAACTGCATTTACATTTTTTGGAGGATTTTTGTGTTGGGCGTTGAACTATAACCAATGGAAGCACTCAAAGCCGGAGCCATGGCTGTTAAAATGTATGGATGGTATCACGTAAAGTACCCGAAATATCCTGCTTGGGGTGCAGATGTAGATAACACGATAAATAGCCAAGTATACAAGCTTGGTTCGAATTACTGGAAAACAAATGATGCGGTTGATGCCATTCATGGTCTGGGTTTTCGTAGGAACTGGAAATGGATTGATCCGTTTTTATTTGAGACATCGTATTACGCCGGTACTTATGATGGTTCGCGAACAGACGGTGAGCACATGACCCAAAATGGTTCGCATTACTGGGCCGACCAGGGCAAGACATACTCTTGGATTTTAACGTACTACTATGACTCTTCAGACCAGTACGTTTTCGAGGAGTTCTTTAACTACTAAGGTGCCACGAATGGAGGTTACGCTCTGGCTTCCCAGTGCTCTTGATTGGGAAGCCAGAGGATTGTGTTACGAATAAAAGGAGAATTCGCACATGTCAAAGAAGAGAGTTTTGCTGTTCATATTATTAGCGTTTCTAGGATTACAGATAATAGGGTGTGGGCATAGGAATGCAACTGGTGAAGGTGAAAACGCTTCAGACAAACATGAAAATAGTATAGATGTAATCTATTCCTTCGCGAAATTTGTTAACGAAAAGAACTACCCAGAAGCTTTGAGTCTATTGACCCTCCAGCTCCGAGGAGGGTTTTCCATGGGTAATAACGCTCCATTGCGTAACATTGAGCATATGGAAATAACGCGGGTAAAAGATATGAGTAATCGATGGTCTCCGGGACGCTCTGCCATGGGTGCTGCCGAGGTACGGATTTATTATGTTGAAATAGATTATAAAATAAAAGGGATCATATTTTCTTATTTAAAGGACGGTCCCTATTATCACAAAGTTGTTGTTTTGAAGGAAACCCCGGACAGCCCCTGGCTTATAGATGAAATGTCTACTGCACCGAAGCAGCCATAGAATCCGTTGAGTATATTGGCAAAGGCCTATTAGTTTCTTAAGAGTAAAATTCTTGTCAAATGGAAAGAAAAATTACGAAGCAATAGGTTTAATCCCTGGTAACTCCGGTATGACAACCATATCTTTTAATGATATAATACTGCTACAATAGAATTTGGGGGGAGGTAATTACTGGTGGCTGTCAATGTTCCAATATTGCAGGAAGAACTGAACAGGATAAGCAAAAAAATTATTGAAATGTGTAAGCCGGAGAAAATAATCATGTTTGGTTCTTTAGCTGCTGGTAATGCCGAAGAATACAGCGATATAGATTTAGCGGTTGTTATGGATACTGATTTAAGATTTGTTGAAAGAATTCTTCATCTTGTCGAACTCACGGACCCGCAGGTACCGGTGGATTTTATGGTTTATACTCCGAAAGAATTCCAACAGATGATTGAAGAAGACAACCTGTTCTTAACGGAAGAGGTTTTAAAAAAGGGAGTTATCTTATATGACAGAAACTTCTCGTGAATATAAGTTATGGCTTGAATATGCGGATGAAGACCTGAAGGCTGCGGAAGAATTGATAAAAGTGCAGTTGTATAATAGTGCCTGTTTTCATGCTCACCAAGCTGCAGAAAAAAGCTTAAAAGCTTTTTTGGTAAAAAACAAAGTCAATCCGCCGAGAATTCATAAATTGGTTGGCCTAATAAGGTTATGTAAAGATATAGATGAAAAATTTGAACAGGTGAGAAAAAAAGCGCTTCGGCTGGATGTTTATTACATTCCTACGCGCTATCCCAATGCACCTGTGGGCAGCTTGCCTGATGGGTTGCCAAACAAAAAGGATGCAGATGACGCTTTGGAAATTGCAAAAACAATCAGGGAGTTTATAGAAAAATAACAGGCATTCAGATAGCCTCCGGTAGCGATCCCGGAGGTTATTTATTTTTTCCAGGGTCTTATTCCGCAAACTTGAAGTATATTTTTGTCAAATATTTTTCATGCGCTGGTTATCAAGGTACTCATTGATGACCGGCGTTTTTTATTAAAAAAAGAAAAGGATGGTGAGCGCAACTGGTTCTATACCATTACATAATTTTTATTAAAGCAGACAAGCTTTGCTGCATATGTTTTTAAAAATGAAAGGTGGTGACCCCGGTGAAGCCTCAAGTGCAAGAAGAAGGGAAAAAAGTGGTACAGTTGGAATCCAAGTTTGGAACGATTTATATATATCCACCTGAGAAGCCAGCGACGGAGGATGACGCGAAAAGGCTTTACCGGGTGTTGTTAGAGTGTTTGACGGAGAGAAAGAAAAGTAATTGACGTTTTAGTATTATGAATAGACATTCTTTGAGATGATTGTGGCCCATACTAACGAAGCGGAGTACCGGGCGTTTATCAGCAATAAGAAAAACGAGGCGCTGCAGTCCAGAATTATTGTCATGCCAATACCGTACAATCTCAAGGTTTCCGAGGAAGTGAAAATATACAAGAAATTAATTGACCAGAGTGATATGCATGACGTGCACATTGCACCGTACGCGCTGAAAGCAGTGTCAATATTTTCCATCCTGACACGTTTGAAGGAATCTCGCAAGCAGGGTATGGACCTGGTGAAGAAGATGAAACTGTACGACGGCGAGGATGTGGAAGGTTTCAAACAAAAAGATGTGGAAGAGCTGCGTGCCGAAGCTGAGGGTGAAGGTATGAGCGGCATCGATCCGCGTTACGTGATTAACCGGATTTCCAGCGCCCTGATTACCCAGGAAACCAAGTGCATCAATGCTCTGGACATCTTACGAGCGCTGAAGGAAGGGTTGGACCAGCACACCTCCATCACGAAGGAAGACAAGGAAAAATATCTTAATTTCCTGGCAATAGCTCGTAAGGAATATGATGAAATGGCCAAAAAAGAGGTACAGCGGGCTTTTGTTTATTCCTATGAAGAATCGGCGCGAACGCTGTTTAACAACTACCTGGATAACGTGGAAGCATACTGCAACGGGGTGAAAATAAGAGACCCCATTACCGATGAAGAACTGGATCCCGATGAAAAGCTAATGCGCTCCATTGAAGAGCAAATTGGTGTTTCCGAGAATGCCAAAAAGTCCTTTCGTGAGGAAATACTCATCCGATTGTCCAGTTATGCCCGGAAGGGCAAGGCTTTTGATTACAATTCCCACGAACGGCTGCGCGAAGCCATCGAGAAGAAACTGTTTGCCGACCTGAAAGACGTGGTCAAAATTACAACCTCCACCAAGACTCCTGACCCGGAACAGTTGAAGCGCATTAATGCTGTGATCGACCGGTTGATTAAAAGTCACGGTTACTGTCCCATCTGTGCCAACGAGTTGCTGAAGTACACCGGCAGCCTGTTGAACAGGTAGCTGAGGTGGGAAGTATGCCGGACTACAACTTGATTTCCCGGAATGACTGGTCTTTGCACCGGAAAGGCCATATTGACCAGCAGCGGCATCGGGAGAAAGTAAAGGAAGCCATTAAAAACAACCTTCCTGACATTATTGCAGAGGAGGGTATCATTCTTTCCAACGGTAAGAAAATTGTCAAAATTCCCATCCGGTCGCTGCAGGAATACCGCTTTCGGTTCAATAGAGACAGGAACCAGCACGGCGGCCAGGGAGACGGCGACAGCCAGGTGGGGGAGGTTCTAGGAACCGACGGGGCCGGTGGTTCTGGTTCTGGCAAGGAAAAGGGGGCCGGGGACCAACCAGGAGTGGACTATTATGAAGTGGAAATGACAGTGGAGGAAATTTCCCAGATTTTGTTTGAAGAGCTGGCGTTGCCAAACATGAAAGATAAACAAAGCAAGCAGCTGGAAGTGGAGTTATATTACTTTAATGATATCCGCAAGAAAGGTCTCAGCGGCAATCTGGATAAAAAACGCACTCTGCTGGAAAATTTCAAGCGCAATGCCATTAACGGCAACCCGCATATCGGCGGCATCACTCCTGAGGATTTACGCTACAAAACCTGGACCGTGAAGCGCCGCTACGAATCCAACGCCGTGGTGCTGGCCATGATGGATACTTCAGGGAGTATGGGAAATTTCGAAAAGTACATCGCGCGCAACTTCTTTTTCTGGATGGTCCGGTTTTTACGTACCAAATACATGAGTGTGGACATTGTTTTCATTGCGCACCACACCCAGGCAAAAGTGGTGAGTGAGGAGGAATTTTTTACCAAGGGAGAAAGCGGCGGTACCAAATGTTCCTCCGCTTACAAGCTGGCACTGGATTTGATTGAGAGCAAGTATTTGCCGCAGGAATACAATCTCTACCCCTTTCATTTTTCCGATGGGGATAACTTGCCCTCGGACAATGAATTGTGCGTACAGCTGGTAAATAAATTGCTGGACCATGCTAATTTATTTGGTTACGGTGAAATAGTCAATCCCTACTACCGCAGCAGTACGCTGATGAACGTCTACAAGAACATCAACCGGGAAAACTTCAAAACGGTCAGCATTAAGAATAAAAATGAGGTTTACAAGGCGCTTAAAAGTTTTTTTGGACCGGATTCCAAAGAAAAAACAGGCAGGTAAACCGGTTTGCCGGTGTTTGGAGGGGAGGAGGTTTTGGTGTTGAATGAAACTCGAGAACTGCAGGTACTGGAAAAGGAAATGGATAAGATTATAGAACAGGCCAGGGCATTTGGCCTTGATTTTTTTCCCATGCGCTTTGAACTGGTTCCCGCACACGTAATTTATAACATCGGTGCATACGGTATGCACACCCGATTTTCCCACTGGTCTTTCGGTAAGCTAAACTTTCCGTTAGTAACAGAAAAAACAGAATATAGATTTCATGTTGTTATTATGCTATCAGCAAGTTATCATATAAATAGCAGCAATGAAAAAGCTTACTTTTAACTAATAATTTTCGGTGGGCTATTGGAAAAAGATTAAACTATTTCCCAATATCCCACTGTTTTATTTTTTAAATGAGAGGGGATGGAAAATGCTAAACAGAGTTATTTTAATTAAATTAATAAAAGAGTATTAATTATCTATTCGCCAAAAGAGTTTCATGAAGCATTTTCCAAAATCATACAAGATACCTAGTCATTCATTGAGGCAGAGTGGATAAATTTAGGGGGGCAGCCCGGTTTACTGGCCCCTTTTTTTAATTTTAGAAAAGGATTTTTGCATATTTTGTAGAATTACGATTTATGGAAAAATGAAAAAGTTTTCATAAATAGCATTTAGCATCGATTTAAGTGGTTTTTATTTAAAAAAATATGAAAATATTTTCATTGAGGAGTAAATACATGGTCAATATCAAAGAAGTTGCAAAAAGGGCAAATACCTCTATTGCTACAGTTTCCAGGGTAATAAACAATTCCTCTAACGTTAAAGAAGAGACCAGGCAGAAGGTATTGAAGGCAATTAAAGAGCTTAATTACCAGCCGCTTACCCGCCAACCGGTAGTAAGGGAAAACCAATTTATAGGATTAGTGGTACCCGATGTTAGCAACCCTTTTTTTGGTAAAATGGCCAGAGGTCTAGCAGATGCTGCCGGTAAATTTGGTTACAGCATCATATTATGTAATATTGATGGAATTTGCGGAGGAGAAGACGATTACCTGTTAGATTTAATTGAGAATAGAGTGGACGGGGTTATATATGCATCCTCCCATAGAATTAGAGAGGTTATAAAAAGAGCCAAACAAAAAAAAGTACCTCTTGTTATGCTGGATAGGGAAATTAAATATACTGATATAAATACAGTAACCATAGATAACAACTATGGTGCGTTTTTGGCTACGGAACATTTGATTTCCCTGGGGCATAAAAAAATTGCTTTTATTGGAGGGCCAAAAAATTTTCAAATTTCGGAACAGAGAAGAATAGGTTACGAAAAGGCTTTAGAAAAGTATGGTTTATCCTACGACGAAGAACTTGTATATGCCGGTATTTTTACAATGGAAAGCGGATTTAAGGCTATGAAGCGATTATTAGAAGATAAGAAGAATTTTTCCGCACTCATAGCTGCTAACGACTTAATGGCTATAGGGGCAATTAATTGCTTGAGTCAGCACGGTATTAGTGTACCTGATGATGTTTCAGTAGTTGGATTTGATGATATTTCAATTGCATCTACAATGGAACCTAAACTTACAACTGTAGCTTACCCAATTGAGAGGATAAGTGAGAGGTCTTTGGAGCTGTTAATGAAACAAATTTCAAATGAAGATGTGAGTCCAGAAAAAATTACTTTATTCCCTAAACTAGCAGTAAGAGGAAGTACCAAGAGCCTAAAAGAGTAAGAAAGAGGGGCTGGAAGTGAAAAAAAACGTATATGTCTATCTGTTGTTGCTACCAGGGTTAATAATTCTTCTGTTATTTTTAGCGGTACCTTTATTTAGTACGGTCTTTCGAACTTTTCAGGGTGATGAAGGGCTGACACTTACAAAATATATTGCCTTTTTCAAAGACAGTTATGACAGGGGAGTTTATATAAGGACTTTAAAGCTGGCCCTGCTAACTACCCTGATAGCTGTAATTTTAGGCTTTCCTACCTCTTATTACATATCCAGAGTAAGTAGAAGAGTGAGGGGATTATACATTATCTTTGCAGTTTTCCCTTTATTAACAAGTCCTGTTGTGCGTTCCTTCAGTTGGATGGTCATATTGGGAAAAAATGGCATTATAAATTCGACACTGTTGAAGTTAAATCTAATTGAAGAACCATTAAGATTGCTCTATAACGAGTTCTCCATTGTAATAGGACTTGTGTACTTATTTTTACCGTTAATGATAATGTCGTTAGTTGGTGTTATGGAAAATATAGACGAGGACTTGATTGAGGCAGCAGAAAGCCTGGGTGCTACAAGAAGGGAAGTATTTGCCAGGGTTATATTTCCACTAAGTATTCCTGGCCTCATAGTTGGAAGTGTATTGGTGTTTACAGGAAGCATAACTGCCTATACTACTCCCCAGTTACTGGGTGGAAGTAATACAACGGTACTAGCAACCTTAATTTATCAAAATGCCATGTCTTTATTTGACTGGGATAGTGCTTCTGTAGTGGCTACCATTATGATATTAACTACTGTTTTTGTTACCTTTTTAATTAATAAACTGTCAAGCAGGTTAAATGCTTAGGGGTGAGGTTTTGTGAAGGGGAAAGGAAAATTTTTAACGTTGTTTGCTTTACTCGTATACTTTTTTTTGATAATACCTTTAATAATTATTACGGGAGCAGCCTTCGGTACAGATGAATTCCTCAAGTTTCCACCCCGGGGTTTTTCATTAAAATGGCTGGCTAATATTTTTAAAGTTGAGATGTTTGTAAGAACTTTTAAAATCAGCCTGGAAATAGCGGTATTAGGGACAGTACTGGCATTATTAGTTGGTATTCCGGCTGCATACGGACTTAGCCGCTATGATTTTGTGGGGAAAAATTTTTTGCAGGGTTTTTTTCTGTCACCAGTACTGGTGCCCGGAATAGTATTTGGTTTTTCTCTGCTTAACTTTTTAGTAATCAAGTATGAGATGCCGGTTTATACAAGCTTATTAGTAGGCCATACAGTTATAATAATGCCTTACATAATAAGAGTGATTTCTTCATCTCTCGAGAATTTTGATTATTCAATTGAAGAAGCTGCCATAAGCCTGGGAGCCAGTAAATTAAAAACTTTTTTTGTAATAGTACTTCCTAATATTGCATCCGGAGTTATAGCAGCTTTTATCCTGGCATTTATAAATTCATTTAACAATGTTCCTGTGTCTATTTTTCTTACTGGGCCAGGTATTAGCACTCTGCCCATACAGATGATGAGCTATGTGGAATATTATTTTGATCCGACGATTGCTGCTTTGTCAGTAGTGCTGATGGCAATGACTATTATTTTGATGTTCATTATAGAAAAGACACTGGGGTTGAGCTATTTTACAAAATAGCGGGGCAGGAGGAAATAATATGGCGTTATTGAGCTTGAAAGATATATCGGTGGCATACGGAAAAAATGTGGTTTTAAAGAACTTAAACCTGGACGTTGAAAAAGGTGAACTAGTTTCATTGTTGGGTCCCAGCGGGTGCGGAAAAACAACCACACTAAGATTGATCGGCGGGTTTGTTGAGGCGAAAAATGGAAGGTTTGTTTTTAACGGAAAGGATTATACTAAAATTCCCGTACATAAAAGAAATTTCGGATTTGTTTTTCAGAACTATGCATTATTTCCGCACCTTACGGTATTTGACAATGTAGCTTTTGGCTTAAAACAGAGAAATATTCCTAAGAATGAAATCAAAAAGAGAGTAATGGAAATTTTGGAAACCGTCGGTTTAAAAGATTATGCCGATAGATCTCCCCGAGAATTGTCAGGAGGGCAGAAACAGAGGGTGGCGCTTGCTAGGGCACTTGTTATACAACCTGATTTGCTTTTACTGGATGAACCACTCAGTAATTTAGATGCCAAGTTAAGGGTTAAGATGCGCCTGGAAATAAGAAAAATTCAGCAGGAATATAATATTACGGCTATATATGTCACCCATGATCAGGAAGAGTGTTTTTCTATTTCCGACAGGGTGGCGGTAATGAATAACGGCGTAATTGAACAGCTTGATACTCCTCAAAAGATATATAATCTGCCCAGAACGGAATTTGTTGCTAACTTTGTCGGTTTTGAGAACTTCATTGAGCTGGAACTTGAAGCAAAAAAAATAGACGGTGGCTTTTATAAATTGAAAAATAGTCAGAGATTTAAAGTTACACATTTTAACGGTCGCGAGGATGAGAGGTATGTGAAGGGAGCCATACGCCCCGAAGAAATAGATATCCTTAATGAAGGGGGTGAAAAGGAAACAAATACATTAAAAGGCATAATCGGAATTAGCACATTTCTAGGGAAGCATTATCAATATGTGGTGGAAACAGAAGTTGGCAGGCTTTTGGTAAATGGTAGTGCTCATAAGCGTTATGTAAAGGGTGAACGAGTGACTCTATATTTCCCGGAGGATAAAATAGTATTGGTTTAGAAAGGGAGGAGAAAATGAAAAGGACAGTAAGGATCATTACGGTTTTTACCCTGGTCTTAGTATTAGGGTTAATGTTGGTGGGATGTGGAACTCAAGGCGAAAATGAAACAGGGCTGGATAAAAAATCTGAAGAAAATGCAGATGAACCCAAAAAGTTAGTTATTTCTACTTGGGGATATAATGAGGACAAGTTAAGGAAAAACGTGTTTGAGCCGTTTGAAAAAGCAAATAATGTGGAAATAGTGTTAGAAGTAGGGAATAACGCTGACAGGCTCAATAAAATTAAAATGAACAAAAACAGTGAAGTCGATTTGATTTTCCTTGCTCAATCTTATGCTATGCAGGGTGTTAAAGAAGGGCTATTTGAAAAAATAAATAGAGAAAACATTCCCAATATCGATAAAATATACGATATTGCGAAGGCTCCTTTGGGAGAAGATTATGGCCCGGCATATACGATCAATAGAACGGGAATTGTTTATGACGCAGCAGCAGTTGACAAACCCATTAAGTCATGGGCAGATCTCTGGAGGGAAGATCTTAAGAATAATGTTGCTATACCAGAGATAAATACAACATCCGGTCCTGTCATGGTTATAGCTGCTGCCAATAAAATAGGAGTATCCCTAAAAGATGATTATAGGGCTGCTTTTGAAGAACTTAAGAAAATCAAACCAAATCTGGTAAAAACTTATGCAAGGTCATCTGAGCTTGTCAACATGTTTGCCCAAGGTGAAGTTGCGGTAGGAGTGGCAATGGATTTTGCATATGATAGTATTAAAAAAGCTGTACCTACGGCAAAATGGGTTGATCCTGAGGAGGGTTCCTTTGCAAACCTCAATGTTGTAAACGTAGTTAAAGGAACAGACAATAAAGAGCTTGCTGAAAAATTCATTGACTGGCTATTAAGTGAAGAGGTGCAGAAAGCTAATGCTCTTGATAAAATTGATTCACCCGTAAATATTAATGTAGAACTAACAGAAGAAGAGGCCAAGGGCTTGACATATGGCAAAGACCTGATAAATAGTTTGCAGCCGGTTGACTGGGGTTATATCAATAATGTTAAGTCAGAATGGATAGACATTTGGAATAAAGAAATATTGCAGTAATTTTTGTAAAGTATCCCTTTTAAAGGGATACTTTGTTTGCGTGAGCCTAGCACGGGTGTTGTCTATAAGGTGAAAGTCCTGAAAACGTGAAAATATGTTCGGTGTACTGCAGTGTGTAGAGCGAAACAGAGGAGCAGAGGAATTGATGATAGGATGAAATTGTAGAAGGGGAATTACCATGAAAGTTGATCTCTTGGTAAAAAATGCATATGTGTTCAATTCTTATATAAAAAAGTTTATAAAAGCAGATGTTGCCGTTTTGGGTCAAAAAATCTTTTACATAGGAAATGCGGACAGTTACAATTTCTATGCCAACGAAGTTGTAGATGCAGATAATAAATATATGATACCCGGGCTAATAGATATTCATGTTCACATTGAAAGCTCCATGACTACCCCTTATGCTTTTTCCCATGAGCTCATAAAAAACGGGGTAACAACAGTTGTTGCAGAGCCCCATGAAATAGCTAACATATTTGGCGTTGAAGGAATTAAAGCGATGATAGAAATAGGTAAAGATTGCAATCTGGATATCTACTACGGAATTCCGAGTTCCGTTCCATCTACTTCACAAAAATATGAAACGACAGGAGCCTGTATTGATGTAGAAGATATTGAAGTGCTGGTACATGAAAATAATGTTATCTGTTTGGGAGAGGTAATGAATTATTACGATGTGATAAATAGTCCGGACGCTAAAGTAAATAAAATACTTGAATATTTCAGGAAAAACCATCCTGAAATGCCGATTGAGGGGCACTGCCCGGTGCTAAAGGGGATGGATTTAGCAAAAGTCGTTTATAATGGAATTGATTCAGACCATACCCATCAGACGGTGGAAGGTTTAAGAGAAAGAATTATGAATGGAGTATTTGTAGAAATCCAGGAAAAATCTATGAACCAACCGGTTATAGATTTTCTAGTCCAAAATAAGCTGTATGAGCATTTTTGTTTAGTTACGGATGATGTAATGGCGGACATTCTTATTGAAGAAGGACATTTAAATAAGCTCGTAAAAAAAGCGATTAAAATGGGAATTAGTCCTGAAAATGCCGTGTATGTATCCACATTTACGCCGGCAAGAAGAATGGGTTTAAAAGACAGGGGGAGCATAGCACCCGGTAGGCTGGCAGACTTTGTCTTGCTGGAAGATATTGAGGACTTTAAAATCGTAAAGGTGTATAAAAAGGGTAAAAAGGTGTATGACAGAAAAGAGAGATATACTTTTACAGAAAAAAGAAAGTTATTTCCAGATCATTTTTACAGAAGTATAAAGTTGCCAAATATAACTGCTGACAAATTTCAAATTAAAGCTCCCATAAAAAGAGGGAATATAAAATGCAGGGTTATCAAAGTGAATGACGGGAGTACTTTTACTGAAGAGAAAATATGCGAAGTGAATGTTAAAGATGGCTTTTTAGACTGGGAGAACTCACCGCACTGTATTGTGGCAGTCTTTGAGAGATACAACAATACGGGCAATTTTGGGATTGGGCTAATAACTGGGGATATAATCAAAGAAGGTGCGGTTGCCGCCACCTATGCCCATGATCATCATAATCTAATAGTAGTTGGTAAGACTGTAAAGGATGCAGTTAAAGCGGCAAATACAATTATAGAAAGTCAGGGAGGCTATTGTGCAGTACAAAATGGTGAAATCTTGGCACTCGTAGAGCTACCCGTTGCCGGTATACTGTCTGAAGAGAGCTTGAGTTCTATCGGTAAAAAGCTTTCTAGTCTCAGAAGCGCAATGCATAGATTAGGGTACCGGCACTATAATTCGGTGATGTCCTTAAGTACAATATCTTTGCCCGTTAGCCCATTGCTAAAAATAACGGATAAGGGTCTTGTCAACCTAAATGAGAACAGAATTGTAGAATTATTTGTGGAGGAATGATAGTATGCTGTATGATAAAACGTTGCAAAAACATATAAGGTGCAAGATAGGAGATATAGCTCCTTATGTCCTCATACCTGGGGACCCGGGTAGAGCAAAGAGGATTGCTGAACGGTTTGATGAGGCTGAAAAAATAGCAGAAAACAGGGAATACGTAGTTTATACTGGCTATAAGGATGGAGTGAGGTTAAGCGTTTGTTCTACGGGAATAGGAGGACCATCGGCTGCCATTGCTGTAGAAGAACTTGCCAATGTAGGTGCCCATACATTTATTAGAGTAGGATCTGCGGGAGCAAGAAGAGAGGACATCCCAGTAGGAAGTGTGGTAATTGTTAATGCTGCTGTTCGTGAGGAAGGAACTTCGCATGAATATTTGCCGGGTAGTTATCCTGCGATTGCAAATTTTCAAGTTACTCTGGCTTTGAAAGAAGCTACGGAAGAAAAATTAAAGGGAGAAAAGTTTTTTATCGGGGTCAGTTTGACCAGAGATGCCTACTATATGCAGAATAAGGAATTAAATAACATCTTACTCAACACTGATGTAGTAGTATCCGAAATGGAATGTGCTACTGTTTTTATTGTCGGTTCTAAAAGAAGATTCCGTGTGGGAGCAATAGTGGGAACTGACTCAAATATTTTACTAAAAAAACAGCTTACACTTGAGGAAAAAGAACGGCTGTTTTACCAGGCTGAGAAAAAAGTGATGGATATAGCTATAGATGCTCTAGTGAACTTGAGCAAAAAAGAAAATGACAACCCCGCAGTTTAATGCTGCGGGGTTTATGATTGCCCAGCATATATAAAAAAATATTAAAAAACAACAACAAAAGGAATCTAGTAAACCAGATGTGTTAGTTTCTTACCGAGGGTTTTAAGTGCGAGCTGCTGTATGGCTTCACTACCGGTAATTTTTTCGTTTAAATCTTTTTTATGTTAAGTATTTTGTATATTCTTGTGATGGGAAAAGACGGTTGAAGGCAAAATTAGGTTAGGTCAGTAGCTGCAATATTTAACTGCAGCTACTGACCTAGAGAAAATTGGCGTTAAGTAGGTTTTCGAAGTATAAAAACAATGTATGCAATTAAACCCAGAGGGAAGAATAGTATTGTTATCAAGCTCCAGAATATTTTATTATAACCTCTTTTTTGAGCGTCTATCCAAACAAAAATCCCGGATAAAAAAATTACGACAAGTATTACTGTGTTAAAGATCTGAAAAATTTTTACTACCAAATTTATCGCCACCTTAAAAAAACTCTAACTTTGCATTTTTAAGTAGCAATTTCCTGGTTGTTGAGATCCCAATAATACTTTAAAATCACTAGCTGCTTAAGTTTTGGCTCTAGTTTTGTAATTGCCAAACGCAAGTCTTGGCTTAACTCTGCTTGTTCCATGTGTTTATAAGGTTCATCACCAGCATTATTTTTTTTGGCTTATCAAAAATCCTGAAACGGGGATGGTGGTGGTTGGTCGGTCATAGTAAAATGTTACCACGTTGCCAATAATGTGCTTCATTATCACGTAAGTTAAGTTTTGTATTATGAGGGTTTGTCAAGAATTTAGCGTAACCATTCTGAGGAAAATATATGCAAAATCTTTTATTATGAGTACAAGGGAGTTAGATAAAGCAACTTCCTTGTACCTTTGAGTTGTATTTTTTGGAAAAAAGTTTTTTTATTAAGGGGCTCCAAACCACCAAACAGGCGCCAGCTCAATTCTCTTTATTTTACTTTCTTTCGTTAATTCTTCAGTATCTATATCCAGTCTTAAGCCATAGTCATCTCCCACATCAAAGTAGGTGGAGTTTTCATCAAAATTAGGGCCGTGTTCGATTACCGGATAATGGGATTTATAATAGTCAATAGCTTCCTTTGCGTTGCTCCCCACACTAAATCCATCTGAAGTATAATAACCTTCACATTCTATTCTTATATACCAAATACTATGCGTATATAAACTATAAAAAATATCTATACCGTCACCTAAAGTCATTAGCTTGCCGCTTCCATCCACTTTTCCGTAATGAATAAATCCCCCATGATTTACCCCAAACTCAGCCTCTCTTACTTCAACATAATCCCTTCCTAACACACTTATAGCTTTTTCCAAAGAATCTCCAATCTTGATACCTTCTATGCTTATGGGGATATTTAATTTGGAATAATCTTTACTACTATATTCTTCTTCAAGTTCTTCAAGATGTTCTACTTTTACAAAGCCATAATTATTTCTGCGAGATTCACGGAAATAAACTAACGCCCAGTGTTCATCATATTTGTTTCTCACCGTACTAATTACCTTTACCTTTGCAGGACGACCTTTGTTGACTTCAATCGCATCTGAGTAGGGAAGTGCTCTTAATGGTTCTTCACCATTGTATTGCATATACCCTAACATGGTTTGTATCTCTTCTTCCTCATAGTAGTATTCATCTAAAAAGTACTGATAGTTAATCTTTTCTAGTTCATTAATCTTCATATTACGCTCTCTGATTGTTTCAGTAAGCCTTTCGTTCTCTTTTTCCAATTGTTTTATCTTTGCCTTTAAATTGCTAACAAAATTTTGATATTCATCTGTAGCTCCATCCATACTTACAGTGTGTTCTTCAGTACAGCCAGTTAATAATAGGACACAAAGTAAAAATAAAATATTAACCATGTACATAATATTTTTATGCTTCATATTTCTTCCCACCATATGACATTTTACTAAAAAGCCTTTTACGATCACCCTTTGGCCGGATACCTTGACGGTTTGTTTAGGGCATGTATTTTGTTTAGCGCACGGGAGTCTGAGAAATTACCCTATTCAATCCCTTGCTAATATACCCAATATCCAAAGGTCTTTTTGGTGTATGCGTACCCAAAAACCCGTAATCATTACAATTTTTCATCTTCATTCTATAGGTTTATACTAACCATGGACTCATATATTTTCCTTTGCAGTACTAAAAAAGAAAAGTACGTCTGTAAACACGTGCATTATTTATTATCCTATTCTTGGTTTTTATGAATTGGCCACTTAGAAAAAGCTAAAAAAAATAATACAATTATATTTGCTATAGGAACCAATGTTAGTAAGCTTAACCAACCTGAAAACCCTGCTTTTGAAAATATCTTCCAAAAAGGTACAAGCGTGATAAAACTAACAACAAGAAATGGAATAAATATCAATTCTGGCATTCCGAAGTTCATTAACTTCTCCCCCTTTTTGCATTTACTAAATTATATAATGTTTTAAGTATATTATAGCACCTCTTTCAAAGAGGTGCTTTATATTACAACTTAATCAATGCCGGAATCATATGCATTTGCTCCGCCAGCATATACCCAAATGTCAAGCCAAGGATATCTATTCTGTAGTTTTTGGCCACTCAAAGGCTCACTCATATAGAAATATCCTTTGACCCATTTATAATATCTATAACCATCGTACTCATACCGACCTCCTTCTGCTATAATTCCATCGTAATGCCAAGTCGGATCATAAGCTTCGCCCCAGGTAGTGGGTGATACTGAAGTGATTTTATCCCCAGCCTCATTCCACTCCCAATACATACGGGTAAAGAAAGTCCACAGCTTATAACCATAGACAGAATGGTATGCAGATACAGAAAAAGTTTTTTCTTCATTTCCTTCTGTTTGAATAGTTATTGCTTCTGTAGTATAAGAGGGTTGTTCTATACGCAATTGTTCTTTCATTATTTGATATAAATCGGGAAAGTAATGTCTAGCTACGTTTTCAACAAAGCCTTTATCCCAAAAAATAGAATTATCACCATTTCGTTTCAATGCAATAATTTTATTTAAATGTTCTTTAGTCAATTTTTTTATTTGTTTTTCAGTGAGCCCCTTAAAACTTTTTTTTTAGATTTTCAATTTCTAACTTTTGAAGTGTTTCAGTATCGGAAGTATTACTGTCAACAACTTCTACTTTATAGTAAGCAATAGAATTTAGCAATAAGTCATGTAGGTTTTGACTCGTAGGTTGGGCAATAGCAGTTAACGGCATCCCAGTTACCAAAATAGAAAATACTATTGCAGTCACAACAATATGGTTAAATAGTCTTTTCAAAATAAATCTTCCTTAAAGATTTTTTAGGCTAGATAGATTTTAATCATTTAAGCACAACCATAGAACCACCTCCTTATTTAGGTTAATTATTTCAAATTAAATTACCGTAAATTGTGAACAGATTAACCTTATTAACCGGACCTATGCGTATTTAATAGTAACTATATTTGTTAAATACCATTTTACAAGTAAATGATTTCGCATTATTGCTTTAAATTAAATTTCCTTAGTCATATTTAGCAGTGCGTTCCTTAATTTCATTAACTAGACAGAAGGTAGGTTCAGAGGGTTCTAATAATCGTTCGACAAATTATTTTCATAATCGCCAAAAAAAGTCAGAACCCTATACAAGCATTTTTTGTCAGTTTATTTGAAATGAAAACTTTACAAAGGAGAGTGGTTTAAGTGAGAAAGGTTTTGACTACTATTTTGGTGACCTTATTAGTCTTGTTATTACATGGAGCAGCTTTTGCGGGAGAAAATATTCAGTTTGCCACTCAATCTTCCGATGTATTTGCTTCTTTTGGAAGTGGTATAGGAGAGATATCAGGAGAATTGGAAGCCAAAGCCTATTCAAGCACCTGGGGATTATACAACCAAACCATTAAGATGGAATTGCAGGAATACGATGGTGGTTGGAAGACAATAAAAACGTGGGAGCGTTCAGATTATACAAGTTCTATGACAGTTTTAGGATATTATCCATTAGTACCAGGTAAATACAGAGTTAAGTCAACTCACACTGCCGGAGGAGAAACAAAAACTTCTTACAGTGATATTTGGATAGTAGATTAACACATAATCTAAGGGGGTTATCATTAAAGATAACCCCTATTTAACGTTCCTATAAACTGTCAATAATTTTCAATAGTTCCTGAAACGGAATATTTTTAGATGTTAATGTATACTTTATGGAATTGATTGTCCAAATAATTTGATAGTTATTTTCCTTTTTAATTACGATGCCTTCGGCTTGGTTATTAAACAAGTTTATTTTTTCAACTTCTAAGTTATTAGGTACATAAGTGTTGAATGAATTTTCTCCTATAAGGTTTTCTTGCCTCAGCGATAAAAAAGAATCGTCACCAATAAATTGCAAATCAGTAACAGAATGAGGATATTTTCCTACGTTAACATTAATATGAGGTGTTTTTTCCAGATTTTCTGGTAAGTAATTTGGAAACTTAATCTGGTAAATTGTTAGGCTCTGGGCTTCCTCAAGAGATAAATTTTCGTAAAAGCCTGGTTCTATTTCCGGATTAACCTTGTCTGTTAATATGGTATACTCTTCTCCCTCTGAAACCGAAAGCCACTGGAATATTTTGTCTTTAAAAGCCTGCACTTCTTTAGGTACGCTTGCAGATGCTACTATCAATGCTACTGCTACTACTGCAGCAACATAGGAGAAGCGTTTGAGTTTTAATAACTGTTTCAGGCTCGATCGTTCACGTCTTTTTTCATTTTCCAACCTTTGTTGAAATGTTTCCCAAGATTTTTCCATATCTACCGGTACAGGGCCGTCAATCATAGCTTTTAAATTATCTTTAATATACTTATCCAATTGTTTATCGTTCATTGTTAGTCCCCTCAATTAACTTGAGATAGTCTTTATTAATTGACGGTAAAACTTTAGAAAGCGTTCTCCTTGCTCTGTGTAGGGAAGATTTAACTGTTCCGATGGGTATTTGAAGCATGTCAGCAATTTCCTGGTTATTGAGATCCCAATAATATTTTAAAATGACCAATTGCTTAAGTTTTGGCTGTAGTTTTGAAATTGCCAAACGTAACTCTCGGCTTAATTCTGATTTTTCTATATGATTATAAGGTTCATCATTAGTATCTGATTTTTGATTAATCAAAAAGTCTAAGGTTTTATTGTCTTCGATATTGATAACTTTCTTGTTGCTTTTGTATAAGTCGATGGCACAGTTTGATGCGATACTGGCTACCCAGGGGCCGAACTTACTGGGATCTTTTAACTTGTCAATATTTTTGTAGGCTTTAATAAATGCTTCTTGAGCAGCATCTTCCGCTAATGAATGGTTCTTTAGTATTAAAAGGCAGGTTAAATAAACTCTTTTATAATACGTTGTATAAAGGACTTTAAAGTAACCGCTCATTCCTTTCCTCCTTCATTAGACAAGCAGTTACTATAAAATTCCATTTTTGTGTCGATATTCCTGCATGTTATATGGTCGATATGTTTTATATATTGTCGAGTTTTTGCAGAAATTAAGATGATTAAATTTTTTTGAAAGAAGTAGATTGGATTGCGTGTTAAAACAATTTCATTAATAATATCGGGTTTTCCTTTAATGAAGGCCTGGTTTAAGGCAGCATGAACAAAGGACCTCTCCAGTGTTTGCTCCAGTGCCCAACTGACAACGCAACGAGAATGCCAAGCTATTATTGCCACGAGGGACATCCAACCGTGAGTCAGCTCCCTGGCCTCCTTTTTCTTCTTTTTGGCCCTGGTCTCTTTGCTGAATAAGGTTTTCCATGTTTTCTAAAACTATCTTTTTCCACTGCTTGATCTGGGATGAACACCGTAATCTGAGGCAATTTATAGAAATACCCAGCTTAATTAAGTAATTAACATATAAAATGTATTTCGGAAATAAATCTGAAATTAGGGGTTGTTTTCAGAGACAAATCAGAAATTCAAGATTTTAATTATATATTCTTAATGAGATTGTTAGCCCTAGATTAAGCATAGAGTTTCTTGTGGGACGGGTGAGGCAAAATGAAAAAGAAGGCAGTAGCAATTATACGCGTCAGTTCCAAAGAACAGGCTCAAGATGAAAGACATTCCATTCCGCACCAACGCCAGCATATTGCTGAAGAGTGTGAGAAAAGAAATTTTGAGCTTGTGAAGAATTTTGAATTTGTAATGAGTGGCGCGAAGGTCATGAAATCCAGTGGGAATGAACAGAAAGAAATTCTTAATTATATAGAAAACAACAATATAGAAGTAGTAATTGTTCATGAACTTGACAGGTTAGCCCGTTCCATGATTGATACTCTTCTTTTTGTTGATGAGTTACACAACAGAAAAGTAACATTTATTAGCGTACACGACGGCTTTGACATTTCAACATCCTAGGGTCAGCGCTGTATCTGTTTCCATTGCTTCCTTAACTACCTGTTGCTTGAACTCTGGAGAATACTTCTTTCTCTGCATTCTTATTACCCTCTATACCTTAATTTTATGAATTAAGGCTCTCGTTGTCCAATTTGGTTAGGGGGTTAAATAGCTTGACGAAATGTACGAATTGGCTAAAATGTCCAGACAATGAACGGGGCTGAAATTCTATGAATACATGAGGATTTAAGGCTTACTGTCCAAAATTAGGGGGTCAGTCCGTGTTTAGTCATATAAGTCTAAGTTTTGTTTAACATTATAAAAATGCATAGGATTAACAGAACTCCAATAGAAATAATGGGTCCAGTTGTCATCCATACCAACCAAGCCTGAAAATCAAGTCCTGCTCCATATGGAAAGAAAAGTTTCGGCAAGGCTAAATAAACTATAGTAGTAAGAGTAATTGCAGTAAACAACGAAATAAAGCTGAGAGATATATTTTTGTAAATATGCCCCAGCATAGCTGCAAAGATACCAAGTTGAACCCCTAATACTACCGAAGTAACGGTAAGGAATTCTTTGTAAGCAACGAACTCCATGGTATGATCTAGTGGTTCCACTCCTTTTAAATGGCCATATGTATATAAGCCATATGCTAATATGGAAACGAGTGAGATGCAATAACAAATTATTATCCATGTAACTGTTTTTGTATTACCCACTTAATCACCTCAAATAATATGGTAATATTACAAAGTTATTAGCTTATGTCTAAAAAAATAAATTCTCGTTTAGGGTTCTTTTTTTCATTAAAGTATACTTCTAACACTGACACTATATTTCCTCGCCACAATTTGTCAAAATGATTTCTAATGGAAATATTTTGCAAGACGAAAAGAGGTCGGTAATCACATTTAAGTTTTCAGGAACAGCTATATCGATAACTTGTTTTTTACTGTTAATGTATTTTGCAGGATCTACTAAGTAAACCTCTGGGCTTTCCTGTAAATTATTTAGTTCTTCAACAGATCCCTTTACAATTAAAAAGTTGAGCTTGTTAATATTAATGTTAAAGTCTTCTTAAGTTTCTTTAATTACTTCTTGAATAGACTTATCAGGATATTTCAAGGCAACTCCAGAACCCTTGTCAGTTGCAAAACCAATCCAATTAACATTTACATTATTGTAGTGACCCCCAATTTGTCAACACCTTAAGCGACATTTTTACGGAGACTG
>JACDOG010000016.1 GCA_017656305.1 Thermoanaerobacteraceae bacterium
AGCGCAAACCGCAGCCGGATACACCGCCCAAATGGAATGATACGCCTAATAACGTCCGCATAGATATTCAGCATCCCATCCGGCAGCGTAAGGTATGAACTTTGCGTTTATTTTTTGTCTTATACACTTAATTTCCCATTTATTTACTAACAATTAATTTGGTAAAAAAGGGTTGGTGTGCTTAAAAGAGATGAGTATACTATAAGAGCTGTTGAGTGGAACCCCGCTGCCAAAAAAATTTTGTCTAATGCAGCAGGAAATTGTTATAAAACCTAGAATTTTAATACCTGGGTTTGAGTAGTAATGCTAACCGGTTGGTGGCAATACATCGGCCGGAAATTTTTTTTGCACCATTATTTTATCATGTTAAACTATTATCAATCTAAAACAAAAGAGGAGGCACATAAGGTGACAGGTGACAGGAGACTTTCCTTAGGTGTAGCCCTGATTCCCGTACTGGGCACTGCAGTGATGTTGTTCTGGGGTATTATTTTTGCGGGGTTGGACGCACATATTCCGCTGCTGCTGGGCATCGTGCTGGCGGCGGTTGTAGGAGTCCTTAACGGTTACAGCTGGAAGGACATTCAGGACGGTATGGTAACTGGTATTAACCATGCCATAGTTCCCATCCTCATTTTATCGTTGGTGGGGGTTATTATCGGCAGCTGGATTGTTGCCGGCACTGTCCCCGCGCTGATTTACTACGGGCTTTTGCTGCTTTCTCCCAAGTATTTTCTGTTTACGGCGGCCCTGATCTGTGCTGTCGTGTCACTGGCTACCGGCAGTTCCTGGACCACCGCCGGAACCATCGGTATTGCCCTGATTGGTATTGGTCAGGGGCTGGGACTGCCGCTACCCATGATTGCCGGGGCAATTATTTCCGGTGCCTACTTTGGTGACAAGATGTCGCCGCTGTCCGATACGACGACTTTAGCACCGGCCATGGCAGGTAGCGATTTATTTGATCACATCAAGCACATGTTTGTGACCACCATTCCCGGGTTTACTCTGGCACTAATTTTATATTTTATTCTCGGATTAAAGTATGGTGCGGCCGGTGCCAGTACCGAACAGGTAGCGGAAATTCTAAACGCCTTGCGCAGTAGTTTTAACCTCAATGTAATACTGCTGTTACCGGCTGTGTTTATCATCGTCATGGCAGCTCTTAAGAAGCCCGCCATACCCACCTTGTTTGGCGGTGTCTTAATTGCCGGTGTCCTTGCATTGATTTATCAGGACGGGGTGACTGTTGCCGACGTGTTGAGTGCCATGCACTACGGTTATGAGGTGGACACCGGTGTGGACATTGTGGATAGCCTGCTGAGTAAAGGCGGGTTGGACGGTATGATGTGGACCATATCCCTGATTATTATTGCTCTTTCTTACGGTGGCGTGTTGGAAAAAATCTCCGCCCTGGAAATTATTATTGAAAAAATACTGACCCTGGTGAAATCGGTAGGCGGGTTGATTGCCAGCAACATTGTAATGTGTATTTCCGCAAATGCTTTATTGGGAGATCAGTTTCTGGGAATCATTGTCCCGGGACGAATGTACCGGGAGGCTTACCGGAAGAAAGGGATTCACCCCAAAACGCTGTCCCGTGTGCTCGAAGATGCCGCTACGGTGACAGCCTGCTTGATTCCCTGGACCACCGGCGGCGCGTACATGGCAGCCACCCTTGGAGTGCCCACCCTGGCTTACGTCAAGTATGCATTCTTCAACCTGTCCGAACCGGTAATTTCCTTGATTATCGGTTTCCTGGGAATAGGTGTTGCCAGATTAAAAAATTAAAAAACTGTGGTCTATTCTACGCGAGGGTATTGTCTCCGACCGGAGCACAATACCCTCCTTTATTTAGCAAAATGCTCAGTGTTTAAAAAAAATTCACACAATTAAAAAAGGAATTTGTTATTCTTTATCGAAGAAAATATTTAATTAGTATAACACATTTATAACATCCTTAAATAATATATATGTCGCGGGGGGAGTTTAATTTATCACTGCTGAGCCTGTACGGCGGTAGAGAAATTAAATGTTTAAGGAGGTAAGTTTTGTGGCAAAGATTACTTTAACAGTCATTAAGGCTGACATCGGAGGGTTTGTGGGGCATTCCAGCGTACATCCCGAATTACTGGAGAAAGCGGAAGAGTGCCTGTCGCAGTCAGATTTGCTGGAAGATTTTCACGTTACCCATGTTGGTGATGACATCAACTTAATCATGACGCACCGGCACGGCACTGACTACGAGCCGGTACATAAGCTGGCCTGGGAAACATTTAAAGCTTGCACGGAGGTAGCCAAGGAACTGAAACTTTACGGTGCTGGTCAGGACCTGCTTGCCGATGCTTTTTCCGGCAACGTGAAGGGCATGGGTCCTGGTGTTGCCGAGATGGAATTTGAAGAAAGAAAAAGCGAGCCGGTAATTGTTTTCATGGCGGACAAAACAGAACCCGGTGCTTGGAACTTCCCGCTGTACAAGATGTTTGCTGATCCTTTTAATACCATCGGTCTGGTTATTGATCCCAAAATGCATGCTGGCTTCCGTTTTGAGGTACATGATTTAATTGAAAACAAGAAGGTATATTTTGATGCGCCGGAAGAGCTTTATGACTTACTCATATTCATCGGTGCTCCCGGGCGCTACTGCATCAAGTCCGTGTACTCCAGGACTACCGGTGACATTGCAGCTACTTCCAGTACGCAGAGATTAAACCTGATGGCCGGGCGTTATGTCGGCAAGGACGACCCTGTCTGTATAGTACGCTGCCAGAGTGGGCTGCCGGCAGTAGGTGAGGCTTTAGAGCCTTTTGCTAACCCGCACCTGGTGTCTGGCTGGATGCGCGGCTCCCACAGCGGGCCCTTGATGCCGGTCAGCCTGGAGCAATCCAACCCCACGCGTTTTGACGGGCCGCCGCGTGTTGTCGGCCTGGGATTTCAGATTGCCAATGGCAAGCTGGTGGGACCGCAGGATTTCTTTGCCGACCCGTCTTATGATAAGGCCAGAGAAATGGCCAACGAAATCGCCAGCTACCTGCGCCGGTTGGGTCCCTTTGAACCACACCGGCTGCATCTAGACGAGATGGAGTACACTACTATGCCACAGGTAACGGAAAAGCTGAAAGACCGTTTTGTGGATATTGATGCGGAGGACGAGGCAGCAGCCGGAAAGGACGATTAAGATATACCGTGAATGCTCTTTGTGCACTTGATCCCTGCAGTCAGTTTTGACTGCGGGGTTTTGCTTTTTAAAACACGAAAAGAAAATTAAAGAGACAGTGAGAAAGTTCTTGCGGGGTGAAATTTAACAGAAAAACTTGCTTGACACGGGCACTTGTTCTATGTTTCAATATATTTGCTGTAAATGACATGGGATTTATCAGGATACCATTTTAGTTGTGGACTCTTGGTTGGGTATTTTGGGAGTTTGAGAGAAGGGGGGTGCTGGCAGTGGCTTTGGACCAGACCAAAACACCGATTTTTGACGCCATAAAGGAATATATCAACCAGGGAACAATCCCGTTTCATGTGCCGGGGCACAAGCAGGGCAAGGGACTGCCCGAGTTTACCCAATTTGTCGGTCAGTCGGTAATGTCCATGGACCTGACTTGCATGCCCGGTCTGGATAACATTTGCAACCCGAAAGGTTCCATTAAAGAGGCGGAAGAACTAGCGGCGGAAGTGTACCAGGCAGACAGAGCATTTTTCCTGACAAACGGGACCACTTCCGGTATTCAAGCCATGATCATGGCCGTCTGCCAGCCCGGGGATAAGATTATCCTCCCCCGCAATGCCCATAAGTCTGCAATCGGCGGTTTGATATTAAGCGGTGCCGAACCTGTTTATATAGAACCGCAGCTGCAGCGGGATTTTGGCATTTCTATGGGAGTTACCCCCAAGCAGGTTGAGCGGGCGCTGCAGCAGCATCCCGATGCCAAAGTGGTGTTTGTCATCAATCCCAACTATTATGGCACGGCTTCCGACTTAAAGCGGATTGTGGAGATTGCTCACGCTGCCGGTGTGCCGGTAATAGTGGATGAAGCCCACGGGGCACACCTGTACTTTAGCGAGGAACTTCCCGTGTCTGCTATGGAAGCCGGTGCGGATTTGGCGGCGACCAGCACGCACAAACTGGCCGGCTCTTTAACTCAAAGTTCCATTCTGCTGCTTAGGGAAGGGCTGATTAACCCGCAGCATGTGAAGGCAGTATTGAATTTAGGGCAAACTACCAGCCCGTCATATATATTGCTTGCGTCACTGGATGTGGCGCGCAAGCAGATGGCCTTAAAAGGGAAACAGCTGGTGAAGGATACACTGGAAAAAACGCGGTGGTTACGGCAGCGATTAAGCAAAATGGGGCTGCGGCTCTTGGGTGAAGACCTTGTTGGGCAGCCCGGGTGCCATGATTTCGATATCACCAAAGTAACCATTAATGTTAAAGATATAGGCATGTCCGGATATGAAATGGAATACGTGCTGCGCAACAAATACCGGATACAGGTAGAGTTATCGGACCTTTACAACGTAATCATTCTTATGTCCATCGGCGATACCTGGGATAATATCTACAAACTGGTAGCTGCTGTGGAGGAAATTACCGCGCAGCGTACGCAGAGCAATGTGGTGCGGCACCTGCCGCCGCTGCCGGAAATCCCCAAGCTGAGCGTACTGCCGCGAGAAGCATTTTACAGTCAAACCAGGGTGATACCTTTATCCGAAGCGGAAGGTGAAATCAGCGCGGAGTCCATCATGGCTTACCCGCCGGGCATTCCGCTGGTCTGCCCGGGTGAAGTGATTACCCGGGAGTTGATAGATTATGTGACTGTATTGAAACAGGAACATGCCGACCTCCAGGGGACTGAGGACCCAACGCTGGAAAACATTAAGGTACTGAAAGAAGTGCATCCGTTATCCCAATCGGGTAAAAGTGCAGAGGGAGTGGGTTAGAACCAGGATTTTTCCTGGTTCTTTTTTGGCATAAAGGCACCGCTCCTAGAAAATACTAGGAGTGAGGTGAGGACTGGTGGAAATACTCATTATTATTGGTACGGTCATTGCTTTAATATACTATATTTACAGGCAGCGGACCGACCCCGGCATGGATATTTTCTTTTCCAATTATTTGAAACACCAGGGGAATTTTCGGAAAAGAAATAAACAGGCTGAACCGCCGGGAGAAGCCACACCGTATCCCGGTCAGGGAAAGAAGTGAAGCGAGCAAATTTTTGCAGGAAAAACAGTATAAATGTAGAATACTTATCTGCTTTAATGAATCATAAACTAATAAGTGGAGACGTTCTTGGCGAACGGAGGTGAGGCCGGTGGTTTGGGGTACGGTATTTGGGGTAGGTGCTGTACTGTTATTGATTTATTACATCTATAGACAGACTAAAGATCCGGGAATTAAAATTTTTCCCAACAACACACCCAAGGCATAACAGGCAGCGCAATCTGCCTGTTTTTTGTAGAAAAAATAAAAGCTCAGGAACGGGCTGCGCTCCTGAGCTTTTGTGTTACAGGGTGAAAATATGGTTGTTGATAATATTGGCTACCGGCCGTGTCCGTATCCAGTTGGAGCGAGATGTTAGGGCCGGGTTGTAAAAATACAGTGCCCCGTTTGTGGGGTCTTCGCCCTGTAATGCTCTTTTGGCTGCTTTAATTGCCTCGGGTGTCGGTTTTTTGTAAATTGAGCCGTTTTTAACAGGACTGAACTGGTATACACCATTGACTTTTTGGAATATTACAGCATATACGGTATTGGGGAATTGCGGATTTTTTACCCGGTTGAGAATAACTGCCCCCACAGCCACCTGACCTTCCGGCGGTTCACCTCGAGCTTCTGCGGAGATAGCTCGTGCCAGCCAGTACAAATCCTGTTGGCTGTAGCCGGAAGCGGAAGCCGTTACTGTTTTGGTTTCCTTTCGTTTTGCCGTTGCGGTATTGTGGCTGCCGCTGCGTGAGGGCAGCTTAAGGCGCTGGTTTGGATAGATTATATTTCCTGTAAGATTGTTAATTGATTTTAGTATTGCGATACTGGTACCGAAACGTCTGCCGATCTTCCACAGGTTATCTCCCGGTTTGACGAGGTAGTAATTGCCTGAAGAGGAGGGCATTGCTACTTTCAATACCTGGTTTGGATATATGATATTGGTAGTGAGACCGTTAATGCGTTTCAGTTCTGCCACAGTCATGGAATATTTTTGGGCAATGGCCCACAGGCTGTCACCCTTTTTCACCACATAGCGGTTCTCTGCCGCCCCCAGTGGCATTACAAAAACAAATTGTGCCAGTATCAGCACAGTACATAAAATGAAGCGAAATTGTTTGGTTTTCATAGCAAACGTCCTCTGTTGTTCTCTCCTTTTGTTTTAAAATCACTTTTTAGTATTGCCAAGAAGGCAGCAAATTATAAGTTTTTTTGTAGGAATTTTTGCTATAATAATGAAAACATTTAATAAATCATGATTTTGGGTACAATAGGTAGCAGTTGAGGTGAGAAAAATGACCAATGTTTATTTAGATAACAGCGCGACAACCCGATGCCTGCCCCAGGTAGTGGAAGCAGTGACCGAAGTCATGCTGGAAACATACGGCAACCCGTCGTCCCTTCACAAAATGGGTGTCGAAGCGGAAAAACTGCTGAAAAAAGCACGGCGGCAGGTGGCCAGTGTGTTGCGGGTTGAGGACAGAGAAATCTTTTTTACCTCTGGAGGTACGGAGGCCAACAACTGGGCCCTGTGGGGAACGGCCAATCAAAGGGCGGGCCGAGGTAGGCACGTTGTCACTACAACCATAGAGCATTCTTCGATACTGGAAAGTGCGAAAAGACTGCAGGAAGATGGTTTTACGGTAAGCTTTTTGGAAGTAAACCAGGAGGGTCTGGTGGACCCTGAGCAGTTGCAACAAATCTTAACCGAAGAGACCATTCTGGTAAGCATTATGTCTGTCAACAATGAGGTGGGTTCGGTACAGCCGTTGCGGGAATTATCACGGGTAATCCGGTCGCGGGCACCCCAGGCGGTCTTTCATGTGGATGCGGTTCAGAGTTTCGGTAAGTTGCAGCTATATCCCAAAGAGCTGGGCATTGACTTGTTGTCTCTCAGCGGCCACAAGATTCACGGGCCCAAAGGTGTTGGCGCGCTTTACATTCGCCGCGACGTGCAGGTAAAACCCTTTCTTATCGGTGGTGAGCAGGAAAACTGCTTCCGCGCGGGAACGGAAAATGTTCCCGGAATTGTAGGCTTGGGTAAGGCTGCCGAGATTGCCGGGGAAAAACTGGCTGCTAATGACAGGAAATTATATCACTTGAACAGGAAATTGCGCGAGGGTCTTGCCAACATACCCGGTGCCCATATCAACGGGCCGAAAAGCCCGGATGCCGCGGCACCGCATATTATCAACATGTGGTTTGAAGGTGTTGACAGGGGAGAGGTGTTGCTGCATTCGCTTGAAAGTGAAGGAATCTATGTTTCTACCGGTTCCGCGTGCCACTCGCGGCGCGAGGAGGCAAGTCACGTATTAAAGGCCATGGGGCTTTCCGGTGAAGCGTTAACCGGTGCCATCAGGGTAAGCTTATCGTACTTGAATAACGAGCAGGAAATAGATTATTTTTTGGAAAAATTAACTGATGTAGTATCCGAGTTAAGGGAGTTGGGGAGTTAATGGAGCAGGTATTACTCATCCGTTACGGTGAAATCAGCTTAAAAGGGAAAAACAGGCACCAGTTTGAAAGGCGGCTGCTGCAAAACGTGAAAGATGCACTAAAGGGCCTGGAACCCAGGCGTATTGAACTGGCCTACGGGCGTATGTACGTTCCGCTTAAAGAAAATGCTGAGGCAGTAATTGAGCGAGTCAAGAAGGTTTTTGGCATTGTTTCCGTTAGTGTGGCGGCAGTGGTTCCGCTGGAAATTGAAGCCATTTGTGAAGCGGCATTGCAGCAGTTTAACCAGGTTAAAGAAGGTGAGACCTTCAAGGTGGAAACACAGCGTCCGTACAAGCAGTTTCCGCTGCAGTCGCCGGAGATAAGCAGGCGAGTAGGGGGTTACCTCCTCAAAAATACGGGTAACTGGAAGGTGGATGTCCACAATCCGGACGTGACCGTCAATGTGGAGGTGCGTCAGGAAGGAGCATACGTATACACCAACAAAATACCGTGCCTCGGAGGCTTGCCGGTGGGTACCACCGGGCGGGCGGTGCTGCTGTTGTCCGGCGGCATCGACAGCCCGGTTGCCGGTTGGATGGGCATGAAACGCGGCTTGGAAATAGTGGGGCTGCACTTTCACAGCTTTCCTTTTACCAGCGAGCGGTCCAAAGAAAAGGTTATCGACCTGGCACGGAAAATCAGTGCCTACAGCGGCAAGGTTAAGCTATATGTAAACCATTTTACGGAGATTCAAAAGGCTATTCGCAAGAACTGTCCGGAACAGTATTATGTTACTATTATGCGGCGCATGATGTTTCGCATTGCTGACCGCATTTGCAGGCAGGAAGAGGCGAAAGCCATCGTTACGGGAGAAAGTTTGGGACAGGTGGCGAGCCAGACGCTGGAAAGCATGGGTGTGATTAATGAAGTGACCAAGATACCCGTTTTGCGGCCGCTGATTGCTTTAGACAAATTGGAGATTATTGACTATGCGCAGAAAATAGACACCTATGATATTTCCATCCAGCCCTACGAGGACTGCTGTACCCTGTTTGTTCCCAAACACCCGGCCATTCGGCCCAAGCTGGAACCGGTACAAAAAGCAGAGGAGGCACTGGACATAGAAGGTTTGATTCAGGAATCGGTGGATAAGACGGAAGTACTGGTTATCTATCCCGACTGATTAAGGTGAACATGATGCCAAGATATTTTTGCCCCCGAGTCGTAACCGGGGAGGGAGAGGAAAGGAAAAACGTCATACTGGAAATTGCCGGCGGCCTCATTTCCGAACTCCGGTGGGGCGTGCCGCTGGCAACTGCCGGGGAGGCCGTAATTTTGCCAGAGGGGACCACCGTGCTGCCCGGGTTGATTGACTGTCACATTCACCTGGCCTTGGATGGGGTGGACTTTTACCGGTCCCTGGAACGCTGGGGCGCTGAGGAAAAATGGCGCCCGCAGTTGGAAAGCCAGCTTCAAGATATATTGGCAGCGGGTATTGTCGCTGTCAGGGACGGTAGCGACAAGGCGGGAATTGGCCTCAGGGCCAAGGGCCTGTCGGTGTTAAAACCGGATATTGTGGCCTGCGGCCAGGCTATTTACCGCGAAGGACGTTACGGTTCCTTCCTTGGCCCCGGTATCAGTGACATCGACCAGGTGGTGGAATTTTTGGACCGGATGGCGGCGGCCGGCATTGACCAGGTGAAGGTGGTGGTTTCGGGTATTGTCAGCTTCTGCCAGTATGGTAAGGTGGGTGATCCCCAGTTTGACCGCCAATTTCTTACCGCTGTGGTCCGGGAAGCTCGCAGCAGGGGTCTTGCGGTCATGGCCCATGCCAGTGGTGCGGAAGCGGTAGATATGGCTGTGGATGCCGGTGTGGATTCCGTGGAGCACGGTTTTTTTGTGCGTGAGGAAACTCTTAGGAAAATGGCCGAACGGGGCACGGTTTGGGTGCCCACGGTAATTGCCGCCGCCGGCCGGCTGGATTGCAACCGTCCTGAGGAGAAAAGGGAAGTGGTGGAGCGGACTGTCTGCCAGCACCTGGAGGCGGTCAGCCGGGCTCATGATATGGGTGTCACTATAGCAGTGGGGACCGATGCCGGCGCACCCGGTGTGCCTCATGGCAAGAGTTTTGTTCGGGAAGCCGGGTGCCTGCAACAGGCGGGATTAAGCAATAAGGAGGTAATCAGGGCAGCTACATCCCTGGGAGCACGTACGCTTGGGTTGTTGGATTTGGGGAATATACAACCGGGTAAAGCTGCCAGTTTTATAGCCGTTCGGGGGGACCCGTTGCGGGAGCTGGCGGCCCTGAAGCGGGTGGTCCTGGTTTACCACCGCGGGAGGAAAGTTTTCAACAAACTTGCAGAATGTTAATACCTAATCTAGCGAAGGATTAGAAAAAGTCCATGTTCAGCTCCATGGACAGCTTTATTATGATTGCCGTGCCGCTGTTTATCTTGGCCGGTATCTTGAAGGATGAAGGTGGTGTTGCAGCGTCCATGGTGAGAAGGGATATTTAAGGGAGGTGGAACAAGTGCGTGTAATGCTTGCTCCCGATTCTTTCAAGGGCAGCCTGTCGGCGGTACAGGTGGCGGACATTATGGAACAGGCGGTGCGGGATATTTTTCCCGAAGCGGCTTTTGTGAAAATTCCCCTGGCGGACGGGGGAGAGGGTACGGTTGATGCGCTGGTTGCTGCCACAGGCGGCAGGAAGGTGCCGGCTGTCGTGAAAGATCCCTTGGGGCGGGAGGTTAAGAGTTTTTTCGGTATTTTAGGTGATGGCAATACCGCCGTAGTGGAAATGGCGGCGGCGTCGGGGATAACTTTACTCCGTGAAGAAGAAAAAAACCCGTTGGTAGCTACTACCTACGGTACGGGACAGCTTATCAGGGCTGCCCTGGATGAGGGTTGCACCAAGATTATTATTGGCATAGGCGGCAGTGCCACCAACGACGGGGGCGCGGGTATGGCCCAGGCGCTGGGAGTGAAACTGCTGGATGCCCGGGGTGAGGAACTGGAACCGGGAGGTGCCGCCCTGCTGAACCTGAAAACAATTGATGTTTCCGGTCTGGATAAAAGACTGGAAAAAGTGGAAATCGAAGTAGCCTGTGATGTGGACAATCCTTTATGTGGTCCTGATGGTGCCAGTGCTGTGTACGGGCCGCAGAAGGGTGCTGGGCCCGAGGCGGTGGAACTGCTTGACCGGGCTTTGCGGAACTTTGCTATCGTGCTGCAGCGGGACTTGGCCGTTTCTGTTGCTGATGTTCCCGGAGCAGGCGCGGCCGGCGGGCTGGGTGCAGGATTGCTGGCCTTTTTGCAGGGACAGTTAAAACCGGGTATTGATATCGTACTCCAGGCAACCGGCTTTGCTGACAGGGTGAAAAACTGCGACCTGGTATTTACCGGTGAGGGAAGGATAGACAGGCAGACTGCTCATGGTAAGGCACCGGTGGGCGTGGCCAGAGAGGCGAAAAAATACGGCCTGCCGGTTGTTGCTTTTGCTGGCGTACTGGGCGAAGGTTATGAAGCGGTGTACGACAAGGGCATCGATGCGGTAATAGCCAGTGTGCAGCAGGCTACGGACCTGTCCACTGCACTGGACAGGGCAGCTGACTGGTTGTTTGCCAGTGTGCAGCGGGCAATGCGGCTGATTAGCATCGGAACCGTTATTGGCGGAAAGGCTAACAAAAATTAGTGGTGTTAACTTGAAGATGATGAAAAAGCTTAAAGCGACCCAAAGACACTGGGGTTCTACGATTGCAAATATGATTTAAGTTAACAGAACTCAAAAATTTTGCGGGGTGATAAATATGCAGCCCAAGGTTTTTGTGACGCGAGCGCTACCTGAAGAAGGACTAAACATCTTGCGGGAAGTGGCTGAGGTTAAGGTCTGGGAAGAGGAACTGCCGCCACCCCGGGAAGTCCTGTTGCAGGAAACGGCAGCAGTGGATGGTCTGCTGTCCCTGCTTACCGATAGAGTAGACGCTGAGCTGATGGACAGGGCTCGAAATCTAAAAGTTATCAGTAATTATGCCGTGGGTTTTGATAATATTGATATCCCCGCAGCAACCAGGCGGGGTATCATGGTCACCAACACGCCGGGAGTTTTAACTGAGACTTCCGCTGACCTGGCTTTTGCCCTTTTGATGGCCAGTGCTCGGAGAATCGTGGAAGCGGATAAGTTTGTCCGTGCCGGCAAATGGAAGACCTGGGGTCCCATGCTGATGCTGGGCAGGGATGTCTACGGGGCGACGCTGGGAATTGTCGGTTTGGGCCGTATAGGCTACGCAGTGGCCAAGCGCGCCAGGGGTTTTGATATGCGAGTGCTGTATTACAGTAGAAACAGAAATGAACAAGCGGAGCGGGAATTGGGCCTGGAATATGCCGAACTGGACAGGTTACTCAAAGAATCCGACTTTGTCAGCCTTCATGTACCGCTGACAGCAAATACCAGACATCTTATCAATAAAGAAACCCTGGGATTAATGAAAAAAACCGCAATTCTTATCAATACTTCCAGGGGACCTGTCGTGGACGAAAAAGCCCTGTATGAAGCTCTGGTCAACGGTGACATAGCAGGTGCGGGCCTGGACGTGACGGACCCTGAACCGCCGGAAATGGATAATCCCCTGCTCCAACTGGACAACGTCACTATCCTGCCGCACATTGGCAGTGCAAGTGTTGCCACCAGAACCAGGATGGCGACCATTGCGGCGCGAAATCTGGTTGCAGGTCTTAAGGGAGAGGTTCCCGAGCATCTCGTAAATAAGGAAGTGTTGGAAAAACTGCAAAAATAAACTTGAGCTAAATGGGGTAAGCTATTCCTGAGGTGATATTTATGGCAAAGGATACGCAGCAAAATCAGGATAGGCGAACCCGAGTCAGGCAGGAAGACATTAATGACATTAACGAGCACAGGAAAATCCTTGACCCGGAACGGGGACCGGAGAATAAAAAATAGGAGCCGTTTTCAGGCTCCCATTTTTATTGCCCTGGCCAGTATGGCGCTGAATTCAGCCCGGGTTACCGGGGCTTGCGGCTTAAAGGTTCCGTCGGGATACCCGGTCAATAGGCCGTGCCCCTGGAGGGAAACTACGGCAGTATAAGCCCAGTGGCCGTCAGCCAGATCGGGAAAGCTTTTACCTGCTTTCTCAGGGACTGCCAGTACCCGGTGCAGTAGTACCGCTAGTTCCGCCCGGGTAATCGAACTGTCCGGCCGAAAGGTATTGTCGGCATAACCGCTGACGATACCGCCGGAGGCGGCTGCCAGAATTGTGTCGTATGCCCAGTGGTCCTGGGAAATATCCTTGAAGGGGTTGTTTCTTCCTGGAGGCAAACCCAACCAGCGGACTAGTACGGCGGTAGCTTCGGCCCGTGAAATGGACTGGTCGGGTTTGAAGGTGTGGTCCTGGTACCCTGCTACCAGCCCCAACCGGTACAGGTATTCTATTTCTTTGGCCGCCCAGTGCTTGGCGATATCGGTGAATAAACGTTCAATTCCTCTGTTGGCAGTATTCTCCTGCTCTTTTTCATTGATTACTGCCCGGAACCGCCTGTAAGTTTCCCAGAATGCCGGGTCTTCCAGTCCCAGGCGCCAGCAGGCAGTCCCAGCCAAATTATATTTTTCCATCAGGCCCAATTTGGTCCCCAGGCTGTTGGCATCTTCGTACCATACCTGATGGCGGTTACCGTCTGCGTCCACAAAATCCAGGTACGGAGATTGGGCTTCCGCGTCCCATTTTGGCTGTTCCATATAATTGGCGGCAATATTTAAGGCCCCTTTGTAGCTAATTTCCTTGACACGACGGCCGTTTATCCACCAGCGGCCGTAAAAAGGCAATCCCAAAACCAGTTTTTCCCGGGGTATCTTTTGCGACAGGGTTTTTATTACCTGTTCCACCCACGGTAATGCGGCCACGGGACCCGGTGTTTCCCAGTGCTGGTCATAAGTCATGACTACAATGTAGTCGGCTATTTCTGCCAATGTTTCATAGTCATAGGCCTGTGCCCAACCTGTGCCGGGCAATACTTCCGTAGCAGGTAAGGCTATTGATAAAGTTTTACCTAACTTATGTAACTCAGCCGCCATCTGCCCGGCAAACCGGTTAAAGAGCTGTTTGTCCTCAACGGGGATATTTTCCAGGTCCAGGTTGATTCCGTCTAGCTTGTGCTGTTGGACTGCCGCCACCACCTGCGCAATTATCTCTTGCGAGCGGGACAGGGCGTTGTGCCCGGCTGTTTTGTTAAAGTGATTGCTGATAAACGGAACAACCCTTAACCCCATGTCATGGGCCCGGGTGATAAATTCCTGATTTATCCTGATGCTGAGGCTTCCGTCGGCGTTAATATCGAAATATCCAGGCATTACGATATCTAACTGGTCTTGTAGCGGTTTTAACTGTTCCAGGTCTTTGGTGGCTGTTTGGCCAAAAAGATATGTAATGCTTAACGGGCTTTGTGCTGCTGCCGGTACCATCTGAGTCGCTAACAAGAAAAGAATTATTACTACGGTTAATACACGTTTCAACAACAATCCCCTTTCACATGTGATTTTTGATGTTCATCTAATTCCACCTGTGAAGGGGATTACCTTTCGGAAATAAAAACCAAAAGCACGGGCATGGTGCTTTGGGTTAGTGATAGCTATTAAGTTATTGTTGCTGCTGTTGTACCTGTTGAATTTGCTGAAATTGCTGCTGCGGCTAGTTGTTGACCTGCGGTTCTGCTGCTGTCCTTGCTGTTGTTTTGTTACCGATGTTTGATACCGGAACTATTTTAAAAAGTTTAATCAAAAAATAAAAAGCACCCGGCAAATGGGTGCGCAATGTCGGTATTCACAATAAGCGGTTCATAAACAGGGTGGCTGTGGAGAAATAAATGGTAAGACCAAGGATGTCGTTTATGGTGGTAATGAACGGCCCCGAGGCCACGGCGGGATCAATGTTTAGTAAATCCAGTATCATTGGTATAACTGCGCCTGCCAGGGTGGCCACAAGCAAGGTAGCCCACAGGGAAAAACCGATGACAAAACCCAAATAGGGATTGCTCTGCCACAGGTATGCCACGCCGGCAATCAATAATCCGCAGGTAGTGCCAATAATTAAGCCCGTTGAAGCCTCACGCCGAATGATACGAAATACGTCTTGCTTGGTAAACTTTCCTAAAGCCAAACCCCGAACTACTACCGCCAGTGACTGGGTACCGGTATTGCCGGCCATATCGGCAATCAGGGGAATAAATGCTGCCAGAATTACAACTTGCTGCAGGGTGTTTTCAAAATAAGATATGATGTTTCCGGACAACAGGTCCACGATTAGCAGCAGCAGCAACCAGGGCAGCCGGCGCTTGGCGGACTGTATTGCCGATACCTCCAGTTCATCCATGTTATGAATTGCCGACAACTGGCCGATATCTTCCGTTGCCTCTTCTTTTAGGACGTCCAGCACGTCATCCACAGTGACAATTCCCAGCAGTACATTGTTCTCATCTACCACCGGGACGGCCAAAAAGTCATATTTATCAATGATATACGCCACTTCTTCCTGGTCCATGGTGACCGGTACCGACACTACGTTTTCATACATGATGTTCTCAATTTTTTCTTCCGGGTCGGCCACGATTAAATCTCTTAAAGAAAGTACTCCCACCAGGCGGTTTTTTGCATCGGTGACGTATATATAGTAGATGGTTTCCGCGTCGGGAGCAATCAAGCGCAGCTTTTTTACCGTTTCCCCGGCAGTAAAGTACTTTTTCATTGCTACGTATTCCGTGGTCATAATGCCCCCTGCGGTTTCTTCCGGGTAGGTGAGCAGCTTGCGCAATTCCGATGCCTCGGTGGTACCCATCAAATCCAGGTACTTTTCCGCCCGCTCTTTTTTGAGATTGCCCAGCAAGTCTGCGGCGTCGTCTGAAGACATTTCGTTTAACAACTGTGATACCTGCCTGTTATCTAGCTCTTCAATCAGTACCAGCTGCTCGTCCGGTTCCAGTTCCTGAAAGATCTGCGCTAGTGCTGCGGGGTCAAGGAGACTGTAGATAACCTTTCGTTCTTCTGGCTCCAGTTCCAGCAGCAGTCGGCTTTGGTCAAAGGGCTGGATTTCTTCCAACAATTCTGCCAGTTGTTCCTTATCGTTGCTTTCAATGGCTTTGCGAAAAATGTTAATGGTTTCTGCTGTCACCGCGTTTCACTCCTTTCTCGGAAGATGATAAAAATGGAAAGCACTATTTACTTGTGTTACGTGATGCACGCGTATATAATAATCGCCCTCTTCACTTTCCATCTTTATCACCTCCCGAGAAAGAAGCATCAAAAAAGCCTTTCACAACAAGTGAAAGGCGGTAATGGGCACACTAATGCATGTATCCAGGTAATACATGCTAATGCATGTATCCAGGTAATACATGCAAGGACACAGCACACCCAAACGCACTTCACTTGTAGAGCTTTGACACTGTATGGCGTAGGGTTACCCCAGCTCCATTAGGTAAAGCCTTAATCCGGCAGTACCTGTTTTACCCATTGGCGTCTCTCGACGTTTCCGGGCAGAAGCCTGTTTCCATACAGGAGCCTCGCCTAACGAAGTATTGCGTTTGGCAGATATGTCGTTTTCCCGTTTAAATATAACATTTATAAATTGTCTTGACAAGAGTGGATATGCTAAATGTCGGGAGGTTTTTACAAAATGAAAGTAGGTAAGCCTTTCCTACCCATGGATCCGGTATTGATAGACGAAATTTTTGACGATAGTGATTGGGCCTACCAGGTGAAGTGGGACGGTGTGCGTATTGTGGCACACGTGTCCGGCGACGAGGTCAGGCTTTTCAATAAACGGCAAAACGAGCGCACCCGCCAGTACCCGGAAATGTTATCCATTGTCAAGGGGGCTGTAAACGGGAGGGAGGCTATCTTGGACGGGGAAATGATTGCCCTGCGCCATGGCAAGCCGAGCTTTTATGACGTTATCCGGCGCGACTGGGCTAGCAGTGCCAAAAGCATTAATGCTCTCATAAAGGAAGTACCTGTCAGCTACATGCTGTTTGACATTATTTACTTAGACGGTGAGGACTTGCGGGCTCTCCCCTGGGAGGAAAGACAGGAACGGCTTTTGGCAGCGGTGCGCCAGCACGACCGGCTGGTGATAACCGACACTATCTTTGGCGAGGGAACGGCCCTGTTTCAAGGAGTGGCGGACCAGGGCCTGGAAGGTGTGGTGGCCAAGCAAAGACGCAGCTGGTACATTGCCGGTGGAAAAAACAAACTGTGGCGGAAGGCGAAGGTCTGGCAGGAAATCAACTGCGTCATTGGCGGGTATACCCTGTCCGGTAACGAGCTGGCCGCCTTTTTAGTGGGCGGGTATGTCACAGGACGCTTAACCTACTGGGGAAAAGTAAACGCCGCTTTCAAGCAGGAAGAAAAAGACCGGGTGAAAGGGTACCTGCGGCAACTGGCAGTGCCGGACTGCCCGTTTGTCCGGCCACCCCGGCCGGGCGGCAGGGTAAAAATAAACTGGGTGAAGCCGGAACTGGTAATTACAGTGCAGTTTTTGGAATGGACGGACGATTTAAAACTGAGGCATCCCAGGATACTCGGCTTCAGTACGGCCAGCCCCGGAGAGTGTACTTTACATTCCTGATATCATAAATTTCTGGATTTATCATATATTTATGCAGGGATACAAACAACAGTTGTCGAAATTTTTTTAAAATGCCTGTTCGAAAAGAGTTAACCGCTGTAGCTTTTCGAACCACAAACAAACCATGCTTCAGGGAGGGGAATTAACCATGGCCAAAAAGAAATTTAAATTTGATTACGTAATCAGGGCGGAGGACTGCTGGGACTGTGCCACTTGCGTAACCGAATGCCGTGAAGAGGCTATTTTCGTTAACGATGATGTAAGGTACGAAATTGATCAGGAAAAATGCATCCGCTGTGCACGCTGCTTCAAGGCCTGTCCTGTAGAAGCCATCGAAAAAGTATCCGCATAGCTGAAAATAACCGAAATTTTGGAGTGCTGTCATAAAGTTTGCATGGCAGCACTTTTTCCGTTTTACATGTCAGCAGATTTTCCTCTTGCCACTGGCATATTTTTATTCAATCCTGGTATGTTATAATAACAATGTATATTGCAGCATTGCACGCACAAATCTTTTTTAGATTTTCCACTATTAATTAATATATGCAGGAGGGGACCGAAATGCCGAACTACGACTTCAAATGCAAGCAGTGCAATCATAAATTCAGCAGGCGTGTCAGTTTTTCCGAGAAAGACCGGGTGACTTGCCCGAAATGCCAGGGTGCGGCAGAGCAGATCTTTACTGGATTTCTCTACTCCAAGCCGAGCGGCGGGGGAAGTACCGGCGGTGGCTGCTCTGCTTCCAGCTGTAGCGGCTGCTCGGGTTGCTAACACAAAATTTTTCTGCTCACTCCTTAACCCGGAAATGCATAAGATATGAGAAACGGGACCGGGAGTGGGCGTAGTTGCGTGATTTTAAAGTACTGGCTTACTGCATGCCGCAGCGGGATAACGTTGAAGCGCTGCGATTTGGAAGATATTTGACTCATTTGGCCGTAACCGGCTTTGCCGTTGCTGCTGACGGAAATATTAGCGTACCCGGCGGGTTTGAACCGCTCCTGGGCCTTCAAGAACAGGGACTGGACATTCTTCCTGTTGTTCAGAACCTGGTGCAGGGTGCCTTTGACGGAAAGCTGCTGGCGGAAATCCTGAACAACCTGCGGAAACGGAGACGGCTAGTCAACAACTGTGTGCAGCTGGTGCAAAAGTACCGGTGTTCCGGCATCCATATAAACTTTGAAAACTACAAGGAAGAGGCCGCCGTGCTGACCCGCTTCATGCACGAGCTTTATCAGGAGTTAAAGGGTGAAGCCACCGTTAGCATGGCGCTGCCCGCAAAAACGAAGGAGACCACCTGGTTTGAAGGTTATAATTACCGGGGACTATCGGAAGTGAATGATTTTGCCCTGTTGATGACCTATGACCTGCATTGGCCGGGAGGGGAACCGGGACCGGTGAGCTCTGTCCCATGGATGGAGCAGGTGGTGGATAATGCTCTCAGCAGGGGTTGGAAACATAAGCAACTGTTCCTGGGTGTTCCCCTCTACGGCTATGATTGGCCCCGGCATGACCGGGCCAGGGTCGTGCTTCATTCCCAGGTGATGTCCTTATTGGAAAGCAAGGGTATTCACAGCACCTGGGACCGGCAACACGGCGAAAGTCACTTTACTTATTTAAAGGACGGCCAAAAGCACCAAGTTTGGTTTCAGGATACTCAATCCGTGGGTGTGAAGATTGCCCTGGCCAAAGAAAAAGGTCTGGCCGGGGTGGGTTTTTGGCGGCTGGGTTTCCAGTTTCCCGGACTGTGGGATGTTTTGTAAGGAGGGGTGCGATGTCGGAACAAGTATACGGAAATTACGAAAGTGGCTACCAGCATGCGGTTGAGCTGCTGGCTACCGGCGATCCCGAACTGATGGCCGACTGCAGCGGCGCCACTTATGATGCGGGCAAGCAGTTGTTTACCATTAGATACTGCAACCGTATCTACCACGTGTCTTATCCCGACGGTAAGATAACTTCACCGACAGAGGAAGTAAACAAGGCGGACATGCAGATCCTACCCTATTACCTGGCGCAAGCTAGCGGTTTGCCGCCGCGGGGCAAGTGGCTTTCCTTCATGCAGCTTCCCGGCGGACCGCACCATTATGCGCTTTTCAAACTGGAAGCCATAAACCCGCTGGCGGAACGCTTCGGCAATGACCTGGCAAGTTTTATTAAAATTGCTGAGGACATGGGTGGAGAACCCATAGACACGGGCGATGTCGGGTATGTTATAAAGGCCCTTCCCAAAATACCCCTGGGAGTGGCTGTCTGGCAGGGAGATGATGAATTTCCTGCCACTGCCAACATAGTCTTCGATGCCTCGGCACCGACTTATCTATCCACCGATACACTTTACCTACTGGGGATCCAGCTGTCCATGAAGTTAAGGCAGCGGGCAGCATAGTACATGTCACCATTTAAGCTTTACTGGCTTAAATGGTGTTATTTTTTTATCAAGAGTGTGGTTATCTGTTGTTTGAGCAGGAATTAAAGTATATGTTATAGAATAAATATCATTTAATATTTTAAAGGAGGGTTTAGTTTATGACGCAAATATATTACGATGCAGATGCAGACCTTCAGGTACTGCAAGGTAAAACCATTGCGGTTATGGGCTACGGCAGCCAGGGGCATGCCCAGGCTTTAAATCTCAAAGACAGCGGGCTTGACGTTATTGTAGGTCTGAGGAAAGGAAGTAAGTCCTGGGAAAAGGCCGAGCAGAACGGGCTTAAAGTTATGACTGTTGCTGAGGCGGCTGCAGCGGCTGATATTATTCAGGTTTTACTACCTGATGAGAAGCAGGCTGAAGTTTATGAGAACGAAATAGTTTCCTCCTTAACCGAAGGTAAAACTTTAATGTTTTCCCATGGTTTCAACATCCATTTTTCACAAATCAAACCGCCGGAAAATGTGGACGTTATCATGGTGGCCCCCAAGAGCCCGGGACATCTCGTGCGGAGAATGTATGTCGAGGGCAATGGAGTACCGGCATTAATTGCGGTACATCAAGACTATACCGGTAAAGCAGAGGCGACGGCTTTGGCTTACGCTAAAGGTATTGGCTGCACTCGAGCAGGGGTTATTAAGACTACTTTCAAAGAGGAAACAGAAACCGACCTGTTCGGTGAACAGGCTGTACTCTGCGGCGGCTTGACCAGCTTAATCAAAAACGGTTTTGAAACCCTTGTTGAAGCCGGGTACCAACCGGAAATTGCCTATTTTGAGTGCCTGCATGAAATGAAACTGATCATAGACATGATTTATGAGGGCGGTTTAAGCTGGATGCGTTATTCAGTCAGTGATACCTGCCAGTACGGCGACTTGACCCGGGGACCGAGGGTTATTAACGAATCCGTTCGCAAAGAAATGGAGCAGCTGCTGAAAGAAATTCAAAGCGGGCAATTTGCTAAAGAGTGGATTTTGGAAAACCGCGCCAACCGTCCTGTATTTAATGCCTTAACCAAGAAAGATGAGGAGCATCAAATAGAAAAGGTCGGGGCAAAATTACGCAAGATGATGCCTTGGTTGAAAACGGAAGAATGAGGTATAAAAAGCTCACTTTTAAAAAGTGGGCTTTTTTATTGCAACTTTTTTTGCACAAAACTGGCATAATTTATAAAATTATTCAAAAATTCACATCGAGAACCGTCCCCGATGTGAATTGGATGTGAGTTTTTTACTGTGCGGAGTTATCTTCCGGGTCGCCGCGGTCTACTTTCATGCCGCCGCGGCCCACGTACGGCGGTGGTTCTACAGATACTTTAATATTTGCTTTCATACCGTCGGCAATTTCCGTGGCAAATTCTGCACTAGTGCCCATGGGGTCGTAAGGTGCTTTGGTTTTGGCTGCATCACCGGCTGAATGCTGTTGCAGTCTTTTTTGCTGCTTTTGCTCTTTTATGTTTGTCTTGTTTAAATACGTCACAACAAATCCCCCTTAATGTTCATTGTATGGTGGAAAATGGTATTCCTCGTTCTGCATATTTTTTTCCGGGCTGCTAAAAGTGTTCTGGGTGTTTTGGGTAGTAGTAGTTGCAGCAACTGCAGTTGCAGTTTGCTGCTGGCCCTGTGGTTGATCCGCTTCGAAAAAATCCAGAGCTATTTCAAAGGGCATGCTTGTAAGCTGCTGCATGATGCTCAGAGAACGGTTAACTGCATTGCCAAAGGTAGAATTATTATTGTTGGGCGTATCGTTCCAAAAATCCTGTGCTACCCTGAAGGGCATGGTTGTCAGCTCTTCCATCAAGCGTATGTTATTACGTACGATAGTATTTAGTGACAAGATGCTCACCACCTACTTATTTTTTTTAAAAGCGATTAAGATTACTTCTTCGTTGGGATTGGTTTCCCTGAGATTGCTGTTTATGGCATCTTCTAACTGTTTGAGCTGGTCCAAGTCATTGTGCGATAGAGAAGCAAATTCGTATCCCTGAACGCTCATACGAGATTCCTCCTTTTTATGTTGCTTATTATTAGTATTCCAAAGCATACATATGAATATGTACTGTAGTTTTGAATACCAATGTATAAAAATGTTTTGTACAAAAGCAAAGTGGATCTTTCTTATGCGAGCATACCTGTAACAATTTGTCTGAAAAGTATTTTTTTAAAAAAAGTTCTTGACACATTATTAAACGTTGGCTATACTAAAATTTAAAATATATAGTTGACAATGCGATGCGGAAGATACGTTACAGGTAAGTCCCTGGGTCCAGAGAGTCGGGGTTAGGTGGGAGCCCGGCGTCAAACTTATCCTGTAATATCCCTTCCAAGCAGCACCACCCAAAGAGTCGAGGCGCGAAGTACGAAGTGGGAAGTGTGAAGCTTTTGGACCAAGCCAAAAGCAGCAAATACGAAAATTCGAACCTCGTACTTCGAACTTCGAGTTGAGTAGGTGGTTGCCGGGGTAGCGAACGCCCGTTACAGCGTCCTGTGTCACTGGCACATATAAGAGGCTGCTTTTTTGCGCAGCAAGTTGGGTGGTACCGCGGGTCCTCTCGTCCCAATTTTTGGGATAAGAGGGCTTTTTTACTACCCGATTTAGCGGTTGCATGGGATGGGGGTTGTTGCTGTTCCTTTAAAATTTTATATGGAAAAAGAGGGAAGTGTACCTAGGGTTCCGCGCCAAAATTGGCGGTCTGGACCGAGCGGTACAGGCATCCGGACTGGATGTTACACCGTGGGGATAAAAGACTCAGCGGATAGGTTCCACTCTGTAACACACAGGAATTTATCTATGAGTCTCTTTTTAATATCTGAGTTGTATTTTTATTTATATACATTAATATTTAACCGGAACGCTTGCGGCCGCTAAGCTCCGGGGAAAACAAAGGGGGAGAGTTTCATGGGATTAATTATTTACCTTGACGGGGAGTTTGTTCCTGAGGAGGAAGCGAAGGTTTCGGTTTTCGACCATGGTTTGCTGTATGGTGACGGTGTATTTGAAGGTATCAGGGCGTATCATGGTCGTGTGTTCAAGCTGAAGGAGCATATTGACCGGTTGTATGAATCTGCCCAAACATTACAGCTGAAAATTGACCTGACCCCCGAGGAAATGACCGAAGTGGTTTTGGAGACACTGCGCAGGAATGATCTGCACGATGCCTACATTCGTTTGGTAGTGACCCGCGGTAAAGGTGACCTGGGACTGGACCCAAAGAAATGTCCCCAAACCACCGTCTTCTGTATTGCAGCAAGTATTCAGCTGTATCCTGAAGAGCTATACGTAAAAGGGTTATCTGTGGTTACCGTACCCACGAGACGAAATGTGGCAGAGGCGCTGAACCCGAGGATTAAATCCCTAAACTATCTCAACAACATTTTTGCAAAGATGGAAGCCAATCTTACCGGTTCGCCGGAGGCAATCATGCTTAATAATGAAGGTTATGTGGCAGAGGCGACGGGAGACAATATTTTCATTGTTAGAAACGGTGAACTGATCACACCGCCGCCTTTTGTGGGCATTTTAGAGGGCATTACTCGCAATACGGTTATGGAACTGGCGAGAAAGAGAGGTATACCAGTATCCGAAAAGCTGTTTACCCGTCATGATATGTACATTGCGGATGAAGTGTTCCTGACCGGTACTGCAGCAGAGGTAATTCCTGTGGTGAACGTAGATGGGAGAACAATTGCTGACGGAAAACCGGGCGAAATGACTAAAGAGCTGATTGCAGACTTTAGAGAACTGACCAAGGTAGATGGTCCGCTGATTTATCCGGATAAATAAATCATTAGAGTATAACGGGGTGATCTGATTTGAAACTCAATAGCGAACGTATGAAGGCAGGCACTAAAAGGGCACCGCAGCGGTCGCTGCTCAAGGCTAACGGCCTAACTAAGGAAGAGATTAACCGTCCTTTGGTCGGGGTAGTCAATTCGTTTAATGAAGTGGTGCCCGGTCATATACACTTGAGGGAAATAGCAGAAGCGGTAAAAGCCGGAGTACGTATGGCCGGAGGCACCCCGCTGGAATTTCCCACCATTGCTGTCTGTGACGGGTTGGCCATGGGCCATAAAGGAATGAAGTATTCCCTGGGCAGCCGGGAACTGATAGCGGATTCCATTGAGATTATGGCTGAAGCCCATGCATTTGACGCTTTAGTCTTTATTCCCAACTGTGATAAGGTTGTACCTGGCATGCTGATGGCCGCTGCCAGGCTGAACCTGCCGTCCATTTTTGTAAGCGGCGGCCCCATGCTGGTGGGTAAACTGGATAATCAAGATATGGATTTAAACCAGGTTTTTGAAGCGGTTGGAGCCTATGAAGCCGGTGAAATTACGGCTGAGCGTTTGGAAGAAGTGGAGAATAATTCTTGTCCCGGCTGCGGTTCCTGTTCCGGGATGTTTACGGCAAACTCCATGAACTGTCTGACAGAAGTGCTTGGGCTTGGTTTGCCCGGAAACGGAACTATTCCCGCCGTTCATGCCGGGAGAAAGCGCCTGGCCAAGCAGGCAGGCATGAAGGTCATGGAGTTGCTGGAAAAGAATATCAGGCCCCTGGATATTTTAACGGAACAGGCTTTTGAAAATGCACTTACCGTAGACATGGCCATGGGCTGTTCCACCAACACAATCTTACACCTGCCGGCAATTGCCCATGAGGCGGGAGTCAAACTAGATTTGAATAAAGTAAATGAAATCAGTGAGAGAACTCCACATCTCTGCAAATTAAGTCCTGCCGGACAATACCATATTGAAGACCTGGATTACGCTGGCGGTATGCCGGCAGTCATGAAACAGCTTGCTGATTTGGGACTCATTCATACTGACTTGCTGACGGTGACCGGCAAGAAGGTGAAGGATAATATTGCAGGAGTCCGAGTTAAGGACAGCGATGTCATAAGGTCCAAAGACACTGCATATAACGCCAAGGGCGGCCTGGCAGTTCTCTGGGGCAATCTGGCTCCGGATGGTGCTGTGGTTAAGAAAGCAGCGGTCTCAGAGAAGATGCTGGTGCATCAAGGACCAGCCAGGGTATTTGATTCTGAAGAAGAAGCGGTAGAAGCTATCTGGGGCAAGAAAATTAATCCCGGAGACGTCATTGTTATACGTTATGAAGGGCCTAAAGGTAGTCCTGGAATGCGGGAAATGCTTACTCCCACTTCGGCTGTAGCCGGAATGGGCCTGGATGAGTCTGTAGCGTTGATTACTGATGGTCGTTTTTCCGGAGCAACCAGGGGTGCATCTATCGGACACATTTCTCCCGAAGCCGCCGAAGGCGGGCCCATAGCTTTGATTGAAGAAGGCGATATTATTTCCATAGATATACCAAACAATAAATTAGAGCTTTTGGTAGATGAGGCGGAACTGGAAAGAAGGCGCACCAACTGGCAGCCGCCTGAGCCTAAAATAACCAGGGGCTACATGGCACGCTATGCCAGACTGGTGACTTCCGCCAGCACGGGAGCGGTTTTCAAAAAATAATGGAGGTGAGGTAACTTGGGAATTTAACGGCACCAAGAATTTTAACAGGGGCACAAATTTTAGTAGAAGCATTGAAAGAAGAAGGAGTGGAGGTAGTATTCGGCTACCCGGGAGGCGCGGTCTTATCCATTTATGATGCTTTATATGATGATGACAGGATAAAGCACGTGCTAACCCGGCACGAGCAGGGTGCGGTACATGCTGCCGACGGGTACGCGCGGGCTACTGGCAAGCCTGGTGTAGTGATTGCCACTTCCGGTCCCGGGGCGACAAATCTGGTTACCGGGATTGCTAACGCGTATATGGATTCTGTGCCTTTGGTTGCCATTACCGGACAGGTTGCCTGCAATATGATAGGCAAGGACTCTTTTCAGGAAGCTGACATTACAGGCATAACCCAACCTATTACCAAATACAGTTATCTTGTTAAGGATGTAAACCATTTGGCCAGAATAGTGAGGGAAGCATTTCACATTGCTTCCACAGGCAGACCGGGGCCTGTTGTTATAGATTTGCCCAAGGATGTAACTGCCGCCAGGGCAGAGTTTAGATATCCACCGGAAATTGATTTGCCGGGATATCAATACATGTACAACGGTATTACTGCCAAACTGAACTGTGCCGTGGAGGCCATCAAAAGGGCCAAGAAGCCGGTTATTTATGCCGGCGGCGGTGTTATCGCCTCCGGTGCCCATGAAGAGCTGCTCCAGTTTGCAGAGCGTATTCAAGCGCCTGTGACGACCACACTGATGGGGAAAGGAGCATTTCCGGACACTCACCCGCTGTCTCTGGGAATGCTGGGTATGCATGGTACCTGTTACGCGAATTATGCAGTGAGCGAGTGTGATCTGTTGATCGGACTGGGGGTGCGTTTTGACGACCGGGTGACCGGGCGGGTGGATACTTTTGCCCCCAATGCCGAGATCATTCATGTGGACATTGACCCGGCGGAAGTGGGCAAGAATGTCAATATAGATATTCCGCTGGTTGGCGATGTACGCAGTATACTAGTCGATTTATTAAGAGAAATTGAGCCGCAAAGGCACGACCAGTGGCTGGATACGGTCTACCGGTGGCGGCGCGATTACCCGCTATCATACTGTACCAAGAAGGATACCATCAAGCCCCAGTATGTGGTGGAAGAGATTTACAAGGTTACCAATGGTGAAGCTTTTATTACTACCGAAGTCGGTCAGCACCAGATGTGGGCAGCGCAGTATTATCACTGCAAGTACCCGCGGCGTTTCGTGTCGTCCGGCGGCTTGGGGACCATGGGTTTCGGTTTTCCGGCGGCTTTAGGTGTACAAATAGCTTACCCCGATGCGGTGGTGTTTGATATCGCCGGGGATGGCAGCATTCAAATGAACATCCAGGAACTTGCCACTGCCGTGCAGTATAAGCTGCCTGTCAATATTGCTATTTTAAACAACCATTACTTGGGCATGGTGCGCCAGTGGCAGGAAATGTTCTTCAATAAGAGATATTCTCATTCAAATATGGCCGGAAACCCCGATTTTGTGAAGCTGGCTCAGGCCTACGGTGCTGAAGGACTGCGGGTAGAGCGTCCGGAAGATGTCAGACCGGCCCTGGAAGAGGCCATAAACTCGCCCAAACCTTTTGTGCTGGACTTTGTGGTAGATGAAGAGGAAAACGTCTACCCCATGGTACCGCCCGGAGGTTCGCTAAATAAGATGCTGGGAGGTAGCAAGTAATGAAGCATACTTTGTCAGTATTGGTGGAAAACAAACCCGGTGTTTTGACGCGAATAGCCGGGTTGTTTGCCCGCAGGGGGTTTAATATTAAAAGCCTGGCAGTGGGGGAAACGGAAGATCCTGAAGTTTCCCGCATGACCATCGTGGTTGATGGTGATGACCGGATTATCGAGCAGGTGACAAAGCAGCTTAACAAGCTGGTGGACGTGATTAAACTCAGCGATATCACGCATGATGAATTTGTGGACCGTGAACTGGTTCTGATTAAGGTACATTGTGATGCTAGCAATCGTTCAGAGATTATTCAGATTGTTGATGTTTTCCGGGCTCGGATCGTGGATATGGGGAGAAATTCCATGATCATCGAAGCTACGGGTGACAGTGGAAAGATTGATGCCATTGAGACCTCCCTCAGGCCTTTTGGCATTAGAGAACTAGTGCGAACGGGTAAAATTGCCATGGTAAGAGGACCGAAAACTCGTAACGGTGAGGCGTAGGCGAGATGGTTTGACGTTTTTCATACAGGAGGTGTCATCTTAATTGGGAATAACAGCGGCACAAGCATTAGTGAAAGGTTTGGAAGAAGAAAATGTAACTAAAGTTTTTGGGTATCCCGGAGGGGCTGTACTGCCGATTTACGACGCCTTAATTGATTCGGACATCCAACACGTGCTGGTAAGACACGAGCAGGGTGCTGTACACATGGCCAACGGTTATGCCAGGATTTCCGGACAGCCAGGAGTATGTATCGCCACCTCGGGGCCCGGTGCCACCAATTTGGTGACAGGTATTGCCACGGCATATATGGATTCCGTTCCAGTGGTTATTATCACGGGTCAGGTAGCCACCAGTATGGTCGGTACCGATGCCTTTCAGGAAGTGGATATTACGGGCATCACCCTGCCCATCACCAAGCACAATTACCTGGTTAAACGGGCCAAGGATATTCCCAGAATCATCAAGGAAGCTTTTTACATTGCCCGTACCGGACGGCCGGGACCGGTGTTGATTGACATCCCCAAGGATGTAGCCGCCAGCACTATTGAATACCAGCCGGTGGAAAAGGTGGAGCTACGCGGGTATAAGCCCAACTACAAAGGGCATCCCCAGCAGATAGAGCGGGCTGTAAGACTGATAAACAAATCCAAAAAACCGGTAATCTACGTTGGCGGCGGCGTTATCAATTCCGGTGCAACCGAGGAACTGTATGAACTGGCATGGAAAGCGCAGATGCCCGTGACTACCACCTTAATGGGGCTGGGAAGTTTCCCGGAAGATGACAGGTTATCCTTACACATGCTGGGCTTACACGGGGCGCCTTATGCCAACTATGCGGTGACCAATGCCGACTTGCTCATTGGACTGGGTGTGCGCTTTGATGACCGTGTAACCGGTGCCATCGAGAAATTTGCCCCCCAGGCCAAGATTATCCACATTGATATTGACCCGGCGGAAATCGGCAAAAATGTTGTCGTTGACGTACCTATCGTAGGTGACCTTAAGTTGGTATTACGTGACTTGATAGAAAAGTTAGAGCCGCAGGAACATCTGGAATGGCTTGAGCAGATTGAACAGTGGAAGCAGGAGCACCCGCTGCAGTACGGCAATGGGGATAGACTACGGCCCCAGTATGTGATTGAGAAATTAGGGGAGCTGACCAACCATCGGGCGGTGGTCACCGCCGACGTGGGTCAGCACCAGATGTGGGCTGCCCAGTTTTACAAGTTTACTCGTCCTCGCAGTTTCCTGACTTCCGGAGGACTGGGAACCATGGGTTACGGTTTTCCAGCTGCTATCGGGGCGCAGATAGCCGACCCCGATGCTCTGGTTGTGACGGTGACCGGTGACGGCAGTTTCCAAATGGCCATGCAGGAAATGGGTACGGCGGTAGAGCAGAACCTGCCTATTAAAGTACTGCTCTTTAACAACAACAGCCTGGCTCTGGTCCGTCAGCTGCAGCATTTTTACTGTGATAAACGCTACACGGCTGTCTCCTTTACCGGCAATCCTGACTTTGCCAAATTTGCCGAGTGCTACGGTGCAGTGGGCTTGAAAATAGAGACGCGAGACCAGGTGGAACCGGTGCTGAAGGAAGCGCTCAATAACGGTCGGTTAACCATAATTGAAGTTTCCATCAGCGAAGAGGAACTGGTTCTTCCCATGGTGCCCAATGCCAGGGGCCTGGATGAGATGGTACAGTTTCCGTTTGGAGAGGAGGACCAATGTGAGTAAACGTATCTACATTTTTGATACCACCTTGCGCGATGGCGAACAGTCACCCGGCGTGAGCCTGAATGTCAATGAAAAACTGGAGATTGCCACTCAGCTGGCGCGCCTGGGTGTGGATATAATAGAAGCCGGTTTTCCCATTGCTTCCGAAGGCGATTTTCAAGCGGTCCGTATGATAGCGGAAAATGTCAAGGGACCTACTATTGCGGCCCTGGCTCGTATTTCCCCCAAGGACATTGACAGGGCATGGGAAGCCGTCAAGGTGGCGGAAAAACCCCGCATTCATACCTTTATTGCCACCTCTGAGATTCACATGAAGTACAAATTGCAGTTGTCCCGGGAAGAAGTGCTGGAAAAGGCCGTGCAGGGAGTAAAACACGCTAAGCGGTACACGGACGATGTGGAGTTTTCGCCGGAAGACGGATTCAGAAGTGACCTGGACTTCATCTGCCAGGTAGTTGAAGCGGTCATTGACGCCGGAGCAACTACCATTAACATTCCTGACACGGTAGGCTACGCTACGCCGGAGGAATTTGGCCGGTTTATTGCGGAAATCCGGCGCAGGGTACCTAATATCCATAAGGCCGTGTTAAGCGTGCATTGTCACAATGACTTGGGTCTGGCTGTTGCCAACTCGCTGGCAGCCATAGCCAACGGTGCCCAGCAGGTTGAATGTGCGGTAAATGGCATCGGGGAAAGAGCCGGCAACACTGCCTTGGAAGAGATAGTGATGGCTCTGCATACCCGTAAGGACTATTACGATTATTATACCAATATTAATACCAAGGAAATTTACCGCACCAGCAAGCTGGTCAGCCGTTTGACGGGTATGAACATTCAGCCCAACAAGGCCATTGTGGGTCGCAATGCTTTCGCACACGAATCCGGTATTCACCAGGACGGAGTGCTGAAAGAGCGGACCACCTACGAGATCATGAACCCGGAAATGATTGGCCTGGTGCAGAACAGCATCGTCCTGGGCAAGCATTCGGGACGGCACGCGTTCAAAAAGCGTCTGGAGGAGCTTGGCTTTAAATTGGGACAGGAAGAGCTGGACAAAGCTTTCAAGCGTTTTAAGGATTTGGCTGACCGGAAAAAGGAGATCAGTGATCGAGACATTGAGGCTATTGTCGAGTCGGAAATCCGTAGGATTCCGGAAAAATTCCAGCTGGAGCATCTGCACATTTCCTCCGGAAACAGGATTGTTCCCACTGCCACTGTCGGTGTCAAGGTAGACGGGGAGTTGGTGGAGGAAGCTGCCTGTGGTGAAGGCCCGGTTGATGCGGCGTTTAAGGCCATAGATAAAGTGGCCAAAATCAACGTTTCCCTGGAATATTACAACCTGAGCGCGGTTACCGGTGGCAAGGATGCCATTGGTGAGGTAACTGTCAAGGTGCGGCACGGTGACCGGGTTTTCATTGGCCGCGGTATCAGCACGGACATTATTGAAGCCAGCGCCAAGGCTTATATTAACGCGTTGAACAAGCTGGTGTACGAAGTGGATGAAGCAGAGCTGGAAAAAGAGGAATGACCTGCTTTGTCACGAGTTGGCGCAAATGATGGAGTGCAAGTGCGATGTACGAGGCGACAGGCATGGCAGCTGAAAGTCTCGACATCGCACTTTGTCTAAGTAAAAGGAGAGGGTGTTGTTTATGGGTATGACCATTACCGAAAAAATTCTGGCAGAGCATGCCGGTTTGGAGTATGTGGAACCGGGCCAGTTGATTAATGCCCGGCTGGATGTGGTGCTGGGCAATGACATCACGGCTCCGGTGGCTATCAGGGAATTTGAAAAGCTGGGTGCCAGGAAAGTTTTTGACCCGGAAAGAATTGTTCTGGTTCCAGACCACTTTGTCCCCAATAAGGATATACAGTCGGCGGAACAGGCGAAGATAGTGCGGGAATTTGCCAAAAAACACGGCATTGTCAATTACTTTGAAGTGGGACGCATGGGTATCGAGCACTGCCTGCTGCCTGAGCAGGGACTGGCGCTGCCGGGTGATGTGATTATCGGTGCGGACTCTCATACGTGTACTTACGGAGCTTTAGGTGCTTTTGCTACCGGTGTGGGCAGTACCGATATGGCAGCGGGTATGGCTACCGGTGAGGCGTGGTTTAAGGTGCCGGAAACCATTAAATTTGTGTATTACGGCAAACTGCGGCCCTGGGTGGGCGGTAAGGACCTGATCCTGCACACCATCGGTGATATCGGTGTGGACGGGGCCCGCTACATGGCTATGGAGTTTACCGGTGAAGCTATTGCAGAGTTGTCCATGGACGGGCGCATGACCATGGCCAACATGGCTATTGAAGCCGGTGGTAAAAACGGCATTATTCCGCCGGACGAAAAGACTATTGACTATGTAAAGCGGCGGGCTAAAAGGGATTACAAAATCTTTAAGAGCGATGACGATGCTAGGTATGCCAGGGTGATAGAGTATGACGTCAGCAAGATTGAACCGGTAGTGGCATTTCCCCACCTGCCTGAAAACACAAAGCCCATCAGCCAGGTGGCTAACATTCCCATAGACCAGGTGGTTATCGGTTCCTGCACCAACGGCCGCTTGGAGGACTTGCGGGTTGCGGCAAAAGTACTGAAAGGGCACAAGGTGCACAACGAAATTCGCTTGATTATTATCCCCGGTACCCAGGAAATTTACCGCCAGGCAGTGGCTGAAGGACTGGTTGATATTTTTATTGAAGCAGGTGCTGTTGTTAGTACGCCAACGTGCGGTCCCTGTCTGGGTGGGCACATGGGTATTCTTGCCAAGGGAGAAAGAGCTGTCAGCACCACAAACAGAAACTTTGTAGGCCGGATGGGCCATCCCGAGAGCGAAGTTTATCTTAGCGGGCCGGCAGTAGCAGCAGCCAGTGCTGTTCTTGGCAGAATCGCCAGCCCGGAGGAGGTATGCTAGATGGAATTTATAGGTAGGGTATGGAAATTTGGTGATGATATAGATACGGACGCCATTATTCCCGCACGGTATCTGAACACATCAGAACCGGAAGAACTGGCAAAGCACTGCATGGAAGATGCCGATGCCACTTTCCCGCAAAAAGTACAGCCCGGCGATATCATCGTGGCCGGCAAAAACTTTGGCTGCGGCAGTTCCCGGGAGCATGCTCCCATAGCTATCAAGGCTGCCAAGGTATCTTGTGTTATTGCACCTTCATTTGCACGTATTTTTTACCGCAATGCTATTAACATCGGGCTGCCTATTTTTGAATGTGAAGAAGCAGCCCGGGAAATTCAGGAAGGTGATGAGGTAAAGGTAGATGCTGTTTCTGGAGAGATAACCAACTTGACAACCGGAAAGAAGTATCGGGCAGTACCGTTTCCAGAGTTTATGCAGGAAATCATCAATGCCGGCGGGCTGATGAAATACGTGGCAAAGAAGGTGAAGGACAATGGCTAAGGTGTTGGTGCTGCCCGGTGATGGGATTGGTCAGGAAATAGTACCGGAAGCAGTCAAAGTGCTGAAAAAGGTGGCGCCCAAGTACGGGCTGGAGCTGGAATTTGAAGAAGGTCTGATTGGCGGTACGGCCATTGACGAAACGGGTAAACCGTTACCTGAAGAAACTCTGGAAGCCTGCCGGGAAAGCGATGCTATACTGCTTGGTGCCGTCGGTGGGCCCAAGTGGGACCACCTTCCGGCAAAGGAACGCCCGGAAGTTGCGGCGCTGCTGGCCTTGAGAAAAGGCCTGGGTCTGTATGCCAATATTCGCCCCTGCCTGCTGTACCCGGCTCTGGCCGATGCTTCCACCCTGAAGAAAGAGGTGGTAGCGGGTACGGACCTGGTGGTGGTGCGCGAGCTTACAGGCGGGTTATACTTTGGCGAAAAAAGACGCGAGCAGGTGGAAGAGGGAGAAAAGGCAGTTGACATGCTGGTTTACACCACGCCGGAAATTGAGCGTATTTTGCGCCTGGCATTTGAGTTGGCCGCCAAGCGCTCGGGCAAGGTGACTTCCGTAGACAAAGCCAACGTGCTGGAAAGCTCCAGATTATGGCGGGAAACCGCTACCAGGCTGGCGGCAGATTACCCGGACATTACTCTGGAGCACATGTACGTGGACAACTGCGCCATGCAGCTGGTGCGTGATCCCAAACAGTTTGACGTGATTGTGACAGAGAACATGTTTGGCGATATCCTTACTGACCAGGCCTCCATGCTAAGCGGCTCCATTGGCATGCTGCCTTCAGCTAGTATCGGGGGTGCCGTGGCGCTTTACGAACCGGCTCACGGTTCGGCGCCGGACATTGCCGGGAAAAACTTGGCCAACCCCCTGGCTACCATTTTATCAGCAGCCATGATGCTGGAGATTACCTTTGATTTAGAGGAAGCAGCCCAGTCCATTCGCAAGGCAGTGGAAGAAGTACTTGAGGCGGGATACCGCACCGGAGACATTATGATGCCCGGTGCCAAGCAGGTAGGAACGGACGAAATGGGGGCCTTGGTGAGAGAGAGGTTGTAGAGGTGAGTCAACAAATGAATAAAATCTACCTGTTTGATACAACCCTGAGGGATGGGTCTCAAGGAGAAGGTATCAGTTTATCCGTGCAGGACAAATTAAAGATTGCCCAGAAGCTGGATTATCTGGGTGTGGACTACATTGAAGGCGGTTGGCCGGGATCCAATCCTAAGGATTTGGAATTTTTCCGCCAGGCTAAAAGGTATCCCCTGTGTCATGCAAAGCTTACGGCGTTTACCAGCACCCGGCGGCCGGGAGTGGATGTTGCGGAGGATGCCAGCTTAAAGGCAGTAATTGAATCCGGGGTAAAAGTGGTTGCCTTATTCGGGAAAAGCTGGGATTTGCATGTGGAAAAGGCTCTGCAAACCTCGCTGGAAGAAAACCTGGCCATGATCCGCCAGTCGGTGGGATTTTTTAAGCGGCATGGTTTGGAAGTGGTCTACGACGCGGAGCATTTTTTTGACGGGTTCAAGCATAACAGGGATTATGCCGTTCAAACCGTTCTGGCTGCCGTGGACGGCGGAGCTGACTGGGTTGTTCTCTGCGATACCAACGGCGGCTGCCTGCCTGGCGAAATAGAAACTATTGTCGGTGAAATTAAGTCACAGCTGTCTGTTCCCCTGGGTATTCACGCCCATAATGACGGGGAACTGGCAGTTGCCAACACCCTGGCGGCAGTAACTGCCGGGGTCACCATGGTGCAGGGCACCGTTAACGGGTTGGGTGAGCGCTGCGGCAATGCCAACCTGTGTTCCGTAATTCCCAACCTGGAAACCAAATTGGGACGACAGTGCCTTCCTGACGGGCATCTGGCCCGGCTGACGGAAACAGCCCGATATGTCAGCGAAATTGCCAACTATAAAATGGCTGACAACCAGCCGTTTGTGGGCAAAAGTGCTTTTGCGCATAAGGGCGGTATTCACGTCAGTGCGGTGCTGAAAGATGCCAGGACATACGAGCACATTACTCCGGAAACCGTAGGCAATGAACGGCGCGTGCTGGTGTCCGAATTGAGCGGTGCAAGCAACATCCTGTTTAAAGCAGAAGAACTGCAGCTTGAAGAGATTCTAAGGAGCAAAGAGACTTCCAAAGAACTGGTACAAAAAATAAAGCACCTGGAGCACAAAGGATACCAGTTTGAAGGTGCCGAGGCTTCGCTTGAACTGCAGATTAGAAAGGCCCTGCAGGAGTACCGCGAGCATTTTCAGCTGGAATCCTTCAAGGTTATCGTGGAAAAGAGAAAAAACCAGGAGTCGCTTTCCGAGGCAGTGATTAAAATCAGGGTGGAAGACCGGGTGGTTCACACCGCTGCTGAAGGTAACGGTCCCGTTAACGCCCTTGACAATGCTTTGCGAAAAGCACTGGAGGAAATCTACCCGGTTATCAAAAATATGCACTTGAGCGATTACAAGGTGCGTGTCCTGGATGAAAAGGACGGCACGGGGGCGAAGGTGAGGGTGCTGATAGAGTCCCGGGACGCGCAAAATTCCTGGAGTACCGTTGGTGTTTCCAATAACATTATCGAAGCCAGCTGGCAGGCGCTACTGGACAGTATGGATTATGCCTTGATGATGCAGGAAAAAGAGGAACAGCTAATGAAAAAAAGGGCGAGTGCAAAGCATGACGGTTGAACGGGCTAAACAAAGCACGAAAAGAAGGGGTTTTGCTATATGCTGGCAGTTATAGGAGTTATTGCAGCATTTTTGGTGGCAATACTGGTCTTGAACAGGTGGCATAATTTCGGAATGGCCATGCTGGTCAGTTCACTTATTGTGGCTTTTACAGGGGGCTTCTCCTTTGCTGAAACGGTTGCAGTGTTTTGGCAAAATGTAGCCAGCGAGGCCACCTTGCAGCTGTTGTTAGTAGTGGTGTTAATCAACATGCTGGGTTATATTCTCAAGCAGACAGAGGTTTTGGAAGCTATTGTCAAGATGATGCTTATAGTACTCAAAGATGTCAGACTTCTGGTAGCGGTTATTCCGGCTGTTATCGGGCTGCTGCCGGTGCCGGGCGGTGCCATAATGTCTGCCCCTTTAGTTGCCGAAACCGGTAAAAAGGCCGGGTTGTCACCGGAACGGCAGGCTGTAGCCAATATTTTGTACCGGCATTTATTATACCTGGTCTTTCCTTTGTACCCGACTTTAATTTTGGCACAGGATTTAAGCGGGTTTAGTGTCAATGCTTTTGTTAAGCAGCAGGTGCTGCCCATGGTGGTAGGACTGGTAGCCAGCATTTTGGTACTGTTTCGCTCTAAGGATGTGCGGGAGACGAAAGAGGAGCAAACGGAAAAGTGGTCGTCAGCATTGGGGAAGCTTTTGTATTACGCCTCGCCAATAATCCTGGTTTTGGTATTGGCTTTGATTTTGCGAGTGCATTTTGCCATTGCCGTTGGATTGGGAATTGTTTTGGCACTGTTGCTTGATGTTAAGTCTACTCGTGAATTTGTTTCCCGGGTCAAAAACTATATATTGCCCGGCTTGGACTGGAGCTTGGTTGCTGCCGTGCTGGGAATTATGGTGTTTCGAGGATATGTGGAAGCCTCGGGGGCTATGAATATTTTAGCCCAGCGGCTGGATCAGTTGGGGATACCGGTGCTGGTGCTGGCTGTTGTGATACCCATGCTGACTGGTGTGGCTACCGGTGCTTCCCTGGCGGGGGTGGGCATCTTATTTCCCATATTTATACCTTTGATACCGCCGGAGATGGACAAACTTGCCTTTCTGTCATTGGTTTTTGTCAGCACTCTGGTGGGATACATTGCGTCTCCGGTGCACATGTGCCTGGTACTGACCAGGGAAGCCTGTGAGGCGCGCTTCGGCGGGCTGTACCTGTACCTGGTGCTACCGCTGGCGGCAATATTATTAACATCTCTTATACTGGTAGTTGTTTAGTCCAGGTTTAAGCCTGGGCTTTTTTTGTTTGCAGTAGTCTTTCGTATTATTTAATGCAATTCCTCGTTTTGGTATGATTAATATTATTTTCCTCATATTTCAGTTTTGATAGTAATATTATCAACTGCAATTGGAAGTTGGATCGGACAAGAGCCTTTTTAAATAAGTCTTCACAAATTCTTCACATTATTACCATACTATAATCATATTTAAAGTTTACTCTGTAACTAGAGACAGAAAAACAGTGAAGAAATTATTAAGGAATTAGCTTCCTGCACTTACAACAAATTTATATTTATAGCGAAAAAACAATTTATTATAATAGAAAATGAAAGGGGAGGGGTAAAACTTATTAAGGAGGGATACTCTATGACCTGGAAAAGTGAATTGTTTCACAAGTTTGGTGACCGTGCGACTGATGATAAGATAGAGAGAAAAATTTATGCCCGCGACCTGGCGGAAACACCCAAAATGCTGCGCCGGGTGGTTGACACGACCCCTGAAGCGGTGGTGCAGCCGGTGAATGTGGACGAGATTTTGTACTTGATAGAACTTTCGCAAAAATACGGTGTTGCCTTAACTCCCAGAGGTGCCGGCACTTCTGGTTTTGGTGCGGCTCTGCCGGCCAACAAGGGGATTGTGGTGGATTTTAGCAGGATGGATAAAATTCTGGCAGTAAATGCAAAGGAGCAGACCGTCAAAGTACGGCCGGGTGTCGTGTTAAAAGATCTGGAAAATGAGTTACACAAGCACGGGCTGGCGCTGCGCAGCTACCCAACTTCCTTGCCTTCGGCTACGGCCGGCGGTTGGGTAGCAACCAATGGTGCCGGTGTGGGCAGTTTTGAGTACGGTGCTGCGGGGGAAAGTGTAATCAGTATGGAAGTGGTGACACCTGCCGGTGAAGTGAAGACCGTCACAGGTGAGGAAAAGGACGTGTACGTGGGTACTGAAGGAGTGCTCGGATTTATTACGGCTATTGAACTGAAAGTGCGCAAGCTGGAAAAAGAAGTTCCGTTGCTGGTAACGTTTGCTAATAATGAAGACCTGCAGGCTTTTATGAATAAAGTGGTTGACTTACCCTTGTGGCACGTATCATTTTCCAGCAGGGAATTTGTTGCCAATCAAAACAGGGCGAAAAAAGAGGATGAAATTCCGGATAATCCTCTGGCGCTGGTAGTCTTTCCCGCAAGCCGGGCTTTGGACGGTGATGTGGCGCGCATTGCCGAAAGTTGCGGCGGGCGCATGCTGGCGAAAGACTTGGCCGAGAAAGAGTGGCAGGAACGCTTCTACCCCATGCGTCAAAAGGTGCTGGGCCCGTCACTAATTCCTGCTGAAGCTATCGGACCGGTGGCCCATATCACTGACATTCTCGGAGATATTTCCAAGCAGGTGGGTCCCATGGGTATCGAGGGAACCATGGTGAACAAATCCGAGGCTGCTTTGCTGGGTTTCTTGCTGTCCGATGCCCGGACACTGTCATACACCCTGGACCAGCATAAACCCATTGTTGTGCTGGAAATTGCCAAAAAATACGGGGGACGCTCCTACGGCAACGGTCTGTACTTTGCCGACGAGGCAAAAAATGTCCTCGGTGAAGAGAAATATGAAAAGGTCAAGAAACTTAAGGAAATCCAGGATGCCAGAGGGCTGTTCAATCCCTGCAAGATTACCCAGTACAACAAGCTGCTCAGTTTTGCCAAGGATGTTGCCAAAAATGTCAAGCCCATGGCGGAAGTGCTGTCCAGGCGTTTGAAGCAGGAAGGAAAGCCCGGCGGAGACCTGGATGCAAGACTTGCCAATGCGGCATATGTCTGCTCCCAGTGCGGTTTCTGTAAGAACGAGTGTACCCTGTACAAATCCACGCGCTGGGAAAGCTATAGCCCGCGAGGAAAGTTCATTTTCCTCAAAGACTATATGGAAGGCAGCGTTAAGTTTAATCAGGACATGGTAAACAAGTTTCTTCTCTGTACTACCTGTAAACGCTGTGACAACGTCTGCCAGGTCAACCTTCCCATCCAGGACTTGTGGGATGAACTGCGTGGTGAGCTGATTCAAAAGCGGGACTTTGCTACCTTCCGCGCCTTTGAAATGATGGGTGCCAGTGTGAAGGATAACAGGAACATTTGGGCCGGTCCCACAGAGGAACGGGATGCCTGGGTGCCGGAAGACGTAACTTACAAGGAAAAAGGAGAAATACTGTATTGGGCCGGTTGCACCGCCAGCTACGTAGAGGATAACATCTCCGCCAACGCCATGCGCCTGCTGAATGCTGCCGGAGTGGAATTTGCCTACATGGGTAAAGAGGAGAACTGCTGCGGTGTACCCATGTTTGTTGCCGGCAAGTGGGACGTTTTTGGCGATATCTTCAAATACAACATGGAGCAGCTCAGGAAACGCGGTGTAAAGAAGGTGGTTCTCTCCTGTCCCGGCTGCTATGTTGCTTGGTCCCATGCTTATCCCAAGTGGGCCAAAATGCACGGTATAGAGTGGAATATAGAAATTGAGCATATTTCCGAGACGCTGGTGCCGTACCTGAAAGACGGCACGCTGAAATTAAACAAGGAAATCAATGAAACGGTTACCTGGCATGACCCGTGCCATATCGGACGTCACGGCGGCATCTATGATGCCCCAAGAGAGTGTATCAAGGCAATCCCCGGTTTACAGTTCACGGAAATGGAGCACAACCGGGAGGATGGTTTATGCTGCGGTTCGGTATTGACCCGTATCGGCAAGCCCGATGCTGCCAATGACATCGGCCAGCGCCGGCTGCAGGAAGCAGAACAGGCCGGGGCCAGTACTCTACTGACCACCTGTCCCTGCTGCCAGGTACAGCTGCGCATTGCAGCGGATAAGACCGGTTCTGAGGTCAAGGTAATGGATTTCACCGATTACCTGGTGGAAGCGCTGGGTTACGAAAGGCCGGACAGCACGGACAAGACGCTGGAGACTTGGGCTGTTTTTGAAAATGTGCTTGAACAAATGGAGACCGAGCAGATGGCCGAAATGTTCAAGGAACTGATGCCCGGTATGATGCAGCATCTGCCCGGCTGGATGAAAACTGCCATGTCAAGCATGAAGAGTTTCCCAGGTAATGAAAGTATCGTCAATGCCATGAAGCCCATGATTCCAAAGATGGTTCCGGCCATGATTGGTGATATCTTGCCCAAGATGATGCCTGAAGCCGTTGAACTGATGAAGAAGAGGGTCCCCAATATGCCCCAGCATATGCAGAATATGCTTCCAGATCTGCTGCCGGAGGTAATGTCCCGTGTGGTGCCCAAGGCATTGCCGGAACTGCTGCCTTTAATCGAGGATAAGATGATTGAAGAAATGAAGAGGGCATTCTTGAAAAAGACAAGTTAAGAAAATTGTTTGAAAAACCCCGGCACTTGATATAGTTGCCGGGGTTGATTATTCTTGGCAGGCATTTAAAGCCAAGGGCAACCCGGTACTGGCTGCGACCCGGGAATTTTATGAAACCGACAAAAGCCGGGGGGTTGTGGGTAGGTTTTTCTCTTCACAGGAATACGCTGCCGGTTAATGGAAACTATTAGAAACGAGAAAGGCGATTCTAATAAAAGGAATTTAACGGTGACTTGTCGAAAAGTCAAATATACCAGGCAATTTTCATACCCTATTTTTGGCCGGGATACGAGGTGTCAATAAGTGCTTTCACAACTAAAATTTTTGAAATTTTATGGTGTACTGGACTATTTGTTAATGATTATAGATATTTCGCTGGTGGCCTTTGTCATCTACAAGGGTCTGATGCTCATCAAAGGCACCAGGGCAGTACAGCTGCTCAAGGGTTTGGCTGTACTGATTGTCGCCTCGTTTATTAGCGATGTGCTTGGCCTGACAACTATCAACTGGATGCTGGACCAGACCCGGCTGGCAATTTTAGTGGCACTGCCCATTGTTTTCCAGCCGGAACTGCGCCGGGCTTTGGAACAATTGGGCCGGGGCAAATTTTTTGCTCGCCCGCTTTCTTCCCTGGGTGCTGAAGATATGTCCCGCCTCATCGGAGAAATCATCCGCTCGGTGAACGTGCTGGTGAAAAACAAGCATGGTGCCTTGATTGTTATTGAGCGAGAAACTGGGTTAAATGATTATATTGAAACGGGTATTAAGTTGGATGGCGTGGTATCTGTCGAGTTACTGGTAAACATATTTGTACCGTCAACACCGCTGCATGACGGGGCGGTTATCATTCGGGGCGACCGGGTGGCAGCTGCAGGGTGTTTCCTGCCGCTGACCGACAGTCCCTATCTCAGCAGCCAGCTGGGAACCAGGCACCGGGCGGCACTGGGGATAACGGAAATTTCCGATGCGGTCGTCATTATTGTATCGGAGGAGACGGGAACTATTTCTGTGGCGGAAGAAGGAAAGCTTACCCGTTATCTGGATGAACATACCCTGCGCGAAATTTTGGAGGAACTACTCCTTTCTAAATCGGATAACCAGCATTTCTGGCAGCGGAGGTCCTAAATGGTGGAAAAGTTCTGGCAGCGCAATACAGTGTTAAAAATCATTTCGGTGTTTGCAGCCATTTTCATGTGGCTCTACGTTAGCGGGAAAGCCAATCCCACGGCGGAAACCGTTATCAGTGTGCCGCTGGAGACCAGGGCTTTGGCCAGCGACCTGGTAATTGAAGACAAGCCGGCGACAATTAATGTCAGGGTAGAGGGGAAAAAGCAGGTTATCGAAACCATTTCCTCGCGGGATATTCGGGCTGTGGCGGACCTGCACAATGTCTTTTTAGGCAAGAATACCGTTCCCATACAAGTGGAAACACCGCAGAACGTGGACATAATTTCGGTGGAGCCCAGCCAGGCTACCATTATCATTGACGAAATATCTGACAGCCAGTTTCCGGTGACCGTCAGCTTTACCGGTCGGCCTGCATCGGGATACATCACCTTGGAACCGGTACTCACCCCTTCCCAGGTTATCGTTGCCGGACCGCGTAACGTGTTGAACAAGATAGAGCGTGCCTACGTCACTGTAAATTTAAACGACGTCAGCGACAATATTTTGGAAAACTTACCCGTCCACGTGGAGGACAAGCTGGGCAATTCCCTGATGGAGTGGGTGCGAGTAATCCCGCAAACTGTGGAGGTGTTTGCGCCGGTAGTGGAGGACAAACCGGGTAAACTGGTACTGGTTAAGCCGGTACTGGAAGGACAGCCGGCGCCCGGTTATGAAATCAAGAGAATCATTGTCGAGCCGGAAATGGTAAGGGTCTACGGCAAGATGAGTATACTCTGGGATTTGAAGTACCTGGACACGGCTGGCATCGATATTAGCGACGCACAAGAGGATGTCCAGCAGCAGGTCCAGCTGCGTTTGCCACCGGGAGTGACTCCCAGTATCTTTACGCCGGTTCAGGTGTTTGTGGATATTGGGCCGGAAGAGGCGGCAGAGGAGAAAACCGGGCAGTAACATCTTGCCGCGGAGGTTAATAATATGAAATTAGCTTTGGATAGGATAGCTTTACCTGGTAAATGCTAAATTAGCGAAATAATATACTGAAAGGGATAAAGCTATGCGAGTAAAAATAAGCGGCCTGCGTCTCGGTATCAATGAGCCAAAATCCAAGCTGCGTTCACTGGCTGCAGCCAAGTTGAAATTGGCAGAGGATAAGATATCCGACTTGACAATTAAAAAAGAATCTATTGACGCCCGTAGAAAAGAGATTAGCTTTGTCTACACGGTAGAAGTGACTGTGCTGGACTACCACTTTACCTTGCCTGAGGATAACCAGGTAGCGGTTGTCCAAGAGGAACGGTCGCGCGTGCTAAAAAAAGGAAATCAGGTATTGAATTACCCGCCGGTAGTAGTTGGTGCTGGGCCGGCGGGTTTGTTTGCTGCCCTGACTTTGGCAGAGTACGGCTATGCTCCTGTTCTGCTGGAGAGGGGCAAGGACGTGGACGCTCGAACGGAGGATGTAAAGAACTTCTGGAAGCGGGGCATCATAGACCGGCAGTCCAATGTCCAGTTTGGTGAGGGCGGTGCCGGTACTTTCTCCGACGGTAAGCTTACTACCAGGATTAAGGACCCCCGGGTGGATATCGTGCTGAAGCAGTTAATTGCTGCCGGGGCACCGCCGGAGATTGCATACCAGTACAAACCGCATCTGGGTACGGACAGGTTAAAAGGTATTGTCAAGAAAATCCGGCAGAAGATTATTGCTCTTGGCGGCAGGGTGCAGTTTCAGTCCCAGGTGACTGACCTGCTGTTGGAGGACAAACGGGTGGTCGGTGTTGTCGTCAACGGGGAAAAGGAACTAGCCGCTGACGTGGTAGTACTGGCAATTGGCCATAGTGCCAGAGATACCTATACCATGTTAAGTGAAAAAATGGACATGGCTCATAAGCCGTTTGCCATCGGCGTCCGCATCGAGCACCCGCAGCAGCTGATTGACCGGGTGCAGTACGGTACTTATGCCGGGCACCCCCGGCTGGGGCCTGCTGATTATCACCTGACCTATCGGGATAGGGCAACCGGGCGCTCCGCATATACTTTCTGCATGTGCCCCGGGGGATATGTGGTTGCCGGCGCGTCAGAGCCAGAGACTGTGGTGACTAACGGCATGAGTGAGTCCGGCAGGGATTCGGGTATTGCCAACAGTGCCGTGGTAGTTACCGTTGACGAGCGGGACTTCCCCTCCGACCACATACTGGCCGGAGTGGAGTTTCAGCGGAAATGGGAGCGGGCAGCGTTTGAGCTGGGCGGCGATAATTACAGCGCTCCCTGCCAGCGTGTGGAGGATTTTCTGGCTGACAGGGTGGGAAGCATTTCCGACATAGTGACACCTACATACAGGCCCGGTGTGACACCGGCCAATCTCAACCAGTGTCTGCCGCGGGAGGTGGCCGCTGTATTGGGCCGGGCACTGCAGGCTTTTGATAGAAAGATACCGGGCTTTGCCGGAAAAGATATTCCTCTGACCGGAGTTGAGACGCGTACCTCGGCGCCGGTGAGACTTTTAAGAGACAAGGATACCCAGGCGCTCAACATCCAGGGCCTGTACCCGGCAGGCGAGGGTGCGGGATATGCAGGGGGAATTGTCAGTGCTGCCGTGGACGGTATACGCGTGGCGGAAAATATAATCAGAAAATACTCACCAGATAAGATTTCTTAGAGAGGGGTATTGGTTATGAGGATGTTTGGTACAGACGGTGTGCGTGGTGTGGCCAACGATGATTTGACACCGGAGTTGGCTTTCAAGTTAGGCCGGGCCGGCGCCAAAGTGCTGGCGAAATCGCATTCCCGGCCCAAAATTGTCATCGGAAAAGATACCCGGATATCCGGTGACATGCTGGAAGCGGCGCTTATTGCCGGCATCTGTTCCGTGGGTGCCGACGCCCTTTTGGTGGGAGTGATGCCCACTCCTGCAGTGGCTTTTTTGACAAGAGACCTCGAGGCCACTGCCGGTGTGGTGATTTCGGCATCGCACAACCCGGTTCAGGACAACGGTATCAAGTTCTTTAACAGCCAGGGCTACAAGCTGGAAGATGCTGTGGAGGACGAAATTGAAAGGTTCGTTCTGGCAGAAGATGAGGGTCCGCGGCCGACAGGCGAAAATGTGGGCCGGGTAATACAGGTCCTGGATGCGGAAGAGCGCTACGTGGATTTTGTCACGCAAACTGTCACCACTGACTTGAAGGGATTAAAGGTGGTGGTTGACTGCGCCAATGGCGCAGCCAGCCGCGTATCCCCGAAGGCCTTAAACAAACTGGGTGCGGAAGTGATCCCAATATTTAACGATCCCAACGGCATCAACATCAACCGGGACTGCGGTTCTACCCACCCGGAAGCGCTGCAGGAGGCCGTAGTGAAGCACGGGGCACATGTGGGCCTGGCTCACGATGGGGATGCAGACAGGGTGCTGGCTGTTGACGAAAAGGGTAATTTGATAGACGGCGACCAAATCATGGTTACCTGCGCGCTGAAGCTGAAAGAGCAGGGTAAACTGGCTAATGACACTCTGGTGGTAACAGTCATGAGCAACCTGGGTCTGCACCTGTCACTGAAAGAGCAGGGAATCAGGACTGAGCAGACCAAAGTGGGTGACCGTTATGTACTGGAGAGAATGAGGGAAATCGGTGCCGTGCTTGGCGGTGAGCAGTCGGGCCATATCATTTTTTTAGAACATAACACCACAGGTGACGGTATCATTACCGGGTTGCAGCTGCTGGCCGTGATGCAAGAGACAGGGCAGCCGCTGTCGGTGCTGGCTTCACAGATGACAAGATTGCCCCAACTGCTGGTAAATGTCCGTGTGGCAGATAAGGAAGCTGCCATGAACCACCCGGCAGTGAAAGAAGCTATCCAAAAAGCGGAACAAAGCCTGGGTGACCGGGGACGCATACTGGTCAGACCTTCAGGTACGGAACCGCTGCTGCGCATCATGGGCGAAGGCCCGGATGAAGAGCTGCTCAAGCAAATTGTGGAAGGCATTGCACGGGTTGTAAGAGAACAGGTATAATAGATGAGTTAAGAGGGGGTGAGAAATGGTTAACTGGTGGGAAAATTTCATGTCTTGCTGCTCATGTGTTTTTTCAAAGCGCCTGGACCGCACATGGTGCGGTCGACGAGGAAGGGGTTTATCGAATTTTCGGCGGATGCCCCTCGGCCCGAACCAGGTCGTTACAGGCATTACAAAACTCAGGAGCAATCCTGAGGACAAAAGGTGTCTGGCTGGTTAACGTGTTGCTAAAGGAGTGAATGGTTGACTATGTGCGGTATTGTAGGATATATTGGCTCGAAACCAGCAGCGCCGCTGCTGCTGGAGGGCCTGGCCAAGCTGGAGTATAGAGGTTATGATTCTGCAGGAATTGCGACATTATCTGGCGATGAAATAGTGATTATAAAGAAAAAGGGCAAGCTGGAAGTGCTGGAGGCGGAATTGAAAAATACCCGGTTGAGCAGCAGTATCGGTATCGGCCATACCCGCTGGGCCACCCACGGGAAGCCTTCCGATGAAAACGCCCACCCGCATTATGATTGTGAGGGCAACTTTGCCGTTGTACACAACGGTATTATTGAAAATTACCAGGAATTAAAGAAGGAATTGATCGCGGAAGGGCACCGGTTTCATTCCGAAACTGATACTGAAGTGATTGTACACCTGGTGGAAAAGTACTACCAGGGAGACCTGCTGGCAACCGTGGAAAAAGTCGTTGAACTGATAGATGGCGCCTACGCCATGGTTGTTTTGGCAAAGAATGAGCCGGAAAGACTGGTCTGTGCGCGAAAAGACAGTCCACTGGTAGTAGGACTGGGGGAAAACGAAAACTTTCTGGCTTCGGATATTCCAGCTATCTTAAAGCACACCAGAAGGGTGTTCCTGCTGGAAGATGGCGAGGTGGCCGCTGTCACGAAAGACCGGGTGGAAGTGTTTAAAGACGGGAAAAAAGTTGATAAGGAAGTCTTTGAAGTTACCTGGGATGCGGAAGCGGCCGAAAAAGGCGGTTACCCTCACTTCATGCTCAAGGAAATCTTTGAACAGCCTAGAGCCCTCAGGGCAACCCTTAAGGGAAGGTTGGACAACGGCAGCGTTGTTCTCGATGAACTCGGGTGCCTGGACAGGATTAACGAGTACCACAAGGTATATTTCGTGGCTTGCGGTACGGCATACCATGCGGGCCTGGTCGGCAAGTCAGTCGTGGAAAACCTGGCCCGTGTCCCGGCAGAGGCCGACATTGCTTCCGAATTCCGCTACCGGGAACCGTTGATTGATGATCGGACCCTGGTAGTGGTAATCAGCCAGTCCGGGGAAACTGCCGACACGCTGGCAGCCATGCGGGAAGCACAGGCAAAAGGTGCACCCGTTATTGCCATTACCAATGTGGTTGGCAGCTCTGTTTCCCGGGAGGCGGACGCCGTCATTTATACCTGGGCCGGCCCGGAAATAGCCGTGGCTTCCACCAAAGCCTACTTGACACAGCTTGCGGCAGTATATCTTTTCGGTCTGTTCCTGGCCCAGGAGAGAGGGATGCTGACCGGCGAACAGGTGGCCGTGGTGTCCCGGGCCTTAAGAGAGCTGCCCGACCAGGTGGAAAAGGTGTTGGAACAGGCGGACAAGGTAAAGAAGCTGGCCTGCGAGTGGGCCAAGAGGGAAAATGCCTTCTTTATCGGCCGCGGCCTGGACTGGGCGGTTTCCCTGGAAGGAGCGCTAAAGCTCAAAGAGATATCCTATATTCATGCGGAAGCATACGCTGCCGGGGAGTTGAAACACGGTACCCTGGCCTTGATTACCGACGGTGTGCCGGTGGTAGCCCTGGCCACGCAAAATACCGTTTTTGATAAAACGGTCAGTAACATCAAGGAAGTTAAAGCCCGCGGGGCACACGTTACTGGTGTGGTCTTTGAAGGGGTGGATCTCGGCGATACTGTGGATGAGCTGATCACCATCCCCAAAACCACTCCGTTGCTTGCTCCAATCCTTTCGGTAGTACCGCTGCAGCTTCTGGCCTACTATGCCGCTGTAGCCCGCGGCTCGGACGTGGATAAACCGCGTAACCTCGCTAAATCAGTAACTGTGGAATAGGTTTAGGTTGTTGAAAACAAATGATTGTCGAAAACAAAAAAACTCTTTCCGAGAAAAAATAAAGTTTTTCCGATGAAAATAAAGTGTTTCCGAGTTGATAGGGTTAAGGGATTAGGTTTAAGGAACAAGGGAAATTGAGAGAATGCTTTAAAAATCAAGGGTTGAGAGGGATTTTGAGATGACCCCATACTCAACCCCTTTGTTTTTTAGGAGGAAAATGGTTTAAGGGGTGAAGAATAAGGAAAAGCCTTGAAACAAGAGGATTTGAGGGATGGTTTATCCCTTAATCCTTAAACCTTAATCCTGCTCCTTTGGAACGACTTTTTTTACTTTTTTACCTCCTATATTTGGAAATATAAGGGAGAAATATAACAGATTTATGGAAAGACTTTTTTTGCTGGTAAAAATTAGGATGCCCTATTTTCAAGGGGTTGAGGGGGGTGGTGGGGAAAGAGTTTTTTTACATGAACAGCAACGATTTAGAATGGAGAAGCAATTTGAATGTTTGAGATGTAAGGCACAAATGAAATATTTGAAAGAATACCGTTTTGATTCCCAAGATGAAAAAGAGGAAAGAATAACGGAGAAGTTTTTGAAGAACAGGTACCCATGAGGCGTTCTGGCAATGGGGAGGTAAAATGAAAATGTCTATAAAGAATACTAAGATGATAATTTTTATAGGAGTACTGGCAGTGGTATTTTCTATGGGATATTGCTTATTTTTTGGTAATCCTATTGATAAATACAAAGCAAGGATAAGGGCTGAAAAATACTTAACCGATAAATATAGGGGTGTTGAATTTAATATTAAGAACCTAAAGTATGATTTTATATATGGGAAATATTATGGAAAGGTTATATTTGAAAAACAAAAGGATATGCCATTTACAGTCTATATCACTAAAAGTGGTATATATGACAATTACGAAGATATAAAACGGAGGTTAAAGATAGAAAAGTATAAGAGTGAAGTAATAGAACCACTTATTAAAAAGCAGGTTAATGAGGTTAGAGCCATTACAATAGGTCCTGTACCTTCAATTGACTCTAATTTAAAAAGCGGGGATATTATTGCAGCAGATGTTAACTGGGAGATATCAATTTACTATCAGGAAAATGCTTTTTCATCATGGGAAGAATTTACTGATAAATGCGTGCAAGTAAAGGATATTTTTATGGAAAATGATATCCTTTTCAGTAGAATCAGTTTTACTTACGGAGATAGTAATTCTGTTATTGAGTTGGTAATTGATGATGATAATTGCCAAATGTTACCGCAGCAGTTATTAGAACAGATAAGGGTATTAAAATCAAAAGAATAGGTTTAAGTTGGTGAGATTAAAAAGGAAAAGTATTATGCAGAAAAGGATTTTTATTTTAGTGATATGTATTGCTATATTCATTGGATTTTACCTTACTACAATCTGGTATTATTATAAATCTTAAGTCAGGAAAAAGAATACTTATTTTAAGGTCAGGACAAGATTTTGAAGTCCAGAGGTATGATGTAAGACCAAAAAATATTTCTTACTGGGCAAAACAACAGGATATTAAGGAGTACCTTGATAAATTGGCCACAAATACAAAAGACCTGAGCAAGATAATTGATGATAATCTTTATGCCATTATACATAATCTCAAAGCAATGTCCTTTTTAATCCCTTATAATATATCAAGGGACCTGCTGTATTTGAACAGGATAAATTCATTTATAAATGTTCATGGCAGGGAGATTTATCTGAGTTTAATGGGAATGAGGCAATATACTTTGATGGTATTGAAATATATAGACTGTTTTTCCATGGCGGATATATAAAATAGTCTCCAATACTTTTACACATACCGTAAACATAAACTTTTTATGGAGGTATTAACCTGAATCAATGCTTGAAATAATAAGTTGCAGCTGAAGAACGGATATTCCCGCATTTTATTATGATTGGCTTCAGGAATGTCTGAAAAATAAATATGTAATGGTAAAAAACCCTTACAATAAATCAACATACTTGGTAGACCTGTCGCCTGAAAGGGTGCATTCCATATGCCTGTGGTCAAAATCTTTTGCCAACGTTCTTAAAAACCCTGGATATTTGTCGCTATATAATCTGTATTTTCAGTTTACAATCAATGGTTACTCCAAATTCCTAGAGCCCAATGTTGTTGATACAAAAGTAGTAGTAAGGCAGATGGAGCAACTGGCTGAAAGGTATTCTCCA
>JACDOG010000017.1 GCA_017656305.1 Thermoanaerobacteraceae bacterium
TCTCATGGTTTTATTGTATCTTAAATTAGCCTTTTATGCTGTCCGAATTTCTGGGTCCATTATACAATCTCGAAACATATGCTGTCGATATTTTGCATTACTTCAGAGAGAAGTAACTGAGGTTTACCAGGAGCCGTATACGAGGTCCGTACGTGAAGTGGGAAGTTATTCCCGACTTCTACCTACTCGATTACCCTTATTTAGACTGACTTGACAGAATAATTTGTAATTAATGTAAAAAATTTTAAAAATTATAGTTGTGACTTGGACATGTAAACTTTTGTTAACTTGCTATTGAAAAAATATCAAGAATTTAGAATTTTCCCCTTACATTAAGAATTTTTTATGTTATAATAATTACCCGAGCGACATATACTAATACTTTTGAGATTTTACACCAGTGTTAAGACTTTAGTGATGAAGGAGGAGTTGTGTTAAGGATGGCAAAACTGAGCAGGCGAGAGTTTTTAAAACAGATCGGGCTAGGTACGGCAGGAATTACGTTGTTCAGTACTCCAGCTGCCGCTTCCTCAGACACCCAGGCTCCGTTAAAGGTCAAGGCTGAAACCAAAATATCTCGGCTGAAAGAGACCTACACGGTTTGCGCCTTCTGCGGGTGCGGGTGCGGCATCATTCTTTACTCGGACGGCAAGGAAATTGTCTATGCCGAGGGTGATCCCGATCACCCGGTAAACCAGGGGACACTTTGCACTAAGGGTAGCAGTATCGCTGACGTCTATAACGTGGTCAGTGACAGCGGCAAGAGAGTTATCAACCCTAGGCGTATTATCAAGCCGCTCTACCGTGCTCCGGGAAGCAGCTCTTGGGAAGAAAAGAGCTGGGACTGGATTTTGAAGAGAATTGCCCAGAAAATCAAGGAAACAAGAGATGCCACCTTTGAAGAAAAGGACCAAAATGGCGTAACCGTAAACCGCACCCAGGCAATAGCCGCCCTGGGAAGCGCCTCTCTTGACAATGAGGAAAACTATCTCCTACATAAGATGTTCAGGGGATTGGGTATCATCAACATGGAACACCACGCCCGTCTCTGACACTCCTCCACAGTGGCCGGTCTGGCCGCTTCATTCGGGCGTGGGGCAATGACAAATCATTTCAACGATTACATTAATACTGACGTGTTTCTGGTCATTGGCTCCAATTCCGCCGAAACACACCCGATGGCCATGAAGTGGATCAATGAAGCCAGGAACAAAAAAGGTGCCAAGCTCATTGTGGTAGACCCGCGTTTGACGAAGACGGCTGCCCATGCGGACATCTTTGTGCGCCACCGTCCCGGTACCGACATACCGTTTTTACTGGGGATTATGAATTATGCCATTGAAAACGAGCTCTACCACCACGAGTACCTGGTTAAATATACAAATGCCAGCTATATAGTCAAGCCGGAATTTGGCTTTAAAGACGGGCTCTTTTCCGGTGCTAAACTGGACAACGGCGTGTTTACCTACGATAAAAACACCTGGCAGTTTGAAGACGACGGGAAGACCATCAAGAAGGACCCGACCTTGCAGCATCCGAACTGTGTCTTCCAGCTGCTGAAAAAACACGTCAGCCGCTACGACATCAAGACGGTATCCGAAATTACCGGTGTTCCGGAAAAAGTATACCGCAAGGTTTGCGAAACTTTTGCTGCTACGGGAGCAAGGGACAAGTCCGGTAACATCATTTATGCCATGGGAATTACCCAGCACACTTATGGCACGCAGAACGTGCGCGCCATCGCCATGCTGCAGCTGTTGCTGGGCAACATCGGAAAACCAGGCGGCGGGGTAAACGCCCAGCGCGGTGAGTCCAATGTGCAGGGTTCCACTGACCTGGCAATGCTCAGCCACCTGCTGCCGGGTTACCTGGGTGTGCCCAACGCTACCAAACATACCAACCTGCAGGACTACATTGAAAAGGAAACACCGGCTTCAGGCTATTGGAAGAACAAGCCCAAGTTTCTGGTCAGCCTGTTGAAGGCATTTTACGGCGACAATGCTACCAAAGAAAACGATTTCTGCTTTGACTACCTGCCGAAGGTAGACGGCAGGGACCACAGTCATATGGGCTTCTTCCAGGATATGTACGACGGTAAGGTCAAGGGATTGATTGCCTGGGGACAGAACCCTGCTGTGGGCGGACCCGGTGCTGCCTTTGAACGGGAAGCGATGAAGAAACTGGACTGGATGGTTGTCGTGGACCTTTTCGAAACGGAAACTGCGGCGTTCTGGCATGCGCCCAATGTTGACCCCGGGGAGGTTCAGACCGAATGCTTCCTGCTGCCGGCGGCGTTTTCCTTTGAAAAGGAGGGGACCGTCACCAACAGCGGACGCTGGATTCAGTACCGGTACAAGGCAGTCAATCCTCCAGGAGAAGCCAAGAGCGACACCTGGATTGCGGACAGGCTGTTTAAGGAAATCCGCAGGCTGTACCGCGAACAAGGCGGTGCATTCCCTGAACCGATCCTGGCAATGGACTGGAACTACGACAAGCCGGGACACGAGGAGCCGGATATTGCGAAAATTGCCCTGGAAATCAACGGTTACCGGGTTGGTGAAAACAGGGCATTGGATAGTTTTGGCAAGCTGAAGGACGACGGCTCCACTGCCTGCGGCATGTGGATTTACACGGGCTACTGGGCAGTGGACCAGGAACTGGGAGTGCCCAACTGCCAGCGGCGCAGTACGGAAGATAGCGGATTGGGTACGTACCTGAAGTGGGCGTTCAGCTGGCCGCTGAACCGGCGTATCCTTTACAACCGCTGTTCTGCCGACGAGCACGGCAAGCCGTGGGATGAGAGCCGTGCGCTATTCCGGTGGCAGGACGGCCGCTGGGTAGGTCACGACGTGCCCGACTTCAACGCTAAAGTAGTGCCTGAAGTGTCTGCGGAGACGCCTTTCATAATGCTGCCCAAGGGACACGGTAGGCTGTTTGCCAATAACCTGGTGGACGGTCCGTTCCCCGAGCACTATGAACCCATGGAAAGTCCGGTGACCAACAGGCTTTCCAAGCAGCAGAATACTCCATGTGCCGCCGTATTTAAGGGGCAGTGGGCCGACCTGGCCAAAGTTGGGGATGCCAAGTACCCGTACGTAGCCACGACCCACCGCGTGGTGGAGCATTATCAGAGTGGGGCGGTGACGCGGAACAACCCGTCACTGGTTGAGGTCTGTCCGTGGATGTACGTGTCCATATCCGAAGAACTGGCCAGGGAAAAAGGCATTCGTCCCGGCGATGAAGTATGGATTGAAACGGCTCGCGGCAGGATTAAGGCACTGGCACAGGTTTCGCCGGTGGTCAAGCCGCTTAAAGTAAACGGTAAGAAGGTGGAAGTGGTCGGTTTACCGTGGCACTGGGGCTATCAGGGCATAGCCATGGGAGCAACCGCCAACGACCTGACACCGGCCGTGGGAGACGGTAATACCAAGATACCAGAATACAAAGCATTCCTATGCAACATCAGAAAGGTTCAGGGGGTGTAAACGTTGGCCAAAGGCGTACTGGTTGATTTGACAAAATGCATCGGCTGCAAGGGTTGCCAAACTGCCTGTAAACAGTGGAATGACCTTCCGGCAACTATTCCGGATTTTGATAATAACCTTACTTATCCGGCAGATACGGATGCTTACAACTACACCACCGTTTTGCACCGGGTGGTGGAAAAAGAGGACGGGCAGGAGACGCTGCGGTTTGCCAAGCGGCAGTGCATGCACTGCCAGGAGCCGACCTGTGTGACGGTGTGCTTCTCCAGGGCTCTGGTAAAGTCTCCTGAGGGAGCAATTGTGTATGACGAGGAAAAGTGCGTCGGCTGCCGCTACTGCATTATTGCCTGTCCCTTTCAGGTACCCAAGTACGAGTGGAATGACGCACTGAAACCGGTTGTATCCAAATGCCAGTTTTGTTTTGACCCCAGGGGCAAGCATGACCGCATCGGTCACGGTATGGAGCCGGCCTGCGTCAATGCCTGCCCCTCCCGGGCGCTGAAATTCGGCGACCGGGACGAACTGCTCAAGGAAGCGCGTCAAAGAATCAGCAGCGATTCCAAGTACGTCAATCATATCTATGGGGAAAAGGAAGCCGGCGGTACCAACTGGCTGTATATCAGCGACGTTCCCTTTGAAAAGCTGGGCTTCAGAACTGATGTTTCTCAGACACCTCTTCCGTACTATGTTCATGACTACCTCAAGTGGACGCCGACAGTATTCCTCGGCGGCGGCGCACTTTTTGCGGCACTGCACTTCTACACCAAACGCAGGAACGAGGTTGCCCGTGCCGTTGAAAAAGAGGAGGTGGCCGAATAATGACCATTGGCAAGCTCAATTTTAAGATGACTCCGGCAAGAAAGGTGCTGCTGTTTATGGCAGCCCTGACGCTGGTGCTGATAGTCTACCGGCTGGTCATCGGGCTGCGGCCGTTTACCAACCTGAATAATGACTGGCCCTGGGGGCTGTGGATTGCCGTGGACCTGTCCGCCGTGGCCCTGGCCGGCGGCGGGTACAGCCTGACCCTTATGGCCCATATACTTAACATCAGGAAATTTAAGGTGGTTGCCCGGCGAGCCATGCTTGTCTCCCTGCTGACATATATCTTTGTACTGCTGGTGCTGTTTGTGGAGATCGGCCGGTGGTACAACTTTTGGCGTCCTTTCGTATCCTGGGGGCACCATTCGCCGCTGTTTGAAGTGTTTGTCTGCATTTCGGCGTATACCCTGGTGCAGTTTGTTGAATTCACGGAAGTTGCCACGGAAAAGGTTGCTACCAACTGGCATAAGTTTTTAAAGAAGATCATGCCCGTTGTGGTGATTATTGCGGCGATACTGCCGTTTGGGCACCAGGCTTCACTGGGAGCTATTTACCTGGCGACTATTGACAGAATGCACGGACTGTGGGCGACAACCATGATACCCTGGCTGTTCCTCATATCCTCCTTCTTTGTGGGTCCGGCGGTTGTTACCCTGGAGACACTGGCGGGCGGCAGAATATTCAACCATAAGGTGAGCATCGATGTGCTGCGCAGCCTGATTCGTGTTTCTGGCTGGTTGATGATTGCCTACCTGGTGCTGAAAATTGGTGACGTGGCCAGCCGCGGTGTCCTGCCGCAGGCGTTCTCCGGTTCCTTTGAAGGAAACATGTTTTTACTGGAAATGGTTGCCGGTGTGATTGTGCCAATTGTAATCTGCTTCAGCCCGTTGAGCAACACCAAAGGGGGGCTGGCTGCGTTCGGTCTACTGACCTCGGCAGGAGTGGTGCTCAACCGGGTCAATGTGGTATTTACCAGCCTGGTTGACTTTCTGGGTAACAGCTATTCCCCGTCCTGGGGCGAATGGGCTATCAGTATCGGTGCACTGGCCATCATAGCTCTGGCCTACCTGTTTATCATGGAAAACTTCAATTTTGCCGGTCATGACAAGCACCAGACTGCTTCATAGGAAAGGAGCTTTAATATGCAGACCATCGCACTGGACAAGACAAGATTGGCAAGATTCTACCTGGAACTGCAGGAACTGGAGGAGGAGCTGGCAGCAGGGCAGGCCGGTGTCGTTATCACCCGGGAAATAAAAAACAATTTGCGGCTGCAGGGCCAGCCTGTTCTGGCCCAACTGCAGCCCAAAATTGCAGTGGAGAGCTTTCGCCGGGTGCTGTTGAAAGTGGCCCGTGCCCTGCAAAAGTGGCAGTTTGACAGTGAAATCAGTGATGAAGAGATTGCTGCAGTAAACGAATTAGATGATGCAGCAATGAAAGACCTGGTGGAAACAATGATTACCGGCGACGTCAAGAAAAAGGAAGCATGGGCCGGTAAACTGGGCTTGAAAGAGGATACTTTTGACTTTCTTTCCCGCAACGTATCCAGACTGTTTCTCAAAAGCTTTGCTGCCGAAGCGGCAAAACAGCTGGAACTGGACAAGTGGAACAAGGGCTACTGTCCGGTCTGCGGGGACAGCCCGGCAATGGCCCGGCTCACGGAAAACAAGGGCAAGAGAAAGCTGCAGTGCAGCCGCTGTGAAACCCAGTGGGACTACCCCCGCCTGGGTTGCCCTTTCTGCGGCACTACGGATACGGACAGGATCTCATTTATGAGGCTTGAGGATAATAAAAAGTACCGGCTGTATCTCTGTGACGAGTGCAAGAGCTTTCTCAAAACCGTGGATGAAAGGGAAAACGGCGAAACGGACCTGTTCTGTGAAGATGTCGCGACGCTTGACTTGGACAGGCTTGCTGTCAGCGAAGGATACCGGAGAGGCAAAAACAGGTATTATGTTTAGACCGGAAATGAGGCACAGGCCTTCTGCCTTGCAGGTTTGCAGGGTGGAAGGCTTTTTTTACTGCCTGTGGGCAGGACTTTTTTAAAAGTTTCTGGTATTTTCCCTTGGTGGAAAGGGCTTTAAAGGCATCTTCTTTTTTGTTCCGTAAGTTTTCTCCGGCAATATAGTGTCCACCGGCACGTTGTGGTGTCCTTAAGTTTTCTTCACAGACAAAACTGCGGTCAAGTCTATTTCAAAGTAAGTTTTGATTTTAGAAAACCGGTTTTTACCTACCGGCTGTCGAACTTGGGGTGATAACCGGATAGATTTTGCATAAGAATTGCGCCGTTGATGCATTCTGAAAATAAACAACGATTTGAGGAGCGGCAGACATGCGGTATACCCTCTATTACCCGCGCGGCTCGCTGGAAACGGCAGGTTATGGTAAACCGTTGATGGTGATGGCGTTGGTAGACCTGAGTGAATATATTTCCGTGTACAGCGGGCAGATAGAAAGTGCAGGCACCATGGAGGATACGTTGAACCAAATTTATTTTGAACTGACCGTTCACCCGCCGGCGGCCATTTTCCCCGGCAGGCCAGGGACACCGGTCCTGTGCCCGGGTGACCTGGTGGAGGTGGTAGATGCCTGTTACCTGCGGCTGGACAGCGGCTGGATGGAGGTCACCGTCTTTGGGGAGGCGGATAATAGGTTGGAGTTTGAATACTACCAGCCCAGGAACCGTTATACCAGGGGGCAGGTTTTGATGCTGCTGTCCCATAAGGTCAACGTGGTCAACCTCGGCAATTACGAGCTGACCTACAGGGGAAAGGTTTCTAAAAGAGACAGTTTAAAAGCCACATTGGATGAAATATTTGAAGTGATGTATTTTGCTCCGCCGGAAGATTACTACAGCAGCACGAAGCCGCAATGCGGCGACCTGGTGAGATTAAATCAGAGATTTTACTGCGCTCTGGACGGAAAATTTACCTGGAAAAAAGTAAGGCATTTCGGCAGGCCGCGCTGTATTCGGCCGGTGAGCAGCGTTCCGTAAGAAAAAAGTTGTAAAGTTGGCAATATTGGAGATGCTTCAGCAATGAAGCTGCCGAATCGCAGAAAAAAGTTGCCAATTTGATCATGAGCAGGGGAGACCGCCCGTAACAGCTTGTAAAAATGTTGTTGAAACTTACCATTTAATGGAGGACACGATGCTGGTACCCAGGTGTTCCAGTTGTTTTTCCAGGTTGCGTCTGTCGGTAAACAGTGATATTCTCACAACATGTTTACCGGCATTTTTCTGTAAGAAATACTCCCTTCCCATAACAGTACGCCCGTCTGCAAAGACGGCAGTCCAGCTGATTTTGTATCCCCGGTAAAACTTAAACCGTACCGGCTGGCTCCTATATGACCGGAAGTGCAGTCTGCTGTGCGCTTTGCTGCTTTGCAAAAATTCCTCAAGGTTGGGGATGTGCCAAAACTGGATGTACCCCCAGTAACTGAGCTTCCTGTCCTGCAGGTAGGCACTAAAGAGCACCTCTTCTCCGGAAATATACTCTTCCGTTATGCTGGTGCTTTTGGGAAGCTGCACGGTGAAAGAGTACTTTTTGACGGTATAGTCTCTGAATTCAATGCGGCTGGTAATGGAGCCGACAGTCATGGCGGCAAAGCTGGTATGGTGTGCCAGTATGTCCCATGCAGTGACCGCTGCCAGCACCAGCAGCAGGCATAATAGCACTTTTTCTCGTTTTTGCACGAAGGTCACTTCCTTATTAAATGTTTCAATTAATTTTATTAAGCAACTCGTAAAGTTATACAAATAACCGGTGATAACTGACTATGCAAAATGAACGGAAACCCTCCAATGACCCGGTACTGGCCGAATTTAAAAAAGTACGGTTTCCGGGGCTATGTATCCAAACCCTATGAAATTGAGCAATTAAGCAAGGTGATTTATGAGACAATTCAGTCGTAGGCTTCATGGCTACAGTTAAGAAACAGGCAGCACCTCAAAAGGTGCTGCCTGTTTACGGGTCTTAAAAGTTAAATAGTTGGTCTAATTCTTCATGGGGGATGTCAAAAACCGCACCGTGGGGGGCCAGCTCTTCTTCAAAAAATTCCGGCAGCCGGTCATCGGCATTATTGAAGCCTGCCCTGGTGTTAAAGTCCCGTTCGGTCCTCAGGATGGATTTGCCTAATTCCGTTATGTCATCAGTGGTCAGCTCCCAGTTATACTGTGCATTGAGCATATCAACAACCCGCTGCAGAGCTTTTGGTTCATCCAGGAGGGCAAAGGCTACAAACAGGCACAAGCCAGTGCTGTCCACTGCTGCCGTTGCTATTTGCAGGTCCCGGGATAGTTCGACCTGACCTTCTTTTTCCAACGGGTCTACCTGCCTGCCGACTTTGAGAACATTGGCCGTTATACTATAACCTGCAGTATGGTCAGCACCCATGGGGGTGGTAGCGTAGGTGACCCCGATTCCTTTAATTGAGCGGGGATCGTATGCCGGAATTCCCTGATTTTTAACTGTGGGCACGCGAGTGACGCCAAAGGCTTTACCGGTAAAGCCAGCCCCGTTGCCAATGATGCGGCCTAGCTGTGTTCCTTCAGCTATTTGCTCCAACAGGTTAATGGCACCGCCAGCATCACCGAAGTCAATGACACCGGCTTCCATGGCCACTCCCACGGTGACTCCCATTTCTATAGTATCAACGCCGATGTCGTCACAGAGGAAATCCAGCTTGGCGATTGCATCGATATCATCAATCATACAGTTTGCGCCAAATGCCCAAATGGTTTCATATTCAAATCCGGCAGTAAGATAATTTCCTTCCTTATCATGATAAACCTGAGAGCAGCGGATGACACAGCCGGCATGACAGCCGTGAGTGGGCAGGCCCTTGCGTTCCTTAATAGTGTCGTGAATCATTTCGCCGCTGATCTTATCCGCAAACTCAAAGCGGCCATGGCGGAAGTTCTTGGTAGGAAGCCCGCCTGCTTCATTAATGACGTTAACTAAAACGGCGGTACCGTACATGGGCAGTCCTTTACCGCTTACCGGGTGTTCGGTAAGAATCTTGGCGAAGTCACGGGCTGCTTCCCTAAACTGTTCCTTATCATGAATAGAGACTCCGGGGGCATCTGCGTCGTCGATGATGATGGCCTTTATACCCTTTGACCCCATGACAGCACCACCGCCGCCCCGTCCGGCATGACGGACCGGCCTGCCTTCAGTGTCAGCCACAGCAATGGAAGCGGCAGATAGCCTGTATTCGCCTGCTGGGCCAATTGACATGACACCTATGTTGTTCCCATATTCCTTGCGCAGTGTTTTGTTGATATCGTAATTTTTCTTGCCGGCGATGCTGTCGGCGTCAAGTAGCTTTATCCCGTCTTTGGACACTTTTAACATGTAAAACTTATCATCTTGCGGCTGTCCTTCAATGATAATGGCTTTAATGCCTAGTCTAGCCAGCTTTTGTGCTGCTGTTCCCCCGACATTGGTTTCTTTTATCCCCCCGGTAAGCGGACTTTTAAACCCTACGGATAACCGGCCGGAGCTGGGGGCATTAGTACCCGACAGCAGCCCCGGGGCAATAACCAGTTTATTTTTGGGCCCCAGGGGATGACAAATAGGGTCAACTTCATCAGTAACAATTTGCGAAGTAAGCCCACGCCCTCCCAGTGCAGCATACTTTTCCGGAACATCCTCACTTGTAACCTTTCCTTCAGTCATGTTTACCCTGTAGATTTTCATTTGCTTTGGCCTCCCTGTGGACATCTGTGTTTTCATTTACTCAATAATATTTTTTCAAGATTTTTCAGAGTTTATGTTTAAACCAATGCAATTTCGTGATGGACTCGGAAAAGTAAAGTGATGGCGTATTTCCGGCTGCCGGAGAATTGGTAGTGCATTTTGCTGTATAAGGTGGTATGATTGTTACTATGGAGTTAATTTAAAGGGGTTTGGCAGATGACAATCTTGGTGCAGGTAATAATTCCGGTATTCCTGGTATTTCTGCTGGGGTATACAGGGCAAAAAGTATTTTCCTTTGATATAAAGTCCATTTCCACCACCGCACTGTACATTATGACACCGGCGCTGGTGTTTCGTACTTTTTATGAAACAAAACTGGACAGCACTTATTTATACATAATGGTCTACGGGCTGCTGCTGTCGGGGACTATCATTTTATTGATAAAAGGACTGGCGGTGTTGAGGGGATATGAGGAGTCTCTGACCAGCGGTCTTATTCTGGCTACGGCTTTTATGAACAATGGCAATTTTGGTGCGCCGGTGATATTGTTTGCCTTTGGTGAGCGGGCGTTTCAGTATGCTGTGGCCATCATGCTGTTTCATATGCTGATAATGAGCACGGCGGGTATATACTATGCTGCCAAGGGTAAGTTTCCTGTTACGGAGGCTTTGGGGTCTGTGGTGAAGATGCCCATTGTTCACGCGGCGGTTCTTGGGCTGGTATGGCAGTATTTTCAACTGCCGGTGCCCGGGAACCTGTACAAAACGGTGGATATGGTGGCGGATGCGGCGATTCCCACCATCATGCTGGTACTGGGCATGCAGTTGGCGGAAATCAGGACATTTAACCTGGACTGGGGAAAGGCGGCACTGGCCCTGGCTGTGCGGCTGCTCATTTCCCCGCTCATAGCGTGGGGGATTGTCCTGCTGCTGCCGGTTGAGAGTATACTGGCCAAAGTCATGATTGTGGAAGCTGCTATGCCCACTGCGGCTATTACCACCATGTATGCCCTGCAGTATGACAGTTCGCCGGACCTGGTCTCTTCAATTACCTTTATCAGCACATTGCTGAGCATTGTTACCCTGAGCGTGCTGCTGTCATTTCTGGTGTAAAAAGCCGGGCACTGTTGGCCCGGCGAAAACTGTGGTTAGGGGTTGATTTGGAAGGAGTATTCCACTTCTGCTGTCTTATTGACCATATGCAGCACGCTGCAGTATTTTTCCTGAGTAAGTTCCACAGCTCTTTTTACCTTGTCCTCCGGCAGATTGTCCCCCCAGACCTTGTAAACCATGGTTATTTTGTTGAAGACCCGCGGATGGTCCGCCGCACGTTCTGCCTCGATTTCTACTTGCAAATCCTTTACGTCCAGCCGCATTTTTTGCAGGATACTGATGACGTCGATACCGGTGCAGCCGCCCAGTGACATGAGTACGGTTTCCATGGGAGAGGGGCCCCGGTCTTCGCCGCCTGCCTTTGCCGGAGCATCCATCAATATCCTGTGCCCAGATCCGGACTGCCCTTCAAATGCCATGTTTCCTTTCCACGATACTGTTGCCTTCATTAGATCACCCTTTCTCAGCCTATTTTTTAGTCTGTTGCACGACGGAAGGACAAAATTTTACCTGTATATAAGATATTTTATCCCAAATTTCTCCCCGGTTGCAATTTAAAACTCGGTAAGCCGGCAGCTGTCCGGGGGTAAATATTGCTATTAGTCGTTCTCTCTTAAAAGGTTAATATTTTTCCCTTCCATAATTTTATTCATATTGCGCATGGAGCACATTTTACCGCACATGGTGCAGCTGTCTTCGTGCTCCGGGCGAGATTCTTCTCGATATTTTCTGGGTTTTTCCGGGTCAATTGCCAGTTCAAACATCTTTTCCCAGTTGAGTTCCTGCCTGGCCTTGCTCATTTCATAGTCCCATTTTCTGGCCCCGGGAATGTTTTTGGCTATGTCTGCAGCGTGGGCGGCAATCCTGGCCGCGATGATTCCTTCTTTCATATCGTCTAGTGTGGGGAGTCGCAGGTGCTCCGCTGGTGTCACGTAGCACAGGAAATCTGCGCCGTGAGTGGCTGCGATGGCACCGCCGATGGCGCTGGTAATATGGTCGTAACCGGGTGCCACATCTGTTACTACCGGGCCGAGGACATAGAAGGGAGCCCCGTGACACAATTTTTTCTGCAGCAGTACATTGGCTTCAATCTCTTTTAAATCCATGTGACCGGGCCCTTCGATAATAACCTGAACATTTCTTTCCCAGGCTCTTCGGGTCAATTCACCCAAAACCATCAATTCCTTAATTTGACTTGCGTCGGTGGCATCGTGAATACTTCCGGGCCGGCAGGCGTCTCCCAGGCTTAAAGTCAGGTCGTATTGCTGGCAGATATCCAGCAGCTCGTCAAAGTACTCAAAAAACGGGTTTTCTCTATCGTTTAATTCCATCCAGGCAAAGAGCAGGGAACCGCCCCTGGAAACAATGTGGTTCAGTCTTTTGTTTCTTTTAAATACCGCGGCGGTTTCCCTGTTTATTCCTGCATGGATGGTTACGAAATCCACACCGTCTTCGGCATGTTTCCTCACAACATTTAAAAACTCTTCAGGAGTGATGTCCTGCAGTTCCTTGTCATAAAATCCCACCGCATCATACACGGGAACCGTACCTATCATGGCGGGAGACATGTCTATTAACTTTCTTCGAAACTCTTCCGTTTTGCCGTATGAACTGAGGTCCATGATAGACTCGACGTTCATTTCCAGTGCGGTTTTAGCTTTTTCAAGTTCTGCGTCAACATTGCAGCAGTCCTTGGAAATGCCCAAATTTACGTTTATCTTTGTTCTTAACCCCTGACCGATACCTTCCGGGTCCAAAGACTTATGGTTTTTGTTAGCGGGTATCACTACTTTCCCCTCAGCTACCAGTTTTCTTAAAGTTTCCACATCCATCTGTTCTTTCTTCGCTACAATTTCCATCTGCCACGTGATGATGCCTTTCCTGGCGGCATCCATTTGCGTGGTGTAATTCATAAAATTATGACTCTCCCTTCATTAAGATGTATGTTAATAAAAAGTGCAGATTCGTAGAGAATCTGCACTTAATTATTTAACAACTCCCTACGTTGGCATTACCCAAGTCAGGTTCAAAGGGTCAGAGATAACATCTCTTTCTCAGCCTATCGCTATAGGCTCCCCCGTTTATGCGGTTGTCTGCTAATTACATTCTATGTGCAAATCTTTTTTGCTAGAAGATACTATCCTGATTGATAAAAAAAGAAGCTTACCCCAGAGCAAGCTTCCCAGTTATCCGAAAGTGTAAGCTTCCCTACGGTAGTACTAACTACGTCAGGTTCAAAGGGTTAGGAGAAAACCTCCTTCTCAGCCAAAAAAGGCACCCCCAGCTTGATTATAAAGTTTACTCAATTATAATCTACATAATCCCCGTTTGTAAAGAGGAATGCTTCAAACAAACGAAAGTAATTTTCATTCACCGGCAGGAAACCGGGGTGGGTTAGTGAATAGCTAATTAATAACCAGATGTTTAATTGTGCTGGCCGCAAGCACTGCGGTTTCGAGTTTGGAGGTGAACCGGTTGTTTAAAGAAGAACAGCACTTTGAAATTGACCCCAGGTATAAACAGGCTGCCAGGGAAGCCTGGATTGGCATCATTGTCTTTTTCCTGAACATTGCCTGGTGGTTTGCCTTTGCGTATGGGCTGGGCATGCGCCCGCCCGAGGAATATTCATACGTGCTGGGTTTTCCGGCATGGTTTTTCTGGAGTGTCATCGGTAGTTTTGTCATTTTTTCCATTGTCATTTACCTGGTGGTCACGCTGCTTTACAAGGACATGCCTTTGGATTAGGACTGCCGGAAAAAGGGCATGAAAGGTGGTAAGTCAAAGTGATTTTATTCTTTATGTTTGCCTTCCTAGCGGTAATGTTTTTCATTGGTTTGTGGAGTGCCAGGCTGACGCAGCGGGCTGAAGGAGGTTTTCTTGAGGAGTACTTTCTTGGCGGCCGCGGCATGGGTGGCTTTATTCTAGCCATGACCCTGACCACCACCTACATCAGTGCGGGAAGCTTTCTTGCCGGCCCCGGTGTGGCCTATTCCATGGGCCTGGGCTGGGTGCTTTTGGCAATGACCCAGCTTTCCGTGGGTTACCTGGTGCTGGCGGTGCTGGGAAAGCGCTTTGCTATTGTGGGGCGTAAAATAAATGCCGTAACCGTGGTGGACTTCTTGCAGCAGCGTTACCGGAGCAAGGCGGTAGTCATCCTGGCTTCGCTGGGAATTATTGCTTTCTTTACGGCAGCAGTTTCCGTGCAGTTTATCGGCGGGGCACGCCTGTTTGAATCAGTAACCGGATACTCTTACCGGCTGGCACTGCTGATTTTTGCCGGCGTGGTAGTGCTTTATGTCACCCTTGGGGGTTTCCGTGCCGTTGTCTTTACCGACACGGTCCAGGGAGTGGTCATGTTCTGCGGTACGGCCATGCTGCTTGTGGCGGTCTTTCTGCACGGCGGTGGCGTGCACAACGTGATGCTGAAGCTTAAGGAGATAGACCCCAGTTTGATTACCCCGTTCGGTCCGGACCGATTTATCACCATTCCGTGGATTATGTCCTTCTGGGTGCTGGTTGGTTTTGGCGTCATCGGTCTGCCGCAGGTAGCGGTTCGGGGCATGGCCTACAAAAACACCAAAGCCATGCACCAGGCCATGGTCATCGGTACTATTTTCACCGGCTTTTTGATGCTGGGCATGCATTTGATTGGCGCGGTGGGACAGGCACTTCTCCCCGACATTGAAGCTGCAGATACGGTAATCCCGGAGCTTACCAAGCTGACCATGGCCCCCTGGCTGGCGGGGATCTTTCTCAGTGCGCCGCTGGCAGCCATCATGTCCACCATCAGTTCGCAGCTTCTGGTTTTGTCCAGTGCCATTACCAAAGACCTTTATTTGAACTATATCAACCCGGAAGCGGATGAAAATTTTATCCGGAGGCTGGGTATGATCGTTACCGGAATTAGCGGCATTGTGGTGTTTGTGCTGGCGCTTGACCCGCCTGACTTCCTGGTCTGGCTGAACCTGTTTGCCCTGGCGGGAATGGAAACAACGTTTCTCTGGCCGACACTTTTGGGACTTTACTGGCGCCGGGCCAATGCACCGGGAGCCATTGCTTCCATAATTGTTGGCGTTAGCACATACATTGCTTTTAACAGTTACTGGCCGCGTCCTTTTGGCACCCATACCATTATAGTGCCGCTGGTCCTGGCTCTGCTGGCTTTTGTGGTTGCCAGCTACCTTACGCCACCTCCCGCACCGGAAACTATCAGGCGATTTTGGGGAAAATAGGCGTTTTTTGTTGCGATTTCTTGAAATATAACAACATATCACAGGAGACCGTTAAAAACATCCGAGAATTACTATGTATCCTTTGACTGTTTTGTCCGAAAACTTTACTCAAAAAGCCTATACTACCTGCTATTTGACTTAGTTGGATAGCTTTTATGCAACGCTAGTAATCTTGCTACAGGATTATGCGTTTCCGTTATTGAATATAGTCCATTGGATATGCTATTAATGATGGAGGGAAATGTGTATGAAACCTGACAGGGAAATTAATCTCAAAGGTGAAGAGTGTCCCATGCCTTTTGTTAGGAGCAAGCTGGCGTTGGAAGAAATGGAGCTGGGGCAGGTCTTGCGGATAATTGTGGATTACCCGCCGGCGGTAAAAAACGTGCCCAAAAGCCTGGAAATCCAGGGAGATACGGTGTTAAGCGTTAAGAAATTGAACGATACCGACTGGGAAATACTGGTCAAGAAAACCTACGACACGGAAGATTAGGTAGCAGGAGTGTTTCGGATGGATAAGCTTTACGTCATGTACGGGGACAGGCCGGAAGAAATGGCGGTCCGTATTTTACGGGAGATGAACATTGCCGAGGATATAAAAGGCCTGGGAAAGGAAGACCCTTTAATCGGCATCAAACCGAACCTGGTGGTGTCCCAGCCGGCAGAGTGGGGGGCCACCACTTCTCCACAGCTGGTGCGTGGCGTCATAAAGTACCTGAAAAATAACGGCTTTCACAGGATAATAATTTTGGAGAGTGCCTGGATAGGGGACAGCACTGCAAAGGCTTTTCGGGTTTGCGGCTATGAAGAATTAAGTGAGGAATTTCAGGTAACGTTGGTGGATTTAAAGAAGGACCGACCGCAGCAATATGAGGTGGACGGAATAAAAATTAACGTTTGCCAGCAGGCAATGGTTGTGGATTATTTGATCAACATGCCGGTGCTGAAAGCCCATTGCCAGACCAGGCTGACCTGTGCCCTGAAAAATCTCAAGGGCTGCATTTCCGACAGCGAAAAAAGGCGTTTTCATACCATGGGGCTGCACCGGCCCATCGCCTGTCTGAACAAAATCCTGCGTACGGATTTAGTGGTGGTGGACGGTATTATCGGTGATCTGACCCATGAAGAAGGAGGCAATCCGGTGAGAATGAACCGGGTCATTGCCGGAAAAGACCCGGTGCTGGTTGATACCTATGCGGCGGAATTAATCGGCTACTCTGTGGACGACATTGACTATATTGGACTGGCGGAAAAACTGGGTGTGGGCACGACGAAATTGACAGCGGGTAAAATAGTGGAGCTGAACAGCAACCGGGATGCGCCGCCGGCAGGAGACATCCTGGCCAGCAAAGAGGTGGATTACCTGAGACAGTGGATTGTGGAGGAGCAGGCCTGCTCTGCTTGCTATGGGAGCCTGGTACATGCTTTGAAGCGGCTGCGTGAAAGAGGAAAACTGGAACGGCTGCCGCGAAAAATCCACATCGGCCAGGGGTACCGGGGTAAGAAACTGCCCTATATAGGTGTGGGGCGGTGTACTGGGGATTTTTTGCATACTGTGCCCGGCTGCCCGCCGCAGGCCAGGAAAATAGTTGAGTTTCTGGAGCAGCTGGCTGGTGAATAAATTAAAACAATACCTGGCGAGGGCTTCACCAGGTATTGTTTATTTACCGCTTTTCCAGATTGTGCCGGATGGTTTTCAGTTCTTCGGCAGTAATTTCTCCCCGGGCGTAGCGTTCCTCCGCTATCTCCACGGGGCTGGGTTTGGGTTTTTGCTGAGCTGCGCCGCTGTTATTCGTGGCCGCTTTAACAGCCCAGTAAATGATTAAACCGAACAGAAGCAGGGGGATTAACATATAAAAGATACCGAGAAGGCTGCCCGCAATACTGCCGCCGTATCCCATACCGTAGCCGCCCATCATCATGACAAACCACATCCTTTCTTTAATACCGCTGAAAAGCATGCTGTTTCCTACTCACAGCGTTTGGCAACACGTCTTTGATTTTAGCTTACCAAAAAGATGTGAAAAAAATGTGATGAATCTTTGAAAGATTTCAAAGACAGCTTGAAATGGGTGAAACTTCAAGTATTAGCTGGCAGGATTGCCAAATTAATTAGAGGAATTGCCGGGCCTGTCCCGAATAATGGTAAGGTAAGGAGGTGACGGCTTATGAGCTTTGAAACAAAAGCACAAGAGTTTGCTGTAGCACTAAAGAAAACAAAGGAGTACCAGGACCTTGAAGCTGCTCAGGCAAGAATAAAACTGGACCCGTTTGCCCAGGAACTGATTGCCGACCTGGAACAGACCCAGCAAAAAATTTACCAGGCTCAGGTTCAAGGACAACCGGTGGACAAGGAAATTCAGCAGTTTCAGCTACTGCAGCAGAAAGCCATGAACAATGCAGCTTTAAAACAGCTGTTTGCGGCTCAGGAAAACTTTGGCAAGATAATGGAACAGGCCAACAATATTATTACTAGAGAGCTGTTTGGTTAAAACTAAACTTGTGCGAACTACTGCGTCCTTGCTTGGTATGTAAGGGCGTGTTTTTATATCGCGTCTGGAGGTGAAAAAATGACTGAGAGCGGCATACTTGCCATCGACATCGGCGGGGGTACGCAAGATATTTTCCTTTATGAACCGGGCCAACCGGTGGAAAACTGCGTGCAGTTAATTTTGCCGTCACCCACGGTTATGGTGGCCAGGGAAATTGCCTCGGCCACGGCCCGGCGCCGCCATATCTTTCTGCACGGTCATTTGATGGGGGGCGGGGCTTGTACAGGAGCACTGCGCCGTCATCTGGCCGAAGGATTAAAGGCCTATGCAACTCCCGAGGCGGCCAAAACCTTTCATGATAATTTGGATAAAGTGCAGGATTTAGGTGTTGTGATCACTGACCGGGCACCGCAGGAAGCAGTGCCCATCCGGACCGGAGACCTGGATTTGGCTAAATTGGCCGGAGCACTAAAGCCTTACGGCGTATCCCTGCCTGACTGTGTAGCGGTGGCGGTGCAGGACCACGGGGAAGCTCCCGGTATGAGCAACCGTGAATTCCGGTTCCGGCACTGGCGGCGGTTTATTGAAGAGGGTGGGCAGCTTTCCGACCTGGTTTACAGGGAAGTACCGTCATATTTGACCAGAATGCGGGCAGTCCAAAAAATAAAACCCGGTGCTATACTGATGGACACAGGAGCGGCTGCCGTGTGGGGGGCTTTATGCGACCCGGTTGCTGCCGCGCACCGGCAGGAAGGGATAATAGTAGTCAATATCGGCAACCAGCATACCGTGAGCGTGCTGGTAAAAGGTGACAGGGTGTGGGGCCTTTTCGAGCACCACACGCGGGTCATGTCTACGGAAAAACTGGCTGATTACGTGGCGAGATTGCGTGACGGAACGTTGACGCACGAAGAAGTGTTTGCCGACAGGGGCCATGGCTGTCATATACATTCAGAATACTCGCCGGACAGCGGCGCCTTTGAACAGGTTGTTGTCACCGGCCCGCAGCGGCATCTGGCGGCGGAACTGGGCTATCATTTTGCAGCTCCCTACGGTGACATGATGTTGAGCGGCTGTTTCGGTTTGGTTGCTGCCGTGAAAAATGATACGGCACTGTAAGGTGGGCTTGCTTCCTAAGCAAGCGAAAACCGCCATCACTCGCGTTTCTTCAGTATCCTGCTTTCCAGGGCGGCAACAGCCTGGTACATAACCGTGGCACAGATTGCTATGATAAAAAGGCTGACAAAGACCAGGGTCAGGTTAAATACTTGGAAGCCGTAGATGATGAGGTAGCCCAGTCCTGATTTGGAGACCAGAAACTCACCGACGATGACACCCACCCAGGCCAGCCCCACATTGACCTTCAGTGTGGTGACAATGGTGGGGAAGGAGGCCGGAAGCACAATTTTTCCAAATATCTGCCGTTTATTGGCACCGAAGGTGCGGGCCAGTTTGATAAGATTTTTGTCTACTTCCCGGAAGCTGGTGTAGACCACAATGGTGGTGATAATGATGGAAATAGCGATGGCCATGGCAATGATTCCCCCGTAACCGCCACCGAAAGCCACGATGAAAGTCGGCCCCAGAGCCACCTTGGGCATACCGTTAAGGACCACCAGGTACGGGTCTAGTACCCTGGACAGGAAAGGCGACCACCAGATGATGATGGCGATGACAGTGCCGAAAACGGTGCCCAGTAAAAAACCAACAATGGTTTCAACCACGGTGACCATGATGTGCTGGTGCAGTTCGCCTGCCAGGAGCATCTTGGTAAACGTGTCACAGATTTTTGAAGGCTGGCTGAAAAGTAGCGGGTCAATAAGGTTATACCGGGCCCCCAACTCCCAGAAGGCCAGCAGGACAATCAGTAGGGCGATTTGTGCCAGGCGGACTAGTATATCCTGAATACGTTGTTTTCTGAGAAATTGTGCATGAGCCGGGGATTTTGCCCCACGAGTCAAAATGGCTTCAAGCAGGTTAGCCATTTTCATTCATCTCCTTCCAGATCAGCTGGAAATATTTTTGGAAGTCGGGTGCTTTTCGTGAAGCAAAGGGCGGCTTGCTGGTCAGGGAAGCGGGCAGAGGAATGATCTTTTTGATCCGTCCCGGTTTGGTGTTCATGACGATGATGCGGTCGGCCATGGCAATGGCTTCGGCTATGTCGTGAGTTACCAGCAGCGCCGTTTTCTTTCTTCTGCGTAATGTCTCTATCACCAGGTCTTCCAGGCGCAGCCTGGTAGTATAGTCCAGGGCCGAAAAAGGTTCGTCCAGCAGTAAAATGTCCGGTCTGGTGGCAAGGGTGCGCACCAGCGCCACCCTTTGCCTCATGCCGCCAGACAGCTGGTGAGGATAGTGATTCTGAAAAGAGAGCAATTCCATCTCTTCTAGCAGTTCCAAAGCATACTGTTCATTGGCCCGGGTTTTCTGCCTGCTTATTTCCAGTCCCAGCATGATATTCTGCTTGATGGTGCGCCAGCCGAGAAGATAGTCCTGCTGCAGCATATACCCGATCTGCCGCGAGGGAGAGTGCACCTTCTTATCTCTGATGAGAATTGTGCCTGAGGTAGGGGGAAACAAGCCTGCCAGCAGGGACAGAATGGTACTCTTGCCGCAGCCGCTGGGCCCCAAGATGGCCACGAATTCGCCCTCGCTGACGGCAAAGTTAATGTTGCGCAGTGCTTCCGTTTCTCCGTTCAAGGTGACATAGGTTTTGCACACGTCTTGAAACCGGATAATCTGCCTGCTTTTCAAGAGAACACCTCCTACCTACAGACATATGTCGCCGGCGGTTACTTCATGGCATTTTTGGCAAACTCGGTGTTCACGATCTTTTCGTAAGAAACCTTCTGTTTCAGTTCCCCGGCGTATTCCATGACGGCTTCCAGGTTGTGATACTCCTCTTCATCCAGGATAGGATTGGTGGCCCAAGTATCCTGTTCCTTATAACGCCTGATAACCATCAGCAAGGTTTTCTGGTCGATATCCGGGAAGTGCGGCCTGATAGCTTCGGCAATTTCTTTGATGGAGTGCTGTTCTACCCACTGCTGGGCTTCGTATATGGCATTGGTGAATGCCTGCACGATGTCAGCATGTTCGTCAATATAACTCTGCTTGGTGATATAGACCGTATAGGGAAGCTTACCGCTTTCTTTCCCCATGGAGGCTACCACGTAACCCTTACCTTCCAGTTCCATCTTGGAGGCTACGGGTTCGAAAAGCTGTACGAAATCTCCGGTTCCCGAGGCAAATGCCGGACCCAGGTTTTTAAACTCCACGTTTTGAATGATTTCCACGTCTTTAAAGGGTTCTACGCCGTTTAGGTGCATGACGTATTCGCCCACCATTTCCGGCATGCCGCCCTTGCGCTGGCCCAGCAGGACCTTACCTTTGAGCATATCCCAGGAAAAGTTTTCGATGGGTTCCCGGGAAATTAGGAAGGAACCGTCCCGCTGCGTCAGCTGGGCAAAGTTAATTGCCAGGTCCTTTGCACCCTGGTTGGCAACGTAGATGGTGGCTTCAGAACCCATCAGGATGATGTCAGCCTGGCCGCTCAACAGGGCGGTCATGGTTTTGTCCCCGCCAAAGGTAGTCGTCAGGTCTACTTCCAGCCCGTGTTTTTCGAAAATACCCTGGGTTAAGGCGACGTACTGCGGTGCGTAAAAGATGGAATGGGTAACTTCAGCCAGTCTGACCTTTGCTTTCTCACTGCCGGTTTCCTGTTGGGAGCAGGCCAAAACAAAAAGCAGCCCGGCAATCAGGGAGACGACAAGCAGTACACGAAGCAGTTTGGACATAAGTTATCAACCTCCAGCAATTTTTGTTAAAGTTTTGCTTCTTGCCTTCATATCATATTCAGGAGCTTGTGAAAAGTGTCTCTTCCATAAGGGAATTGCAAAAATTGGTGGGGAATATTAAAATGTTATAACGCCAGGAAGATTTTACCCTGGTGATTATTATGCGGCATTTTCGGTAAGCTATAAGAGTAGAAAATTTTAAAAGGGGGGCTTGCAAGTGAACGAAACGTTGCAAACCATTCTGTCCAGAAGAAGTATTCGCCGGTATACTCAGGAAGATGTGTCCGAGGAGCACGTGGAAAACTTGCTGCGGGCAGCCATGGCTGCACCGTCCGCCGGCAACGCGCAGACATGGGAGTTCGTGGTGGTTAAGCAGCGGGAGATACTGGACAAGATTCCCGAGTTTCATCCATATACCAGGATGCTGAAAGAGGCACCCATGGCCATTGTGGTGTGTGGAGCTTTAGGTAGGGAGAAATATAAGGGCTACTGGGTGCAGGATTGCGCGGCAGCCAGTCAAAATATCTTGCTGGCAGCGCAGTCTTTAGGTCTGGGAGCCGTCTGGTGCGGAATTTATCCCGACGAAGATAGAGTGGCGAAATTTAAGGACTTACTGAAAATTCCGGAAAACGTTGTTCCGTTTTCTATCATTGCGGTGGGCCACCCGGCAGAAGAAAAGCCATCGGCAGACCGTTTCGACCAAAACAAGATACATTATGATAAATGGTAAAATACAAAGCCGCCATACAGGGCGGCTAAATTATTTTGTTTTCTATGACGTTCCATTATCTTCTGAGACATTCCCGTAGGAATCTTGATAATTGTGTCGCCGGTAGAAGGTAACGGCGGCTGTCGTGTGGAAAGGCTATATGAGTAAAACATAACGGAGGGTGAATATGGGCAGAAAGGTGCGCTTTATTCATAGTGCTGACATACATTTGGGCAGCCCGCTAAAGGCCCTGGGTACCGCTTCCGGTTTCCTGCGGCAGAAGTTGATGGATGCCTCTTACACTGCGTTTGCGCGGGTGGTAGATGCGGCCCTGCGTTATGAAGCGGACTTTGTGCTGCTTTCGGGAGACATTTATGATTCCGAAGTGCGCTCTGTCAGTGCCAATCAATTTTTGTCTGAGCAGTTACGGCGATTGGAGAAAGCCGGTGTTCCCGTGTTTATAATCCACGGCAATCACGATCCCATCGGTGACAGCCGGGAATATGTCAGGCTGCCCGGAAATGTTACCGTGTTTGGCCACGAACAGGTAGAAGTCAGGGAAGTGTTTAACAAAGACGGGTACCTGGTTGCCCGGGTTTTGGGACAGTCCTACCGCAATGTCTCGGAATCCCGGAAAATGTACCAGACCTTTACCCCGCCGGACGATAATGCGGTCAATATCGGCATGCTGCATACTGGCCTTAACCCGGCTGCCAATGCTTACGTACCCTGTTCGCTGGAGGACTTGAAAAGCAGGGAAACCATTGATTACTGGGCTCTGGGGCATATTCACCGGACCAGCATTATCAGTCGTGAGAAGCCTGCGGTGGCTTTTCCCGGTATTCCCCAGGGCCGGGATGCCGGTGAACCGGGATGGGGTGGTTGCCTGCTGGTGGAAGTGGAAAAGGGCAAGAGCCTGGAGATTTCCTTTGTCCCTACGGCATCATTTATCTGGTTGACGCAGGAGGTATGCATCAGCGAGGCGGCAGAACCGCCGGTAAACGTTGATGACCTGGTAGAGTTAATTGCTGCAAAAGCCCGGCAGCTTCTAAACGCAAAACCGGAATTGCCGGAAAGCCTGGTCCCGGCTGCCCTAGAGAAAACTGAAGTGGAGGGATACCTGGTACGCTGGGTTGTGACGGGAAGGGGCACTCTCCATGATGAGCTCATTGCCGGAAGGGAAGAGGAAATTGCCCGAGCCCTGGAAGCCAGGCTAAGACAGCTCCTGGGCAGCGGCAGTCCTTTTATTTGGACGGAACGTGTACAAATACGGACAGGCAGGCCCATACCCGACCTGGCGATGCTGCTGGAACGGGACCGGATTTTCCGTACTCTCAATGAAATTTACCATGACCTGATGCATGACCCGGCAAAACGCAAGCAGGCCTTGTCGGTGGTGGGCAGCGTATGGTTTCAGAGCAAGGATCACGAAGATGTGCGGCGGGATGCACTGCCGCTGGACGATGGCAAATTTAAGGAACTGCTGCTGCGCGCACGTGATTTGGTTGTGGAGAAAATCATTGAGGGGCGTGACGGGGAATGAAAATCCGCAGGTTACACCTTAACGACTTTGGTGTATTTCGCAATGAAACCCTGGAAGACATAGACAGCTCGCTGGTGGTTGTTGCCGGTCCCAACCGTGCCGGTAAGAGCACGTTCATGACCGTATTGAGATACCTGGGATACGGTTTTCCCCGAAAGGGACGGGGACTGCCTTTCTGTGTCAGACAGTATGAAGTAGAGGCGGATGTGGAAGCGAATGACGGCATGTTATTTAACATTCGCCTGCAGGGTCACAGCAAGCCCGTGGTATCACCGGTCAACCATGATAGGGAAATGACTGCGGAGCAGCTTTTCGGCGAACTGGATGCGTTTGCTTATCGCCAGCTGTTTACTATCAGCCTGGACGAACTGCGGCGGCTTCCGGAAGGTGTGGACAAAAGGGAGCAGGATAACCTGCAGGTAATTTTGCTGGGCGGGGGCTGGAGCGATGCCCTGCACCTGGAAAAAATACGCCAGCAGCTGGATAAAGAGGCTACCGACATCGGCGGCAAATACGGGAAAATTGATGTCAAGCAGTTTAAGCCTTACGGGCAAAAACTGGAGGAGGCACTGGCTGCTAGGGATGAGGCCAACAGCCAGCTGGAAACATACTATGAAAAAGTGGCTGAATTACAAAAGCTGTCCGGTGAGGTAATACCCGGCTTTGAAGAAGAGCTTGAAAAGCTGAAAGGGCAGTTGAACCGGCTGGCCTTGCTGACGGAATATCTGGAACAGTATGACCGGATGGTGGTCTTGAAGCAGGAGCTGGAACAACCGGCTACTGCGGAAATGCTGCACAATCCTCCTGCCGTGACCATTGACCGGGTAAAAAGCGTGCAGAAAGAATATGAAACGGCTGTAAAAGATTATCAGGAGCTGGAGCGGGAATTTGCCGGCAGGACCGGCGGGTTGAAGGATGATTTAAAGGACGGCTTGCTGGCTGCCGGAGACGTCCTGGATGCCTTTGCTGCAAAACTGTCCGGCTGGAAGGTCACGCTGGAAAACCTGCGCTTACAAAAAGCACGGCATGATAGTGAAGGAAAAGAATTGACACGTGACCTGCAGCGGTTAAATGCGGAGTGGAAAGAGGGCTTTGCTGCACTGGCAGCAGTACGGGTGGATAAAGTCAGTGAAAGCAGGCTGCAGCAATATGTGGAGGATTACCAGGAAACCTTACAGAAATACAGGCAGGCGGATAGAGAATTGGCGCAAACGGCAGGTGAACTCCGGCACAAAGAACAGGAACTGGCAAAGCAAACGCGTCCCGATGACGGGCTGCAAAAAAGATCCTTACTCCTATTTGCGGGCAGTCTCCTGGTGCTGCTTGCCGGTGTAATTGTAGACTTGCCTGCTGCCATAGTTGCCGGGATTTTGGCACTGATGGGTACTGTTGTTTATTTCGTCACTAAAAACAGCAGGGAAACGGAGGTCAGGAACGTTTATCACAGCTTAACAGGGGAGTTGCAGAATTTAAAAACCAAACACCAAACTCTGCAGGCTGCGGTGAGCCGGCTGCGGGAGGAAATGACAGAGCAGGAACGCATGCTCGACGAAATACGGCAGCAGCTCAATTTGCCGGTCGCTACTCCGTACAGGCAGTTGCTTGATTTTTATTACAAGATCAGCGAGTTAAAGAAGCGCTATGACCGCTGGGTGGACAGTGGCAGGCAACTGGAGGAACAGGAGACGGCATACCGGCAGGTGCTGGCAGAAGCTGCCGCTCTACTGCAGCAACTGGGTTTGTATCACCCGGAGTCAGGAGATATTCTGGTGCATGCTGAAAAGCTTTTTTTAGCGGTGGAGCAGGCACTGGACTACCTGCAACTGGCACGGCGGCTGCACGAAGCTGAGAGAAGGAAACAGGATGTTGAACGGGAGATTGGTAAGATTTTGGCACGACACCGGCTGGACAGTGGGGAACCAGAAGACCCGGCACTGGCTGCCGATATGCTGCAGCGCGTCATGGAGCGCCTGGAGAATTACGAGCAGTTGAAGGACAGGTATGACCGGTATCAAAACCTGTACCGTGCTTTAATGACGGCGCTGGACACCACTGCGGGCCGCAGGCTGTTTCGTGCGTACAAACCGGAAACTGCAGCTGAAAACTGGATAATTGAGGCATTTGGGAGTCTGCGGGAAACTTTTGCGTCTAAGAAAGAAGTGGAAAAAGAATATGCAGCTGTGGAAAGAGAAATGGCAGAGCTTGACCGGCTGCTTGAGGAGGCACGGGCGAAAAAAACTACCCTGGAAAATGAAGTGGCCGAACTGCGTTCCGAGAAAAGAATAAAGCAGGCACTGCAAAAAATGGAGGAGGCCAGAAAGGAACTGGAACCCCTGGCTGAGGATTATGCCGTGAAGCGGCTGGCCCAACTGATGGTATCGCAATTGCAGGAACGCCTGCTGCAGAGCACCGAAGGTTCTCTCCTGCATGCAGCCAGTGAAACGTTTAGCCGGATAACCGGCGGCGAGTATCGGCATGTATTGCCGCCAGAGGACCTTGGCTCCATAGATTTTTCCGTACAGACGGGAGGTTCCCGGCAAAAACTCGGGGTGGAAGCCTTGAGCAGGGCCACTAAAGAACAGTTATTCCTGGCCGTTCGCCTGAGTCGTATCAAAGAAATTGACCCGCCGCTGCCGGTGGTCTTTGATGATTCGTTTGTCAATTTCGACCCGAAACACGTAGCGCAGGTAGTTGAGGCTGTGAAGAAGTTAAGTGAAACTCACCAGGTTTTTGTGCTTACGTGCCACCCGCAGCTGCTGGAGGCCATGCAGGCCGGTGGGATTTCCCCGCAGTTTTGGGGACTGGACAGGGGCCGGTTCCACGGCCCGTATGCTGACGCCGCCCACGTGCTGCCGCTGTTGAGTGTATAGCATTATTTTCCTGCAACCGAAAGGAATTTTCTAGAATGAATATAGCCAGGGATTTAATCGACACGTAATTTGGTTCAGTAAAAAAGGTAGGCCTTTACGTGGCCTACCTTTTTTACTGGTTTTATTCTGCTACAGGTCTGAAGGTATGCGTAGTGATGTCGCCGGGGGTTGCGCTCTTAGCGCGTTTCGGCATGTACTTACGCAGGTCAAACGGCTTGCCCAAGTCTTCCTCGCTGTGGCAGCTGAAGCAGAGATTTTCCGGAGTGTCCTTCAGCTGGCCCGGGTATACGCCCTTGTTGTGAGGATCGTGGCAGGTTGTACAGGTCAGGCCTGCCTCATAGTGTTTGCTTTGCACGAAGTCATTGTACTGCTGGTGGTGAGACTTGGAGTCGCCATTTGCGTAGAAGCGCTTTTCATCTTTGCCGGATGGTACCAGCGGCTCATAGTAATCTGTCAGCTTGTCGCCTGGCTTGAAGCCTAACGCATCCTCGCGTTTGCCGTCCTTGTTCTTACCACGGACGTGGCAGGAACCGCAGATGTCAATTTGTCTCTCGGGTGACAGTTCGCTAATTTTAACAGGCTTAACCTTAGTTGGGTTTTCCACGTGTAGGCTTCCCGGACCGTGGCATGCCTCACAGGTTACGCCGGGGTCTGCAAATGTTTCTGTTTCCGGATTGTATCCCGTAGTGTGGCAGCCGATACAAAGGTCTTCGTAAGCTCTTTCCTGCCAATCATTTGCGTGGTAGTCTGTCCATTCCTGCGTTTTTTCAATCCACTGCTTGGGCAGTATTCTCAAGCTACCATCCTGCTCAACAACATAACGCTGCTTCCACTTGCTCCCGATGGTATACTTGATGTCCTCCTTGGACAGCCCAGTAATGTCCAGCGGATTGCCTTCCTTTGTGAAGTCTGCAGTGAAGGTTTCTTCACTGGCTTCCTGAAGCATTTTCACGTGAATAGTCTGGGCCAGCCCCTCGGCTTTGTCAGCGTGGCAACCGGCGCAGGTCTCCAAGCCAACATATTCTGCTACTTTAGCTTCCGCCGGCTCTTGGCTATCCGTATTTTCTGTTTGCTCTGCCTGCTCGGCGGGCTGCTTGTCAGAACCTGTCGGCTCTTCCGCTGGTTGGCCACAGCCTGCTACCAATGCTAGTACCAGCAGCAGTAACAGACCCAAAAACAACCCCTTTTTCATTGAAGCACCTCCTATGTTTTTTGTGAATTTTGTTACGAGAGACACTACATTATTTCGACAAATTACCATTTAATCCTAGGTCCCGACAGATTTTGAGCGTAAGAGCATGGACAAAGGTCCCGAAAAACGGATGACTAAAGACCCATAAAACCCCAGGAAATCCTGGGCGGATTGTGATAACCGGTGTTTTTTACTGTTTTGTACGGGATTAACAGGAAAAACTCAGGTAAACATAGAAAGTCTCTGTAAATAATACCCGGCATAAGTATCGGGACTTTGCATATTTTGTTAGAGAACCGCGTGTTTGAGGAGGAAGCTCGAGATGGATAGACTGGTTGCAGGAATAAACAGGTTTGTGGAAAGTAGTGATAAGAACAGGCTGCCCGAGTTTGACGGAATCAATATTTATGATAGGCCGCTGGTGGCTGTAGCGGCAGCCGATGACCCCATGTTTAAAAAATTGCAGGAGCCGGAGGTAGTGGGCCCGGAACACCTGCTGCCGCAGGATTTCGTGCCCGGAGCGCAGTCAGTCATTTCCTACTTTTTACCGTTTAGTAAAGAAATTCGCGAGGCTAACCGGGTTGCCGGCCTGCCGGCGGAAGAATGGGTGTACGGGCGAATTGAAGGTGAACAGTTTAACGACGAGCTGCGGCGTTTTATTGTCACGCTGCTGGCCAGTGAGGGCGTCAGGGCTGTGGCGCCGCTGCTGGATGAAAAATTTAAGAAATTTGCAGTCAAGTCCAACTGGTCGGAAAGACATGTGGCCTTTATTGCCGGTTTGGGTACTTTTGGCCTGCACAAGTCCTTTATCACGGAAAAAGGATCGGCGGGCCGTTTTGGCAGCGTGGTAACGGATATGCAGTTTCCTGTTACTGAACGCCGCTACCAGGATATTTATGCAAACTGCTCCTGGTTTCGAGACGGAAGCTGCGGGGCATGCATTTGGCGGTGTCCCTCCGGAGCCATATCTGAACAAGGCAAGGATAAGTATAAGTGCAGAAAATATATCCGGGAGGTAATTGAACCAAAGTTTGAGCCGCGATATGGCTGCGGCAAATGCCAGACCAATGTACCCTGTGAGTACCAAATACCCTAAGCACGCGGTACAAGGGAGGGAATTACTATCCAACGGCTAAGAGAGCATTTGTACTTACTTACAGGTGAAAATTTCGGTAATTTTCCCTATGCCAATTCCCTGGTTATTGAAGGCAGCAAGCGGGCTGTTGTAGATGCCGGTGCAGGAGTAGGCAGGTTAAAACCGCTGGTTGAGCGAGGCATTGATGTTTTAATCTTTACCCATTTTCATCCCGACCACGGCCGGGAGGCTTACCTTTTCCAGGATGCCCAGTGGTGGGCCCACGAAGCCGATGCGCCTGCCATCAGCAATGTGGATGGGTATAAAAGGTTTCGCCATTACCACAAACCGGGAAAGGAATATTTATTACACCTGGAACAGTCCAGGTTGGGAGTCTATCCCTACGGGCCGGTGGCTGTGCAGTTTCGCGACGGTGACTGGCTGGATTTCGGTAGCATCAGGCTGCAGGTAATACATACTCCCGGTCATACCCCGGGGCACTGCTGTCTCTACGAACCGGAAACGGAAATACTTTTTTCAGCAGATATTGATGCCAGTTCCTTTGGTCCCTGGTACGGTGACCCGGTTGGTGATATTGACGATTTCATCGCTTCCATTCAGCGGGTTATCGATTTAAATCCCAAAATGCTGGTGCCCAGTCACGGCCTTCCCATAACCGAAGGAATCAGGCAGAAACTGGAAGATTACTGCAGCATCATTTTTCAACGGGAAGAAAAGATTCTGCAGTTTTTAAGAAAGAAGCCCGGTAGTTTGGAAACCCTGGTCGGCTCAGGGCTAATATACAGGAAAATACCGGAGCCTGAAGACTTGTTCAGGCATTTTGAAGCAACTATCCTGGAAAAGCATTTGCGGCGCCTGCAGAGTCGGGGAAAGGTTACCGTTGCCAATGGAATATATGCAGCTTGTTAATTTGTATGGTCAGCTTGGGTTTTCTGAAAAACTCAAGCTGTTTTAATGCCTGTGAGTAAGGCGGGACGTTTTGGGGACAATAAAAAAGTAATATGGTTATTTTGGAGGAAGCCCCGAAAACTGGTACTGGCAGTGCCGGTGGCTACTGCGGAAACGGTGGCCTTGCTGGAACGCGAAGTTGACCGGGTTGTCTGCGAAGTCGTTTCCATTTTGGAGCAATTTGGATAATGAAACCGCACCTTATATTTCGCTTTTATTATTCTGGCTTCTGACTACTGACTCCTGACTTCTGTCTTCTGTTTTAAGTCTTCAACCTGCTTTTTCAGGGTATCTCTTACTGTTACGGTAGGTGCCACTAGCGCCAGGTCCAGCGTATCCACCAGCAGGTCCATGGCATAACCGATATTCAACCCTATGATGCCGCCAAATGTAAGACCCATTTGGTGCATTAACCTGGTTCCAATGCCGGGTTTAAAATCTTTGTTATTCACCCAAAATCACCTCTAAAACACGGTTTTTTTAAGAGAAAGGAGAAGCTGTATGCCCAAGTTGGAAAATATCTTTGTCTACCCGCAGGCCAAGGTGCTCACTGACAAACAGGTAAGCGAAAACTCCCGGCAGATGGAAATTGAGGTTACCGGCTTAATCTGCTATAGCTTGTGAGTAAACCGGGTAATAAAGGCTCTGGAAGGGCTGCCGGAAGTTACTAAAGTAACGTTTATAAAAGGTTCGAAAGACGTGTTTAAAGTGGATTACCGGGCTGATTACCCCAAAGGAGAGCGCTTTGTCAAAACTATTTTGGGTCAGGTGGTGGCTCCTCGACTGCGGCGTACTCTTGACCCGAATTACTAGCGTCGCCTTGCACTGTGCCCATTAGCTGTGCGGCACTAAACAGCAGGCCCTGCAGTCCCAGAGCGGTAATCTCCGAGCCGGCACCGATAAAACGTCCGATGAGGGTGCCGGTTGACGAGCCCATTTCCTCCCACAGGTCGGTGAGATTATTCCGGCTACTGTGGTCCTTGATTTCAACATCTATTGTTCCCTGTTCAGGTAGCCGCGAGCAAAGCTGCTCTAAAGCTGCTTCAGCTTCCGATTTATTTGCATATATAATCTTGTGTCTTGTCATTGGCAAACCTCCCTTTCGTTTAGTCTTTTGATTTTCCCAGTTAATTATGCTTTTAGCGGCATAGTTTGTTTTTTCCAGGGAATACTTTTATTAGGATAGAAACTATGGCATTCCAAGTTAAATCAACATTGGGAGGGAAATAATGGGCAGCAGAAAATTTAGCAGGATTCCCAGGCATATTGGGGTGATTCCAGACGGCAACAGGCGCTGGGCTCAGGCCAGGGGTTTCAGCAAAGAAGATGGTTATGAAAATGGAATAGAACCGGGGATACGGTTGTACAAGGCCGCCCTGGAACTGGGCGTGGAGGAAATGTCTTTTTACGGCTTTACGCAGGATAACACCAAAAGGCCGCCCGAACAGACCAGGGCTTTCCAAAAAGCCTGTGTGAAAGCGGTACAGGCGCTGACTGACCTGGATGCTTCAATCCTGGTAGTGGGTGACGTTACCTCACCGCTATTTCCCAGTGAGCTGGAGTACTACAGCCAGCGGCGGACTTTTGGTAAGGGTTTAATGAAAGTGAATTTCCTGATTAATTACGGCTGGCAGTGGGACCTGCGCAGCATCGCCGGGTATAAAGATAAACGTCTGCCTTCCGGGAAAAAGATTACCAGCATTTTGGCTTCCCGGGACATTTCCCGTATCGATTTGATTATCCGCTGGGGTGGCCGGCGGAGATTGAGCGGCTTCCTGCCGGTACAGTCGGTGTATGCAGATTTCTACATTGTAGATGATTACTGGCCAGATTTCAAAGAGGAGCACTTTTATGATGCTCTGGAATGGTACCAGAATCAAGATATTACCCTTGGAGGTTAAATGACGACACCCGTTTTGGGTGTCTTTTTGTATAGACAAAAAAGTTTGGAGTGATGTAAAACAAGAAAATTAAAGACCTGGTTGGATAAAGAAGGTAATTTGCGACCTATTTCATAGTGGATTTGTGATTTTTATCACAGTTTTTAAGCCTTCCATTTACTAAGATGGATAGTGAAGACGGAAAACGTCAGAAACTTGTAAAAGGGAGGTTTTTTCGATGGAAAAACAGCTTGACATGTTTTGTTACCAGTGTTCTCAGACTCCCAAGGGCGGATGTACCAAAGTTGGGGTCTGCGGCAAGAATCCTGACATAGCCAGCCTGCAGGATACCATTATCCTGGGAGTAAAAGGTGTATCGGCTTATGCATACCATGCCAGGGAACTGGGCTACACCGATGAAGAAGTAGATGCAATCACCCATGAAGCAATGTTCAGCACGTTGACCAATACAAACTTTAACCTGAACGAAACTATAAACATGGCATTAAAGGTAGGTAAAGCAGCAGTCAAAGTAATGGACCTGCTGGATAAGGCACATACGGAAACACTTGGTGTTCCCGAACCGGTAACTGTTTCTCAAAATAAAGTTGAAGGCAAATGCATCCTGGTAACAGGTCACGACCTGTATGCCCTGAAGGAATTGTTGAAGCAGACGGAAGGTAAGGGTATCAACGTTTACACCCATTCAGAAATGCTGCCGGCCCACGGCTATCCCGAACTGAATAAATACAAGCATCTCAAAGGTAATTTCGGTGGTTCCTGGGTAGACCAGAGAAAAGTATTTGAGGAATTCCCGGGAGCAATTCTCGGTACCACCAACTGCGTGCTGCCTGTTCGTGACAACGCTTCCTACAAGGACCGGTTCTTCACCTACGGTATTGCCGGTTTGGAAGGCGTGCAGAAGATTGAAAACGATGACTTCACACCGCTGATTGAAAAGGCATTGTCCCTACCGGAAGCCAATGTTCAGTCAGATAAGACTCTGACCACCGGTTTCCACCACGAAAACGTACTGCCGCTGGCAGATAAGATTGTGGAAGCGGTTAAGGCTGGAAAAATCAAACATTTCTTTGTCATTGCCGGCTGCGATACGCCGCTGAAAAAGCACAGCTACTACAGAGAACTGGCACAGGCGGTACCCGAAGATTGCGTGATTCTCACCACTTCCTGCGGTAAATTTAGATTTAACGACATTGACTTTGGTGATATTGACGGCATTCCGCGCCTGATTGACCTGGGTCAGTGCAACAATTCCGGTTCTGCTGTGAAAATAGCCCTGGCCCTCGCAGAAGCATTTAACTGCGGCGTCAACGACCTGCCGTTGAGCATTGTACTGTCCTGGTTCGAGCAGAAGGCTGTAGCAATTCTTCTAGGTCTTTTCAGCCTGGGTGTGAAGAACATCTATGTCGGGCCGAGTGCACCTGAATTCTTTACTGATAATGTTGTAAAAGTACTGCAGGACAACTTTAACCTGCAGCTGATTAGCGGTAATGCCAAGGAAGATATTGCTAAAATGCTCGGTTAAGCTCTTGACAGGCATACTTCCATGATTTCCCCTGTCTCCATATATTGAAAAGGCTGTTGACCGTGAGGTCGGCAGCCTTTTTCCATGTGCGTGCAGTGTCATGAGGAGATACGCGGCAGCGGCGGGCCGCACAACGAAAAACACTTCGAGAGGGAATTTGTCTGTGTCAAATGCCATGAAGGCATCGGTCATGACCCGGTGAAGAGCAAACAGCTGCCTTCCAGGGAAATCTGCTCCCAGTGTCACGGTTAAATAAAAAATCCCCGGTTATAGACTACGTTAAGGGGATTTTTTATTTTGACGATGTTTTTTTAGCATTTCTCTTACCTGCGGGTTTTGCTGAAAAAAATCCACCAGGGTAGCGATGCATTCCAAAGTGTGGTTGCTGATATTGTGTTCGATTTTTTCTGTATCTTCTAGAATCCCTCGGGTGACACCGATTACTTGTAAAAAACTTTCGATAGTATTATGACGCTGCAGTAAAAAACTACCTACTTTCCGTCCTTTTTCCGTCAACTTGATGATGCTGTATTTTTCGTATTTGAGATAATCGGCACCCGTGAGTTTTTGTACCATTTTACTTGCCGAAGAGGGCTGTACATTTAACGCTGCTGCCAGCTCATTGATTCTGGTGTATCCTTCATCCTGCGACAGCCGGAAAATCATTTCTAGGTAGTCTTCCATGCTAGGGGTCAGCTCCTGCTCAAACTGCCTGATGGTATACCCCCTGAATGTATAGAATTCCCTGTCCTCCGACATGAAAAACACTCCCCGGTTGTCTTGTAGTAAATAATATTCAAGAGAAATTTTTTCAAGTACAAAAAACCCGGAAAGGTATGGTTTGAAATTGCAAATTTTTATCGTTAGATGCAGGTGTAGTGTCAAATTGTGGTGAAAGAAATTATTAAAGTAAGTAATAGGCGGGTGATAACGTGATAAAGGATTTATACATTTCTTTATACGACATGGTTATGTGCTTGTCAGACGCAATGGATTTAATCAGTACGGAAGTAGTTGACCACCACAAACAGGTTGCCTATATTTCTTACTGCATCGCGTTACAATTGGGCTTGCCGGCAGAGGAACAAAAAAATATCCTGCTTGCCGGTGCGCTGCACGACAGCGGGGCATTTTCGCGGCAGGAACGAATTGACGCCTTGAAATTTGAACTGGACAACCCTCATAAACATGCCGAAACCAGTTATTTAATGTTAAAGAACTTTAAACCTTTTACGAAAATAGCCGAACTGGTGCGTTATCACCATGTTCCTTGGGAGTATGGCAGGGGGGCCGTGGTGGGGAACCGTGAGGTGCCGCTGGGCAGTCATATCCTACATTTGGCCGACCGGGTCAGCGTGCTGATTAAAAAGGAATGGGACATTCTGGGACAGGTACCGCAGATCTGCGAAAAAATAAAAAACCATTCCGGAAAAAAGTTTAAACCGGAGTTGGTAGAAGCATTTCTTGATGTGGCTGCCAAAGAATTTTTCTGGCTGGATGTTGTGTCTCCCAAGATATCTTCCATTTTATCGCAAATAGCCAAACACCCTTCCATAAAACTAGATGCGGAGGGAATTTTGTCTTTAGCCGACCTTTTCCGGCAGATTATTGACTTCCGGTCTCCGTTTACTACCAATCATTCCAGCGGGGTGGCGGCTAGTGCAGAAGTACTGGCGCAGCACATGGGGTTTTCGGAAACGGAATGTACCATGATGCGGATTGCCGGCTATCTTCATGATTTGGGAAAGCTGGCGGTGCCAGTAGAAATTTTACACAAGCCGGGAAAACTAACGACCGGCGAGAGGAATATCATAAAAAGTCATACCTATTACACATTCCGTATTTTACAGAATATCGATGGCTTACAAATCATTAATGCATGGGCATCTTTTCACCACGAGCGGTTGGACGGTAAAGGCTACCCCTTTCGTTTGCATAAGGGAAACTTACCCCTGGGAAGTAAAATAATGGCTGTGGCAGATGTTTTTACTGCCCTTACCGAGGACCGTCCCTACCGTGAGGGTTTGCCAAAGGAAAAGGTATTTGCGATCCTGGAAAATATGGCCTTGGAAGGAGCTCTGGATACAGACGTGGTTGGCATGCTGCGCGCGCATTATCCGGAGATAAATCATTACAGGGAAGATGCGCAGCAAAAGTCTGCCCACCAGTATACAGAGTTTATGGGAGGCAAAACCGGTACTGCCGGCAACCAACTGTAATTAATTTGGCTTTATTAGCGTAATTTTGCAGCACCTGGGGAAAATAAGTAACGGGTAAATCTGGCTATGATCGAATGGAGTGCTGGCTATGGTAGTGGTAAAAGCCAATGAAATTCAAGCACAGCTGCAGCAGTGGGTTGAAGAGTGCCTGCCGTGGGCAGAAAAGGGTGAGACCGCCGGTTACATTCCGGCTTTGGACAAGGTACCCAGGGATATTTTAGGTGTGGCCATTTGTGACTTGGAAGGTAATGTAGTGGAAGCCGGTGATAGTGACTTTGAATTTAGCCTGCAGAGTATTTCCAAGGTATTTACGCTGCTGTTGGCCCTTGAGGATCACGGTCCGGAGGTTGTCTTTAACCGGGTGGGCATGGAGCCTACGGGAGACCCGTTTAATTCCATTGCCAAGCTGGAATACCTGCGACCCAACAAGCCCTTAAACCCCATGATAAATGCCGGGGCAATTGCAGTATGCGACCTTATCAAGGGTAATAACATCGAGGAAAAGTTTGACCGGATACGCAATCTGGTCAGAAAACTGGCCAACAACCCCCATATTGACCTGGACCAGAAGGTATATTTTTCGGAAAAACAGACCGGCCACCGTAACCGGTCGCTGGCATATTTTTTAAAAGATGTGGACCGCCTGGATGGGGATGTGGAAGATACGCTGGATATTTACTTCAAGCAGTGTGCACTGACGGTATGCTGCCGGGACTTGGCATACATGGGTGCGGTTATCGCCAACGGTGGAAAACTCCTGGAAACAGGCGAACAGGTTGTCAGGCCCGAGTACTGCCGTATGGCCAAGGCCTTCATGGTGACCTGCGGCTTTTACAACGGTTCCGGCCAGTTTGCCGTGGAGGTAGGGATTCCTGCCAAAAGCGGTGTCTCCGGGGGTATTTTATCCAGCATACCCGGGAGAATGGGGATTGGTGTTGTTGGCCCGGCTCTGGATGACAAGGGCAACAGCCTGTCCGGTGAAATGCTGCTGGCCAAGATGGCCCGTCATTGGAACTTGTCCATATTTGTTTGATGGTTGATTATAGCTTGTATTAAAGTATCTTAAAGGCGGAATTTCCGAGGCGCCAGGTCCTCGGGATTTTTTGTTTGGTTATTTATGTAAGGAGAGAGTAGTATGCGCGTGTTTCATAAAATCCTGCTGCTGTCTCTGGTGGTTGCTGTCTTTGGCGAGCTGCGGGTAATACCTTTTCAGGATAATTTTCGCTTCGCCATTGGCAGTGTGGTTTTCATGTTTGTTTTACTCTATTTAGAGGAACTACCGGATCTAGTTACGGGATTGAGTACCGGAGTTACGGTGGTGGCCTTTCGGGTGGTGAAAGACCTGGTTTTATTCCCTGGGTTGTCCTCGTTTGATGCACTGGTTACTCACGCGCCTTCCTTTAGCTTCTATTTGGTACTGGCAGTGTTTTTTCGCCTGTTTAAAGTAAGACAGTATTCAGAGAAACCGCTGCCGCTGGGTATGATTCTTATTGCCGGCGATGTTTTTGCAAATACGGTTGAGATGCTATTCAGGCAGGGCCCGCTGGTTACGGAAGCCTGGCCTTACAAATTGGGAGTTTTGCTGGTAGTGGCTGCTATCCGCGACTACCTGGTGGCCGGTCTTTTGAGCATTGTGGCTTTAAGACAGCTGAGGGCCCTGCGTGAGGAAGAAAACAAAAGAAATGAACGACTGCTGATGATTGGTACTGGTCTATATGAAGAGGCCTTCTTCTTAAATAAATCCATGGAGCACATTGAGAAAATAACGGCACAGGCCTACCAGGTGTACCGCGACATCAAAAAACTTGATGCCGGCAGGGAACTGGCCCGGCAGGTGCTCTGGATTGCCGAGGAGGTACATGAAGTCAAGAAGGATTTGCAGAGAACGGTGGCCGGATTGAGTAAAATTTTGAACTGGGAAGAGACCGGCGGCACCATGCCCCTATCCCGTTTGGTTAATCTGGTGGTAAAATCCAACCGCAAGTATGCTAGAAGCCTGAATAAAGAGGTGGAGTTTTTTACGGATATCCGGTTTGACTTTCAAACCGGTAGGGTGTACACGCTGCTTTCAATCTTAAATAACCTGGTTGCCAATGCCATTGAAGCCATTGAGCATCACGGTGAAATTGTCATCTACGTACGCAGGGTCGGTGACGAGGTGCGGATTACGGTGGCTGACAATGGTGAAGGAATCAAGAAAAGCAACCTGGAACACATTTTTAAGCCGGGATTTACTACAAAATATAGCAAGCTGGGCGTTGCAGCTACCGGTATAGGACTGACTCACGTTAAGGACCTGGTGGAAAACCTGGGGGGAAAAATAGAAGTGGAATCAAAGTGGCTGGAGTACACCCGTTTCAAAGTGATACTGCCTTTAGAACAGGTTGCGGGGGCGATAAAATGAACAGGGAGACAAGTTTTTTTGTTATCGATGATGACCCGGGTGCCAGACGCATGCTGGTGCAGATTATCGAAGAGGAAAACCTGGGCCGGGTTGCAGGGGAAGCGGATGACGGTGAAGGTGTTGAGTCCCAAGTATTGAGTCTGGCCCCGGATATTGTGCTGGTTGACCTGCTGATGCCCGGGCAGGACGGTATTGAGACGGTACAAAATTTAAAGGAGCAGAATTTTAAGGGTAAATTTATAATGATTTCCCAGATTGAAAATAAAGACATGGTGGGAGAAGCCTATCACGTCGGCGTGGAGTTTTTCGTTCACAAGCCCATTAACCGGGTTGAAGTGATTTCTGTTATTGAAAGAGTCAAGCATGCCCTGAAGCTGAGCAGGTCGCTGGAGCAGGTCAAGAAAACGCTGCTGATGCTGGAGGATACCAATGTGGTTGTTCCCACCGGTCAAAAAAAGGAAAGCGAAACTGCACAAAAAGTATTGCAAATAGCAGGGGAGTTGGGTATAGTAGGTGAAGTCGGAATTTCTGATTTAGTGGAAGCAGTATTGATCATCGAGGAACAGGGGCTCACCTCGGATACGCCGCTGAAAGAATTGTTTACCAGGATTAAGGCGGAATACCGGCGGAAAGGGACCAAGCTTTCCAAAGATCCGCGGGCCATTGAGAAAAGGTTAAGAAGGCTAATAACACAGGCCCAGGAAAACCTGGCTTCTCTGGGCCTGGAGGATTATCACAATCCAGTATTTGAGCATTATGCTTCCAGGCTGTTTGATTTTGCGGAAGTACGCAAAAAAATGCGGGAACTGGAGGGCCAAAAGCCCTTTTCGAGCAAACCCAAGGTTAGCTTGAAGAAGTTTATCTGGGGCATCCACAACGAGATAAAAATTGTGAAGTGAAGATATGGGCTAAAGCTGCTGGTCGGCTTTAGTCCTTTTTTGTCCGAATTGGTAGGACTGAAATTATCATGTCTGTAGCAACAGTGGCGAGTTTCGAACGGAAAACATCAACGGAGGTGAGCTTATGAAATTTTCCACAAAGATTTTGCTCGGTATGATTGCCGGTGTTATATTTGGAGCCTTTTTAAGTATTGTAGTACCTGACTGGGTGGAACCTTTAAGCACTTATATACTTGGTCCTGTGGGGCAAATTTTTATTCGTGCCATCAAAATGTTGGTAGTGCCCCTGGTGTTCGTATCCCTGGTTTCCGGTGCTGCAGGCATTGGCGACCCGAAAAAAATGGGCCGAGTGGGCATAAAAACAGTGTTCTTCTACATGATTACCACCATGCTGGCAATTACCGTAGGGCTTACTTTGGCCAACATATTCGACCCCGGAGTGGGCTTTACCTTACCAGCTGACGCTTCTTTTAAGGTCAAGGAAGCACCTTCAATTGTTGATACGCTGGTCAACATGGTGCCTACCAACCCGATTAAAGCCATGGTAGAACAGGAGATGCTGCAGATTATCGTCTTTGCCCTGTTGTGCGGTATCGGCCTGGCCTTAATGGGTGAAAGGGGTAAGACTGTTTTGAAAATTGTAGATGACCTCAACCACCTGATGATTGAAATCGTGCACATGATTATGAAACTGGCGCCGTATGGTGTCTTTGCCCTGATCGCCGTGGCGGTTGGAGAGCAGGGCATTGAGCTGCTGAAACCGATGCTGAAATACATGTTTGTTGTCCTGGGCGCGCTGGCTGTGCACGCCAGCGTCAACTACAGCATTTTGGTCAGACTGCTGGGTGGTTTGAACCCTGTCAAATTCTTCAAAGGCATCTTTCCTGCCATGGCGGTGGCTTTCAGTACGTCCAGCAGCAGCGCCACCCTGCCGGTAACCATTGAAACCTGTGAAGAAAACCTGGACGTACCTAAGGAAATAGGCAGTTTTGTGTTACCTTTGGGTGCCACAATCAATATGGACGGTACGGCTATCATGCAGGGGGTTGCGGCGGTATTTATTGCCCAGGTTTACGGAGTGGATTTAACAATGGGACAGCAGCTGACCATATTGCTGACAGCAACCCTGGCTTCCGTCGGTACGGCAGGTGTTCCGGGTGTCGGGTTGATTACCCTTTCCATGGTACTGCAGTCGGTGGGTCTGCCTGTTGCCGGAATAGCGCTGATTATCGGTGTGGACAGGCTGTTGGATATGTGCCGTACGGCCATTAATATTTCCGGTGACGCGCTGGTAAGTGTCATTATTACCAACTCCGAAATGAAACACGACTCGGCCCAAGCATCCACCGGCATCAGTGGTGAATTTGAAGTGCTGGAGACAAAATAATAAAATGCAACCAGCCCCATTGCCCTTAGCAATGGGGTTTTTTAAAACTGCTCACCTCAGCAAGAGGTGCAGTTTGAAAATCAAAAAGACGTCGCGGGCGGTTGGTTAGTCATTTCATATTCCGTAATAAAACAGAGCTCCAAAGAAGAGCACGCCTGAAGCAGCAATGGCGCCAAAAGTCAGCATGAAGCACATGGACATGCATAAAGCTGAATAGCTACCCAAGATTCTTTTTAACATGTTATCGCCTCCTTGAAGTAATACCATATAGGGGATAGGGGTATATTGTTGATTTGATTATAGTTAATAACTGTTTCGCAGTCAATAGCTTTAGAAATTAATTAAAAAGATAACTTTCACGAGTTAATTGTGTACCTTTTGGGGGACAAACCAGCGCCACAGATAACATACCTATAGATGCTTGTTTTTTTCGCAGCATATCCATAAGATGACAATTACAGGTATTTAAGACAAAAGTCCATATTGTGGGAGAGGGTAAAGGTAATATTTTAAGATGAAGCAATAATCGCAATATTGACATAAATGGCAATTAGATGTAAAAATACTACATGTGGGGAATTGCCGGTCTAACCATCATAACAACAAACCGCATCTGTTTAGTCAAGGGAGGTGGCAGTGTAAAATATTTTGTGTAAGAATTAACAAGCTAATTATTCAGCTGACATATGACAAAAAATCTGTAAGTTCAGCTTATATAAATCGAAGATTCCTCTGTAACCGTCTCATCAAAGCGTTTTTTGAGTTACCGGAGTTTTTACCTTTAGGGTCATATTTAACATAGGCACAACAGAATCAGCTACTGTCTGGACGGAAGTATTAACCGGCCTCAAGAAACGTGGGGTTGAAGAAGTATAGAGAAAACTTCGTGGCTTTAAAGCCGCAAGAGAAGAGTTC
>JACDOG010000018.1 GCA_017656305.1 Thermoanaerobacteraceae bacterium
AGGGCTTGACCTCATACTGCGGTGAATATGCTTCACTGTGTTGTTTTGAAAGAACTTCTCTTAAAAATAATAACGCTTACAGGTTTGTGGTGGCTATAGCGGAGGGGCAACACCCGTTCCCATTCCGAACACGGAAGTTAAGCCCTCCAGCGCTGATGGTACTAGGGCTTAAGCCCTGGGAGAGTAGGTCGCTGCCACAAACTTAATTTTTTCAGTGGAGGTTATTGTACCTCCACTGTTTTTATGTTTGCTTATAATGCGTCCTAAAACATTTGTGATACAAACGAATTTTTGAAAAAATCTTGATTAACGTATTAAATTAGTATAAAATGTATAATAGACAAAGCAGCCATGAAGGTTGCGGGAAAAATATTTTTCGACAATGCATGCGGGAGAAAAGACCATGAAGGTCAGGCTGGTAAAGGAGCCAGACTGCTTCATGGTTTATTTTCATTTTCCCAAAAGAAATGTTGAAGGAGTAAGCCATGCAGATTGCAGTTATTGATGGTCAGGGCGGCGGTATTGGTAAACATATCGTGGAAAAAATTCGACGGGCATTTGCCGACAAAGTGACCATTATCGCACTGGGTACCAATTCCGTGGCAACTTCCCAAATGTTAAAGGCCGGGGCCAATGAAGGTGCGACGGGAGAAAATGCTATCTGTCATACTGTGCGGAAAATGGATATTATCATTGGTTCCGTGGCAATTTTAGCTGCCAATTCCATGTTGGGCGAGCTGACCCCCAGAATGGCCCAGGCAATCGGTGAAGCAGAGGCTGTGAAAGTGTTGCTGCCTATCAATCGTTCGCGTATTCAAATTGTCGGTGCTGCTGATGAACCGTTGCCCCATCAAATTGATGAGGTAATAGAATACTTGAAGAAACTGCTTGAGGAGGAATAAGCAATGTGTGAAGCCAATGCTTATTTGCACAAGGACGGTAGTGAAGAGCTGCTCATGGAAAGCGTAGACAAGGTTCTTCCCCAGGAAGACGGGTTGTTACTGGAAAATATTTTTGGACAGAGAAAGTTTATTAAGGCCCGCATCAAGGAGATGAAATTGGTTGACCACCGCATAATTTTAGAGGAAACCAAGTAGAATAGTTTCAGGACTTAAACCATGAAGGTTTGCTGTAGGTATCGCAGCACTTCATGTTTTTTTTTTTTAAAAAAGGGGGGAGAAAATTGTGTGAAGTTTTCGGCCCATGGGAGGAGGCAGTGAAGTTTCACGGACATTCCTGTCCCGGGTTGGCAATGGGTGTCCGTGCCGGTCAAATTGCCCTGGAGAGGTTAAGGGTTACCAGGGCTGGTGATGAAGAATTGGTGGCGATTGTGGAAACGGATGCATGTGGTGTTGACGGTATACAGGTAATCACCGGGTGTACCTTGGGCAAAGGAAATCTATTTTTTAAAGATTACGGCAAGCAGGCTTATACCGTAGCAAAACGCGGCACGGGAGAAGCTGTGCGGGTGCTTTTTAAACCGCTTGAACTTGCCGGGGAACAACGCCAGCTGCGGCAGAAGGTTGCATCGGGAGAAGCAACGGAAGAGGAGCAAAGCCGGTTTAAGCAACTGCGGGAATCGCTGATTGAGCGTATACTGCATGGGCCGGCGGAAGAAATTTGTGTCATTAAAGAGAAGCGGGTGAAATTACCGGGACGTGCGCAAATTTTTCCGTCTGTAAAGTGTGACAGGTGTGGGGAATATTTCATGGAGCCGAGAGGACGACTGCAAAACGGCAGGATAGTTTGCCTGGGATGCTTTGAAAATTATGACCGCAATTTATAGGAGGGATATAAAATGCATATACCGGACGGGTTTCTTAATTGGCAGACCTGTGCCACAACTGCGGCTGCAAGTTCCGGTTATTTGATGACCGCCCTGTATAAGACTGGTGCCCGGCTTAACCAAAAACAAATACCGTTAATGGGAGTAATGGGTGCCTTCATCTTTGCGGCGCAGATGGTCAACTTTCCCATTGCCGGAGGCACTTCGGGGCACCTTGCTGGCGGTACGCTGGCTGCAACAGTATTCGGACCATGGGTGGCCAGTATTATTATGACCAGTGTTTTAGTGATTCAATGGCTGTTTATGAACGATGGCGGCCTGACGGTACTGGGAGCCAACGTGTTAAACTTGGCAGTAATTGGGCCGTGGGTAGGCTACCTGGTTTATATCCTGTTTACCAAGCTGTTCCCGAAGAAGGGTTATGTTACCGGTGCGTTCCTGGGCGCCTGGCTGTCAGTGCTTGCGGCAGCCGGGGCGGTGGGAATTGAACTGGCGGCTTCCGGAACTATCGAGCTGTCGGTTGTACTGCCGGTCATTCTATTCTGGCATGCACTGATTGGTATCGGTGAAGGTATTATTACCAGCGCGGTTCTGATATATTTGGAGAAAAACAACTGGCCGCTGGTGAAAAAGGCTGCGGAGGTGCATGTCAATGGATAGACGGGCGGTGCGTTTATTACTGGTTACGGTGGTTGTGGTTCTGGTGTTGGCGCCATTTGCCTCTTCATTTCCCGACGGGTTGGAGCGCGTGGCGGAAGACCTGGGCTTTTTGTCGGCTAACCACATGTCGGAAATAAATGTTGCCATCATGCCTGACTACGAGGTTCCCGGTTTGGGAGGCTATACCGGCACAGTGCTGACCGGCCTGTTCGGTGTGGCAGTCACCTTTCTGTTGACTGTAGGTTTGGGCAAGCTGTTTATCCAGAAAAAATAGCTTACTGCATTTCAAGGAGGGAGACTTATGCCCTGCGGCAGGGAAAACTATAGCAAAAAGAAAAACTTTATTCACAACTTGGATGCCAGGGTGAAATTGATCACCTGCATGCTGTCGATTGTTTTGCTGGTCAACATTTACTCGGCCAAAGTGCTGACTGTGGCAGTTGCTGTCATTTTGTTCTCCCTCCTTGCGGCAAGAGTTTCCCTGAAAACTATTGTTGGCCGTGCTGCCATTACCCTTTTCTTCATTGGTGGTATTTTACTTTTCCTGCCGTTTACACACGGCAAGACCACCTGGGTAATTTCCTTGGCAGGCATTGCCCTCCCGGTGAGCCTGGAAGGCCTGGTACTGGCGGGAACACTGGCATTGCGAACCCTGTCGGCTATACTGTTAATGGTGTTTTTGACGGAAACAACTACCCGCGCCGAGTTGCTGTCGGCAATAAAGCAGTTGCCGGTTCCTCCCGTGTTCAGCCAATTGATCGATTTTACCTGGCGTTACTTTATGGTAATAAAGTCGGAACTGCAGCGGATGCAGCGAGCGCAAAAAGCCAGAGGGTATGTTATGAAAGCATATTTTAACCTGCAGACGTTGAAAATAGTGTCGCAAACTATAGGTGCCATGTTCATGCGGTCATACAGTCGTGCGGAAAGAGTGCACTGGGCTATGCTGTCCCGTGCGTACGGTGCCAGGGACTGGACCTATAAAATGCATAATAACAGGGCCCGAATAGAAGATTATGTTTGGGGAATTTCATTTTTAGCGATAGTGCTGATTTTACTGATGTGGGATAAAGGGGGCAGTCAATGGATACAGCTATTAAAGTAAGCAATTTGTCGTATCATTATCAAGATGGTACTGAAGCGTTGCGGGACATCTTCTTTACGGTACCCCGGGGTAAAAGGGTGGTTTTAATGGGCCATAACGGTGCCGGCAAGTCAACTCTCCTTTTACATTTCAACGGTATTTTTCTGCCGCAGCAGGGTACGGTGGAAGTCTTGGGGATACCGGTAAGCGAAGAGAACGAAAATCGCGTCAGGCAGCTGGTGGGCATAGTATTTCAGGATCCCGATGATCAGGTGTTTTCCAGTAATGTTTGGGACGATGTTGCCTTTGGCCCTATTAATATGGGGTTGAGTAAAGAAGAGGTGAAAAATCGAGTGGCAGAAGCATTACAAATTCTTGGTATTGATAGCCTGAGAAACCATGCGCCTTATCAGCTTAGCTACGGGCAGAAAAAAAGAGTGGCAATTGCAGGGGTACTGGCTATGGCTCCGGAAATTATTATTTTTGATGAGCCCATGGCATTTTTAGATCCCCGGGGGCAGGAAAGTTTATTAAATATCTTACATAATTTTCACCGGCAGGGAAAAACCTTGATAGTAGCGACCCATGACGTGGACTTTGCGGCAAACTGGGCTGATCAGGTGGTAATTTTAAAAGAAGGAACGGTGTTTGCTGACGGGGGTGTTGAGCTTTTGGCGGATGCGGAGTTGGTTGCCGAAGCGGGTTTGCGGCAGCCGGTTATTACCCGGCTGTTTGCGGAAGTGCTGGGGAAAGAAACTGATCTTCCCGTAACTTTTGATCAGGGTAAAGAGTTGTTAAAGGCATTAATTGACAAACACAAAAGTTTCTGATACAATACCAGTAAAACATATAAGAATACTAGGAAATGAAAGGGGAAAAACAATGCGTACGGCCAATAATGTGGTAGACTTGATCGGACAGACTCCTGTTGTCAGGCTCAATCGCTTACCTTCGCAGGCAGATGCGGAAGTTTATGTTAAGCTGGAAGCGTTTAACCCGGGAGGAAGCTTGAAAGACAGGATAGCTTTCAGCATGATTGAAGCAGCTGAAAAGGAAGGCAAGTTAAAACCCGGGATGACTATTGTGGAACCTACCAGCGGCAATACGGGCATCGGTTTGGCGATGATAGCTGCGGCAAAAGGCTATCGTTTGATACTGGTTATGCCGGATACAATGAGTATTGAAAGGCGTAAACTGATGGCTGCCTATGGTGCGGAATTTGTTTTGACACCGGGTAATGAGGGTATGAAAGGGGCTGTGGCCAAGGCCAACGAACTGGCCGGCCAGGAAGGCTATTTTATGCCGCAGCAGTTTGAAAATCCGGCCAATCCGCTGATTCATGAGAAAACCACGGCACAGGAGGTCCTGGAACAGATGCCGGAACTGGATGCTTTCGTTGCCGGTGTGGGCACTGGGGGCACGGTTACCGGTGTAGGCAGGGTGCTGAAGGAGCAAAAAGGCGATGTTCGGATTGTAGCGGTGGAACCAAAGGATTCGCCGGTAATTTCTGGTGGGCAACCGGGCCCGCACAAAATTCAAGGTATCGGTGCCGGCTTTATTCCCGAGGTACTGGACACGGAGCTTTTGGACGAAGTCATAACCGTGTCCAATGAGGATGCCATGGAGACTGCCAGAAGAATGGCGAAAGAGGAAGGTTTGCTGGTTGGCATCTCCAGTGGCGCTGCAGTTTGGGCGGCCCTGCAGGTTGCCAAAAAACTTGGCCAGGGTAAAAAAGTACTTGCCATTGTCCCCGATACCGGCGAACGTTATTTAACCACGGAACTCTTTAAGTTTAAAGACGATTAGAAAATTATTATCCGGTTATATAAAAACTTTCAGTTATTAGCGTTTCAAAAATGAAACTCTAATTGAAAGGTGATATTAAATTTAAACACATTTGGAGTATACTGTAACACCTGTAAGCTTACAGGTACTAATTTGACTTAGTTGGATAGTTTTTTATGCAACGCTAGTGATTTTCCGTGAATATTTTGAGGCCATGAAGGTATGCTACCATTCATGGCCTTTACGTTTGCGCAAAAAAATTGTTAGGATTTTCTTTTTTGAGTTTTATCCGCAAGCTCTGCAGCTGCTTCCATGTTAACACGAGTCATGGGCTCATTGTCCGGGCTGTAAATGATAGCTTTTCCATCATTTTCTTTATTTTTCAAAGCACCCCGTTTTACCCGGTTGACAAAAGTGTCTTCAGTGTCCGGCAGCACGAGCTTTTCGTTGCCCATTTCAATCACCTCCCAATTTAGTATGTGGTTAATTCGTATGCATTAATGTTGCTGTTTTGCTGACAGTACTACCAGCTTCTGTATGGCAAAGGCATTAGAGGTTTTGCGGCGCTTAAAATCTCTTGTTAAAATGATGCAAAAATTATACAATTATAATGTTAAAGGATTTTTGCTACTATTTAACCGGGAGGTAACCCAGTGGATTATTTACAGGTAAAAGAACAGATAGTTAACTGGATAAAAGAACAGGTAGTGGCAGCCGGTGCCAAGGGTACGGTTGTCGGTTTATCAGGAGGCATTGATTCTTCAGTTGTTGCGGCATTGTGTCAGGAAGCTTTCCCTGATAGCAACCTGGGGGTGATTATGCCCTGCCAGAGTGACCCGCGGGATGCTACTCTGGCAAAGGAACTGGCTGAGAAACTAAACATCCGGTATGAAGAAGTGGACCTGACACAAACTTACCTGACCTTGCTTGACAGTGTTAACGGTCACGAGGCTCCGCAAATGGCCAAGGCCAATATCAAGCCGCGGCTGCGGATGACCACGCTGTATTTTTATGCGGCAAAGAATAATTACCTGGTTGCAGGTACCGGTAACCGCAGCGAACTGTTTACCGGGTATTTTACCAAGTACGGTGATGGCGGCGTTGACATAGAGCCTATCGGGGGCCTGGTAAAGTCCCAGGTCAGGGAACTGGCAAAGCTGCTAAGAGTTCCCGAAAGCATCATTTCCCGGCCGCCAACAGCCGGTCTGTGGGAAGGACAGACAGACGAAGAGGAAATGCAGATCAGCTATGCGGAATTGGATGAATATATTTTGTATGGAAAAGGGTCGGACCGGGTAAGGAAAGTGGCCGAGCAACTGCATAAAAGCAGTGAGCATAAACGAAATATGCCTCCGGTATTTGAGGTTAAACAAGGATAAAACTTCAACAAAAGGAGGATGGAAAGATGGCAGGACATTCCAAGTGGGCCAATATTAAGCATAAAAAAGCACGCATGGACGCGAAAAAGGGCAAGATTTTCACCAAAATTGCCAAGGAGCTTACCGTGGCAGCCAAGCAGGGTGGCGGTGACCCCGAAGCCAACCCGCGTTTGAAAGCGGCAATCCAGAAAGCCAAGGATGCAAACATGCCCAATGATAATATAGAAAGAGCAATTAAAAAAGGTACCGGGGAAATTGAAGGTGTGGTTTACGAGGAAATGACTTACGAGGGTTACGGCCCGGCAGGAGTGGCAATCTTGCTGGATGTTGCCACTGACAACCGTAACCGTACTGCCGGTGAAATTCGCCACCTTTTCTCCAAACACGGCGGAAACCTGGGTGAGTCCGGCTGTGTGGCCTGGATGTTTGACAGGAAAGGCTACATGACTATGAAACTGTCTGATGATATGGACGAGGAAGAATTAATGTTAATGGCAATAGAGTGTGGGGCCGAGGACGTTAGTATCGAAGAAGGCACTCTGGAAGTTGTTACGGAACCCGACGATTTGGAAGAGGTGAAACGACAAATGGAAGAACAGGGTTTGCAGTTTAATGTGGCGGAAATCACCATGATACCAAAGAATACCGTTAAGGTAACCGACGAGGGTGAGGCGGAGAAGCTGCTAAAGCTTATGGAAGTCCTGGAAGACCATGATGATGTGCAGAACGTCTATGCTAACTTTGATATAGATGACGGTTTAATGGAAAAGATAGGCTAGCTTGAGAAACTAGTTTCTCAAGCTTTTTTAATATCTAGGAAATTATACTTTGAAGTAAAATGTGGATAGCTTCAAAATATAATTTCCGGATATCAACAAAATCGACCTTTAAGTCTTTTAGATTCTGCAGGGCAATTTTAAATTAACTGTTATAAGAGAGAACAGATTTGGCAATACTATTCTAAACCCGATTTACCTTGGAGGATTTTTTATGCATAGAAAGTACAGTCAGGCAATCACCGCATTTTTTCTGGCCGTCTTTGCCGGTTTTTTCTTCATTTATGCCGCGCTCAACGATTCTTTGGAGAATTTGCGGTTACTGCCACCCATGCTTGAGCAAAAACCTATGTTGGAGGCGGGAACGGTTTCGCAAAGCCAAGATTTAAAGGTATACTACCGGTACCTGCTGTGCGGTCACACTGTTCCCGGTGCTCTGCCGGCAGGTGTGCACTACGCGGGACCCGGCAGTTTGCGGAACCAGTTGGCAGAAGAACAAGGATGGGTGGTAAAGGAAAGGAACGGCACGGTAGAAACTGTAAAGTACATTGAAGGGTTTTGCCCCGAAGATGCGGCAAAAACACATTTGGGGGCCGTAGGGGATTTGATTGCCGTCTTTCAGGGCCCACCCGGAATCAATACGAACATTATAGAAGTGACGGATATTCCCATCGCCAACCTGCCGTTGGAGTGGCAGGAACAGGTGCGCCTGGGTGAACTGGATTTTGACAGTGTGAAAAAGCTGAAGGAGACGCTGGATTCCTTGGATGAATATCGTTAATAACAACATACAGAAGGCAGAATAAGGCTAATGGTACTACGGAGGAACCATTAGGCCGACCCGGCACTCAGTCATGTGTAACGCAGTATCTTTTCGTGTTCTGTACATGCGGTGGCAAGAAATTTGCCTGGATATAATTAATCATCTCACTACAAAAAATGGTGAGATTTCTTTTTTGCATTTTTTGCATTTCCTGCTTTGCAGTTTCACAAAGAAGGATACCTTCACGCTTTGTCGAAGATATTGTGAGGAGGTATTACTTATGATTATAATGGGTGTGGATCCCGGTACGGCAATTACCGGGTACGGCATTGTTGAATACCAGGGTAACCGTTTTCGCCCTGTTGACTACGGCTGTATCCGCACGTCTGCCAAAATGACTCTAGCCCGGCGGCTGCAGCAGTTGTATGACAGCATTTCGGAAATTATTCGCGAGTACACCCCGGAGGCATACGCGGTAGAACAGCTGTTTTTTAACAAGAATACCCGTACTGCCCTGGCTGTAGGACATGCCCGGGGCGTGCTGGTACTGGCAGCTGCGCACCAGGGGATTCCCGTTTTTGAATACACTCCCCTCCAGGTAAAACAGGCGGTTGCCGGTTACGGCAGGGCGCAGAAAGTGCAGGTGCAGCAGATGGTGCAGACTTTTTTAAATCTTAAAGCTGTGCCCAAACCTGACGATGTGGCAGACGCTTTGGCGGTGAGCATCTGTCACGCACACTCGTACAAAATGGCTGAACGATTACAAACTAAAGGAGAACAGTAAATGATAGCCTACATTCGGGGAGTTTTAAAGTTTGTCACTAAGGACAGTATTGTTGTGGAAACGGGCGGTATCGGCTACCAAATCAATGTTCCGGCCAAATGCCTGCAGGAATACCGGCCGGGGGAAACGGTGGAACTCTACACGCATTTTCATCTCAAGGAAGACGGCGCCCAGTTGTTTGGTTTTTCTACTGCAAAGGAATTGGAGCTGTTTAAACTCATTTTAGGTGTGACGGGTATTGGCCCCAAAAGTGCCCTGGCTGTGCTGTCCAACCTGGGGCCGGATAAATTTGTACTGGCAGTCACTGCAGAAGATGTCCAGGCAATTACCCGGGCCCCTGGAATTGGTAAGAAAACTGCACAGAGGCTGGTATTAGAGTTGAAGGATAAACTGGCCAAGGAGAGCTATGCCGCAGGCCTTACCGTCAGCCAGGGGGATACCCGTGATAAGCTGGGCGGAGAAGTACTGGCTGCTATGGAAGCGCTGGGATATACCAGTAGTGAGGTGCTTCCGGTTATTAAGCAAGCGCTGCAAAATATCGGGCAGGAAGCAAGTGTGGAACAGGTTGTAAAGATGGTTCTCAAGCAATTTGCCGCCAAATAGGAGTGTGACCGGCTATGGAATATACCGAAGACAGGATTATCTCGCCTGCGCTCAGGGAGGAAGACCGGGAGGTTGATTCCGGATTACGACCCAAAACGCTCAAGGAATATATTGGTCAGGCCAAGACTAAGGAAACGCTGGAGATATTTATCGAAGCCGCCAAAAAAAGAGGAGAACCGCTGGACCACGTGCTGTTGTACGGTCCTCCCGGCCTGGGAAAGACTACCCTGGCAAATATTATTGCCCATGAAATGGGAGTACAGATACGCACCACCTCCGGGCCGGCTATTGAACGTCCCGGTGATTTGGCGGCTATTTTGACCAACCTGGAACACGGTGATATTTTATTTATTGACGAGATACACCGGCTAAATCGCAGTGTGGAGGAAGTACTGTACCCGGCAATGGAAGATTTTTGCCTGGACATTGTTATCGGTAAAGGTCCAAGTGCACGTTCCATTCGCCTGGATATCCCGCCCTTTACTTTGGTGGGGGCAACGACCAGGGCCGGCCTGCTGACTTCGCCGCTGAGGGACCGGTTTGGGGTGATCAGCAAATTGGAGTTTTACAATGAAGAAGATTTACAGGCTATTGTCACCAGGGCAGCTTCTATCTTGAATGTGAAGATCAGCCCGGAAGGCGCCCGGGAGATAGCCAGGCGCTCTCGTGGCACCCCCCGGGTTGCCAACCGGCTGTTGAAGCGGGTAAGGGATTATGCTGAAGTACGTGCCCAGGGTGAAATTACCAGGGAAGTGGCCCGTGCGGCACTGGAGATGCTGGAAGTGGATAGGTTGGGACTGGACAGCGTAGACAGGAAAATGCTGTTAACAATTATCAATAAATTTAACGGCGGTCCGGTGGGACTGGACACGCTTGCGGCAACTATTGGTGAAGAAGCCGGTACGGTGGAGGATGTCTACGAACCGTACCTGCTGCAGCAGGGATTTATCAACCGTACACCGCGGGGAAGAATGGCAACCAAATGGGCGTATGAATATTTTGGTATTGATAAGGAAGAAATAAAACAGGAAAAACTGAATTTTTAAAGAGGTTAATATTAAATAGTCCAGAGGTGGTACGCCATGCATGATATATCCGGTATTGCTAAATTGTTTCTGGGTTTGGGGGTTCTGTTTTTCGTCATTGGCGGTTTCCTGCTGTTAGGGGGGAAATTTTTCCCGCTGGGCAGGCTGCCGGGTGATATCTATGTTCGCAAGGGTAATTTTACCTTTTACTTTCCGGTAATGACGGGTATTTTACTGAGCATCGTGTTATCAATTATTTTAAACCTGCTGTTACGCAGGTAGTTTTTTTATTGAGAAGTCAGGAGTCAGAATTCTGTCTTCTGAAATTCTGATTAAATCCACCCCCAGGAAATGCAGGGAAACTTGCGAACTCTATAGTGCAAGTGAGGTGACAAGGGTGTCGGGTAGCGACCTGGACCGACTTTTACATAAAGCGCAGCAGGGAGATGAGGTTAGCCGTAATAATCTAATCAGCACTTATCAACCGTATATTTTAAAAGTTGCAGCCCAGGTATCAGGCAAATTTATACGCGCGGGCGAAGATGATGAAGCCAGTATTGCCATGATGGCTTTCAATGAGGCTATAGATAATTTTGACAGGGACCAGGGTGTTTCCTTTCTCTCTTTTGCCAAAACAGTTATACGGCGCCGTTTGATAGATTATTACCGTAAAGAATCGCGAGCTGCCAATATCCCGTTGTCCAATTTAGATGAAGAATCCCGGGAGGCTGTATCTCGCGCGGAAGTGGCAGTGGCACAGCAAAAGCTGGCTCGTCAGGAGGAAACTGCCGAGCGGCGAACTGAAATTGAGCAGTACCGGCAATCTCTGAAGAAATTTGGTATTGAGTTTGCCGATTTGGTAAAGGTGTCGCCGAAACAGGAGACTGCACGGCGCCGTGCCATGGAAGTGGCGAAAATTATTGCCAATACTCCATACTTCCGTAATTACCTGTACCAAAGGAAGACCTTACCTTTAAAAGAACTTGCTTTCCAGGCAAAAGTCAGCCGCAAGACCCTGGAACGGCAGCGCAAGTACATTATTGCAGTTGCTGTCATTCTCATTGAAAAATATACCTACTTGCAGGAGTACATTAAAAAAGTGCTGTAAACGGAAGGAGGGATACCAGTGGCCGGAAAAAAAGGACTGGTGATGTCAGTCTCCGGGGAAAAAGCCGTGGTACTTACCCCCGAGGGGGAATTTAAAGAATATGTGGTACCCAATGCCCGGGTAGGTGAGGAAGTAACTCTTCCGGTGCATAAACGGGTGGTGCCCCGGAACTGGGTGGCAGCGGCAGCTTTGATAATATTTTTGGTAATTGGTACTACTTTGGGAGTGAACTTATTCTTTCCCGGTAACGATGTATATGCTTACGTGTCAGTGGATATTAATCCAAGTTTGGAACTGGCTGTATCGGGGGAGGAGAGAGTTGCCAGTCTTGAAACCTTGAATGACGACGGCAGGCAGCTGCTGGATAACGTTACAGTGATAGGCATGCCTGTGGATCAGGCGGTAGGTGAAATTGTGGCAGCAGCCCAAAATTTGGGTTACCTGAAAACACCTGACAGTGCTGTGGTGCTGGGGATTGCCGCCTTGCGCGGCGGCACACGCACTGAGACGGAACTGCGCAGTCGTTTGAAACAAGCGGTACGCGCTAAAGTGGGTGATGTTCCTAAAGTAGCCGCAGTTGCGGTGGGTAAGGCCCTGCGTGAAGAGGCCAATTCACTAGGACTGTCACCCGGCAAGTATGCCATCATGCTGGAAGCCAGAGAACAGGGCCTGGATATTTCACCGGAAAGTTTGATAAAACACAGTATTGCTCAAGCTATTAAGCAAGCCGGTGGGCATCCCGGTACGGTAATCAGCCGTGCGGAAAAGGACAGCAGGTTTAAAGAAAAAGATTTTCGGAAAGCGTTTAAACATATCTATAAGGACGACAGGTTCCGGCAAAAAATAGAGATGCAGAAATCACGTGAGCAGCCCCGTAGAAAACCCTGGAAAACATCGGAAAATAAGCAGGAAAGGAAGGAAACACCGGAAAAGGAAAAACTCCAGTATACCGGCGGGCCCGCGAAGGACGACAGGACAAAAGAAGAGCGGAAAAATGACGGGGAGGCTGAAGGTAAAACTGGCAAGGATGAGATGGGCTTTGATAAAAAGGAAAACTGGAAACGGGGTGAAAATAATAACAGGGATTATAAGGGAAAGGACAAAAAGCAGGAGGCGCCTGCAAAAAAAGTAAAGGCAAAAGAGGAGAAAAAACAGAGGGGGCAGGTCTAAGTCTAAAGAAAAGGACAGAGCGGGTGACAGAGGGTTGGTAGGAATAAACAAGATGAATAATCCGGCAAAAAAGACAGGGGAGATAAAGGACTCCCCTTTATTCTTGTTGAATTTAGTTGCAGATGAGCTGTTTTTGGACTATAATCACTTTTTGTTGAATGAGGTGCTGTCATGAAAAACTTAGTCGTATTGTTTGTTACGGTGGTCTTCCTCATTCTCACAACTGCATTTTCAGGGACCGTTGCAGCAGGTGATTTGGAGACCATTCGTGTGGGACTAACGTCTGCGCCCGTAACGGAGGCCAAAGCTCAGGTGGTCGGCGGCAGTTACCAGTTGGTTGACGGGGCAACCAATTTGCCCATTGCTTTGGTGAAACAGGGGCAAACGGTGACTGTGACCAAGGCTGGCCTTAACGTGAAGGTTTACCTGAATGGCAGACCGCTGGAGACTCCCTACGATGGCCCGGTGATATTGCTTGCGTCAGGAAAAACACTGGATTTGTTTCGCTTTAACAATACAACCTACCGCGGTGACTTGATAGTGGAAAACCAGCCGGGTGGAGTTCTGCCTATTAACCAGGTATTTCTGGAGCATTATCTGTACGGTGTAGTGGGCCAGGAGATGGGAAACCAGGCGCATATGGAGGCGCTCAAAGCCCAGGCGGTGGTATCCCGTTCCTATGCCCTGGCTATGAAGCAGGCCCGGGCCAGTGTGGACGTGGGAGTGGATACGGCGACACAGGTGTACCGTGGTTACGATGCGGAACGGCAGCCCTATGCTGACCGGGTGAAACGTGCCGTGGACGAAACTGCCGGTGAAGTAATCAAGTATGACGGCCAGGTTATCAAAGCCTTCTTCCATTCCAATGCCGGTGGGTATACGGAAAGCAGCGAAAACGTATGGCTGCAGGAATTACCGTATATTAAAGCGGTACCTTCCCCGCATGACGAGTATGCTGCAGAATTTCAGCCCCAGGTTGAAGGCTGGCCGGGGATAACTTATGCCTGGGAAAAGACTCTCACCCGGGAAGACCTCTACTCGTTGATTGCCCGCTGGAACAAAGAGGCCGAGCAAAACGAAAAGCTTAATACCATCAACGTGGGTAGTATAAAAGATTTGCAAATTAGCCGCCTGCAAAGGAATGGCAGCGGGCAAACCGCCTCCGGCAGGGTTACCCGGCTAACTATTTACGGTGACCGGGGCACAGCCGTCGTGTACCGGGACCGTATCAGGAAACTCCTGGACCTGCGTAGTACGCTGTTTGACATGAAGTTTGATTCCTCGGTTGCCGTACTAGACGGGTCGGGCAATAAAGTGCAGGTCAACAGTTTGTCCGGCATGAAGGCGGTGGGGTATGACATGCAGCCTGGTGAAATAAATGGAGAAAGTTCCAGTGTGTACCTGGCCGGCCAAACGTCTGTTAGAGCGGTTCCCAAGCAGTTTACCAGGGTAACTATTACCGGTAAAGGGTACGGCCACGGCTTGGGCATGAGCCAGTGGGGTGCCCGGGGAATGGCAAATGATGGGTATAATTACCGTCAAATTATCCAACACTATTATAACCAGGGTAAGGATGACGGGCGACTGACCATTGAGAAAATCTACTAAAATTAATAAGGGGGAAGGTATGAAAGTATCGGAGTTTGATTACGAACTGCCTGAAGAGTTAATAGCACAGCACCCGGTGACGCCGCGGGATGCTTCCAGACTGCTAGTGGTGCACCGGGACAAAGGTGGCTTGGAAGACAAGAGGTTTCCTGATATTGCAAAATACTTGCAGCCGGGCGATGTGCTGGTGGTTAATGATACCAAGGTGATTCCTGCCCGGCTGTTCGGGGTGAGAGCCCATACCGGTGCCAAAATAGAGGTGCTGTTGCTGAAACGCATCCGGGGTGACACGTGGGAAACCCTTGTAAAACCGGGCAGGAAAGCCAGGGTGGGCGATCAACTTGTATTTGGTGAGGGTTTACTGACCGGGACCGTGGAAGACGTTACCGAAGCCGGCGGCAGGGTCATTACTTTTACCTACCGGGGAATTTTTGAAGAGGTCCTGGGAGAGCTGGGAGAAATGCCGCTGCCGCCCTATATCAAGGAAAAACTGGATGACCCGGACCGGTATCAAACTGTTTACGCCCGGGAACGCGGTTCTGCGGCGGCACCGACGGCGGGACTGCACTTCACACCGGAACTGCTGGAAAGAATAAAGCAGCAGGGTGTGCAGGTGGTGCCCATTTTGTTGCACGTGGGTCTGGGAACTTTTCGGCCGGTAACTGCCGAGACTGTAGAAGAACACAAAATGCATGCGGAATACTACAGAATAGAAGAGGATGCCGCCTGTGTCATCAATGAGGCCCGTGCCAGCGGCGGACGGGTAGTGGCAGTGGGGACCACCGTGGTACGTACTTTGGAAACTGCTGCTCGTAATGGGCAACTGAAGGCGGAAAGCGGCTGGACGGATATTTTTATCTATCCCGGTTTCCGGTTTCAAATGGTGGACGCTCTGGTCACCAATTTTCACCTGCCCAGGTCTACTTTATTGATGCTGGTTGCCGCTTTTGCCGGGTGGGATAAAATACTGTCCGCCTACCGGCATGCCGTAAGGGAACGTTACCGGTTTTTCAGTTTTGGTGACGCAATGTTGATAATATAAAGGAACCAGGGTGGTAATAATGACAATAAAGTTTAAAGTACATAAGGAAGCCGGTGACTGTAATGCCAGGCTGGCAACTTTGACCACACCGCACGGGACGGTGGAAACTCCCATATTTATGCCTGTCGGTACCCAGGCGACGGTTAAGACCATGGCTCCTTACGAACTGGAGGAAATAGGGGCGCAGATAATCCTCAGCAATACCTATCACCTTTACCTGCGGCCTGGCCATGACTTGATACGTGAGGCTGGTGGGCTGCATGAATTTATGCAGTGGAATAAACCCATCCTGACGGACAGCGGCGGTTTTCAGGTTTTCAGCCTGGGAGATTTACGCAAAATTACCGATGACGGTGTGGAATTCCGTTCGCATATAGACGGGTCAAAACACTTTTTCAGTCCGGAAAAGGCTACCCGGGTGCAAATGGCCCTGGGCTCCGATATTGCCATGGCTTTTGACCAGTGCCCGCCGTATCCCTGTGAAAGACAAGAGGTAGCCAGGGCGGTGGAGCGCACCACCCGGTGGGCAAAACGCTGCCTGGAGGCACACAGTCATGAATACCAGGTGCTGTTTGGCATTGTTCAGGGCGGAGTGTATGAGGACCTGCGCCGCACCAGCGCCGAGCAGCTGCTGGAGATGGACTTTCCCGGCTATGCCATTGGCGGGCTCAGTGTCGGTGAGCCCAAACCCATGATGTACGAGGTGCTGGACTATACCACCCCGCTGCTACCCCGGGACAAGCCTCGTTACCTGATGGGTGTAGGCACGCCGGATGCCCTCCTGGAGGGAGTGGCTCGCGGGGTAGACATGTTTGACTGTGTGCTGCCCACGCGAATTGCGCGCAACGGGACCGTTATGACCAGCCGGGGAAAACTGGTAGTGCGGAATGCCGCCTATGCCCGGGACTTTGAGCCCATGGATCCCAACTGCAACTGCTACGCCTGCCGTAACTTCTCGCGGGCGTATATCCGGCACCTGATCAAAAGCAATGAAGTGCTGGGTATCAGGTTAACCACCATACATAACCTGTATTTTTTGCTGTACTTGATGGCGAAAGTGCGCCAGGCCATCAGAGAAGACCGCTTCATGGAGTTTAAAAAAGAATTTTTAAGTAATTACGAAGAATGAAAAGGTATCTTGTAATTTATGTAGAAAAATGCATGGGTAGAAATATTTGGGCATAAACTTACCGAAGGGAGTGAAAGCGGGTATGGAAAATCTTCAGGGGTTGACCGGAACGATTATTTATTTCGGTGTATTTATTGCCATCATTTATTTTGTGATGATCCGCCCCCAGCAGAAACAGCAGAAACAGCGCCAGAAGATGTTAAGTGAACTGAAGGTTAACGACAAAGTGGTTACAGTGGGCGGTATTCACGGTAAGATAACCAAAATGGATGATGATACCATCGTCCTGCGCGTTGCAGATAAGGTGGAAATGAAGTTTGATAAGAAGGCTGTAGCCTATGTCTTAAATAAAAAGTAACGAGAATCGGGGCGGCCCCAAGGGTCGCTTTTTTGTTTGCCCGGAATGTCAGCCGAGCCGATGGGCTGAAAGAAGCCCTGTCACCTAACCAGCGGGAAGATGACCCGTAGGTAAGGACGTCACTGGCAACGGTGGGGTCTGAAGGAAGCCGAAGGAAGAACATGGAACATAGCGCAAGCGAACCGAAGTTGGCAAAACTTCTCACTAAGTGACATTTCTCGCTAGAGGAAAAAGTAATTGATATGTCAAAAGATTCCATATCGCTGGAGAAAGGCTACTGCTGGTGCCGCAGGAGGAGGGAATAGCAATAAAGCTACTGCGGAAAGTTTTGACGCTATTTCAGGAAAAATATCAAAGGTGTGCGCTGGAGGAAAGGCTGGCAGAGGACTACGATACCATTGCCGAGTGGGATTTGGAGGGGAACTCACTGATCCTTCAAGAGGAAAATCGCCTTCTGATAAGATTTGAAGAAACAGGTCAGGAGTGATTTAGCGTGAGTGTAGGGACTGAAGCGTGGCGAGTTAAGCGAGGGGATATTTATGCTATAAATTTGGGTTACGATGCGCAGGAACGGCCCTTAATCAGGCCGGTGCTGGTGGTACAGAATGATATCGGCAACCGGCTATGCAACACGGTGATAGTGGTCCCGTTAACCCCGGAAAAGAAGACGCGAAAGGTGTTATTTGGTGTAATAATACCCGGTGGTAAGGAAACCGGTTTAAGAGAGGATTACATGGCGCTGTTTTCGCAGATAAGAACGCTTGGCAAGGAACGGTTTCACGAGCAAAATTTTTTAGGGACCATTGACGGGAGACTGCGAGAGGAAGTTAATGAAGCCTTGCAGTTGAGCCTGGGGCTAAGTGCTCTGCAGCAAATTGAAGACCGGTTGGGTAAGCGGTAAGTTCAGGGCTGCTACTTTTTTGTAATGGTCACATAAGCGGGGTTACATTACCCCTTTTTTGGGAAATAGTTAAAGTAAAAGAGGAATTGGCGTGATTAAAGCAGAAATCTAAACAGTATTTTGTAGAAAAGGGGTGAGAATGTGGTTACCCTGGAGACCGTTAAACAGGACCCGGAAGTTGACGCTTACATTCGCAAGGGTAATGAATTTTTGGGTGCCATGGGATTTACGGAGCACAGTTACCGGCATGTAAACCTGGTTGCCAATATCGCACAAAATGTTTTGGAACGGCTGGGCTATGACGAGCGGCTGGTGGAATTGGCCGGAATTGCCGGTTATATGCATGATATAGGTAACGTGATTAGTCGTTACGACCACGGGCAGTCAGGAGCAGTTTTGGCTTACAGCATCCTGAAAAGGCTGGGGATGCCGCCGGAGGAAATAGCTATTGTGGTGTCGGCTATCGGCAATCATGAGGAGCAGTACGGCCACGCGGTCAATGAGGTGGCTGCTGCCCTGATATTGGCTGATAAATCCGACGTACACAGGTCGCGTGTTCGCAACCGGGACATTGCTACTTTTGACATTCATGACCGGGTAAATTATGCTGTGGAACATTCTTTTTTGCGTGTTTCCGAAGCGGACAGGTCCATTACCATGGAACTGACCATTGACCTGGAAATCAGCACGGTCATGGAATACTTTGAAATTTTTCTGACGCGGATGATCATGTGCCGCCGGGCAGCGGGCTTTTTGGACTGCCACTTTGGTCTGGTAATAAATGGTGCCCGGTTGTTATAACGCCGGAGAATATGATTCTGTGCCTGGTACTGGTTATAGTGGCAGGTCCTTCAATTGACAAGCTTTTTTGGCGAGGTTTATAATGTCTTAGTATGGTTGTTTGTTAGTTTTTACATAAGGAGGCAATGGAGATGAACTCGGGGAAACTTGCAAAACTAGCATTTATAGTGGTTTTAGTGCTAGTCGTGGGTGTGCTTTTGTACAAGCCCATTCTCAATGGTGTTAATCTCGGGTTGGACCTTCAGGGAGGCGTTCACGTAGTTCTTCAAGCAAAGAATACGGATGGCACCCCACCGACGAAAGAGGATATGCAGCAATTAAAAATGGTGATGCGCCAGAGGGTGGACGAACTGGGCGTCAGTGAGCCAGTAATTCAAATAGCCGGTGATGACCGTTTGATTGTGGAGCTGGCCGGGGTGGATGACCCGGAAGAAGCGGTGAAGATTATCGGTAAAACGGCCCTACTTCAATTTAAGACTGTTATTGATGGTAAAACCATTTTAACAGGTAAAGATTTAGAAGATGCAAGGGCGGTAATTGACACGCGAAACAATGAACCGAAAATCCAGTTGCAGTTTAATGATAAGGGTGCAAGGGTTTTTGGTGAGGTAACCCGTCAGCTGATGCAGCAGTATCCCGGCAAAAATAATCCCAAGCGTGCCATAGCCATTTATTTGGATGAGGAATTACTGACCAGCCCTACGGTGGAAGCCGTAATCACCAATGGAGAGGCAGAAATTACCGGTCTTGAAAGTTTCGAGGAAGCAAGTAACATTGCTGCGTTGCTGCGCGGCGGCGCCTTACCGGTGAACGTGAATATCATGGAGAAGCGTACCGTAGGACCTACTCTTGGTGCGGATTCACTGGACAAGAGTATTGAGGCAATTATCTATTCCTTGATTGCTATTGCTCTCTTTATTGTTTTGTACTACAGGGTTCCCGGCCTGGTGGCTGCTTTCTCCCTCTTGGTATATGCTATCCTGGTCATGGGTGGTTTGGCGGCTGTCCACGCGGTACTGACCTTACCGGGTATTGCCGGTCTGCTGCTGTCGGTGGCGTTTGCCGTGGATGCCAACATTATTATCTACGAAAGACTGAAAGAGGAGTTGCGTAACGGTAAAACCATTCGTGCAGCCATTGAAGCAGGGTTTAAGCGGGCGTTCTGGACGATTTTTGATGCTAACACTACAACTTTACTGGCAGCTGCAGTGTTGTTCTACTTTGGTACAGGACCGATACGCGGGTTTGCCGTAACCCTGAGCATTGGTATTCTTGCCAGCATGTTTACGGCAATTACCTTTACCCGGTTAATCCTGCGACTGCTGGCAGATTCCAGACTGGTGACAAATTCGAAGCTGTACGGTGCGTAGGGAGGGAGAAACATGGTATTTGACTTTGTGGGCAAGCGGAAGAGCTGGTACTTACTGTCGTTACTGGTAATTATTCCAGGGCTTGTTTCCCTGTTTACTCAAAGCCTTAATTTTGGCATAGATTTTACCGGAGGAAACCTGATACAGGTTAAGTTTGAACAGCCGGTTACTATCGAGCAGGTGAGAAACGTGCTGGGCCAGTTTGGCCTGGAAAAAAGCCGTATTCAGGCATCGGAAGCAAATGAGTATCTCATCAGGACGAAAATATTATCTGAGGAAGAGAATCGCAGCATCGTATCTGCCCTGGAGAAGGAGCTGGGAACCATGGAAGTGCTGCGCAACGAAAGAGTTGACGCGGTTATCGGTTCTGAGTTGACCCGCAATGCAATACTGGCATTGATTATTGCTGCTGTTTTAATGGTAATATACATTACCATCCGCTTTGAGTTTTGGTTTGCCATTGCAGCAATCATTGCCTTGCTGCATGACGTTTTTGTTACACTGGGAATTTTCTCCTTGTTCCAATTACCGGTGGACAGTGCCTTTGTCGCTGCAATACTCACTATTATCGGTTACTCCATCAACGATACCATCGTTATTTTTGACCGGATTCGGGAAAACCTGAAGATTAAGAAGAAAGAAACCCTGGAGAACGTTGTCAACTTGAGTATCAGGCAGACTTTGGCTCGTTCCATCAATACTTCACTGGTTGTAATCATGGTGCTGGTATCACTCCTGCTCTTCGGCGGCGAGACCACCAAGACATTCTCGCTGGCCCTGTTGATTGGTGCCATATCCGGTACCTATTCTTCCATTTTTACTGCTAGCCCGTTGTGGATTACTTTACGTCACCGGGTGGCCAGCAAGTAAAGGGTTACCGTTTGGAAACCAATGATACACGAGTGGAATCCCGTGCAGGGGTTCCACATTTTTGTGTCTGGTAAGGGTAAAAATTTAAAATTTGGCCCTTTACCTGTCGTAAAAAGGTTTTTTCACATATAATGGGGGAGAGGGTAGTGATCAGGGGTGAAGAATGTGACGGATGAAAAAATTAAGGTTGCCCGCTTGTCTATCCTGTCCAATACACTGCTGGTGGTGGCAAAATTAATAGTGGGGTTTGTTACCAACTCGGTCAGTATTCTGTCGGAGGCGATACACTCGGCCCTGGACCTGCTGGCGGCGGTTATTGCCTATTTTTCCGTGCGGGAATCTCAAAAGCCGCCGGATGAGCAGCATCAGTTCGGGCATGGTAAAATTGAGAATTTCTCCGGGACCATAGAGGCCCTGTTAATCTTTATTGCTGCCATCTGGATTGTGTACGAAGCGGTAAACAAATTACTGGGTGACATGGAGGTATCCGGCCTGGGCTGGGGTCTCCTGGTAATGGGCGGTTCTGCCCTGCTTAACTGGGTCATATCCCGGAGACTGTTTGCCGTGGCAAAAAAGACCGATTCCATTGCCCTGGAAGCGGATGCCATGCACCTGCGTACTGACGTTTACACCACTGTGGGTGTTTTTTGCGGGCTGCTTTTAATTCAAGTGACGGGTCTGGTTTGGCTGGACCCGCTGGTGGCCATTGCAGTTGCCCTGCTTATTTTTAAGGCAGCCTGGGATCTGCTGCGCGAAGCTCTGCTACCCTTGCTGGATATTAAGCTGCCGGAAAAGGAAGAGGAAATGATCAGGCAAATCATTAATGACCATGCTGAAGACTTCGTCGAGTTTCACAAGCTGCGGACGCGGAAAGCCGGTCCCGAACGGCATATCGATTTGCACCTGGTAGTACCCAGAGGGACTCATGTTGAAGAAGTAAACCAGCTGGTCAACCATATTCGCCAGGATATCGAGGTACAATTTCCCAATGCCCATGTTTTAATGCATGTGGAACCCTGCAAGGACACGTGCGAGCGGTGCGAGGAAGTCGAAATATGCCGAAAGTAACCTGAAAAGCAGGAATTTATTTCTTTAAAAGAGAACTGTTTTAGTCAGAGTATGGGGAGGTGAATTCCCGTGCAGTTTTACCTGTTGCTGGCTTTAGTTTTCGCCCTGGTGGTGGCGATTTTCGCGGTGCAGAATACCGAACCGGTAACCATTAATTTTTTGACCTGGCAGTTTAAAGAAATATCACTAGTGCTGGTTATTCTGGGCTCCAGTGCGGTTGGTGCCGTGTTTTTATTTCTTTTGGGCGTGGTTAAGCAACTGAGTCTGTACAGGAAAAATCGCGAACTGCGCCTGGCGAACCAGAAGCTGCAGGAAGAAGTCAACAGGTTGGAGGAACAGTTAGCCGGGCTGAATACTACTGAAAACCAGGAAGGCAGTACAGACGAGTCGGTTGAGTAACCGGCGCTTTTTCTATCCTGTATTATAAGTGAACGGTGGCGTTGGAGGTTTCTGTATGCAGTTGGAAAAGCGGTGGTTGATACCCGGTGCCCGGTGGGAACAGCAAAAACGGTTGCTGGACAGGTTTAATATATCCCCGCTGGTGGCACAGGTTTTGATAAATAGAGGTTTGACGGAGTTTGAAGATGTAGAGGAATTTCTTTATCCAGATACCGGTAAAATGGTTGACTGGAACAAAATCCCGGGAATAGACCGTGCCGTGTCCCGGATTATTGAGGCGTTGCGGAAGCAAGAAAAAGTACTGGTATACGGCGATTATGACGTTGATGGTATCACGGCCACGGCGCTGCTGGTATCAGTGCTGGAGCGAATGGGCATGGATGATGTGGACTATTATATTCCTGACCGGATGGAGGAGGGTTACGGCCTGAACGAGGGAGCGATTACCTGGGCTGGCGAGCAGGGAGTAGACCTGGTGATAACTGTGGACTGCGGTATCAATGCAAATGCAGAAGTGGAGCTGGCCAACCGGTTGGGAATGGATATGATAATCACCGACCATCACGAGCCGCCCCGGGATTTACCGCAGGCAACTGCTGTGGTTAATCCCAAACTGGGTGAGGAAAAACGTGTCAGGGACCTGGCAGGAGTGGGTGTGGCTTTTAAACTGGCGCAGGCGCTGGAAGCACGTTACCGGGAAGAAAATAACCGCGGGTTAGGAGTTTGGGAAAGTATCGACCTGGTAACATTAGGTACTGTAGCTGATATGGTACCGTTACTGTGGGAAAACCGCATTCTTGTAAAAAAAGGATTGGAATACCTGCCCTGCTCTACACGTCCCGGGATTCAGGAACTGGTTAGAGTATCGGGACTGGCCGGTAAGGAAATTAACTGCGGTCATGTGGGCTTTACTCTGGCCCCACGAATCAATGCCGTGGGAAGGTTGGGGAACGCTTCACTGGCCGTGGAATTGCTGCTGACCAAATCAATCCAGCGGGCGGCAGAACTGGCAAAAATGCTGGACAGCGAAAACCGGGAAAGACAGACGGTGGAAAAGCAGATTTTCCAGGACGTCCTGGCGCAAATTGAGCGGCAGGTGGACTTGGACAAAGAACGCGTGATTGTCCTGTCATCGCCGTTATGGCATTCGGGGGTTATTGGTATCGTTGCTTCCAAAATTGTTGACAGGTTTTACCGCCCGACCATTCTCATTGCTCAGGAGGGAGATTACGGCAAGGCTTCTGCCAGAAGCATCTCCGGCTTTGATATCTACCAGGCTTTGGAGCACTGTGGGGACCTGCTGGAAAGGTTTGGGGGTCACAAACAGGCTGCGGGCTTTACTATTAAGATTGATAAAATAGAACAGTTCCGCCGGGCCATAAATGAGCTGGCCGACCGGTGGCTTACTGAAGAGCAGATGCAGCCGACTATTAAACTGGATTGCGAGATGTTTTTGCACCAGGTGGATACGACCCTGGTAGAACAATTGGAACTGCTGGAACCTTTTGGTTTTGGCAACCCGGGCCCGGTGTTTTGCTGCCGGGAAGTTAATTTAATTGACTGTAGACAGGTAGGCAGAGATAAAAAGCATGCCAAGATGGTAGTGGCTTCAGGCAACACCAGCTTGCCGGCCATTGGTTTTAACATTCAGGCAGACCAGTTTGCCAGGGGCAACCATAAAATTGACCTGGCGTTTGTACCGGAAAAAAATTACTGGCAGGGAAAAGTGTCGCTGCAATTGAATGTAAAGGACATACGTGTGGCCAAGCCCGTGGTGGTTGAAAGGTGTGACCTGGAACTCAATCCCGGTTTGGTGGAAGAAAGGGAACGGGTTTTGGAAATTTTGGAACGTCATGAAAGAGGTTGTCTGGCGGTTGACCATGCTTCCCACCAGGACTGGTTGACCCTGGAAATGGCTGCGGTACTGGCAGAAGGACACCCGGTGGTAATAGTTACTCCGCTAACAAGTATCAGCCGGCAGTTGGCCGGTGTGGCGCGGCTGTGTCTGCCGGAGATCAAGGTACAGGTGTTTGATGGAAGCTGGAAGTCGCCGGAGCAATTTTTCCGGGATTTTACCGCGCAGCAGGTCTGTATCATGTCGCAGCCCGCCTTTCGGGAATTTCACTGCCAGCTTCCTGAAAGAGCTTGTCTTATATTGGTTAACATAGATATAGATAAAGAAATGCTGGTGAACGTAGTAGACCAATACAAATGGTATCTGATTGGCGAAAGGAGAGCAGCTCCCGACACTGTTTACCAATCTCCCGTGCGGCACAGCGTGGAGGAACTGGTGGCAGCACCGGGAGCGGGCAACGGCGTAAAAAAATTGGCTTCCGTGTTTCATGGCGGTAAGCCGGGGGTGGTTTTTACCAGTCTTCCCAGTGAGGTGGAGACCTTAGCTCACCACCTGCAGCAATACATACCCGGTACAGTGATGCCTTATAACGAGCGGCTGTCAGTGGACCAGAAACTTAATATTATCAACAGCTTTCAAAAAGGTCTCATTCAAGTCATAGTTTCAACTCATGGATTTCCCTTGATCTTTGACTTTCCGCTGGAAATAATGCTGCTTGACGCTCCGTTCAATTACTGGGATTACCAGAGGATGCTGCCGTTAAAAGGACGTGTGTACCGGTTGTTTACTGGCAGCTCCTGGGACAAACAGGAACGGCTGCTGCAGCAATTGTTCCTAAAACGGGAAACCCTGCAGTTGCTTTACAGCATTATTAAGAAACTTCAGGAAAATGGCGGGGCAGTAACAGGTGATAAAATTATTAGGGGGCTGCGGGCCGGGCAGATAACCAATCCCCGGTTGATTGAGACAGGTATATTAGTTCTTAAGGAACTGGGTTTACTGGCAGAGGAAAACGGGCAATTTAGGATTGTCCCGGTAAAGGATAAAAAAGAACTGGAGACCAACTGGCGGTATGTTGAGGGAAATGCTGAATTTCAGGCATTTGTAGATATAAAACGCTTACTTGGGACGGAAAAAATGGGCTTAGCTAATAATAATAAATAAATACTGGGAGTGTGTTGGCTGTGAACTTAAAAGAAAAAATCAGGGTAATACCGGACTTTCCGAAAAAAGGTATCAGGTTTAAGGACATCACAACGTTGCTGAAAGAAGGCCCTGCTTTTAAAGAAGCCATTGAAGAGCTATCCCGGCTGGCAGGGGAACTGGGGGCGGAAGTTATTGTAGGCCCGGAGGCCCGAGGCTTTGTCATTGGTACCCCCATCGCATATCATCTGGGTATCGGCTTTGTTCCCATTCGTAAAAAGGGGAAACTGCCCGCAGACACATACAGCGGTGAATACCAGCTGGAATACGGTACCGACGTCCTGGAAATACACCGGGATGCCCTGGAGCCGGGACAGAAGGTAGTGATAGTGGATGACCTGCTGGCCACCGGGGGGACTATTGAAACCTGCGTCAGGCTGGTTGAGCAGGCCGGTGCTGAAGTAGCCGGAATTGTGTTTCTAGTGGAGCTGACCTACCTGCCTGGCAGGGAACGTTTAAAGGATTATGTGGTAAAATCTTTAATTAAGTTCTAAAATATCTGGGAACTGCTGGAAAGTCCTAGTTTCGGAGAGGAAGGGGGGAAAGTCAGTGGCTCTGGAGAAGATACAGAAGATAATTGAAAAGGTCAAGACCTACAACCTGCAGGCAGATATCCTGTTGATCGAAAAAGCGTACCAGTATGCTGCTGCTGCACACGAGGGCCAGAAGCGGAAGTCGGGCGAAAATTACATCGTTCACCCGCTGGAAGTAGCATATATCCTGGCACAACTGCAGATGGATGTTGTCACCATTGCCGCTGGCTTGCTCCATGACGTGGTGGAAGATACGGACAAAACTCTGGAGGACCTGGAGGCCGGGTTTGGTGCGGAGGTTGCGCTGCTGGTTGATGGAGTTACCAAGTTAAGCAGAATCGAATACCAGTCGAAAGAGGAACACCAGGTGGAAAACCTCCGCAAGATGTTCCTGGCTATGGCCAAGGACATCCGTGTTATTCTCATCAAGCTGGCGGACCGGCTGCACAACATGCGTACGCTGAAACACCAGTCCGTTCCCAAACAAAAGGAAATTGCCGAGGAAACCCTGGAAATCTTTGCTCCCCTAGCCCACCGCCTGGGGATTTTTAGAATCAAGTGGGAACTGGAGGATTTGGCTTTCCGTTACCTGCATCCCGAAAGCTACTACCAGCTGGTAAACAGAATTGCCATGAAACGGAAAGCCAGGGAAAATTATATTAATAAGGTCATCGAAATTTTGAAGAGAAAACTGGACGAAGTGGGAATTGAGGCTGATATCCAGGGTCGTCCCAAGCATTTTTACAGCATTTATAACAAAATGGTTACTCAGGAAAAGGATATCAATGAGATTTTCGACCTGATTGCCATCAGGGTGATTGTTGATACCATTAAGGACTGTTATGCGGTACTGGGTACCATTCACACCCTGTGGAAACCCATTCCCGGGCGGTTTAAAGACTACATTGCCATGCCCAAACCCAACATGTACCAGTCGCTGCACACCACAATTATCGGGCCCCAGGGTGAGCCGGTGGAGATCCAGATACGCACCTGGGATATGCACCGTACTGCCGAATATGGAATTGCCGCTCATTGGCGGTACAAGGAGGGTAAAAGCGGCGACGAGGATTTTGAGAAGAAACTGAGCTGGCTACGGCAGGTTCTGGAATGGCAGCAGGATATGGGCGATGCCAAGGAGTTTATGGAAAGCCTGAAGATAGATTTGTTTTCCGACCGCGTGTACGTGTTTACCCCGAAGGGGGACGTGGTGGAGCTGCCGATGGGGTCTGTTCCCATTGATTTTGCATACCGTGTACACACCCAGGTGGGACACCAGTGTATCGGAGCCAAGGTTAACGGGCGGATTGTCCCGTTAGATTACAAGCTGAAAACAGGCGATATTGTGGAGATACTTACTGCCAAAGGAAGCGGCCCCAGTAGGGACTGGCTGACCATCGTGCAGACCTCCCAGGCACGAAACCGCATACGCAGCTGGTTTAAAAAGGAAAAGCGGGAGGAGAACTTGGCCAAGGGCAAAGAACTGCTGGAACGAGAAATTAAAAAGGCCGGCCTGGAACCCGGCGAGGTAATGAAATCCGAGTATTTGACAGAAGCGGCGAAGAGATATAATATATCCTCAATTGATGATTTATACGTGGCTATGGGTGACGGCGGAATTACGGCACAGCAGGTTCTGGGTAAAATAAAAGAGATGCTGCCGTCGCTGAAGGAAGAAGTGCCGGAAGCTCCCGTAGTCAAGCCCTGGGACGGGTACGGAAAGGCTTCCCATGGCATTCGTGTTAAGGGTATGGACAATATCATGGTACGGCTGGCCCGGTGCTGCAACCCGTTGCCCGGGGACGAGATCATCGGGTACATTACCCGGGGAAGAGGGGTGTCCGTCCACCGTTCTGATTGTCCTAATATCGTTCATGCTCACCAGAACGAAAAAGAGAGGCTGGTGCCTGTGGCCTGGGATGCGGAAGACGAGGCGATTTACCAGGTACAGCTGGAGGCAGTGGCCATAGACAGGCCGCGGCTGGCCATGGATATTATGAACACGGTGGCAGACACTAAAACCAACATCAATTCGGTGCACGCCCGGTCCAAGAGGAATAACGTGGCTGTCGTGGACCTGAAAGTGGAGATTCGCAGTTTGGAACACCTGTATTACTTGATGGATAGAATACGCCGTGTCAAGGACGTGCTGGAGGTAAAACGAATTACTCCGTCATAAACGGCCTTTCTTGGTACCATCAGTTCTAGTAGAGATTAATTATTGTGAAGAAAGGTAGGTAGCGCCATGCGTGCGGTAGTACAGCGAGTGACTTCGGCTTCTGTAACAGTGGAAGGGAAAGTTGTCGGACAAGTTGGTCGCGGTTTGGTGGTACTGCTGGGTGTCAGCCCGGATGACAGTGAGGAAGATGTCAAATATTTGGCCAACAAGATAGTCAACCTGCGTATTTTTCCTGATGCGGAAGGAAAGATGAATCTGTCCCTGCTGGATACGGGCGGGGAAATACTGTCCATTTCTCAATTTACGCTGTACGGTGACTGCCGCAAGGGCAGGCGGCCCAATTTCACTGGTGCGGCATCGCCGGAAATGGGACAGGACCTGTACGAGAAGTTTAATAAAGCCCTGGCTGCTTACGGAGTAAAGGTGGAGACAGGTGAGTTTGGGGCCATGATGGATGTGGCACTGGTAAACAACGGGCCGGTAACGCTGCTTTTGGATAGCAAGAAGAATTTTTGATGATAAAGGAGGAAATCCCATGTACGTCAAAACTATTGTGGTCGGTGCCCTGGCTACCAACTGCTACCTGGTGGGCTGTGAGAAAACCAAAAAGGCAGCCCTTATCGACCCCGGGGATGACGGGGAGAAGATTTTGGCGGCTGTAAAGCAGAGCGGTTTTCAAGTGGATTATATCATCAACACTCACGGGCACGTGGACCATATCGGGGCCAACAAAAATGTCAAGGAAGCGACGGGAGCACAGTTGTTAATCCATAAAGATGATGCTGATTTTTTGACCAACCCGAGCAAAAATCTGTCGGGGCTGATGGCGAAACAAAATACCGGTCCTGCAGCCGACAGGCTGCTGGATGACGGAGATAAGATCAATATTGGCAATACCGTCACCCTGGAGGTCCTGCATACTCCAGGGCATACACCGGGTGGTATTTGCCTCAAGGGTGAAGATGTGATTTTCACCGGAGATACAGTGTTTGCTGGTTCCATCGGCAGGACTGACCTGCCCGGAGGCTCTTACACCACTATCATAAATTCTATCAGAGAAAAACTGATGGCTCTTGAAGGTGACTTTACCCTGTATCCCGGGCATGGTCCGGCGTCTACGTTGCGCGAAGAGAAGGTCTCTAACCCGTTTTTGCGCTAGAGAATGTGAAATTACCAGGGGAGTAAAGGAAAAGCGTTCCTTGGAGGGATGAATCATGCTGACTACGAGGCCGCGAGGCACCAATGACCTGCTGCCACAGGAGGTGCAGGTATGGCGAGAGGTGGAACGAGTAGTTCACGAAATCTGCAGCGAGTATGGTTACCAGGAAATTCGCACTCCCATCTTTGAACATACGGAGCTCTTTCAACGAGGAGTAGGGGAAACCACGGATATCGTTGAGAAGGAAATGTATACCTTTACCGACCGCAGCGACCGCAACATTACGCTGCGTCCGGAAGGTACCGCACCTACTGTCAGGGCGTTTCTGGAGCACAAGCTTTATGCCGATGCACAGCCCACGAAGCTGTACTATATGGGCCCTATGTTCCGTTATGGCAGGCCCCAAAAAGGGCGGTTCCGCCAGTTTCACCAGTTTGGGGTGGAGGTGTTTGGTTCCAAGGACCCGGCAGTGGATGCCGAGGTAATTACCCTGGCCATGGACTTCTACCAGAGACTGGGTTTACGTGGGCTGGAACTGCATATTAACAGCGTGGGCTGTCCCAAATGCAGGGCGGAGCACAGGGAAAAGTTGCAGCAGTTTTTGGAGCCGCGAGCGGAAGATTTATGCGAAACCTGTAGGGGCAGGCGGGAGAGGAACCCGCTGCGCATCTTTGACTGCAAGAGCCCGGTATGCCGGGAAATTGTCAAAGATGCCCCCACCATTACCGCCAGTCTCTGTGACCAGTGTGCAAAGCATTTCGCCCAGGTGCAGGAATACCTGCGCTCTATAGACATCCCCTTTATGGTTGACGAAGGCATGGTGAGGGGCTTAGACTATTATACCAACACTGCTTTTGAAATCATAGTGGAGGGAATTGGTGCCCAAAGTTCCATTGGCGGGGGTGGCCGCTATGACGGACTGGTAGAGGAATGCGGCGGTCCGGCTATTCCGGGAGTTGGTTTTGGGCTGGGATTGGAAAGGATTATTGCCACCATGAAACAGCAGGGACTGGTTGAACAAAAACAACAAAACCTGGATGTATTCATAGTGGCTTTGGGAGAGGAAGCTAACAGGAAGGCTTTTACTATTTTAAACGAACTGCGCCGAAAGCATGTCAAAGCCGACCATGATGTCATGGGGCGCAGCCTGAAAGCACAGCTGAAACAGGCCAACCGTTTGGGAGCCAAGTATGTGCTAATTATAGGTGAAGCGGAACTGGAAAAAAACGTTGCCGTTTGGAAGGATATGGTTAGCGGCGAACAGTCGGAAATTAAACTGGACAGCATAGTATCAACGGTTGTGGAAAAAGTAACAGGGAGGAAGGAATAATGGCAGAAGCATTAGGCGACTTGATGAGAACCATATACTGCGGGGAACTGACTACGGAAAATATCGGCGAGACCGTGATATTGAACGGTTGGGTAAATAAACGCCGGGACCACGGCGGGCTGATTTTTGTCGACCTGCGCGACCGTACCGGTATTGTACAGGTAGTGTTCAGTCCCGATGTGGACCGGGAAGCTTTTGAAAAAGCGGAAACTGTCCGCAGTGAGTACGTGCTGGCCGTGAAGGGAGAAGTGCGCCGGCGTCCCGAGGGGACGGAAAACGAGCAGCTTAAAACGGGACTGGTAGAAGTATATGCAAGTGAGCTGCGTATTCTCAACAAGGCTAAAACGCCGCCGTTTTATATTGCCGAGGACATAGATGTCGACGAGGCAGTAAGATTAAAGTACCGTTATCTGGACTTACGACGTCCGGACATGCAGCGGGTGCTGATGCTGAGGCACCGGACCACCAAAGCCATGCGTGATTTTTTGGATGCAAAAGGCTTTTTGGAAATAGAAACGCCCATGCTGACCAAGAGTACTCCGGAGGGTGCCAGGGATTACCTGGTTCCCAGCCGCCTGCACCCGGGTGAGTTTTTTGCTCTGCCGCAGTCCCCGCAGATTTTCAAACAGCTGCTGATGGTTTCCGGCATGGAGCGGTATTTCCAGATAGTGCGCTGTTTTCGTGATGAGGACCTGCGGGCGGACCGCCAGCCCGAGTTTACGCAGCTGGATATCGAGATGTCCTTTGTTGACAGGGAAAGGGTACTGTCGCTGATGGAAGACCTGGTGGCTTACGTTTTTAAGGAAACTCTGGGCAAAGATATCCAGACACCGTTTACTCGTTTGCCCTACCGTGAAGCCATGGACCGTTACGGCAGTGACAAACCGGACTTGCGTTTCGGCCTGGAACTGGTGGACATTACTGACCTGGCCGGAGAAGTGGAATTCAAGGTGTTCGCTTCCGTGGTCCAAAGCGGCGGCCAGGTGAAGGGTATCAATGCCAGAGGATGCGGTAGCTTTACCCGGAGAGAAATTGATGAACTGACGGAATTTGTTGGTAACTACGGGGCAAAAGGTTTGGCATGGATGATTGTGCAGGAGGATGGCATTAAGTCCCCTATTGCCAAGTTCTTTAGCGAGGAGCAGTTGGGGAATATCAAGAGTCGGTTGGGTGCCGCACCGGGTGACTTGCTGCTGTTTGTAGCAGACAGGCCCCAGGTGGTGGCTGCCAGCCTGGGGGCACTACGTGTGGAACTAGCCAAGCGACTGGACCTGATAAAGAAAGATGAATTGAATTTTGTGTGGATAGTGGATTTCCCGCTGGTGGAATATGATGAAGAAGAGAAACGCTACGTTGCTCTCCACCATCCGTTTACCTCACCCGTAGAAGAGGATATCCCCCTGATGGATACTGAGCCAGAAAAAGTGCGAGCTCAGGCTTATGACCTGGTGTTAAACGGGGTGGAACTGGGCGGCGGCAGCATTCGTATCCATCGCCGGGACGTTCAGGAAAAAATGTTTAAGGTAATCGGACTTGGCGACGAGGAGGCCAGGGAAAAATTCGGTTTCCTGCTGGATGCTTTTGAATACGGTACTCCCCCGCACGGCGGGATCGCTTTCGGCCTGGACCGGTGGGTAATGATTATGGCACAGCGGGATACCATCCGTGATTGTATTGCCTTCCCCAAGACCCAAAGTGCCACGGATCTGATGATCCAGGCACCGTCGCCGGTAGACAAGCATCAGTTGAAGGAACTGCATTTAAAAACTGCGGTGGTGCCGAGAAAAGGAGAGTAGTGATGGTAACAGGGTGCGGTGCAAAACCGCACTCTGGTTTGTCAAAGGTTAATGACGACACGTGTTGCATCGGTCAGGTTTTTCTAATAACCCCAAATGCATAAAAATGTGCGTTTTTGGGAAATTTTAAATTAGAAGGAAATTTTCTGAGATTATTGATAACGAAACAGCAGCAAAAAATCCCAATTTTTTGCCACTTGAAAAGGGTAATGCCTGTATGATACTATTAAATCACACAAAGGCTAACACCCTGCAATGCCCGTAATTACATCGTAGTTTTGAGCCAACACCAACACATAGGGAGCCTGGACTCTGGGTGTGGCTTGTAGGCCCCCTTTGAGGGGACACAAAAAGCATCCAGGAGGGCACCCACCTGCTGAGAGCAGGCTTCAAAAACTGCGGTAATTTACGGCATTTGTGGGGTTGTTTCTCGTTTGAGAATACAGGAGTCAGGATTCAGAATTCAGTGTAGGGCTTGCCCGGACCTGAACGGTGCTTTCTGAATTCTGGCTTCTGTATTCTTAATTTTTGGGCGTTATTGGAGGCTGCCATATGGTATTGCACAAATTTTCGCGAACAGAACTACTTATTGGTCCCGAAGGGCTGGCTGTTTTGTCCCGGGCCCATGTTGCGGTTTTCGGTATCGGCGGTGTGGGTTCTTTTGCTGTTGAGGCTTTGGCACGGGCCGGGATTGGTCAGCTTACCATTGTGGATTACGACGATATTTGCCTGACCAATATCAACCGGCAGATTCATGCATTGCATTCCACGGTGGGGCGCCCGAAAGTTGAGGTAATGGCGGAAAGGGTTAGGGATATTAATCCCGATATTGAAGTATATCCCCTGCGCCAGTGGTACATGCCGGACCGGGCGGAGCAGTTTTTCGCACGAAAGGTTGATTACATAATAGATGCCATAGATACGGTGACGGCCAAGCTGGATTTGATTGAACAGGCATTTAAACGCAAGATTCCCGTTGTGTCCGCCATGGGCGCCGGTAACAAGCTAGACCCCACCAAGTTACAGGTTGCTGACATCAGCGAGACCAAAGTCTGTCCTCTGGCTAAAGTCATGCGCCGGGAATTACGCAAAAGGGGCATTATTAAAGGGCTAAAGGTGGTGTATTCCCCCGAACGGCCGCTGAAACCGGACAAGGGTACAGTAGATTGCAAGGAGGCCTGCATCTGTCCGGGTGGGGAAGGCCCGTGTAAGGCCAGAAGGCAGATACCGGGTAGTATCTCTTTTGTTCCTCCGGTATCCGGTTTGTTTTTGGCAAGTATCGTGGTTAAAGATTTGTTAAATGGAGAAATATAAGTAGAAAGTGCTGATAAAAAATTAATTCGCAGCAGGAAATAATAGAATGATGGAAAATATGTTATAATATAATCGAATACCATAACCGGGTATAAGGAGGAGTGAGATGTCCAGTTCATACAGTCACTCAAAGGAGGACCTGCTACGTCGGTTGAAGAAAATTGAAGGCCAGGTAAAAGGAATTCAGCGTATGATCAGCGAAGACAAGTACTGTGTGGATATTTTAATCCAGATAGCAGCAGTGCGGGCGGCAATTAACCGGGTGGGGACAATCATTTTTGAAAACCATACCCGGGGTTGTTTGCGGACTGCATTTGAAAAAGGAAATAAAGAGGACCAAGAAGCAATGATTCAAGAATTAATTGAAGTCATTGCAAAATTTACTAAATAGAGGTGATGAAAGTGGCTGTAAAAGAATTTACTAAGGACAATTTTGATACCGAGGTGCTGCAGGCGGACAAGCCGGTGCTTGTTGATTTTTGGGCTGCCTGGTGCGGTCCGTGCAAGATGATTGCTCCGGTAGTTGAGGAACTGGCAGGCGAGTATGAGGATAAGGTAATCGTAGGCAAGCTCAATGTTGACGAGCACGGCGAAGTTCCTGCCAGGTACGGCATCATGAGCATCCCGACCTTGATTTTGTTCAAGGACGGCGAAGAGGTCGAGCGGGTGGTTGGTTACAAGACCAAGGATGAGCTGGCGGAAATGCTGAAGAAAGTTCTTTAAATTGCCATGTCAACATCAACCTTAGTACTTATGGATACAAGTGGTTAGTTAGTGCTAACCACTTTTACTATTTACGGCTGAATAAAAAGGAGAGGAGAAAGATATGATTATTGATTTGCGAAGTGATACCGTTACCAAACCGTCGCCGGCTATGCGGCGGGCCATGGCCGAGGCCGAAGTGGGGGACGATGTTTACGGCGAGGACCCTACGGTGAAGGAGTTAGAAGAAATGGCTGCGGGAATTATGGGGAAGGAGGCTGCCCTTTTTGTTGCCAGCGGGACCATGGGCAATCTGGTAGCACTGCTCACGCACTGTGAACCCGGGCAGGAAGTATATCTGGATGAAGAAGCCCATATCTATTATTACGAAGTGGGGGGAATGTCCGCCTTGGGCGGGTTGATACCCCGTTTGATATCAAGCGAGAAAGGGTTGTATCACCCAGAGGCCTTGGAAGAGGCCTGGCGGCCGGAAAACATACACTTTCCCAATCCCGGGTTGCTGTGTTTGGAAAACACCCACAACCGTGCCGGGGGCCGGGTGGTGACGCCGGAATGCATGCACGAAGCCGTGACATGGGCCAAAAGGAAGGGAATGCCGGTACATTTGGACGGGGCCCGCATTTTTAACGCGGCGTTTGCGCTGGACATGGACGTGGCCGACCTGGTCAAAGAGATGGACAGTGTCATGTTCTGCCTGTCCAAGGGGTTGGGAGCACCGGCGGGCTCCTTATTGGTAGGCAGCAGGGACTGGATAGCAGAAGCTCGTAAATGGCGGAAGATGGTGGGCGGAGGAATGCGGCAGGCAGGCGTGTTGGCCGCTGCCGGGCTGGTGGCTTTAAAAGAACGGGCCCGCCTGAAGGAGGACCACCGGCTGGCGGAAACACTTGCAAAAGATCTGGCAGCAATAGAGGGACTGAAGGTGAATCTGGATCAAGTGGAGACAAATATCTTTATGGTGGACCTGGAGCTGCCGGGCACAGATGCTTATCGGTTTGTTTCCCTGTTGAAAGAGGCCGGCGTGCTGGTCAATGCCGTTGCTCCCGGACGGCTGCGCTTTGTGACCCACAAGGATATTGGCGAGAAAGAAATTGCACAGGCTGTAAAAATAGTGGAAAATGTAGTAGAAGGTGTGAGCAACTGATGCCATACCGCAGCCAAAGGGGCCCCGCTGCAGGCCCGATGTCTGGCTGCATTCTATAAGGTAGGGTGATAACCGTGGTAGATCTTTTCGATTTTACCGGCAATAAGCAAAAAGCGGAGCCGCTGGCGCAGCGCATGCGGCCGCGCACGCTGGATGAATTTATAGGACAGGAACATATAGTAGGACCAGGGAAGCTCCTGCGGCGGGCCATTGAGGCGGACCAACTGATGTCCATCATTTTATACGGCCCTCCGGGCACTGGCAAAACAACCCTGGCAATGATTATTTCTAACATGACCAAAGCCAGGTTCGTGAGGCTAAACGCGGTCACTGTAGGGGTGAAGGAACTGCGCCAGACTATTGAGGAAGCCCGGGAACACCTCAAGTACTACCAGCAGAAGACCATCGTTTTTCTGGATGAAATTCACCGCTTTAACAAGTCCCAGCAGGATGCGCTGCTGCCTGCCGTGGAGGAAGGGACAATTATTTTAATCGGCGCAACCACGGAAAACCCCTATTTTGAAGTGAATTCCCCCCTGTTAAGCCGGTCGCGTATTTTCACCCTGGAGGAGTTAACCGATGACCACGTCAGGGAAATACTGGAGCATGCCCTGCAGGATAAAGAACGGGGTCTCGGCCAGTATCAGGTGAAGATAGACGAAGACGCTTTACAGCACCTGGTGAAGACTGCTAACGGCGACGCGCGCAACGCGCTTAATGCCCTAGAGCTTGCGGTGCTGACCACGCCGCCGGAGGATGGCGTCAGGCACATCACGCTTGACATAGCGGCAGAGTCCATTCAAAAGCGCGTTATGAAGTACGACAAGAACGGTGACAATCATTACGACATCATTTCCGCATTTATCAAATCACTGCGGGGAAGCGACCCCGATGCTGCTCTTTATTGGTTTGCCCGGGCCATTCACTCGGGGGAAGACCCGAAATTTTTGGTGAGACGCCTGATAGTCCATGCCTCGGAGGATGTGGGCCTGGCGGATAACCGGGCCATGTTGATGGCTCACGCGGCAGCCAACGCTCTGGAGTGGCTGGGTATGCCCGAGGCACGAATCCCCATTGCCCAGGCCATTATCTATATTGCCAAAGCACCGAAAAGCAATTCGGTAATTAAAGCCGTAGACCGGGCATTTGCCGCGGTGGATAAGGAACGAGCGGATCCGGTGCCGGTTCACCTGAGAGACAGTCATTATAAAGGTGCCAAGGAACTGGGACACGGCAAGGATTACAAGTACCCCCACCACTACCCCGGCCACTGGGTGGAGCAGCAGTACCTGCCGGACAACCTGCAGGGGACCAAGTTTTACCAACCTAGCGACCAGGGTGAGGAAGCGAATTTTAAGGATTAGCAGGTAGGAATTGCTGGGTGGGGTGCATGACTCGTTTAAAAAAGAAAATTAAAATCAAAATCAAAAAAATGTTGCTTTACGGTCCGGCGCGGGCCTTTATTTTTGCATATATTTTTCTCCTTGCGGAAAATTAATAATAAAAACATAGTTTAAAGGTAGGTTTTCTTTATTGACAAAATACCGAGTAATTTGCTATGATATTTAATACCGAGGAAGTTACTAGGTTTTTGAAAAAGGAGTGACATGATGAAGCTGTCAACGAAGGGCGAATATGGATTACGAGCCATGTTCGACTTGGCTCAGCGGTATGGGACCGGCCCCGTATCGCTGAAGAGCATTGCGGCCCGTCAGGAAATTTCCGAGCATTACCTGGAACAGCTGATAGCGGTCCTGCGGAAAGCCGGTCTTGTAAAAAGCGTCAGGGGAGCCCAGGGTGGCTATATGCTGGCCCGGGAACCCGAGGAGATAAAAGTGGGAGAAATTATTCGGGCGCTAGAAGGCCCTATAGCGCCCATGGAGTGTGTCAGCGAGGAGGACCCTGAAGAATGTCACCGCAGCGAGAGCTGTATTACCAGAAAAATATGGCGCAGGGTTCGTGACAGTATCAGCGAGGTACTGGATGCCATAACACTGCAGGATATGTGTGACGAAGCAGAAAAGGAACGGCAAAAAAATGACTATTACATGTATTACATCTAATTAAGGAGGCTGCTGACAGTGCGTAAGGTATACTTGGATCACAGTGCTACCACTCCTGTACACCCGGAAGTGGTAAAGACCATTAATCATTATCTTACCGAAGCTTGGGGCAATCCTTCTAGCATTCACAGCTTTGGTAGAGAAGCGAGAAAAGGACTGGAAGAGGCCAGGGAAAAGGTTGCTGCATTGATGGGTGCCAATCCCGAGGAAATTGTTTTCACCAGCGGTGGTACCGAAGCGGATAACATGGCGGTTATCGGCGGTGCCTATGCCAGGGAAAAGGACGGCAAGCATCTGATAACCAGCCAGATTGAACACCATGCAGTTTTGGATGCCTTTAAATATTTGGAGAAACAGGGTTTTGAGGTTACCTACCTGCCGGTGGATGAAGACGGCTTGGTCAGGGTTGAGGACCTGCGTAACGCCATTAGAGACGATACCACTTTAATCAGTATCATGCACGTTAACAATGAGATCGGTACCATTCAGCCCATTGAGGAGATTGGGGCCATTGCCAGGGAAAAAGGCATCTTATTCCATGTGGATGCCGTGCAGAGTTATGGTAAAATACCCGTTGATGTGAACAAGCTGAATGCAGACATGCTGACCGCCTCTTCGCATAAAATCTACGGGCCCAAAGGTGTGGGCTGTCTCTATATCCGCAAAGGGGTGAGAATACCTTCCTATACTCACGGCGGCGGCCAGGAAAAGAAACGCCGTCCCGGAACAGAAAACGTGCCTGGTATCGTGGGTTTTGGCAAGGCGGCGGAAATTGCGGCACAGGAACTGGAAGGCGAGATGAAGCGCCTGACGGCGTTAAGAGACAAGCTTATTAAGGGCATTGAGGAGAGAATACCGGAGATTCGCGTTAATGGGCACCGTACTAAGCGATTGCCCGGCAATGCTAACATCAGTTTCCGCTACATTGAAGGGGAATCCCTGCTGCTGAGCCTGGATATGAAAGGTATTGCCGCATCCAGCGGTTCTGCATGTACTTCCGGTTCGCTGGACCCGTCTCACGTGCTGCTGGCCATCGGGTTGTCTCACGAAATAGCCCACGGTTCACTGCGCATGACACTGGGACGGGACAACACGGAAGAAGATATCGATTATGTCTTGGAGGTCTTGCCGGAGATAGTGGAACGGCTGCGTTCCATGTCCCCGCTGTACCAGCGTAAGGAAACCTGTAAGCAGAAGGAGTGTTATGCACATGTACAGTGAAAAAGTAATGGATCATTTTACCAACCCGCGTAATGTCGGCGAGCTGGAAAATCCTGATGGTGTGGGCGAAGTAGGTAACCCCACCTGCGGGGATATCATGAAAATATACATTAGTGTAAAAGACGGCATTATTACCGATATCAAGTTTAAAACCTTCGGCTGCGGTGCGGCCATTGCGACCAGCAGCATGGTTACGGAAATGGTAAAAGGGAAAACTATAGAAGAAGCAATGAAGATCACCAACAAATCTGTGGCTGAAGCGCTGGACGGTTTACCGCCGGCAAAAATGCACTGTTCCAATTTGGCTGCAGATGCCTTGCACAAGGCTATAGAGGATTACCGGAAAAAACAGGCAAGCTAGGGGGCACATGCCCCCACAATTTTTGAGGTGGGAAAATGGCTGAAAAAGTATTGGTAGCAATGAGTGGAGGCGTGGACAGTTCCATAACCGCAGCTTTGATAAAGGAAAGAGGCTATGACGTAATTGGTGTGACCATGCAGATTTGGCCCAAGGACCAGCCGCACCCGGATTACGAAGGGGCATGCTGTTCCCTGTCGGCTATCGAGGATGCCCGCCGCGTGGCTCAAAAACTGGATATCCCTTATTACGTGATGAACTTCCGGGATTACTTCCGGGAAAAGGTGATTGACTACTTTACCGAAGAATACCTGCGCGGGCGCACACCAAACCCCTGCATTGCTTGCAACCAGTACGTGAAGTTCCAGGCACTGCTCAACAAGGCTTTGGCGCTGGAAACGGACTACATCGCAACCGGTCATTATGCCAGGATCTTTTACGATGAGGATCGGGAAAGGTACCTGTTGGCCAGGGCGGAAGATAAAAACAAGGACCAGACTTACGTATTGTACGGGTTTACCCAGGACCAGCTGGCCCGCACGCTGATGCCGCTGGGTGACTACACCAAGCCGCAGATTAGGAAGATGGCCGAGGAAATGGGCCTGCCGGTGGCCCACAAGCCGGAAAGCCAAGAAATCTGTTTTGTGCCGGACAACAACTACCGGAACTTCCTGGAAGAAAAAGTGGGGGAAAAGATAAAACCTGGCCCATTTTTGGATACCCAAGGCAACAAAATCGGCGAGCACAAGGGTATTGCCTACTATACCATCGGCCAGAGACGCGGCCTGGGGCTGGCCATGGGTGAGCCGGTGTACGTGGTGGATATTGACCCGGAGCGTAATGCCGTGATTGTGGGCACTAAGGAGGAAACCATGAGCAAGGGGCTGGTTGCCAGCAGGAACAACTTTATTCTGGTAGATAAACTGGAAAAACCCATGGAAGTGACGGCAAAAATCCGATACAAGGCACCTCAAGTGCCCGCGGTGATTAAACCTTTACCTGACGGCAATGTAGAGGTGGAATTTGCAAAGCCGCAAAGAGCAGTTACCCCCGGACAGGCTATTGTCTATTACCAGGACGATTTGGTTGTCGGCGGGGGGACGATTGAAAAGGCGTTAAAATAAAACAGCCTTCTTGGTCCAGAAGGCTGTTTTTTGTTCGCCCAGCATGTCTGCTGAGCCGATGGGTTGAAAGAAACCCTGTCACCTAACCAGCGGGAAGACAATCCGCAGGCAAGGGCGTCGCCGGTAACGGCGGGGTCTGAAGGAAGCCGAAGGGGGAACTTGGAACATAGCGCAAGCGACCCGAAGTTGGCCTGGTGTCTTCTCTTCCAGTTCTTCCGGTTCTTTGGTTGCAC
>JACDOG010000019.1 GCA_017656305.1 Thermoanaerobacteraceae bacterium
AACAGCAACTGCTATCTTACCATGTCTCCCATTACTTTGCAAGTGGTAAGTTTTGCTAGGTTTGTTAGAAAGAACATGTCCGCTTTTTATTGCGAACCGGACTTTTATTATATCATGTTTCGCAGATTGTTGTCAACACCGTCTATGGCTCATTCATCATGCCAGATACAGCATAAAATATAACATGTTTTTAAAAGAAAAACAAGTCTTCTTTACTCGAATTTAATAAAAAAAAAGCAGGCCAGCAAGCCTGCCTCTAATCATTGTCTTTAGGTCTCATAGTCGGGAATAATATAACATCCCTGATGGAGGAAGAATTAGTTAGCAACATGACCAGTCTATCCACGCCGATACCCAGCCCCCCTGCCGGAGGCATGCCAATTTCCAGAGCATGTATAAAGTCCTCGTCCATCATATGCGCTTCACTATCACCGGCTTCGCGTTCCGCCACCTGAGCCAGGAACCTTTCTTTTTGGTCAATTGGGTCATTCAGCTCTGTAAAGGCATTGGCCAACTCGCGACTGTAAATAAATGCTTCAAACCGGTATGTGAAATTAGGATCATCCTTTTTCTTTTTGGCCAGCGGCGAAATCTCAATGGGATAATCCATAACAAACGTCGGCTGTATCAAATGCGGTTCAACGTAGTTCTCAAATACCTCGTTTATAACCTTGCCTCTAGGAGCACCCTTCTCCAATTCCAGATCAAGTTTGTCAATTAAGGCATCTACGTCTTCCTGGGTAGTTATCTCATTAAAATCCACCTTGGCATATTCCCTAATTGCATCCATCATGGTTATTCGTTTCCAGGGCGGGGTCAGGTCAATTTCCGTACCTTCATAATTGATAACCTGGGTACCAAGAGTCTCTTGAGCAATAAAACTGACCATTTCTTCGGTTAACTTCATCATATCGTGATAGTCCGCGTATGCCTGGTACAATTCCATCATGGTAAACTCGGGGTTATGCTTAGTAGATATCCCTTCATTGCGAAAAACCCGACCTATTTCATAAACCTTTTCCATGCCGCCCACCAGCAACCTCTTCAGGTGCAACTCCAAGGCAATACGCATGTATAAATCTAGGTCCAAGGCATTATGATGTGTAATAAAAGGACGTGCCGTGGCACCTCCGGCAATAGCATGCATGGTCGGGGTTTCTACTTCCAAAAAACCCCTTTCATCCAAAAACTTGCGCATAGCCTTAATTATCTTGCTGCGCAAAATAAACACTTCACGAACTTCCGGATTCACTATAAGGTCCACGTAACGCTGCCGGTACCGCAGGTCAACGTCCTTTAACCCGTGCCATTTCTCCGGCAGCGGACGCAAAGACTTGGTTAACAGCTTCAGTTTGCTAACGTTAACAGTGATTTCCCCGCGCCGGGTTTTAAAAACCGTACCTTCAATACCCACAATGTCTCCAATATCCAACATGGTAAACAAAGAATACGTTTCTTCGCCCACGTCGTTTTGCCTGATATAAAACTGGATTTGACCGGTAATATCTTGAATATGAGCAAAACTGGCTTTGCCGTGTTCTCTCTTGGACATAATGCGCCCGGCCAGCGATACCTGCTTGTCCTCGTATTCCGTAAAATTTTTTATAATGTCAGCTGCATGGTGCTGCCGTTCAAACTTTTCCCCAAACGGGTCTATACCCATGCTTTCCAGTTGCTTTAGTTTTTCCCGCCTGACCTGTAGCAGTTCGTTTAACTCTTCCACGACAAATCCCTCCAGGATTACTTCTTGATGTCTACGATTTGATATTTAAGAGTTCCAGCAGGAACTTCTACATCCACAATAGAGCCCACTGTCTTGCCAAGAATGGCTTTACCAACAGGTGACTCGTTGGAAATCTTGTTCTCTGCAGGGTCGGCTTCCAGAGAACTGACAATGCTGTATTCCAATTCCTCATTATTCTCCAGGTCTCTCAGTTTTACCTTTGAACCCAGAGAAACTTCCGTAGTCAACACGTCTTTGTCGTCAATAACCCGGGCATTACGTAGTTGTTTCTCCAAAGTAATAATTCTTCCTTCTACAAATGCTTGTTCATTTTTGGCATCTTCATATTCGGAATTCTCGCTAATATCGCCAAAGTCAAGTGCTTGTTTAATCCTTTCCGCTACTTCACGTCTTTTCACAGATTTTAAATATTCCAGTTCTTCCTCCAGTTTTCTTAATCCCTGAGCCGTTAAAATTAGTTCATCGGCCATTAGCGTCGCTCCCTTTCTTTAAAAAATAATAAGCCTTTGTTGCAAAAATGTTAAGTCACTATTTCAATATATGTTATGAATCAAGTCTTTATACTGTTAAAATATAGCTATTTCTGGTAACTAAGAAACAAGCACTGGCTATGGACTGGCCTACAGGCAGTCCACCTAGTCAGTGCTTCTCATCACTATAGTTAACAGTATATACCCAAATGAAAAGCCACTTTTAAAACAATTTTACGCATTTTATATGGGTATTATATAGACGCTACTAAATTTTGTCAAGAGTCTTAACCGGCCAGTTTAGCAAATGCTCGTTGTTTAATTTTCGCTATTTCCTCCTCGGTAACTGGTCTTTCGAAAGACCGGAAACCTGCTAGCTTGAAACCGTGCTTTAAAGCCAACCGGGAAATTTCGTCCACTTGCTCAATAGTTATTTCTCTTCCCAAAGTAAATGACTCGTACCTTTCTTCCAATGCCAGTATCATGGTTTCAGCCATGCAGGCCAGAGCCAACCCGGGCGGGTACCCAAAATTAAAATTGAACTCCACGGGACCAGGCACCTGCACTACTCCCCCTTCAATCACCAGCACATCATCTCTTTCCAGCGCCACCCTTTTTGAGACATCTCGCGGCCTGGCAACATCGCAAACCACCGCACCGGATTTCAGGTCTTCCGGGTAAATCACAGCATCTACAGCAGAAGTTACTGCCACTATGATATCCGCCCGCCGTAAAGCCTGGCGGTAATCAGTGGTAGTACGCACGGACAGCCCCGTTTGGTAAAAAATGCGATGCGCCAGACGCTCCAACTTGGCCTCATCCCGGGCCGCCAAAGTCATGTGCTTGTAATTACGCGCTAGTATTTGGGCGCACACAGCACCGATGGAACCGGTAGCGCCTAAGATCAACACTTCCGAATTTTCGTAGTTTTTATCCATCAGTTGAGCCGCCTTTTGCACTGCCTCGCAGGCTACGGCTATTGTATAGCTGTTACCGGTAGTAACGGGTATATTAAGCTCCTTCGCTACGGTAATGCCAGCATCGCCAACAACCGAAGTCATGGCACCCAAACCTAAAATGCGGGCTCCCTTTTTTTCTGCCAACCTCCCGGTTTTAATAATCTTTTTAAGCACCACATCTTCCGGCAGTTCCAGCATCTGCTCGCTGGTAAGGGGGCAACCCACAAAACAACCTTCCACTTCATTGTATGGCGATTTAACTCCGGTAATCTCCGAAGCATAAACCGGCGGCATAATCTTGGCTATTTGCAAAAGTGCTTTTCGCGGCAATTTTCCCAGTAAAGGAAATTTTCGCGAATAATCATCTAAACTCAACGGATGTATCATAAATGCAAACTTTCCCATCGCTAACCCCTCCTTGTTTTATGCCAGGTATTCAATACGCGGCTGAAAACCGATTTTATCAAGCAGTTCATCGTAGTCTTGTGCAGTTATTTCCGTTTCCTTTTTGCCAATTAGGCTGACCAACACTGCTTCCATAACATTTGTACCAAAAGACCTGCCGTTAAGTTCCGGCGTTGTAGTTACCAGGAGCCGGGCGCCGCGCCTTGCCAAGTCTGCAACATCGTCAGCAGTCACTGTATTGGTTATGATAATCTTGCCGTCTATCCGACCGGGCATGTGCCTTTTTATATAGTGAAAGTCGCCAGCTATAATATCAGCTTCATGATAAAACTTAGCATATTTTTCTTTGGCTTTAACCTGGTCCTGTTTGCTACCCGTGGGGTAAAGCAGTTTAAAAGGCATCTGGCAGACTACGGGGGCAAGAATCCTTGCCGCCCGCTCTAAAGCTTTCAAAGAATGCAGCCGCACCGGTATACCGAGAACAAAAATCAAATCACCGAGAATAAGCTGACCGCCAATTTCGTTAATAGCTTCAGCCATGCCAAAACGGTCTACCCCGGACACCAGCAAGGTCTTTTTTTCATTGAAATTTATCCCTTTATTTTGATGAAGGTAGCCAATCACCCGGCGTTCCAGAGTATTTTTCAAACCACTACCGTCCACAATGGGAGTCTTTTGCGCCGCCCGCGCCATTTTTGCCGCATCCCGAATGGTGTACCGTTTCTTACCGGCATATATGTATAGGTCCGCACCCCCTAAGCCAAATGCATCAACTTCGCCGTCATATTTTTTTATCAATTCAATAGCTTTATCCATATCACCGTCCGTTCCCTGGCGTTCAATAATAAAATCCTCACCTAAAATATTTGTTTCTACCCGGTGGTCACGCTTCGAAGAACCCAGGCTGATACTAATAACTCTTTTCATCAACCTTTTCCTCCTTTAACGACTTGATCAGCCGGCTGATTTTTTCCGGGGAAATGTAAATATCTTCTTCTATGGGGGATTTGCCAATCTCCACGCCAACCACCTCTTGACCTAAAACTGTGGACACTAAGTCTATCCGGTAATTGGACCCCAGTACAACTACCAGATCATATTCCTTGAGGCGAGTAATCAATTCCATCACATAATTAAAAATCACCAGCCCATTCTGATTAATAAAGTCCCACCGTTCCTTTTCCGTAAACAGCAGGCAGAAATCAACGCCTTGCTTGTTTAAAACCGTTTCAATCTCTTTTTTATTTTTTATAGGAAAGCCTATGACTGCTATGCGGCGTCCCTTGCGTATTTCACCGATACCTTCCAGGCGCGAAATGAAGCTTCTGTCCAATCCCAACCTTTTGGCGGTCTCTGCCTGGGAAAGTCCTGCCGCTCTCAGCTCAAATATTCGGTCCAGGGTACGTTCAATTTTTTTTTGGCTGATGACCTTATCGCCAATGCGCAGGATATCCATAAAGAAACCCTCCACTAGTTTATGTAAAAAAGCCCAGTTTATGTGCACAATTTTGTATACACCTTCAATTTTAGCAAATATTTCTAAAGCTCACAACAAAAAAACCTACCTAAGGTAGGTCTTCCAAGGAAAGCAAGTATTTCTGTAATAAATTTCTTAAATCCTCAACACTTTGCCGCTGGTTTACCCTCTCTCTCATTCTGGCCGCGTTGCGCATATCCTTGAGATACCAAGCTATATGCTTGCGCATTTCCCTCACGGCTACATACTCACCCTTGAACGTCACCATCATATCCAGGTGTCGCAGAGCCATTTTCACCTTTTCCTGCGGGGTAGGCGGGGGTATCTTGGTACCATTACGCAACAGTTCAAAAGTTCTCTTAAATATCCAGGGATTGCCTAAACTGCCCCTACCTATCATAACCCCATCACACCCGGTTTCTTCAAGCATGCGTGCAGCATCCTCCGGCTGCCAGATGTCGCCGTTACCGACCACCGGGACGGAAACACGTGATTTCACTTTAGCAATAAGCCCCCAGTCAGCTGATCCCGAATAAAACTGTTCCCGCGTCCGCCCGTGAACAGCTATCATGTCAGCTCCAGCTGCTTCCAGTTCCCGGGCCAGTTCCGGTGCATTGATGCTACCCGCATCCCACCCGGCACGCATTTTAACAGTCACAGGTATGGAAACCGCCTGTTTCATGGCCTCCACAATTTTTACAGCCAGCGCCGGCTGCTGCATCAAGGCTGCCCCCTCGCCATTTTTTACTATCTTCGGCGTCGGGCAGCCCATGTTGACATCTACTAAATCGGCACCTATTTGCTCCACAATTTTTGCCGCCTCGGCCATAACACCCGGCTCCGAACCAAACAACTGTATTGCCACAGGCGGCTGCTCGCCGGAAATATCAATCAGCTTGTAAGTCCGCCGGTTATTATAAGTAAGGGCTTTCGCACTTACCATTTCCGTCACAACCAGACCGCATCCGGCTTCTTTGGCCAAGATTCGAAATACTTTATCGGTTACACCGGCCATGGGTGCAGCAACTACAGGGTTAACTGCCAATATTTCTCGCGGCGTTTTCAATTGTTTTGTTTCCTCTGCGGTCACGGTCCGTCACCCCAACATCAGGTGCAATTTTTTTCATAAATCAACCTTAATCCTTCTAGGGTTAAAAACTCATCCACTTTATCCACGGTAGCGGCATGTTCACCAATAAACCTGGCCAGACCCCCGGTAGCCACGACGTAAGCCTTGGATTTTAACTGTTCCTGCATTCTGCTAACTATTCCGTCCACTTGTCCTGCAAAACCGTAGAGTATTCCCGCCTGCAGGCTATTTACCGTATTTTTCCCTATGATACTGGGAGGTGCCACCAGTTCCACCCGGGGCAGTTTTGCCGCCCGCTGAAACAATGCTTCCATGGAAATACCGATACCGGGAGCAATTGCTCCTCCCAAATATTCACCATTACGTGAAATCACGTCGAAAGTTGTAGCAGTACCAAAGTCCACCACTATGGCAGGACCGCCATAATGCTCGTAAGCCGCCACAGCATTGACAATACGGTCGGCACCAACTTCCCTGGGGTTATCGTATCTCAAGCTTATACCGGTCTTAATCCCCGGCGCAACTGTTAAGGGTTTGACCCCCAGATAAGTTTCCGTCATTTCCATCAATGCCGGGTTGAGCTGCGGCACTACTGAAGAAATAGCCACTCCTTCCACATCAGCAAAAGATAAGTCTTTAAACTCAAACAAATTCTTCAATAAAATACCAAACTCGTCAGCAGTGCGCTGCCGGTACGTAGAAACTCGCCAGTGATGGGTTAGCTTTCCGTTCACGTATGTACCCACCAAGATATTAGTATTTCCCACGTCAAACGCCAGCAACATCGGTTTTCCTCCTCACAGTTAATCTAACCGACCAGTTCTCTTGTGGATTGTTCGCCTTTTTCTCCAATATTCCTTTATATTTTTTCCCAAACCCGGCACTTAAGTCAATAATAAAAAGCACAGGGGCGCGCACCCTGTGCCGGAAGAATCAGTTTTATTTACTCTCTTGTACCAGGTAGCCGCTGCGAATAAGCGCATTGCGCACGGAGTAGCCGATGCCGGCTGCAAGGAAAATTTTCACAACATCCAGAGGTAAAAACCAACCAACACCTGCAGCAATAGCTTCGACAGGGCCTAAGCCTACTATCTTGGCCAGCTGGATGGTGCCCGTTGTATAGATTATGACCAATCCGACCATCATGGCCAGTAACATGGTTTTATACCCGGGGTGTTTTACCCTGTCCACAATGGCCCCCATAACAAAGGCAGCAATAATAAACCCCCAGATGTATCCTCCGGTGGGACCCAAAACTACCGGCAACCCTGCTTTGCCCTGCGCAAATACGGGTACACCGGCAATACCCAGCAGGGTGTAAACAACCATACTCGTAGCCGCAAGCCTCGCCCCTAGAATACCGGCCGCCAGGCAAACAGCAAAAACCTGCATTGTTATAGGTACCGGTGAAAACGGTATAGGTATGGATATCTGTGCCATTACTGCCGTAATAGCCGCAAACATGGCAACTAAAATCATGGATCTAGTATTCACGATACATCCCCTCCCAAAAGTATTATTATGTTAAGCAATGTGTTAACCTAAAGCATTCAAACCGTTAACCTTCAGCTTAAAAAAATTTACTCACGCAAGGTTACCTCACCGGACAGAAACTCCTGTCTTTCACCTCCATCCGTCTCTATCACCAGCCCGCCCCGCTCACTGATAGCCACCGCTTTACCGCTGATACGCTCCTGGTGAGCGGTTATAACCACCTTATTCCCCAAAGTAACGTTGTACTGCTGCCATTTCTGCCGTATCGGCTTAAAACCTGACTCCTTAAACAAGATATAATTCCTCTCTAAAGCCTCCAAAATCCTGGCCAATAAAGACACTCGGTCCACTTTTTCCCCTAATGCCTCCTCCAGGGAAATGGCCCTGTCCTTAAACTCGGCCGGAAAAGCAACAGGTTTAACGTTAATCCCAAAGCCGATAACCACATAATCGATACTATCCAGTTCCGCCCGCATTTCTGTTAACAGGCCACACACCTTTTTTCCAGAGAACAATAAATCATTGGGCCATTTAATCCCCGGGGCCCTGCCACACACGTCTTTGATGCCTTCCGTGACAGCCACCGCACCCAGAAGCGTTAACTTGGAGGCATACTGGGGCTGTACTTCCGGGCGGAGCAAGACAGAACACCAAATGCCCGCTCCTTTAGGGGAAAACCATGAACGGCCCAGTCTTCCTTTGCCAGACAGTTGCTGTTCACAGACAACAACCGTTCCCTCGGCAGCCCCCTGATCTCCCAGTTCTTTCAGCCGATCATTGGTGGACGAAATAGCCTCATAGTGATATATCCTTCTGCCAATCACCTCGGCATGAAGCAGCGGCTTAATTTCCTGCTCGTATAATTTGTCGGGAATATTATTCAGCCTGTACCCACGCTTAGGCACGGATTGGATGTCATAACCTTCTTTCCTCAGACTGCTAATATGTTTCCAGATGGCCGTACGACTGACATTCATTTGCCTGCTGATATCTTCACCGGAAACAAATTGACCCTCTTGATTTTTTAACAGCTGCAAAATTTTTTCCTTCACCGCACACATCACCTCATTTGCGTTAACCTTATGATATCACAGGTTAACCCAGTTGGCAAATTTTTTAGGAAACATATACGGTATTACGTCCGCTTGCCTTACTTTTATACAGCCGCTTGTCCGCACGTTCTATAAACCGGTCAAAACCTTCTCCCCGGTACTGGACTACCCCGATACTAACCGTAAGCTCTCCGTAGAATCGCCGGAACACGGAGTCGGCTACTCTCTGCCTAATCCGCTCAGCCACTGTCTTCGCCTGTGCCGCATCGGTATTGGGGCAGATAACCACAAATTCATCCCCACCAAATCTGGCCACCACATCCACAGTCCGGGTACAGTTGAGAAAAATCCCGGCCAGCTCCTTTAAAGCCTTATTGCCGTATTCATGACCGTACTGGTCATTAAACGACTTAAAATAGTCAACATCTATCAATAACAGGCTCAGGGTACCGCCAAATTTGTTCACCCGTTCTATCTCTTTTTTTACACGCCGGCAAAAGTAACGGTAATTGTAGAGCCCCGTCAATTCATCTTTTAAAGCAAGAGAGTATAGGACACTAACGCTGCTTTTATTCTTTCGCAACGCCCAGTAAAACAGGATACCCAAAATAACTGTTCCTGCAATACGACCGTAAGTATAAGGAATTACCTGAATCAATACCAGCAATGTAAAAATCCGCCAGTAATTCAATTCTACTATCTTAAATCCGCTCATATCCATCAATTCCCAGCTCTGACTTTTATTGTTGGATATTCGCGGCAACTTGCTCTAATCCTCTTTTTTTAGACAAAATTTTTGCTTATCCCTCAGCAAGCGCCTTTTCTTCCAGCATATGCTCAATTCTATTATGTTCATCTACCACTACTACCTTGGGAACAAAACTTTCAGCCTCAGCGGCGTCAAAAATACCGTAAGCAATGATAATTACTATGTCACCCGGCTGCACCAGCCGAGCAGCTGCACCGTTGACACAGATTATCCCGCTGCCCTCGGGCCCGGGGATGACATAGGTCTCAAAACGGGCACCATTGTTATTATTAACCACCTGTACTTTCTCATTTGGCAAAATACCGACAGCATCCATCAGCTGTCTGTCTATGGTAATGCTTCCCACATAATTGAGGTCAGCTTCAGTAACCGTCGCCCTGTGAATCTTTGACTTCATCAGTGTTACCTGCATCCTTTACACCTCCAAAATCATGTTGTCAATCAAGCGTGTGTCCCCCACTCTAATTGCTCCCGCCAGGAGAATTTTCCCTCCAAGCCTTTCTACCGGTTTTAAGTCTTCCGCACGCACAATTTCCAGGTAATCTATTTCCACACCGGGTTTCCGGGAAAGGTTTGCCACCAGCTGTTTCTTTAGCGCCGATGCATCACGGCTTCCTTGTGCAATCAGTTTTTTACCCAGGCACAGTGTCTCGTACAGCGCCAGAGCCTGCTTGCGCTCCTGCTTGCTTAAATAAGTATTGCGCGAACTCATAGCCAAGCCATCCCTTTCACGAACGATGGGCATGCCAACAATTTCGACGGGAATATTCAAATCACGAACGATACTTTTAATAATTACCAGCTGCTGGGCATCTTTTTGCCCAAAATATGCCTTGTCCGGTTGTACGATGTTAAGTAACTTGGTCACCACTGTAGCTACACCGCGAAAATGACCCGGCCTGGATACACCGCACATTTTATTACTCAGCTCTTGCGACGGTTCAACAAAGGTACCAAAGCCTTCAGAATACATCTCCTCTACGGGTGGGGCAAAAATATAATCTACCCCAACTTCTCCGGCCAGTTCGGCATCCCGCTTCTCATCCCGCGGGTATTTGTCGTAATCTTCCCCCACACCAAACTGGGTGGGATTGACAAACAGGCTGACTACCACCACATCACACTCGGCCCGGGCCTGCCGCATCAGCGACAAGTGCCCGTCATGAAAATAACCCATGGTTGGTACCAGCCCAACTGTTTTATTCCTGTACCCAGCCAGTTCCTCTCTCACTTCAGACACGCTGCGTAATATTTTCATGGCCACTCCTCCTTCCGTCACTTAACAGTTTGTATATACGAGAAGCTTTGTCTCCACTCAAACTACCTTTTTCCTTTGCCAGCGGGACAGTACTGCAGCCCAGTTCTACAAACAACGGTAGTTCCTGCGGCAGCAGCTCCCGCATTGTTTTTACATGGTCTGCTACGGTACTGACATCCCCCCTGGCAATAGGTCCCGTTAGCGCCCCGGGAATATCCAGCTTCCTAATGTTACTTAAAGTCCCGTTAATTAACGGGTATAACGCCTGGTAAACCTGTTCCTCCGGCATACCTGCCTTGACCATCATCCTTTTGCTTAAGCCAACCAGCGTCACCAGGTAGTTGGAAGCAACCACAGCAGCGGCATGGTACAGTGCTTTCCGCTCGCTGTCAATAAAAAAATATTGACCACCTAAATCTTTAACCAGCCGGCGACCTAACGGTCGCACTGACGCTTCTCCCTCAATACTAAATACCGAGCCGGGCAGATGGGCCACTGCTTGTTCCACCGAAGCACATGACTGCAGCGGGTGAATTGCTAGGATTCCGGCTCCTTGCTCCTTCACCGGTGCCAGAACGGATAAATTCAAGGAACCACTACAGTGGATAACAATGTGTTTGTCATTAACCAGGCCATCCTCAGCTATCTGCCGTGCCACAGGACCAATGGCATCATCGTTGGTCGTGAGGAAGACAATCTCCGCGTGAGCAAATACATCCGCAACATCCTCAAAATAATCGGTACCGGTAAACCCAGCAGCCTCCCTGGCACTTTTCAAGGTACGACTGTAATACCCCACAATACTGTACCCGTTCTTTTTAAACAGGGCTCCTAGGGCCGTGCCCACAACCCCAGCACCGACAAAACCCAGCTTCATGAAAAATGAAAACACCTCCCCACCAGGAGGGGCCATAAAACAAAAGCCTTCCGGACACACATCCAGAAGGCATAAAAATCCCAACTCCCCTCCGTCTCGGTCCTTTCCGGTTCCAAGCGGTACCAGTATCCAATTTTGCATAAAAAAACAGGTAAATACACCCCTACAGTGCAGCACGATTGCTCGTTGCCGCCTGCGCTTATATCTTATCATTCAACTTCCCGAAAAACAAGACCTTCTGTTCAGAATTTTCCAATTCACTCAGCAGCTCGTCCACCGTTTTCCCGCCAGGAAATTTAAAATCAGGAGCCAGTTCCGACAGGGGAACCAGTACAAAAGCCCGTTCATGTGCCCTGGGATGCGGCACTGTTAAACACGGGTGATTAATGGTTAACCGGTCATAGAACAAAATATCCAGGTCAATGGTCCGGGGTCCCCAGCGTTCTTCCCGTCTCCTGCCCAGTCGCCGCTCCACCAGCTGCAGGACATTTAACAATTCCCAGGGAGAAAGTGCCGTCTCCAGTTCTGCCACCGCATTTAAAAACCATCCCTGGTCAGTCTTGCCCACAGGTGCCGTTTCATAAATAGAGGAAACTGCTACTACGGTTATCTGCTCATGGCGCTCCAGTAAGGCCAACGCTTGTTGTAGGTAATTAATCCGATTACCCAGATTTGAACCCAAACTAATAAATACGGACATTATTCTCGCTCCCGTTCTATTTCCACCCCGAAAAAGTTAAATTTACCGTTGATAGGCGCTTCCGGCTTCAATACCCGCACTTTTACTTTTTCCACCAGACGCTCCGCAAGCATTCTATCGGCAATACGTTGGGCCACAGCCTCTATCAGGTCATATCGCTGTTTTTCCACAATGTCCTTGATAGCCTCATAAAGCCTGCCGTAATCAACGGTTTTATCCAGGTCATCGGCTAATGCTGCAGGCTGTAAGTTCAGGAACAGCTCTACATCCACCACAAATTTCTGCCCGGTAACTTTTTCACCGGGTAGGCAGCCGTGATAGCCGTAAAACTCCAGGCCGTTCATCAATATGCGGTCCACCGTCTCACCGCCTTACCATGGCATCAGTCATACGTACCACCCGCACCATTTCCTTGACGTCATGCACCCGTACAATATCCACACCCTGGACAATACCCAGGGTTAAGGTGGCGGCTGTACCTTCCAATCTCTCGGTTACCGGCAGGTCCAGGGTGTTTCCGATCATGGATTTGCGGGAAGTCCCCAAAAGCACCGGTTTGCCCAGGCACTTCAACTCCTGCAGCCGGTGCATAACCTCGAGACTTTGTTCGGTATCCTTACCAAATCCGATGCCGGGGTCAATTATGATATTATCAGGATTGACTCCAGCTTCTTCAGCCAGCTCAATACTTTCGGCCAAGGAAAGAACGATATCTCCCATGAGATCCTGGTACTCCGTTCCTTTTTGATTATGCATTAATATTACCGGTACATCCGGATACTGCGCACATACCTCGGCCATTTTATCGTCTTTTTTAAATCCCCACACGTCATTAATGATATCGGCACCGGCCTCCAAAGCCTCCCTGGCAACCTCACTTTTGTAAGTGTCCACGGAAATGGGGATCGGGATTTCCGACACCAGTTTCTCCAAAACGGGCATCAGGCGTTTTAACTCTTCTTCAGCAGAAACGGGATTTGCCTGCGGCCTAGTAGATTCCGCGCCAATGTCCAAAATATCTGCACCATCTTCAACAAGCTGCCACGCATGTTCCACGGCACGGTCCACCTGGTTGAACTTTCCCCCGTCTGAAAAGGAATCTGGCGTCACATTCAGTATCCCCATTACCAGGGTTCGCTCGCCCAGCACCAGCTTCTTATTGCGGCAGCGCAGCTCCCTGCAAGGCCGGTGTTCGGTATTGGCCAGCGCCTCTCTTATCTCTTCGGCCAGCTGCGGCAAACCAAAGGGCTGCATACGTAGCTTGTATATCAACTGTTCATACTGTTTTAGCGTTCCCATCAACAGCACGTCGGTTTCCTCCACAGAGCGGTTAATGGCCCCACGGTTCAAGGCAGCTTCCCCGCCCTTGGCCAGCATTTCCTGTTTGATGATATTAGCAGCAGTAATGGAGACGTTTTTGATCTTAATCACTTTATACACCGCTTTTGGCACCATTAACTTGACACCCTGCGGGTCGCTGCCTACGCCTTGAATATATTCTTTTGCTTCTTTTTTGTTTTCTATAGATAATACCCGCACTCTACCCTTCATATAACCACCTCGTAAAACTATGTTTTAATATAAATCCTGGTTTGCCAAAGTTTCGTATTTGTAGCATTTTTCCTTAACCGGGCACACCGGACACACCCGCGCCCGTTTATCAGCCTTATATAACAACTGCGCCAGCAAAGTCCGCCCGTTTTCCCGTCTGCGGTGAGCAGCAATGGCCTCCGTCATCATCTCTATCTGCGACGGGGAAAAATTTAATTTGCGTAAAATATCCCTTGCCAGTTCGCCGCTGACCCGGGCATGGTCATAACCAAAATCGTACTGCTGCCACCGGCCAATATCGTGCAGCAAAGCAGTAACATAAATAACTTCCTTATCAATAAATCCCTTTTCGGGACAACCTGCTTCCAGCCATAAAATATAGCAGATACGTGCGACAGCAAAACAATGTTCTATATTGTGACCGCAAAATTCCCTGTCCAGTTCCCTAACAGCTATTTTCTGCAGGTAATCCTGGTACTCCTCGTCAGCAAGCAGCTTTTTTACCCGCTCCATCGGCGCACTCCTTCAAGGTCCGAATTAACCATAACATTTTAAATTTTAGTATTTGACAAATATTTGATATTTTCCTCCTTACTCCACATTCCATTGTCTGGCAGGCAAAAGAAATCAGGGAGAAACCTCCCTGATTTCTTGCAGGTATTTTCTTTTAGAAGAGACCCATAACCTTTCCGGTTTTAGTATCAACATCAATTCTCCTAAATGCTGGGTCTGAACCAGTTCCCGGCATCAGGCTGATGCTACCTGCCATGGGGCAGAGGAACTTAGCGCCACCGTAAACCAGGATGTCACGAATGGGCAGTCTCCAGCCCTTAGGCACACCTTTGAGAGTGGGATCGTGTGACAGGCTGAGGTGAGTCTTGACCATCATGGTCTGAAAGTCCCTGAACTTGGGATCAGACTCAAACTTCTTGGCTTTAGCCTCAGCTTCTGGTGTCCAGTCAACACCATCTGCACCGTAAACCTCTTTAGCGATAACTTCCACACGCTCGCGGAGCGGCATCTCCAACGGGTACAGCGGCTTGTAGTTGCTGGGCTCTTCGCACGCATCAATAACAGCGTCTGCCAGCTCCAGTGCACCTTCGCCGCCCTTCAGCCAGTGCTCGGATACAGCAACACGAGTGCCAGTCTGCTCAACCAGCTTGCGAACCAGTTCGATTTCTTCCTTGGTATCAGTGTAAAAGCTGTTGATACATACAACCGGCGTAATTCCGGACTTCTTCACAATGTTGATCATATGCTCCAGGTTGCAGAAACCTTTTTCTACCAGTTCGAGATTTTGAGAAGTGTATTCTTCAGGCAACGGACGTCCCGGTACCACTTTCGGTCCGCCACCATGCATCTTCAGCGCACGGATGGTAGCAACGATGACGGAAACATGCGGTGTTAAGCCGCTCAAGCGACACTTGACGTTCCAGAATTTCTCAAAGCCGATATCAGCAGCAAATCCACTTTCGGTTACATGATAGTCAAATAGCTTCAAGCCCAAGCGGTCACCGATAATCGAAGACTGACCGATAGCAATGTTGGCAAACGGCCCGGCATGAACCATTACGGGCTGTCTTTCCACAGTAGCGCAGAGAGTGGGGTTAATTGTGTTGCGCATCCACGCGGTCATGGCGCCGGCAACTTCCAGGTCCTCGGTAGTAACCGGGTTGCCCTGCTTGTCATAGGCAACTATTATTTCACCAATACGTTTTCTCAAGTCAGCCAGGTCGGTAGCAATAGAGAGAATAGCCATTAACTCCGAACTGACCGAAATACCGAACTTGGACTGCATCATGAAACCGTCTCTCTTGCCGCCGATGCCGATAATGATGTTACGCAAGCATTGGGCAGCAAAATCTATAACCCAACCCATTTCTACGTTGGTAGGGTCAATATCCAAACGTTTCAGGTTGCGAGCAGCTAGAGTCTCGTCGTCGTAATTGCGCTCGTGCTGCATCCGAGCATTCAAAGCTACCATGGCCAGATTGTGTGCGTTGGTAATGTCGTTAATATCGCCGGTCAGTCCCAAAGAAAACTCAGTCATGGGAATGAGCAGCGCGTTACCGCCGCCGGCAGCGGTTCCTTTAATGTTCATGGTCGGACCGCCCGAAGGCTGGCGCAGACAACCGCCTACGTTTTTACCTCTTTTACCCAAACCTTCGATTAGGCCTATAGAAGTAGTAGATTTACCTTCGCCTAGCGGGGTTGGGGTAATGGCCGTTACCTCGATAAATTTGCCATCAGGCCTATCTTCCAGGCGATTCATAATCTTAATAAAGTCCAGTTTGGGAGTCCTACCCATGGGGATTATTTCATCTTTTTGCAACCCCAGCATATCTCTCCATTCTTCAGTCGTGGGCAAATTCTTTTCTGCCGCTTCCGCTATTTCCCAATCCTTCATCTTGGTTGGATCATAAGGCATAGCAATCGACTCCTTTCATTTCAATGATACTGATAAAATTCTGCAAAAGTATATATTGCCTGAATTACCCCCCCCTTACAGCAGTTATTGAAGACTTATGTTTTACCACCATTTAAAGCAAATAGCATTCTATTTTCTGAACATTTTAACCCCGGCTGCCAATAATTTCATTAACAATAAAATATTTCTCTTTATCCGGTCCATTTCCTGCTAGCAAATAAGAATTTTGCCTATGTTTTCTCAATTTTTCGGCATTTCAAAAAATGCTGTGTTTCGCGGGCAAACAAGTTTTCATTTAAAGTACCGCTCAAGTATGTTTCCTTTATGGCAACACCAAATTTTTGGGCTTCCAGCTGTGCCCGTTCAAATACTTTCCATAAAGGCAAACATTCATATCGCCAGATCAGACATACAATTTTCACCGTATCTTCAGACTGTTCTTCACCACCAAACTTGGCAACTTGTTTCGCCACATTTTTCTGCAGCTGCTTCGCTATATAGTGTGCTATCCGCAAATCATCGGTATGCAGGCAAATTTCAAAAGTAATTTCCTCCATAATAAATCACCCCATCCCATCATAAAATATATTTCCTTACGCTGCTTTCAATGCAAAAAAATAGCCTGCGTAAATGCAGGCACTTTAAATAGCTCCTTTTTCCTTAAGCGCGGCTTGAAGATAACCGATAAATTCATCGGCTGTTTCCACCGGTGGTTTGGTTACAATGCTGCCAACATAATAGAGTATCACCGCTACCAGCAAGGCCCAAACCCCTGGCCAATGACCCAGCGGTTTCAGACCGCTGAACTGCAGGTATACGCTTACTATACCCCCGCCGATGATTGAGGCCATAGCACCAAAAGCAGTACCTTTTTTCCAGAAAAAGGCGCCAAAAATGGCGGGAACCGTTACCAGCAAACCCGTGGACGAAGCTACAGAAAGTACTGCAATTAAGTCCAGCTTCAATTGGGCAAACTGGAACGCCAGAATTGCTATCAAGGGAATTGCCAGTTTGCCCACTATTAATTGAACGGTTTCCCTGTCATCTTTAAAAACATTACCGTAGATATCGCGAGAAACCACAGAAGACAGTGTGAGCAAAATAGAGTCTATGGTAGAAATAGCAGCTGCAGTAATTCCCACCATGACCACCAGTGCCAAAACTTTTGGCACTACAGGCAGGGCCAACAGGCTGGGCGTAGCCAGGTCCGCGTTTTCCAAATCGGGCAGCAATGCTTTGGCACTAAAACCCCAGAGAATGGAAATGATTGTGTAAATAAAGCCAAATACCAGAAAGCCCATGACAGTGTTACGCATGCTTTTCATTGATTTGGGCACAAACAAACGCTGGCTGACCTGGGGGTTGGTAATGCTAAAAAAGAACCACGGCAAACTTAACCCGATAAATGTTTTCAGGGAAAATAGACCCGGGCCCGGAACTACCAACCACTGCGGGTATTTTGTTTCCAAAGTACTGACAAGGCCGCCAAAACCGCCCAGGCCTCTAATTACCACTACGAAAACAACAATTGTGGACGCCACAATCATGACTAGGGACTGCAGTGAATCTGTCCACGCTACTGACCGCATACCCGCCATCCATGCCCACGCTATGGCCAGCACCGTTGCCAGGATTACCCCGGTTGTGAATGATATGGTACCACCGGACATGCCGGACACCAAATAACCAACCCCCATGAGCTGCACCGCGCTGTAGGGTATCAAAAAAACACAGTAACTGATAGCAATTACTACCGCTAACAACCTGCTGTCGTACCTGTATCCCAGCATTTCTGCCGGCGTCACAAAGTTGTATTTTTTCCCTGCCAGCCAAAACCGCGGCCCAAAAAACGCCACCAATACTAATCCCGAAAGATAGATCAGCTCAAATCCCATAGCGCCTACGCCGCCTTTAAATGTCAGTCCGGCCAAACCGACCATCATAAAAGCACTATAAGTGGTGGCACTGTAAGTAAGCGCTCCCACAAAACCACCAATGGTCCTATCCGCCAGAAAATAATCTATCATACCTTTCCCCAAACCCTGCCGGGAAAGATAAGCAACGGCAGTACCCAAAAAAATGTACAATATCATGGCAGCATAAATATTCGTTGCTTCCACACTAATCCCTCCATTGTCCGGTAATATAACCAATGGATATAATTGCAGTTACCGCAAACAAAACCCAAAACAGGAACGAACCATAAATTTTGGGAACATCACTCAGTATGGTAAAGGGAATAACAACAGCCAGCAACAGCAAAAAACAGAAAAAAAACACCCACAATCTCGTGACACAGTTAGAAGCCTCGTTATGTGTTTGGTTGAGATCCTTTTCCGGCAGCTTTTGCTCCATGCTAAAATCCTCCTTCCCCAGGTAACTTCCACCCAATCCTGTATATGCACCTGTCTTTACACCTGTAAATAAAAAAATTTACAAGGATAAGTTAGCTCTATTCTAGCAGAGATTGAAAAATAGCACAATACTTTTATGCACCAAGTCCTGCTAATTTTCTTTTTTCAGCAAAATCCCCGCGTCATCTAATGCTTTCTCTATTTGCCGAAATACTTCATTCTTTTCCGCTCTCACGGTATGCAGGTGCACTCCTTCAGTTAACGAAGATAAAAGCGCAGCATCACTTTCCTCCACCTTCCTACAAAATGCCGCCACATCAGCACGGGATTTAAGCATCAGGGAACCGGAAATTTGCCCGTATATAGGGTGTTCCACGACGACATCCTCCACAATCCCACCGCAATCAACGAAGATATTTAATTCTTTTCGGGTGTCAGCTTCAAAGTGCCGGCAGGCAAAGGTGCGCTTTAAAAGTTTGCTGTTATCTTGGGAAAGGATTATATAGCCCTGCGGTGTAGCCAAAATTTTCTGTCCCTGGGCTCGCAAAAGCGCTATGTCCTGTACAATAACCTGCCGGCTAACGGATAGTCTGGCAGCAAGCTCCGAGCCTGTTATCGGTTGCGCCGCTTCCTGCAAGCAATCCATGATAGCCTGACGGCGCCGGTTTGCATCCACTGGCAACCACTCCAATCTACTTGCGCATGGCCTTATCTAGAAACTTTTCCAAATTAATCACAAACCGCTCGTGCTCCCCTTCCCCAATCTTTTCCTTTTCATCAAAAGCTTCCACTTTAAAAACCAGACGCCTTCCATCCACTTCTTTCAAGTAGGCTTTGGCCGTTACCTGCATGCCCACCGGTGTAGCAGCTAAATGCCTGACAGAAACAGCACTGCCTACGGTTGCCTGACCTTCCGGCAGCAAGGGGTCAACCGCGCTCAATGCAGCATTCTCCATTAGGCCAATCATTGCCGGTGTAGCATACACATTAACGCCGCCGCTGCCATAAGCCCGCGCCGTATTGTTTTCCGTAACTTTTTCCCTCACTTCACCCGTTAAGCCCGGTTTTATTTTATCCATACCCATACACTCCCTTACAAATTTTTCCGGGAATATCCCCATAACTTACAGCTAACCTCCGCTAACAAAACCCGGGTATTACCTACCCGGGCCTCATCCGTACAGTGAAAATACAGGATATTACTACTCGTACAACCAGCTTTCCATTGTCTTTTCATATGACAAAATCTCATCTTCGTCGAAATATATCTTGATTTCCCGTTCCGCGCTCTCCACGGAATCAGCACCGTGAATGACATTTCTACCAATATCCAAGCCGTAATCACCGCGGATAGTGCCCGGCTGGGCTTCTAAGGGATTGGTTTTACCCATCATCTGCCGGGCGGCTGCCACAACATCCTTCCCTTCCCAAACCATAGCAACCACCGGCCCTGAAGTAATGTACTCCAGCAGTCCGGCAAAAAACGGCTTGTCAACGTGCTCTTTATAGTGCTCCCTGGCCTGTTCTTCAGTCAGACGCATGAACTTCATTGCCACCAGCTTATATCCTTTGGCCTCAAACCGGCTGATAATTGCTCCGACTAAATTCCTTTGCACCCCATCCGGTTTAATCATGATAAAAGTCCGTTCCATGGTGGTGTTCCTCCCCTTATTTAAATCTAAAAGTAATCACAGGTTCCGGTCCGCCGATGGGTGAGGCTCCCCCGTCATCGTCCCTGGCTGTATCCGCCGCATCAATATCGGTGCCGTTTCCGGAATCCAGCTTATCCTCCGTTTTCTGTGTGCCGTCTTGTTTTTCCAGTTTTTCAATTAGTGCCACAAATTCCTCCGCCTCTAATGTTTCCTTTTCCATCAATGTCTTGGCCACTGCATGCAATTTGTCCATATTGTCCAGCAGCACCTGCTTGGCGACATTATAGCGTTCATCCATAATGCGTCTTGCCTCTTTATCAATGGAAAACGCCACTGCTTCACTGTAGTTGCGGTCCCGTGCTATGTCACGGCCTAAAAATACCTGCTCCTGTCGCATACCAAAAGTCAAAGGTCCCAGTTCATCGGACATACCGAACTCAGTAATCATCTTCCGCACCAACTCGGTAGCCCGTTCCAGGTCATTTTGTGCCCCCGTGCTCACTTCTTTTAACACCAGCGCTTCGGCAACTCGCCCACCCAGCAGCATGGAAATCTGGTCCAGCAGCTGGGACTTAGTCGCATAACGCCGGTCTTCCTTTGGCAGCAGCAGCGTGTAGCCGCCAGCTCTACCGCGGGGGATAATAGACACCTTGTGAACCGGGTCCGTATTCGGTAGGTAATGCCCCACCAGCGCGTGGCCGGCTTCGTGATAAGCCACCAGTTTCTTTTCGTAGTCAGTCATAACACGGGATTTCTTCTCGGGCCCGGCAATGACCCGCTCCACGGAATCCTCCAAGTCCCGCATGCTGATTTTTTTATGGCCCCTGCGAACAGCAAGCAGCGCCGCTTCATTGAGCAGGTTCTCCAGATCAGCCCCGGTAAAGCCCGGTGTCCGCCGGGCCAATACGCTCAAGTCCACATCATCTTCAAAGGGCTTCCCTCTGGCATGAACCTTTAAAATCGCCTCCCGGCCATTGACGTCCGGCGTATCCACCGTTATCTGGCGGTCAAAACGCCCGGGACGCAACAGTGCGGGGTCCAAAATGTCCGGCCGGTTGGTGGCCGCAATAATAATAATACCTTCATTTGTTTCAAAACCATCCATCTCCACAAGCAGCTGGTTAAGCGTTTGTTCACGCTCGTCATGGCCGCCGCCCAAACCGGCTCCCCGCTGCCGGCCCACGGCATCTATTTCGTCTATAAACACAATACATGGTGAGTTTTTCTTGGCCTGTTCAAACAGGTCACGAACCCGGGAGGCACCGACACCGACAAACATCTCCACAAAATCGGAACCGCTGATGGAGAAAAACGGTACGCCCGCTTCACCGGCGACCGCCCTTGCCAGCAGGGTTTTCCCCGTACCGGGCGGCCCATAAAGCAGTACACCTTTCGGTATTTTAGCCCCCACCTCGTTAAATTTCTTGGGATTCTTTAAAAATTCCACCACTTCCTGCAGCTCTTCCTTGACCTCGTCGGCACCGGCCACGTCGTCAAAGGTTACTTTTTTCTTATCCTCGGAGTGCAGCTTGGCACGACTCTTACCAAACTGCATAACACGACTGCCGCCGCCTTGAGTTTGCTGCATCATAAAGAAAATTAAGCCCACAAGCAGCAAAATAGGCAAAAAAGTGCCCAGCAAGCTGGTCCACCAGGGCGGTTCGGGGGCTGGATTAGGTTCCACATCTGCCCCCTTTTCAATCATCAAGTTGATCAAATCCTCGTCTTTGGGAGCATTTACTGTAAATTCGATGCCATCTTTAGTCGTACCGCTAATCCGGTAGACATCTCGCTCCACAACGACGTTGGCTTCCTTGATTTGCCCCTTTTGTACAGCTTTATAAAATCTACTATAATTCCAAACCTCAGCTTCCTGCTGCTGCGGTGTTGTCCATTGTATCACTGCCACCGCTATTAAAACAATTAGCAAATATATAGCTAAGTTTTTGAAAACGCCTCTCAATCATTACCCTCCTCACAATAGATTACCAAATTTATATAATGTGCTATTCTATCACAGTTTAATCCTATTTTCAAACTTACCAACTTATTCCGGCTGTGCAAAAACAGCCTGCAGCTTTATGCAACGAACAGTCTGAGGCGTCACTCTACAGCAGTGATTAATTTCCTGTCCCACCACCCACAAGATTTTGCCTGCAGCGTCTACTACCAGTGGCAGGCGCTGCCGTTGCGCCCGCGGTACCTTGCGATCAATAAAAAAATCCTTCAACTTTTTTTCACCGGGCGCACCCAGAGGGTGAAACCTGTCACCCGGCTTGCGATTACGCACCGTCAGCGGAAGCTCAATCTTCTCCAGGTCCAGGAAAACTTCCAGTCTTTTTCTCCTGTCAACCTCACAATCTGCCAGGTCAGCCCCAATTAAACATCGTGCCTCATTTATCCGAACCTTGCCGGGAACTGGCAGGCGATAACTGAAATTTACGTTTTCAACTTGGTTCTTAGCGTGCGCATTAGTCGATGTTTTTATTTTTTGTAACAGCAAATGGGCATAAAGTTTTTCCGCCACCAGCCCTCCGGGCAGGGTAAGCATTTTCCCCGTCTGCACGCTTTCACTTAATGCCAGGATATCTTCAATATGATGAAAGTCCAGAATTATACCCGTCAATTGCCGAAGCACCCTTCGCAGCAGACGCCGTTGCATAGCCCTGTGCAAACCACGAAAACCTTCGAGGTCAATCAATACCCGGCTCTCTTCCATTTGACATAGTTGTGCCGCCGCATCTTTGGCCGTTCTGTTGAGAAAATCATTTTCCTCCTGGAAAATTAGAGCTGTTTGCGCCAGCAGGGGCACTATTTGGGGATTATATTCCTGCTGCAGTAGCGGAATCAGCTCTTTACGAATCTTATTACGACGGTAAATAGTTTTTTCGTTGCTGGGGTCTCGACGCCACCGCAGCCGCCTTACCTCGCAATACTGTTCGATTTCCTGCCGGCTGACATCCAACAGCGGCCGGATTATTTCACCCTGCCGGGGCAGCATTGCCCCCAGTCCTTCCGGCCCGCTACCTCTCAACAAATTATGTAACACTGTTTCCGCCTGATCGTTTTGGTGATGCCCCAACGCCAGTTTTGTACAACCGTAAAGCCTGAAGATGCGTTTCAAAAAATCATAACGCACCCGTCGCGCTGTTTCCTGGGCTGAGCCACCTTCTGTCAGTAAAGCGGGAATATCTATGGACGCATAAGTTACAGGAATTTTTAACGAACGACAATAATCCTCGACAAAAAAGGCATCCTGAAGGCTTTCTTCACCACGAAACATATGATTGAGATGGGCTACGCGGAGACTAATGGCCAGCTGCTGTCGCAACCGCCATAAGATATCCAGGAGAGCAACGGAATCCGGCCCTCCTGACACAGCTACCAGCACCTTGTCTCCCGGCTGGAGCATATTCTTTTTTTCAATTGCCGCCTTTACTTGTTCCAACATACGTATCGCTCTTTTATCACCAGCAGGCTACCCGTATAACTATATTTCGTCAAAAACGCAAGCATTCCTGCCCATTTCCCCCCAAAATTCCCCCGTTTTCATATCTTTCCCTATATGCATAAAAATAAAACCCCCAATTTACAACGGGGGCAACTTGCGGTCAATGCGTGCAGCCAGTACGGTAATGTCATCCTGCGCACTGCCTCCATGCCTGTCCAGTGCACTTTCCAACAACCGATTGGCTGCTTCCTGCGGATCATCGGTTTTCAGGTCACGAATGGCCTGGAGCAGCCACTGGTCCTGCTCCTTTTCCTGAACACCGTCCGAAACCATAACCAGGAGATCGCCTAACTGCAGTTGCTTACTCAAGCTTTCCACTTCAATACTGGCAAGAATCCCAATGGGTAAATTCCCGGCAGCTATTGACTCTACCTGATGCCCTCGCTTGATCCAGCTGGGCATGGCACCGATTTTAACAAACTCACCGGCACCGGTATACAAATCAATTAATGCCAGATCCAGAGTAGTAAAAGAATCCTCCAGGGTACGTATGGTCATAATGGAGTTTAAAGTCTTGACCGCCAGTTCCAGTTCAAAGCCGGCCTCCAGCAGCTGGTGAAGCAGATTGACTGTCATATTGCTTTCCCGGGCTGCTTTGACGCCCACACCCATGCCGTCACTGATCAATAAGGCCATCTTCCCATCCTTTAATTTTAAAATGGCGGCCTTGTCACCACATATGGCCGCACCCTTTTTTGCAGCCTGTGCAAAACCCGCCTCCACATGGTACGCCCAGGCGGGAATCAATCTTACATAGCAGCTGGAACCACCGGCGCGTTCTAAACAGGACCGACTGTCCTCAGCGTAAGGTCTTCCCATAACGCGGGACACGGTGGGTATTACGGTTTTGGCACAATAAGCTCCGGACGTGCAGGGTTTTAGCTTCAGGTTAATCTCCAAATCACGGCGGCCACAGCGGTACACGCTTAACTCGTAATAATCAATACCCACCCGGCTCAATTCCCGGGCCAGTACCGACTCCAGGTCCCCCCGCTTTTCCACTTCCAACGTCAGGGAATTCACCAGGTCATCCATAATATGCGAGATACCTTCCAGTTGTTGGGATAACAGTTCCTTACTTTCCCGCACACGCTGCCGCCAAAATTTATCCACGTGATAGGTTTCCAGCAGGAAGTTCACCGCTGTTGCTATCTCACCTTTACGTGTACACTGGCCGCGCATACTGGTTGTCACATCTTTTTTTGCTATTCTGCCTTTGTTTTCCGCCATGGAAAAGAGCTTCAACAAGCTCTTATAAGTTGCGTAAAAGTCCGTTTCCCAGCACTTGTTTGCAGCCGGGCACCGGTGACACACCTTCTGTGCAATTAAATTTACTATATTTGCAGCCTTATCCCGGCCTGGCTCTTTTTTCTCTGCTTCCGCCGCAGTGGATGTTTCCGAAAAACTGCGTGCTAGCTCAGCAAAAATCTGCGCCAAATCTCTAACCTTTTTGCTGCTGATGTTGGCCAGTTGTTTGTGCACCAGCCCGTCGGAACTGCTGGCAAACAGTGCACGCAGCCGGGTCTGCCATGGGCCAGAAACCAGCGCCATAGCCACGCAGCTGATACCAATTTCGACAAACCTTAAAATAACCGCGTTTTGGTCCAGCAAGTAAACGGAAAAAATCAAGTTGCCCAAAATATACCCGGCAACAACCCCAAGTCTACCGTAGCTGTTAAATAACCCGGCCAGCAGCCCAGCAAGCGCCAGGACGCCGACCAGTGAAGGCGCCGCTATCTGGGTGATGCTGGGAATGGCTCCCACCAGGGTACCGGCAGCGGCGCCCGCTCCGGCTCCGCCACCCAACGCAACCAGCATCACCAAAAAATTACCGGCCAACCGGTGTAAGGCAAGAGAAAATACCCTGATATCCTCCATGCCGCCTAAAACACCCAGCAACAGCACTATTAAACAGAGACTCTCTTCAGGAGAAATTGACCAAATATCACGGCTGCTGCTAAAAGCACCTAAAATCATCATAAACGCCGCTGCCAGGGCACCGGCAAACGCTCCTTCAAACACTATGGCTACCCAGCGGTACAGGGTAGGTTCAAAAAACAGGGCAAAAATACCCTTTACCAAAACTATGGTCACAAACACCATACCGGGAACCACCAGCCAGCGCCGCTGGTAGTTGACCGGGTACAGGTAACATACCATGGTTAAGAACACCAGTACAAAAAAATGCCCCCAGGCTTCAACTCCATGCAGCACTGTAAACAAACTGACGCAGGCAGCGCCCAACACCAAGGGGACGTAACTTCTCCAAACCACCACCACCGCCACCAGAAAGGCAGGTCCAAAGGGCGTCAATTCACCTAAAATGATAGTTCGTCCTAAAAAAAACGCTGCAACAGCAACCCAAAATCCTTCTAAAGAAAAAGCAGTGGCAAAGTACCGCCATACTTTTCCTGCCAGCATCTGGGTTGCACCAACAGCGTCCTTTCTTTTATTTTTTTGCAGTTTTTTCTTCTTTACCCCGTTTTGCTCCCGACGATAAGGGTAAACATCGGTATGTTCATACATCTTATCACCGCCTTCACTCTCCCATTATAGTACAAGCCCCGCGCAATCTTTGTCGGGATAGGAGACAGTAAAGACAGTGATTTCCGACAGGAAAAACAAAAAATCCCCATCAGGGATGGGGAGCGAAACGTAAAAGTTAGCACGATCAAAAATACAAAAGACCTCGCTTTTTGCGAGGTCTGCTGGTGACCCGTAGGGGATTCGAACCCCTGTTACCGGCGTGAAAGGCCGGTGTCTTAGACCACTTGACCAACGGGCCGTAGTCTGGTAGCGGTGGTAGGATTCGAACCTACGACGCCACGGGTATGAACCGTGTGCTCTAACCAGCTGAGCTACACCGCCATATTCTACTATCCTGGTTGCGGGGGTAGGATTCGAACCTACGACCTCCGGGTTATGAGCCCGACGAGCTGCCAGCTGCTCCACCCCGCAGTGAAATCACTTATAAAGTATGCAACATTTTTTCTCAGTTGTCAAGAGGATATGCACTGGTATTTTTTCTTAATTAAGCATTAATCTAGCACCTACAGCTAATAATATTAGGCCGGCACATTTATACCAGGTAAAGCATACTTTTTCCAGCCCAAACAACCCAAAATGGTCGATTACCAAAGCTGTGGACACCTGGCCCACAATAATTGCAGTAGTGGCCAGCGCCACTCCTACCCTGGGTATACTAGCAACAACTCCGTAAATAATCAAGACATTAATGACTCCTCCCAGGTACACGTACCACGGAGCTTGATTCAGCTTGCTCAAATCACCGTTACCCAGCTTAAACAGTACCAGCAAGACTACGACCAAGGTACCGATAATATGTACAACCAGCGTTGCTTCAATTTGACCCACTGTTTTTCCCAAAACAGAATTTAACGAACCCTGTACTGCCATAGCTGCACCGGCAATGGCTGCGATAATCAGAGCAACAACTGTCGCTGTCATGAATGTGATTTCCCCTTTTAAGTCTTTTTTGACGCTCTAAATATTATACCCGAAAAAAAAAATCCTACTCTGTCCCCCGTTTTTGCACTTTTTACAAAAAAAAAACCGGCACCTGCAACAATGCCGGCTTAATGCTTGTGCTTCCTGTCACGCCACCCACAGCCGGATGGCTTATCTTTAGTATACCCCTTAACTATGGCGGAACTATGAATAAAATGTAAAATAATTTTTAACAATCCAAAAAAAGACCGGTACGTTCACCGGTCAACATCACCTTTATTCTTCCGCTTTGGCCAGAGTAAAGGTAAACTCCGTTCCCCGGCCTTCGGTACTGGTAACTTCAATGGTTTCTCCCATGACCTCTATTAATTTCTTTACAATGGCCAAGCCCAATCCCGTTCCTCCCTTGGAACGCGTACGTGCTTTATCCACTTTGGAAAAACGCTCCCAGATTTTTTGCAACTGCTCTTCGGGAATACCTACCCCCTGGTCCATTACCCTGACCACCGCTTTGCTGCCGGCATCCTGGCTTTCCAAGATTATACTTTTACCTGGCGGCGTAAATTTAATAGCATTATCTACTAGATTTACAAGTATCTGTTCCAGCCTGTCCGGATCCGTATTGACAATACACCGTTCCACCTCGGCATCCAGCCTGATAGTTAGCCCTTTTTCTTCTATACGAGGCATGAATTTTACAATAATGTTGCGCAAAAAGGCGTTCAACTCCACTTTTTGATAGTTCAACTCGATTTTGCCCGACTCTATCCAGGCCAGGTTCAGGAGGTCGTTGATCAGCCGGTTAAGCCGGTTGGTCTCCTCACTGACGATTTTTAAGTAACGCTTCTGGTCATCACCACTAATGATCCCGTCCAGTATACCCTGGATAAAACCTTTGATGGAAGTCAAAGGTGACCGCAGTTCATGAGACACATTGGCAATAAACTCCCGCCGCATATTTTCCAGCTGTCCCAGTTCCTGCGCCATAAAGTTGAAGCTCAGGGCCAGCTGGCCGATTTCGTCTTTTTCCCTGACATTGACCTTTTTATCAAATTTGCCGCTGGCCATTTCAATGGCAACCTTGCTCATCTGCTGCAACGGCTTGGATATTCGCTGTGACATGTAGTAGGCAATGATAATAGCAAAAATACATGTGATAAAAGCTGCAATAAAGATCAAGCGGTATACCTGGCGCAGCGTACCATGTATGCCGTAAATGGGGGAGTGTAAAAAGATGGCGCCGGCCACTTTGTTATCCAAAAACAATGGTACGCCCACTGATATAACCGCCACTTCAAAGCGATTACCAAAAAAACCCGTCCGCGTCACCACATCGGCCGCCAATACCTGTTTCATGTCCTCTGGTTCCAAATGGCTGACAAACCATTTTTCATCCCCAGGCCGCGAATCCAAATATACCAAACCTGTAGGGTCCACCAACCATATTTCGGCATTTAACGAGCGGTCAATACCGCGGATCATAAATCCCACTTCTTCCCTGCTCATCTGTCCCTGGCGGTATTTCAGCATGATATTGTTAATTCTCCGCCCGGCTTTAACCAGCTCGTTTTTCCGCTCGGTCAGGTAAAAATTTTGAAATAGCTGGGAAAACAACAGGCTCAAAACTATCAAACTGATGACGATAACCACTATATACGTAGTCATCAACCGGCTGAAAATACTGCGGAAGACCTGCATTATTTCACCTCAAACTTGTAACCCACACCCCAAACTGTCTTGATATGCCAGTCCTGCTCGGCGTGCCGTAATTTGCTGCGCAACCTCTTTACATGTACGTCTATGGTTCGTGTATCACCCAGGTAATCATAACCCCAGACCTGTTCGATTAACTGTTCTCGCGAAAAAACCTGGTTGGCATTACTGGCCAAAAAATACAGCAGTTCAATTTCTTTAGGCGCCAGTTCCAGCGTCTCGTCACCCACTTTGACCACATATTCCTCCATGTCAATAACCAGGTTGGATATGGCAATCTGCCTTTTGGGTGCAACCTGCGGTTGCGCCCTTCGCAATACCGCTTTTACGCGAGCCACAATTTCCTTGGGTTCAAAGGGTTTGACCACATAGTCGTCAGCTCCCAGTTCAAACCCCGTCAATTTATCAAAGCTTTCACCCTTTGCCGTAAGCATAACAATGGGCACACCGCTGTTTTTCCGGATTTCCCGACAAACCTCCCAGCCATCCAGTCCCGGCATCATAACATCCAAAATGATAAGGTCTGCCCCTTTATCTTGAAAAGTGCTCAGCGCCTGGTTGCCATCGACTGCCAGACTTGTTTCATAACCTTCTTTTTCTAGATAAAGCCGTAGCAGCTCCCGAATATGCTCATCATCATCAACAATCATAACCCTTTCTTTTTCAGCCAACATGCCGGCACCCCTCCAATGGTATATTTTTGTTAGTATAACATTCTAAACGTAGGACAAAGTATTAAGCGAAAACCTTAGGTTTGGGAGGACATGTAATGCATCGAGTAAAGGATATATTAGCAATTTTTGGTATACTTTCCTTTTTATTGTACTCAATCCAAAGTGTTGAAGCAAGCCCCATTATTTTCAATCATTTTTCACCTGGAGGGTGCACCGATGTTAACCGCACATTATCCTTAACTACTCCTTATATGTCCGGCCCGGACGTTCTCGAGCTGCAAAAGCGCCTGCTGGAACTGGGTTATTCCGTACCCACCAACGGGATTTACAGCGAGGAGACCGCCGCTGTGGTGAAAAAGTTTCAGCAGGATAACGGCCTGGAGCCCACTGCGGCAGTGGACCCCTGCACCTGGGAAGCACTGGGAAAGGGCATCACTATTTCACCGTCCACCACAAAAGCTAACAAGAGAGAAAAACCTGAATCCCCGATTCAGATAGTGGTGGAGGTAAATAAGCAAAGATTAACAGTTTTTTCTGGCAACCAAGTGTTTCAAACTTTCCCGGTAGCCGTAGGCAAACATAAAACTCCAACCCCCCACGGTGAGTTTAAAGTAATCAGCAAAGGTGCGTGGGGTGGAGGCTTCGGCACCCGCTGGTTGGGACTAAATGTACCCTGGGGCACCTACGGCATACACGGCACAAACAAACCCTGGTCCATCGGGCGGTATGCCTCCCACGGATGCATCCGCATGTTTAATAAAGACGTGGAAACACTCTTTCCCTGGGTACCCGTCGGCACTCCGGTCAAATTAATTAATAAAGACAGGCGACCTCCCAAAAACATATCAAACACGCTGAAAATCAAATCCTCCGGGCAGGTAGTTGTCTTCGTTCAGGAAGCCCTTAAAGCCAGAGGATTTTTAATGGGAATGGCAGATGGCATATACGGAAGAGCAACGGCAAATGCCGTGAGTTACTTTCAGGCATTTAATAACCTGCCCATTACGGGCAAAGTGGACTCCAAAACTTATCAAATACTAATGGCAAAGGAGTAGTTCCCAATGGCTCTAACACCAGAAGATTTGCTCCGAAAATTGAAAGAGGAAAACAGTTTTGCCGAGTATTATCGCTATCTTAACGACAGGTACGGGATAAACCAGCAGGGAACGCATTTTAACCTGCTGGTCAACGATGTAGAGGAGGCATGTGACATCACGGGGTTTAACGAACAGTTCGCACTGGAGGCATTAAAAAAGGACTTGACCTACAAGTCCCTGGAAAAAATCAACTGGATTGCCGAAGCAGAATCCCAATTCACAAACCAGCCTTTTTTAGCGGCTCTCGACCGCTACTACCGGTTTAATGCCGACGCTTACAACAGCAAGGAAGAATTGCAAAATGTAGTAAGAAACTTTGAACAAACGCATCACGGTCATGCACACTTCCAGTACGCGCCGGAACACGAGCACAAGGATGATTAGGAAGTCATTTCCTGTATCAACCCGTACAGTAGATCCGCTTCACTGACAATTATGTTGGAGGCCTGCAAAAAATCAAGTATTACCCACAATATTCTTATGCCCGCCACAATTACGTCTGCCCGTTCCGGCTGCAGCCCCACCACCTGCTTTCTCTGTTCTAAAGACAGGCTTGCCAGCTTGCGATACAACCTATCCACAGACCGATAGTCAAGTCTTGTACCGTGAATGATATCAGGTGCATAATCTGCTAGTTGTTTTTTTATGGCCGCCAGGCTGGTTATAGTTCCGCCTACGCCTATCAACTGCCTATGAGGCAGCTCTACTGCCACTTGTTCCAGAGCGGGAGCAAGTACACCCTTAATTTCTTCCTCACTGCTTGCATTTTCCGTACAGCGCACCGCACCCACCTGCCGGCTTGTTGCCTTGATCTCTCCCCGGCTCACATAGGTCAGTTCCGTACTGCCACCACCGATATCCACTACCAGGGCCTGATTTTCATCAATGTCACCTCCCAGCCCCGCCACTGCTCCCTGAAATGATAGCACCGCTTCTCTGGTGCCGCTGATAATTTTAATGGGCAGGCCAAGTTTTTCCTGTATGTAATGGATAAATGCTTTTCCGTCAGCAGCATCTCTCAGTGCTGCAGTGGCAACCCCGGAAACTGCTGTCACAGAATGTTCCTTGAGTAATACACGGCATTCCCTGAGAGCAGCCAGAGTACGTTCCTTGGCTGCAGCTGACAAAAGACCGCCCTGTCGCAATCCTTCACCCACCCGGGTTATTTTCAGGTATCTTTTAACCGGAATAATACTACCGTCCTCCAGCCTGGCTACCAGCATTCGCACCGAATTGGTCCCCAAGTCTATACTGGCATAAACTGACATCATCACCCCTCCAATTATTAGCTTGCACAAAATAAAGTAGAAAAAAAAAAGCACCTTATGGTGCTCTGTAATTTCCTCTGCCGCGACCGCCGCGCCTAGTATCGTTATGACGCCTTAAGTCCTGCTGTCTTTCATCACTTTCCTTTAAAAACTTCGCCAATTTATCTTCAAAAGACATGTTACTCTGCTTTTGCTTTCTGCTACCCGTCTTGTAAGGCCTGTAGTTAGGATCCGCCTGTTTGATAGACAACCCAATTTTACCGTTTTCGTCAATGTTAATTACTTTTACCTTAACCCTATCACTTTCCTTTACATAATCTTTTACATCCTTGACGTACGCATCCGCAACCTCAGAAATGTGTACCAGGCCTGTCTTGCCTCCGGGGAGTTCCACAAATGCACCAAACTTGGTAATGCCGGTAACTACCCCTTCAAGTATGTTGCCAACAGCAATTGCCATGACTGAAAATTTGATCCTCCTAACATTCTAACACTATTAATATTATAGCCTAGTACAATCTTACTGTCAATAAACCTAGTCACGAATGTCCCTATTGCTGTCCGTTTCCCGAAGGGGTTTTACGTCTCCCGGCAGTGCCGGTACCAGCACCTTTTCACCAGGTTTGACTAGCCCCAGTTCTTCCCGAGCAAGCTTTTCTATATAACTATCGGTCTGCACCAGCCGCAGTTTTTCCTGCAGGGCCCGGTTTTCCTGCTGCAAGATTTTCAGTTCCTGTACTAAAGCCGCCTTCTTGGTGTTTAACTGGTAGATTTTATAATAAACCTGCCCAAAAGAAAACAGCACATAGCCCAATATAAATATCAGCAGCAGCGACCCGGGCTTCCAGCGAAACCGCCAGCGCCGCTTGATTTTTGGCTTAGGCTGCGGGAGCTGGTACGTTTCGTAAACACAATATTTGTACGCTTTCATAAACTATTCTTCCTCCTCCCGCCCAAAGATGCCCAAGGTATCCCCGGGCAGTACAATTACCACCTCGTACCCTTTGGAACGAGCACGGTGCAAAAGAGTGGCCACCGAGCTAGTAGACAACCCCAGTTTCCTGGCAATCTCTTCAGAGGAATGGCCCATTTCTTTTAACGCCACTACCTGTCTTTCCCGAAAGCTTAACTTTTCCACACCACGCAGTTCTATTTTCATAGTTATCCCCAGATTTGTCCACAAATTATCTACAAATTGTGGATAGTATGCTGACATTCCTTAATTTCTATCCACAATCGGAAATGTCCTGCCTTATAAGCAAATTAAATTAACACAAAATGTAAAAAAATAATCCTCTTGGCAAAAGAGGACTACAATTTTGCTACAAACCTTATAATATTATTTGTGGGAAACTGCCATTGCTCTTTCATTTTCAGGAATGGATAAAGTCAAGATTTGGGGCTTCTGCGGATAAATTCCCTGAGCCGGTGCTTCAAGCCACGCACCTTACGTTTTAGTAATCTTGTTACTCCGCCGAACAACCCGTTGAATTTGTAAAGAACTAGCGTTATCAATCCCAACGGATAGCTCAGTAGCTTTTTTGCAAGCCTTACCGGCACCATCAGAATTCGCTTGGTGACACGAAACACCTTGCCTGTAAGGCGAAACAACTGGTGCCACTTGCGCAGAATATACCTGCTGAAAAACCTGTAATAGCAATAGGCACCGACACCCATTCCCAGCAGAACATAAAAGCGCACTTCACCCCAATTTACGGCCAGCAAACCGTAATAGGCTATCACCGTAACAATAATCCAAACAAAAAAATCACACAAATGGGTAACAATTCGGGAGGGTTTCAGGAGCCAGCGCAAAGCCCGGTAAAAATCAAAGCAAAAAGCTATGGCAATACCAATTACTGCAGTCCAGAAAAAATAGTAAAATTGTTGAACCACCGGTATCATGTCAGCCCTCCCCCGCAAAGCAGCATGTTACTTGAACAGCTTTTGGATAATTCCCTTCCCCCTATTTAACTGTTCTTCTTCCAGGTACTGAATAAGATTTATTTGACCGGTAATCGACACCTTGCCGTCATCTAAATTCAGTTGATTAACGTTGAGAGCTTCCCCTTTCAGCAGCAGCACTCCCAAAGTTGTCCGCAGCTGCACTTCATCTTCATCAAAACTGTCCACATGCTTTACTCCGGTAACCGAGAGCGTCTTTCTGTCAAACAACATCAGTTGGTGTTCCTGGGCCATCATCACACCCCCCTCTCCCAATAAATCTATGTCCGGCAAAGATCAGTTATGACAGCAGGGCAAAAAAATTAAGGCACGTGTGCGTGCCTTAATCCCATACTTTTTGTATCTTAACATCCTTGAAAAAGTAATTTACTATTTCTTCAGCAGATTTGCCCTGTTCCGCCAGCGCTCTGGCACCCCACTGGCTCATTCCTACTCCATGCCCGTAACCTCTGCCGCCAATGATGAGTTTATTACCGCTTACTTCAAACCTGTCCAGCAAGGTGGACCGCATTTTGTCACTGCCTAAAGCCTGCCGCAGCTTTGGCCCGCTTATTTTCACGTTGCCAATTTGCAGCGTCAGAGCCCTTCCTGAAGGGCCTTTTTCCACAATTTTAGCGGACGAAACGGCAGCCGGATCCTGCCCGGTCTGCTGCTTCACAGCCTGTCTTACCTGGCTTAACGGAAACTCCGCGGTCCAGGATTTGTTTTCCGGTTCGGTAATGGCAAAACCGGGGTCTTTGACACTCTTGATATACGGTACAGGTTTTTCGTTTACCAGTCCTTCCTGGGGCAAGGCCGCAGTCTTGCCGCCACCATCGGCAAAAAACCATGCGTTTATGTAATTGCCCTTGTAAGTTATTACCTTCCCTCTTGTCCTTTCAGCCGCCTTTCTCACCCTGTCGTTAATTTTACTCGGGTCATACGCTTGAAATTCATCCTTGTCTGTTGAGGCATCCGTTCCGTACTGGGGCACGCCCCCTTCTTGAATCTTTTTCATGGTAAAGGTACGGGCTAAAATAGCCTGGGCTGCCAGGGCTTCTTCAGGCCAAGAGGTATCCATTTCCGCAGCCACCACGCCCTGCAGGTACTCCTCCATCTTAATTTCCTTCTTCTCCCCGGTTTCATTGACATAAAGAGTAATGGTAGGCTCTTTTCCTCCCGGTATCCGAGGCTTCTTCCCCTCCCCGGGCGGTCCGGGCTTTCTCGCCTGGTTGGGACAGCCGACTGCCACCAGCATGAACATTACAATTATACCGGCAGTCAACAGATTTATGACAGTCCTCTTGTACATGAAACATACCTCCTAAAGTTAGTACTACTCCTATTCTTTTCCCACAGGAGGTATTTATGAATGGTAAATATTTACTAGAAACTGCCTACTCAATTACTTCGTAAAGTTCACCTGCCTTGCTGGCCGGCACGCTGTCCACAGTTGAAAGCACTTTCACCTTGGTTTGTTTGGCCCCCATTTGGATACATATAACGTCTCCTTCTTTTATCTTGGTACCTGACTTGGCCACTTTGCCATTAACAGTAACCTTACCGGCGTTACAGGCTTCTTTGGCAACAGTTCTTCTTTTTATTAAACGGGAAACTTTTAAAAATTTGTCTAAACGCATCGCTGGCCCCCTTTCCCTGACATAATTATTTTTCCAAAATTAAAATCAGGCTCCTTGCGGAACCTGATTTTTCTCGACAAATTTAATTAACGGCTTCTTTTAAGGCTTTACCAGCCTTGAATGCCGGAACCTTGGTTGCCTCAATCTTTATTTCTTCTCCCGTCTTGGGGTTACGGCCGGTACGAGCTGCTCTCTGTCTTACTTCAAAGGTACCAAAACCTACCAACTGTACTTTATCGCCCTTCGCCAAGGCCTCCTCAATGGTCTCCAGTACTGCTGCTACAACCTTTTCAGCATCTTTCTTGGTGATTTCCGCTTTTTCCGCAACACTGCTAACCAGTTCTGATTTGTTCAAGGTAATCCCTCCTAAACATAATATTATTTGAAATTACAAGTTTTTAAAAAGATACCTTTTGGTCTATTCGCTATATTATAGGAATTTCCTGCTATAATCCTAAGTTTTTCGTAGATTTTTCCAATTCATCCAATAACTTTTTTCGATTCCTGCCACCATTTTTCCATGGCTTCAATGTCCAGTTCGACCAAAGACACATTTTCCTGCTTCGCTTTTTCTTCAATGTAGCGAAACCGTGAAATAAATTTATTAACTGACTGCTTAAGCACCTCCTCGGGACTTAACCGGAGCAGCCGGGCCACATTGACAGTTGCAAACAGAAAATCTCCCAGCTCTTCTTTAATCCCTTCTTTATCACCTGTTTCAACAACTTCAGTCAATTCATCCAGTTCCTCCCGTATTTTCGCCAGGGCTCCGCCGGGGTTTTCCCAATCAAAGCCTACGCGGGAGACCTGAGACTGCACTTTTTCCGCCAGCATTAAAGCAGGCAGTGCCAGCGGCACGTCAATGATACTGTCCGGTTTCTCCCCGGTCTTTTCCTGTTTCTCTATTTCCTTTATTTCTTCCCACGTGACCCGGACTTCATCGGGCGCATCAGCTTGTCCTTCTCCGAAAACATGGGGATGCCGGCGTATCATTTTGTCCACTATTCCCTGAACCACATCGGACATATCAAAATAACCGTTTTCTTTAGCTATTTGCGCGTGGAAAACCACTTGTAATAATAAGTCTCCCAATTCCTCACATAATTTATACATATCCCCCTGCTCAATGGCATCTACCACTTCATAAGCTTCCTCAATGGCGTAACGGCGTAAAGAATGGTGTGTCTGGTGCTTATCCCAAGGGCAGCCATGCTTGCCACGCAGTGTTTCCATAATCTCCACCAGCGGGTCCAAAGGCACACGAGCAGCTGCCGCCCTGGCTTCCCGAATTGGCGGTATGTAGATACTGGTCAAATGATCCACCCACGGTTGCCGGTCCAACTGGTATAAGGGCAACCACTCCACGCGTTCCTGTCCGGTAATACCGGCAGCCTTCACCAAACAGACCTGAAAATCATCCGGATAGCATTCCATTAAAGTAAGCTTTACTTCAGAGCAGATGTGCTGGCTGTAAGACTGCAGCAATAACATACCCCGCCGCGTATCGATGTCTTGAACACCCAGACTTAACGCATCTAAAACAGTAATCCCATCCACCGGGTCCAGTGCAAGGGCAGCAAAAACTGCATCGACACAGCTCATAGCCGGGTAAATTTGCGTAGCCACTTCAGGGTCCGCCAGCAGCAGCTTGACCGTATCCTCAGCCACCAGCGGATGTCCGGGCACCGCGTACGTCACAATTCCCCGACGGGACAGTTCTTTCAGTTGGCCAGCTATCTGCCGATACACTTCGGAAAAATCTACAGCCCTGTCATACAGGTCGTCAAAAGATTGATAGGCTATCCCTTCTTGTCCCAGCCGCTCTACGATCGGGTGTTTGGCTGTGCGCAGGTATAAGTCCTTTGCCTCTTTTAATATTTGATAATTTTCCAGCGGTAATTGTCCGAAAGCTCCCGGACCAAGACCCACAATCCGTATCACCACGCTCACCTCGCTATTCCTAGTTTTACCAGCAGTCGTATCAACTTGTGCCCCACAAATGGCAAATCGTGCAAGTCCTGCACCCTGAAAACACCAAACAGCCCTAGAACTAGTACGTAAATCACAGCCCCCAGTCCCACCGAGGCAAGAGTTGCCACAGTATTGCCAAAAATAAGGTCAAGCCATTTGTAAGCTGCTATCACCGAAACGGCCATGACAGCTACGGCCGGCAGCGGTCGTAACAGGAAACATTTGAAGTGTACTCCCGTCACTAAGATTTTTAAAGCAAGATAATTTAACAAAAATGCCATGGCAAAACCGAAAACAGTAGCTAAAGCGGCACCCCGAATAGCCAGCCACGGGACAGCCGTCCACCAGTAGCTGAGAAAGAACTTGGCTGCAGATGCCAGGAACAGGTTTATCACCGGAATGTATGTCTTCCCCAGCCCCTGTAATGCACCGGAAGTCATCTGGTACAGCCCTAAAAAGAACACGCCCCATGACAGGTAGGCCAAAGGAATACCCACTTCCCTAATATCATACAGAAGTAGGGCTATAGGCTCGGCCAGGGCCCAGAGACCTGCCGCTGCCGGAAGCATAAGAATAATGCTGATTCTTAATGCCGCATTGATGCGACGGCTCACCACAGCGGTGTTTCCCTTGGCTAGGGCTTGAGAAATAGCCGGAACCAGGCTCACTGCCAGAGATACGGTCACAATTGTCGGTAAGTTTATCAAACTTCCCGCCATCCCTGTGAACTCCCCAAACAGTTCCGTGGCCCTAGTAGCGGCAAACCCGGCAATTCTCAGCCTCTGCGGTACAACTAGCGCATCTATCATCTGGCTGATGGGCATTACCAGGTTGCCTAAAGAAAGCGGTAACGCTATGGTACCAATGCGCATGACCAGTTCCCGCTTGCGCTCCTGGGGAAAAACAGGAACCCTGCTGACTTTATTTGTCCGGTGCATGGCAAATAAATACCATACCAGAAACACAAGTGCCGCGGCGCTGCCAGTCACCGCCCCAAAGGTAGCTCCGGCAGCCACCAGTGTAATACTGCGCGGTAGAAAGATAAAAACAGCAAAAAAAACCGTAGTCACCCGCACCAGCTGTTCCAATACCTGCGATATGGCCGTCGGGTGCATTACCTGGTAGCCCTGAAAATACCCTCGCAATGCTGACACGATGCTGGTTACGAAAATCGCCGGGGCAATAGCCGTAATCGGCGCTGCAGCCCGGGGTTCAGACAAGACATGGTAAGCCAATGTTTTGGCACTGGCTGCCAGCAGCAGTGAAAAAAATGCACCGGCACCAGCCAGCATGGCCAAAGAAACCTTAAAGACACGCCGGGCGCCGTATCTATCGCCTACGGCCAGTTTTTCCGAAACCAAAATACTGATGGCCACAGGAATTCCCGCTGTAGAAAGCGCCAGCACAACAGTGTATAACGGGTAGGCCATCTGGTATAAACCTACCCCTTCACCACCTACTAAACGGGCAAACGGAATGCGGTACAGAGCACCCATTAATTTAGATATAAATCCCGCCGCGGCCAGGATTGCCGCCCCACGAACAAAGCCATGTCTCATCCTCGGATCTCTCCCATTGTTTACCATTATAACCAAATTAGAAACAAAGTGCCACTAAGTTTTGCCTGCTGGGCTATAACTTTGCAAATCAAATAGAAGGGTGCGGTGCGGCAATACCCCCGCCCCCTCAGTTCGCATAGGCCGGTAGGTACCCGCAAGCAATTCTTCCCTAATACAGCTACTACCTTCTCCATCAGGCCGGTCCCGTCTCCGCAGGGTCGCTCCACCATTCGTGCCGGAGAGGAACTAGGCACTCCCACAGTCCCCCGCGTATTCACCGCTTCCTCCTGTGGATAGCTCCCTCGCGAAATTTTC
>JACDOG010000020.1 GCA_017656305.1 Thermoanaerobacteraceae bacterium
AGCTGTCATGACGTACACGGTAATACAGAAGTTGAAGCCTTAACGGTTATGGATCCGGAAACACTGTGTGAATCCTGCCACGCCGGTCCGTATGCTCTTGAAGCTTCGGTAGAAGAAGTTATGTTTAACGGTAACCACGCATTCAGAACTGGAGACGCAGAAACCTTTAAGAGCTTGGAGGACGGGTCTGAAAAGAATTATGCAGATTTTGCTGACCCGCAATTCAGTCATAGTTCTCACTAAAAGTAAAACTTTTGCACCGGGAAACTTTTCCCGGTGTTTTTTATGCACCTATGGGCTTAGCCAAAGGCTGTGGACCTGGACTTAGCAAACATGTTTACAATAAGTTTACAGAGATTAGCTAACGCTATGCAGGAAAAATATGGTTATTAAGAGAAACTATGCAGATGTTAGTCTTAAACATTTGGAAATATACCAAATTTTTTGTAAGGGAGGAGGAAGGAACGGCATGAAAAAATTTTTAATATTGAGTTTAATTTTATCAATGTATTTGTTGGGTGGGTGTTCATTGCTTGAGGGAACGCCTCTGGAGGGTTTAGTCTTGAAAATAAACGATAAGATGTCCTCTTCGTTAGCAGCCGAAAAAAATCACACAAATTTCGACATACCTGATGAACCCGGGGAAGTAGTGAAAAAATTATTTCAGGCAGGTTGGGATGGGGTTGAGAAAAACCGTGAACTTATTGAGCAATTAATTACAGATAATTTTGGTGATTATAATAAACGTTTTCAATTATTTTACCCTGGCAATAGAGAGAATCTACAATTTAATAAATACTTTGTTTTGGACGACGTGAAAAAAAATGGCAGGACAGCCAGTGTAGATTTCCATAATCCCAGTTTTGGTCGTTATTATACAGCTGTATTAGTTAAAACCGGTGGCCATTATAAAATAGACAGGTTAAAATGGCGACCCAATCCCAATCCGAAACCAGATTATCACCCGTAACTATTATGTATAAAGCATAAAAATTTTTGTAAGGCAGGTGTTGATAGTGAAAAGATTGCTTGGTAGTATATTTGCTTTGCAGTTATTAATAATAATCTTTTGGGGAATATATATTTTTCCCGAAATAGACTTGGATAAAGCAATATGGATAGATGAGAAATCTGGAATTAAGGTAGACCAAACTGACCCCGTTAAAACAGTCATTGCTTACTATTCACTGATAAATAATAAGAGCTTTGAAGCGGCCCAAAAATTAATGACAGCGGCGGGACAGAAAGTTATGACTCCAGAAAAACTGAAAAAGATAAACAGTGAAGTAATATTGAAAGAAACAAATATAGTGAAATATTATCCTGTAAGAAAGGTAGGGAAAAAATTTGCTTTGGTCGGTAATATCAGAACCATCGGTCAAAATGGTGCAGCACTTGTTGGAATAACAATTTTAAGGTTGAGCAAGAACGGTTGGCAGATAACCACGAGTGAGGATTTTAAAGGCTTAGATAAAAATACTTTATTAGCGCTTTTTGATAAAGCAATAGCCGTTTCCGATGAAATCCTAAAGGATAAAGATTTAAAGTTAACTGAAAAACAATATCAACAAGTTGCAAATCAGGCATCGAGCATAAAAGCTAGCCTGTCTGACGTTAAACAAAAAATTTAATTCTTAATGACCAGGGGTGTGTTGGGCTGAGAAATCTCCTATTGCGGGAGGTTTTTTTTATGTAATCTTATCAGGTCATAAACCGAAAACGCTAGGCATATATATCAAATGTACTTGGAAGACAATTTTCCCTTTCATTTCCTCTTGGTGAAAGGTCGTACAAGAACTTGGGTGACTGGTAGAAGTTTCTGGGAAACCGCTACTAGTAGGCCGGTTTAAAAGGGTATGGTGTATAGAGGTCTGTACACCGTAACCTTCTGAACTGGTCTTTTTTGATGGGTAAAAGCGGCAGTGCTGCTTTACCATAGCTGTTTGTTAATGTGCCGGGGAAAGGAGGTGTTTTAAAAGTTTTGGCAATCCGGCGGGACAAACAGCCGAAGAGGAACATGTGAAGGGAGGAAAAATAACTTGAGAAAGCTGAGTCTGCTATTGGTCATTAGTTTGCTGGTGGTCATAGCCTTTGCAGGAGTCGCCTTTGCGGAACAGGCAAAATATAAGACAGTATATGACTCCGATGGTGATGGCAACGTCGATTCTTTTAAAGCGTCTTATTCTTCTACTACGGTTCCGACCACTTATGATGATACCAATTTAGAACGTCTCATTCCTGAAAATAAGTTCAATCCTGACGGTGTGACTAACTACCCGTATGAAATCTATTTACCCAATGAAAAAGATCCGGCAAAATACCGGATTCACACCAACTACACTAAAGATACTGATGCTTGTGCTTCCTGTCACGCTACACACACTGCTGTCGGGAAATCCTTGCTGCAGTGGTACACGGTATATGATACCTGCATGGCCTGCCATGACGGTACGGTAACCACCACCTACAACGTCTGGGGTGGGGAAATCGGTACCACCGAACAGCCGACTTTTGGTGGTATGTTCGGCGGAACTGAGTCTGCATCCAGTCACAATGTTGTGGGTACGGTAACAATTGGCGCGGCACCCGGTGGTAGCATCGTAGAAGAAATCGTTATCACGGAAGCCGGCGAAGAAATCAAACGCTGGTCAGATGAATTTGGCTGCGAGAGCTGCCATACCCCACACGGTCAGGGTGGCAACGCTCGTATCCTGCACCCGGACCCCAACGGTTGGGCTACGAAGAACAAACCGAAAGAGGGATTTGAATATAAAGGGACACTAACTGATGCTCCGGGTACCGGTTTTTATGATACAGGTGCAGGATATGTTGTTTACCAGAACGGTGAGGCTAAACAGTTAATTGTTGGGTATCCTTATGACCCTGTAATTGTAGATAAAACAACCGGAGAGCCAATCGAGGGTGTTACAATTGACAATTCGAAAGGATACTCCGTATTGAATGGACTGACTACAAATGCTCGCGTTTACGCTACTCCGGCATTGAAGGTAACAATGAATATTACCAATTACTTAGGTAAAGTTGGCAGTGATAAAAAAGAACAAGTTGAACACCTCAGCGGTATGAACACTTACTGCGGTGCCTGCCATACCGATTACAACACTGAAGACGTTGAGAAGTCCGGTTCCAACCTGAGCGGAACTTACTCCCAGGCGTACCGTCACAAGATGGGCGAAAGCGCCCGGATTGGCATTCGCAACTATGAAAACTTGCCTGACTTCAGAGCTGCTAACATGAGGATGGAGTCCGGTAAGCTGTACTGCTTGACCTGCCACGTGGCTCACGGTACTTCTAAAGACTACTGGGAGCGCACCATTGGTGACCAAGGTGGTACGAATGCTTTTGCAGATAGTCAGCTTGTCGAAATATCTGGTTCATCTGCATTGAAGCGTGCGCCCAACATGGGTACCTGTGAAGCATGCCACGACAAGAGCAGTCAAAATGAAGGTTATGCAGAAAATACCGGAACACAGAACAAGGTTACTCTAGTAGTTGGAACTTCTGACAAAGGTGGAACGTTCAGCTCGGTAGGTGCTGAGTTTGTGGGCAAGGAAGCATGTGCTGAATGCCATGCCGATTACGTAGAAAGCTTTAACCAAACAGCTCATGCTAACATGTTAAGTTTAACTACTGCAGCTGAAAAGAGTTCCTGGGCTGAACAACTTGGATTTACGGATGCTGACAATGACGGAATCAAAGAACGCACGTACGAAAACGGAATGACTTTCACTGAAGATGATTTAGTACTCAATCTGAATGCTAAAAAAGATGGAGTTGTTGCAGTTGGCCCAGATGACAAACTATACATTTTGGCAGAAGCAGGGGAAGAATTTGCCGAGCCTGAACAATACGGTTGTGTAGGCTGCCACGTTACTCCCAAGGATTCCTTCGGTGGACCTGATTATACTTGGACAGAGTTCAAGGCGGCTTTGGACAATGGCGAAATGGAACTGGGTATTCAGTGTGAGGACTGTCACGGTAGCGGCAGCAAGCACGTCCAGACTCCGAGTGAAAAGAACATTCTCAACCCGGCTGACTTTAGCATGCAGGACCAGAGTAATGATTCTACTGTAGGCTGCGGACGCTGCCATGGCAAGAGACACCACCAGGGTGAATTCTGGCAAGCGATATCGGTAGACTGGAACAACAGTCACGAAGAGGAAGAGTGGGAGAAAGGTTTGGTTGGACCTAGTGCCCATTACATTAGCGGTGCTGTCTCTTGTGCTACCTGTCACGATGCGCATGCTGTAATGGAAGATGTCAGTCGTGATGGTAAGCAGAAAGAAGTACAGCTGAAAATGGAAGTACGCAGCTTGTGCAACGCCTGCCACGGAGATGTTCTCTCTACCGCGGAAGACTTCGACAAACAATTGCCGCTAAAGATTAACGGTATGCCGGGACACCTGTTTGACGGTAATGGATTACCCGAAGGAGCAGACTATGAAGTTGAGCATGAGCACGGCGTAATAGAGTAAAGAAATGAAATACGGTGCCAGGATTATTTGGCACCGTATTTTTGTGTTTGCCTGACATGTCAGCCGAGCCGATGGGTTGTAAGAAACCCTGTTACCTACCTGCTCGATTATCTTTTTTTAAGCAGGAAAACCAGTAAACACTGTAGAATAAGCAAATTACAAAATATGGAAAGGCAAGTGGTAGCTATGAGGAAACTGATTGCGGCGATTCTTGTGATTCAGATGTTGGTTATCTCGGGATGGGGAGTTTATGAAGCCCGGGCGGTTGGTGACGTATCGTTTGTTGATGAAGTTACCGGTATTGTGGTGAAACAGGATACGCCGGAGAACACGCTTATTTCTTATTATGAATTGATAAAAAATGGTGCTTATGAGAGCGCGTACTGTTTGCTGACCAGGGAATCTCGGGAAGCCGTATCGGTGGATATGATTAAGGAGCTGGTTGAACGTACCGGGATGCACGGTGCCGAGCTGGCCAAAATTTTTCCTGCGGAGGTTGACGGGGAGCTTGCTTTGGTTCCCTACATACGTACTGCCTACTTTAATAAAGAATCTGCGATTTTAGCCATTTCCGTGATGGAGATTCAGGACGGGCACTGGTGTATTTTGAAGTCAATTGAACATTACAGTGATGAGCAGTTGAAAAAGATTTTAACTATGGCCATAGAGATTTCCGATGAGCTGGGGCGTGACCCGTTGGAAGAGTTTAATGATTACCAGCAAGGGCAGGTTCAGAGACAGATTAAGGCCATGCGGCAGACGTACAAGCGGGTTTTAGAAACCATTGATAATCCTATTGAGTTAAATACTACCGGCAACCGGGTTCCCAATGACAGCGTGCACGGTGGTTCGGGTGACGTGCTGGATGATAGTATACATGGCGGCAACGAGTAAGAAAAGTGTGATTTTGCTCACCGGCCTGGCGTGAGAGGGGGAAATCGGTTTTGGGATACTCTTGCAGGCAGTTTTTCCGGTCTTTTTACAAAAATTTTACTTGGAAAAAAGGATAATCGAAAAAGATATAGAATAGATAAAATGTTAAGAATTTTATGGCTGACAGCTATTAAAACAGAAGTAATATTTTGACATTTCACGGAAAAAGAGAAAGAAAATTGGCCCATTGGAAGGTGGTAAGTCCTATGAGACAGGACATAGGAAAGGTGAATAAAACTGTCTGAAAACCTCCGGAATTCCGGAGGTTTTGTTTTTTGTGCAAATATGCACAAGTCATAAACGGTTGTTTCCGGCGTATATATAGTCGTGGTGGAGTTTGGACGGGCTAATTTTCTGATTTATCAGTATGCGAGTGGTAGCGAATGGTAATTATACCGGGTTTAACGGTATCACTAATTAGAAAGTTTGGTTATTTTGCAGGATAATCAGCCGATGTGTAGAATTTTTGTGTGACAAAAGTGAATTTTATGAAAGTTGGCCAAAGTTTTACTATTGTAAATCATTGTAAGCTAAAGGGATTTCCTTACAAGTGGCGAACTTTTAATGTAAAGAAATATTGACAGTGTTGGTTGCAGAATCGAAAAAATATCAAATTCTAATTAATTGTAAAAGAGGTGGCGCTAGTGAAAATTGCAGTTTCCGGGAAAGGTGGCGTAGGTAAAACCACGGTTTCTGCGGGGCTAGTTAAGTTTCTGGCGGGTAATGGATACCAGGTGTATGCTGTTGACGCGGACCCGGATACCAGCCTGGGCATGGTGCTGGGCCTTCCCGAAGAGCAACTGGCCTCCCAGCAGCCTATCGTAGATATGAGGGAGATAATTGCGGAAAAAACCGGGGGAGAGGGGGCTTTCTTCAGCCTTAACCCTGATGTGGATGATTTGCTTGAGGAGTATATTGTGGAGTACGGCAACATTCGCTTTTTGAAAATGGGTGCAGTAAAGCAGGGGGGGTCTTCCTGCTACTGCAGGGAAAATTCGGTGCTGAACGCGCTGGTCGGGGCACTGCTGCTGGACCGCAACGAGGCGGTACTTTTGGACATGGGTGCCGGTATCGAGCACTTAACCAGGGGTACCGCTAAAGGTGTGGATATCATGCTGGTAGTGACTGAGCCCAGCAAGGTAAGTGTCCAAACTACCAGGGTGGTTCGTAAACTGGCTGGTGAACTGGGAATAGAAAATGTGAAAATCATTGGCAACAAGATCAGGCACGAAAGGGAGAAGGAATTTCTCTACAACAGTTTTCCAAAAGAGGACATAATTGGCCTTATTGAATATGATGAGGCTATTTTAGATAAGGCCATGGGGCTTGAAGTCCAAGAGCCGCAACAATTAACCCGAAGTATTTCCGAAATAGGCAAAAGAATTTTAAAGGAGGTAGGTAAGTAAAGGCAGGTTAAAAAAAATTTTAAAACCCGGTTAAACACTAAAATTAAATTTAAGGAGGTTAAAAGAGTATGCCAAGATTTAGAGATCCTAACCACACCTGCAGGCCGTCAGATGCGCCACGGGTTCCTGATAAGAAGACTCGTGAACGCACTACGGACCCGGCAGCTTTGGAAATGCTGGATGTAGCTAAGGAAAAGAACATCATTACAGCGTTTGACCGCTTCATGGCTCAGCAGCCCCAGTGCCAGTTTGGTTACAAGGGGATATGCTGTCGCTTCTGCATGATGGGACCGTGCCGTATCAAAGCTGATGAGGGCCCGGCTTCCCGCGGTGCTTGCGGTGCGTCGGCATGGACCATCGTTGCTCGTAGTGTTGGTACCCTGATTGCCACCGGTGCCGCTTCCCATTCTGAGCACGCACGGCACATCGCAGATACCTTACTGGAAGTATCAGAAGGCAAGGCTCCTGATTACAAGGTCGTGGATGTAGAAAAGCTTAAGAAGGTTGCCAAGCGTATTGGTCTGGAAGTCGAAGGTAAAGACGAGAACCAGCTGGCAAACGAAGTTGCTATGAAAGCTTTAGAAGACTTTGGTCGTTTGCCTGGTCACGGCCAAGCCACCTGGCTGACTACCACTGTTGTTCCCGCAAGGGTAGAGAAATTCCAGGATTGCAATATAATGGTATCCGGTATTCACGCTGATATCAGTGACTTGCTGGCCCAGGCTCACGTTGGTAACGATAACGACCCGGTTAACTTGACGTTCAGTGCAGCGAAAACTGCGTTGTGCGACTATACAGGCATGCACATTGCGACTGATTTATCCGACGTATTGTTCGGTACTCCGGAGCCAATCCAGACAGAGGCAAACATGGGAACTCTGGATCCCAACAAGGTAAACATTGCGGTTCATGGTCATAACCCGCTGTTGAGTGAAAAGATCGTGGATGCTGCAAAAGAACTGGAAGATGAAGCCAAGGCCGCGGGTGCCGAAGGTATCAACCTGGTCGGTATTTGCTGTACCGGTAACGAGGTGTTGATGCGCCGCGGTGTACCACTGGTTACTTCTTATGCTTCTTCTGAACTGGCTATAGTTACCGGTGCTGTGGACGCAATGGTTGTAGACGTTCAGTGTATCATGCCCAGCTTGGCACAGGTTGCTGAATGCTTCCACACTGAACTGATCACAACCTCACCGATTGTGAAGATACCCGGCACCCAGCATGTTGACTTCAAGACTCAAACTGCTCTGGAAGACGCAAAGAAAGTAATACGCATCGCTATAGAATCTTACAGAAAACGCGACAATAGTCAAGTGAAAATTCCGGACGTTAAGAATAGAGTGGTGGCGGGCTGGAGTTTGGAAAGCCTTTATGAATTGTTTGCAACCGTTAATCCGGATAAGCCGGTGCAAGTACTCATCGATGCCATTGAAGCAGGCGAACTAAAAGGCGTGGTCCTTTTTGCCGGATGTAACAACCTAAAGGGCTTCCAGGACAAGAACCATATTGAAATCGCCAAGGAAATGCTGAAGAATGACGTCTTTGTCGTGGCTACCGGTTGTTCCGCGCAGGCCTACGCCAAGCACGGACTGATGGATCCTGATGCTGTAGAAAAGTATGCCGGTGAAGGACTGAAGAAGTTCCTGGCCAGGATTACCGAAAAGGCAGATCTCAATGCTCCCGTTCCGCCGATATTCCATATGGGTGCCTGCGTGGATAACACCAGAGCTTCAGACCTGTTGATGGATATGGCTAATGCCATGGGTGTAGATACTCCAAAGGTTCCGTTTGTAGCTTCTGCTCCCGAGGCTATGAGTGGTAAGGCCGCTGCCATCGGTACCTGGTTCCTGGCTATGGGTGTGCCGGTGCACGTTGGTGCTATGCCGCCCATTGAAGGCAGCGACCTGATGTACAGTATCCTCACCCAAATTGCCAGTGATGTTTACGGTGGATACTTCATTCTGGAAATGGACCCGGCAGAAAGTGCCAAGAAGATACTTAGTGCCTTAGAATACCGCACCTGGAAGCTGGGTGTTCATAAAGATGTGGCTGAAAAGAACAACACTGAACTCTGTCAAAATTACTAGGGTAAAAGCCGCAAGTTTTGGCTTTGAGAGTTAAAAACCGAAAGGAGGAACTAGAATGACTAAAGAGGCATTGAACTTTGATGCCATTTTTGAAGGTGCTATAGAGCCCGGTAAGGAACCCAAAAAGTTATTCCGGGAAGCCTATAACGGCGCAATTACAGCTGTAAGTTATGCCGAAATACTTTTGAATCAGGCTATTCGCAAGTACGGTCCGGACCACCCGGTTGGCTACCCGGATACGGCTTACTACCTGCCGGTTATCCGCTGCTTGAGCGGTGAAGAAGTGACCAAATTGGGCGATTTACCGCCCATTCTCAACCGGATGCGCGCGCAGATAAATGAAGAACTGACTTTTGAAAACGCCCGTCTCTGGGGTGAATCCACCTGGTACGCAGCAGAAATTATTGAAGCGCTGCGCTACCTGAAGTATGACGAGGAAAAACCGCTGGTGCCCGAACCGTGGACCGGCTTTATCGGCGACCCGGTTGTCCGTAAGTACGGTATTAAGATGGTTGACTGGACTATTCCCGGTGAAGCGGTAATTATTGGCCGGGCCAAGGACAGTAAGAAGCTGGCCAAATTGGTTCAAGACCTGATGTCTAAGGGCTTCATGCTGTTTCTGGTTGACGAAGTTATTGAGCAGCTGCTGGAGGAAGGGCTTAAGCTTGGTGTTGACTACATTGCATTCCCGTTAGGAAACTTTACCCAGGTAGTTCATGCCGGTAACTACGCGCTGCGTGCCGGTATGATGTTCGGTGGTATTGCTCCCGGTAAGCGGGAAGAACACCGCGACTACCAGCAGCGCCGCGTGCGTGCTTTCGTGCTGTACCTGGGTGAGCACGACATGGTGAAGACCGCTGCCGCTTTCGGGGCAATTTTCCTCGGGTTCCCGGTAATCACTGATCAGGAACTGGATGAGGACCAGCAGATTAAGGACTGGTTTATCTCTGAACCTGATTACGACAAGATGGTTCAGACCGCCATGGAAGTACGCGGCATCAAGATTACCAACATTGAAATTAACGTGCCCATTACCATTGGCCCGGCATTTGAGGGTGAAACCATCCGTAAGGGCGACATGTACGTGGAAATGGGCGGCAGCCGTACCACTGCCTTTGAGCTGGTCCGTTCCGTCGGTCCCGATGAAATCGAAGACGGCAAGATCGAGGTAATTGGACCCAACATTGATGACATTGAAGAGGGTGCACGCCTGCCGCTGGGTATCATGGTTGACATTTACGGCCGGAAGATGCAGGAGGACTTTGAAGGCGTGCTGGAACGGCGTATTCACGACTTCATCAACTACGGTGAAGGTTTGTGGCACACTGGCCAGCGTGCCATTAACTGGCTGCGTATCAGCAAGGATGCCGTTGCCAAAGGCTTTAGATTTGAACACTACGGTGAAATTCTCATTGCCAAGATGAAGGAAGAATTCCCGGCCATTGTGGACCGTGTTCAGGTTACCATCATTACAGACGAAGAACTGGTGAACGAAAAGATTAAGCTTGCCAAGAAAATTTACGCCAAGCGTGACGAACGCTTGAAGGGACTCACCGACGAAAGCGTGGATACCTTCTACAGCTGTATCCTGTGCAAATCTTTCGCACCCAACCACGTGTGTATCGTTACACCGGAACGTGTGGGCCTGTGTGGTGCTGTAAGCTGGCTGGATGCCAAGGCTTCTTACGAAATTGACAACACCGGACCGAACCAGCCCATTGAGAAAGGGCCGGCAATGGATGAAATTAAGGGTATGTGGAAGAGCGTGAACGAATACGTTTACAAGGAGTCCAACCGTAACCTGGAAGAAGTCAATATCTACTCCATGATGGATAAACCCATGACTTCTTGCGGTTGTTTCGAGGCTATCATAGCCATCGTGCCCGAATGCAACGGCATCATGATTACTACTCGTGAGCACGGTGGTATGACTCCGTGCGGTATGACGTTCTCCACACTGGCCGGTATGGTTGGTGGCGGTACGCAGACTCCCGGATTCATGGGTATCGGCCGCAGCTACATTGTCAGCAGAAAGTTCATCCCGGCTGATGGCGGCATTGCGCGCATCATTTGGATGCCCAAGGAACTGAAGGAATTCTTGCGCGAAGACTTCATTGAGCGCAGCAAGGAAGAAGGACTGGGAGAGGACTTCATTGACAAGATTGCCGATGAAACCGTAGGTACTGACCCCGACGAAATCCTGCCGTTCCTTGAAGAAAAAGGACATCCGGCACTGACCATGGAACCGTTAATGTAACTAGATTTCTTGGGAGAAGGCATCGGCTTTACGGGGCCGCTGCCTTCTCCAGTCAAAATATATTCGAAAAGATGCGGTTAACCGGTCTTTTCGAGCTTGCAGGTTTATACGTCCTAATAATTATAAAGAAAGGAGTTAGGTGTATGGGTTTAACAGGTCTTGAAATTTATAAGCAGCTACCAAAGAAAAATTGCGGAGAATGCGGACCTCCGACCTGTCTGGCGTTTGCCATGGCGCTGGCAAACGGCAAGGCACAGCTGGATGCCTGCCCCTACGTGTCAGATGAAGCAAGAGCAAACCTGGAGTCTGCCTCTGCTCCGCCCATTGCGCTGGTGAAGGCCGGTGCAGGTGACTACGTAGTGGAAATGGGTGACGAAACTGAACTGTTCCGTCACGACAAGAAGTTCTATCACGAAACCGCCATTGCTTTCAAGGTCAGTGACACCTTAAGCGAAGATGATATTGAAGCCAAGGCAAAAGAAATTGACGGCCTGGTTTTTGAAAGGGTCGGTCTGCAGTACAGGGTTCAATTTGCAGCCGTTGTCAATGACTCCAAAGACCCGGTAACCTTTAAAAATGCAGTGAGCAAGGTGGCTGCAGTTACCAATATCACCCCGATGCTGGTATCCGAAGACCCGGTAGCTATTGAGGGCGCTTTGGAAGTGGTCGGTGACAGGAAACCGGTTATTTACGCCGCTACTACAGACAACTATGAAAAGATGACCGAACTGGCCAAGAGTAAGGAGTGCCCGCTGGTGGTTAAGGCAGATGGCTTGGAAGCTCTGGCTGAGCTGGTAGAGAAGGTTGTCGGCCTGGGCTACAAGCAGTTGATTTTGGACAGCGGACAGAGAGAAACTGCCAAGGTTATTGCTGACCTGGTACAGATTCGCCGCCAGGCAATCAAGAAGAAGTTCCGCCCGTTCGGTTACCCGACTGTTGCGTTTACCACCGAAGAGGATCCGCTGGCGGAAATTAACCAGGCAGTTGCCTACGTTAGCAAGTATGCAAGCGTGGTTGTTTTGAATACCACCGACAAAGCTCACGTACTGCCGCTGCTGTCCTGGAGACAGAACCTGTACACGGACCCGCAGGTGCCCATCCAGGTGGAAGAGAAGCTGCATAAAGTGGGCGAGCCCGATGAGAATTCACCGGTTTACCTGACAACCAACTTCTCCCTAACTTACTACTCTGTTGAGGGCGAAGTGGAAGCTACCAAGATACCAAGCTATATCCTGGCCGTTGATACTGACGGTACTTCCGTACTGACTGCCTATGCAGCTGGCAAGTTTGAAGCGGAAAAAATTGCCGAGGTTATGGAGAAGGTCGGCCTCAATGACAAGGTTAAGCACCGTAATATAGTAATTCCGGGCTATGTGGCAGTGCTCAAGGGTAAATTGGAAGAAGCGTCTGGTTGGAACGTAATCGTAGGACCAAGGGAGGCTTCTGGAATAGTAGCATTTGCGAAAAGTCAATTTTCCTAGGAGTGATTAGATGAGCAAGCATGTGGTAAGATTTGTGCCCGAAAACATTTCCGTAACCGTCGATAAAGGTACTACAGTGCTCCGAGCAGCGTCATTGGCAGGTATAGAGATAAAAAGTACCTGCGGTGGCAAGGGGAGCTGTGGGCGTTGTGCCATTAAAGTGGTGGACGGCCAGGTGCGCTACGAAAAAGGTAACCGGTCCAAGAAGCTGAAAGACCAGGGATTAGATCTTGCCTGCCAAACCTTTGTTGAAGGTGACGTGGTGGTTGAGGTTCCCAGGGATTCGCGGCTGGATAAGCACCAGGTGCTGCTGGAGAACGAAAACCGTGGTAAGGTGCTGGCGGAAAAGGAGCTGGATCTGCTGCAGGAGTATGAGTTTAAACCGCTTTGCCGTAAAGTCCAGCTGACCCTTGAACCGCCTACCCTGACGGAAAATGCCAGCGATTTAACCAGGCTGCAGGCGGAGTTAAGACAGACCACCCAGTGCAAGGAATTAATTGTCGGTCTGCCCGTGCTGCAGAAACTGGCGCAAACCCTCCGTCAGGAAGACTGGAAGGTCACCGCTACCCTGGCCTGCATGAACGGTATCACCGAGATTATCAATGTGGAACCGGGACATATAGCCAATTCCGGTTATGGTCTGGCGGTGGATATCGGGACGACCACAGTGGTGGTCTATGTGGTGGATTTGGCTACTGGTGAAACCGTTGACAAGCGCGGCACTTACAATAAGCAGGCTAAATACGGTGATGACGTGATTTCTCGTATGATTTACGCCGGGGAAGAGAACGGCCTGCAGGAACTGCAGGATGCGGTGATTGCTACCATCAACGAGTTGACTGACCAGTTGCTGGAAAAGAACGGCATCAAACCCGCCGACGTTATGGTGGCCGTTACAGCTGGCAACACAACTATGGCGCACCTGCTTTTGGGGTTGCCACCCAAGTACATTCGGCTGGAACCGTATATTCCCACTGCCACTGAATTACCTCCGGTGAAAGCTAGAGAACTGGGCATTCATATCAATCCCGAGGCCTGGGTATTGAGTTTCCCGGCGGTAGCCAGCTACGTCGGCGGCGATATTGTAGCCGGGGTACTGGCGACCCAGATGGCGCGGTCGGAGGAGATGACACTTTTTATCGACATTGGTACCAACGGGGAAATAGTGTTGGGCAACAAGGAATTTTTGATATCCTGTGCTTGCTCCGCAGGGCCAGCTTTTGAAGGCGGCGGCATTACATTTGGCATGCGGGCTATGACCGGAGCAATTGAAAGGATAAATATAGATCCAAATACTTTTGATGTGCAATTAAAAACCATTGGCGATAGCAAACCCATCGGTATTTGCGGATCAGGCCTGATAGACTGCCTGGCCAAGCTGCACCGGGTTGGCTTGATAGATCGTACCGGACAGTTTTTCCGCGACAGGGAGACGCCGAGACTGAGAAAAACTGATGATGGCTGGGAATTTGTCCTCGCATGGGCGGACGAAAGTGATATTGACCAGGATATTGTCATTACCGAAGCGGATATTAAGAACTTACTCCGTTCCAAGGGAGCCGTATTTGCAGGTATTCAAAGCCTCTTGAAGTCAATGCAGATGGATGTGAACATGATTGAGAAGATAATTATTGCCGGAGGTTTTGGTAACTACCTGAATGTGGATGACGCGGTGCAGATTGGACTGTTGCCGGACGTGGAACGGGATAAGTACGAGTTTTTGGGCAACACCTCGGTCAAGGGTGCCAGGATGGCGTTGTTGTCTCAGGACGCTTTCAGGGAATCAATTGAACTGGGTCACAAGATGACCTACCTGGAGCTTTCCGCAGGTACCACCTTTATGGATGAATTTGTTTCGGCAACGTTTATACCGCATACCGATTTAACTCTGTTCCCGTCAGTGAAAGATGAAGTGGAACAAGGAAAGGCTGGGTGATACGCATGACAGTAACTATCGCAGTAGCCGGAAAAGGCGGTACGGGAAAGACTACATTTTCCGCACTTTTGATCCGCTACCTGATTGAAAAGAACAAAGGGTCCATTCTTGCCCTGGATGCCGACCCCAATGCCAATCTCAATGAGGCACTGGGGTTGGAAGTGGATACCATGATTTCGGATATTCTTGACGAGACTAAGGACCCGAAGGCCATTCCTACGGGAATGACCAAGGATATGTTTATCGATTTCAAAATGTCCCATGCCATCGTAGAGACGGATAAAAATGTGGACCTGCTGGTGATGGGAAACCCGCAGGGCCCGGGCTGTTACTGCTATCCTAATGACCTATTGAAAAAACACCTGGACTCGTTAAGCAGTAATTATAACTACCTGGTAGCAGATAACGAGGCCGGGTTGGAGCACATCAGTCGGCGTACCATTCCCAGTGTGGATTTCCTGTTTGTTATCAGCGATGCTTCGGTACGGGGCATCCGGTCTGCGAAACGGGTTAAGGAACTGGTAGATTCCTTAAAAACACCGGTTAAAAAGATGTTCCTGATCGTGACCAAAACCCAACCGGAAGGCATCGAGCCGCTAAAACCGGAAATAGAAAAAACGGAATTGGAATTGATTGGCACCATCCCCATGGACCCGCTGGTGACCGAGTACGATATCCAGGGTAAGCCGTTGTTTGAGCTGCCCGGTGATTCGTCGGCGGTCAAGGCTGTCCATGAAATATTGAGCCAGGTTAAACTTTAAAGTGTGTTGCAAATCATTTGAGGATAGAAAGGAGAGTAGCTATGGCTGTAAATATTATTAAGGAAAAATCACTTGCTAAGGTAGGCCAGGTTAAACTAGGTGCTACCAAAGAAGAAGGTGGCACCCGTACGGTTACCTATACTGTTGGCGGCGACTCTGCTCTGCCATTCCATCATTTTGATGGCGAAATAGCCAACAGACCCATAGTGGCCATGGAAGTGCAGGATATTAAGCCCAACTGGCCGGAAACATTGACCAAGCACTTTGAAGGCGTACTGGATAAGCCCGGTGAGTGGGCGAAAAAGTGCGTGGATGAGTACGGTGCGGACGCTATTTACGTAAGACTGGAAGGTGCTCATCCTGATGGCGCCGACAAGTCACCCGATCAGTGTGTTGCTGTAGTTAAAGAGGTTCTGGACGCAGTGGGCGTGCCTTTGATTGTTACGGGCTGTGAAGTGGAGGATAAGGATAATGAGGTCTTAACTGCAGTTGCTGAAGCCTGTGCTGGCGAAAACCTGCTGTTGGGATTTGCCGAGCAGGAAAATTACAAGTCTCTGACGGCTGCCTGCATGGTGCACAAACACAATGTTATTGCCCGTTCACCTTTGGACATTAACATCTGCAAGCAGTTAAACATTCTCATTACGGAAATGAATCTTCCCACTGAGCGTATCGTAATTGACCCGTCAATCGGTGGTTTGGGATACGGTATCGAGTACGCGTACTCCATCATGGAACGTGCCCGTCTAGGTGCCTTACAGGGCGACAAGATGCTGTCTATGCCCATTCTCTGTACGGTAGGTAAGGAAGCCTGGAGAGCCAAGGAAGCCAATGCTTCTCAAGAGGAATATCCCGGCTGGGGCGATGAAGAAGACAGGGGTATCCTGTGGGAAGCAGTTACTGCCAGCGCACTGCTGCAGGCAGGAGCCAGCATCCTGCTTATGCGCCATCCCAAAGCTGTGGAATTGACCAAGCGGGCCATTGACCAGTTAATGGAAGACAATAGTTACTAAAACTTGCTGGATAATTTTGGGGCATACGAGTAATCGTCTTGCCCCACCTTTAAATAATTATTGATGCAGGTGCACCACCTGCCCTGACTAATAAACGGGAGGTATATGAAGATGCTGATTATCGGTGAACGTATTAACGGTATGTTTAACGACATTAAGCAGGCTTTAATTGACCGGGACCCCAAGCCAGTTCAGGAATGGGCCAAGAAACAGGAAGAAGGCGGTGCCCGTGCGCTGGATATCAACGTTGGCCCTGGTGTTGCTGATAGGGCCGACGCCATGAAGTGGCTGGTGGAAGTTACTCAGGAAGTAAGCGACCTGCCGTTATGCCTGGACTCAACCGACTTCAACGCCATTGAAGAAGGTCTGAAGATTTGCAAACGGCCGGCTATCATCAACTCTACCACTGCTGAAAGAGAAAAAATCGAAGTGGCATTTCCCATGGCAGTGAAGTACGGTGCCAGCCTGATCGGATTGACAATGGATAAGAAGGGTATTCCCAAGGATTCCGATTCCCGCCTGGCCTTTGCCATGGAACTGGTAGCAGCTGCCGACGAGTTTGGTTTGCCCATGGAAGACCTGTACATTGACCCGTTGATTCTGCCGGCCAACGTCGGTCAGGACCATGCACCGGAGGTACTGGAAACCCTGCGCCAGATCAAGATGCTGGCCAACCCGGCACCTAAGACGGTTCTGGGCTTGAGTAACGTATCCCAGAACTGCCATGACCGTTCCCTGATCAACCGGACTTACCTGGCCATGGCCATGGCCTGCGGCTTGGACGCAGCTATCGCTGATGCCAATGATGAAGAGTTGATCAAGGTTGCTGCTGCCGGTGAGATTTTGTTGAACCAGAACATTTACTGCGATTCTTATGTCAAAATGTTTAAGACCAGGTAATTGTATTAATAGCTTGGATATTTGTGACCGGGGGCGAGCTGTCATGCTCGCCCACCGGAACAAGAGGAGGGGATTTTTTGGCTGGGCAAGACAAATGCATTGAGCCTTCCTTTTCTTTTATGAAGCAGCTGGAGGAAAGATCTGGTCAACCGGTAAGCCGCTGTTACCAGTGTAAAAAATGTACCGGCGGCTGTCCTATGAGTTTTGCCATGGACTACTACCCCAACCAGGTAATAAGATATGTCCAGCTTGGCGGAAAGGATAAAGTGTTATCCAGCCGCAGTATCTGGGTTTGTGCATGCTGCAAGACCTGTAAAGACCGCTGTCCCAATGATATAGACATTTCCGCGGTAATGGACGCCTTAAAGGAAATTGCCAGTGAAGAAAAGGCTTCCTTAGGCGATAATCTCGTACCGGCTTTTCACGAATCCTTCTTGTCTTCGGTACAAAAGTACGGGCGAGTTTACGAAGCCGGTATGCTGGCCGGGTTCAAGTTGAAAACTAGGACTTACAGCCAGGATATGCAGTTGGGCATGGAATTTTTGAAGAAGCGCAAGCTCAAGTTTCTGCCGGAAAAAGTTGGTCAGATAAGGGAGATCAGACAGATATTTGAGAAAGCTAAGGCAAAGGAGAGAAGCCGATGAAATACACTTACTATCCTGGGTGTTCGTTACACTCCACAGCTGAGGAATACAATGCTTCCAGTCAGGCTGTTTTTCGCAAAATTGGGATTGAGATGGAAGAGCTTAAAGATTGGAATTGCTGTGGGGCTACGTCAGCTCACTCGACGAATGATTACCTGGCTCATGCTCTCCCTTTGCGAAATCTCATTCTTGCGGAAAAACAGGGTAATGATGTGTTGGTCCCCTGTGCGGCATGTTATAATCTCTTGAAGTATGCAGACTATCACATGCGTACTGGCGGCAAGGACAGTGAGCAGTTGAATGAGGATATGCAGGAAATTATGGGTGCCAAGTACCGGGGCAGCATTCAGGTAAGGCACGTGGTAGACGTTTTTGCCGAAGAAAAAGTGAGGGAAAAAATCAGCAGTTTGCTGCAAAAACCGCTGACCGGTTTGAAAGTAGTTCCCTATTATGGCTGCCTGTTAACCAGACCCTTTAAAGTAGTGGCTTTTGAGAAAAATCCCGAACAACCCGTAAAACTGGATCAGTTAATAGAGACATTAGGGGCTGAATGTGTTCGCTGGTCCCATAAAACCGAATGTTGTGGCGGCAGTTTTTCCATCTCGCAGCCGGAGTTGGTGCTGAAGTTAACCAGGAAACTGGTAGAGGCCGCACAGTATGCAGGAGCTGAAGCCATCGTCACTGCATGCCCTCTGTGTCAAACGAATCTGGACACGCGTCAACATACGGCCGGAGGCGGCGAGGGCAGCAGCATTCCTGTTTTCTATATTACTGAACTGATTGGTATTGCAATCGGTGCTGAGGGCAGCACTAACTGGCTGAAAAAACATCTTATCAACCCTGTTCCATTACTGCGCTCGCTGAATTTGTTGGCTGCATCCTAAGCGGAAGAGGTGGCTAATTATTATTGGGCTGTTAGTTGCAAATCTTACTAGAAAAGGTAGTGAGATGGCATGAACAAGAAAAATGCAAACAATTCAGTTGTAGGTTCGGTTTTGGTACTGGGTAGCGGGATTGCAGGCATGCAATCTGCACTGGATCTGGCCGATTCCGGCTATCTGGTGCAAATGGTCACGGACTCGCCGTCTGTGGGCGGGAAGATGACCCAACTAGACAAAACCTTTCCTACAAATGAATGTGCCATGTGTCTGTTGGGACCAAAAATGACGGACACCCTCAGTCATCCCAATATTGACCTGTACACCTGCTCCACCATTACGGAAGTATCTGGCGAGGCAGGTAACTTCAAGGTTAAGATTAAGAAACAGCCGCGTTACATCGACATCGATGAATGTACGGCTTGTGGTGACTGTGAGCAGGCGTGTCCGGTGGAGGTTTCCAACCAGTTCAATGAAGGGATGGATACCCGCAAGGCGGTTTACAAACTGTTTCCCCAGGCGGTGCCCAATAAATACCTGATTGAAAAGCGGGGTACGCCGCCGTGCCGTTCTACCTGTCCAGCGGGAACCAATGCCCAGGGTTATGTTGCGCTCATTTCCCAGGGTAAATTCAAGGAAGCCCTGCAGGTGGTACGGCGCCGGATGCCGTTTGCCGGTATTTGCGGTCGCATCTGCCACCACCCGTGTGAGAGCGAATGTAACCGTGCCGAATATGATGACCCGGTGGCAATTGCTTACCTGAAACGGGCTGCAGCCGACTACGGCTGGGTGGATGAGGCGGCAGAATCGCCGCAAATAGAGGCGGAGCCCAGGGATGAGCACGTTGCCATCATCGGTGCCGGGCCGGCCGGTCTTGCTGCTGCGCAGGACCTGAGGTATGCCGGTTACAAGGTCACCGTGTATGATGCCCTGCCGGAGCCCGGTGGTATGCTGCGGGCGGGAATACCGCGCTACCGCCTGCCGGAGGAAGTGGTGAAGCGGGAAACGGATTGGCTGCTGGGTATGGGCATCGAGTTTAAGGGCAACACCAAGGTGGGCGAGGACATCACCTTTGAGCAATTAAAGGCCGATTATGACGCGGTATTAATTGCTGTTGGTACCCAGAAAAGCCGCATGCTGCCTCTGGAGGGCGCTGACCAAAAGGGGATCGTCGGTGGCGTTGATTTCCTGCGGAAGGCTGCTTTAGGCGAAAAACCGCCTGTTGGTAAGAAGGTGCTGGTTATCGGTGGCGGTAACGTGGCTATTGACGTGTCCCGGACTGCCCTGAGGTTGGGTGCCGAAGAGGTTAACCTGGCCTGCCTGGAGTCGCGTAAGGAAATGCCTGCCCACGAGTGGGAAATCGAAGAAGCACTGGAAGAAGGGGTAAAAATACACCCCTCCTGGGGACCGGAGAAATTCCTCGGCAATGGCAGCGTGACCGGTGTGGAGATGAAAAAATGTACTGCCGTGTTTGACGATGAAGGAAGGTTTAATCCACAGTTTGATGAAAGTGTCAGGAAAATCTTTGATGCCGACATGGTCATAGTGGCCATCGGCCAGGCGTCTGATTTATCCTTTATTCCGGAAAACAGCGGTATCGAAATTACTCGGGGTGGAACCATTGTTGCCGACCCCATTACCCTGGCGACCGGCGAAGAAGGGGTCTTTGCCTGCGGCGACATCGTCAGCGGGCCGGCGTCCGTGGTTGAAGCCGTGGCTTCCGCTCACGAGGCGGCCTTATCCATTGAGCGTTACTTGAAAGGTGAAGACCTGGCTGCCGGTAGAGAGGTAAAACGTGGGGAAAAATTGGGACCGCCTCTGAAAACGCCCGTCAGAGGGAACGGGCGTATCCAACAGGGGATGGCTGATCCTGAAGAACGGCGTAAGGACTTCCGTGAGGTCTACCAGGGATTTTCTAAAGAGGATGCCATTGCTGAAGCCAAGCGCTGTTTGAACTGCGGTATCTGCTCCGAGTGTCTCCAGTGTGAAGCGGTCTGTAAGAAACACTCGGTACGGCATGAAGATAAAGAGGAGATAATTGAGGTCAATGTAGGTTCTATCATTTTGGAACCCGGTTATGACCTGTTTGATGCGGAAAAGACCGGGGAGTACGGCTACGGTATCTACGAGAACGTTATCACCAGTTTGGAATTTGAACGCCTGCTCAGTTCAACCGGTCCGACCAAAGGCCATGTGGAACGGCCTTCCGACGGTAAGGCACCGGAGAAGGTTGCCTTTATCCAGTGTGTCGGTTCCAGAGATTGTGCCCGCAGCGGTGGCGAGTACTGTTCATCCATCTGCTGTATGTACTCCACCAAGGAAGCAATCATTGCCAAGGAGCACGACAGCAACATTGACCCGACTATTTTCTACCTGGATATGCGGTCCTACGGCAAGAACTTTGATAAGTACGTGGATTCCGCCAAGGCAGCAGGGGTCAAGTACAAGCGCACCATGATCTCCAGCGTCAAGGAGGATCCGCATACCAAGAACCTTTACATTCAGTACCTCCAGGATGGAGAAATAGTAACCGAGGAGTTCGACCTGGTGGTACTGGCTGTGGGCGTACAGCCGCCGAAAGCTGCTGTGGAGCTGGCGGAGATAGTTGATTTCAAGCTTAACAAGTACGGATTTGCCGAGACGGATACCTTTGAGCCTACGGCAACCTCCAGGCCTGGCGTTTTCGTGGCCGGTGCCTTTCAGGGACCGCGGGATATTCCGGAGACGGTGATGAATGCCAGTGCGGCTGCGGCAACTGCCAGCGGCATACTGTCCAAGGCACGGGGAACGCTGGTTAGGGGTAAGGACTACCCGCCAGAGAAGGATGTCAGCGGTGAAGAGCCGCGGGTGGGCGTCTTTATCTGCCACTGCGGTATCAACATTGGCTCGGTGGTTAATGTGCCGGAAGTGGTAGAGTACGCGAAGACACTGCCCGGGGTGGTCTATGCTGAAGACAACTTGTACACCTGTTCCCAGGATACGACCAAGAAGATTCAGGAATTGGTAAAAGAACACAATTTGAACCGTGTAGTAGTGGCCTCGTGTACCATTCGTACACACCAGCCGCTGTTCCGGGAAGCCTGTCGTGAAGCGGGGCTCAACCAGTTCCTCTTTGAAATGGCAAACATTCGGGACCAGTGTTCCTGGGTACACCGGGACAATCCCGAAGCAGCCACAGCTAAAGCAAAGGATTTGGTTGCTGGTGCCGTTGCCAAGGTGCAGACCCATGAGCCGCTGCACCTGCATCCCGTGCCGGTAGTACCGAAAGCCCTGATAGTTGGGGGCGGTATAGCCGGTATGACGGCAGCCTTGGCCATGGCTGAACAGGGCTTCGGCTCGTTCATAGTGGAAAAAGAGTCCGAGCTGGGCGGTTTTGCCCGCAACCTGCGCCGCACCATAGACGGCAAGGACCTGAAGAAATTAGTGGAAGATACCATTGCAAAGGTTAAGAATAATGACCTGATAGAAGTTTACACCAACAGCCGCATTGAGGAATTTGGCGGCCACCAGGGACACTTTATCACCTCCATATCGCAGGCGGAACCGGGCAAGGACCATGTACGCAACATCATTAAACTGGAGCACGGTGTTGTGATAGTTGCTACCGGTGCCAAAGAGTTTGTACCTGACGAATACCTGATTGGAGAAGACCCGCGTGTTATTACCAACACGCAACTGGAGCAGCAGTTGTTTGACGGCAAGTGGGATGCCAGGGCCAACAAGCAGGTGGTTATGATTCAGTGTGTTGGCTCCCGCGATGAGGAACGCAAGTACTGCAGCAGAACCTGCTGTGCCCAGTCGCTGAAGAATGCCATCAAGATCAAGAAGGACCATCCCGATACCGATGTCTATATCCTGTACCGGGATATGCGCACGTACGGCTTCTACGAGGAGTATTACAAAGAAGCCCGGGAACTGGGCGTAGTGTTTATCCAGTACGATCCAGAGAACAAGCCGGAACTGCAGAAGCGCCTGGATCATGAACACCCGTTGCTAGAAATCAAAGTATTTGATCCGTCAGCCAGAGAAACCATCGTCCTTTATCCTGACCAGGTTGTGCTGGCAACTGCTACGGTAGCTCCTGAGGACGTTTCCGAATTGAGCACCATGTTTAAGACAACCATTAATGAGGACGGTTTCTTTGTTGAAACCCATGCCAAGTTAGGGCCCATTGATTTCCCGTCTGCCGGTCTGTTTCTCTGCGGCAGCGCCCATTCGCCGAAATTCGTCAGCGAGGCCATTTACCAGGCCCAGGGTGCAGTTGCCAGGGCGTGTACGGTACTCTCCAAGGAAAACCTCATGGTCGGGGGCGTTGTTGCCAAGGTGGATACCGATAAATGTGCTGCATGTCTCACTTGTGTCCGGGTTTGCCCGTACAGCGTGCCGAAAATCAACGACGATTTTGTGGCGGAAATCAATGAAGTGCAATGCCAGGGCTGTGGCACATGTGTATCGGAATGTCCGGCAAAAGCCATACAGCTGCAGCATTACAAAGATGAGCAAGTCATCAAGAAGGTACAGGGCTTGCTGGCGGAGGTGCTGTAAAAATGAGCGACTTCGAACCGAAAATCGTTGCATTCTGCTGTTATTACTGTGCGTACTCGGCGGCGGACCTGGCCGGCTCCATGAGGCTGCAGTACCCGCATAACATCCGGCTGGTTGAACTGCCGTGTTCGGGAAAGGCGGATATCCGGGTAATTCTGGAGGCCTTTGAGCGGGGAGCCGACGGGGTTTATGTGGCCGGATGCCTGGAAGGTGACTGTCATTTTCTCAAGGGGAATATCATGGCCAAGCGGCGGATAAAGCAGGCTAAGAAATTGCTGGACGAAATCGGTATCGGCAGTGAGCGGGTCGAGATGTTTAACTTGTCCGGTTCCATGGGACCGAGGTTTGCGGAAATTGCCGAGGAAATGACCGAGCGCATCAAAAAGCTCGGTCCCAGCCCGCTCAATCCTGCTTATGCCAGGAAACAAGAAGCTGCCGATAAGGAAGAGGCAAAATAAACTTTTAAATCCTTAGAAAGTGGGTGACATGCTAGATGATTGTTGCTCAAGGCAAACCTATTGCTGAAGTCGCCAAAATGATTGAAGATGCCAACAAGATATTAGTAGTCGGCTGCGGCGGCTGTGTCACCGTTTGTTTGGCAGGCGGGGAAAAGGAAGTAGGTGTCTTAGCTTCAGCTTTACGCATGCTCCGTAAAAAAGAAGATAAACCCCTGGAAACAGTGGAGGTAACTCTGAGCCGCCAGTGTGACCCCGAGTACATGGACCAGCTGGAAAAGTACGTTGCTGACGATATCGATTGTATCGTATCTATGGCATGCGGTGTGGGCGTACAGTTTGTGGCCGAACGTTTTGACAAGTGGGTTGTGCCGGCCCTGGACACCAAATTTGCCGGCGGTGCCCTGGAACACGGCGTATGGGGAGAGCGCTGCGGCCTCTGCGGCGAATGTGTTCTCCATAAGACCGGCGGTATATGTCCCATTATCCGGTGTTCCAAATCAATCCTTAATGGCCCCTGTGGCGGCTCGCAGGATGGCAAGTGTGAAATAAATCCTGATGTGGACTGTGCATGGCAGCTCATTTACGACCGTATGAAGAGCCTGGGTAAGCTGGACAAACTGCTGGAAATCGAGCCCGTCAAGGACTGGTCCAAGTCCAGGGACGGCGGTCCGCGTAAGGTCGTTAGGGAGGACGTGATGATCAAATGAAAAGTGGCAGCAGATTGGAAAAACTGTTAAATCAAGGTGAATTTGTGGTCAGTGGTGAAATTGGTCCTCCGAAACATGCCAATGGAGAAATCATTCGTGAACATGCCAGAAAGTTGAAGGATTACGTTGATGCAGCCAATCTGACGGACAACCAAACTGCTATCGTGCGTATGTCCAGTATTGCTTCTGCAGTACACGTTATGGCTGAAGGACTGGAGCCTATTGTGCAGATGACGGTTCGCGACAGAAACCGTATCGGCATCCAGAGTGATCTGCTGGGTGCCTACAGTTTGGGTGTGAGAAACGTCCTGTGCCTGTCGGGTGACCACCAGTCTTTCGGCAACCACCCGACCAGCAAAAACGTGCACGACATTGACTCCATCCAGCTGGTTAAAGCCTTGAAGGATATGCGGGATGAGAAGAAGTTTATTTGCGGCGAAGAAATCAAGGAAAACGAACCGCGCTTCTTCATCGGTGCCGTCGCCAACCCCTTCGGTGATCCCTTTGAGTACCGCGTGCTGCGCCTGGAGAAGAAGATCAACGCCGGCGCGGACTTTATCCAGACCCAGTGTATTTTTGACATGGAACGTTTTGAAAAATGGATGGAAATGGTCCGGGAGCGCGGCCTGCACAAGAGAGCCAAGATTATTGCCGGCTTGATGCCGCTGAAATCCCATAAGGCGGCACGCTATATGCAGAAGTACGTATCGGGTATGATTGTACCTGACGAAATTATTGAGCGGATTGAGAAGGCTGATGACCCAAAAGCTGAAGGTGTGGAACTGTGCGTGGAACAGATTAAGCACCTGCAGAAAATAGAAGGCGTTGCCGGTGTGCACATCATGGCGGTGAACTGGGAGGAGATTATTCCCACTATCGTCGAAAAAGCCGGCCTCTATCCGAGACCTAAAGTATTGTAATGTGATTAACCGCCTCCTTTTTCGGGGGTGGTTTTTTATTCTTAGAAAACTGAATACAGAAGATAGAAGTCAGACATCCATGCCGCAATACGGTATCAATATTTATGAAAATTTGAAGCTAGGCTAATGGTACTACTCGTCACCGGAGACCTGCATGGAGCAGCAACGGGCTCCCACTCGGCTTCCGCCCGGTACTCGGTCAATGGGTATAATCCAGGCAAATTTCTTGTGTATTCAGTATTCTGTCTTCTCTTTTTACACAATTTTCCCAAAACTTATTGACAGCTAATCAACTTAAATGATAAAATGTCAAAAATTTAAAATTGCGAACGACAATGAACAGGAAGATCGGTGGTTATGTTTTTTACAGAGAGCCGGGGCAGGTGAGAGTCCGGTAAAAACAGGTCACCGAGGCCGCCTGGGAGTTGACCGGTGAGGAATCGGTTCGCCTAGCCGGCGTTATCGGCAAGAGTGGGTTTTTAAACCAACAAGGGTGGTACCGCGGAAAAACTTTCGTCCCTTACTGGGGGTGAAAGTTTTTTGTTTTAGATAAAGGAATTTTAGCAAGGAGGGATTAACGTGCGGGAAAAAATTCTTGAGATTTTGCGGTGTAATGCGCGTATTTCACACGAACAAATAGCAACAATGCTGGGGATGGACCCGGAGGAAGTAACAAGAGAAATCAAGGCTATGGAAGATGAAAAGGTTATTTTAAAATACAATACCTTGATTAACTGGGAAAAAACGGATGTCAACGTGGTCACTGCCATGATTGATGTCAAGGTTATTCCTCAGCGTGACGTGGGTTTTGATGAAGTGGCAGAAAGAATTTATCGGTTCCCGGAGGTACGCTCCGTGTCTTTGATGTCCGGTAGTTATGACCTGTCGGTTGTAGTGGAGGGAAAAACCATGAAAGAGGTTGCACTCTTTGTGGCGGAAAAATTGGCCACCATCGAACACGTGCAGAGTACCATGACGCATTTCGTGCTGAAACATTATAAGCAGGCCGGGGTAATTTTTGAAGATAAAGAGGAAGATCGCCGGCAGGTGGTTAGCCCATGAGTAATTTTAATGCGGAAAGGTTTATCGTTTCTAAACTGCGCAGTATTCCGCCCTCGGGCATCAGAAAATTTTTTGACCTGGTAGCCAACACCAAGGGGGTTATTTCCCTGGGTGTTGGGGAACCGGATTTTGTCACCCCGTGGCATATCAGGGAAGCCTGCGTTTATTCCTTAGAAAAAGGCTATACCATGTATACGTCCAACTGGGGTATGCCCGAACTGCGCCAGGCTGTGGCAGGGTACCTGGAGGAACGGTACGGCTTATCCTACTCCCCGGAAAACCAGCTGGTGATTACCGTGGGTGCCAGCGAGGCGGTAGACCTGGCCCTGCGTGCTGTGGTCAATGATGGGGATGAAGTAATTGTACCGGAACCGTGCTATGTATCTTATAAACCCTGCGCTGTCATGGCCGGTGGTAAGGTGGTTTCCATTCCCACCAAACCCGAGAACGACTTTCAGCTAACTGCTGAGCAGTTGGAAGCAGCCATTACGGAAAAGTCCAAGGTGCTGGTGTTGTGTTACCCCAACAATCCTACGGGAGCCATTATGAATAGGGATGAGCTGTCGGCCATTGCCAGGGTGGTGGAAAAGCATGACCTGCTGGTTATTGCCGATGAAATTTACAGTGAACTAACGTATAACGGGCAGCATACCAGCTTTGCCTCGCTTCCGGGTATGAAAGAGCGTACAATTTTAATTAACGGGTTTTCCAAATCCTTTGCCATGACTGGCTGGCGCATCGGTTTTGCTGCCGGGCACCCGGACTTAATTGGCGCAATGGTAAAAATACACCAGTACACCATTCTCTGCACGCCGGTGACCGCGCAGATGGCCGCCCTAGAAGCGCTGAAAAACGGTTTGGAGCACGTGTACCGTATGAAGGAACAGTACAACCAGCGGCGAAGGTTGTTAATCAAGCGCCTCAATGATATGGGGTTGGACTGCTTTGAACCGAAAGGTGCTTTTTACGCGTTCCCGTCGGTGAAAAGAACTGGGCTGGATGCCGAGACTTTTTGTGAAGAGTTATTGAAAGAAGAAAAGGTGGCGGTTGTTCCCGGCAATGCTTTTGGCGCCGGGGGTGAAGGGCATATCCGTATCTCTTATGCTGCTTCCATCAACCAGATTGAAGAGGCCATGGAGCGCATGGAGCGTTTTGTCGCGCGCCGGTACCGGGAACTGCAGGTGCGGGCGCAGGCTTAATTCAGAGCTGCCCGGCATTTCGCGTGAGAACCACTCGTAGGGGATGCCGGGTCGGCCCAATGGTTCCTCCGTGGCACCATTAGCCATTAGAGACCTGTCCGGACTGTTGTGAGTATTTTTTTAGGGTAGGCAAATATTCTATTTTCATGGAGGTGTGGTGGGCGTGAAGTTGCAGTTTTTAGGTGCGGCGCAGACTGTTACCGGCTCCAGTTATTTAATAGACACCGGTGAAAGCCGGGTGATGGTAGACTGCGGCATGTTTCAGGGCTCTAAGGCAATAAAAGAGCGCAACTACGGGGAATTGCCCGTTGCTGCCTCGGAAGTGGATGCACTGCTGTTGACTCACGCGCATATAGACCATTCCGGACTGATTCCAAAGCTTTATAAACAGGGTTTCCGGGGTACCACGTACTGCACCAAGGGTACCGTGGACCTGCTGCAGGTGATGCTGCCGGACAGCGGGCATATTCAGGAAATGGAAGTGGAGCGGAAAAACCGCAAGTATCGCCGTGCCGGTAAGCCCCTGCTGGAACCGATATATACTGCGGAAGAGGCAAGGCAGTGTATGAAATATTTTCAAGGGGTGAATTATGGGGAAACTATTAAAGTTGCCCCCAATGTTAAAGCTAGGTTTGCCAATGCCGGCCACATACTGGGCTCGGCCATTATTGAAGTGTGGGTAACCAAGGGGCAGAAGCAGATCAAAATAGTTTTTAGCGGCGATTTGGGTAACTTTAACCAGCCCATCATCAAGGACCCGGAAACCATTACGGAGGCGGACGTACTGGTTATTGAATCTACCTACGGCAACCGCATTCATAAGGATAAGGACAACCGGTTGGAACTGCTGCGGCAGACCATAAAGGATACTTTTCAGCGGGACGGCAACCTGATAATTCCGGCCTTTGCCGTGGAGCGGACGCAGGACTTGCTGTATTACCTGGCCAAGCTAATTGAAAGCCGCGAGATTTCACCCCGGGATATCTACATTGATAGCCCGCTGGCCATCAACGCTACCGATATATTCTGCAATCACCCCGAGTACTATGACGCGGAAACCAGGGAATTGCAGGAAAAAATGGGCGGTAGCTGCCCGCTGTACCTACCGCAGCTGCACATGGCCTTAAGTACAGAGGAGTCCAAGGAACTGAACAAAATACCCGGCGGTGCCATTATCATTTCCGCCAGCGGCATGTGTGATGCCGGCCGGATAAAGCACCATCTCAAGCATAACTTGTGGCGTCCTGAAAGTACGGTGTTGTTTGTGGGTTACCAGGCCCAGGGTACCCTGGGAAGGCGGATTCTGGACGGGGCGAAGAAGGTGCGCATTCACGGTGAGGAAATTGCAGTTAACGCCAGGATTGTTGACATTGACGGCTTTTCCGCCCATGCCGACCAGGAAGCTTTGCTCCAGTGGGTGGGCAGTTTCTCACTGAAGCCGGATTTAGTGTTTGTCACCCATGGGGAAGTAGAAGCTTCCGAAACACTGGCCAGGCTGATTACCCGGGAATACGGGCTGCGGACCTATGTGCCGCAGTGGCTGGAACGCGTAGATTTAAGCCAGGTTGGGCATGAGATAGATTGGAATGGTGTACAGCCATCACCTGTAACGGAAATTGCTGCTCTCAGGGAACGGCTGCAGCGCCTGAGCGGCAGTGAGCGGGAGGCGGTTATCAGGCAACTAGAGGAAATGGTGCGGGAATTTAAATAAAGGTTTAGGTTATCGGCCCTCATTTGTTTTTACGGGCTGAATTTTTTTTTTGCCGGTGCAGGCCGGCAGGTGGTGGGATTATATGTCACGGTAAAGTTGTGGCAGGAAAAAGGAGATAGCATAGAATATGTCGAAATTTTAGTCTCGACGTAAAATATTGCAGGGCGGTGCTTAGTACATATGAAAAAAACGCTTATTATTGCGGCAGTAGTACTGGTAGCAGTGTATCTAGCAGTGTCGGGAGTAATGTTTACCGCAGGAAATCCGGTTAACGCACCGGCGGAGCAGGAAAATACGGGTAAGGATACGGTGACGGCTCCGGAACCAGGTCAGAAAACACAGGAAGAGACTGGCACTGGGGAAAACCAGTCAGGCGATGAGGCTGATGTGCCGCAGGAACCTCCCGTATCGGAAGGGGTAGACCAAGGTGAGGGGCAGCAGGCCAACAGCGGGCTGCAGCCCGTTGCGGTCAAGGGGATATACGCTACCGGTCACACGGCAGGGTCCCGGAGGATTGACCAGCTGATTGAATTGATTGACAGAACCGAGTTGAACGCTTTGGTTGTGGATATCAAGGATGCCACCGGTTATCTGACCACGCCGCTGGAACTGGAAACGGACCTGGATATTGACCCCGGTTCGGAGAAAATCAAGGACTTGCCCGGGCTGTTGCAGAAGTTAAAAGAACATGATATCTACGCCATTGCCCGAATAGTGGTTTTTAAGGACCCGCTGCTGGCGAAGCACTATCCGGAATTGGCGGTGCAGCGCCGGTCCGGAGGGACCTGGTATGACTACAAGGGAAAGGCCTGGACCAACCCTTATAAAAAAGAGGTTTGGGACTACAATGTGGCTATTGCGTTAGCTGCCGCCAAGGCCGGCTTTCAGGAAATTCAGTTTGATTACGTGCGCTTTCCCTCGGATGGTCCGTTGAAGGAGGCGGTATATCCGGGTAAAACGGACAAGGCCAAGGCGCAAGTTATTGCCGATTTTCTGGCTTACGCCCGGCAAAAGCTGGAGGGGACAGGAGTATTCCTGTCGGCGGACGTTTTTGGCTTGACCTGTTCTGCCAAAGACGATCTGGGCATTGGGCAGAAGCTTGAGCTGATTGCGCAAAATACCGATTACGTGTCGCCCATGGTTTACCCGTCTCACTATGCCGCGGGCAGTTACGGGCTGAAGAATCCCAATGCGTCGCCTTACCGGACCGTTTACGAAAGTCTGACGGATGCCGTGTACAAAACCAGAGATATTAACAGTGTTATTCGCCCTTGGCTGCAGGACTTTTCCTACGGTTATCCGTACGGTCCCGAGGAAGTACGGGCACAGATCAGGGCCACTTACGATGCCGGTTTGAAGGAGTGGATTCTGTGGAATCCCAGCAACCGCTATACGGAGGCCGCGCTGGAGCCTGGTAATTAATCCTCTTCAATTACGAGTTTCTTGACATTTATATTTACGGCAATTACGTGCAAGGCGGTCATGTGCTCGATGGTATCAATGATCGCCTTTTGTACTTGAGCGGCGATGCCGGGAAGATAGTGCCCGTAATTTACGGTAATGTCTACGGTAAACTCCACGCCGTATTCATGGTTTTTTACATGTGCCTTGTTGGCTTTTGCCACTTGAGGCACGCTTTTGGTGGCATAGGAGATAATTTGGGACAGCACGTTGTTGGCTATATAAAATTTGCCGAAGTAGTTAAATGTCGGCTGGACCACCGACTGTTCTACCCATAATTTTTTTTCCTGCTGGGATGGCGAAGCGTGCCGGCGTTTCAGAAGCGTTCTTACCGGCTCAATTAAGGTCCCCGACAGGCGCGGCTTGACCGCCACGGTTGGTGCGGGAATGATATGCTTTCCGTATTGTCTCCGGGTATACAGGGCACGTTTTATTTCTTCTGCGGAGGCAATTTCCGTGATATTGAGATAGTGTTGTGGTTGGGGCAGGTGCAAGTTTTCCGTGATGCGCCGTACCATCCCTTCGGAGGTACCCAGTACCAGCAGCCTGTCCGGCCGGAGTTGGTCAATTGCCCGGCGTACTTCCGCGGCGTGTTCCGGGTCGGTGAAAAGTGCGGTTTTGATGGCACCGATTTTTGTTGACTGGCGTTTGGCCGACTTACCCGCCAGCACGTCGCTGCCGTTAATTAGCAGGCCGTCGTCTATAATGGCATCTATATTGTAATCATAGGCAACAGCAATGGCCCGGTGGCTTTTTCCCGTGCCGCTGGGGCCTACCAATGCGAAAATTTCCATAGTATCCTCCCTTGCAACCATGCTGGTATTATTATAATATAATGTGGCGGTATTGAAAACTTGAGAAAGATACAGAAATGTATACTTGTTGTCGCAAATTTTGTGGTGGTTGTATCAAAAGGAGTGTTGCGTGGTGCAAATCGTTATAATTGGGGCGGGCAAAGTAGGTTTCAGCCTTGCGGAAAAATTGAGCGAGGAGAATCATGATGTGTTTTTAATTGAGCAGAACCGGGACCGCCTGGCAGTGGTAGAAGAGAAGTTGGATGTACAGGCTATTGAAGGAAACGGTGCCAGTATTAGTACCTTAATGAAAGCAGACGTAAAAAATGCGGATTTACTGATAGCCGTTACGGAAATTGACGAGATAAATATTGTGGCCTGTCTGTTGGCCAAACAGTATGGTGTAGAAAAAACTGTTGCCCGTGTGCGCAATCCCGAGTACGTGGAGATTTCCGGCTTCCGCAACACCACCATGGGTATCGACCTGGTAATTAACCCAGAGATGGTAACTGCTGAAACCATAGCCAAATTGATTGATGTTCCCGAAGCGTTAAATGTTGAGTACTATGCCGGGGGACGGGTACAGCTGTTGGAAATCAGTGTGGACGGCAGTGCACCTGTCATTGGCAAAAGACTGGCGGAACTGGATTTTGATATACCTTACCTCATCGTGGCTATTTTACGCGACCAGAGAATGATTATTCCTCGTGGCGATGATGTTATTAAGTCCGGTGATATTTTATTCATCATGGCCGAAACGCGGGAAATGATTTATATAGAGCATTTTTTGGGTCAGGTTCGTGTACCCGTGGAAGAAGTGACCATTCTCGGCGGCGGCAGCATCGGCTTTAATCTGGCCAGGATACTGGAAAACAAGAATTACAAGGTAAAGATAATCGAGAAGGACTACAAGAAGTGCCAGGCTCTGTCTAGCCAGCTGCAAAAGACGCTGGTTATCAACGGTGACGGCACGGACCTCAGCCTGCTGGAGGAGGAGGATATTGCAAATTCCGACCTGCTGGTAGCGGTTACGGGCGACGACAAGGTGAACCTGCTGGTATCCTTGTTGGCCAAGCATTTGGGTGTTTCCAAGACTATTGCACAGATTAGAAGGTCCGACTATGTTCCTTTGGTGGAGAAGGTTGGTATTGATGTGGCCGTCAGCCCGCGCATGCTGACGGCAGGTGCCATCCTCAAACACATCCGGCGCGGTGATATAATTTCCGTAACGCTGCTGGGAGGGGCCAAAGCGGAGATGCTGGAACTGGTCGCACCCTGTTCGGGGAAAATAGTGAACACGCCGCTGCAAAACCTGAAGTTTCCGCGGGGAGTGCTGATTGGGGCTATAGCGAGAGGGGAGCAGGTAATCGTACCCACGGGGGCGGATGTCATCCGTCCCGGAGACCTGGTGATGGTGTTTGCTCTTCCCCACGCTGTAAAGAAGGTGGAAGAGTTGTTTGCAGGCAGGTGATTGAACCATGCGAGTACGTACCGTAATTCATTTGTTGGGACAGTTAACGACTATAATCGGCATTTCCATGATTCTGCCGCTATTGTGGGCCATATATTACGGCGAGCCGGTTTTACCCCTCCTGATACCAATGCTGCTGGCAGGGGGGATCGGTATATTGCTTAATTTTTTGGTGAAGCCCAAAGGTGAGGTAAGACAGCGGGAGGCCTTCGCTGTGGTTTCTATTGGCTGGTTGATTGCTACATTGTTTGGCTTGCTGCCTTACCTCCTCTCCAGTACCTTAACTTCTTTTGCGGATGCTTTTTTTGAAACCATGTCGGGTTTTACCACTACCGGGGCCAGCGTGCTGACCAATATTGAAGCTGTGGATAAAAGTATTTTGATGTGGCGTAGTTTGACCCACTGGCTGGGCGGCATGGGAATTATGGTGCTGTTTATTGCTGCCCTAAGCCAGCTGGGTTCCGGTGGTGTGCAGATGTTCAGGGCGGAGGTACCCGGACCCAGTGCAGAGAAACTAAAACCCCGTATCAAGGAAACGGCAAAGATCTTGTGGCTAATCTACGTAATAATTTCCGTGACGGAGATTATCCTGCTCTGGCTGGCCGGCATGTCGCTCTTTGAAGCCATGGTGCACACCTTCGGTACCATGGCAACGGGCGGTTTCAGCTCGCGAAACTTGAGTATCGGGGCTTACGGTTCGCTGGTTCACTGGATTATCATAGTATTTATGTTTATTGCCGGTGCCAATTTTAGTCTCTATTACCAGGCACTGAAGGGAAAAAATTTAAAAGTGTTCTGGTGTAACGAGGAATTTAGGCTTTATGCAGGAATTGTCGTTTTCTTTTCGGTGGCTACCTGGGTGCTTCTAGCCCTATGGGGTGAGGAAATGGCGCTGACCAAGGCGGTATTTCAGGTTGTATCCATTATCACCACTACCGGTTATGCCACTGCCGATTTTGACCAGTGGCCGGGACTGGCAAAGGGTATTCTGGTGTTTTTAATGTTTGTGGGAGGCAGTGCAGGTTCCACCGGGGGTTCTGTTAAGGTGGGGCGGATTTTGCTGCTGGTAAAAAACTCGCTGCTGGAACTGCGGCAGATGGTGAGGCCGCGGGCTGTCCTGAGTTTAAAGATAGACAACAAGACTGTTTCCGACCGTACTGTCATGAACGTGACCCAGTTCTTTTTCCTGTATATGGCTTTGACAGCTCTGTCTACCTTAATCATGCTGACTTCCGGTGTTGATCTTGTTACCGGGTTTACCAGCGTTGCTGCCACCTTGGGCAATATTGGGCCCGGGTTGGCCCTGGTGGGACCGGCGGAAAATTACGCGTTCTACGGAAGCGGCTACAAGCTGTTTATGAGCTTGCTGATGTTAATCGGCCGCTTGGAAATTTACACGGTGCTGAGCCTGTTTATTCCTAGTACCTGGAAACATTAGCATCCGTTTTTGTGTTGTGTACCTTCCCGTACCAGTAGCTGTTGTAAACCAGACGTTTGATAAACGGGTGCTTGTGCCAGGGGATGTCGTCGGGCAGGGTCATGTAAAGGACGAAGGCCTGTTTGACCTGACCGGGTACTGTATGATTTTCAATCAGGTGTTTTAAAACTTGCCTGATTTGTTCCCTTTTCTCAGCGGTTAGCAGCTGTTCCAGGTGCTTGTACAGAAACGGAGACCAGTTGTTGTTTTCTATCTGCATGGCGAAATTTTTCAGGTCGTTGAAAGCAAAATAGACACACCGGAATTGCGGCAAATCCGCCAGGGAATCGGCATTCCGCAGATATGGTTCCATGTTTTCCAGTACCAGGACACATTCAAAAGGAACTTTCACGTTTTCCTTTAACTGCAGTACCATGTCGTCCGTATGTTTCATGTTGCGTAAGGTCACGGCAATTTTAGTGGTATTGACGTAAGAGCGACCCTGGAGGTTGGTCAGAATGTCTTTTATCAGGTGCCTTAACTGGCCTAAAAAGCGGACCTGCACACTAAAAAACTTTTTGTCCAGACAGGCCAGCAGGTAACTGCGTTCCAGGTGGACGGTAAATTTTAATATGGCCGGATAAATGGCCGGGGCATGTTTTTTGAGAAAACGTTTTAGAGTGAGATAATCTACAGCCTGGTTGCGCCAGTAGTACTGAAAGAAGAGCACTTCTAGCACCTGTACTGGGTGTTGTTCCACAAGATGGTAGAATCTATAAAGGGCGAAATTAGATGTTTTATCCGGTTTCAGGGAAAAGACCTGTTCAAACAGGTCGGTTAAGTTGTCGTGGGTCAGCCGTGCCTGCATATTGTTACTCCTTTTTGTATATTAGTCTTTCATTTAAACGGACTGATATTCGTGATATAATATAATATGCTTTAAATTGTTGACGCGGGATGGGGGAGGATTTACCGTATGGAAGCTTTATCGCCCTTTGGCCTGCTAATGGAGCAAGGGGTAACCGTGGTACCGAATATTTTACTGAAGAATTATGTCCGGCTTGGCCTGGATGAACAGGAACTGGTGATTTTACTGCAGTTGCTTTTGTTTCGGCAGTCGGAAAAAGAACGCCGTCCTTTTGTAAAGACCCTCAGCCAGTTAACTACCATCCCCGAAGTTCAAATCCAGGAACTGCTCGCCCAATTGGAAAACAAGGGTTTCATCCGGCTGGCGTCCATTCAGGATGAAAAAGGGCGCTGGTCTAAAGTATATTTGCTGGATGGTCTCTACAACCGCCTTCAGGAATTGTTTAATAATAATACCTTACATAAGGGAAGAGAACAGGATTTTGACAGGCTGGCAAAACTGTTCAGCCAGGTAACGGGGCTGCCGTTAGCTCCCAAGCACGAACGGATGATTATTCAGTGGCTTTACGAATACGATTTCCCGCTTCAGCTGCTGGAGTATGTGTTGATAGAATGTCACGAGCGGGGGGGAATTTGGCAGAAAGACTGGCGGATTAAGTCCATTGTGGACAACCTTTATGCTGCCGGCTTAAAATCGGTGGAGGAAGTAAAGGAATGGTTTTTGTCCTATGATGAGGATTACTACTGGGTAAACAAGTTTGCTGCCGTACTGGGACGGGCTATTCGAAGTGAGCCGGAAAAGAGGGCGCTGAAGCGTTGGTCTCAGGAGTGGGGTTTTTCCGATGAAATGATTATTAAAGCCATGGAAAAAAGTTGCCTGGCAACCTCGCAGCCCAGCTTCAACTATATTGAATCCATTTTGAAAAGTTGGAAGGAGAAGGGGATTACCACTCCGGAACAGGCGAATAAAGAAGATGCTGTTCATAGGGAGCGCAGAGTTAAGAAAAAAGAAGAAAAGAAGGTCTCCCACAGGCGTAATATCCCCAAGATTGACCCGGAAACTGGCATGGTGATTACCTAGGGAGAGGTGACAACCGGTGGCTGTTGCCCGTGAAAATGTGGAAAATAAATTGTATGATGCTGAGGCGGAAAAAAGAGTCCTATCCGCCATGATGAACTCTGAAGAATGCTGTATAGAAGCACTGAACAATTTGGTAAATGAACATTTCTACCTGCCGAAGCACCAGTTTATCTTTGACATAATCTGCTCTCTCTACCGCAACGGTATCCATGCTAGTTACTTTGAACTGGTCAAGGAAGCTAGAAAAAATTCGCTGTTTCAAAGCAGTAAAGACTTTGAGGAATTAAGAGAGATTGCCGAGTTTTTTGTGGATGAGGGGAATATTGATTACTGGATTAAGGAACTGAAGGACCGGTACCGGCTGCGGCGGTTTTATCAGTTTTTGCAGAAATATATGAAGCTGATACCGGAAACCGATGATGTGCAGGAGCTCCTGATGAATGCCGAAGACGAACTGACCAATCTGGTCTCGCTGGAAATGGACGAACAGGGGGATACGCCACAGGAACTGGCAACCTACGGTCTGGAGGAAATTGAAAGAAGACGCCAGCGTTACCTGGAAGCCAAGGCAAAGGGAGAGGTAATTTTAGATGGCTTGGATACTGGTTATCAAATGCTAAACAATTGCTGCCTGGGATATAAACCGGGGGATTTAATCATTCTTGGGGCGCGTACCGGTCATGGTAAAACCGCCTGGAGCATGAACTTGGCTGCTACTGTCGCCGTTCTGGCCAAAAACCCCGAGCCAGTTCTCTACTTAAATACGGAAATGAGCAAGCAGCAGATTGTGCTGCGCTGGGCATCGCTATTAAGTACCGTGGAACAGCAGCGCATCCGTCATGGCAACATTACTGAGCAGGAATTTATCACCATATCCCACGGTTACAATAAACTGTACAACAGCAAGTTTTATTCTCAGGCTGTACCTAAGCTGACGCCGGAAAAATGTGTGTCCATTGCGCGTAAATACAAGGTGCAAAAAGATATCAAGCTGCTGATCGTGGATTACGTGGGCCGAATGGAGAAACTGTCCGACAACCTACAGGAGTTTCAGATGCTGGAAATGATTATGCGTACCTTAAAAATTCTTGCCCAGACTTTAAATATTGCTGTTGTGGCGCTGGTGCAGTTAAACGAAGATGGCAGCCTGCAGGGTGCCAAGAGAATGAAAAATGAGGCGGACTTGATGCTGAAGCTGGAGCCTATTACACCGGAAGAGGCAAATGAAAATCCCGAGCTTCAGGATATAGTGGCCAACTACTGGATACGTATCGATAAAAACCGCGATGGTCCGGGTGGAGTAGACATACCCATTTTATTTGATAAGAGCACTATGATCATGTCTGACCCCCGGAAAAAAGAAGGCGGTGCCAGTTGAGAGAACACCGCATGTTTATCAGGGAACGCTGGCACCGGTTGATGGTGAGGCTGGCTGATTTGTTACTGCAGGAGGAAGTAGAGGGAAAACTGGGGCAAAATGAATTAAACTACTTTCTGTACTGCTTAAAGAACCTGAAACAGGGTCAAGCTCCGGGTATTCTGGAAATACTGGCGGAACACGGCGAAAAATTTTTCAGTCTCACTGCGGCTGAAAAAAAGGCCATCCGGGAAATTATTACCGGAATTGACTGGACGGACCCTGAAGAGATACAGGGTGTGGAAACGGCAGTGAAAACCATCCTGGAAGATTAAATTTTTGGTAAACTCCCCTTTAAGCTGCATATATATAGCAGTGCGAAGGGGGTTTTTCTATGCTAATTGGCATTGACCCCGGGCATGGTGGAAAAGATCCCGGGACGGTAAACAAGACTTTGGGACTGCAGGAAAAGACAGTAACGTTGCAGATTGCCAAAAAGCTTGACAGTTTGCTAAAGTACAATAATGTAGATACGGTCATGACGCGGACGGCGGACAAGTTTGTCAGCTTAAAAGACAGGGTGAAATTATTAAATGATGCTCGTGTAAATTATGTGCTCAGTATTCATATCAACAGTTTTACTACCGGCAAACCTCGTTATATCAGCACTCACATCGTGGCTCGCGGGGGAAAGGCAGAACAGCTGGCAAAAAAGATACAGCAAAAGCTGGTGGCAGCTGTTAACTGGCCGGATGGCGGCGTCAGGGTAAGTAACTTTTACATGGTAAGAGAAACCAGGGCTCCGGCAGTGCTGGTGGAGTTAGGATTCATATCTCACCTGGAGACGGCCAAGCAACTGCAGCAGACGGCTATTCAGAGGCGCCTGGCAGTAGCACTTGCGCAGGGGATTGCGGCACAGCTTGGTATACCATTTACCCAGCCGGAAACGACTTTTACAGACATTCAGGGTCACTGGGCAGAGAAAGAAATTAACTGGGCCGTGAAACAGGGATTATTTAAAGGGGTAGCTGAAGATCGCTTTGCGCCGGACGAACCGGTAACCAGGGCGCAGCTGGCGGTGGTGTTAAAAAGGTTTTATGACAAACTGCAGATTAAGGCCGGCTTTGCCGGTCATGAGGGTAATTAAGTTAGTGTAATAACCTTGGGAGAAATCCAAGGATTACCAACAAGAATGGATTTGGCAAGAAAATAGAAGAACCTCCCAATCCGGTCGATGTCAGCATCCCGGGCAGAAATATAAATTATTGGGATATCAGGTGAAACAGCTTTAATCTCTATGATAAGCTGGTACCGTCTATGTCAGGGAGCATAGTATCCAATATCCATAAATGGGGAGAATCGCCGATAGCT
>JACDOG010000021.1 GCA_017656305.1 Thermoanaerobacteraceae bacterium
CGGTTTGAATCATTTGAAGAGGCCGAGAAAGTTATCTCAGCGTGGATCAAATACTCAACGAAGAGCGGATGCATTCTCGGTTAGGTTACAGATCCCCAAAGGCTTAACACCAGGAGTTCAGTCTTCGTAAAAATGTCACTTAAGGTGTTGACAAATTTGGGGTCACTACATTCTTTGATTTGTTCGTCTGAAACTGGGTTGCCATGAATATCCACTGAATAGCCGGGAATGGGCCTGCCACCGCTATTATGGGCTTTGTGTTTACCCTTTTGCTTTAGGTGATAGTAATATGTGGAACGGCTTATTCCTACAATACGTAATACTAAAGTTGCATGATAACCATGATTTATCCATTTTTGAGCAATATTTACTTCATCTTCAAGTGTGGGTTTGTTTTTTTTTTTTTTAAGAGATCACGGAGAATTTCTTTAATACACAAGTTTTTTTTAGTTTTCATGCTACTAGGCAGGAACAGTAGATGAAAACTATTAGACAGGATATTTATTTTGAAGTGTTTTACAAACTTTATTATACAAGGGGGTAACTACCAATGAAAGTACGCAAAGCCATAATACCAGCAGCAGGTCTTGGTACTAGATTTTTACCTGCTACTAAAGCACAGCCTAAAGAAATGCTCCCTATAGTAGATAAGCCTACTATACAGTATATTATAGAAGAAGCTATTGAGTCAGGTATTGAGGAAATACTTATTATAACTGGTAGAAATAAAAGGGCTATAGAAGACCACTTTGACAGATCTATAGAGCTTGAGCTTGAACTTGAAAAGAAAAATAAAAAAGAGCTATTATCTTTAGTAAAAGATATTTCAAATATGGTAAATATCCATTACGTAAGACAAAAAGAACCTAAAGGATTAGGTCATGCTATAAATTGTGCTAGAAGCTTTGTAGGAAATGAACCTTTTGCTGTGCTTCTAGGAGATGATATTGTCCATGCAGATAATAAGCCTTGCTTAAAGCAAATGATTGAAGTGTATGAAGAATATAAGACAACTGTACTAGGGGTGCAAGAAGTATCTAAAGAAGATGTGAATAAATATGGCATCGTTGAAGGAAAGCATATTGAGGGTAGAGTGTATAAGGTAAAGGGGTTAGTGGAAAAGCCATCTGTAGAAGAAGCACCTTCTAATGTTGCTATTTTAGGAAGGTATATTATCAATCCATCCATATTTGAAATATTAGAGCATACTAAGCCTGGAAAGGGTGGAGAGATACAGCTTACTGATGCATTAAAAGAGTTAGCTCAAAGAGAGGCTATGTATGCCTATAACTTTGAAGGTAAAAGATATGATGTTGGGAATAAACTTGGATTTTTAGAAGCTACCGTAGAATATGCATTGAGAAGAGAAGATTTGAGAGATGAATTTTTTAAATATTTGATAAAGGTTATTGAAAGAGAAACGAAGAGCGTTGCATTAGATGAAGCTGCATTAACTGAAGAGGAATAGATAATAAATGGATATAACCTACTTATCAAATTTGCATTTAATACTTAACGCTTGGTAGGAAATAAGTGCATTATTTCCTGTTTTCAAAAGTTTTTTTGATTAACTTGTTCTTTAAATTCGGCTTTATAAAAATTCAAATAAGTGTCTTAATGGCTAAAATCTTTGGGGACTAATAGATTGAGGTGTGAGGTATGAGTAAGTATAAACGTATAGGAGCTTTAATACTTATAGATGCTGTACTCGTAAACATAGCTTTTTACTTGGCACTAATAATTAGGTTTGATGGCTATGTGGAAATTCCGGCACAGTTTATTGAATCCTTTTATAGTTTAGCTCCTATTTTTACAGTTATTGCAATTTTATGTTTTTATGCTTTGGGGCTGTATAAGCGCCTGTGGCAGTATGCCAGCATTGGCGAATTGGTTGTAATTATCAGTGCTGTCAGTATTGCTGCTGCAGTAAAAGTTTCAGTGACTTACTTTATTATGGAAGGCGGCAGGCTGCCGCTGCCGCGTGGTGTTATAGTCCTGGACTGGATGTTAAATGTTCTTTTAATTGGTGGTTCGCGCCTAGGCTGGAGGTTGTTTAGAGATTATGGGTTGAACTTAAACCAGCCTAAAGGTGGAAAGCCCATACTCATCGTCGGTGCCGGAGATGCGGGAGTACTTGTAGCAAAAGAGCTTAAGAATCATTTTAATGGACAGATTAACCTGGTGGGTTTTGTGGATGATGACCCGGCAAAGCAGGATCTAAAAATTCTTGGTGCTCCGGTGCTTGGTACAAGGCACGATATACCGGATTTGGTAAAACGGTACAATATACAGGAAATCATTTTGGCCATTCCTTCAGCTGAGGGTAAAGTGAAACGGGAAATAGTGGATATTTGTTATGAAACCGAAGCGGAAGTGAAGACTTTACCGGGGATGTATGATTTGATTGAAGGCAATGTGACGGTTAACCAGATCAGGGACGTTCAGGTAGAGGATTTATTGGGCAGGGAGCCGGTCAGGGTTGATCTTGAAAGTATTTCACAGTATTTACATGAACAAGTTGTCCTGGTAACCGGTGCCGGCGGTTCTATCGGGTCCGAGCTGTGCCGCCAGATTCTGAAGTTTTCACCCAAGAAACTGCTGTTATTAGATATCTGTGAAAACAACGTTTATGATATAGAGCTGGAGTTAAAGAAAAATAGCCCTCATGCTGAACTGTATCCATTAGTGAAGGATATTCGGGATAGAGAGGCAATTGAGCAAGTATTTAAGTTATATAGGCCGGATGTAGTTTTCCATGCTGCGGCGCATAAGCATGTACCTCTAATGGAAGCTAATCCGGAAGAAGCAATCAAGAACAATGTTATGGGTACATATAATGTGGCCCGGGCTGCTGATTTATTTGGGGCAAAGAAGTTTGTCTTGATATCCACGGATAAAGCCGTAAATCCTACAAGTGTCATGGGTGCTTCCAAGCGAGTGGCTGAAATGGTTATTCAGCATTTTGATAAGACCAGTGCCACCAACTTTGTAGCCGTCAGGTTTGGCAATGTGCTGGGCAGCAGGGGCAGTGTAGTTCCTCTGTTTAAGAAGCAGATTGCTGAAGGTGGCCCCGTTACAGTTACCCATGAAGACATGGTAAGATACTTCATGACTATTCCCGAAGCTGTGCAGCTTGTGATACAGGCCGGTGCCATGGCAAAAGGTGGCGAAATTTTTATTCTTGATATGGGTGAACCGGTGAAAATTATGGATTTAGCTAAAAGTTTAATTAAGCTTTCGGGATTTGAACCGGGTGAAGATATTGAAATTGTTATAACTGGAATAAGGCCTGGCGAAAAGCTGTATGAAGAACTATTGACCGATGAGGAAGGAGTTAACGCCACTACTCATAAGCGGATATTTGTGGCCAAACCCGGTAAACTTGATGAACGTCTAATTGAAGAAATTGAGTACAATCTTATCAGGGGTAATTTACCGCAGAATGAATATGAGACGGAATTATTCCTGCAAAAGTTTATTCCTGAATTTAGAAAGGTTGAAAAAATGACTGGTTAACAGGTGCCCTCGCATGTGCGGGGGTTTATTTTTTATTATGTGGATAACTCTTGAGTCCTGAAAACCGTATGAAATAAAGTTTCTTGATAAGCAGGAATATATTCGGGAGAGGTAGAACTTTGTCTGGTGGACTTTAGGAAGAAGGGGACGAGGGTATGGAACATACTAAAGAAAATGCATCTTATTGGCTGGCATTTGTCTTATTTGGACTACTTTTATTTTTACCGGCATATTATAGAGGATTATTTTTTCCGGTGGAGCAGTCCTGGGCGCTTCTGGGAGCGTCGGTGATTGCGGCGGTTACGTATTTTTGGAAGCTCAGCCGGAGAGATTTGTCCCTGGGAAATAAGATGCTGGACTATCATGTGCTGGGTCTGCTGGTGGTATATGTCATTGCCTTTTTTGGGGCTGCAAGCCCACGGCTGGCCATTCAGGAAATAGTCAAGGTGGCCCTGTATGTATATGTCTTTTGGCTGGCGGCCAATTTAGGCAAGGACAGGCTCAAGATAAAGTACTTGTTAAATGTGATTTATGTCAGTGCTGTGGGTGTGGCTTTGGCCGGGTTTTTGACTGCCGTGGAAGTTATTCATATTAACGATGGTTTTATCAGGGGACGGGTTTTTTCCACTCTGCAGTATCCCAATGCTACGGCCAGTTTGCTGGCGGCAGTGAGCTTTATCGGTCTTTATCTGTGGTATAAGGGCAATACCTGGCAGCGGTACCTGTATGCTGCCGGTAATTACCTGCTGCTGATTATCTTCTTGACTACCAATTCCCGCGGCGGGTTCTTGGTTTACCTGCCGGCGGTGCTGTTTTTCTTTGTGGGCTTCAAGAAGCGCTGGTGGGCTGTTTACCACTGGGGCTTTGCCATGCTGGGCGCCTTTGTGGCCAATTATAAGCTGATACCGTTGATACTGGAGAAAAACTACGGGGGCGCCTGGGCCTGGCTGTTGCTGGGTATGTTGGTGGCCCTGGTGGGACAGGCTATTCTGGATGCTGCGGGGAAATTTACCGACCGGGACAGGTTTGTTGCCTTTGTCAGCTATGCAGTGATTTTGGCAGTGGCAGTGGCGGTGATTTTTGCCGCGGGCATGGTGCTGCAGGCGGATAAAGGTATGTTGGAGGACAATGTCTTAAGCAAGGTACTGCCCGGCAATTTCCTGACGCGCATTAAAAATATCAGCTTGGAAGACCGCAGCAGCCTCAGCAGGCTTTACTGGATGAAGGACAGCTTCAAGCTGATCAAAGAGCATCCTTTGTTTGGCCTGGGCGGCGGTGCCTGGGAAAGTTCCTACAGGCGCATTCAGAGTTACGGGTACAGCTCCACCCAGGTGCACAACCACTGGCTGCAGATGTGGACGGAGATAGGTACCGTTGGTATCCTGGTGCTGATTGGTATTTGGTTCTACTTTTTCTACACGGCCTGGAAGAATTACCGGGAGGGAGATTTGGAGGTAAAGCTGTTGCAGTGGGCACTGGTGTCTGCGGCGGTTATGCTTATAGTACACGCCTTTATTGATTTTGACCTGGCTCTTTCTGCCGTGTCCATTGTCCTTTGGAGCTGTATCGGCTTTACCCGGGCTTTGGAGAAATTGCGGCTGGGCGAGCCGCTGCCCATCTCCAGGAAAAAGTTTGACAGTGTCAGGATGTATTATGTTGCCGGCGTGGCGGTATTTGTGCTGGCCACTGTGGTGCTTTCTTCCACCTTGCTGCTGGGCAACAGCTACGCTCAGGAAGCTGTCAGGGCCTTCAAGGCAAAGAATCTGGACAGGGCCTTGATAAATTTTGAAAAGGCCACCACCTTTGATCCCTGGACGGTCAATTATCATTTGGACCTGGCAAAAATCTACATGATGCAGGGCAAGAAGGAACAGGGATTTGCAGAGGTGGAAAAGGCGGTAGGCCTGGAAAAGTATGACCCCAAGGTTTGGACCAGTGCGGCGGATATCATGTGGCGGGAAGGGCGCCTGCAGGATGCCGTCCGCTATATGGAACAGGCCCGGGCTAACGGCCCGTGGATGAAGGCCAACTGGGACAACCTGCTGCGGATGTATGTAATAGGCGGTATCAACCTGGTGCAGCGCGGCAAGCTGCAGGAGGCCGCCGAGTTCTTTGAAAGGGCTGCCGGGATGCCCGAAGAAATGGAAAAGCAGTACGAAAGCCTGACGGAAACGGAAAAGCGCCTCTGGGTAACCCGGACCAACCCGCGCCTCATACCGCAGCCCTTTGACAGGCTCAATCAGGGTGTTGCTGAATACTTCCTGGGCCGGTGGCAGCAGGCGGAAAAACACCTGAATGCCGGGCTGAAGGATAAGGAACACCAGTGGGAGGCCTATCTCTGGCTGGCGGTGCTCAAATCCAACCAGGGCCAGGAGCAAAAAGCGGATGAGTACATGGCCAGGGCTATTAAACTGGAGCCCCGCGTTGCCAAGGATTACGACCGCCTAAAAAGCTTACCCATATTGAAATAAAATTCACATTGGGGACGGTTCTGGATGTGAATTTTTGAGGTCTGCTTTGTGGAAAGCAGGCCTTTTTTAATGCGTGTCCCGTATCGGCCGGGGAACGGACCATCCGTCCCAGACCGAAGGTTGCAGCCAGCATGGTTGGCAGGATGGCGGTGCCCAGGATGATGTTGACCGTACCGGCGGCAACGTCAGGCCTTTGGCATTTAGAGCGGCTACCATGGGCTTACCTCTTCCCGCAGGCTGCCTGTAATTCACATTTGGGGACGGTTCTGGATGTGAATTTGAGCAGAATACACTGTAAGGCAGAGTCCGACTTTTTGTGCACAAAATGAAGTAGTTGTAAATAGAATGGTTTTGGGAAAGGAGTTGGGAACGGTGGTGGAAATCAGGCTTACCCAAGAGGCCAGAGAACATATACGTAACAACGGCGGGGATGTCACCGTGCGCCTGGTGCCCATCGGCTGATGCGGGGTGCGGCTGGAGCCTACCGTGTATGTAGGCGTTCCCGAAAATGAGGATGAGGTCGTTTTCAGGAAGGTTGTGGTCGGAGAGATTAGCGTGTACATTCCGGAAAATTTGGATGCCGGGCCGGGAGGTATCGTCATATCCTACCATCCTTACAGCTGGCTGAATAAATTACGGGTGTACGGAGTCAGGGTTTAGTCACTTCCGAGCCTGGTGCCGGGCTTTTTTTTTTTTTGTGAAAAAAGAATAGCAGGAAAAAGTAGGAATTTGTGCTTGTGGTGTAAAAATATTTTTAAAGACATTTATCAGTTCAAGGTAGCGAAGGTGGGGGAAGTCATTATGGCACGGCATTTGGTAAGGGAAGTTTACTCTGAATTAAATCATCTGGTTTTATTCCGGAGCATTGCTGAGGATTGTCTGGTAAGAAAAGCAAGCAACCTCATGAAGCTGTATCTGGACGGAAACGGCGGCCTGGATGCCCTGTATTATGAAATCTGTCATGACCTAATCAGCATAGCCTGGGAAGAGGGTTTAAGCGGAGATTTATGGAAGGAATACCTGCTGCGGCTGATTATTCTGGATGAAAATGCCTTCAGTTTAACCTGTGAGCGGTCGGCGGACGGCATTAGCAGGAGCCTGTCCGAGGCGGCTTTACATGACTTGAATATCTTGAAAAAGTGGTACTTGATGGACTGGGGCAGGTTGAGAAAAGGCACCGGAAGCAATACGGCGGATTTTATAACTGATTTTCAGATGGACAGCGGTAGGACCGGAAGGGAAGACGGCAGGTACCGGGCGGTGAGACGGGCTTTCACAGAAGACAAACCTGTTGAGGAAATATTAAAGGTGCTGCAGGACTACTACCAGGGTACCGGCTGTGGGGAGATGGGGTTGTACCGGGCCTTCCGCTGGGAAGAGGGCAGGGGCCTGGTGCCCGTCAAACACCCGGACCCCGTAACTTTCGACGACCTCATCGGGTACGAAAAGCAAAAAGAGACCCTGGTGGACAATACCGAAGCCTTTATCAACGGTGCTCCGGCCAACAACCTGCTGTTATTCGGCGACCGGGGTACCGGCAAGTCGTCTTCGGTAAAGGCGCTGGTGAACAAATATTTTGCCCGGGGCCTGCGGCTGATTGAACTGCCCAAGCACCAGCTGGTTTATTTCCCGGATATACTGGCGGCCATCAGGAGCCGGGGACTGCGCTTTATTATCTTCATCGATGACCTGTCCTTTGAGGATTTTGAAACAGAGTATAAATACCTGAAGGCTGTTATTGAGGGCAGCGTGGAAGCGAGGCCGGACAATGTCCTGATTTACGCCACGTCCAACAGACGGCACCTGATTAAGGAAAGCTGGAAGGACCGTGAGGGCGATGATGTGCATGTTGCCGATTCCCTGCAGGAAAAGCTGTCCCTGGTGGACCGTTTCGGGGTGACCATTACCTACACCTCTCCTGACCAGGAGGAATACCTGGAAATAGTCCGGGGACTGGCCCGGAAGCACAACATCGAGATGCCGGAAGACGAGTTAACAGAACAGGCCCTGCAGTGGGTCATGTGGCACAACGGCCGCTCCGGCCGCACTGCCCAGCAGTTTATCAATTACCTGCTAGGCAATTCACATCGGGGACGGTTCTGAATGTGAATTTTTTGGGCATTATTTTTGCTTAAATGTGAAGATGAAGCAAATTGGGAGAGGTGATAGCATGTATCAGTTCTTGAAGGAAATGCGTATTCTGGATTTGACCAGGCTGCTGCCGGGGCCTTATGCCACGCAGTTGCTGGGTGATTTGGGTGCGGAGGTGCTCAAGGTGGAAGACCCGGAGGTAGGGGATTACATGCGCTGGATGGAACCATGTTTTCCCGGGACCAGGGAAAGTGCTTTGTTCTGGGGACTGAACCGCAACAAGAAAAGCATGACGCTTAACTTGAAAAGTGAAGCGGGCAGGGAAATCTTTTTCAAATTGGTGCAGGAGTACGATATTGTTATTGAAGGTTTTCGACCGGGGGTTATGGCTAAGCTGGGTCTGGATTTTGATACGTTACAAACTGTGAACCCGCGGGTGATTATGTGTTCCGTCACGGGCTACGGGCAGGACGGGCCTTACAGGGACCGGGCGGGGCACGATATCAACTACAACGCCCTTGCCGGGTCACTGGGACTGACGGGAATGGCTGGCGGTCCTCCGGTGATACCGGCAGTACAGATTGCCGATATCGGTGGCGGCGCGCTGATGGCGGCGGTGGGCATTTTGGCGGCTTATATTTCCCGGCAGCAAACGGGCCGGGGGCAGTACATAGATGTGTCCATGCTGGACGGTGTGGTGTCCTGGATGGTCATGCCGCTGATGCAGCTGGCAGCCGGCGATCCGGCACTGAAACGCGGGGAGTCCATGCTCAACGGTGGGTATCCTTGTTATAACGTCTACCGGACCAGGGATGGAAAGTATATGAGCCTGGGTGCTTTGGAGCTGAAGTTTTGGAAAGCATTTTGCAGGATAGTGGGGAGAGAGGATTTGATACCGAAACAGTATGTACGGGATCCGCAAGTCAAGAAAGAAGTGCAGGATATCTTTGCGCAGAAGACGCGCGATGAGTGGGCTGAGGTCTTTGCCGACGGCGATGTTTGCTGTGAACCGGTACTGGATGTAACGGAAATCGGCGAGCACCCGCAGGTGAAGCACCGGAAGCTGTTAAGACCTATGGCGCACCCGCAGGCAGGTAATGTTAATGTGACCGCTTGCCCGTTAAAATTCGATGTAAATGAAACCAAGCAGGACATACGCCCGCCCGGTTTTGGCGAACACACGGAAGAGGTGTTACTTGATTTGGGCTTTTCTCAGGAAAAGATTGCGCAACTAAAAAACGATGGCGTGATATAATAATTACAGGAGCAAAATTCACATTGGGGACGGTTCTCAATGTGAATTTTCAATAAAAGGAGTGGTTCAAATGGTTAACTTGCAGATTTCCGGTAAGGCCAAAGATTACATTCTGAAAAAGGGTGGGGAAGTTACCATTAAGTTGACCCCTATTGGTGGCGGTTGATGCGGCGTTCGTTTTGAGCCTACCGTGTCCGTAGGTGCTCCTAAAGAAGAAAACCTGGAAGCATATGACAAATTAACCTCTGAAGGAATTACCGTCTATCTTCCTTCAGCTTTAAAAATATCTCCCCAGGGTCTTGTGATTTCCCTGGGCGGCATGATTTTCAAGCGCCTTCAGGTGTCCGGCGTAAAAGTTTGACAGGAAGCAAGCTCCATCCTTTAAACACGGCGTTTGAGTGCAAAGGGTTGACGGCAACCGGATGAGGATTTACAATAATACTGACTGTGATATTCGCTTTAAGCTTACGTTAGCGAAAGGGGTGGAATTGCTGTGGCAAAAGTCAGCATTACAGAAAAAGCCAAAGAGTACATCAAGCAAAAAGGCAGTGAAGTGGTAATTGACCTGATGCAGGTTAGCAGTTGATGCGGTACAGAGCTTGTACCTACCGTGTCTGTAGGTTCTCCAAAAAGCAAACTGCATTACAAAAAGTTTGAGTGTGACGGCATAAATGTCTACGTTGACAAAAAAGCCAAAGTGACGGAGGATATGGAAATTTCTCTCAGGGGCATTGCATTTTTCAAAGAATTGCAGGTTTCGGGAATTAAGGCCTAGAAATTCACATTGGGGACGGTTCTCAATGTGAATAATTTGATAGGATATGGAAAATAGGCCGGTAAAAGTAATTACTTTCCGATAGAAAATAAAAATATCAATGGTTGTGGTGAGCGGAGATATATAGTATCTCCGCTTAATTTTTTGGTAAATTCACGTTCAGAACCGCCCCGGATGTGAAAAAAATTCACACTGAGAACCGTCCCCGATGTGAATGCTTGACAGGCTGGAAATATTACGATATCGTATTATACGAAATGGAACCAAATTCCGTGTTTGTAAGGAGTGAAAGTATGAGCTCGCACGAGCAGGTGTTGAAACTAGCGCGTTTAATCAACAGGGCGCACCGGGCTTTTCAACGGTTAATGCAGCCTATCATGGAGGAAAAGGGGTTTAATCTCAGCCTGACGGAAATGATGGTGATGCGGCTTGTCAGTGAGGAACAATCTGTGAGGGTGTCGCATCTTAGTGAAAAACTGGGGGTACCACCCAGTACCATGACTAGTATTCTTGACCGGTTGGAAGATAAAAATATTGTGCGGCGTGTCAGAAGTAGGGAGGACCGCCGGGCCATAGCGGTGGAACTGGTGCCGGATATGGAGGAAAGGAAGCGGGAAATGTATCAGTTGTTAGCCGAGGAATTGACAGAAGCTTTAAAAGAAATATCACCAGAGCGGGTAAGCCAGATGGTTGCGGATATGGAGTACTTTTTGGAGAAACTAATGAACCAGCAGAAAGGTGATAGGGATGGCAGAGAATAAACTGGTGACTGGCACTGAACATAAGCAGGGCAATCATAAACGGTTGAGAGTAATCGGGCTGGTACTGGTGGCAGCGCTTGCGGGCGCTTTAGGGATAATCTCTTACTACGCGTATCAGGACAGTCATTATATTATCACTGAAAATGCAAAAGTTACCGGGGAAATGGTTAAGATAACCCCGCCGGCTTCGGGTATTCTTGCGGAATGGAAAGTAAATACCGGATCCAGGGTAACCAAGGGCCAGGTGCTGGGAAAACAGCAAATTAGCGGTGCAGGCGAACGGGCGGATCGCGGTTCTGTTTTACTGCAGGAAATTCGTTCTCCTCTGGACGGTACGGTCATCAAGAGCGAGGCAAAGGTGGGAACAACTGTCGCACCTGGACAGGTGCTGGCCGTGGTTGCGGATTTGGATTCCCTTTACATTGAGGCCAATATTAAGGAAACCGAGATTAACAAAGTAAAGGTCGGACAGCTGGTAGACGTAACGCTGGATGCTGCAAAGAACGTGCAACTGCAAGGAAAGGTGGATTTTATTGGCCTGGCTACAACATCGGTCTTTTCACTGCTGCCTGATGTCAATTCCGGGAACGGGTTTACCAAGGTAACGCGCGTGATACCTGTGCGTATCAGCCTGCTCGAGCTACCGGCAGTCCAGTTAAAATTGCTGCCTGGAATGAGTGCTACGGTGCGAATACATCTCAAGTAATATTGTGGTCAGGTGAGTGTGATGACGGAACAAGAGCGACAGCAACAACGAAATAATACCGCACCGCACTGGGGAGTTTCCCTGGCAGTCATAGTTATCGGTGCGTTTATGGTGATACTGGACTCCAGCATTGTCAATATCGCAGTGCCGACGTTGATGGATGTATTTCAGGTAAGCACGGAAAATGTCCAGTGGGTTGTTACCATCTACATGCTTACGCTTGGTGTGATCGTGCCTGTTAGCGGTTGGCTGGGCGATAAACTGGGGTATAAAAAGCTTTATATCTACGCGCTGGTGATATTCACCATTGCTTCTGCTCTGTGTGGTTTGGCATGGAATTTTTATGTCCTTATTGCCGCCCGGGTGCTGCAGGCTGTGGGTGGCGGTCTTATAATGCCCAGTGCACTGGCCATGATTTTTCGCCTGGTGCCCAGGAACCGCCAGGGAACGGCCATGGGTATCTGGGGCATGGCGGTGTTGGTGGCCCCCGCTTTAGGGCCCACCATCGGTGGTTACCTGGTGGAATACGTTAACTGGCGCTTGATTTTCTTTATTAATATTCCCATTGGAATTTTGGGCTATTTTATTGCCGGCGTTATCCTGCCCGAATTTGAGATGCAGCCGGCGGGACCATTTGATACGGTGGGATTTTTGTCATCTGCCGTAGGTTTGTTTTCGCTGATTTTTGCTCTGGCTAAAGGGGAAAGCTGGGGGTGGACGTCACAGCCTATTATCCTGTTATTTTACGTCAGTATAGTGAGCCTGGCAATTTTTGTGTACAATGAGCTCACTGTGGAATACCCCATGCTGGAACTGAGAATATTTAGATATGGTGTTTACACGGCCAGCCGTTTGGTAAACATTATTATCATGGTTAGCCTGTACTCGCAGGTCTTTTATTTACCTTTGTATTTGCAAAACATTCGCGGCCTGGGTGCCATGGAAACGGGATTCTTGCTCATGCCCGGCGCCCTGGCCACCGGCATTGTGATGTTTATCAGCGGTCGGATTTATGACAGGATTGGTGCGCTTTACTTGAGTTTGGCCGGTATTTTCGTGCTTGCCTACACCTCCTATCTTTTAAGCCACCTGAACGTGTACACTGCGCCGGAAACGGTAGTGAAATGGGTGATTTTAAGAGGTATCGGCATGGGGCTGGTATCCATGCCGGCGCAGACGGCAGGAATGGCGGTCATCCCCAAACGCTACGTCGGTCATGCTTCAGCGGCCAGCAATGTCATTCAGCGGGTGAGTGCTTCTTTTGGTTTGGCCGTACTGACCAGTTTTTTGACTGGGCGTGTGGCTTTTCACCAAAGTATGTACCGGTCAGAAATTACTCCCTGGTCACCGGTTGCAGCCAATTTGTTTTCCGGATTTGGGGCGCTGGACACGACGGCTGTAAAACTGGAGGCAGCGAAATACCTGCAGGCAATCGTATTCCAAAAGGCCTTTACCAGGGGTGTTGATGAACTGTTTCTTTATACTTCGTTTCTTTGCGTGCTGGGGCTGGTTCCCGCCATGTTTTTAAGACGCAGGCAGCCCAGGTAAACAAAAATTCACATTCAGAACCGTCCCCAATGTGAAAAAAATTCACATCGAGAACCGTCCCCGATGTGAACTCATCGAGAACCGTCCCCGATGTGAACTAAAAATATTTTTCAATAGGCAGGAATTAATGGGTGGTTACATGAATAAATATATAATGGGGGTGTTTTTGTTTTAATCGGGGTTGCTGTGGGAAAAATGAATATAGGTACGAAAAGAGTAAAAAATTGTCTAAAAACCAGCATAATAACATATAAAGGGTGTGATGCCGGGGAGGACATGGGCTGTTAAACGTTAGCAAAACGGTATGTATATATATAATAGTAATCGAAAAATTAACAAAACAAAGATTTGATACAAAAGTTTGAAGTAGGGAGGATTTAGATGCGTAAGACAGTTAATTTCCTGAGAGAATTTTCCATTCCATTGATTGCGGGAGTAGTGGTAGCACTGATTTGGGCAAACGTGGACCCACACAGCTATCATGAATTTGTGCACGAGGACTTGTTCCTGGGGCATAACTTTCACTTTTTCGTCAATGATATTTTCATGGTCTTTTTCTTTGCCATTGCCGGTGTGGAAATTGTCCAGAGCGTGATGCCCGGCGGTGATTTAAACCCGATTAAGAAGGCCATTAACCCGCTATTTGCCACTGCCGGCGGGGTACTGGGGCCTGTTGCTGTTTACCTGACGTTGAACTCCATTTTTGGTTCCCCGGAACTGGTTAAAGGGTGGGGAATTCCCACAGCAACAGATATTGCTCTGGCGTGGCTGGTGGCCCGGTTCGTTTTCGGCGGGGCTCATCCGGCGGTGAAGTTCCTGCTGCTTTTGGCAATTGCCGACGATGCAATCGGCCTAATCATCATTGCCGTGTTTTACCCGGACCCGCTGCATCCGACGGAGCCTATCTGGCTGCTGCTGGTGCTTGCCGGAATGGCAGTGGCGTTTATCCTGCGCAAGCTCAATGTCAGGAACTACTGGCCGTACCTGCTGACGGCGGGAATTTTGAGCTGGACCGGTCTGCACAACGCGCACCTGCACCCGGCACTGGCACTGGTGTTTATTGTCCCCTTCCTGCCGCACCCGATCAAGGAGACAGAGCATTTATTCGAGGCGGATGTGGAGGAACATTCCACCCTGTCCCAGTTTGAGCACGAGTGGAAGGTCATCGTGGATTTCGGTCTCTTCTTCTTCGGCATTGCCAATGCCGGCGTGGAACTGGCGGGAATTGGCGTTGCCACCTGGCTGGTATTTATAGCACTGCTGGTTGGTAAGACAGTGGGTATCTTTACCCTGGGTTTCATTGCCCAGCTTGTTGGCTTCCCTCTGCCGGACGGCATGGGGAAAAAGGAGCTTTTCTTGGCAGGGCTTATTGCTGCCTTGGGATTGACGGTGGCGCTGTTTGTGGCTGGTGCGGCATTTACCGACCTGCATATCCAGGGAGCAGCCAAGATGGGAGCGCTCTTCAGCGCCAGCGTGGCCGTGCTTGCCATTGTTCTGGGTAAAGTACTGGGAGTAAAGAAGGTAAATGAAGAGCAGAAACCTTCGGCCGTATTTGAATAATCCTACCAGATGCCCCGCTATATGCAAAATATAGCGGGGTTTTATTGCTTGCGGCAGGAAAATTGCCGGGTGTGATGGAACTAAGTATTATAACGGAATTCAGAAGACAGGAGACATAATTTGGCTGCGGCCAGGAGACAGAAGGCAGAATTAGGATAGGGGGCTGAGGAAGGTTGCTGGTATGTAAGGTTGTCAAGAATTATCTCCAGGAACAGGCAAGAGAAGCGCGGGCGGATTACCAGGACATAAAAATCGACCTGGAGCAGTTTCAGGATTACCTGATTAACTGGACGCCGGTGCCGGTGGAGAAAATAGATAGAATCAGTATGGTGCATTTTCAGGAGTTTTTGAGCTGGTGGTATATCAGGCACTGTCATCCCAGCCCGCTGGCAGCCCGGCACCTGCTGCTGACTTTGGAGGATTTCTGCAAGTTTGTCTATAAACGTTTTTACGTGGACCTGTTTTCCCTGTACCGACCCGTGCTGGAAGAATTGAAGGAGGACCTGCCGCGGGTGATTTCGCTCTCCCACGCTGTCAGCCCTCTAAAGCAGAACGAGTCTTTACGCTACCTGGCAGCTGTTTACGGTCTTGACAGGGCTAGAGAAATGGGTATCCTGGCTGATAACGACTACGAAGATGTGGAGAAGGGTTACATGAGCGTGGCGTACTTGGGTGACGGGACGGAGGTAGAGCTGCACAGTTTGAGCAAAAATATTGACATCGGCCCGGTGAAACTTTCCTACGAGGCGGCCAGATTAATTCGTGAAGGTGACATTATTTACCTGGAAGTGGGAGAGAAAAAGGGCCGATGGGAGGTCATCGAGGCGGGATTTGCCTATCCCGCTCTGGCTAGGCATTTTATCAAGGGGGACATTAATTGAAACTGTTTGGATATAATAGTAATATGTGTCGTGCACGAAATTACTGGGAAAATTAATTTCAGGGAGGGATAAGCCATGTGTAAGGTTACTTTTCATGGGCACGCGTGTTTTTGTATTTCCAGTGAGAAGCACCGGATAATAATTGACCCCTGGCTCACCGGTAACCCGCAGGCGGATATAACGGTGGACGAGGTGAAAGATATTGACGCGGTGCTGGTAACACACGGTCACGGGGACCATTTGGGCGATGCCGTGGAGATTGCCAAAAAGTGTGATGCCACCATTATCGCGCCCTTTGAACTGGCTACATACTGCGGTAACCAGGGTGCCAAGACTCATCCCATGCACATTGGCGGTGCCTATCAATTTGAATTTGGCCGGGTCAAGCTGACGCAAGCGATACACGGTTCCGGCCTGCCTAATGACGACGGCACCATTACCTACCTCGGCAACCCCTGCGGTTTTTTGATAGAAATGGGAGACAGGAGTTTTTACCACACGGGAGACACGGGGCTGTTCGGCGATATGGCCATGATCACCGATACGCTGCTGCACGGGCGCAAGATAGATGTGATGATGGTGCCCATCGGGGATAACTTTGTCATGGGACCGGAGGATGCCTTTATCGCCGTGCGCTGGGTCAACCCCAGGATTGCCATTCCTATGCACTACGATACCTTCCCGGTTATCAAGCAGGATGCCGCTGCCTTTAAAGAACGGGTAGAAAAGGAACTGCCCGTCAAGTGTCAAATTTTGCAGCCGGGAGATTCCTTGGAGATCAATGATTAATCAAGGAAATAGGTAATTGTACTGCCCCCTGTTCACGGGAACAGGGGGTTTTTACTTGTAATTTTCGGCAAGGTGGGGAACACTAGCAGTAGCAGCAGAAAGGGATGGTGTTATGGAGCGGAGCATTCACTTTGGAAATTTTTTTGCCACACTGGCCGGGTTAATTGTCATTTTGCTGGGCGAGTTCAGCGGCATTTCGCGCCTGGAGGTAAACCTGACAGTAGGGAGGCTGCTGGTGGTTTTCCTGTTTGGGCAGGTGCTGGGTTATGCTCACTATTTCGTAATACGTTATTTTGACCGGCTGGTAGCCTGGGGACCGTGGACACTGGGAGTGATTTACGGCTTAATTCTGTGGGTGTTGATGCTGCCCATTGCCAGTGCCAGCACGCTGATTGCTCCTGTTATGGCTAAGGGTATGCCCACCATTATCACCACTTTGGTAGCCTTTATTTCCTATGGCGTGGTGGTGGCAAATTACTCCATGTTTACCATTGATACTTAAAGGCCGGGAAGACCGGCTTTTTTTTTTTCTGAGCTTTTATACCGATTATAAAATTTTAGTGAATTTTTTTGCAGGAAAATGTTGAAAGTTATCGAAGTAAATGCAGCAAAGCACGATTGTGGAGGGTTTGCTGTGGGCACCAAATACCCTACGTACGTATGGCTAAAGATTTACCGGAGCCTGCTGTTATTGACAGTACTGCTGGTGGCGTTGTACATAGATGGGGCCAGTGAGTACTTGGTTTCTATCACAATAGTGTGCTTTCTGGCATATGTGCTGCTTGAGCAGTTGAAATCTTACGAAACTCGGTGCTGTTACAATTTTGAACAGTTTATCTCAATTACGGTGGATATTGTATTGATTTCGGCCATCATTAAAAATACCGGCGGTCACTGGAGTCCTTTTCGCTCGTTGTATGTCATCCAGTTTATACAGATGGGTTATTTTTACGGCTTCAAGGAGACCTTTCTGGCCGGTTTACTGTCGGCTGTTGGCTTTTACTTTGTGTTTTACTTTCAAAACCCGTCGCCGGTGGTTATCATCCACGGAGCCATTAATTTTATAACAGCCCTGGTAGTCGGCTTCCTGGCCAGACAGCGCAGCCTGATCCTGTCCAAGGTGAAACTGCATAGCAGGGAGCACGAAAAGTTACAGGAAAAGAGTGTGGTGCTGGATTCCCTCACCGAGCTGGCTTCGGCCATGGCCGAATTTGAGGATATTCAGCAGATTGTCAACTTTTTGGACAGTTACGTCCGTAATATAACCTTTGCCGAGCGGGCAGTGTTTGTCTTACCGGGAGAAACCTCGCCGGTAATATACCTGAAAAATTTTAAAAAAGGTACGGATTACCACGTACTGCAGGGAAAAGAGTATGCATGGGGTAGCTTGCGAGATGCGGAACTGTTATTATCCAACGTGCCGCAAAACATTTATGACACCGAGCACAATCCTCAGTTTCGCCAGTGGTTGAAAAGGGTCTGGAGCATCCCGGAGCTATATTATTTTGCCCGCGATTTCAAGAGTGTCATGGCGTTGCCCATCCGGCACGGCGAGGAAATTTTCGGCCACCTGCTGATTGCCAACTGCAACCATATCCGTGCTTTTGACGCCGAGCAGCTGGAGATGGCGAAAATCCTGACCAATGCTCTGGCGGTCTATTTGAAGAAAATTGACAGCGTGAACAAACTAAAGCAGAAATACGATGAAGTCGTCCGCATGGCAGCAAAAATGGTGGATTTGAAGGATGCTTATACTCTCAACCATTCCCGGCGGGTGGCCATGTTTGCCAGGGATATCGGCGAGGCCATGGGCTTTGATGGGGAACGCCTGAAGAAGCTGGTTATTGCCGGACTGCTGCACGACGTGGGGAAGGTTGGTATTCCCGATGCCATGCTGAAGAAACCGGGTAAGCTGACCGACCAGGAATTTATGGAGATCAAGCGCCACCCGGTTAAAGGTGCCGAGCTTTTGCGGACGGTGTCCGGCATGGAGGATGTGGCTGTTTGGGTCAGCCAGCACCACGAGCGCCTGGACGGCAAGGGATACCCGGAAGGGCTGCAGGGAGACGAGATCTCGCTTGAGGGCAGGATTATTGCTGTGGCTGATGCCTTTGAGGCCATGACTTCCGACAGGGCTTACCGCAGCAAACTGCCTACCGCCGTAGCGCTGGGTGAACTGGAAAAGCATGCCGGAACCCAGTTTGATGCGGAAGTGGTCAGAGTGTTCAAAAAGATAATAGAGGAGCAGTATTCAGCGGAAGGACTGGCGCAGGCCGGTGCGGCACCGGATGTGGGATAAGGCGCAAAAGGCCGACCTGATATTTTTTTGGGGAAAAAGGATGGTTTATGGGGGTTAAGAAAAAATAATATCAGAAAATTTTGGTTGCCAGCAGGGATAATTGGCTGCAATCAAGAATAAAGTCTAACGAATCCAATTCAAAATTAACTAAAGGAGGCGCATACAAATGGCAGTAGTAGTTAACCGCGACGAATGTACCGGCTGCGGTACCTGTGAAGAAGTATGCCCGATGGAGGCCATTAAGGTGGAAGACGATTTTGCAGTAGTTAACGAGGCTGAGTGCACCGAATGTGAAAGCTGCGTGGACGAGTGCCCGACCGGCGCAATTTCCTTACCTTAGTACAGTAGAATAGTAAAAAGGCAGCGTGGATTATGGCTGCCTTTTTAAGTTGCCCGGTATAACTACTTTTCAAAACTGTACCCGTCATTAATAAAGTTAACCCCCAGCAATTTCCACTGGTTGTTCTCGTTTATCAATAATGCTTCCAATTCAGCCGAACCGAAATAATAACGAGCCCTGGCGATATTTTCGTTGTTTGGGCTGATGCTGGCGCCGCTAAACCGAACCGGCCCGTCATATTTTTTTAATTCCCAGCCCAGATTTTCATTTTTTTGTGCAGTTTTTGCTAGAACCGCTTCCAGTGCGGCCCGGTCGTTTTCTTTCATTGCCCGGTAGTAAGTATGAATTAAAGTTTCAATTTTACTGCAAAAGGACTGATATTCTTTCCGTTTACTATAATCCTGCCACTTTTGTTTAATTAAATTCACGAGGTTTGTTGCTTTCGCAGGGGTTTGGGATATTACCTTGGCCACGGTTTCCTGACCTATCTTTGCCACATTAGTGCCCAGGAAAGCAAGAGGTGTACCTTCAAAGACGCCGGCATAGCTGAAAAGAAGATAACAACCGGATAAAATGAATAACATCAGTGCAAAAAGAAGTATGTACTTGAACAGTTTTTTCACACTTACACCTCCAGATAAGGAAAGGGGAATCCCGGCAGTATGGCACTACCGGGATTTTTTTAAAATTACTTGTTGTTCAAGAATCTCAACTTAGCAGCTTCTTCTTTGCTGTAACCCAGTTTTTCGAAGTCGAGGATGCCATCGGAATTGCTGTGACAGTCGTAGCATCTTAATGCTTCATCAGCCGGACGGATGCGGTGACCAATTATGAAGTAATTTGTACTCCACTTGGTAGTCCATTCACCCGAGTAAGTGTTGGCGTCTCCTGCAGCTTCTATTGCCTTATCAATACTACCGGTCTTAAACAGTGCGCCTAGTTTCAGTTTCAGTGGTTCACCGGATACTGCATCCACGATCATGTTTTCACGCATGGTTCTGAACGGGTAAATACGGCCGTTGTCACGGCTGGCATCGCCAATGGGTAAGTGGCTGGGATGCTTGTGGTCATTCATTGCGCCGTTGTAGTACCAAGCATATTCGGGACGGAACTTGCTGTCAAAGGAGAAGTTTTCAGCATAGGGACCGTAGAGCCCCGTAGCCTCGTTGTAAACTATTGTACCGAAGTCTTTAACCATCTGTCCGTACTGATAAGGAGCGTGACAGGTACGGCAGTCCACCTTACCGGCCGGATTGCCGTCGCCGATAACGTTTTCATTATCGGATGCGTCAAAGTGTTCGTTGATTATTGACTTGTCGTGCGGTCTATCCTGGTGACAGTCGGTACACTCAGGACCTACGTCCGGCATCATGTCTCTTGCCCAGGTGTCGTAAGTGTAGCCGGAAGCCATCTTATGCTTGTTGGTACCGCCAAAGTCATCTTCACTCTTATGACAGTCTACACAGAGTACGTCATTGGCTGCGTGAACATCATACTCAGCGGAGTAAATCATACCGCGCTTTAATCCAAGTCCGCCGGCAGCAAAGTCGTGGCAGCGACGGCAGGCTTCGTTGGAAGGTACATCGGAGATACTGGCCAGTACTGCATCACGAACGTCATGCTTGAGATATAAGTCTTTGCCGCCTACGTTCGGAGTGGGAGCGCCCGATAACGGCATGCGTTTTCCGGCCGGGATGACCTTGCTGGCGCTGGTTGTTCTTTCGGCCGGGTCTAACTGGGTTCTGACATCGTAGATGTCAGCGTGACAGAGGAGACATTCAATCTGCTTGACTTTAGCAGTTCCCACATCAGCCAGAGTAGCGGAGTTATCCTGGTAACTATCCAGGTCGTTTCCTGCTACAGCTGTGTCGTCTGCATTTTTAGCAAGCACAGGTTGGTAACCGCCGCCGATGTGACAGCGGGCACATCCTCCAGGACTCTTCTGACCAGTGACAGGGCTTTCCAATACGCCGATCCAGTTGATACCCGCAACTGAATGAGGCGGTCCTCAGAACCGGTTGAGCATACCCAACCATTCGGTCCAACCGGCGGTGTTGTCGGTTTGCGTGGATTGAGTGTAATGTGCAGTGTTCAGTATTTCCTCATACTCGTCATCATGACAACCAGTACAACCGTTGGCTTCTACATAGGCGACATCTATTCCGGAGTGCTTTCCTACGGTAGTTCTGGTCTTGCCCGAGTATTGAATTGGCGCAGGAGTTTCATCGCCTGCAGCACCAAATGTATGGTCGTAGGACATGGAGTAATCCATCTTTTCCTTAGTTTCCGAGTGACAGCTGCTGCACAGGCTGACAAATGTTGTCTGCAGTTGTTCGCCTTCGCTGTTTTTGCCGTGACTGCTGTGGCAGTCGTTGCAGGTTGCTACGCCATAGACGTAGTGCGGACTCTGCTTATATTCTCCGTATTGTGCCATGGTTGAAGTGGTATAGTCTCCTGTATCGTTGTGACACTGGCCGCAGATTTCTGCCACTTCCGCGCCGGACAAATTAGCCGGGTTGGTGATGTTGTTAGCAGAAGGCACCTTTACGTGACGGCTGCCTTCCAGGTGACATGCTTCACAGGTGACGTTGTCGTCTACATAACCGGGATTAGCTGTTTTAAATGCATTAAACCGGTCAATGCCGTCTTGACTCCAGGACGTTGGATCAAAGTGCTTGGTTTGCTGCCAGCTGTCATGTTCTTCGTGACACTCTAGACATTTGCCTTCGGTGAGACCTACATATTTGGCTCCGCCTTGATTAAACAGCTCGTCGCTGATACTGGCAAAGCCGTTGTAAAGTTTTTCTTCCTGGCCCGTAAGAGCCCAGTAGCCTTCGTTATCCTTGCCCTTATGGTGGCATGCCTCGCAGGTACCCATGTTGGGCATCCGCTTCAGGGCGGAGGAACCGGTAATCTCCTTGAATAAAGTGAAGTCCCAGCCTTCAAAGGCAGACCCTTCCAGGTTGGACAAGGAGTTATACCAGTACTCCTGGGAAGTGCCGTGGGCAACGTGACAGGTCAAACAGGAGATACCTGTTGTACCTGCTCCCTGGCCAGTTTCAAAGTCCAAGCCGGGGATGTTTTCATCCCACTGAATGCCCACTTGGTGACGGTATGCTTCGGAGAATATACCTGTAAGTGTGTGTCCACTGCCGGCATACTGGTTATCTGCGCTGCCGCTCTTGGAAGAATAGAACGGTTCTTTTTCAAACAGCTCTGCAATCTGCGTGTTGTAATCGGTATGGCAGGCACCGCAGAACACGTTGATTCCTTTTACGTGAGTTACCTGTTCCTGATTGCCGTTAAGTCCCAGGTAGTTTGCAATGTCAAATTTAACTTTTAGTGACGGCACACCGTATACTTTAACGGAAACACCTTCTTGTTCCTTGATTACGGTATAGCCGTTTTGGTTTGAGTAATCGGGTTTATCTACCTTGGTACCGTTTACCCAAATCTCAAACTGCTCATTGTATGGATAACCGGTTAAGAAGTAATAATAATCTCCAGTCGGTTCCCCGTCAGGATACAGTGTGGGTACGGCATAACCTTCACCGGCTACATACACTGCATCCTTAACTACTTGTTCCATAACATTATTTGGGTTGGGATTCAGAATACGGGCATTACCGCCCTGGCCGTGCGGGCTATGGCAACTTTCGCAGCCAAATTCCACACTCCAGTTAAGCGGATTGCCGTTGTCGTCAAACTTGGTGGCCTTTGTAGAACCACCGGGAGCTGCTGCAATTGTTACAGCGCCGGTCACATTGTGGTTGGACAGGAATGCTTCGTTTCCCGTACCGAACATACCGCCCGGCAGCGGGCTGCCGTCCGGATACTGACCTTCCTGAACGTTGTAGGTGGAAGAGACTGTACCGTCGTGACAGGCCATACAGGTGTCGTACACCGAGTACCACTGCAACAGGCTTTCGCCTACAGCGGTGTGTGTAGCGTGACATGAAGCACAAGCATCGGTATCTTTGGTGTAATTGGTGTGGATACGGTAGTTATCCGGTCTTGCTTCGTTGGGTAAATAGATTTCAAAAGGATAGTTGGTAGTACCTTCAGGATTAAAGGACTTAGGTGTGGCTGAGTAGTAGCGCTCGTAAACTGCTCCGGCAACTGGCTGATCATTGGCGTCCAAAGCAGTGAATTTCGCCTGTTCGGCAAAGGCAGCAGTGGCAAAGACGCAGGCCAGGAACAGGCAGAGCGCCAGCAAGATGCTTACCTTTCGCAAAACAGTTTCCCTCCTTAAACTTAGTGATAAAAACAGCGCGGCCAGTCAGTTGGCACCTCCTTTCCTGCCGGACTGCCATTTTTTTATGGATAAGTGGGGTGACCCACTTATGCCCTGTCGAAGTTTACGGTTTTTTTTACAATCCTGTATTAATTTGTAATATTTTTCACAAGTGTTTTTTATAAAAATGGTGCTTAAAACCGGGGACCAGGTATAAGCACCCGAAAGGGAGGTAATAAAGTAAAACAAAGTTGAAGGGAGGAAGATGAAAAAGTTTTGAGATTTATTCACTTTTTTTCCATAAGGAGAGAAAAATCCTGCTGCATAAATTTGTTGGATTTCCTAATAGAGGTAACGAGGCAGTATGCGGAAAAGCCTGTAATATCAAGCATGGGCGGGTTGGAAAGAGCTGGAAATACAGAAGTTATTCTTTATAGCTATAAAAGAAAGGAATGGTGGCTTAAGAGGAAATGACAAGGGAAGTGAGAAGTTTTGTTCCTAACCAGGCACCGGCCAGCAGTGCGGGTAGAAAGAGATAACCGTGCAGGGACATGGAGCTAATCCCGTTGACCAGGGCGCCCATGGTGCAGCCCATGGCGATGCGGGCGCCGTAACCCATCAGGATGCCGCCGGTAAAGACGGAGAAAACGTTGCGCCACGAGGGAATGCGCCTGATGCGGAACTCGTTGCTGAAAAGTGCTGCCAGAAAAGCACCCAACACGGTACCTATATTGAGAAACAGTTCGTGATATTCCCTGATTCCCAGGTTGAGCAGCTCGCGGCACCTGGTTGAGGCAAAAAAGAATGAGGTACTGAGGTCAACATTTATCAGTTTGGCCAAAGGCACGACGATAAACGAGAAGGGTTTGGCCACGGACCAGGGATAGCCGTGCACCAGAAACCAGGCAACATTTATTGCTGTTATTACTACCGCTCCCGTCAGCATCGGCCAGGGGCGGAAAAGTTTTGCCGGCAGTGAGCTACTAGCGGTGGCTGCGGTCATGGTAGCGGCGGATAGGGAACTGCGTCTATGTTCTGCCAGGGATACGGCAATGAACAGAGCCAGCAGCAGGGTAATTTGCAGCAAAACTGCTCCCGGCCATGATACTAGCTGGGGCAGTGCCAGCTTCAGCTGGCTGTATGCGCCGTAGCCCATCCACCAGCCGAAATGGTACAGCCCTAAAGCCGAACCTACCAGGATACCTGCCAGGGTGAACAGCTGCTGGGTGTGTCCCTCGCCCACACGCACCAGAGTGATGAGAATACAGTTACCGCTCAAGACCATACCGATGCCGAATAACAGACCGCCGGCAATGGTGTAGATACCGGCAGGCTTAATAATACCGGGAATGCTGCCTGTCCGGGAAAAGAGCATGTACTGGTATGCTGTAAATCCCAGGGAGGACAGCAGGATGATCAATGCTACTGCCCTGGCAACGTAAAAGGACTTGAACAGGAATATGTCGCGCAGGGCGGCAGCCATGCAAATACGTGACCGCTGAAGGGCAAAGCCCATCATAAGGCCGAAGAAAACAGCCGTGCTGAGCAGGGGACTGCGGGTATACCACAACAGTGCTGTCGTGATAAACAGCGACAAAATTTTCAATAACTTTTGGTGGTGCACTCTTATCTCTCCTTTGAAGGATATTCGGCATCATTCGAGAATATAAAAAGCGTACTGACCTCATGCGTTAGGTCAAGGAGGAAAGACCTCATGTTAAATTACCTGGAAGCTTTCTGTACGGTAATTAAAGAAGGCAGTATTAGTGCCGCAGCCAAGGTAATGCATTTGACGCAGCCGGCGCTAAGTTCCCAGATACAGTCGTTGGAGCAACATTTTGGTGTCAAGCTGCTGGAACGCACCAACAAGGGTGTTATTCCCACACCTGCCGGTGAAAAAGTGTTTTATTACGCCCAGCGCATATCCACTCTCTGCGAGAATATGCATCAGGAAGTTGAAAGGATTAAAAGTTCCGGCGAAGGAGAAATTGTCATCGGCGCCAGCAGTACCGTAGGCGGCTACGCTCTGCCTTGCAGCATTTATATCTTTAAAGAAAAATACCCTGATGCGGATATCAAAGTACTGGTTTCCAACACTGAAGAAGTATTTCAGAAACTTGTGGACCGTTCTATCCAGATGGGTATCGTGGAAGGTCCGGTACAGCGCAAGGGGGTCACCAGTCATGCCATTACATATGACGAACTGCTGCTGATTGCGCCCAATGCCAAACCCTGGACCAGTAAGAAGAGTGTTACCCTGGAAGAGCTGACGACCTTACCCTTTATTCTCCGGGAACAAGGTTCGGGCATTCGCAATACCATCGAAAAAGCTCTCGCCAAGCACGGGATCAGGCTGGATGATTTAAACATCGTCATGGAGCTGAACGATATAGACGCCATCAAGGCTTCGGTGGAAGCCGAGAGGGGCGTGACGCTGCTGCCGCGCCTGGCGGTGAAAAAGGAACTGTGGACCAAAACCCTCACTGGTTTTAAAGTAGAGGGAGTTACTTTCCGCCATTATTTTTACGTTATTTACCTCCAGGGCAGGGAAATTATCGGTTTGGAGCGGCAGTTTCTGGATTTCATTCAATCCAAGGATAGGGGCTTTTGTTAACTTAAAGTGATGACCACCTGCCATATGCCGAAGGCTACTTCTTTTATTTCAATGTGGCAGGGATATTTTTTTAGCTGTTCCACGATAAACCGGGGAGCGCAGCTGTGGTCGGTCTCTACTACCAGCGTGTCTCCCGGTTTTAAGGTTTTTACCTTTTTTTCCGCTTTTATCACGGGGACCGGGCACATCTCACCCAAGGTGTTCAACTTTACTACCGCCATTTTGCCAGTCCTTTCTTCTCTTAAACTACGGTATTATTTCGCCAAAAATTACAACATTTCCTGTTTGTGTAGAAAAATAAGGCAGGGTGCGTGCGGCCCCTGCCACGGTTATTTTCTGCTGCCGGCAATTCCCGCGGAAACCAAAAACTTCATTCCTTCTTCAACGGGAACATCCAGAATGGTTACCTTATCTTTGGGGACAAGTACCAGGTTTCCCGCCCACTGCATGGATTGCTGTACGTAGACGGCAATATGGTTGGACAGACCGAAACGTTCCAGATTTTCCGCCGTGACAAACCCCAGAACCTTGATGTCCTCAGTTATATGGATTAGGGCCATTTTTGAGAAGCTGCGCTTTTCGCCGATAAAGGAGTTGATGGTGTCCTTGATGACGGAATAAAGGGTTTTTACCAGGGGCGTTTCGCTGAAAATAAGGTCAATCCACTTAAAGAGCTTACTGCTGAACCAGGTGGTGGCCAGAAAGCCTACAACGGTGATAATGACAAAGGCGGTGAGCAATCCCATTCCCGGCACGTAGAGATCGTAATCTTTCATAAACCGGCCTATTAAGTTGTCGCTGAAAGAAAATACCTTGGTAATGATGAACACGGTAAGAAATATCGGGACTAGAGTAATGAGACCGTTGATAAAATACTTTAAAAGTCTTTTCATAGCCACTCTCCTTGCTAAAAATTTCCGTTCTTATCTTATCACAAGTATTGCCGGAAGGAAAACGTTTTTATCAGTCCATGCAACTGGTGAAAGGCGGTGCTGCCTTGTGCCACCGCAGGTAAAAAAACGCAGAAGGATTAAGAGGAAAATGGGCGAAATATTGATAATTGTGGTTATGCGTTCGCAGAAAAACGGCGCTTGTATAAGAAAACGGTAGTTTTACACTTTTTACCTAGAAATGTGCCGAAAAGTACGCTAAAATGAATAATGGCGTTTGTTTGGGCACCAGAATGACAAGGAGTGGGATTGGTGGGAAAAAAGCTGCTACATAATCCAGGACTGACTTTCCTTATACTGGGGTTTGTTCTTGTTATCTCTATCTTTTGGTACCAGAGCGCTGTGCGAGCTTACGACGTGGTAATCGACGGCAGGGTTGCAGCCCAGGTAAAGGACAAACAGGCTTTTTTACAGGCCTTACAGGAACGAAAGGATTACCTGGCCGAGCAGCTGGGTTACGAAGTGACCGAACTGGAAAAGATAGAGCTGCGGGAAAGTAAAGTGGACCCGGAATTGTTGGAAGAAAATGTGCAGAAACTGGTGCTACAGGAAGTGGAACTGGGTACCGAAGGATACCGGTTTGTTGTAGACGGTGAACCGCTGTTTGCCATGCGGGACAAGGATAAACTGGAAAGCCTGCTGGAAGAGTATAAGCAGCAGTATTTAAAACATATTGATAAGAGTGCGAAAATTAAGAGCATCGAGTTTAAGCAGGATGTGGAAATCAAGAAGACTTTGGTAAAGCCCGCGGAGTTTGTGGATGTTGAAGCAGCCAAAGAAATAGTCTATGCAAAAGAACAAGAGGCTACCGTGATAGAAGTGAACGAGGGTGACAACCTGTGGTTGATTGCGCGCCGGTACGACATGACTGTTGATGAGCTGGAGCGACTCAATCCGGATATTGACCCGGAACGGATTTACCCGGGGGACAAGCTGGTAATCAGCCCCTTTAACCCGAAGCTTGATGTGGTTATTCGGATGGAAAACACCATTATTGAACCCATACCCTTTGAGACGAAGTACCAGAAGGACAACGACCTGTACCTGCGTCAGAAAATAACCGTGAAACCGGGTGTTCCCGGAAAGAAAAGGGTTACATACGATATCGCACTGGTAAACGGATTGGAGGCTTCCATAAACATTGTCAATGAGGAAGTCCTGGAAGAGCCGGTTACCCGAATTGTCAAGGTTGGTACCAAACGTACCGTTTCCCGGGGTGGCAGTCGCAACTATGGAGTGGTACAGGGCACAAGGGTATCCAGCAGCTACGGCTGGCGTACCCATCCCATAACCGGGCGCAGGTCGTTTCATGACGGCATTGATATTGCGGCCCGGTACGGTACGGGGGTTTATGCCTATGCAGAAGGAAAAGTCACTTTTGCCGGGTGGAATGGCGGCTACGGTAAGGTGATTTTCATTGACCACGGAAACGGCCTGCAGACTAGGTACGCACACCTTTCCAAAATCTATGTCAGCGTAGGGGAAAGGGTTGACACCGGTGAAAAAATTGGTGCTGTGGGTTCTACCGGCAGAAGTACCGGCCCGCATCTGCACTTTGAGGTGCGGCAGAACGGGTCCACGAGAAATCCGTGGAACTACTTGTAACCAGTTGTAAGAGCCTAAAGCTTCCGGAAAACCGGGAGCTTATTTTTTTATGGGAAAGGTGAGCTTGTGTCGAATGTTTGGGGCTTTATCTCATAAAATTGATATGTTTAAGGAGGAATAAACAATAGTCTCCAGAATTATAATAAATGAAAATTATTTGCAACTATGGTTAACAGTCACTAAATAAAAGAAAACAGAAAGGTAAAAATATGGAGAGAGGCATAGTTCTCATGGCAGAGGACTTGAAAAGAGAGATTCAGGCAAATTACCGGCAGGCACTGCAGGCCGGAACCGGCAATGTAATGCGGAGTATTCCCGAAGAGATTTATACCCGCAGGCAGCTGCAAAAGATGCCGCGGGAGCTGCTGGAGGTGTCGTTTCCCTGCGGGAACCCCGTGGCTGAGGCTGATTTAAAACCCGGCGAGGTGGTGCTGGATGTGGCCTGCGGTGCCGGGATGGACTGTTTTCTGGCCGCCCCGCTGGTGGGTGGTGAAGGTCGCGTGTACGGTTTAGAACTGACCAAGGAGATGCTGGAGCTGGCAATCAAGTTCCGAAGACAGTTAAAGGTAAAAAACGTGCAGTTTCTTCACGGTGACATGGAACAAATTCCGCTGCCGGATGCCCGTGTGGATGTGGTGATGGCCAACTGCGGCATTAACCTGGTGCCGGATAAGCCGCGGGTAGTCCGTGAAATTGCCAGGGTGTTAAAGCCAAACGGGCGCCTGGTCGTGGCTGATGTTGTCACTGAAGACGAGTTGCCCGGAGAACTGCAAAATGATCCCGCAGCCTGGACATGGTGCCTGGGCGGTGCGTGCAAAAAAGAGGAGTGGCAGGCTCTCTTGAAGAAATACTTTTCAGATATGGAACTGACTCCGCAGAGAGATTATCATGTGGAATTGCCCGGGGGACGCTCGGTGCACTTCCAGGCAGTGCTGATAACTGCAAAACGGGGAGAGTGAAGATGAAGAAAACTGTTGATATTCTGCGGCAGGTACATGTATTCAGCGGTCTTACCGATGAAGAGCTTGCTCAACTGTCGGATATTGTCCTACTGCGGCCTTATCGAAAAGGGATGTATCTCTTTATGGAAGGGGAACTGGGCGATGCGCTGTATTTTGTGCAGAAAGGTCGCGTCAAGCTGTCTATGATGCTTCCGGACGGGCGGGAACACATACTGCACTTTGTGGGTGAGGGGCAGATATTTGCCGAGGTGCTACTGTTTGACAGCGGCCCGTTTCCGGCCACGGCGGAGGTTGTCACCGATTCGGTCATTGGTATTGTGCGCAACAAGGATTTAGACGGTTTTTTGAAACAGCACCCGGACATTACGCTGAAGATACTGAAGGTCATGAGCCGCAGGCTGCGCAAGGCGCAGATGCAGGTAAGGGATCTGGCCTTGAAGGATACTTTCGGACGCATGGTGAGTACCATTATTAAACTGGCCTGTGAATACGGCAGGGAAACGGAGGAGGGTGTGTTGGTGGAACTGGCCCTAAGCCAGCAGGATTTGGCCAACATGATTGGTGCTTCCCGGGAAACGGTCAGCCGTAGTTTAAATGATTTGAAGAAAAGTAAAGTACTGGACTTTACCCGGCAGTATATTTTAATCAAGGATATGGAAAAACTAGAACGGTACTTGGATTAAATAAAGCTAAAAGTATTCCCCTGGCGGTTGCCAGGGGAATACTTTTAGCGCAGGTATGGCCAGGGATTTACCGGGTCCCCGTTTTTGCGAACTTCGAAATGAAGGTGCGGCCCCGTGCTCCACCCGGTACTGCCTACTTCGGCGATTTTTTGACCGGCGCGGACTTCCTGCCCTTCTCTGACAAGACTTTTTGACAGGTGCGGGTACATGGTGGATATATTGCCGCCGTGGTCAACGATGACCGTCCTGCCATAGGCACCGTACCAGCCGTTGTAGATGACCACACCGTCAAGCGCCGCCACAACCGGGGCACCGAGAGGTGCGGCGATGTCAATACCGGTATGCATCCGCCGGGTTTTTAAAATGGGGTGGATACGCATGCCGTAATCGGAAGTGATGCGGGTATAACCTGGTGTGGGCCACAACATTTTACCGCCCCGGGATAAGCTGCGGCGACGCTGCAGTTCCTGCAGCTGGCGGATTTTTGCCGCCAATTCCCTGGACTGCTGTTCCATTTGATCCAGCATCCTGGCATATTCTTGTTTTTGTTCCCTGATGGCAGCCAGCAGGTACTGTTCTTCTTGTCTTTGCCTGGCCAGCTCATTTTTACGCTGCTCTCGTTTGTTCTTTAAATCTGCTATGCCGTCCCTTTGCTTTTCCAATTCTGCCTTGCGCTGTTCTATTTCTTCCCGCTGTGCTTCTATTTCTTCCAGCAGCCGCACGTCATTGTCGGCAATGGCCTTTAAATACTCCAGGCGGGTGAGAAAATCCGTCAAACTGGTTGCCTGTAGCAGCACTTCTGTATAGCTCACAGGTCCCTCTTCGTAAATGCTGACAATGCGATTGCGCAGGGTAGCTTGCCGTTCCTTTTGTTCCCGGATTTTTGCTGTTAATTCCTGTTCTGCCTGGTCAACCTTTGCCTCGGCCTGTTCCAGCTCCTTTTCCAGGCGGGCGATTTCTTCTTCTAATTTTTGGAGTTGGCTGGTAATGGTTTGTAACTGCGCCAAAGTAGACCGTTCCTGGCGGCTCTTTTCTTCCAGTGCTTCTTTCTGGTTTTCTATTTTTCTGCTCAGTTCCTGCTGCCGCTTCTTTAACTCATCCAGTTGAGCGGCGTTGGCCGGAAACAGAAACACCACCAAAAGCAGCACTGCCAGCAGTGCACCCATGTATGCCCGCAAGCCTTTTCGACGCATCTTACCTCCAACTCCCTTTGCCGTTCTCATGTGAACATTATTCGACGGGAGAAGGGAGATTCCTTGTAAAAACCGTAGTTTTTTGGCTTTTTTTGACTGGTATTCATAGTAATTTATAGAAAACATAATAGACCGGCGTTGAAAGGAGAAAAAGGCAGAAATGTGATGTATATGACATTTTTCGACGGAAGTTAGTGCTATAATTATTAACTGCAGATAAACGCAACAAACGATGAAAAGAGTCTTGGTTCATTGTCAGAGGAGGGATCGCCGGAAATGAAGCAGAGGTTATCGGTGAGATACCTGCGCCACGGAGTGCAAATTGCCTTGGCTGTTTTCTTGCTGTACGTGGGCTGGCAGTTTTACCATTTTGTCATGTATTATTTAGGGGAAACAAAAATATTTATGCCCCGGCCACCGGCGGTTGAAGGGTTTCTTCCCATCAGTGCGTTGATGGCCCTGCGGTTGTGGCTGGGCACCGGGATTTTCGACCCGATTCACCCTGCCGGCCTGGTAATCTTTATTGCCGTGCTGGTTACGGCGCTGTTTTTAAGAAAGGGCTTTTGCGGTTGGCTCTGTCCCATCGGGGCACTGTCTGAACTGTTGGGTCTGGCAGGTGCCAGGCTGGGTATCCAGCTGACCATGCCGCGGGTATTGGATATTGTGCTGAAATCATTAAAATACCTGCTACTGGGCTTTTTTGTCAAAATAATCTTTATTGATATGCCCCTGCAGGCCGTGCTGTTCTTTCTTCAGAACAATTACAACAAGGTTGCCGACGTGAAAATGCTGCAGTTTTTCCTTAATTTAAGTCCTACGGCTGTAGGAGTTCTGACGGTGCTGGCAGTTTTATCGCTGTTTTTCCGCCATTTCTGGTGCCGCTACCTGTGCCCGTACGGCGCGCTGCTGGGTATCCTGGGATTGTTTAGCCCCGTGGCGGTAAAAAGGGAGGAGCAGCACTGCATCGACTGCAAGAAATGTGATAAGGCCTGCCCCAGTGCCCTGCGGGTATCGGAAATGAAACGGGTCTTTTCTCCGGAATGTGTGGGCTGCATGAACTGTGTGGATGTCTGTCCCAGAGAGGAAGCACTGCAGGTGAAATTATTCCACCGCCCGCTGTCGCAGTATCTTTACGCCCTGGGCCTGCTGGGGATTTTTTTCGGAATTATCTGGTGGGCAAAGCTCAATGGCTACTGGCAGACTAGTATTACCCTGGAGGAATATGCCAAACTGATACCGGTGAGTGAGTTTTTTAGTCATTTTTAATTGCAGAACTCAGAAGACAGAATGTGGCGTATAGAAAAACTCAGGAGCCAAATAACTCCTGAGTTTAACTTTTATTAATACTTTTTTCTAACAACTATTTTCTCGTAGCCCATTCTGTCTTCTACTCCTGACCTTTAGCTTTAATAGGGGCTGAGGTTCAAATCAACCAGCCAGGGTGAGGTCAAGCTTTCCCGGGTTAATACCAGGACTTTATCAGTGTAGATGCGCCGGGTGCTGTCATTGGGCAGTAACGCTAGTTCCGCCGGAATGACGTAGAGCAGCTGGTAGTGGGCGTCATCCCGGGAATCGGGCAGGTGAAAGTTGATGTCAGCCCAGTTGTTTATTTTTTCCAGCAGCTCCAGCTGGTTCTGGGAGGTAATTTTGCTGGTGATTTTTAATAAATACTGGTCTTGCTGTTCTATACCCAGCAGGAATGCCCGCGCCACCTCCAGCGGTGTTGCCTGGGCCAGGTAGTCCTCCAGTACACCGGCTGCTTTCATAATCATTAAGTGGTGTGCCGGGTCGCGGCTGCGGCTGCCGTGAGTAAGGCTGTTGTAAAAATGAATACAGAAATGCCCGGGGAAATTGTTGTTTTTGATGGCTCCCTGGCCGTGAGGCATACCGTTCATGGAAGCGGCCATTTTTTTATGCCCTACTTCCACGATGATGGCCCTTCTTTTCCACGTCCACCTACCGTGAAATATTTTTTTCATGACAGCGGTATCCTCTTTGCTCAGAGGCTGGACGTCAGCATGGTAGGTTCCGCCCCGGCGCTGCACCCAGAAGGATAGACCGGTCTCCAGGTCAGTGACTTTAGCCCTGGCCTTTCTGGGAAATATATTTTTTGCCTCCGACCACGATGTCATGGGCGCGAAGGTATCCTGCGCCAGCGCATGAAAGTTTTTCTGTAAGAGGTTTCGCGTCCGGGGTCCGGTTTTAATGCGGCGAGTTTTATCATTATCATACAGGAATTTGCCGTCAAAAGTATATGTTTCACCACCGTTGCCCAGGAAAAATGTGACCTCTCGCCGGCCGTACCATAGCAAAGGTGATTTCTCTCGCTTGTCATTTAACATGTCCGTGAAAATTTTCAGCTGTTCCGAGTTGGAAATAATTTTTTCCGCATCCAGTCCTGCATAGGAAATTCGGATGCTGTGCAGTATCTCCGGCATCTGGGGAAGGTGAAGGACGGCCAAGAAAACTATGAGCAAAATTACTGTCAGCAAAAACATTGCACTGGGTTTGCGCAACATCCCTGCACCACCTTTTAAGAAAGTACATACCACTCTATTAATAATGAAATATATGTCCAAGCCATAAAAAAATGCCAAATATTTTCGGTGGCAAAGAAAAATCCCGGGGTAGAATCCCGGGATTTAAAGTAGGATTTAACTCTTCATCTTGAACGTGTGGCACTGGGTTTGGCTGTCGCTTTGGGCTTCGGTGTCGCCGCTGTCCACGTTCACTTCAATGGCAGAAGCCTTGCACATCTGGTTTTCCCAGTAAGCACAGTTGGAAACGGTACACTTGATTTTATCGGGCATGTTGTTACCTCCTTTTGGCGAAATAAAGATTTGGTTTATATTATCCAAAGATATTTTTCTAAATATTTCCTATAATTATTCCATAAGTTGCTATATTTTGAAGGATTTTATATTCCTTTCAAGAATATAATGTTATTTAAAGGAAAATATTTCTAGGTTTGCTCTGGGAAAGGACTCCAACTCCGGCAGCCTGGTTCCGGTGGGGGATATAAGATGCGCGGGCGTTGTCTGGACATACGCTTAAAGGTTCTTATAATTCTCATATTGGTTGCAATTATTCCTAATTTAGTAATAACTTACTTTGTACATCAGCAGGCCAAACAGCTGATTTTTCAACAGGAAAAGGATAAGTTGCAACAGATAGCCAAAGTGGCGGCAAAAAATATTCAGTATCTCTTTAAAAACCAGAACATCATAGGTATTTACCAACGATTACCCAGCGGCGCATCCAAACTTAACTACCTGCATAACCAACTAAAATTCATTGGCGAAAGGTTTTCCAACGCCGAGGAAGATTTAGGTTTGAGTATTTATATTAAGGACTTGGATGCCCTGGTTGTTAACGCACCCGAGGAAAAGGCTGGAAATTGGGTTGGCAAGTCCATTCCGGAAAATTCCCCTTCCAGACGGGTTATTCAAACAGGCCAACCGGTATTTGAAGTACTTGATGTCCGTCGCGGCACTTATTTGCTTTACAGCGAGCCTATAATCATAGATGGGGAAGTTATCGGAACGGTAAACTCCATGCAGTCATACAGCAACCTTACCACAACTTACATCAAGAATTTGGATAAATTTGTTTTGGTGGGTCTGCTTGTCTGTTTGGCAGCGGTTTTTTTGGCAACAGGTTATTTGATTTACTCGCTGGATACTTTTACAAAGGAAATATTGCAGGCGATTAACAGTTTGCAGCAAAATCCTGCCACCCAACTGCCCCGGGCAGGCGGTAAGATTGGGATTATCTTAAAAAGATTGCAGGAAATGGCTACCAGTCTGGCTAATTTCAAGAACCTGATTCAGGTGACGCTGGACCGCATCAACACCGGTGTGATAACTGTAGATAACGATGGCGTGATAACATACTGCAACAAGAAAATTAACGATATTTTCAAAAATAAGGGTGCCAGGGTAGTTGGCTGCAAATATGTTGAGGTCATTGCAGAAGAATTTGGCATTAATCCCGGTGATTTGTTGCTGGAAAGGACACTTAAGGAAGGGATTACCGACGCCGAGGTAAAGAAGAGGGTTGGCGATGAGCGCAGTTTCCTGTACAGTACATGCGTTTTAACTGACTGGGAAGGCAAACGCCTGGGGGCGGTCATCACCCTTAAGGATATTGATGACCTGAGAAAGCTGGAAGAGCTGCAGGGCAAAAAAGAGGTGGGTTCTGTATTAAGGGAAGTGGCTGCGGAACTGGCTCATGAAGTAAAGAACCCACTGACCACCATTAAGGGTTTCCTGCAGCTGGCTTATTTTGAAGGAAAGCAGCTGCCTGACGAACATTTTAAACTGGTACTGGATGAGCTGGACCGTACTCTCAACCTAATCTCCGAATTTCGTGATCTGAACCGCAAGGAGGAAATCGAGTGTACCGCCCTAAACCCGGCGGAAATTATTAGAGATATGATAGCGCTGCTAAAAAACGAGGCGGTTAGTAAGAATGTCACCATTGAAACGGAACTGGATGACAGTTTCGAAGTGTGCTGGGATGAGAAAAAGACCAAACAGGTGCTGCTGAATCTGATGCGAAATGGTTTTGAAGCCATGCCGGACGGCGGTGTCTTGAGAGTAGCCATGAATTACCAGGAGGACCGGGAACTGGTGCGTATCACCGTTGCGGATACCGGCGTGGGGATGGACAAGGAAACCCTGGAAAAACTGGGACAGCCATTCTTTACCACCAAAGAAGGGGGAACGGGCCTGGGCCTGACTCTGACCAAGAGCTTTTTAAACCAGATGGGGGGTACCCTGGAAGTGGTATCGCAAAAAGGCAAAGGGAGCACGTTTATTGTTACTCTACCCAAAAAAGTGAGGGGAAGTTAAATGAGGTGTTAGGTGCCTCGTTTTTTT
>JACDOG010000022.1 GCA_017656305.1 Thermoanaerobacteraceae bacterium
ATCTCTGCCGGAGCGCCGGGGTTGCTTTGAACCGTTGTTTTTTCACTTTAACGTACCTCTTTCTGTGGAGTTATCGATATCAGGGGCGCTTTGGCGCCCTTTCTTGTGTGCGCCCGGCATGGGCGAAGGCTTACGAGTTGCGTCGGGTGGTCGGAAATAAAAAAATATTCCACAACCCCATAAATTAAGATAACAGTTGCTGTTATTTTCAGATGTTCCCGGACACTTTCGTTGAACCCGCCTTCAGTACAGGCGGCTTTTTTTTTTATTGACAAAACCAACTAAACCAGTTAGAATACTATAGAAAGACTAATGCCGAGTTTACAGGTCGGTAATTAGGGTAATAAAGGGGGCGGCACAGATGGTTTTTAACAGTATTACCGAATTAATAGGAGGGACACCTTTAGTACGACTTGACAGAGTAAATAGTGGTAAAGCAGAAGTGCTGGCCAAGCTAGAAGCGTTTAATCCTGGCGGTAGTGTCAAAGACCGTATTGCCTTAAGTATGATTGAAGCTGGAGAAAAAAGCGGGTTGATTAATAAGAACACAGTAATTATTGAACCGACCAGCGGTAATACAGGCATTGGCCTGGCCTTGGTAGCAGCAGCCAAGGGTTACCGGCTGATTTTAACAATGCCGGATACGATGAGCATTGAACGACGGAAACTGTTAAGAGCTTACGGGGCTGAGTTAGTTCTTACTCCTGGCAGCGAAGGAATGAAAGGAGCAATTCGTAAAGCGAAACAAATAGCTGAAGAAATCCCCGATTCATTTATTCCGCAGCAATTTGCCAACCCGGCCAATCCGGAGATACATCGTAAAACTACGGCTGAAGAAATTTGGGCCGACACCGAGGGACAGGTGGACATATTTGTCGGCGGCGTGGGTACTGGCGGTACTGTTACCGGAGTTGGCGAAGTGCTGAAAGAAAAGAATCCGGACGTTAAAGTGGTAGCAGTGGAACCGGCGGATTCGGCGGTTCTTTCTGGGTGCATGCCCGGGCCGCATAAAATTCAAGGTATTGGTGCTGGATTTATTCCGGAAATATTTAATGTCGAGATTGTTGACGAAATTTTTCCGGTAACCGATGAGCAGGCCCTGACAACAGCACGACGGCTGGCGGTTGAGGAAGGATTGCTGGTAGGTATATCATCTGGTGCTGCGGCGTTTGCGGCGTTACAACTTGCTAAAAGAAAGGAAAATGAGGGTAAACGTATTGTAGTGGTGCTGCCTGATACTGGTGAAAGGTATTTGTCTACGGAACTTTTTAAATAAACGGGAGGGGAAGAGATGAAGTATTATTATCCTTTACTAAACGCTGAAATGCCCGGCCGAGAAGATGTTAAGGAATTGACTCCTAATCCGGCGTCCAAAGAGTTGCTGGAACGATTAGAACAAGAAGGAGTTGAAACAGTTTTTGACCGGTTTGAGGCCCAACAGCCACAATGCAGCTTTGGCCTACGGGGTTTATGCTGTCGTAACTGCCAGTGGGGACCCTGTCGTATTGGGCCGAAATCGCCGCGGGGGATTTGCGGTAAAGACCTTAATTTAATCGTTATGGGTAACATTGTTCGGGCTCTGGCTGCAGGTTTGGCTGCCCATGGCCGGCATGCCCATGAGGTCTATATGACTATTATTGCAGCGGCAGAAGGCAAGGCCAATCTTTCCCTGAAGGGTGAAGAGAGAGTATGGCAGCTGGCGGAAAAATTTGGTATTTCCACAGAAGGTAAAGAACTTGCTGCAGTGGCCAAAGAAGTGGCGGAATACCTACTTGAAGACTTGGGTCGCATGACTCAAGAGCCTATGCATATGCTGGAGGCGTTTGCTCCTGGAGAAAGAAAAAAGGTATGGCAGGAACTGGGAGTGCTACCTCGTTCCGGGAGTTATGAAGTAATGGAAACATTACACATGACTACTTTAGGAGGGTGTTCTGACTGGACGGCCCTGGCTGAACAAGAATTGCGTATGGCACTGGCTTACTGCTACAGCACTCTGTACGGCTCATCTCTTGCCACGGAAATTCTTTTTGGCATCCCTAAACCCAAGCTCACCGAAGTGAATTACGGGGTACTTAAAAAAGATTATGTAAATATCTTGGTGCACGGACATTCGCCTGTAATGGTGGAAAAAATCTTGGAAAAAATCAATTCGCCGGAAATCCAGCAACTTGCCAAGAAACAGGGTGCCAAAGGTATTGTAGTGGGAGGAATGTGCTGTACCGGCGATGAGTTGCTGGCCCGGTACGGTATTCCAACTGTGACTAATATTATGGGACAGGAACTGGCTATTGGTACCGGAGCGGTGGATGCGGTGGTGGTGGATATGCAGTGCGTCATACCAGGGATGAAAATTGTGGCTGATTGTTTTGGAACCGAGATTATAACCACCTGCAATTCTAACCGCATACCCGGGGCAGTGCATATACCTTTCGATCCGGAAAAACCGGAAACTTTGGACCAGGATGCTTTACGAGTGGCTCAAATAGCTGTAGAAGCCTTCAAAAAGCGGGACCGGTCAAAAATGAATATTCCCGAGGAGCGCACCCGTGCCATGGGGGGGTGGAGCTATGAAGCGATTGTGGACACTTTCGGTGGTTTGGACACAATAGTCCAGCTTTTAAAAGATGGGACAATTAAAGGGATTGTTACCGTGGTTGGCTGTAACAACCCTAAAGTTCCGTATGAACACAATCATGTTACTATTGTCAAGAAGCTAATTGAGGGAGGAATTTTGGTAACAACCACCGGATGTTGCTCTCATGCTCTTTTAAACGCCGGCTTATGTGCACCGGAGGCTGCGGAAATGGCTGGTGAGGGTTTGAAAGAGGTGTGCCAAAAGTTAGGCATACCACCGGTGCTGGCAGTCGGTGGTTGTGTGGACAATACTCGCTCTTTGCGACTGTTTATCGACCTGGCTGAAAAAGCGGGCCGGGCTGTGAAGGATATGCCGTTTATGTTTGTTGGTCCGGAACCGGGTAATGAGAAGACTGTGGGACAGGGAGTATCTTTTCTGGCCCATGGTGTCAGCAATTTGGTAGGCTTTCCTGCACCCATACCAGTACCCCTTCCCAAACCAAAGAAAGGTGCTCGAAGCAATGATGAGATGGAACGTGGCAGTAATGATATTGCTGACTTTTTTGCCGGTGATGGCTTATATACTAAGGTGGGTGCGCGAGTATATACCGAGCCGTATCCTACACTGGCTGCCCAAACCATTCGCATGCATATTAGACGTAAACGGTTAAATCTTGGTTGGAAATAGGGGGAAAGGTTAATGGCAAAATATTCACGTAGGCAGTTTATTAAGTTTGGGGGCGGGGTTCTGGCTATGGGAACCCTTGCTGCTGTTGGCCTGTTGGGCTGCAGCAATAACAGCGGAAAGCCTGTCTTGCGAGTAGGCTACTTACCTATTACTGACCATTTGACTATTATAGCCCATGACCAAACTGAATATACTAGCGTCCATATTCAACCGGTGAAATTTGCCAGCTGGCCGGCGCTGGCGGAGGCCTTGAAAACAGGAGCTATAGAAGCTGGATTTACGCTCACGCCTATTGGTCTTAAATTGCGGCAGGATGGTGTACCAATTAAAGCTGTAGCTTTAGGACACCGTAATGGCAGTGCCATTACGGTGAAAAACGATGATTCCATCCAAACGGTGGAGGACCTAACCGGGCACAAAATTGCTATTCCCAGCCCTTTTTCTACCCATAACATTATAATTCGTAAGATTTTGGATGAGCGGGGCATAGATGCTGAAAAAAAAGTCGTCTTAATTGATATGGCACCGCCGGAAATGGTATCAGCCCTGGCTAACGGGCAGATTGACGGTTTTGTAGTGGCTGAACCTTTTGGCGGGCAGGCGGAATTACAAGGGACCGGACGAGTGTTAATGCTGTCTAAAGATATTTGGCCGGATCATATTTGCTGTGTATTAAATGTACGCGAGGAAGCGCTGAAAGCCAATCCGGAAGGTGTTCAGGAACTGGTTCAAAGTATGGTTGCGGCGGGTAAGTTTATTGAAGGAAACTCCGAAGAAGCTGCCCGACTGTCGGTAAATTATCTTGGTCAACGGCCTGAGGTGATTCAGTATGTACTGGAAAACCCGACTGACCGGGTAACCTTTGACAACTTACGTCCGGAAGTGAAGGACTTTAGCGATACTCAAGATTTGATGCTCCGATTTGGCATTGCTGCAAGCAAGGTGAACTTGAACCAATATCTAGACTTACGATTTTTCTAATTTACCGGGGTGATAAAAGTGGCTTCAATGGGTAAAAAGTCACCAACAGGTTTAGAAAAATATTTACTTCCTTTGCTAACTGTTACCGGGCTACTGGGTATATGGCAGTTGGTAGCCTGGCTGGGTATCTGGAAGCCTTACGAACTGCCCGCTCCTTCCGCGGTGGTAACTGCCCTGGTGGAATTAGCTGGCCAGGGGATATTGTGGGAACATATTGGAATTAGTCTTTACCGTTTTTTCATTGCTTATTTAGTGGCTGCCGTATTGGCGATTGTTATTGGATTGATTTTAGGATGGAATTTAAGGCTGCACGCTGCCTTTGACCCCTTGATTCAGATTTTGCGGCCTATTTCTCCCATTGCCTGGTTTCCCCTGGCGGTTATTTGGTTTGGAATAGGAACTAAACCGGCTTTATTTATCATCTTCATGTCAGTGTTTTTTCCGGTGTTGCTGGCTACCATAACGGCGGTGAGAAATATAGACCCTCTTTATATTAAAGTAGCCCGGAACTTTGGTGCAACGGAACAGGATATTTTGCGTAAAGTGGCCATACCTGCCGCTTTTCCCAACATTATGGTGGGCTTGCAAATTGGTCTGGCTACTGGTTGGATACACCTGGTGGCTGGTGAAATGGTAGGGTCCCAGTCCGGGCTGGGCTACATGATTATTGACGCCCGAAATTTTTTGAGGACTGATGTTGTGATGGGCGGAATGTTTATTATTGGCGGTCTGGGCTTGCTTCTTAGCCGAACGATGAGCTGGCTGGAACGGCGAGTAGGGGCCAAATGGGGCTTTGCTCCCAGAGAGGAGGGCTAAATAATGGGAGTAAAGATTAAAATTCAAGATGTGGACAAAAATTTTACAGCCCGGGACGGTACTGTCCACCAGGCTTTAAGCAAGGTGAATCTGAATATCTTTGAGGGCGAGTTTTTATGTCTCTTAGGGCCCAGTGGTTGTGGTAAGACTACTCTTTTTAACCTGCTGGCAGGTTTTGAACAGCCGACTAATGGCAAAATACTCATAGAGGGCCAGCCGGTAACCGGTCCTAACCCTCGCTATCAAACTATTTTTCAAAATTACGGGTTATTTCCCTGGCGTTCTGTGGAGGAAAATATAGAATATGGCCTGGAAGTAGCCGGTGTACCTCGAGAAAAGAGAAAGCAGCAGGTTAACAGGTACGTTGCAATGGTGGGATTAGAAAAATTTCGCCACAGCCATCCCCGGGAGCTGTCCGGTGGAATGCAACAGCGGGTGGCTATTGCCAGGGCACTGGCCGTAGAACCGGAAGTGCTTTTTATGGATGAACCTTTTGGAGCCCTTGATGCCATGACACGTTTTCGGATGCAGGAAGAAATAGTGCGTATCTGGCATGAAAACCGGCAAACAATTGTTTTTGTCACCCATGATATCGAAGAAGCGGTTTTTTTAGCCGACCGGATAGTCATTATGTCTCCCCACCCGGGAAGAATAAAAAACGTGATTGCCGTATCCATGGGACGCCCCAGGGACCGTACTGATTATGATTTTATAAAAATCAGGGATGTTATTTATAAGGAGTTTGCATTGTCAACAAAAAAAGAACTGGATTATTATATTTGAACTAACCCGCAGGGAATTGCCCTGCGGGTTTACTTATCAGTCTAAAACATTTCCGCTTTCTCCTACTAATTATTTTCGGTATCAAGAGAGTTTTCTTTGGCTTTTTTAGAAAAGGCTAAAAAAAAATTCGCCACAACATGACCGCTGGCAACGGCGGCCAAGCCCAGCAAAATGCTCAACAGCAGGTATAGCAAACCGTTCCCGTATTCGCCGGTTTGCAGCATGACTACTATCTCGTTACTGAATGTGGAGAAAGTGGTAAAAGCCCCGAGCAATCCCACGGTGATTAAAGCACGGGTGTTGTCGCTTAAAGGCATGTGCAGGTTGATTGTATAGATTAAACCCAGGATAAAGCTACCGATAATGTTAACAGCTAAAGTACCGGTAGGGATGGTGTTGCTAAACTGCGCGGCCCAGCTGGAAACCAGGTAACGCATGATTGCACCGGTAGCCCCGCCAAGCCCTATATAAACTATTAACACGGAATTTACCTCCAATATTTTCGGTTTCCAGGCTCCCGTTTGTTATCGGTAATGCCGAGAGCCGGTAGCACATAACAGCGAAATCGTACAATTATTTTATAGGTAATATCCTTTATTTGTCAACATGTAACATGTCTTGGTCCGTGTCAAGATTCAGTAGGTGTCCAAGAAAATTTTATCTTTAAGAGATCTCTCCTTCTAAAACATTAACTTTACGGTGGCGGCCTTGACATCCACCCCGCAGGTGGTAGAACATCGGCACCGACGGGGCGGCTCCGGGGAACAGGTACCGACAATGCACGCGCCCCGTCTCAAAAACAATTCCACCACCTGCGGGGTTCCCGGCTGTCAAGGCTCCCCTCGCGGCGCCGCTTTTTAGACCCTCTGGGGCTCACCAGGGAACAGCTAGCACTGTAAAAAAGTTTACAGCATTAAATCTGGGACTGTTTTAAAATTAAGGAAAAAAATTAAGAAACGGAGGGAGAGTAAGATAGTTATTACCAAGAAGATTCAAGACTTAATTCAACAGGCTCCTATTGTCCCTATTGTTACTGTATCTTCTCAAGGAGAGCCTCACCTGATAGTTGTTGGTCAGGTGAAGGAAGTAAGAGAAGGGGATACTCTTGTATTTGGGATTTACAAGATGCAGACAACCCAGCGGAACATCCGAGAAACCGGAGAAATGCAGGTGGTAATTGCTAGCCGCGAGGGCGGCCCTAAAGGCTATCGCCTCACCGGTAAGGCATGGGTAGAGGGGCAGCAGGTTTTGTTTAAAGCCGAAAGTGCCGAGGCGTTACTGTAGGGTTTTTTGGATCCGTAAACAGACTACCCCTCATCCACATATATTGTTTCTTCTAGTTAAACATGCGTAGGAAATAGAAGATTTTTTGGACAAATTATCATGATAGGAATCGGAGGAGGTTAACAAGGACGGCCCGTGTTAAAATGGTTGAAGTAACAGAAGCTACTGGAAAGGTAAAAGAAATTTATGAAGACATCCTGGACAATTTCGGTGTAGTTCCAATCTGTTTAAGACCCTGGCATTAAAGCCTGATATACTGGAAGCTAATTGGAGAAAAATCAAGGCTGTGATGATGCAAGGAGAACTTCCCAGAGACCTGAAAGAAATGGTAGCAGTGGTTGTTTCACAGGCTAATAGTTGTCAATATTGTGTTAACGCTCACGGATCGGCGTTGAAAATGCTAGGAATGCCTCGGGAGAAAGTGGTACAGTTATTGGAAGATATTGATGGGAGCGATGTTTCCGAAGCGGTCAAAAAGGTGTTAAAACTTTCGGTGAAAGCTACCCGGGAACCCTATAAAATCACCGATGATGAATGGCAGGAACTTAAGGCCCAGATAGTTGAATTGTTTTCGGTGGTAGATCTGTACACCTCGTTTAATAAATTTTTAGACACACTACAAGTTGATATCGATTTTCCTGCTATCTAGATGTTCATAACTGATATAGATGATATTGTGTGGAGGATAACCTGAAAGCCTGTATTGCGTACATGCAAATAAAAATGTTAAAATCTTTATATGCCATATTATACCCCGCTTTCTGAAAGCGGGGTAATTGTGTTTCCTCCCAATCGTTCTTAATCAACTGTCAAAAGTTTGTGGAAATGTTAATCTTAACTTTTTAGCATGCTAGCTTACCTGATATCAAATTCTGCTGAAATATGTGTCCGGGAAATTCAAGAAACCCTTTGGGTACGGAAGAGAATTGTGTACTACGTATCAGTGGACCCGACAGATCGTTTGCGTGAACTTCTACTATGTTCTAGGGAGGGAAAAAATGAAGCGGTGCATCCTTTGTTTACAAGAACTGCCGATATTCCAGGGGCTTGATAGAAATCAGTTTGCAAATGTATGTTTTAGTACCACGAAGAAACGGTTGGATAAAGGGGAGTTTTTGTTCTATCAAGGACAACGGGCCAATACCATTTACCTTGTTAAGTCAGGCAAATTAAAGCTTATTCAGGCAACAGAAGGAGGGCGAGAAATCATTCTTGATGTAATTGGCCCAGGGGAAGTGCTTGGTGAGACTTCGCTATTTCATGAACAGGAACAACTTTTTAGTGCGGTTGCATTGGAAGAGACGAACCTGTGCTGTTTCAGTCGACAACAATTTGAAAAACTGATTCAACAAGATACCTCTTTGGCGGTTAGGATTATCAGTTATTTAAGCCAGAAATTGTACGAAACCATGCGGCAAGTAGGAGAAGTAGCGACTCAATCAGTGAAAGAGAAGATACTAAGACTGCTCTTTCGCTTGGCCGGCGAATATGGACGAGAGATAACAAGTGGAACGGTAATAGAAGTAGAGGTTACCCAGCAGGAATTGGCGAATATGGTAGGTGCCTCGCGGGTTATGGTGGCCCAGGTTTTGAAAGAGTTAAAAGAGGTCGGGGTTGTCGATCGTGAAGGAAAGTATTATGTCTTAAAAAATGATCCGTGCCTCAGTAAACATTTTTCATAAAGAGAAGCTGTTCAAAAACATTTCTTCTACCTTTTTCGGGTGAGGTCTCCTTTTAGGGATAAGCAGGGAAATTATTGCGGTGTCACAGAGGTCCGAGAACTGGAACGGGAAAAAAGAATACTCTCTTGGCAGGACTAACAGAAATAAGCCCGGTTTAAACTGTTGACCGGGCTTATTTAATCCTATAAAAATATAAATTAATCCAAATTAAGCGTCGCAGGTGGCAGCAAGTTCCGTCAGTACCTGTTCCGAAACGGTTTCATCCAGGATTTTACGAATGGCTCTGACAAGTTGAATCGGATTGGGGTGCTGGAACACGTTTCTGCCGATAGAGACACCCTTGGCGCCTGCTTTCACGGCATCTGCTACTATTGCCAGCAGGTCGCGGGTAGAATTGAGTTTCGGACCTCCGGCTATAATAACGGGTACTTTAATGGTACTAGTGATTTCGGCAAAACTATCCACCGATCCGGTATAGTTGATTTTTATTATATCCGCACCGGCTTCTTCGGCGACTCGTGCTGCATGTTTGATTTTTGCCGGGTGATACTCACTATCCCTGGAGCCGTCCCTAATATACATCATCGCCAGCAGGGGCAGTCCCCATAATTCGCAGTGCTCCGCTACTTTGCCCAAATCCTGCAGCATGCGGGCTTCATAGCTGCTGGCCAGGTTTACATGAACCGAAACTGCAGTTGCTCCTAAGCGAATGGCATGTTCTACCGAAGATACCAGTTCTTTGCGAGTGCTGTCCGGAGCCAGGCTGGTAGAAGCTGAAAGGTGTACGATTAGTTCGCAGTTTTTCGTGCTTAAAGAGGGAAGAATCTGTTTAACCAGACCTTTGTGGATTATTACCGCGTCTGCACCACCCTCAGCTACCGATTTAACCAGTTGAGACATATTCTCAAGGCCGGGTATAGGTCCCAGACTGATACCGTGGTCCATGGGTACCGTTAACAGTCGTTCGTGCCTGAATAAACGGTTTAACCGCAGTTCTTTTCCCGTCATGAAAGTTCCCCCTTTATCTTACTTTTCGATAATGGTTTCTTCAACCTTGATACCGACATGCCGGCCGGGTTCGCAGACATAGTGAAATGAACCCACAGGTAGCGCTGCAAAAGGCCCGGCGACTGGTTGACGGGGAAAACGTTGATATTGTGACGGGAATAGTAAGCAGTACGGTTGCTTATGCTTTGCGGGATTATCTAGTGGAAAACAAGGTTCCCGTAATTATTGCCAATGCCGGTGCGGCTGGTTTGACCGGGGAGAAAGGCAGCAAGTATATCTTTAGAGTTTCCTTTGCCAACGGCCAGTATGAATATCCCATGGGCGACTATGCCTATAACCAGCTCAACTTGCGGAGAGTAGTTGTTATGGCTCCTGATTATGCTGCCGGCTTGGAAAAAGCTCGGGGCTTTATGGATAGTTTCCGGGCAAACGGCGGGGAAATCATCCAGGAAATTTATCCCAAGCTGGGTACCACTGACTACGGTCCTTACCTAGCCCAGGTCAACAAGGAAGCTGACGCTGTCTGGGTGCATTTTTCCGGTACGGACTGTATCCGATTTGTCAAGCAGTATGCAGACTACGGGTTAAAGGATATATTGCCCCTGCTGGCTACCGGTGACCTGGTAGATGAATCTGCTTTGCCGCACCAGGGTGACGCTGCCATTGGCATTGTCAGCTCGCACCATTACAGTGCCGCTTTGGACACGCCGGAAAACAGGAAATTTGTTACCAGTTACCGGGCCAAGTACGGGGAAGAACCCAATATGTATGCTGATCAAGGCTATGTTGCCGCTAGGGTGATTGTTGAAGCCCTGGAAGCCACCGGCGGCGATATTTCTGATACCGAGAAATTTTTATCTGCCATTCGCAATGTCAGGTTTACTGCTCCGCGGGGCCCTTTTAAATTTGATCCGGAAACCCAAAATGTTATCTTTGATACCTATATCCAGAAAACTGAAAAAATTCATGGCAAGCTGGTCAATACGGTCATTAAGACCATACCTGCCGCTGAAAACGGTTGGAGCCAGCCCAAGTAGGTTCTCAGACCGTCTATAGGGGGCAAAGTGACAATGGAAGTGACCCAAATAATCATCCAGGTCTTAAACAGTATATCCTACGGGTTATTGTTATTTCTGCTGGCAGCCGGTCTTTCCCTGATCTTTGGCTTAATGGGGGTTATTAACCTGGCCTACGGTTCCTTTTTTATGCTGGGCGTTTACCTGAGCCTGGCAGTAATTGAGCAAACGGGAAGTTTTATCTTAGCCCTGCTAGGAGCGGCAACTGCAGTTTCCCTGGTAAGCATGGTGATGGAGGTTTGTTTTATTCGAAAAATCTATAACCGGGAGCTGGACCAGGTTTTGCTTACCTTCGGGTTTGCCTACATTTTCATGGATATTGTCAGGTGGTGTTGGGGAGGGACGCCCCAGTCCCTTCCCAAACCAGTCATGTTGCAGGGGTCAATCTCTATATTAGGGGCAATTTTTCCGGTATACCGGCTGGCGGTAATTTTTGTAGGCATACTACTGGCTCTGGTACTGTGGTTAATCGTTGAGAAAACCAGAATGGGAGTCATAATTAAAGCCGGTGTGGACGACAAAGAGATGGTTAGCGGCCTGGGAATAAACATAAGGTTGTATTTTACCTTGATTTTTGCCCTGGGTGCCTTTCTGGCAGCGGTGGGCGGCGTGCTTGGAGGCCCTATTACCGGTGCTTACCTGGGATTGGATTCGGAAATTCTGGTACTGGCGCTGGCAGTAGTTGTTATAGGGGGACTGGGTACTCTCAAAGGGGCCTTTCTGGGCAGTGTCCTGATTGGTTTTATGGAAACCTTTGGTAACGCTTTCTTTCCCAATTACGCCATGATGACCATTTATATTACCATGGTTGCTGTTCTGGTGTTGAAACCTAACGGTTTACTGGGAAAGGATGAGCGGCCGTGAAGCTCATGCCTGCAAAAGCTGTAACAATACGGAGGATTTTACCAATGTTTTTGGGTGTAACATTGCTGATCGCGTTAATTATATTGCCCTTTGGACTGGGCTCTTACGGGCTGAGCCTGATGATCTCTGTCCTCATTTTTGGGCTTTTTGCCATGAGCCTGGACATTTTAATCGGGTACACGGGGCTGGTGTCATTTAACCATGCCACCTTTTTTGGGGTTGGTGCCTATGTGGTGGCTATTCTGTTTTACCGCGGCTGGGACAATTTTTGGCTTGCCCTACCTGCAGCTGTTGCTGCTTCTGTGTTGTTGGCAACGGTTTTGGGTTTAGTGGTGTTAAGGAGCAGCGGGCCCTATTTTCTTATGATAACACTGGCGTTCGGGCAGATGATTTTTGCTTTAGCCTGGAAATGGCGTACTTTCACCGGGGGAGATGACGGTTTGCCCGGTATCCCCAGACCTGATCTGGGATTTCCCGTGTCTATGTGGAATGAACAAAACTTTTACTACCTTGTGCTGGTATTCATTTGCTTAAGTTTTTTGCTGCTGCGCCAACTTTTTCGTTTGCCTTTGGGTAGGGCCATTATCGGGGTAAAGGAAAGCGAGTCTCGCATGCAGGCCCTGGGGTACAACACCTGGCTTCTAAAGTACTTGGCCTACGTCATTGCAGCAGGTTTTGCAGGATTGGCGGGAGTGTTGTACGTTTATTACAACGGGTTTATCAGTCCCCAGGAACTTAACTGGACAATGTCTGGCATGGCCATCTTGATGGTGGTTATAGGCGGGACAGGAACACTGGTAGGGCCGGTGTTGGGAGCGGGAATAATTTTGATTTTGCAAAATTTGCTAAGTGCGTATACCGAGCGCTGGCCCCTGGTTATAGGCATGCTTTTTGTCATTTGCGTTATTCACGTTAAAGATGGAATTGCGGGTTATGTAATGAAATTATGGGAAAAAGGTTGGAAAGGTTATGAAAGCCCTGGAAGTGAGAAGCCTAACTAAATATTACGGTGAGTTTCAAGTGTTGAAGAACGTATCATTTTCCGTGGAACCGGGCGAGAGAAGGGCCATTATTGGGCCGAACGGTGCTGGGAAAACCACCTTATTTAACATCATCAGCGGCACGCTTAAACCAACCCTGGGAAAAATTTTCTTTTTTCACCGGGATGTAACTTACATGTCAGCTTATCGCCGCTCCAGGCTGGGTATCGGCAGAACCTTTCAGATTACCAATCTCTTTTTTAATTTGAGTCTCATGGATAATATCAACCTGGCTTTACAGATCAGCAATTCTTCCTTAAACCTGGAAGAATTTTTGCGGTCATGGGGGTTTTGGGAAAAACGTCGCACGCGCGTCGGGAATCTCTCTTACGGTGAGCAGCGACAGGTGGAACTGTTACTGGCTCTGGCTCAATCTCCGAAATTAATTCTTCTGGATGAACCAACTGCCGGTATGTCTCCGGTGGAAACCGAAGCCATTACCCGGATTATAACGGAGCTTCCCCGGGATATTACCATTCTCATTATTGAACATGATATGGAAGTGGTGTTTACCCTGGCAGACAGCATTACGGTGCTGCACTACGGGCAAATCCTATGCGAGGGAACCAAAGAACAGGTGAAGTCCGACCCGCGGGTAAAAGAGGTTTACCTGGGGACAGCGGGAGAGGAGGTCTAAATTAATGCTGCAGTTACGTGAGGTTCATACCTTTAAGGGGGATAGTCATATTTTGCAGGGAGTATCAATGGAGGTGCCCCGGGGGGCAGTCATAGCATTGCTGGGTCGTAATGGTATGGGAAAAACACTACTATTTCCTCGATTATGGGGTTTCAAAGATCCAGCAGTGGCAAAATACTCTTCCGTGGGGTAAATATGGTTGGGAAAGAGCCTTACCAGATAGCTCAAATGTGTATTGCGCTTGTCCCTCAGGGAAGGAGAATTTTTCCTTCCCTGACTGTAGCGGAAAATTTGACTTTGGGATGGCGGAAACGCGGTGTTGGGCAGTTGAGTTACAATTTGGACACTGTCTTTGACCTGTTTCCGGCACTAAAAGCCAGAAGTAGGCATAAGGGAAACCGGTTAAGCGGCGGGGAACAGCAGATGGTTGCTATAGGACGCGCCCTGATGACCAACCCAGAATTACTTCTGATGGATGAGCCGTTTGAAGGGCTGGCACCAGCCGTAGTTAAGGAGATCACCAGGAAAATAATGCAGATAAAGGTTTCCGGCGTATCCATTTTATTGGTTGAGCAAAATATCCCGGTGGCATTACAACTGGCTGATTACGTTTATATCATGAACAGGGGCAAAATTGTTTACGAAGCCGATAGGAAGCAGCTGCAAAATCAGGAAGAAATAAAAAAACATTTTCTTCTTTAAAGGAAACAAAAAACACTGGCGAAAAATGTAACATTCAGCATATTTTTAGAATAGTGTATTATTAGGTAATATTAATCAAATTAAAAAATTAAATTTAGGAGGTTTTTTTATGGACAAAAACAATGTAAATGCAGCTGTAGAAATGTTTGTGAAAAGGGTTCATAAAGCGCTGGAGGGAAGTGATGCGGCCCAGGATATTGTAAAGGCTGTATGGGGAATGTTAGGGGAACTGGGTGTTGACTATTCTCCTCCCCACAAGTATTCGGTCGATGAACCGGCGAAATAATCTGTTCTTTATGCGGAAACCCCAAGTCATATGACTTGGGGTTAAATAATGCTTACAGGAATTTGGTTTCCTCCGCTTTAAGATAGGTTTTTTGCTGCATTTCAGCTGCGGTATAAATGTACCGCGGTTTACCTATCCTGCCGACAGAAAGCAACTTGCTGCGGTCCAACAAGGTGCCTTTTGGAACAATCTCAACCTCCAAAGGAACCTCGTGTAATTGTTCCAACTTGCGTATGAAATGGGCACTGAGGGTCCCGCTGCAGTTTTCCTTTTCGATGACAAATTTTACTCCCCTGGTACCCGGCCCTGCTATCCAAAAGCGTCGGTAAGGAAGGAGGGATACCAGGTCATCCAAATCCCATTGATCCAGTACACGTCTGCCAACTTTGATGGTATTCTGCATGCGCCCACGTATTTCAATAACTTTTTCCTTGCCGCAGGGGCATTCTTCGTGGATCAATTTGGCTCTATCGCCGGTCAGGTAGCGAATTAATGGAGTGGCTTCTTTATTGAGTGTTGTTACCACCAGGTATCCGGTTTCACCGGGCTCTGCATCGGTTTGCAGGTCCTCTTTTAATATTTCGTAGATAAAACTATTCTCGTCGGGATGGGGACGGCAAAATTCGCAGTCATTAATCTGGGAACCTGTCTCCGTCATGCCGTAGTTATTTATAATCTGTACCTTCCAGATGCTTTCCAGCAGTTTTCGCTTGCCGTCAGTAAGGGGTTCTCCCGCCGTAAAAATGGCCCTCAGGTTGGGAAAGTCTTTTGCAGGATTAAAGCCCAATAATTCAGCCGTTTCGGCTAGGAGAAGAGCCTGCAGTGGCAGGCAGGCGAGAATGGTTACCTCAAGCTTTTGCATTAAGTGGATAATTCTTGTAAACGGGCTCACTGTAGAGCGGGAACTGGCCGGAATTACACAAGCGCCCTTTAATTGTGCTGCCCGGTGGACATAATGGGCGATGGTAGATATGGCGTACGGGAATCTTACCAGAACTACGTCCTCTTTGGAAAAATTTATGCCCCCGGTGTTGATGTGCCGGGCGTTAAACTTAAAATCTTCTTTAGTTAACCAGGTAGAAACCGGAGTGCCGGTTGTGCCGAAGGATTCATGGTATTGGTACAGTTCTTTTCGTGGTACGCACACTAGGTCGTACGGCGAACAGCGGCGCAGTTGTTCTTTAGTGGTTAGTGGTATCTGCTTTAACTCCGAAAGTGATCTGAGCTCTCTCTCAGGGAGTTTCTCCCGGTAAAAGGGAGCTTTTTTACACCGTTTCAGGAGAGCATTTAAAGCAGCTAGTTTTTCGCCCGGTGTCATGTTTTTACCTCCTTACGTGGCAAGGCCCAGTAAACCTTTAATGTTGTCACAGAGAATTTTGTCCAGGTCATTTTCTTTAAGGTTCAGGAGAAGTATTTTTTGTATCTCTACCTTCGGGTGTGACAGGGGAAATTCGGAGCCAAAAATTACTTTGCCCGGTCCTGCTTTAGTGACTGCCTCTTTAATATGCAGGAAACTCCCTGTTGAGGTTTCCAGGTAGAAATTGTCCAATTCCGCTGCCGCTTTTAAGCCGTCCTGGTCTGCTGGGCCAAATCCCATGTGTCCCAGAATAAAATCGGTTTTGGGAAATTGGCGGGCCAGGGCAACAAACCTGGCGGTAGACGCTCCGGGACTATACAGCACATGAGTATATACCGGGTAACTGTAACTGCCGCAGCAGTCTGCCAGTTCCGCCATGGCCTTGCTTGCAAAAGAAAACTGGTGTGTTATGGGCGACAACTTTAAACCTTTAAAGCCTTTTTGAAAGCCCTGTTCCAATTTGCTGACAGCGTTGGGCTCATGAGGGTCAAGGCACATAAATCCCGTGAGAGAGGTGTCATGGGCTTTACAAGATTGGGCGACATAATCGTTATCGGGTACCAGACTTTCCGGCTGGGATCGCCCTAAAATATACTCGGTCATCTTGCGGACGTCCACCATACCGCCGGGTACGACTACTCCTCGTTCGATACCCGCATCTTCTAATTGTTTCAGGTATATATCAACATTACCATACGTGGTATCGGAGATATGGGCGTGAGCATCGATGATCATGGTGTTCACTCCTCTTCATGAACTACGCGGACGGTTTTTTCACGGGGGCGTGGCAGTTTATCGACAATCTCAAATTCACAAGGTATACCTACGGCGAATTCCAGTTTGCTGGATAATTTGTCAACTAATTCCGCAGTGGGCTGGACGCCGGGCGCTAGTTCGACACGTACTTTTAATTTGTCATTATTGCCTGGTTTCACTACAAATTGATACCAGTTACCTACTTCCGGCATGCGCATCAAAAATTCTTCCAGGTAGAAAGGAGAAAAGTTGGTTCCGTTGATTACGATTTCATCTACCACACGTCCCCGTAAAAATAGCCGTGGAAATGTAATGCCGCACTGGCACGGGTCGGGATCTATAAAGCCCAAATCCTGGGTGCGGTAACGAATTAATGGCGTGTCGAAACGCAGCAGGCAGGTAACGACGATTTCGCCTATTTGCCCGGGCTCCAAAACCGTTCCTGTATCGGGGTCCACTATTTCTGTAATTACATGACCCTGGACAATATGATAGCCGTTGTGGGCGTCGCATTCAGCACCAATGCCCCCGGCCTCCAGAGAACCGTAATAAAAATTGGCCTTAGTTCCCCAGATTTTTTCTACTCGCTCCCGAAACGCTGGCGAGCAGCCCTCACCTGTGAGCCATATTTTCTTCAGGGGTAAAGTGGTCAGGTCAAAGGAGGCTTCGCTGGCAGCTTCGGCAAGTCTAATGGCCCAGGAAGGCGTCGTGATGACAACGGTTGGCTGGAGGTCGCGCAATATTTTTATGGATTTTTCCGGTGTCGAGTATGCTCCCCCTTTACCGACAGGGATGGTTGTTGCCTGGCAGCCTTCCATGAAGACTTTATGGAATGACAATCCTGCGGAACTCATTTCGTAGGGCAGGGCATTAAAGCAGATGTCATCGGACTCAACGGGGAACAGGTTGGGGTAACCCGGGGCTAATTCATTAAGGTAATAGTCATTCCAGGTTTGCATAATATAGATTTCTTCACCGCCGGTTGTGCCGGTGGAAATGTGAATAATACTAATATCCTTTTTGTCACAGGCCAGCAGTGCCCAGGGTTTTCCGCGCAGTTCATCCTTGGTGGTAAATGGCACTCTGGCCAGGTCGTTGATGCTGCCGATGTCCTGCGGTTTAACACCAGCTGCAGCCATTTTCTGGTGGTAAAAGGGTGAATTGTTATAGGCTCGGGTAATAAGTTCCTGCAGTGCTTCTTCCTGAAACTTGGCAATTTTGGTTGCCGGCATTTCGTCGGGAAAATCCGGTCCCGAAAAGTATTTGGTCAACAGTGCCGGTTTGGTTGCGCTCTTGATACGCTTTTCAAATTTGGATGTCATTGCTTTTTCTCCCCCTTGGAAACGTCCGTCTTATTAATAAGGGCTTCGTATTTGGAATCCGTGGTTTTTTTTAACAGTCTTGACCAGACTTTTTCGGCCTTTACCTCATCACCAACGCGCTGGTAGCACACACCCAGGTCGTAAAGAACCTGCCAGTAGGTTGCCTCGGAGATGCTAGCATCGCCTTTTTCATAGGCTGACTTGACGAAGCGGAAGTCCTTGATAGCTTTTTCTAAAAGGTCGTGGAAAAAGATTGCTGGAAGAGAATAGATGAGGTATCCCCGCAACAAGCGAAGCTCAGCATTGTTCCAGTCAAGTCCGATAGCTTTTTTTAGTGTCGCCAGCCCTTTTATGGCATTACTAAACATGACACTCGGGTTCTTTGCGTATTTTCCGGTTAAAGCAAGAGAACTGCCGTAATAGCCCATTATTACGGGGTCATGGGGGTACATGTCACGAGCTTTTTCAAAAATTTCAAAAGCTCTTTGTGCTGCTACGGCATTTCCGGCAACGCCCTGGTCATGCAGGCGTTTTCCTTCTGCAAGTAGTTTTTCCCTGGTATTAAGTGAGGCTAATTTCGGTGAACTGTCATCCGGATTACGGGTTTGCTGCTTATCTACCAGCGACCGGTACTTGGGGTCCGGGTTTAGTGATAGCAGTTTTTGCCACGTGGTGGCGGCTTCTTCTTTCATTTCCAAACGTTTATAGGCAGTTCCCAAATCATAAAGGACTTGCCAGTAGGTTTCCTCTGAGAATACGCTATTATCTTCCTCATACTGCTGGATGAAATAATTGAAATCTTCGATGGCGGTGGCTGTGCGGTGAAAAAACGCTTCGGGGAGCCTGAAGCTTTGATATGCTCTTATGAAGCGAATCTGAATGTTGCCCGGATCGTTGTTGACACACTTATCCAGGGCTTTCATAGCTTTAATGGCATTGGCAAACATATCCTGCGGGCTGGTTGCGTCGCGGCCTGTCATGGAGAGACAGTCGGCACAATATGCAGCGATAAGCTGGTCACCGGGGTATTTCTCCCGAGCTTTTTGGAAAAATGTAAGTGCCTGGCGGGTGGCCTCGGGATCACCCTTCAGCGCACGGGCGTGAAGTTCGGCCCCCTGCTCTAATAATTGACGGTACTTCTGTTGTCCATCAGCTGAACGTTTCGTGCTATCTCCAGGACTTGGATTATCGCTTGTTGTCTGGGTTGACTGTTGTTCAATTTGTATCCCCTCAGCCTTTAAAAGCTCCTGATATCTGGTATCTGCGGCAGTATTTAATAGCTTATACCATGTTTCCTCTGCTTTCTCGGTGTTGTTTACATTTTTATATGCGTGACCGAGGTTGTAAAGCAATTGCCAGTAAAATTGCTCTGAAAAAACAGTATTATCTTGCTCGTAACGGTTGATGAGATAATTGAAATCTTCAATGGCGGTTGTGGTACGGTGAAAGTACATCTCCGGGAGCCTGTAGCTGACAAAGCCGCGCAAGGAACGTACCTGGATGTGGTCCGGGTTATTGCTGACAACCCGGTCCAAAATTTTTAAACCTTCTAATGCCTTGACAAAACGTTCGTTTGGGTCAACGGCATCGCGCCCCAAGAGGGCAATGGTACTGCCGTAATACCCTTCAACGATAGGGTCTTGTGGGTTGGCTTCGCGAAGTTTTTCCAGTATTTCGTGAGCCTGAACAACGGCCTCCTTATCACCATTTACTCCGGCATCATGCAATTTCACGGCTTCTACTAAAAGGGCTTCGTGAGATTGCGTTTTTGGCGCTTTCTTATCTACAGATGATTTTGTCTGGGTCATTTCTTGTTTTTTGACCTCCTTGGTTTTCGTTTTATTTTTATCCTGTTTCGAAACTTGAATCTCAGCCTGCTGCTTTCCTGGCTGTTCCTGTTTTTTTTCCAATGTATCTTTTTTGGCGGAACTGGGTTTTGGGTTGCGCCTGTGCGGCGGTCTTCTCCGGTGCCTTAGGTAAAGCATAATATCCCTCCTTCTATTAAAAAAATTAAGTACCTTGAAGGCACTCCGAATAACCTCGTTAATACTATATTCCTGGCACTTTTATGCGTTACAGTTTATACTATTTAAATTCAGGAGGAACTATAGTCCCCGGTGGGATGGTATATTATTATGGCAGTAAATTGACATTAAAATAACCCCGCGAAAATTGCGGGGCGTTGTGTGTTTATGAAAGTTGTTTGATAATCTTTTGAGCCAGTTCATGGTAGTGAGACGCTGCCGGATTATCTTGCTGCAGAGCGATAGGAGTGCCGGCATCGCTGTTTTCCCGGATTTCGATATTCAAGGGGATCTGCGCCAGCAGCTCTACATTGAGGTCCGCGGCAATTTTTTCCGACTGCCCTTTACCGAATATGTAGTATTTACGCTCGCATTCGGGACATTGGAAGTAGGACATGTTCTCCACCACTCCCAGGGTCTTGATATTCATCTGTTTGGCCATATTGCCCAGGCGTACGGACACCTTCGCGGCGGCAGATTGCGGGGTAGTAACCAGCAAGAGCTGTGCTTTGGGCAGCTGCTGCATGACAGTCAGCGGCACGTCTCCGGTGCCGGGGGGCAGGTCTATTACCAGGTAATCCAAATCTCCCCACCGGACGTTGTAAAAGAACTGGTCCAGGACACTGCGTATTACCGGCGCGCGCCAAATCAGCGCCTGGTCGGATTTGATCAGGTTGCCCATGGATAAGGCTTTCAGCCCGTTGACCTGAATGGGAAGGATGGTCTGGCTGTCCAGGGCGACGGGGCGTTTATCTTGAATACCCAGCAGGGTGGACACGCTGAAACCGAGGATGTCGGCATCCAAAATTCCCGTGTTGACCCCCTCCTGCTGCAGAGCCACGGCCAGGTTTACCGCAAGAGTTGATTTGCCGACACCGCCTTTACCGCTGCCTACGGCTATGACGTTGACGTCCTTAAATGCTTCCGCTTTATTTTGGCTACCCTGCTTTAGTGATGCAGCCAGCCTGTTTTTTTCCTCGGGGGTCATTTCACCGAAATTGACAGTGACCTGCTCCACTCCCTCCAGGGAACCTACTGCTCGCTTGACGTCCTGCTCCATGGTCTTTTTCATGGGGCACCCGGCGACGGTGAGCTTGATTGTTACGGCAACGTGGGACCCTTCGATGGCGATATCTCCTATCATGTTCAGCGTAACCAGGTCCTTGCCGATTTCCGGGTCAGTTACTTTTCTTAAGGCGTCAATTACCTGTTCTTTTTGTATCAATATTGTTCCCTCCAGCATTTCAGTCTTGTATGTTAGTGTTTTCTACTTTTTTTGGAAATATCCCTGCCGCCAAGCCAACAATTTTGAGCATTGGTTCAAAAAAGCACGGAAATAATTGTTATTCCTGACATTTGTCATGAAGTGCAGGATTTACTACTATGTAACACGAAAATAAAATAAATTGTTAAAGAGCAAAAGTACCTGGGGAGGCTTTGTATGGGACATAAATTAAGCGTGTATTTTTGGAAACACCTGTACATGATTATTGGTTTTGCAGTGATAGCTATGGGAATTGACGTTCAGAGGGTGGCCCGGGTGGGACTGCCCAGTTACGGTGTATTGCAAAGGGGAATTGAGATTCAGACGCCGTTGACCTTTGGCCAGGCGTCCATGGTGGTAAGTTTCATTTGTATTGTGCTCAGCGCGTGGCTGGGCGTTAAACCACGCCTGGCTACCGTTCTCAATATGATTTTTATCGGCTTTTTTATTGACTGGTTTTACCCGGCCGTTGATGCGCTGGCTTTAGTTATGCCTCTCTGGGAAAGGATACTTGTTTTTTTCCTGGGAACGGCACAGGTGGCCTGGGGTATTGCCATGTATATCAGTGCTAACCTGGGGTCCGGGCCGCGGGACAGTTTGATGATTGCCCTGGTGCAGAAGACTCGGAAACGCGTAGGGGTTGTTGTTACCTGTATTGAGGGAACGGTGTTAACCTTGGGATACCTGCTGGGCGGTCCCGTGGGTTTGGGGACCGTGATATCGATGGTTTCCATGGGCTGGCTGGTGGAAACCGGACTTAGCTTCTTTCGCTGGTGCAGTAAGCTAGGCCCGCTGGCCCGGGTGATAGAGGTATCCATCGGGCATCAGGCTGCGGGAGAGCAAAAGGGGGGATGATATTATGTATGTTTACCTGAACGGGCAGATCAAGCCTAAAGAAGAGGTGGCTCTTTCGGTAGATGACCGGGGTTTTACTTTTGGCGAAGGCGTTTATGAAGTGGTGAGGGTTTACGGTAGGGTGCCGTTCCTATTGGCTGAACATATGGAGCGGCTTGAGCGCAGTGCCGCAGAGATGGAAATACCCTTGCCCGAATACTTTACCCTGGGCCACTGGCAGCAGGCTATCAGCCAGCTGGTGGAGAAAAACAACCTGCCGGAGTGTTTTGTCTACCTGCAGCTGACCAGGGGTGTGCAGTTTCGTAATCATGCCTTTAAGGATGACCTGCAGCCTACCACGGTGATGTATTTGATTGCGGGAAAGAGTTGGGACCAGGAGCGGCAGGGAGTGAAGGCGACTCTTGCCGATGATATTCGCTGGCACCGTTGTGATGTGAAATCCACCATGCTCATGGCCAATACCCTGGCGAAAACCCGTGCTGCCCGGCAGGGTTATTTTGAAGTGATATTTGAGCGTGACGGCTGGATTACGGAGGGTTCTTCCAGCAACGTGTTTTTTGTGAAAAACGGGAAACTGATTACCCCGCCGTTATCCAATTACATTCTACCCGGCATTACCAGGCAGTTTGTGCTTCAACTGGCGGACCGTGTGGGTATCGAATACCAGGAAAGACCGGTTAGGGTTCGGGAACTTCCGGGTATGGATGAAGTGTTCATTTCGGCTACGGGGATAGAAATAATTCCCGTCAACCAGCTGGACGGTCTCCGGTACCAGGCACCCGGCCCGGTGTTCTCATGCCTGAGGGCTGCGTTTGATAAAAGTACGAAAGAATTGAGGAAATAAGGACCTTTTTACCGTAAGAAATGTGACCGAGGCCCCTGAATTACCATTCAGGGGCTTTTTGTCAATTTAACCTGATAGACGGGTGAGAAACTAGAGTGTTTTTATGTCATTCTTGGAAAATTAGAGAATGTTTTGCAGGTTAAAGATCTCCTTTTTGGGTATGTGTTGGAGAAAATGTTTTACAATACTGAGCTCCCCCAAAGCCAGGTCAAGATTTTTGGTGTGAAGATATTTTTTTAGTTTGGCAATAGCTTCATCCACACTATCCATTTCATGGTGTTCGATGATCAGGTCCCAGTGATCCTGGATGTCGGCCCAGTGCTTCTCAAACTTTGACAGTTCCTGACTGGCGGCTTTCCACTTGTTTGTTTCAATAAAATTCTCCATATTGTCCGCGTACCGCACCAGTAGTCGTGCCTGAGCATTAAGTTGTGCCTGGGAATAAAAACCAATGGCAGTCAGTACGAGTAAAAAGATAATTGTACCTACTAGTACCCGCATTAGCTGTGATCATCCTTCCGTGAGTCATTACCAGTTTCCAGAATGTAAGGGGGGCCGCTTTTGGGCTGAATGTATAACTGCCCGGTAGTGTCCAGGCTTACCAGTAATACCTGTTTCAGGTCGGCGATATTGTTTTCCCGCAGGATATTGCGCAGCCACCGCTCGGACAGGTTGGCTTTGTCCAGGTTTTTTTTATTTATATTTCCGTCAATCACTAGGTCTAAAGGTAAGCCTTCGTATTTTGTGGGTCGCTGTACATCATCGGGAGTTAATGGCCGTTTTTGCGACCGGGGGATTACCGTCAGGTCTCCGGTGGTTTCCAAAATTGCATATTCTACATCCGCTATGTTGGGAATATTTTTTGCCCGCAGCTGCTCCAGCAGGTCATTAACGTTATAGCGCTGGTGGCGCAATTCTTTTTCGATGATTTTACCGTTTTCTATTAAGATGCTCGGTGTGCCACAAATAATGGCTCGGGCTGTTTGGCTTTTCAGGGTTATAAAGGACAAGATGACGTGTAGTGCAAGTAAAGTGAAAATCGGAATGATGCCATTTAGCAGGGGGATTTCCTTATCTTCCATCGGTACCGAGGCCAATTCTGCAATCATCAGGGAGATAACAAACTCATACGGGTGCAGCTGGCTGAACTGGCGCTTTCCCATCAAGCGCATTACCAGCACTACTACTGCAAAGAGAATTACTGCGCGGCTAAAAACTATCAGCATTGTTTCCCCTCCGCGTTTTGCAGGCTTTGGATAAAAATATTATTACCGAAAAATTCCTTTACTATTAGTAATACCCATAAATTGACGTTTCAACGTGCCGAAAAATGTTGTAAAATGGAGCGGGAGGAGGTTTCAACATGCCGGCATACCCGTATGTAAGAACGAATAAAAACAGGCCGGTGGGGCCTTTTTTATTGTTTATAATTTTTTTCATAACCGGGGGTTTGGTGATATATTTGTACCCAAGTTTTGTCCATATCAGGCCTGATACGGAATTGCACTTGATAATAGATGATACCGACATAGGCGAAAACAAAGCCGATGTTATCCAGGGCGAAGTATTCCTACCGGTGGAGATAGTGCAGGAATATTTGGACCCGGAGATTTACTGGGAAGAAGATACCGGTAGGGTAATTGTTACCACGAAAAACAAAGTGGTGAGAATGGCTACCGAGGAAATCTCAGCCCGGGTCAACGCCCAGGATGTTTCCCTGCAGGCGCCTGTTATCGAGAAGAACGGCAGGCCGTGGATACCCATAGAATTCCTGGCGCAGCTGTACAGGATTGATGTCTGCTACTACCCTGATACGCAGCGGGTAGTAATTATCAGCAAAGACCGGGAGCACCAGCAGGGCCGGGTTTTAACCGGTACCAAGCTGCGGACCGCACCGGGGTTTCGCAACCCCTGGCTGGTTGAGCTGCAGCCGGGGGAGAAGGTGGAAGTGTTTGCAAAAGAAAACGGGTATTACCTTGCTCGTACGTCCCGGGGTATTTTGGGTTACTTACCGCAGGGAGATGTAGCTGTCAGGATAATTTCCAGGCCTTACCCCGTGGAAACGGAACAGAAACCAGTCCTGTGGCAGCCGCCGGAGGGGAAAAGGATAAACTTGACCTGGGAGTTTGTGGTGAAGCGTAATCCTGACACCGGCAGGATACCTGCCTTACCGGGTGTGAATGTGGTGGCACCGACCTGGTTTCACCTGAATGACACTGCCGGGTCTATCGCCAACAGGGCCAGCAGCAGTTACGTGTCCTGGGCCCACCGGCGGGGGTACCAGGTGTGGGCTCTATTCAGTAACGGTTTTAATAAGGAAATTACGCACGCCGTCCTTTCTTCTGCGGAAAAGCGGGAGAAAGTGATTGACCAGCTGTTGATTTATGCAGAATTGTATGATTTGGACGGCATTAATATTGATTTTGAAAATGTCTACCTCCAGGATGGGCCGCTCTTGGTACAGTTTGTACGGGAGTTGGTGCCCCTGGCGCACCAGCAGGGACTGGTGGTTTCTGTTGACGTCACTGTTAAGGGGGGGAGCCCCAATTACTCTCTTTTTTATGATCGTGAAGCCTTGGGTGAAATTGCCGATTATGTGATACTCATGACTTATGACGAGCACTGGGCCGGCAGTTCGGAAGCAGGGTCGGTGGCTTCGTTGCCGTGGGTGGAAAAAGGAGTCCTGGGTTTGCTGGAAGAAGTACCCCGGGAAAAGTTGATACTGGGAGTTCCTTTTTATACCCGGTTATGGATAGAAACAGAGCATGAAAATGGTTCCGTCAGTGTCAAGTCCAGGGCTCTGTCCATGGAACAGGCGGAAGAATTACTGGAAAGGAAAGGGGCGGAAGTAGTTTTTGATGAAGCTGCCGGGCAACACTATGCTACCTGGCGGGAAGGCAAAGTGACCTATGAGATTTGGCTGGAAAATGAAACATCCATGCGTCAACGGGTGCAGCTAGTCAATAAATATGACCTGGCAGGTATTGCATCCTGGCGGCGCGGCTTTGAAAAAGATGAAATCTGGTATATTATTAAAGAAGAATTGAATAGGAGCGAATAAAAATACCTACAGTACTTCCGTAGGTATTTTTCATGAGATATTAAAAAACTGTCAGCCACGGCCCCAATCCAGGCAATTAGCGGGATATTTTTTCCCTTTAAGCCGTGAGGGTAGCCGGTACCGTCGTAATGCTCATGGTTGTCCAGCTGGAAAATTGCTTGAATGTATAAGATTTAACCTCACAACCTGAACTTCCTGCAGAAAATAGACACCTTGTCGAAAAGTATTGAAAACGATTCATGTATTAGACTCCCCGAGGAAACTTGCGAATGATTCTTCCATTTTCATACCTGCTTTCGTATACACCGTTTTCGCTGCGTTCTGTTAGTTCCAAATCTTTTTCTACATTCCAGCCCAACGATTCACAGATGGGAACCAGTTCATTTACGGTGGATTCAATGGTGCCGATTTTACTGAAATTAAACTCACCGGAAAACTCATATCCGAGAGGTTCAAGCTGTTTTTGCAGCCGTCTAAGACGTTCTCTTGTCACTCCCTTGAGACTGCCGTTTACTTTGTGAAGCATAAACTGTGCCTCCTTTATGGTATTGCATTTATTAAAGTATGCATGAAACTGTTAAATCATACTTGGAAGATTGCAAGAAAGTTTTTGGGAAAATTTTCAATTAAAGCAGGAATTTTATAAAAAAACATTGAAATGGAAAAACAAATCGAATATTTAACTATTTCCGATAAAGGCAAACCTCTCGAAAGGGAGGGACGCAAAGCCAACGGTCTAAGGCTGTAAAGCTATGACGGCAGGGCTGCCGAAGAAATAGGAATTTCTTGTTGAAATTCCTATTTCCTTTAACGGTATTGGGAAATAGGAATTTTTGTTTTTTCAAGGGGGAGTTGCTATGGCGAGATGGCTGGTTTTCCTGATAATGATGTCCTTATTCCTGTTTACAAACACAAGCTATGCCGGGATAGATTTGGTGGAGAAGCAGCTTTTGGTAGGTGTGGTTTTAAGCGAGGATACCAACCCGGTTGCGAAAAACAACCAATTGTCGGTGGAGGCTGTTCAAGGAACATGTTTTAAGTGTCATGAAAAGGAAACGGGGAAATTTGTTCACCAACCGTATGCCAGGCAGGAATGTAGGCGCTGTCACGAGGAGCAGCAACCGGGTAGCGGCCATCATGGCCGGTTAAAACAACAGGTTAACTTGTTATGCCAGGAGTGTCATCCGCAGGAGGGTAACAACCATCCCCTTGACGAAGCCGGTTTAACCTGTCTTAACTGTCACCAGGTACACACCAGCGATAACCCCGAACGTGTTCTCTATACTAACGACCAGTTGTGTTTGGGGTGTCATAATTTTAACTAATAGGCTGCAAAACATAAAACTAGCCTACCCGTCAAGGGTAGGCTAAATTCATCTATTTATACATGTCAAATGGGGAGGGGGGTAATACTAAAGAGTGTTGGTTCCTTGTGCACTGTTGCCGCCGTAAGGACCAAATGTTCCGCCGAAACCTGGTCCTCTAAAACCAAAGCCGCCTATCATGCCACCGCAGCCACCGGGACCCATCATGCCGTATCCGGGACCCCACGCGTAGCCATTTTGTGCATGAAATTTCTGCATGTAATCCAGGCGGTCTTTCATGTACTTACCCTGTTCCGGCGTTAGCAGGCCGTTTGCTACATACTGGTCAACAATTTGCTTTCGGATGCTAAAGAGATTGTCAAACAGCTCTGCCAATTTACTATTATCTCCGTCGCCTGCTGCAAAAGCCGGCACTGCTACTGCCAGAACCAGTAGTGCTACCACCGCAATTGTAAGTTTTTTCATTTTTTTCACCTCCTCTAGTATTATTGTTCCCGCTGTTCAATAATAAGTATAGACAGTAGTTGTGTTAGCAGTTTGATAAAAATTTTAAGATTTTGTGAACATTTAAATTTTCCAGCTTCAAGGGGGCTTTTTTTACCTTGCTGCTCACAATTCCACCGGAACTAGACACTGCCGGTAATAATTTTTTACAGTCAGGAAATGAATATGTAAGTCTTCCTTGGATTGACGAAAGGGGTGCTGTCAAGCAGGTCGGCGTAATGCACCTGGCAGCAAAAAGCCTTCTGCAGTTTGAAGGAGATGCCGGCGGGCTTTTATGTCCTTTTGTAAAGCTTAACGGTGAGGAAGTACCGTTGGATTGGGCGTGGGGGTTGCTGGAACACTGGCTGCCGGTAGGCAGGGGAGATGCACAGGGCCTGACAGTAACCGCCGGCATTGTTACACCGGTTGAGACAAAAGGGTTCCTGTACAGGCTGACAGCTGTCAACCGTGGCGCTGCTCCCTGCAGCCTGACCCTGGGTATTAAAGGTGCCTGGAAAGGTGCGACTAAAACTATCTTTCATACCTACCAGCTAAATGGAAAAAACATGTTTTTTCACGAGTGGACCGGTACCCTGGTGCTGGAGATAACGTCCGGACTGCCGCTGGCTGCCTTGGCCCTTGGAGGAAACGTCAACTGGCAGGAAAGTCGGCTAGAAAGAGAAGAATTTCGGTTGCAAAGGACTGCCATGCTGCAGCCAAACCAGAGAATGACCGTTGTAATTTACGCTGCCGTTAATCAGGAAGCTGATGGTGCTGCAACCGGCGTTATTCACCTGCGCCGGTTGGGCTGGCGAAAGCTGTTTCAGGATACTCTACAGTGGTTAAGAGAGCATAAACCCGGGTTTCCGGAGCACCGTCTCCGCAGTACCTTCTACCGCAACTTGTGGTTTAACTATTTTTACGCTGCCGGCCGGGCGGTTGACAGCGATGAGATAGTTGCCGTAACTTCCCGCAGCCCGCGCTACTATGTCAGCAGTGCCTTTTGGTCTAGGGATACCCTGCTCTGGTCCTTCCCGGCAGTGTTGCTGGTGTCGCCTGCCCGGGCCAGAGAAATTTTGCAGCTGGTTTTTACCAGGCATGTAAAAGCTGCCGGAGAGCATGCTCATTACATAGACGGCACCGTGCTGTACCCGGGTTTTGAGCTGGACCAGGTGGCTGCTTATATTTTGGCCTTGGCGCGATACCTGACCTGGACCGGGGCCGGTATACTGAAGGAAGAAGATATCCTGCGCGGTTTTCAGGGAGTCACGGGTAAACTGCTGGCAAACCGGGATGCCACGGGCCTTTACCGGACAATGCTGGACCCCTCGGATGACCCTGTCTCCTACCCTTATTTGACATATGATAACGTACTTTGCTGGCGTGCCCTGAAAGAAGCAGCAGGAATTTACCACAGGATGGGTAATAACAAAAGGTGTATCCAACTTCAACAACTGGCGCGGCATTTGAAACGGGCAATATACCGTCACTGTGTCGTTGACGGTCCGGCAGGCAGGATGTTTGCTTGGGCTACTGATGCCAGGGGAAACTACGAGCTGTACGATGTGCCGCCGGGCAGCCTGCAGCTGCTTGCCTGGTATGGTTTCTGCGATAGTTTCCAGGCAGTATACCAAAATACGGTTAACTGGATTCATTCTGCCCACAATCCCTATTATTATCCAGGGCGGTTTCCTGGTGTGGGCTCCAGGCATGCCTCTTATCCCTGGTTGCTGGCGCTATGCAATGACCTGTTAACCGACCGTTACCAGCAGGCGTTGCCGGTTTTAGAGGGCTTAACCATGGACAGCGGGTATGCCTGTGAAACCTATTCCGCCGAGGACGGCAGTGCGGTGACGGGAGCGGCTTTTGCCACCTGTGCCGGTTTTTTGGCATACGCCTTATGGGAATGTTTTCAAAAAAATAGTTAGGGTGATGGTGGTGCAAAAAAAGGTAACTGCAGCGGTGATAAACCGGGTAAATTCCTTTGAGCCTCATGTTTTAACGGAAGTGCTTTCAGAGATTGTTAATGCGAGAAATGTGCCGGACTTGGTGGTGCTGCCTTCGCTGGTAGGGCACGGGATTTTATCCCCTGGTGCTGCTGAGCAGAGGTTGCATGAGCTGGGAGCTCTGGCACGTTCCTTTAGTGTTTATTTAAGTGTCCACGGGTGGTTAGAAGACGACCATAAGTTACGCTCACGGGGCTGGCTGGTAAATCCTGGCGGAAAACTTTGCCTGTTTCAGGACCAGACTCACGACCGGAGCGGCAGGTTGGCGGTCGGCAGTGACTTACGGGTGACGGAAACGAGTATTGGAAAGGTTGGGTTTTTACTCGGTGATGACGTGTTTGTTCCGGAAGTGGGACGAATCCTGCGTTTAAAAGGTGCCAACCTGTTTATTGCCTATTCCTTTCTGTCGGTACCGCCAAACCCGTGGCGGCAGTGGGCGGGGGTCTGGCAGCAGGTGCAGCAGAACCAGGTTTTTGCCGTGGAATCCGGTTTTAAAGGGGAGGCTGGTGGCAGGAAATTCTCCGGAGAAAGCATCATCCACGGGCCGTGTGAGCTGACCGCAGGTGAGACCGGATTTTTGATAAGGGATAAGCTGACAGAACCGCATGTCGTGGCAGAATTGGATTACGTAAAGTTGCAACAGGTAATTGCCGGTTACCCGCTGCATAGGTATTACAATAAAGAACTCTATCAAACCGCTTTAAGGCAGTGTTACCTGAGGTGAGCGACATGGGCTGGCTGCAAAGCATCCAGGAAAAAATGTTGTTGAAATACCTGTTATGGAAAGGGAGAACGTCGCGGATACGGGCATATTTACAGGCAAAAAAGCCGGTGAAAGCAGAGCCCTTGCTCCCGGGTAAAGCCAGGGTGGCAGCGGTGCAGGGGGAACTGGTGCTGATAGGCGACCCCCTGCAGTATGCGGATCTAATGTACCAGGCGGTGCACGAGGCGGTGAGCAGGGGTGCCCAACTGGTAGCATTTCCCGAGGATAACGCTACCCACCTGGTGGGAATGCTGCCGGGACTGACAGGTGGTAAGGACGTGTCGCAGTTAGTGGCGGAACTGGGTGAAGAGGTAAAGGTGGCGGATATTTTTAATTACCTCACACCGGTGACCAAACAGGTTTATTTTGCTGTTTTCAGTGAACTGTCGGCGCTGTTTGGCGTTTTCATTATGGCCGGCAGCATCGTAGTTGCCGGGGATAATGGGAAGACGGTTAACGAGGCGTACTTATTCGGACCCGACGGGAGCATAATCGGCCGGCAGCAGAAACTACACCTGCTTCCCCTGGAGGAAGAATGGGGCTTGAGCTGCGGTAACCACCTATCCGTTTACGACACCCCTGTAGGTAAACTGGCTTTTCCCATTTGCATGGATGCTACTTATTTTGAAACTTTCCGGATCGCAGCGGCAAAAGGTGCGCAGACAATAATCATTCCCACAGCCAATCCCGATCAGTACAATTTTTGGAAGGAACTGCGTGGTATCTGGCCCCGGGTGCAGGAAAGCGCGGTGTTTGGAATCAAAAGCAGCATGGTGGGGAATGTGATGGGGCTGACCCTGACCGGTCGTTCTGGTATCTTTGCGCCCCTGGAATTAACGCCCAATAAGGATGGTATTCTGGCACAGGCGGAGACTTATGACAGGCCGGAGGTGGTGGTGGCGGACCTGGACTACCAAATGTTGCAGGAGTACCGGCAGGACAACCTGTTTACAAACTATTTAAATACCGAATTGTGTCGGAGATATCTGCCTCAACTGTACTGAGGGCCTGTTGGATAGATTAAGGGGCTAATGCGCATAATATTACCGGAGGTGGATATCATGAAAAAACGCGTTGCTGTAGAACAAACGCTAAAGAATGTCAGCCAGTATCTTGCGGAAAAGGGTTATGAAATTGCTACGTTGGACCCGCTGAGTGAAAGCCAGACAGAATTACATAACGTTTCGGCAGTCATCATTAGCGGTCAGGACGAAAATGTCATGGGCATGCAGGATATCCAGACTAAGGCTCCGGTAATTGATGCCAGGGGTATGACTGGAGAGGAAGTGTACAACCACCTGCAGGAACTGGAACAGCAGGAACGGGGACAGGGAGCACGGCAACAGGAGACACAGGGAGCAAAAGATACTTACAGAAAAATTAACAAAACTCAGCTATAGCCTTGAGGAACTACCTTGTGTTAAGGTAGTTCTTTTTTATTTGCAAAAAAAAGGAAACCGGTATCTTTTACAGAATATTCTAAATAAAATTTAGTAGGGGGGTTGATACCGGTGTTTGTTGAGGAAGTCATGCGCAGGAAAGTGATTACAGTAAGACCTGACCAAACCGTGTTGGAAGCACTGCAGCTGGCAAAGGTCAACCGTATTCGGCATTTGCCTGTCACCCGTGATAATAATAATAAACTGGTAGGAATTGTTTCCGACAGGGATTTGCGAGATGTCAGTCCCTCGGTACTTCTGGAGCAGCAGCATTCCGCCGTATTGCAGAGCACCAAGGTAGAAGAAATCATGAAACGAGAAGTCATTACTGTTCACCCTTTAGATTACCTGGATGATGCAGCTCGCTTAATGTATAAACACCGGATTGGCTGCTTACCGGTTGTCCGCCGGGACCGGCTGGTTGGCATTATTACCGATACCGACCTGCTGCGCACCTTAATAGAGCTTATCGGTTCTACCGACACTGGTTCCACGCTGGAGATTAAGGTGCCGGAACGCTACGGGTCGTTGGCGGAAATAACTGAGATAATTAAGAAACATAAAATCAGTATCGCCAGCTGTTTTATACGTCCTGACAAATCACCGCAACACCGGTTGATTGTAATGCGGTTAAAGACAATTGATCCCACCCAGATTATTGCCAAAATCCAAAAAGCCGGTTATCAAGTATTGCGCCCCTTTGCGGGAGAGGATGAACACCATGAGTGACAATCCCAAGTTTATCTATTCGCCTGATTTGCTGATATATAACTTTGGTCCGCAGCATCCCTTTAACCCGCTGCGCTTAAAGCTTACCATCGATATGATAAATGACTTTAAATTGCTGGCACCGGAAAATCTGCTGGAACCCCAGGCAGCCGGTGAACAGGATATTCTACTGGTGCATGACCGTCACTACGTGGAGGCGGTGAAGCGAGCCGGGGAAAAGGGTGAAGCTAGTGAAGAGGATGTACAGTACTACGAGCTGGGCACCGAAGACAACCCCGTTTTTGTCAACATGCATGCAGCCGCTTTGCTGCTGGTTGGCGGCACCTTAACTGGGGCCAAGCAAATTCTCTCTGGCAAGGCAGACCACGTATTGAACGTGGCAGGTGGCCTGCACCATGCTCAGCGGGCAAAAGCGTCGGGTTTTTGTATCTACAATGACCTGGCAGTGGCAATTACGCACCTGCGGCACCAGGGGATGCGGGTTGCCTATATAGATATTGACGCCCACCACGGGGATGGGGTACAGTGGTTATTTTATGATGACTCGGAAGTGCTCACCATTTCCTTTCACGAAACCGGTAAGTTTCTTTTTCCCGGCACCGGCACCATTTACGAACGGGGGAGTCGCAATGGTTTTGGCTATTCCGTCAACGTGCCGCTGGAACCGTTTACCGAGGATGATTCCTTTATAGAGGTATTTGAGACTGTGGTGCCCGAAGTTTTGGCAAAATTTCAACCGGATATCATAGTCAGCCAGCATGGCTGCGATGGTCATGAATACGATCCCCTGGCACACCTGTCAGTTACCACGCGTACTTACGGTTACGTGGCAAAACGCTTGCACGACCTGTCCCACAAGTACTGCTCCGGGCGCTGGCTGGCAACCGGTGGCGGTGGCTATGACTTTTGGCGGGTGGTACCGCGGGTTTGGACTGCGTTGTGGGCGGAAATCCTGGGCAGGAAACTGGCTGGTGATGTGCCGGGCAGCTGGTTGGCCAGGTACCGCGAGGTGGCTCCAAAATCCTTACCGGAACAAATGGAAGATCCGGAGGATTTATTCCTTCCCAAGCCGAGACGAGTAGAAATATCGGAAAAAAATCGCTTAACGGCGGAAAAAGTAATGAACTGGCAGTTCCTTATGAAAGGAGACCCCCAGCAGGCTAGCTTGGCAAAATAATATACCAAGTTGTCTAATAATTTGAAAATGTTTTAACATTAAAACTTTAACGTGAAATATTGCACAAACATGCCTTTACCAGGTATAATGCAGTCAAACTGGAAATAATATGCATAAATAGGCTTGCTGAAACAGCTTGGGGGGGAATTACCATGCCTTATAAAACTTTAGTCAACAATGATCTGGTATTGCAAAAGGCAGGCTCACGGTGTAAGGTGCTGCATACGGATAAAGGGCAGGTATTTGTCACCGGTCCTGTGGAGGCTGAGGAATTGGCCGAATGGACCCTGGATGAGGGTCTGCGTGCATTTCGCCCTCCCAAGCAGCAAAAAGAAGCACTGATTACCATTACCAAAATGAAACACGGGCAGATTTTTGTGGCCCGTCATGAGGATACGGTAGTCGGTTACGTCACTTTTCACGCCCCTGAAGAATTTGAGCGCTGGGGACAAAGTTCTCTGGACTGCATTGTTGAACTGGGTGCCATTGAAATCAGTCCTCCCTGGCGCCAGCACGGCATTGGTAAGGCGCTGCTGGACGTGGCCTTTGCCGATGGGGCTTTTGACGAATATATCGTACTGGCTACGGAATACTACTGGCATTGGGACCTGAATAATACGGGGCTCAGTGTCTGGAAATACCGTGATTTTATGACCCGCCTGATGGGACGGGTGGGCATGGAGCCCATGGGAACCGATGATCCGGAAATTACCTCTCATCCCGCTAACATGCTCATGGTACGCATTGGTCCCAAGGTGAGCAGGGAAGATATTATAGAATTTGAAAACTTGCGCTACAAGGGAAAACGCATGCTTTAAGAAGAGCCAAACGGCTCTTTTTTTTATTTGTAAACTCTTTAAAAATAAGAAAACGGCTGATAGAAAGCGCAGTTCTATCAAGCCTTCCAGCTTAATGGCTTTTTTCTGGTTTTGCTTATTTTTTCTTATCCATAAGCAGGGAAATGTTGTCCAGTTTGACTACAGGTGCCATTCCCTGCAGTAGCCGAGAATAGGACTTGAATATCTTTTAAGGGGTAGTTCTTCCGGATTTAAACCATCCTGAATATTAGTCCTGATAGTATCTCCTGTAATTGTTTTCTATTTATGTTATGTAACTTGTTAATGAATTTGT
>JACDOG010000023.1 GCA_017656305.1 Thermoanaerobacteraceae bacterium
GGTACTAGGGCTTAAGCCCTGGGAGAGTAGGTCGCTGCCACAAACTTAATTTTTTGTTTAAATTTTTAGCGGAGACCTTTGGTCTCCGCTCTTATTTTAGTCATTACCGGTTGTTATTTCCCGTTTTGGTTCTTTTTCTTGAATTAGTAATAATACGGCAAATATGACCAGAAATAAGCCGATAACTTTTGGTAAGGACAGACTTTCATGTAAAACCAGTACTGCGAGAAACACGGCAACTACCGGTTCCAGGGAGGCAATGATGCTGGCTTTACTGGCTTCTAGTAGGGTTAATCCTTTTATATAGAGAGTATAGGCTAGGGTTGTTCCTAGAGCCAGAAAAATAATATAAAACCAAGTAGATACCGAGTAATTACCTATGTTAAAAGGTGGTCGCACAATCAGCAGCAATAGGGTTCCGAACCCTAAACCGTAAAACATAACTGTCCAGCGATTGACCTCGCTAACTTTCTTTTTACCGATGACACTGTACAGAGCATAGGTAAATCCTGCCGTGAGGCCGGCACCAATGCCGGTTGCATTTACTTCCGTCCAATTTACGGTATATCCTCCGATTACAAGGTAACAGCCTGCCAGTGTCGACACAAGAGCCAGCAGCTTGGTTTTGGTCAGGTTTTCCCCAAGAAATACAGCTGAAAGTATGGCCACAAAAGCCGGTGCAGTGTAGAGCAACGTAACTGCTGTAGTTACCGTGGTAAAATGCATGGCTGTTAATAAGGAAATGTTGAACAATCCCACGCCTAAAATGCCGTAAGCCATGAGAGAAGGCAGGTGCTGTCTGTTAAGTTTAATGTGTCGGGGGCTGCGTATTAGGAGAACCAGAGCCAGGGCTACAAATGAGATACCAACTTTACAGGTAGCAAGCGATAAAGGGTCCATACCGGACCTGTAAATAAATTTGCTCAAAATGCCTTGAAGGCCCCATAAAGAGGCGGCGGTGGCAACAGTTAGTATTCCCAGCTGACTTTTGGGCAGCACATTTTATCCCCCTCTCCGAGTGTTTCTATCTTATCACATGATGCATACCAGCAACAATATTTTTGCCAGTAATAACTGCTTCAGCAGCGGAATAATAATTCAATAAGGATTTGGGAGGGGGATTGGTATGATCATTATCCTTAAAGGGAATACTCGTAAGCTTGTTGGATTTATTGCTTTTCTGATTATTTTCGGCGTCTTTACTTTAGTAGTGAAGCCTCCGCTGGCAGTATTAACCACTAACAGCAACAAGCTGCGTCCCATATACCGGGTCAATACCGGTGGCGAGAAAAAGATTGCCATTAGTTTTGATGCCTGCTGGGGAGCCGAGTACACGGATGAGATTTTGGCAAAGTTAAAAGAGCATAATATTAAGACTACATTCTTTCTGGTCAACATCTGGTTGAAAGACTATCCGGAAGTAGCAAAAAAAATTGCGGAAGAGGGGCATGAAATAGGACTGCACTCCACGACGCACCCCCACTTTACCAGTCTTAGCGAAGAGCAGATGAAACGGGAGTTGCAAAAAAACCATGAAATGATCGAGGAAGTAACGGGCTATCGCCCGCGGCTGTTTCGTCCGCCTTTTGGCGATTACAATAACAAGGTAATAGAGGTAAGCCGGTCCCTCGGGTATCACGTGATTCAGTGGGATGTCGATTCTCTGGACTGGAAAGACATAAGTGCGAGACAGATTTATGACAGGGTCACCCGTCAGGTAAAACCTGGTTCTATAGTATTGTTTCACAATAATGGCAAACATACTGCCGAAGCTTTGGAACCCATTATAAAAACACTAAAGGAACAGGGTTATGACATAGTACCCGTATCGGAACTGCTGTTACCGGGGGACTATTATGTGGACCACCAGGGGGAACAGCAGAGGAAAGATTAGAAATATCATCGGGACAGCCAACCAATTGAGGTATATTACAAATAATATATGGAAATAATTGTAATAACAATATTTGTTGCATTCCATTTAAGACAGACACTTTTTTAACTGTGCAGGAATAGTATTAAAATAAGCCTATTTTGGTTGGTGATAATATGGGAAAGCTGTTGCCCGTGTGCCTAGTTTGTAAAAAAACCCCGGACCAGGGAATAGGTGAAGGACTATTCATTAACAATCAATTCATTTGCGAATTGTGTGAGAGGGAAATTGTCAATTTGACATCCGGAAGTGATCGTTACGATTATATACTACACTCGTTAAAGAGTATTTGGGTGTAATAAAGAGCCTGTTGACAGCTTGTTACAGGCTTTTTTTGATATCTTGTTAAATTTTTTCTGTTTGGTATTTTCTTAACCGGTAGCGAAAATGTGCTTTTTGCAGGTCGGTTCGCAATTGCTGCAATTTCCACATGTCTATTCCCATGGACCTGCTGATTTCTTGATCGGTACGGCCATGTTTCCAGGCCCTTATAATGGGACCTATTTCCACGCGGTATTTCTTGGATAGTGCTTTTTCGTCTACATATGCTGGCAGGCGAGAACGCATTTTTATCACCTCAAAGCTATTTTTTGTTTTGCACCCGGCTTGTATGTATCTGGCACCCGGTCTATTTCTAGCAGTTTTTATCAACTTATGTTAAAATTACAATCAAATACAAATTCTTAAAAACCACCGTTGAAAGGTGTTTTTAAAGTTGAAAATACAAACACCCCTAATAGATGTTCTGGAAAGATATGTTTCCGAGGAATATTACCAGTTGCACACACCCGGCCACAAACAGGGGAAATTTTTTTGCCCGGGTTTTCGAGAGAGAATGGGACAAGTTTTACCCTTTGATTTGACGGAAGTTCCCGGATTGGATGATTTGCACAGCCCGGAGGGTGTAATTGCTCGCAGTCAAGAACAGGCGGCGGCTCTATATGGTGCATACAAGACATTTTATTCAGTGCAGGGTGCGAGTACGGGAATTCATGCTGCTATTTTTGCCCTGGGTTCGCCGGGAAAGGATTTTATCATATCCCGCCACGCTCATCGCAGCGTTTATGCAGGTATGGTGCTGACCGGGTGTATACCGCGGTATTTGCCACCTAAAATAGATAGGTACTGGGGAATTATTTTGGGCACCGATGTTGATGGTGCAGCGGATATAATAGCAAAATCCGGCGCTGCGCCGGCGTTAATTACATCTCCTTCTTATGAAGGGGTGGTGATACCGCTGGCACAGCTGATAGCACTTTTACGGAGGCAGGGTTCTGAAATAGCCGTAGATGAAGCGCATGGGGCACATTTTCCCTTTAACTCCGAGTTGCCCGCATCAGCGCTGGAATTGAAGGCTGATATAGTCATACACGGCAGTCATAAGACGCTGCCCACCCTGACGCAAACAGCCATGATTCACGCTAATAACGAAAAAACCGCGCGGCGCCTGGCTGCTTTTCTAGATTTGCTGCAAACCACCAGCCCGTCTTATATCCTGCTGGCGGCACTGGATAGTGCTCAGGCTTATCTGCATGAACGGGGTCATGAGGACTGGGCTGCAGCGGTGCAGCGTGCAGAAGATTTAAGAGACTTTATCCGCCAGGTACCTGTATTTGAACTGCTTGAGGAAGAATATATCCAGGAGCAGGGCATGGCTGCTCTGGACAAAACCAGAATTGTATTTGGAGCCAGGGGAATATCAGGGTTTCATTTGGCCAACTTAATGCGGGAAGTTAAACTTCAAGTGGAACTTGCGGGATTGCGTCACGTGGTCATGATTATAACTCCCGGCGATACTGGAGATGCAGTATTACTTGTTAAAAAACGCCTGCAGCAAGTTGCCGAGAGGGTTAAACACGAAGCGAAATATGAAGCATTGCTCCATTCTATGGCAATAAATCTTGCGGACGCTTTTGACCAACCGGAAGTATTACTTAACCCGAGGGAAGTAACTTTTAGCAGTACTCGAGAAGTTAGTCTCCAAGAAGCTGTTGGAGCTGTAGCTGCAGAACCGGTTATTCCGTACCCGCCCGGAATTCCTCTTGTTGCGCCGGGAGAAAAAATTACCGGTGATGTTTTAGAAGGAATATTGAATTTAAAAAAATTGGGTTTCAAGTTTCAGGGGCCTATGGACAGGAAACTTAAAAAAATCAAAATTGTAGACTAATGGAGGGCTTATGAGCGGCTTTTTTATTACTTTTGAAGGACCGGATGGTGCCGGCAAGACTACGCAAATCAATAAGGTAGCTGGGAAATTGCGGCAGCTGGGAAAAAAAGTTGCGGTCACGCGGGAGCCTGGTGGTACCAAACTGGGTGAAGCCATCCGCAACATCCTGCTGGACCCCCAGCAAAACAACTTGTGCAGTGAAGCAGAAGTGCTGCTATATGCAGCTGCCCGTGCTCAGCATGTAGTGGAGGTTATCAAACCGGCGTTGGCCGAAGGAAAGATTGTTTTATGCGACCGTTTTTTGGATTCCAGTATTGCTTACCAGGGTTTTGGCAGAAAATTGAACCTGGATATTATTCAGACGGTAAACCGCTATGCCGTTGCTGGTATCAAACCGGACCTGACAGTTTTACTGGATGTGCCGGTGACGGTGGGCTTGCAGCGGATAAAAAGCAAGGGCGGTTTAGATCGTATCGAGAGCGAGAAGCTGGTATTCCACGAACAAGTAAGACAGGGCTTTTACCAACTCAGCCGGCAGGAGCCTGACAGGTTCAGGGTGATTGATGCCAGCCGGCCGGTAGATGTGGTGTCACGGCAGGTGTGGCAGGTTGTCGCGGAACGTTTAGGAGATTTGCAGTATGAAGATGATAATCACGGTGGTACAGGATAAGGACGCCGGCAGTCTCTTATGGCTAAAGGCTTTTCTGTCACCAAGTTGGCCAGCAGCGGGGGCTTTTTAAAGGAAGGGAATACCACCTTGCTAATTGGTGTTGCTGCTGGACAGGTGGATGAAGTAATTGATATTATAAAAGAGGTGTATCCTTCACGGGAACAGGTTACTTCACCGGTGTCACCCGTGGCGGGGCCGAACAATAATTATGCCTTATCCTATAGAAGTACCTGTAGGTGGGGCGGTTATCTTTGTTCTGGATGTGGAAAAATATGTTAAGATTTGATATAGTAGAGACGCAAGCGTCTGTTTGGGACAAGCTGAAAAAAGTTATTACGGGGGAACAGGTGGCTCATGCTTACCTGTTTCAGGGACCCGTAGGGGCTGGGAAGGAAGACACAGCATATCTATTTGCCGCTTCCCTAAATTGCCTGGCTCCTGCAGGCGGAGTGGCCTGTGGCAGCTGTTCCTCCTGCCAGAAGGTGGTTCACGGAAACCATCCTAATATACATGTGATCAGCCCGGATGGTGCGTTCATAAAATTGCAGCAAATGAAGGAACTGAAAAAAAGCATATTTTTACGACAGGTGGACGCAGGCTATCAGGTGGTTATTGTTTTGCAGGCGGACAAAATGACTCCGGAGACAGCAAACAGCATGTTAAAAATACTGGAGGAACCGCCGCAAAGAACGGTATTTATTTTGGTTGCCAATAACAACTGGGCGTTATTGCCTACCGTTGTATCACGCTGCCAGAAACTGTCTTTTAAGTCTTTATCGATCGAAGAACGAGCCCGGGTACTGGCCGGTGAAGTGAGCTGTGACGCTGCCGGTGCAGCTGTAGTGCTGCGGCTGGCCAACGGCAATGAAACAACTGCCCGGGAAATGATTGAAGAAGGGATTTTAGAACTGCGGGACAGAGTGATACACCAGGCAGCCGGCATAGCCAAACTCAACGCGGCCGATGCGTTGTTTTTAGCGGAGGAATGGGCGAAAAGTGACCCGGAAATTGTGCTAAAAATACTGCTACTGTGGTATCGCGACCTGGAGGTATGGAAGAAAACAGGTGCGGAAAGTCTAATAGTAAATCAGGATAAGTTGGATGCGTTAAAGAAAGCTGCGGAACAGATAGAAGAACCCCAGGAGATAATAGATATACTGTTGCTGGCACAGCAGGCTTTGGTGCATAACGCCAACAAACAGTTAGCCATGGAAAACATGCTGTTGCAATGGGTTAAGGCTTGCGGTTAAATACCTTTTAAATTTTTTCGATACTGGCTGGAATGGCCTGAGAATAGGGGGCTTGTTAGTGGTAAAGGTAGTAGGCGTTCGTTTTAAAAAAGCTGGAAAAATATATTACTTTGACCCTGACGGGAATGAGCTGGAGGTTGGGGACAAAGTTATCGTGGAAACTTCCCGTGGGATAGAGTACGGCGAGGTCGTGGTAGCACCAAAGGCAGTTGACGAGGAGGAGATTGTGACTCCTTTGAAAAAAGTCATTCGCAAGGCCACTAAAGAAGATGAAAAAAAAGTGAAAGAAAATGAACAGAAAGAGAAAGAGGCTTTTAATATCTGTTTGAAGAAAATTGAAGAACATGGTCTGCCGATGAAATTGGTTGACGTGGAATACACCTTTGATGTCAGCAAGATAATCTTTTACTTTACTGCTGATGGGCGGGTAGATTTTCGTGAGCTGGTAAGAGACCTGGCCTCCATTTTCCGCACGCGAATAGAATTGCGGCAGATAGGCGTCCGCGATGAAGCGAAAATGATTGGCGGGATCAGTACGTGCGGGCGTGTGTTGTGCTGCAAGTCGTTTCTTGGCGATTTTGACCCTGTTTCCATTCGTATGGCAAAAGAACAAAACCTGTCTTTAAATCCCAACAAAATTTCTGGCATTTGCGGGCGGCTCATGTGTTGCCTGCGCTATGAAAATGAAAACTACAAACAGCTAAAGCCCCTGTTTCCTGATAACGGGGCAACGGTATTAACTCCTAAAGGTGAAGGAAAGGTGGTAAATGCCAACATTTTAAAGGAAACAGTATTGGTGCAGCTGGTAGCGGACAATCATATTGAAGAGTTTTCCTTAAAAGATATTAAGGAGAAAAAGGAAAAAGACCAGTAAGGGTTGAGCTCCGGTTTAAGGGGGAAGGTAATGAAAATTACGGAAAAGTTAATACAAGTGGAAGAACAGCTAAGCAAGCTCCTGTCAGAAGTGCAGGAGCTGAAAATGCAAGTGTATGCCCTGGAAGAACAAAACGAAACCTTACGCAAGAAACTTTACGAAAAAAAGGATACCGGGGAAGGCTTTGGGAATCTGGCACGCCTTTACGAAGAAGGTTTTCATATTTGCCCGGCGCATTTCGGGCGCTACCGGAACGAGGGTGAGGGGTGCCTGTTTTGTATGAGCTTTTTGAAAAAGGGGGAATCGAGGTAACAGATAATGAAGACAGAGGAATTGACGTTGGATGATTTATTAATAAGGGGCCGTAAAATGTGGCAGCCCAAGAAAGGCTACCGGATGGGGCTGGACACGGTACTGTTGGCCCATTTTGCTACAGTATTTCCGGGTAATACGGTTGCTGACTTGGGTACCGGGGTCGGTGCTCTGCCTCTTATTCTGACTGCCCGAGCGGCGGACCTGAAGGTATGGGCTGTGGAAATCCAGGAACCTCTGGCGGAACTGGCACGGGAAAACATGCGGTTAAATAACCTTACGGGGAACGTAAACATCGTGCCGGGGGATTTGACCACCATTGCTGAACGGTGGCAACAGGGCAGTTTTCACCTGGTGGTTTCCAACCCACCCTACCGCAAACCTGGCAGCGGCAAAGGGAGTCCTTCTGCCAGCAAGCGTATTGCCACGGAGGAAATATACTGCACGTTATCTCAAGTAGTGGCCACGGCCCGGAAGTTGTTGCGGCCTAAAGGAAGATTTGCCCTGGTGCACAAACCCGGGCGACTGGGAGAAATAATAGAACAGTTTGTCGAGTGTGACCTGCAGCCGGTAAGGCTGCGTTTTGTTCATCCCCGGGTAACGGCTGAGGCCAGCCTGGTGTTAATTGAAGGAGAAAAGGACAGTCGCAGGGAGTTAACTGTGGAAAAACCGGTGGTAGTTTATAATAATGAAGGGGAATACACGGAGGAAATGAAACAGATTTTTTATCCTGAGAAGTCAGGAGTCAAAAGTCAGGAGCCAGAATAAACTTCTTCTGTATTCTGTTTTCTTACCTCAAAAAGGGATGGAGTATTCATGAAAGAAAAAGGAACTCTTTATCTTGTTGCCACCCCCATTGGCAACCTAAAAGATATTACGTTACGTGCATTGGAAATTTTACAATCAGTGGATTTAATTGCAGCAGAAGATACCAGGCATACCCAAAAACTGCTGGCTTATTTTGAAATTAAGACGCCGCTTATTAGCTATCACCAGCATAACGCCCGGGAACGAGCTGTGACCATAACGGAAAAGCTTCTATCCGGCAGCAGTATAGCGGTAGTATCCGATGCTGGAATGCCCGGTATTTCGGATCCTGGTTACTGGGTAGTGAAAGAGGCAGTGGCAAAAGGTATTACGGTGTCTCCTGTACCCGGTGCAAATGCTGCACTCAGCGGGCTGGTGGTGTCGGGATTGCCTACGGACAGGTTTGTCTTTGAAGGGTTTTTACCGCGGAAAAAGGAACAGCTGAAACAGCGGTTAAGAGTGTTAACCAAAGAGGAGCGGACCATTATTTTTTACGAGGCACCGCACCGGATTAAGCAGACTCTGGTTCTATGTAAGGAATTTTTTGGAGGGGAGCGACAGGCTGTCATTGCCCGGGAATTGACAAAAAAATTTGAGGAAATAATCAGGGGTAATTTGGAAGAACTGACGGAAATGGTGAGCAGCAGGGAAATTAAAGGGGAATTTTGCATTGTAGTTGCCGGTGCGCCAAAACAGGAGCAGGAAGAACAAGCCGGGGCAGCGGAAAACTGGTGGAACCACCTGTCTGTTATTGAACATGTAGATTTGCTCATTGGCAGAGGGGTCTCGACAAGTGAAGCCATCAAGCAAGTGGCCAAAATCAGAAAGCTTTCCAAGCGTGAAGTGTATAACCGGTATCACAGGGAAAAAACGGGATAAATAAAAGGCTGGCGTTATGCCAGCCTAGGTATTATTTTGTTACGATACGGCCTTTTGAGACATGTCAGCAATGCAGTCACGACAGACATTTTTACCCTTAAAGATTTGTACGTTTTCAGCATTGCCGCAGAAAACGCATGCTGGCTCATACTTCTTGAGGATGATTTTATCGGAATCCACATAAATCTCCAAAGCATCCTTTTCTTCAATGCCAAGCGTACGACGCAATTCGATGGGAATTACCACACGGCCTAATTCATCTACCTTCCGAACTATGCCTGTTGATTTAATCATAGTTTCTATCTCTCCTTTCAACAATTTTCGACAAGTAACTACAAGTAAATGATACCAGCGATTCCAGTTAAAGTCAATAGGTAAAGTGCAAAAATATGAAAAGAATTAATAAGAAGTTGTATTTGAGGGAAAACTTGACAATACAAGTGTAAAATCTTATAATACAAGTCAACATAAGAGCGACAATTTAAATAAATCTGACGGCGATGATGGGGAAGAGTAGGTAAGGACTTAGGTAATAGCGAGCGGGGATGGTGGAAGCCCGTACCAAAAGTTTACTGAACATGGCCCTGGAGCTGCTTGACCTAACGGGACTAGCTGCCTTAGTAGGTCAAGCCGTAATCCGCGTTAAGGAGGGAAGGAAACTTCCTTAAGGCTCGCTGCGGCGGGTGAATTAGGGTGGTACCACGAGCCTCTCGTCCCTAAAGGATGAGGGGTTTCAATATGTCTGTGATAATTCAGATACGGGAGGTTTAAAACATGAGCGACAAAACCTATTATATTACGACACCGATCTACTATCCCAGCGATAACTTACATATCGGTCATGCATATACGACGGTGGCAGCTGACACCCTGGCACGGTATAAAAGAATGCGCGGGTATGATGTCTTTTTTCTAACGGGTTCGGATGAGCACGGGCAAAAGATTGAACGGAAGGCCAAAAGCGAGGGGATGACCCCTATTGAATACGTGGATGGAATTGTGGCCAATTTTAAGCACTTGTGGAAAAAACTTTTAATTACTAATGACGATTTTATCCGCACCTCCGAAGAACGGCATATAAAAGTGGTGCAGCATATCTTTAAAAAAATATACGACAAGGGCGACATTTACAAGTCCGAGTACGAAGGATGGTACTGTACTCCCTGCGAAACCTTTTGGACGGACAGGCAGTTGGATGAAGGCAAGTGCCCCGATTGCGGTCGGGAAGTTGAGCTCTTAAAAGAGGAGAGTTACTTTTTCCGCATGAGCAAATATGCGGACCAGTTGCTCCAGTATATTGAGCAAAATCCCGACTTTATTCAGCCGCAGGCGCGGCGCAATGAAATGATCAATTTCATTAAGCAGGGGCTGGAGGATTTGTGTGTATCCCGGACCACGTTCAACTGGGGTATTCCTGTTCCCATTGATGAAAACCACGTGATTTATGTCTGGTTTGATGCTCTAACCAATTATATTTCCGCTATTGGGTACTTGGATGACCCGGAAAAATTCAACCGCTACTGGCCGGCAGATTTGCACCTGGTGGGTAAGGACATTGTCCGTTTCCACACCATTATCTGGCCTATTATTCTGCTGGCGGCAGAAATTCCCCTACCCAAGCAGGTATTCGGTCACGGCTGGATGCTGTTGGAAGGCGGGAAAATGTCCAAATCCAAGGGAAACGTCGTTGATCCCCTGGTATTAATAGATAAATACGGTGTGGATGCCGTGCGTTACTTTCTGTTGCGGGAGATGCCGTACGGCAACGACGGCAGCTATTCTGAAGATGCGCTGATTCACCGTATCAATATGGACCTGGCCAATGACCTAGGCAACCTGCTCAGCCGAACTACCGCTATGATCAACAAGTTCTGTGACGGAAAGATACCCAAGCCGGGGGAGCCCGCAGAAGAGGATCAGGAATTAATTCAGCTGGCTGAGAAAACGCCGGGTGCGGTGGAGCAGCTGCTGGAAGAAATGCAACTGGCCAACTCCCTGGCTAGGATCTGGGATTTGGTCAACAAAGCCAACAAGTACATTGAAGATATGGCTCCGTGGAACCTGGCCAAGAATCCGGAGACGAGGCCCCGCTTGAATACGGTGATGTACAACCTGGTGGAAACCATTCGCATTGTTACTGTGCTCTGTACTCCGTACATGCCCACTCTGCCAAAGAAGGTTTTTGACCAGCTAGGCATCAGTGATAGCAAAGAACTGCATACCTGGGACAGTGCCAAGCAATGGGGCAGCATGCCGGATGGAGTAACAATCAACCGTGGCGAGCCCATTTTCCCTAGGATTCAGGTAGACAACCAGCAGGACAAAGAAAACCAGGAGCAGAAGCAGGTAAAAGAAGTACAGCAGCAAGAACAAAACCTGATAGATATCAATGAATTTGCCAAGGTGGATTTAAGGGTAGCGGAAGTGGTTGCAGCCGAAAAAGTAGAAAATGCTGACAAACTGCTGAAATTAACCGTATCGCTGGGAAATGAACAACGTACGGTAGTTGCAGGCATCGCAAAATATTATGAACCGGATGCCCTGGTCGGCAAAAAAGTAATACTGGTGGCCAATCTCAAGTCGGCCAAGCTCAGGGGTATAACCTCAGAAGGCATGGTGCTGGCTGCTTCCAAGGGTAAGAAACTGGCTCTGCTGACTGTAGACGAAGATATTCCTGCGGGGAGCAAGGTGAAATAAATGTTATTTGACAGCCATGCTCATTTGGGTGACAGGCAGTTTGCCGATGATTTGGATGAAGTTATCCGACGGGCTCAAGAAAACGGAGTAACGCACATACTTAACGTGGGTTATGATTTGGAGGCCAGCCGTGCTTCTGTCAAGCTGGCCGAGGAGTACGACAACATTTATGCTGCCGTGGGGATTCACCCGCATGATGCCGCTTCGGTAACCGAAGATACGTTAAATGAGTTAAGACAACTGGCGCAGCACGACAAAGTGGTTGCTTTGGGAGAAATGGGGTTGGACTACTACCGTAACCTGTCCCCTAAAGAAAAGCAGCAGAAGGTATTTCGCCAGCAGATTAACCTGGCCAAGGAGTTAGACTTGCCTATTATTGTACACGACAGGGATGCACACCAGGATACGGTCCGGATTTTGAAAGAAGAAGGTGCTGACAAAGTCGGGGGAATTCTTCACTGCTTTTCCGGTAGCTGGGAGATGGCAAAACAGTGTATGAATTTGGGTTTTTATATCTCCCTTGCAGGACCGGTTACCTTTAAAAATGCCAAACGACCGGTGGAAATTGCCAAATTGATTTCTTTAAACAGACTGCTGGTGGAAACAGACTGCCCTTACCTGGCACCCGAGCCCAAGCGCGGCAAACGCAATGAACCGGCATATGTTTGCTATGTCGCTGAAAAGATAGCCGAACTGAAGCGGATTTCCCTGGATGAACTGGCCTTTGTAACACATAACAATACCAAAACCGTACTGCGGATAAAGTAGTTTTTTTGGCAAAAGAATATGACATGATTAACATAATTTAGCCATCGTTAGTAAATTTATGCTAAAGGATATTCTCCTAAAGTGTAGAATAGGATGGCTTTAGGAGGTGGCAGGATGCCGGGGAAAACGAGTAAACGGGTGCTGCTGGTTTTACTGCTGCTGGCAACAACATTTGCCGTAGGCTTTACCTATTATATTACCCAGCAGACTGTCGTCATTATTGCGGACGAGCAGGTCCAAACCGTTAACACCTTTAAAGATACAGTAGGAGAAGTATTACGTGAGGCCAATATTAAGCTGCAGAATGCGGATAAAGTTGAGCCGGGTCTAAGTGCACCGGTGACAGACGGCATGAAAATCACGGTAACGCGTGCTTTTCCGGTAACGGTCACAGCTGACGGCCGCGAACACAGAGTGATCACCACACCTGTTACTGTTGCGGAAGTGTTGTATAAGGCCGGCGTTTTCTTAAATGAAGAAGATGTGGTTAAACCCGGTCTGGACAAGGTAGTGGAACCGGATGAGACAGTGCAGGTGGTACGAGTGACCACCGAGGAAGTGGAAGAATTTCAGGAAGTTCCCTTTAAGGTGGTGCGCAAGGAAGACCATTCTCTGGCCAGAGGTTTACGGCGCATCATCCAGCGTGGTAAACCGGGCAAGGAAAAGGTTGTTATGAGAATCCGTTACGAAAACGGCAAGGAAGTTTCCCGGGAAATTGTAGATCGAGAAATAGTAGAACAGCCGCGAGAACAGGTAGTTGCCATGGGAACCTTACAGACCTATTCCCGGGGTTCAAGAGAGTTTCGCTTCCAAAGGGCGATTGAAGTGGTAGCTACTGGTTACACCCATACGGGTAATGTGACTTATACCGGTGTATATCCTAAAGTGGGTACGGTAGCGGTAGATCCCAGTGTCATTCCTCTAGGTTCCAGGCTGTACATTGAGGGTTACGGTTTTGGTGTGGCGCAGGACACCGGCGGTTTTATCAAAGGAAAAAGAATTGATTTGTTTTTTGAAAACCGCCAGGAGGCATTAAACTGGGGCCGTCGCAAAGTAAAAGTGTATATTTTGCAGTAAGAGGCGGGAAATTCCGCCTTTTTTGTCTATTTGGGTGGAATATAGTATAATTAATTAAATAGCTTTTTTATTCAACTAGGAGGAATAGTTTTTGAAAGCAGCGTCACCGAAAACTGCCCGGGAACTGTTGGTCAGGTACAACCTGCATGCGAAGAAGAAGTGGGGGCAAAATTTTCTGATAGATGATAATATTATTAGAAAAATAGTTGCTACAGGGCAATTAAGCCAAGAGGAAACTGTTCTGGAAATCGGCCCGGGCCTGGGTGCCATGACCCAGTACCTGGGAGAGCAGGCCGGTAAAGTGGTCTGCCTAGAGCTGGATGCTGATTTGCTGCCGGTATTACAGGAAACACTGGCGGAATATAATAATATTGTCATCAGACAAGGGGATGCCCTGAAGACCGATCTTGACCGGCTGGTGACAGAGGCGGGAGGCAAATTGCCCTACAAGGTAATTGCTAACCTGCCTTACTATATTACCACCCCGTTAATAATGCATTTGCTGGAAAAAGGATTTCATGTCAGCCGGATGGTGCTTATGGTGCAAAAGGAGGTAGCCCAGCGCATGACTGCTCAGCCCGGTACAGCCGATTACGGCGCTCTGTCCGTGGCTGTGCAGTATTTTTGCCGGTGTACCATTAAGTTTTTTGTTCCTCCTTCCGTGTTCCTGCCCAGGCCGGAAGTGGAGTCTGCCGTGGTAGAGCTGGTACCGCTGGCGCAACCGGCGGTGCAACTGGAAGATGAGGGCCTGTTTTTCCAGGTGGTGAAGGCTGCGTTTAATAAACGCAGAAAGACCCTGGTCAATGCGCTGGCCAATTCGCCTCTGGCCATGGACAAAAGTACCGTGACGCGCATATTGGAAGGTCTGGGAATGGATACAAGAATAAGGGGAGAGGCTTTGTCCATAAACCGGTTTGCGCAACTGGCAAATGCCATTTATGATAACCTGTATTAAACATGGGTGTATTTTAAAGAGGTGGACTTGCATGTGCTTTATCAGTCCTAGTAAGGGAAAGTTATCATTGGATGAGGTTTATGCTGATATTATGGATTTTATAGGCAGTGTTCCCAATGCCCAGTACAAAATTATTATTGGTTCCGATTCCCAGGCCAAAAACGAAACGTGTTTTGTGACAGCAATTATTGTTCATCAGGTGGGTAAGGGTGCACGTTATTACTATAAAAAGAAAAAACATCGCAAAATTAACAGTTTGCGGCAGAAGATTTTTTTTGAAACTGCCTTAAGTTTGGACACGGCCAGCAAAATAACGGAAAAGCTTGCCGAAGACGGACATGAAGATTTAAACCTGGAAATTCACCTGGACATTGGTCCCAACGGTGAAACCAAGGAATTGATTCGCGAGCTGGTGGGCATGGTGGTAGGGAGCGGGTTTGATGCCAAGATCAAACCGGATTCTTGCGGTGCTTCTAAAGTAGCGGACAAATACACCAAATAAAAAGGTTTAAACACACTTTAAACGGGGAAAGAATAGGATATAAAATAATCACTCTTCGAAGGTGTGCTTATGATGCCGTTAAAGCCGGAAGAAGATGTAAAAAGACGTCTCGAACTTTTAAACCTTACTCGCAAGGTAATTAAAAAGATGAAAAAAGAAATGCAGCTGGAAAATAGAGATCATGAAAATAATAAAGAGGAGACTGCTGAAAATCAGTAGTCTCCTCTTTATTTTTACTATTAAATTGCGAAGATGTGATTACCTATTCTACCGGTAATGGTTCGGGTCCATACCCATGGATTGGTAGCCTTGGCGGGATTCCAGTAATACAGGGCACCGTTTGTGGGATCCCAGCCGTTGAGCGCGTCTTTTGCCGCACGAATGGCTGTGGCGTCTGGCTGCAGGTAATACTGGCCGTCATGAACGGCGGTAAATGCCCAGGGCTGGAAGATGACGCCGCGCAAGGTATTTGGGAAATCAGGGCTGGCCACCCTGTTTAATGCCACGGCACCTACAGCTACTTGTCCGATATAACTTTCACCTCTGGCTTCTGCGTAAATCAAGTGTGCCAGCATCATCACCTGGTCCCTGGTGTAGCCGCTTCTTGAAAGAGTGGTTTGGCTGCCTGCAGAGCCGGGGATGAGCAGTATTTGTCCGGGCCAAATGTAATTGGACTGCAGCCTGTTTAGCGAACGAATTTGGCTGGCCGTGACGCCGAAACGTTTGCCTATAAGGTAAAGCGTATCGCCCTGTTTTACTGTATATGTCCGATAGTTTCTGCTGGGGATCCAGAGTTTCTGCCCCGGGTATATGTCATTGGTGGTCAGAGAGTTCACTGTTTTTAACAGCTCCACGCTTTTTCCGAACCGTTTGGCGATAAAGTAGAGACTGTCACCTCGTTTAACGGTATAAGTCCAAGCCCAAGCAGAACCTGTACTTGTAAAAATCATCACAAGCACCAGGACAACTGCAAGCATTAATGTATTTTTTTTGTGCATTTATTTATATAACCTCCCTTAGACTTGTCTCTCATAATTATAGCTTAACAACCGGGTGCTTTCATTCACAAAAGTTAGCCAGAGGAATAAAATCTTTCCAGCAGGTTAACTGCATCTAAATACCTGCCAGGAGTCAGGTTTTAACAAGTATTCCTCAAGCAGGTCAAACCGGCGCTCCCTGCTGTAGCCATGGTATTCCGTGCCTCGCCAGATACGAAGACGGGGTTTGTTGCTGATTAAATTAATAGCTTCTATACAATCACCAATAATTGTTGCCGCTACTTTTTTTGAATGAATTGGTCCCTTAACCAGCGAACCCAGCTTGACATGGGGGATGGCGGTGGCTACTCGTACATTGAGGCCGTTTTGTACTGCCAGGGCCAGTGATACTGGCGGAACTGCCAATTCGCGGGTAGGTACTTTGGCGTACAATTGTCTGGAAATTCCGTGGGGACCATGCGCAGGATTTGCCAGGCCCAATTCTGTGAATACATTTAATTTGCAATTTAATTTGGCCCGGAATTCCAAAACGCTTGAGGTTAAAGGTTGGCGAAAAGTAATATACGGGTAGCAGTTGGTAAGAGCCATATCTGCACCCTGAACCAGGCACTGGTCTATTTGGGTAAGATTGTGCTGAAACTCCCCCGTCATATCCCCGTCAACAAAGATTACGCGGTCGGCGCCATGCCGGAAGGCATAAAAGGCTCCCAGGGCGCGGGGTACATCGATTCCCAGCGCTTCCTCGAAATAAAGGATGTGCATGTTTTTGGCACATAATTTACGCACCTCCAATAACGTGTCGTCGGAACAGCCGTTGATGACAGGTATTAACATTTCCGGTACCAGGTAATGCAGGTTGGTCAGTACCTTGTAGATGCTTTTTGCTTCATTTCGTGCCGGAATGACAAATGCCAGCATGAAGTCTCCCTCCTTGCCTGTGTTATATGCTATGCAGTTGCAGGCGGACATGCGCTATTTTTTAACTAGTTATAGCAAATAGACATATTATATAGAAATACCGTTTGCCTGGGGAGGAGTAAAATTGATTAAAAAAGGTGATATTGTCGGGCGGAAATCCTACGGGGGAGACATACTGTTTAAGGTTACGAAAATAAGAGAAGAGCAGGGGCAGCAAATAGCAGAGCTGAGAGGTTTGGATTTACGGCTGATAGCCGATGCACCTATCAGCGACTTGGAGAGAAAGAGTGCTGAGGAAGTAAGACAGTACCAGAAAGCTTTTCAGGCAAAATGCCTGGACTGTAAGAAAAATATTTTTAAACGCCGCCAGAGAGATTTAAGGCAAGTCATGAAGCGGCATAATGGAAAGCTGGAAGAGGCGTTTTTTGAAGTTCCCGGAAACGTACTGCACATTGATGGTGATGAAGAATACCTGGAAAAATGCCTGCAGTCCTATAAAGAGTTAAATATCAACGTAAGAGGGGAGTTTATACCGGAAACGGAACAGTACCGGCGGGTCCCCGAGCTACTACGGGAAGAGCCGGTGGATATTTTGGTGCTTACCGGTCATGACGGCATCCTTAAGGGCAAAAAAGACCTCAGTGATTTAAACAGCTACCGGCACTCAAAATACTTTGTGGAAGCAGTGCGGGCTGCCCGGCAGGTTGAACCCAGCAGGGATGAACTGGTAATTTTTGCCGGTGCCTGCCAGTCACATTATGAAGCAATTCTCTGTGCCGGTGCCAATTTTGCCAGCTCACCGAAGAGGGTATTTATTCATGCTTTTGATCCCGTATTTATTGTGGAGAAGGTTGCTTACACTTCCATTGCGGAAAAATTAGCATTGCAGGATGTTATTGAAAATACCATAACCGGTACTGACGGTGTGGGAGGGGTGGAAACCTGGGGGCGATTTCGCCTGGGATACCCGAAATCACCGTACTGAAAAGTCGGGTATTAAAAAAATTATTTGACGCAGGTATCATACTCTAGTATAATATTAATTTTACTTGACAAAAGCTATAGAATTATGTAGAATGTAATAAGATAGGAAAGAAGGTGATTTTTTGGCGGCAAATAAAGTATTAGCGGAAATCAAGCAGGATTTAGAGGGATATGTTGGCAACAAAATTCGTCTGAAAGCCAACCGTGGCAGAAAAAAGGTTATGGAACGGGTCGGTATACTAGAGAAAACGTACCCAAATATTTTTGTAATCCGGCTCAATGAAAAGAAAAGTATTCGCCGTATTTCCTTCAGCTACACGGACGTTTTGACTGAGACTGTGGAGCTGACCGTGTACAATGATGATGGAGAAGTAAAAATTACTGGAAATAAAATGTAGGACTTCCTAAGTTGCAGGAAGTCCAATTTTTTATTTGCAGGCAATAGCTGAAGTTGCTGCACAGAACAGTTGTAAATAGCTTACATGCCTGCCGCGATATTTACAACATTTACCGAAAGGCAAAAAATCCTTCCTGTAGAAGATATAATATGCATGAGTTTTGTCGATATATGTCAAAAATTACAGGAAGGGGAATGCTATGCGTGGGATGCGAGTACTGGTCACAGTGGTAACTTTATTGGTATTTAGCCTGTCGCTGGGGCTACCGGCAAATGCCATCACCTTTTATTTCAAAGTTGACCGCAACGGCAATGTAATTCGGTGGCAGGCACCGGCTGGTGATGTAGAACTTACATACGGTTCTTACGGTGAGCGTGTGCGCCAGTTAAAGCAGGATTTGGAAAAACTGGGTTACCGAATAGGCTCGACCAGCAAGTGGTTCAATTATGCTACCCAAAGAGCTGTCATGCAGTTGCAACGGGACAATAACTTGCCGGTAACCGGTGTGGCCGACAAAAAAGTGTTTGATTTAATCGCCGAGCGGTTGAAGCGGGTAGAACGAGTAAGGCAGGGGCCTGAAGGAAAAAATGACAAATTCGAATTTACGGAAATTCTGCAGTACGGTAGCTCGTCGGACAGTGTTCTTCAGTTAGAAACCTGGTTGGATATGTTGGGATACGATACCGGAAAGGTTAGCCGGAATTTTACCGTTAAGACTTACTGGGCGGTGGTTCAGTTCCAAAAGGATGCCGGCTTGGCGGTGACGGGCAGGGTGGATAAAGCTACCTGGGAGTGTTTGCGCCGGGAGGCGGAAGTAATTAAGCAGCCGGCACCGCAGCCTGAGCAGCCTGAACCGCAGGAACCAGATCCCCAAGAGCCACGGCCGGAGGAACCGGCACAGCCTCAGGAGCCGCAACAGCCTCAAGAGCCGGAGCCAGGACAGCTGCCGGGCACAAGACAGGGTGATAACAATCAGCCGAGACAGGACCAGGAGCAAAATCAGGCGGATAGCAATTTACCTGCAGGATTAACTGCAGATGAAAGGCGCATGATTGAACTGGTCAATCAGGAACGGATAAACCGGGGGCTGGAACCTCTGAAAGTGGACATGAGTTTGGTGGAAACAGCACGGCTTAAAAGCAAAGACATGGTAGAAAACAATTACTTTGCGCACAAGTCGCCTATTTACGGGTCGCCTTTTGACATGATGAAGGCTGCCGGTATTAAGTATACTCTGGCCGGTGAAAACCTGGCCGGTGCACCCTGGGTGGAGCTGGCGCATACAAACCTGATGAACAGTCCCGGTCACCGGGCAAACATTCTCAATCCCAACTTTACCCATATCGGTATTGGCATTGTTGAAGGCAGCCAGTACGGCAAAATCTATACGCAGCTCTTTATTAGAAAATAAGAAGGCTTAATTGGCCGTCTTTTGACTGTTAAGAAACTTTCGACGGATGTTAACACGTGTCGTAATGATAGCGCCAACCTGGCACTCAGCCACAGGTAAATGCTAAAGAAAACTTGCTTGGATAGTTGTTAGCGACATGCAAAAACATGCTACTGCTTATATAACTGAGTGCGGGGTCGATTTAAATCCGCCACGGTGTTAACATCGGTCTATTTTGAGTTTGGAAACCGGAAACGGCATAAACGGCCGTATTTTTTTTATGCTTTTGCTTGCAGGACGGCATAGGATATATATATAGCAGGAAATGTTTGCAGGGGGAAGACAATGCCTGACGTTTCCATTATAATTCCCTGTAAAAATGAGGGCAGCCTGGTGGAGATGACGGTAAACTCCATATTGGGGGCTAAAAGCGCCGTGGACTACGAGCTGTTGGTAGTGGACGACGGTTCAGAAGATGGTTGCTGTGACTTTTTGCAGGGGAAGGATTTTCCCGGACAATTGTACAGAACAGACGGCTTGGGAGCGAGCAGGGCCAGAAATCATGGTGCTGCGCAGGCGTGCGGGCAAATCTTTGTCTTTTGCGACGGGCATATTGTGGTGGAAGATTGCTGGTTGGATAGACTGACTGCTTGTTTTGCTGACAAAAATGTGGGTGCCGTGTCACCGGCTGTTGCTGCATTTGATGGTAAGGGTGTTGGTTGCGGTCAGACATGGAATGAACGCCTGGAGGTCAGGTGGCTGCCGTGTAAGGCCCGGGAAGGGGCCTATGCTGTGCCCCTGCTTCCCGGAGGCTGTATGGCGGTGGCTAGAGAGGCCTTCTATGACGTGGGTGGGTTTGATGCTGGATTTTTAACATGGGGTCACGAGGATGAAGAAATTTCGCTAAAGCTCTGGCTTTTCGGTTACAAGGCATTTGTTTGCGGGGATGTGCTGATAAAGCATTACTTTAGACGTAGGCATCCCTATTCTGTTACACCCTTTCATACTCATTACAACCTGCTGCGGATGGCTTTTAGCCATTTTTCCCAAGAGAGAATAGCAAAGCTTCTTGACGTTAGGGGTGGGCCCGGTGTGCTTTCCCGCGAGCTGGTGGCAGTGATTTTTAGTGATGTATGGAAGCAGCGACAGGATTATTTTTCCAGGAGAGAGAGAGATGATGACTGGTTTTTTGCCCGCTTTGCCATACCTTTTTAGCATTAGGGCTGTACATAGAGACTGGCACGGATGCTATGACGGCGGAATAGGATGTAACAGCAGTAGTTATTACCATTTTGCAATAACAGTTCTCCTTAGTGGAGAAAGTACCAGTAAAGTTTTTTCAACGGTAGGTTAATCATATACTGGCTTGTGCGACTGACAGCCGGGCACGGACTGGTGAAGTGATTATTAACCTTGTATTTTATCAGCAAGGATAATTTTTATATAGATCTGTATGCCTACGGGATGTTTCCGCCACACGGGAAGGGATGATTTTATGGATAAAGCAAAGGTAACTTTAGCTAAATATAGAGATTATTTAATGTCGCTGGATAATGTGGTAGGAGTAGGTATTGGCAACAAGGTGGTCGGAGGCGAAAAAACTTCAGAAACTGCTATCATAGTATTTGTTTCTCGCAAGCTGCCGCAGGTTCAGTTAAAAGCGCACAGTATTGTTCCCCGAAAACTTGACAAGGTATCTACCGATGTAATGGAAATCGGCAGGATAAGTTTATACGCAAGAACCGGCAAAGTGCGTCCCGGGCAGCCGGGAACTAGCATCGGTCACTACCAGGGGGGGGGTCGGAACTTTTGGTGCCCTGGTGAAGGATGCGGCTACCGGCGAACCGCTCATTCTGTCCAACTGTCATGTATTGGCCAATGCCACTAACGGGCGGGATGGAAGGGCTCAGGTGGGTGATCCCGTTTTACAGCCCAGTGTTTATGATGGGGGAAGCGGTCAGGATACCATCGGCTACTTGGAACGTTTCATACCTTTACAGAGAGCTTTCGAAAATGTTCATTCCCCCATTGCTGTTGCTGCTGCTTTTTTGGGAAATCGGCTGGTAAAATTGATGGGACCCGGGTACCGGTTGCGTTTGGAAAAAAATTACGGAATAGCCAATGTGGTTGACTGTGCAGTAGCGCGACCCGTCAGCAGGGATGCGATTAGCGATGAAATTGTGGGTTTGGGTAAAGTAACAGGTATGGGGTCGGTAAGGCTCGGCATGCCGGTACGAAAGAGCGGCCGTACCAGTGGTGTAACCAGCGGGAAAGTTATTGCCGTGGACGTTACTTTGCAGGTCGAGTTAGGAAGCAACGAAATAGCCCTGTTTACCGACCAGGTGGTGGCGGACCGGTTTTCGCTACCCGGTGACAGCGGGTCGTTAATTGTAGATGAGGACATGCGTGCGGTCGGTTTGTTGTTTGCTGGTTCTCATATGTTAACCGTATTTAATAAAATCAGCAATGTGTTGGATGCTTTGGGAATTATTTTTTAACCGGCAAATTTTTTTGCTCGCCCCGTACTGTTAGTCGCACAAGCTAACAAATTCCTATTGGAAAATCGGGGTGATTTTGTGACAAGCTTTTATGATGATTGCGCAACCAACCAGGTCAAGGTAAAAGGGGAAAGGCGGTATGATCTGGAGAACTTGTTAAAACGGTATCAAAGAAATCCCGAAAATGGCCTGATAAATTTCAAACTGGGAACTGTTTATTATGACCAGGGTCAATATAGAAAGGCAAGAGATCATTTTGCTGTAGCTTATAGAAATAAAGCACCAAAGGCCGGTTACGTGCCTACCATATACCGGATTTACAGCATGTGTTTGATAGAATTAAAAGAATATTACCTGGCACTGATTGTGCTGGAGGAAGGGAAAAGAGCATACCCAACATATACTGACCTGTGGTATTTGCTGGCTTTTGCCAATTATAAACTGGGGAGGTATTCAAAAGCTGTCAGTAGCCTGCAGCGGTGCTTGCAACTGGGCGAAGCTCCTGCTGCATTTGTGACCAGTCATGGTGTGGGTGGGTTTAGGGCATATAACTTGTTAGGACAAATATACGAAAGCATGCAGGACTACTCCCGGGCAGTAAACGCTTATATTCAGGCGCTGCGTTTAGAACCGGGCTTTATAACAGCCTTTTACCCGTTGGTGAGGCTGTTTCTGGAAACGGAAACAAGTTCAAGCCGGGCCGAACAGCGGCTGGAGGAATATTTTGCATTTCCCACGGCGGGAGCAAAAGCGGTGATTGCTGATGCCTGGTTCAAAGTAGGCGAATACCGGTTGGGTTTGAAGTGGATTGAAAGAGCACTGCAGCAGCAGCCTGAAGAAGCGAAATTTTTGTTTCTGCGCGGGCGCTGCCTGATGCGCTTGCGACAATATGAAGACGCGCTGCAAAACTTCAATAAACTTTACAACAGCGACTTAAGAGACGAGGCTTTTGGCGAAAGCTGTCTTTGCTGGTGGGCTTTAGGTAATACCCGGGCTGTAGGGAAACTGTTAAAGCTTTGGGGGCGAAAGTCCGCTGAGGGTAGCTTGCGTGCCTACCAGTTGCTGCACCAGGCCTTGATAGCTAAAACGCCCCAGGTACTGCCCAAGGATGTATTGCCGGCACTTTATGTTTTGGTGGAAAAAATATTGGCTGCGGAAATTGAACACCTGCTGCCATATGTTCTTGATTTACTTGATTCTGTGCGAAACGAGCGTCCGTCTCTTAGATTGGGTAAACTGTTGTGGCAGTACGAGTACTGGGATTTGGCGTCTGAGGAATTCCTAAATTGCATGGACGAATCGCGGCTGGATGCCGAGGGCTTTTTGATTTTGGGGCGGCTTTGCCAGAGCAAAAAGCTGTACAGCGAAGCTGAACAGATGTTCCAGCGGGCACTAATACTGGATGCCAACTTGCTGGAGGTGTACCTGTCCTTATCCAATCTTTACCTGGTAAGGGCTGAAGAACTGATGTGCCAGTCAGATAATATTTTTCCCGGCAACGAGCTGCTGCAGAGGTACTGCGAAATAATTTGCCAGGCACGCAAGCAATTGAAATACCGGTAAATGCTACTTAGTCTTCTCACCATAAGCTCATGTGCTGCATAAAGTACAGCAAATGCTGCTGAAGAGTGATTATGGTGGGGTGTCAGGTGAAGTTACTTCCCGTCTCCTTAATGGTCACCGTCCAACACAATACTCAGAAGCTGGAGGAATTTTTACAATCGGTGCTGCAGTTAACATGTTATCCCATGGAAATGCTTTTGGTTGATCTGGGTGGCAGAGAGGATACCAGGTTGTTAACGGAACAGTTTCAACAGAATGTTCCATTTCCGGTAAAGCTGGTGACGTTTTCCGGCACAACTGGTGTCTTCAACCACGACCATACCGTGGGCCAGCAGTGTGAGTTTATTGCCCTGGCAGATGCAGACTGCACACTAGACCCCCATTGGCTGCGGGAAATTACGGCACCCTTGGAGATTTCTGGAGTAGACCTGGTTTTTGGACGCTATATTCCGGAAATCAATACTTCCTGGCAGCAGTGTGCTGCGGGATTAACCTCGTCGCAAGGTCCTTATTTTGCCAGGTTTCTTCCTTCAGGCAGGTTGGTAGCATTTACACGCACGGTTTGGGAAGATACAGGATGTCTGTTTTGGTTGAAATCCGGCGAAGAAAGTTATTTTCGCCTGGCTCTGCAGGAAAACGGATATACCTGCGTTCTGGCTCCTGAAGCCATTGTTTATTGTGAGCAGCACGGCAGCCCGCTCAGATTATGGAAAAATTTCTGGCAGCAATCGCGTATTTACGGGAGATTGCGCTTATTTAAAAGAACTTACGGGCTTGTTGTTTCAGGCTGGACAGCTGTTGTTACGTTTCTGGCCTGGACTGTGACGCACGGACAGTATTATTTATCCGCCGGCTGTGCTGTGTTATTGTTGGCTGTTAGTTTGCTGATAGCGCGGCGGAGAATTCCTGTAAACCCGTGGCCGGCATGCTGGTGGGCACCGGTAGTAATCGCGACTTGCAAGACTGCCCAGGCTGCGGGATACGCTTGTGGCTTGCTGGAAAGCTTTTTAGGAAAGCGATAATTCCAGAGAAAAACTGTATGTCTATCAAAGATGAGAAAAAAATCTCATCTTTTTTTGTTCATCACAAAAATATTTTGGAGGTTCATACATATATTGTAAAAATGGATTCTTTCCAGGGAAGGAGGGTTCACTTTTTCTGGATTCGTGCATATATTAAGATGAATACTTTATGAAGGGAGGATACCTAATGTCTAACCTTGATGTTGTCAAAAGGTTGCTAAAAGTACAGAACGTCATAGGCGAAAATGCTGTGCAGGATACGGTAGAAAACGAGATTGAATTTCCGGTACAGGTAAAAAAGATCTGGGATACTGATGCGGAAATTCGTGCGGTGACAACCAAACCCATGGAAGATAGAGTAATTGTGGAAGGGACCATTCACAAGCAAATTTATTTCGTAGCAGCTGAGGATACAATTGCTGATGACGGTGTTGAGTACCAGGAAGGGGAAGTCTACGAACTGTCCATTGATGAAACTTTTGCCGTATCCGTACCCATTCCGGGGACTACCAAAGCTTCCCAGGTTTTTGCCGATGTGCGTATTGAAGCCATTGACTATGATGACATAGTTGACCCCCAACAGGATGACCCCGCAGTGCTTCCCGATGTTTGGAAACAAACTGTTGTTTTGGAAGTATTTGCAAAGGCTACGGAAACTGTTCAGATGGAAGTTGTTGTGGACGTTACTTCCCCCGATAAAGAGCTGGACGTCATCAAAGAATTGCTTAAGGTACAGAGTGTTGTGGGCGAGGATGAAACTCAGGCCACAGTCGAACATGACTTGACTTTCCCGCGCAATGTCAAGAAAATTAAAGACGTTGACGCCAAGGTTATAAACGTCAGTGCCGAAGTGGGGCAGAACAATGTTATAGTAGAAGGAACACTGCACAAACAAATTTTCTATGTGGAACAGGATACCAACCGGGTTTATGAAATGAGTGTTGACGAGACTTTCAGAACGGTAGTATCAATTGCGGGCGCGGAACCGGGAATGAATGCCGATGCCATGGCAGAAGTGGTCAACGTGAGCATTGATCTCACCAGTGATACTACTGCCAAGCAGCAGGCGGTTCTCTCTGTTTTTGCCAAGGTGACCGAGGACCTGCAGATTGAAGTTGTTACTGACGTTATTGGCGAAGGCATCGAAGTTGACAAGGATCTGTTAAGGGTAGAAAGTGTTGTTGGTGAAAACGAAGACCAGGCTACTGTGAAAAACGATATTTTCTTTGATGTTCCGGTTAAGAAGATTGTGGAGACTACCGATACAGTCAAGATTAACCGGATGACATCAAGAATAGCCGAAGATAAGGTTGTGCTGGAAGGCGATCTGCATAAGCAGATATTCTATGTGGACCTGTGTACCGATGCTGTACTGGAGCAGAGTGTTGACGAAACCTTTACCGCAGTAATTAAAGTGCCCGGAGCTATGCCCGGTATGAGCTTTGACGCAAAAGCCCGGGTAGAAGATTTTCTCTATGATGCACCCGATTATCCGGACAATGTTTGCGAGCTGGAGGAGTTTAATCCGGAGGATTTTCCCTGGAAGCAGACTGCAATAGTTGCGGTATTTGTGAAAGTTACCGAAGCCGTACAGTTGGATGTGGTCGTTGATGTGTTCGAAACCGGTGTGCAGCCCACCGTAGCACCGACGGAATGTCCGCCGGGTACGACCATTACCTTTGTAACCATCAAGGCCGGCGATACGCTGTTTAAGATTGCAAAGAAGCACAATACTACAGTGGAAGCCCTGCTGGAACTTAACCCGGATGTAGACCCGAAAAATCTGCAGATTGGCCAGCAGATTAAGGTCTGCAGCATAGTGGGACCAAAAGGATAGTTGCAGTTTGCAGGTAAACCACGGCTTACCCGTGGTTTATTTTTTTTTGGAATACTTTCGGTTAAATTGGAAACGCTAAACAACAGCAGTAAAGTGTGCGGGAAAGCAGATAAATAACTGCCGCCGAAAATGCTAACACTAATAACAAAGGAAGTGGTGACCGTGCACATTGTAGTCTGTGCAAAACAGGTTCCTGATACGGCAGAAGTAAGAGTGGACCCGGAGACCAACACCTTAATCCGTGAAGGTGTTCCCTCAATCATGAACCCGTATGACGCGCACGCGGTGGAGGAAGCCATGCGCCTGAAGGATAAGTACGGCGGTAAGGTAACAGTGATTTCCATGGGTCCCCCGCAGGCGGAGGAAGTGCTGCGCCAGGCTATATCGTTTGGTGTGGATGACGCGATACTGCTTAGCGATCGCGCTTTTGGCGGTTCCGATACCCTGGCTACCAGTTATATCTTGACAAACGGTATTAAAAAGCTGGATGAGCAGGAAAAAGTAGACCTGATCATATGCGGCAAACAGGCTATAGACGGCGATACTGCCCAGGTTGGTCCCGGTATTGCCGTGCGGTTAAACATACCGCAGCTTACATACGTGATGGAAATTGTAGAGTTAAACCTGGAAGAAAAGACCATTAAAGTGGCCCGTAAGTTGGAGGGGCAGAAAGAAATTGTCCAGGCCCCGTTGCCGGCCCTGCTGACTGTGGTCAAGGACATCAATGAACTGCGTTATGCCAGTTTACCCAATAAAATACGTGCGGCCCGTTTTAAAGCTATGGTTTGGAATAAAGATGATTTTCCCGGTATAGACCCGGAGCAAATCGGGTTAAAAGGTTCTCCCACGGCGGTACGTAAAATTTTTCCGCCGCCGGAGCGTGGTGAAGGCGAAATTATTCCCGGAGGTATGGAAAATCCGGAACAGGCAACCGCCACTTTGGTGGAAAAACTGGTAAAACAAGAGATAATTGCTGATAAGTAGGGGGCTGAATCATGGCGGTAGAAATTTCGAAGAAAAAATGTATCGGCTGCGGCTTGTGTGTTCAAACCTGCCCGTTTGATGCACTGACTCTGGAAAACGGGGTAGCCCAGGTGGACCCGGACAAATGCACCAACTGCGGTGCCTGCGTGGAAGTCTGCCCCACAGAAGCGCTGGCATTGGACGAACCGCAAAAGAAGATGTCCAAAGAGGAAAAGGAACAGGTAAAGGGAATGACCGAAACGGCGCGCGAGATGTCGGAAGAACTGACCAAATATAAAGGGGTCTGGGTGTTTATCGAACAGCTGGAAGGAGAGGTTGCTCCGGTTTCCTGGGAACTGCTTGGTGCCGGGAGAAAGCTGACGGACAAGCTGGATACGTATTTAGCCGGTATTTTGCTTGGGGACGGAGTAGAGCATATTGCCCGGGAAGTATTTAACTACGGTGCGGACAAGGTATATCTGGTGGAATCGCCTGTGCTACAGCATTACCGGACCCAACCCTATGCGGAGGCCATCGTCAACCTGAGTAAAAAATACATGCCGGAGATCATACTGATGGGTGCTACCACCATGGGACGCGATTTGTCTAGTGCCGTGGCTACCAAACTAGGGACTGGCTTGACTGCTGACTGCACGGAATTGGACATTGAGGAAGAGTCAAGTTACTTGCTGCAGTCTCGCCCGGCCTTTGGTGGCAACATCATGGCCACAATTGTCTGCAGGCACCGCCGGCCGCAGATGGCCACCGTGCGTCCGCGCGTCATGGATATGCCGGTGTACCAGGAAGGCCGGCAGGGAGAGATAATTCGCGAAGAACTGGGATTAAGTGAAGAAGATGTTGCTGTGAAAGTGATAGATTTTATCAAGGAAAAAGGCAAGGCGGTATATCTGGACAAGGCCGAGATAATTGTGGCCGGCGGGCGCGGTTTGGGCAGTAAGGAAAATTTCAAAATGCTGGAGGAGCTGGCAAATATTTTGGGTGGTACCATCGGTGCCTCACGCGCAGCAGTGGAAGCAGGCTGGATAGGCGCGGAACACCAGGTTGGGCAAACAGGTATTACTGTACGGCCAAAAGTATATTTTGCCATCGGCATATCCGGGGCAATCCAGCACCTGGTGGGCATGCAAACTTCGGATGTGATTGTGGCTGTTAATAACGACCCGGAGGCACCAATATTTAACGTGGCAACTTTCGGTATCCAGGGGGATTTATTTAAGGTAGTACCAGCAATGATCAAGGAATTTCGCAAGCAGTTGGGGTAATAAAGGAGGTTTTGTTTACATGTCCGAAAAGTTTGACGTGATAATTGTCGGTGCCGGTCCGGCGGGCCTGTCGGCAGGCTATATCCTGGCTAAAAACGGCTTAAATGTTATCATCTTTGAGCGTGGGGACCACCCCGGAACGAAAAACGTCATGGGCGGCGTACTCTACCGCCAGCCCACAGAAGAGATAATACCCAGGTTTTGGGAAAAAGCTCCGGTGGAAAGGCCTATTGTCGAACAGCGCCTTTGGCTGGTAGACGAGGAGTCGGTGGTAACTATTGGTTACCGCAGCAAAGGCTTTGGAGAAGAACCGTACAATAACTTTACGGTACTGCGCGCCAAATTTGACCGGTGGTTTGCCGAGCAGGTGGCGGATGCCGGTGGCCTGCTGATAACCGAGACCGTGGTGGAAGATTTGCTCTACGACGGCAGCAGGGTTGTGGGTGTAAAAACCGGGCGGCCCGAGGGTGACGTCAGGGGTAATGTTGTCATTCTGGCGGAAGGAGTTAATTCCCTGTTAACCCAAAAAGCGGGGCTGCAGAAAGACGGTATCAACTCTTCCCAGCTGGCAGTGGCCGTTAAGGAGATTATTGCCTTGCCCAAGGAAAAAATTGAAGACCGGTTTAACCTGGAGGAAGGCGAAGGGGTCACCATTGAACTGGTGGGGCATTCCACCATGGGTATGATGGGCACGGGGTTCATTTACACCAACAAGGACTCGCTCTCGGTGGGCTGTGGCGTGCTCATTTCCCAACTGGTTGAAAGGGAAGGACTCAATCCCAACGAACTGTTGGAGTATATGAAAAGCCACCCGGCAGTGAAAAAACTTCTGCAGGGCGGCGAAACCCAGGAGTATTTGGCCCATATGATTCCCGAAGGCGGTTACCGTGCTATACCCAAATTATACCGTGACAACGTTCTGGTAGTTGGCGATGCCGCCATGCTGTGTAACGGTGTTCACCGGGAAGGTTCCAATATGGCCATGATTTCCGGCAAGTTTGCAGCGGAAACGGTTCTGGCGGCTCATGAAAGAGGCGACTACAGCGAGGGCATGCTCTCGGCCTATCAGCGCAAATTGGAGAACTCGTTTATTCTCAAGGACTTAAAGAAGTACCAAAATGTGGGTTTGGTCATGGAAAGAAATCCGCAGTTTTTCAAGTTTTATCCTCACGCCATCAATGCTGCCCTGGAGGAATTCTTAACCGTGGACAGCATTCCGAAAAAAGAAAAGCAGCGAAAAATCTGGAACTATATTACGTCCCGTCGTTCCAAGTATGAGATCGTTAAGGACATGTACCGCGGATGGAGGGTACTGGGATGAAAAAGATGAGTATTGAAGACAAACTGTTTCTCAATCGCTTTCAGGCGGATAAGCATAGCCATTTAAAAATTAAAGACCGGGAAACTTGTATCAACTGCCAGCGAAAACCCTGTACATATATTTGCCCGGCAGCAGTCTACGCCTGGGATGAAAAGGAACAGCGTATTGATACCGCTTATGAAGGCTGTTTGGAATGTGGCACTTGCAAATACGGGTGTGCTCATGATAATATTGACTGGCGGAACCCCCGGGGTGGTTTTGGCGTCATGTATAAAAACGGGTAAAAATTTTTGACAAAAATCTTTGACCAGGCAGGAGATACATAAATCTTGTCGAAATACCATATATAGGAAGAAAGATTCTTTTTTTCACAACATTTTGTGCGAAAGCGGTGACTGCTTATGGGAAAAAATGGCTCTCTGAAAGAAAAACTGCTGGCGGAACGTACCGAACTATGCCGGATGCTAGCACGGGGCAAGTCGTTGTCTGACAAGGAAGTATATGAAAAGAGCTGTCAGGTGGACAAGCTGATTGTTCAATATATGCAAAACCGGGGAGTGTAGCTTCCGGGTTTAATTTTTTTTGACAGGATTAAACGTTTACGACTGCCGTGGTATAGGGTATGATAGTTAGTGACAGAATAGGAGGGATTTTGGCAAATGGATCCCATAGCCTTTGAAATTGGACCTTTTTCAGTTAGGTGGTACGGCATTTTAATGAGTACTTCCCTGGCGCTGGGTACTTTTTTAGCTTACTGGGAAGCCATGAAGCAGAAAATAGACCCGGATCACGTAATAAACCTGGTCATTGTTGCGGCGCCCCTGGCCTTTATTGGCGCGCGAGTTTACTACGTGATTTTTCGCTGGTCGTATTACAGCAAAAATCCCAGTGAAATACCGGCTATCTGGCACGGGGGTCTGGCTATCCACGGTGCGCTAATCATGGGTACGCTGGCCGGGTATTTTTACGTCAAGCGGCAGGGATTGAATTTCTGGCAGATGGCTGATATTGTGGCGCCCAGTATTGTACTGGGGCAGGCCATAGGTCGCTGGGGCAACTTTTTTAATCAGGAAGCTTATGGTTATCCTACAAACCTACCCTGGGCTATGTACATTGATGGTGCCTACCGGCACCCGACCTTTCTTTATGAATCTCTATGGGATTTTGGTATTTTTCTTTTCCTGCTTTGGTTTCGCCGGCGTAAGGGTTTGCGTCGTGGCGAGGTATTTTTAACTTATGCCATAGCTTACTCCGCGGGTAGATTTGTTATTGAAGGATTTCGGACGGATAGCCTGATGCTGGGAAGCTTAAGAATGGCCCAGGTAATCAGTGTGGTAATTATCATCGCGGCAGCGGCGGTTATCTACTACCGGAGAAAAATTTCTGTGGACAATAAATATTTTTAAGCCTGTTACCATAAAATTTTAAAAAAGGTAACAGGAGAAGTATATGAAAAGAATAGTTAAGTATTGCCCGTATTTGGTTTTAGCTGTCATATTGCTTGTAATCTTTTTCTGGATTTTTTTCCCCAGTCGTTCAGAACCGCAGCAGCCGGGTCATAACTGGTCCTGGGAAACAAAATCACCGTTGGCCGAGTTCTTAATAGCCCTAGACCCGGGACACGGTGGCCGCGACGGGGGCAGTAATTATGGCAATATCAAAGAAAAGGATATTACCCTGGCAATTGCCAGGAAAACGAAAGCGGTTTTCGAGCAGTGGGGAGGCCAGGCCCTACTGACCCGGGACGGTGACTACAGGTTAATTGGACTTTATTCCGGCGAACGCACCCGGCAAAGGAGGGACTTGCTGGCTCGGGTAAAGGTGGCTCAAGAGGAGAATGCAGACCTGCTGGTCAGCATTCATGTCAATGCGGCCCGGGGTTCATTTAAAGGCCCCATGGTTTTTTACCAAACGGGAGAAGAGGTAAGCAGGCAGCTGGCAGAAAGTATTCTCACAGAATTACGCAAACTGGAAAGACACCAGCAGCAGGATTTGCTTGAAGCCGATTATTTTATTTTATTCCAGGCCGATATCCCAGCGGTGCTGGTGGAGGTGGGTTTCATTACCCATCCCGAGGAACGCCGGAAATTACAAAGTGAAGATTACCAGCAGCAAATTGCTCAAGCCCTGGC
>JACDOG010000024.1 GCA_017656305.1 Thermoanaerobacteraceae bacterium
ATCTTACTGCAAAAATATCAGTTTTCCTCTAGTGAAAAAAGTCACTCTGTGACTAGTTTTGGAAAATAAGGGTAGTGGGACTTCCTGATTCCCAAGTTCAACAGCTAGTAGGTAAAAAAACAGTTTTTCAGCACTCAAGAGTCTTTAACCGCATGCACCTATATGCCAAGGGCTTCGGCGTTATTTTGGCTACAAACTGTCGAAGGCAGGTGATTGTTTTTAGAGCTAAAATTTGGCAAAAAAATGAGGCATATTAGTATTGCACGTTCACGCCTCCAGATTACACAAAATTTAAATTTCCAGCATCTATAGTTGTACCTGGTTATCTTTGTCATCCGGGGAATCTTCTTGTTCAGATGCAGACCTGTTATCCTCGAACCAGTGACACTGGTTACAATATGTTGCCGTAACGTTTTCTTTTATGCTTGGTTTGTTCTTATTGTGGCAGGTGAAGCAATTGGATAATCCCTTATCTAATGCTATGGACGGGTGTTCAGCCAGCATATTGTTGGAATGACTTGCCGGTCGCTTGGTATGACAACTATAGCAGAATTTGTTAGCCCCGGAAAAGTCGGCAGCCTTATCTCCGGTACTTGGTTAACAAACTTTTGTTCACCAGGAATGGAGTGAAATTTGTCTATCACCCAATTAGCAGAAAATCAGATATGGTTAATTATTGCCGTGGGTACCTGGAAACCATTGTCAATTCATCGCCTTTTCCAGCTTTATTACTTCCAGAAATTTACTTACCAGCTTCGGGTCAAATTGTCTGCCGGCATTTATTTTCAACTCCCCGATTGCTTCCTCGAGACTTAAGGCATCCCTGTAAGGACGATTAGCCCTCATGGCGTCAAAACTGTCTACTAAACACAATATCCTGGCCTCCAGCGGAATTTGATCACCTTTTAACCCTTCAGGATATCCTGAGCCATCAAAATGTTCGTGATGATATTTTATAGCCGGAATAATAACTTCAGACGTAAGCACTGGCTCTACAATATTGACCCCGTACAAAGTATGTTTTTTTATTTCTTTCCTTTCCTTTTCCGTTAATGGACCGGGTTTATTTAGGATCTTTTTATCAATTTCAATCTTGCCGATATCATGTAAAAATGCTGCATATAACAGAGCCCTTAATCTTCCCTCATTCAGACCTAGTCTTTTGCCTAAAGCCCTGGCGTACCGGACCACTCTCTGAGAATGCCCTCCGGTGTAGCTGTCTTTAGCGTTGATTATCGACACCATCACCTCCATAGTCTTAAAAAGCCGTTCCTGGTCAGCTCCACTGTTTTTCATGTCTTCCAGCACCGAATAATAGGTTTGAACGCTATTTTTATTCTTTTGTTTTGCACAATAGAGAGCACTGTCCGCCCGTTTTACTAGTTCTTTGGCATCGGCAGCATCTTTTGGGTAAGAAGCCATCCCAATGGAGACCGTAACCTGCTGGTTGGGCATATGTTCCCTACCTTCAAAGGGGTATTCGGCAACTACATTACGTAGTCTTTCTGCTATTTTCAGGCCTTCTTCTTCATCTGTTTCCGGTAAAATTATGGCAAACTCTTCTCCCCCGTAACGACAGACAATGTCTCCCCGGCGCACGTTTTCGTTAAAAATTTCACTTAACTGGCGCAACAGTTCGTCACCTTTTAAATGTCCCATTTTATCGTTATAAAACTTAAAATAATCAATATCAATCATTAATACGGTTATACTGCGGCCAGCTCTTTGGGTACGCTCAAATTCCTCAGCTATTCGCTCCCAGAAATACTTGTGATTGTACAACCCGGTCAACCCATCAGTTACAGCTACTTGTTCCAGCCTTTTATTTTTTCTTTCCAAATCACGGGTCAAATAATAAAGCTTGTCTTTATCGCTTGTTAATAACTGAATAACCTGTACAGTACTCAAAAAAATAATGCCATTAAGCACACATATAATCCAAAAGTTGGCATCCAGGTAAAAACTAAAATTACCCGTAAAGCTGTACACAGCCCATGCATAAGAAACATGTCCTAAGCTACCCGCAATTATAAAATCCCTTTCCTTGGGACAAATGGCTGCAGCGCCTATCATAACAAGAGGGTAAAGGAGAACAAAGGGCGAGGCAATACGTCCGCAGACCGAAATCAAGAAGCCGACAACGGCCAAATCCAACAAAAACCCGGCCCACCAAATAACCTGGTATTTTTTTTCGAAAAATCGGAGGAAAATGTATAAGTACACCAGATAAAACAAGGCCAGAAAGGTCGTGACAGATATAACCGCCACCTTACGGTCGGTGTTGAAGCTGACAAATGTCAAGAAAACCAGTGACAGTAACAGCAAAATCAAACGCCGTCTTAATTCCAGTGACCGACTTCTTTCCTTAAATTGCTGTTCAATAGTGCCTGGGCGATTATCAATCATACTTCCCCCACTCCCCTGCCTTTCTAGACTTTTAACCTACCCGGAATCCATGGCCCACAACTCCCGATAAATCAATACCACGTTTGGTCAAAAATGAATTCTCCTCAAGTAACTTTATGGATTGCAACATATACTGTTTTTTAAAATCATCAGTACAATGGACTACTTCCCGCATTTTGCCCTGATAATAAACCTTATAGCAGTTATGAAGTTCCTTAACCAACTGTTCCACTGTCATACGGCGCGGCTTTATAACAGGATCAACAAAGCTGTATTTACTGTAGTCGTACTCAAAAATATACTCCTTCAATTGACTGTACAAATCAGCATAGGGCCAGGGAGCAATTAACAAGAAGTGAGCGAAATCAGGATTATAATGCTGTGCCAGCTGCAAGGTTTCGCTTATTGTTTCCGGCGTTTCGTCCGGCATTCCGATGACAAAAGAGCACTCCGTGATAATGCCGGCCTGGTTCAACAAGTCAAGTGCTTGCTTAGACTGTTCACACTTAATGTTTTTCTTGAACTGTGCTAAACGCTCGTTACTTGTGGCCTCCACCCCGACGTAAATATGAATTACTCCAGCCTTCCTGTATTTTTCCAAAATATCCGCATCCCGTAAAATATCTTCCACACAGGTTTCAAACATCAGGTATATTCCCAAGTCCCTTTCAATCAGCATGTCCAGTACGGTTTCCCAGCGCTGGCGATTTTTGCTAGGGTACTCGTCCGACAGCATTACGGCTTCCACGCCGAATCTTTCTTTAAGCATTTGCAGTTCATCGACAAAACTTTCGGCACTGCGTTCCCGGTAGGTACGCTGCCAAAATTTCTGCTGCGAGCAGAAACTGCAGGCATTAAGACACCCTCGTGAGGAATTCACCAAAGCCAGTCGTGTTCCGGGAAAGACTTCAAAGCTGTAGTCCTCCCAATCCAGCAGGTCCCAGGCAGGAATTAACCGGTCTAAATCTTTAATGAAAGGTCTGGCAGGTGTGGAAATTACCCTGCCGTCCTTGAGGAAAGCAACTCCCTTAACCTTTTCCACGTTCCCGTTTGCCTGCAGGCAGTTCAACAATTCAGGGAATGTTTCCTCGCCTTCTCCTCTAATTACAAAATCAAGTATCCCGGCATAATTATGCAGCAGTTCCTGGTAACAAAAATTGGCATGAATACCGCCTATCACAGTAATAATATCCGCACTGACGTCTTTGGCAATTTTTAGTACCTCCATAGCGCTGTTCACTGAAGCGGTATAAGCGGTGGAAGCCACTACATCCGGTTTTCCCCGTTCGATATGAGCGGCAATCTGCGTCATATCATGGTCTTTCATCATGGCATCATATATTTCCACATCAAAACCTGCCTGTCGGAGATGTCCCGCCAGGTAGACAAAACCAAGATGCGGACACCGGCATGCCGTTTCTACCACCCCGGTATGAAAAGGAGGAGTAATCAGCATTACCTTTTTCATCATGCCCATCCCCTTTCTGCCAGCAAAAGTTAGTTGGTGTATCCGGCATGGTTAGTAGTATAAATGTATCCTATACCAAACAATACAAATATCAATACCATCAATCCCAACAAGTTTAACCAGGCAGCCTTATGGCCCTTCCACCCGTGAATGCGGTAAAGGTGCAGGTAGATACCATAAATAAACCAGGTAATAAGAGACCAAGTTTCAATGGGATCCCAGCCCCAAAAAACGCCCCAGGCCTGGTTGGCCCATATTGACCCGGCTATAATCATTACCCCGATAAACAAAAAACCCAGTCCCGCAAAACGGTAGCTCAAGTCATCCAGCACGTCCAAATCAGGCAGAGCATGCCATAGGTTGGCAGCTCTTGCTTTACGCCGTTCAACACGACCTTTGATTAAGTAGAGAGCGGCTGCAGCAGCCGACACCAGGCAGGATGAATAAGCCAGCTTGGCAAATAAGATGTGCACTACCAGCCAGTAAGTCTGAAAGCTTCCAGGTAGAGTACGTATTTCCGGTGAAGACAGGACACCGTAGCCCAAAACCAAAAAAGAAACAGGCATAATAACAGCACCAAGCAATTCCGTTTTCCGGTAACGCCATTGAATAAACAGAAACAATACCACTCCAAGCCACACGTCAGACATTACTACCTCAAACCGGTTCAAATACGGCCCGTGCCCCGCCGCTATCCAGCGCAGCAGAATAGCGGCACTGTGCGGGAGCAGCCCCGCCACAACCGCAACTCTGGCCCACACTTTAACTTTATCCTTGCGGAAAACCAAACTGATAATATACAATACCGAGCTAACGGCATAAAGGCCCACAGCCACCCAAAGTAATAATACCTGGGTTTTGACGTCCACCTGAATCACCAGCTTTCTCCCCTAATTATTCGTTTAATACCGGTTAACTCTCTTTCAAACAGGTGCGGGTGAAGCCGCGCAGCCCCACTGACGTCCAGTACATCACCGTTTTCTGTCCTTTCTAGGGAAACTACGACTCGACGGGGTACCAGCAAGTACAGTACAGCCACCCCGGCTATGCTTAACCAAGAGCCGAAGACCATCACCGGAACACCCCAATCTTTGGTGACCCAAAAGCCCAGCCAGCGGTTTAACTCAGCAAATTCAACCTTTAACCCGTCTACTTTAATTTCACCTCCCAAAAGCAGCAGTTGGGATCCCATAAATCCCTTTTCACTGCTGACCATAAGAAATAACCCCGGGTTTTTCGGCTGCGTCGAACCATTGATGAATTTACCATTAGGCAGTTGCCGCAGGTCAGGAAACAGTATGGCATCAAAGGTCAAACCAAAGTCCTCAAGTGAAAAGGCCTTACTGTGCTTGACCCTGCCATTAACCACGGACCTGTCAAAGTTGATATGATACTTTCTCACCAGCTGCCCCCGGTCATTATAAAAGTCTAACACCAGAGTATAGCCTTGCTTGGCTAAAACAAACTTCATTCCTTGATAAGTAAAAGGATGGGCCCTGTCAACTTCCACTTTTCTTACAATTTCACCGTCCTGGACAATCTCCACAGTACCCCTGGCCATGTAATTATTTTCACTTTCATCCCACTCTTCTTCCACCTTCTTCAAGGTCAGCTCGAATCCTGAATGCCTCTCAGGGTACAAAAGGCTTTCCTCAATCTGGAAGTAGTTTTCATGAGTATCAACAAATGTCTGTCCTTCAGTTAACTCCACCGCTCCTTTCATATTAACCAGCACACTGGTCAACACTCCCAAAAGAATTACCAGCAGCCCGCCGTGAAAGACAATGGACCCCCAGTCCCCCAACCGACTGCGGCATAACACTGTGACATCTTTCCCAGCAAAGCACGTAGCCATTTCCCTGCGGTAGCCATTTTCTGTTAAATATTGTACAGCCTTATTCACCGCCTCCTTACCGTCAGCAACTGGCAGTGAAAGCCTGGGATTTGCCATGGTTAGCGGTACCTTTTCCCGCCTTTTTCGCAGTACTTTAACCTGGTCAATGGTACAAACAAGCGTATTAAGAAACAAAAGCACCACCAGTAAGCCAAACCACCAGGAGGTAAATACCTCCGTGATACCCAGGGTTTGAACCCAACGGGCCATGTTTGGGTGGGCAGCGCCCCATGCTGCAAACTTACCATCACCAGGCAATTCCTGCTGGGGAATGCTTACCCCCAGCAGGGTTGCCACGGTAAGCAGTATGATTAGAATCAAAGCTAGTTTTACAGAACGAAATAATTGCCATAATGCTGTCATTGCTTAACTCCAGATATTAAAGTTTTGAGTTGCTAATGGTCACCTGTATGAGTTGCAGAACAGTCTTTTTTAGTGTAATTGCCGCTATTTGGCACATAACCTGTCAGTTTTGAAGTCGGGCTGGCAAATGGCGGTCCGTCGGATTGAATGGCAATTAGATGAGGCCGCGGTCCGCCGTGAGGTGTCATACCGTGACAGTCCATACAGCCGGCTTTTTTATGGTCACCTATTAAATGTAAGTTTTCTTTTTTGTCATCAGTAAATCCGGTATTATTATCTCTTCGTTTGTCACCTCCACGATAGGTCGTGTAGTCATGACACTGGAAACAGAGATGGCTTGACGTATCGTAACCCGCCCGTCCAGTGTCTTCCGTGTACGGGGCCTTCAGGATATTTTTATTATTGGACCCGTGAACATTTCTCGGACTGGCCGGGTTTTCACTGCCATGGCAGTCGGTACAGGTCATCATGGAATCCGGTGCCCACCCGTTTACCAGGGAAGCGGAATAGTCCCTGCCGTTATCGTGATACTCATTCTTCCCTACCGCCTCTATGGGGTGATAAGAAGGATTGTTGGGATTAAAATCCCGCGCCACGTCTGTCTGCCCCGGAGGCGGTGTTGAACCGTAACTAAAACTGGAATGGCACTTGTAACAAAGCTCATATTCATTGGTAATGGCTTTTACGAATATATACCCCGGAGAGTCAGGGGGCAAAATAGTCCACGCCGGGCGTACCGCCGGGTCGGTAGTTACCTGCACCCCGCTGACGTTTCTCACGTATCCCGATGCCATCGGTGCGTTAACAGGCGTATCATTGGCCGCATGGGGATCGTGACAGTCGACACATTCCGCATGCCTGTCGGCAGCAGGCATATTATTATAGTTTTCATCATTACTGTGCTTACCCGACGTAGTTAAAGTTGGGTGTGTATATGCCTTGGTTGTAAAATCAGGCTTGACGTCAATCACCCCGGGATAGCTGCCGTTATGGCAGCTATTACACCGGTTGTCCGCCGTTTCCGTGTCCTCCGCCTGGTTAACCAGCGAAGCGTAATTGGCCCCGTGTTCATCATGACACTGCGTACATTTTATTGAGGCAGCACCATGGCCTGATGAACCGTAAGTAGCAGCCTTGTTCCATCCTCCAGCATTGGTTGTAATATCCTTACTTGGAAAAACAACGCTATTGGGCACAAAACTATTCACGTTGGCAACCTCCGTCGGCGGTGCACCGTCATGACACTTGAGACAAAAATCAGTAATATTACCGATAGTGACATTTCCAGTAGCAGTACCGTCTTGAGTAAATACATTCTTGGTATTGTCCGGGTCAGAAAGGTCAGAATAGGACAATCCCTGTCCCAGGCTAACAGAACCCACCGCATGCGGGCCATGGCAGTTGGTACACCCCAACACTACTTCCGGTGCAGATCCCGTCAAGCTATGGGTTGAACCCGGACGCTGGTACTCGGCTTTAATGTCACGCCCGCTCATGGAATTCGCTGCATCATCATGACAGTTATAACAGAGAGTATCCCCAATTGCCAATAACAGCTGCTCGTTGGGCGACGCGTGCTTGTCATGGCATTTGACACACGTTATTTGGGTGCCGGATGCAGGCTGTAACACCGTTTTGGTCTCGTCATAATGGGCCGCATTGATATTACTATGGTCACCCAACGTATCCTCCCAATAGGTATCCGTCGGACCTGTAAAGTTACGGTCATTTATACCGTGGCAGGACAGGCAGAATTCTTTCCCTTTATAATAATAGTTGCCTCCGTCACTGGCCCGCAGGAGCTTGGGATAAAGGTTGCCGGGATTATTAGGGTCTTCATCCCCGTGTGGGTTATGGCAGCTGGCACACTCTATGGCACCGTTGATTCCTAAATTACCCGTATCCTTTACAGGATGAAAGCTAACATTCCCGCTGTTGCTGTCAAATAAAGCCTGAACGTTATAGTTACTACCTGTCCCGTCATGGCAGGTATAGCAAACACCGGTTATAGTTGTTTGAGTTAACAGGTCACTACCGGTTGCAGCATGACTGCTGTGACAGGAAGCACAGGCATCGGTATTTTCCATGTATAACCCGTGGGGACCTTCAACTGCGGGATTGGTACTACGGGTAAAAGCACGCTTTGCACCCGTTGTCGCACTGTCAGTATTACTGAAAACCGATGTATTGCCTGCACTGTCATAAGCCTGAACCTTATAGTAATAAGTAGTATTCGCCTGCAACCCGTCATCAATAAACGTCGTGTTACTGGCCGTACTTACTTTGCTGAAATTAACATTATCGGTACTGCGATATATCTTATAACCTGCGATACCCACATCATCGGTACTCCCAGACATAGTTAATTTCAGCTGGTAACTCATAACGTTACCCTGACCGTCCGTTACCTGCCTTACTGTCAGAGTAGGCGCAGTGGGTGCAGTCTCGTCAACAGTAAATGTCCACGTATAATCTGCAGACAAAGCGCTACCCGCAAGGTCCTTTACGCCATTGGTACCGCCCTTAACAGTTACTGTATAAGTAGCGTTATTGGTTAGCGCGGCACCCGGTTGAAAGGAAGCCTGGTTATTATGACTGTCATAACTAACACTGCCGTTGATATTGCCCGCCCCATCATTAACTAAGAAAGTAGAACTGTTGATAGTAGCACTGTCCATACTCTCACTGAATGTTACTCTTACAACAGTATTTGTACTGGCATTTTTTGCGCCTTCTCCCGGTGTGGTGCTAACTACAGTCGGGGGTGTGGTATCCGCCGCAAAGGCGCTGTTTTTCGCCGCAACTGAAATAGAAACGACAAGCAGCAACATGAACATGAGCATTTTCACAAAAGTAAATATTCCTTTGCTCCTCAAAAGTATCACCCCCGGCACCTATGGGCCAAGCAATATACTTCTTTCTGCCTGGACCTAATATATTCTAAGGTGTGGCCCATAAGTTACTTGACAAGTTGAATGTACAGCGGCCTATTCACCTGATTTATTCCCGGCGGGGGCGTCAATCCCGACCCGCCTTGATCAATCCTTACCAACAGGTACCCGTAATCACTCTGCCAACTTTGACCAGGGTTTTGCGGCAAACGAAACTTAACCTGCGTTCCTAACGGCACAGGATACCATTCATCATTATGGATCCAGGTCTTGCCCTGGTCCAGAGAAAAGTCAACGTGACCACCCTGTGGTGATTTAATGCTTACCTCTAGATTATTGGTGCCATCTTGCGTAACATTGCCGAAGGCATCGTAGGCATTTATTGTTGCCCGGTAAATCCTGGCAGGTTTTATGGTGATTTTTTCAGGGTCCCAACCAACATAACTCGGTTTTCCAGGTTCTACTTCAACTTTCCAGGTGCGTGAAACGTCCACCTGCTGCAGTGGTGCACTGGGAACCCTCAGGTCCCGGTACTGGAGAACTGCCGTTACCCGATTGATACCGGGTACAGTACTTGCAGCCAACTTACCGTAAACACTTCCGGTCCTGTCCGGTCTCGGAATTCCTAAAGGAATGCCCTGGACGTCAACAACCTGAACCCTACCGTCAGCCTGAAAATAGCCTACCTTTGGTTTTCTCTTCCAGGCCCCGGGAACTTTTTTCGAATGCTCAACCGCAAACACTACCCTGGCCTCAGGAGCGGTCACCGGCTGCCCGTTGTGGTCGGTGATAACTGCCCGAAAACTTACTTCTTCCCCGGTTGCAACACGTCTTTTCAGTCCCTTCAATTCTACATTCCAGTCCAGCGCTCTAACCCAGGTCGTTGCTCTAACAGAAACCGCGCCCAACTGGTCTGGAGTAAATTCAACAATGATTTCCGCCTTACCGGGGCTGTTGCTGGTAAATTCCCCCACCACAGTTGTTGGGGAAACAGCTTCAAGTTTCGTAAACTCACTGAAATCGGTAGCATACCTCCAGGTGCCCGATACCGGTACGGGATTCCCGTAAACATCTTCTGCCACCGTTTTTATTCTGATGGTTTTGTTCTTACTATCCACAAATAATGCAGAACTGCTTAACTCTATACGCAGCCTGTCCGGAACTCCCGCAGTTGGATGCGTCACCTTGACAGCAGCACCACGGTAGGGCTTCCCGCTGGCAAGCTCCGAAGGTTGGCTCTCATTTCCGCTTGTATCCACTGCTGTCAAATAGTAATGGTACGTCTTTCCTTGTTTCAAACCGTCATCTGCATACATGGTATCCTTTATTAACTTGTCGTTTACTTTCTCAAAATCATCTGCCGCACCGCTGCCTGACCGGTACAGGTTATATCCTGCAAGGTCTTCTTCAGTATTCCTCTGCCACGACAGGACCAATTCGTCACCGCTCCACGGATCGTCAACGGACAAGCCAGTGGGCACTGCCGGCGGTGTTTTGTCCTGGGAAATACCCTGAACTTCTGCAGGTTTGGACTCATTGCCCAGGTCATCAAATGCAGTCAGCCGGTACCTATATGCGGTGTTTCGTGTTAGACCGGTATCCAAATACTGCGTCTGTGCCTTATCTGCCGTACCAGCGATAGTTGCCACTAGTTGGAAATTATCCGTACCGCTTTCCGCCCGGTACAGGTGATACCCTGCCAGGTCGGCATCACCGTTTGGCAACCACCTGATGAGCAACTCCGTACCTATGCCGGGATTATCAACTGTCAGGCCGCGGGGCACACCTGGTGGTGTAGTATCCAATGTCGGCATACCAGATGCAACAGCACTGGGCTCCGAACTGTTACCTGCAATATCCACAGCTATCAAGTAGTAGTAGTAAATAGTATCATTTTCAACAGTTTCATCGGTAAATTTGGTGATATCTCCCGCCAGTTCAACCACTTCTACAAAAGGCCCCTCCGGTGTTGGAGCCCTGTAGAGCCGGTACCCGTTTAGGTCATTCTCAGTATTGGGGGTCCAGCTCAGTAACAGTTTCCCGCCTGTCCTAAGGTCCGTGACCTTCAGCCCAACAGGCGAGGCAGGAGGCACTTCATCCTTAGTGGGAATTACCGTTACTATGTCAGAAGGTGCTGATTCGTTACCTGCTTTATCCAGTGCCGTTACATAATATCTATATTCTGCACCCGTGCTCAGACCGGCATCCAGATAAACATTTTCAAATACACTGGCTATTTTACTGAAGCCAGTGTCTCCGTAAACTGCCCGGTAGACATTATATTTGTTCAGATCCTGTTCACTATTTGCTTCCCAGCTCAACCTCACACTTTCGCCAGTACCTAAATCCAATGCAGTTAACCCCTGCGGTTTGCCAGGTGGCTCTCTGTCAGGAACAGAAACTGACAGATGTACTTCATCGTAGGCCACATAGGTATTGGCGCCTGACATAGAAGCATACAGCTGAATTTGATACCGGCCTTTTCCCGTAAATACATTGGAGATATCCAGGTTCTCTACCTTGTTCCATTCGTCACCGTAAACAGCGCCGGATACGGTCAGTGTGTCTCCGGCATCCTGCCAAACCGTCACCGGCCGCCGGCCGCCCGGTGGAAGTATCCTTATTTTCGCCGCTGCTTCCTCGCCAAGTTCCACTGCTTTTTGATATGCGAAACTTAAATTTACCACAACCTCATCCCTTGATATGTTAAAGTCCTGATATATGTACCCGCTAACCGTTCTGTTATCAGAGTAAACCGTATCCTTTACCGTGGCCTTCTTTGGCGGAACAGACATCTTTACCGCCCCGCCCCGTCCGGATACTATCTGCTCACCTGCGGCTATCTTGCCGGAAAATCCCTGGGAAATCCAATCAACCAAGAGTTCTCCCACATCATTCCATTCCATTAAGTCATCCGAAAAACTGCCGTTGTCAAGCACACTCCCGGCGCTTACCAGCGGTATTGCAACCAACAAGGAAGCAATCATACTAAATATTATAGTTATCTTAACCATTCCCAAACGGCTGATGAACTGTTTAACTTTCGTCACTTTAGTTCACCTCCTGTTTGATTGCAATACCTTATTATTGGTCCAGATGAATATATACCATCACCCTATTACTGTCCCTGTCGGCAATATATAAATTACCGGATTGGTCGGCAGCTAGACCGTTGGGAAAATTAAACCGGCTTTTTTCTGAACTTTCAGACCCCCACACCAGCCCCTTGGCAGCAGCCAAATCATAACTGGCTATCCGGTGAGTTATTGTATCTGCAATGTGCAACAATCCCCGCTGCCTATCAAGGGCCAGGCCCCTGGGAGTAACCAGCTTTCTTTCATTGATAGACTTGAGGCTGCGTTTATACTCACCGCTCAAACTAAATTCCTGAATTCTACCATTATTGGTATCTGCCACATAAATGCGGTCATTTTGTTCATCTACAGCTATACCATTAGCAAACTTAAACTGTCCCGCTGCGGTGCCTTCTTTACCAAACTGGTGGAAAAACCTGCCGCTGGCATCAAAGACGAGCACTCGCTGGCCGAGCACATCACTTACATAAAGTTTACCGCTATCACCAACGGCCAGAGCTGCCGGCTTAATAGTACCCAGCACTTTCCCGTCTTTTTCCACCGGCAGTTGGTACAGATATTCTCCTTCCAAATGCCAAACCTGCACCCGGCCATTATTAAAATCTGCAACGTACAACAGTTGTTGGGAATCATCAACAGCAACAGCAACAGGGTAATTCATAGCAACACCTTCTATTGACGACTGTCCGTACTGCCGGAGTACTTTGCCGGTTATATCAAACATCACTACCCTGTTGTTTCCTGAATCCGCAACCAACACGCGCCCATCGGCGGTTACAGCAACACCTAAAGGCTTGTCCAGCCCCTTTCCTGATATTATTCGCATCTCACCGCCTTGAAACGGAAAATCAATGGGAGGATTATTGGGAGCAATAACCTGCTGCCAGAGCTCACCTGTCGTTGAAGGTTGCAGTTTCAAATACAATCCAGCTATAGTTAACAACAGCACACAAACCAAAAAGAAAATTATCATGCCTTTGATGCCAACGCGTCCCAATTAACTCCCTCCCGTACAAAGTTGCGACTGAATTTTTTTCTATTTATTATGACACACCTGACAAACACCGCGGTTATCCAAACGCAGTAACGTACTGGATGTACTTGTACTGGTACCGTCAGCACGATTGAACGTCACGGTGTTGGTAGCTTTGGTTCCGTGAGCATAATGACAAGTCAGGCACATTACCTGCTGGTTTGCTGCGGTACCATCACTGGACTGCAACGGCATTAAAGGACTGGGTTGGGATAGAGTAGCGATGGTCCAACTGTTTTCATTCGTGCCAGCATAAAGACTGGGATCCATTCCCACACGGTGACGTGCAAAACTACCATAAGTACCTAATGCAGTATCATCTCCAGAACCAGCACCTGTCTGCTTAAAGTCCTGATGGCATGCACCGCAAAACTCATTCCAACCAGACTGGTAACTAACGGCCTCATCACCTAGTACTGTTCCTGCTGCAATGTCCAGTGTTGGTGGTGTGGCACTGATATCAACGCCATTCACATTAACCCTCAGCGCACGCGCTGTGTTTGCGGTATTATGCGGGTCGTGACAGCTGGCACAGGTTAATTCCATGTAGTTACCAGCATTTGTATCATAACCGGGAACCCAAACCGTAGTGCCGTTTGCAGCGTCAACGTCGTGCTCGGAAGTAACAGCGGCAAATACAGGTGTTGCACCCTCGGTGGTTACCACCTGGTCAAAACCGCCAGCACTGGAAGCGTAAGTACCTGTTCCAGTTACAATAGCACCGTTAATTACGTCATACTTGCTCTGTCCGCCGCTCTTATGGCAGTATACGCATGTCCGGTAGACATCATTCTGCGTGCCGGCCTCCAGATTTTGAATCAAGTTCTTTCCAGCTGCAGCGTGGGTGCTGTGACATTGCCCGCAGGCAGCGGTGTCAGCAGTATAGCCCCCGTGAATGTTACTGGAAATTGTGTAAGCTGCGGCAACCCCAACTCCCAAAACCAATGTAAACACCAGGACCATGGATAAGATTAACAACTGCCTTTTCATCCGTTTCACCTCGCCCCATAACTTTTTTTCTTCATTCTCTTCATCCACCCCACCCCCCTTCCAAAATATGTTAACTTTTTGTTAACTTGCTTTACCGGCCTGTACTTGAAATTTTTTTCACATTATTTAAACACCGAAACTCTATTGTTTCCCACTTCAGTGACATACAAGCGCCCGTTGCCATCTATATAAAGCCCATTTGGCAGGTTAAACTGGCCGTTTCCAGTTCCCCGGCTGCCCACGCGGAACAGTTCTTCGCCATCAGGTTTAAAAACCATCACCTGACCGAGCAGGCCAGTTACCACATATATGTTACTTTTTCGATCAATATCAATCCCGCGGGCAGTAGTCAATGACCCTACTTTACCTTCTTCTCCACCGATGGTCTTCAGATAATTGCCCTGGGAATCAAAAACCTGAATGCGGTTATTACCGGAATCTGCAACGTAAATATTGCCGTCATTATCCACAGCAACGCCGTTAGGATAACTGAACTGTCCCGGTTCTTTCCCTTCTTCCCCGAAACTAAGCAGCAAATTGCCGCTCAGGTCAAAGACCAACACCTTCATCTTGATCACATCGGTAAGATAAAGCCTGCCATCCCGGATCTTCAAGTCGCCCGGTTTACGGTAAACTCCTTCTTTGGAAGGTTTAAAGTACCCCAAAAACTCCCCGCCGGTATCAAAAATTGCAATCCGGCCTTTGTCCAGGTCTGCAACGTAAAGCTTTCCATCAGCCACAGCAAGACCATAAGGAGTGCGCACCAGGGGTTCTTTTCCCTTCTCGGGAGCACCGATTAAACGTTGAAACTCGCCATTGTAGTCGAATACTTGAATCTGATGGTTGTCCGAATCGGAAACATAAATCTCTCCCCCCGAAACTGTAACGGCCATGGGGTAGTTTAAGGAAATTTCTTTTAGCCCGTAAATCGCATACTTAAACTCCGGAGGTGTGGTTTGAGGTGCAGTTACGGGTATTACTCGTGTAACTTGTTCCACCGGGTTCTGATTGTTGATGTAATAAACTCCAAAAGTTACGGTTCCTACCAGAGTAAGACTTAGAATAATGATTATCAGAGTCGAAATTTTCATGCTTGCCACCCTTTCAATTCACTGGTGGTTGCCCAGTCTTTCCAGAGCTTTTCTGGCCTGCTTGAAGTTAGGGTTGTACTCCAATGTTTTTTGGTAGTATTCCCTGGCTTTATCCACATCGCCGGCTTTTTCGTAAGCAATACCCAATTGATAGTAAACATTGGTGTTACCCGGGGAAATTCTTATTGATTCCTTAAAGTTGGAAATTGCCTTCTCGTATTCTCCCAATTCACTGTAAATAAGCCCCAGGATTGAATAACCGCTGGCATGCAGGGGATTTTTTTTCACGTATTCTTCCATTAATAACCTGGCATCTTCCAAATTTCCGTTTTCTATGTATGCCGATGCCAAATTAAACTTTGCTCTCATATTTTCAGGTTCCAGTTTTAGTGCATTCTTGTATTCCCTAATGGCCTCTTCAACTTGACCTCTTTGAAAATAAACCCAACCTAATGCCACTCGGTAGTCAACATTGTTAGGGTCCCGTTCCACATTATCCAGTGCTATTTCCAAATCCCGGTCCAGTTTAGTGGTTTCCTCGTACTGGTCCCAAAAAAACATTTTCCCAATTTGCATGCCAGCTAATGCAATAATCAACACAGACAGCACGATTAGAAATATACTTAACTTCAGACTGATTCTTTTTTCGCCATCCTTTTCCGCCTGCGCCACGGCTATTGCTCCCTTCAGTAACTGTCGCCAAAACATCGGTTAGACCTAATAAATTTATCTTAAACCCAAAGCAGGACCTACTGCTTTAACCACCTTTCATCATGGCAAGTCAGGCAATGCGCGTCATCCCTTTTTGCGACGTTGCCGCTTTGTATGACAGTCCTTACAGAAAGGATTTGTCAGTACCGCATCGGGAATTTTAGCTTTCCACATTTTTTAACCAAACTTCCTCCATGACTTTTTCTGCACTACGTTCCCTGCATGTGGCAACGGGCACACTGCCGTTCCGAATGGCAGGTAAAACACTCCTCGCTGACGCCACCTTCCACCCGCACGTTTTTGGGATGCTGGCGGCGCCAGTTGCCGCGCTTATGAATACCGGTATGGCACTTGTTGCAGTAAGTCTGTGCCGGCGCACCGATTGCCGACGCCGGTTTGCCGACGCTATGGCACACCAGGCAGGGTTCTGAATTAGGTTTGGCCGCCTTACCGTGGTCGCTCATCCAGTCACCGCCCTGGTGGCTGGGAGGAAGCATGTCGTGACAGTCAGCACAAAACGGGTTCCGCCTTGAGTATTCGGCAGCCTTGTTGACGGTGCCACCGGTCGGGTCCTCCAGGTTCAAGTCACTGCTGGCATACGAGTGACAGTTGATGCAGTTATCCAGGTTCTCTTTGGCCAGCTTGCCGTGCTTGCTGGTCCAGTCAGGAACTTGGTGCGACTCCGGGTTGCCTATTCGCGTGTGGCAGGCTTCACATTCCAGACTGATCTCTTTACTCTTGTGACAGTCCATACACGTGCTCATCTGCGGTACAATATTTTTCCGTACCATCTGCGCCTGACCGGCAGCTGCAGTCCAGGCGGTAAAGCTCCCGTCCAGGGTAAGCTGCCGCATGGCAATATTTCCGTGGGCAATCCCCATATGACACTCGGTACAGGCAACCTCCACCTTTGTTATGTGCCTCTCGTGGGGCAGCGTGATGTCACCGGAGGCCGTGACTACCCTGTTCACCGTATGACAGCTCAAACAAACCTCGTTATCCAGGTCTTCCTGCATGTTGATAGGCAGGTAATAGCTTTTGGTCAGGTAAGCATACAACTGCTTGAAGGTTTTTACCTTGTATTCCAGCCGACTTTTCCAGGTAGCACCGGCATGACACCGGGTACAGGCCATCCTGCTGTGAGCAGAAGCTTTCCACGTGTAATACTCCGGCTGCATCTCATGACACGATAAACAGAAATCGCCAGGAAACTCCGCCTCAAGGCGCACAGCCAAACCAAACAATATGATTATCAACAGCCCGCTGGTGAAAATCAGCAGTTTCCATTTACCACCGGGGGCAGCGATAAATATTTCTCTAAAATACTGCAGTACCTTACCAATCATTAAATAACCCCCACTTATCAAAACAAGTCTTGCTACCGCTTGTGGTTAAGAGAGTTAAATGCTGCTATCCGGTTCGACAAACCAGTGGCACATGTTGCAGTATGTCCTGGTAATTTTTCTTCCCGCAGCGGTTTTCTTGACATTATGACAGGCATAACAGCTTTCCTTACCTTTGGCCAAAACCTCGCCTTTATGGGCTGTCTTCCAGTCTTCCACCGCGTGACTTGGCGGCCGCACTGAATGGCATTCGTAACAAAAGTCGATTTCCCTCACTACTTTTAGCACCGGCCGCTGCGCCATCCCCGGCAGGAACCGGTCACTTGCATGGCACTTGAGGCAGCTCACGGCGTCTTCCCGGGCATCCAGCCCGTGAATACTGTCCCAGTCTGCCTGTTTATGGGAATCCGGCAGGTAAATTATTTTGTGACAGGCTTCGCAGTCCGTGGTAATACCCCGCTCCTGATGACAGGTCATGCAGGTATCCATCCGCGGCCGCAAAAACCTGGCCCGGGTCTGTTCTCTGGCAACCTGGACCGTCCACTCCGCGTAAGGTATTTCCTTTATTACCGACCGCCGCATGAGGCGCCCGTGGACAACTCCGTCGTGACAGGTAACACACGGCACTTTTTTTTCCAGGTGCCGGTTATGGGGAATAAGCAAATCCCCGGAAGCATTAACCAGGCGGTTGGGTGAGTGACATTGTTCACAAACTGCAGTATTTACCGGCCGTGATACTGTGAAAGTGACAGGCACGGAATTTTGTGCATGTCTGTAACTCTTGTAGATACCGCCTATTTTAAACCTTGCGGCGTTAACTAGGCCAGAACCGGCATGACACCTGACGCAGGCAACCTTTTTGTGGGAACTTTCCTGCCACGTCAGGTAATGGGGTCTCATTTCATGACAGGAATTGCAAAACCGCGAACCCGCCGCAGGCTCCTGCTGCCCGGTTAGGATAATAAAACCCAACAGCAGCATTCCAGTCGCCAGGACCAACCTTTTTGGCAAACTTTTTATGCCAGTTGAGTAAAATTTAGGAAATAGGTGGTTAAAAAAAAACCTCAAAACTTCGCCACTCCCTCCTGGCAAATGTGCGAAGCAGAGGTTTGAAGTGCGACACTTCAATGGAATGCATCCATTAAATTTTCGCACTTCACGCCCCGTAGGTCACACATCAATTTCCTTTTTTAAAAATATCTAATAACGCCTAATATTGATAAAGTCGGCAATTTGGGCAAGGGTTTTTTTGGTTTTTACATTAGGAAGTATTTCCAACTGTTTTTTGGCTTTAAAGATGTATTTTTGCGAAATATTGAAGGAATAGTCAATGGCTCCGCTGGCTTTGATTATATCGATGGCCTGCAGCACTTCCGGCTGTCCCTTGTCCTTCGTAGACACAATTCTTCGCAAGGTGTCTCGCTGCGGGCTGTGCTGCATGGCATAGATGACCGGCAGGGTAACAATTCCCTGGCGCAGGTCGCTGCCCACAGCCTTGCCCAGCTCTTTCTCATCAGCTATCATATCCAGGATATCATCGGTAATCTGAAAAGCCATCCCCAGGTTATAACCGTACAATGCCAGCGCCCGGACAATCTTATCGGGCGCACCGCTGACAACGGCACCAAGCTGGCAGCTAGCCGAAATCAGCAGAGCAGTTTTCCTTTTAATGCGGTAGAAATAATCCTTTAAACCCTGGTCGGCATCAAAAGCAGTACTGATCTGCTGAATTTCTCCCTGGCACATTTTTACACTGACCCGTGACAGTACTTCCGCTACCCTCGGGTCTTCATATTTGGAAATAAGGATAAGGGATTTGGCAAACAGGTAATCCCCCGTATGAATACTGACCCTGTTACCCCACTGCGCTCTCACGGTTGGCCTGCCGCGCCGCGTCACGGATGCGTCAACCACATCGTCATGTACCAGACTGGCCATATGTATCAGTTCCAGCGCTACCGCTAGCGGCAGCAGGTGTTCCAGAGAATACCGGTAAAATTTTGCTGCCAACAAAGCAAAAGCAGGGCGCAATCGCTTACCTCCTGCTTTCAACAAGTGAGCGGAACTTTCAGCCAATAACGGATTGGGTGCGTCCACATATTGGTTTAATTCTGCTTCCACCTGTTTAAGGTCTTTTCTGATATCGCGAAATAACTTATGTTCAATCATTAAGTCATCCCCTGTTCAATTCACAAGCCATTTCCCTTCTAGGTGATAAAAAACCGCAATTCAGCTGCGTAATACAAATATATTCGTGGCCCGAAAGTAAATTCCTGCCGCAAAGTCAAAAAAGGCGCACCGCAAAATCCGGCACGCCTCCAAAGTAACCACACTATTTATAAAGCCAGCGTTTTAACCCATAAAGTACGGTTTGCTTGTTCAAATCGGCAATGGATACCGTCAAGGGTATTTCCTTGGGACATGCCTTGGCACAGTTCTGCGCGTTGCCGCACTCGGTAATACCGCCCGGTCCCATGATGGCATCCAGCCGCTTTTCCTTATCCATCTTACCGATGGGATGCGCATTGAACAAACGTACCTGGTTCAGTGCCTGCGGTCCGATAAATGCCGATTTTTCATTATAGTTGGGACAGGACTCCAGGCAGCAGCCGCAGGTCATGCAGCGGGACAGCTGGTAGGCCCACTGCCGGGTCTTTTCCGGGAACAGCGGTCCCGGGCCCAGGTCCCAGCTGCCGTCCACATTGACCCAGGCCTTGACTTTTTTCAAGTAGTCAAACATAATCTGGCGGTCTATCTGCAGGTCCCTGATTACCGGGAATTTGGACAACGGTTCCAGAATGATGGGACTCTTGTCAATCTTATCAATGAGCGCCGAACATGCCTGGCGCGGCACACCGTTGATGCGCATGGAGCAAGCGCCGCACACCTCTTCCAGACAGTTGCACTCCCATACTACGGGAGTGGTTTTCTGCCCATTGGCATTGACAGGATTTTTCCTGATTTCCATCAACACGGAGACTACGTTCATGTTGGGTTTATACGGCACCTTAAACTCTTCCCAGTAAGGAGCGGAATCCGGGTTATCCTGGCGCTTGATTTTCAGGTGAATGTATTCCCTAGTCATTCATGGTCGCCTCCTTATCCACGTCATACTTCCGTGGTCTCGGCTTGATCAACGAAGTATCCACTTCTTCATATTCAAAGACGGGACCATCGGGAGTATATTTTGCCTTGGTAGTCTTCAGCCAGTTTTCATCGTCTCTTTCCGGAAACTCCGGCTTGTAGTGAGCACCACGGCTTTCATTGCGGTTCAGCGCTCCCAGCGTAATCACCCTGGCCAGCTGCAGCATGTTCCACAGCTGTTTGGTAAACATGACAGCCTGGTTGCCCCATGAAGAGGTATCTTCGATATTTATCTTGTGCCAGCGCTGTATCAATTCCTGCAGCTTTTCATCAGTAGCCTTCAACCTGTCATTATAACGCACAACCGTGACGTTTTCCGTCATGATGTCGCCCATTTCCTCATGCAGCTTGTAGGGGTTTTCGTAGCCGTTCATCTTCAGGATCTTGTCGTGCCATTCCTGCTGGCGTTTGAGTTCACGTTCGAAATGTTTTTTGTCTACATCCTTGGAGGACTTGCTGAGGCCCTCGATGTAGTCCACCATGGCAGGGCCCGCAACCGTACCGCTGTACAAAGCGGACAGCAGTGAATTTGCACCCAGGCGGTTGGCCCCGTGATACATGTAGTCGCACTCGCCGGATGCAAACAGACCCGGGATGCAGGTCTGGTGGTTCCAATCAACATGAATACCGCCCATAAAGTAGTGAACTGACGGGAAGATTTTCATCGGTACCTTTCTCGGGTCGTCACCGTGGAATTTTTCGTAAATTTCAATGATACCGCCGAGACGGTTATCCAAGAACTCCGGATCCTTATGCGTCAGGTCCAGGTAAACCTTGTTTTCCCCGTCAACACCCAGGCCCATTTCCACACATACCTTGAAGATTGCCCGGGCTGCAATATCTCGCGGTACCAGGTTGCCGTAGGCAGGATACCATTCTTCCAGGAAGTACCAGGGCTTCCCGTCCTTGTATGTCCAGATTCTGCCACCTTCACCCCTGGCTGACTCGGACATCAGGCGGTTCTTATCATCACCCGGCATTGCCGTGGGGTGTATCTGCACAAACTCGCCGTTGGCATAGTAAACACCCTGCTGGTACACCGCACTGGCAGCACTGCCGGTATTGATCACCGAGTTGGTACTCTTACCGTAAATCATTCCGGCACCACCAGTGGCCAGAAGCACTGCGTCCGCCACAAACGCCCGAATTTCCATGGTGGCAAGGTCCTGGGCAATAATACCCCGGCACACGCCCTGGTCATCAATTACCGCGGACAGGAATTCCCAACCTTCATATTTTTTCACCATGCCGGCATCTTCCCACTTGCGCACCTGCTCATCACATGCGTAAAGCAACTGCTGGCCGGTAGTAGCCCCGGCAAATACCGTACGCCGCTTCTTCACACCGCCGAAGAGGCGGAGGTCCAGGCGCCCTTCCGGTGTCCGGCTAAACATGACGCCCATGCGGTCCATGGTATAAATCAAGCCCGGTGCAGCATCGCACATGTTCTTAACCGGCGGCTGGTTTGCCAAAAAGTCACCGCCGTAAATGGTATCATCAAAATGCTCCCAGGTGGAATCCCCTTCGCCCTTGGTATCCAGCGCCGCGTTAATTCCTCCCTGAGCACAGCAAGAGTGAGAGCGCTTTACCGGAACAAGAGAAAACAAGTCAACTTTTACTCCTCTTTCTACCGCTTTTATGGTGGCCATTAATCCCGACAGACCACCGCCGACTACGATAATCTTTTTTTCAGCCATGAAACCATCTACCTCCTTTTATGCCACAAATGCAAATAATGCTTGTAGTCCCATTACTGACAGAATGACAAAGATAAAGCCGGTAATCCATCCGAAAACCTGCTGGGCCTTGACACCCACTGCTATACCCCAGTTAATCAGGAATGCCCAGAGGCCGTTGGCAAAGTGGAAGGTCGAGGCCAGCAAGCCGATAACGTAAAAAGCAAAGATCCATGGATTACTGAGGTGCTCCGCCACCGAAGCAAACGTCACTTCCGTGCCGTACAGAGCCGAGGAAATCCTTAGCGCCCACAGGTGATAGAGAACAAATACCAGGGTAACCACCGCGGTGACACGCTGCAGGTAAAAGGCCCAGTTGCGGTAATAGTTGTACTGGAGCACGTTGTTCTTGGCGATGTAGACCACATATAGCCCGTACAGCCCGTGGAATATAATAGGCAAAATAATCAGAAATATCTCGATGTATAGCACGTAGCTGAGGCTCTGCAGGAACTCAACCTTGGCATTATAAGATTCCGGGCCCTGGTTGGCAAACGAGTTGGTGTAAAGATGCTCCAATAGAAAAAGGCCGATGGGAATAACGCCAAACAGGGAATGCAGCTTGCGAATAAAAAAATGGTTCTTCTCAAACAGACTCATACACCTGACTCCTTTCGTATAAATGTTATAACTTTTTTAAGTTTTCGAGAAACTTTGAATAATTCCTGCCTATACCAATTTGTGAAAAAAAGTTTTTAACCGTAACCTCTGGGCCAAATATTAGTCCGGCGAGTACTCAAGATATTACCTCCTTCCCTGTTGCTAATTACCTTTTCTCACCATGTCTTTTAAGCAATTATTATGCCAAAAATCGTTGTTAATAAACTTTTCCCCGGAAGCTTGATAAAACCAATTCCTGCAGTACTTTTTTACCCCCGGACGCTTCCTATAAGCAGCTTGAAAAACTCACATGAGTTCTATAGTTTAGAAGTATAAACAAATAAAAAAAGGAGCCGTGCTGTTTGCAATAAACAGCATGCGGTTCCTCTTGCCTGCCGAACTTTTAATTCTAATTTTTAGAATATTTCTAATGATTATAACCTTCACTCATTCAGATCCTGGCGTTTTCCGGTAACCATATATATCACCCGCTCGCCGATATTGGTTGCATGGTCAGCAATTCTTTCCAGGTAGCGGCTGACAAAGGAAAGGTAAGTTGCCTGCTGGATGGTTTTGGAATCCTCCATCATGTATGTCAGCAACTCCCGCAGTACTTGCAAATGCAGGCTGTCCACCTCATCGTCAGCTTCGGCCAGCGTCATGGCCAATTCTACATCCTCATTGACGTAACTGTCAAGACTTTTCCTCACCATATCCTGGGCCAGCTTGGCCATGCGAGGAATGTCAATCAACGGCTTAATCAAAGGCTGTTCCGCTATCATCATTGTAGCCTTAGCAATATCGCTGGCGTAATCAGCCATGCGTTCCAGGTCAGTAATGACTTTAAAGGCGACGCTGATCTTGCGCAAATCCTTGGCCATGGGCTGCTGGGTGGCAATCAGTTTCACACACCGGTCCTCAATCTCCAGTTCCAGGTCATCGATGGCCTCATCGCCCGCGCGCACTTTTTTCGCCTTCTCCACGTCCTGTTCCTTGAGCGCCGTAACGGCCAGATCTATTGCCTCTTCCACCATACTACCCATACGCAGTATCTCCTGCTGCAGTTCCTTCAAATCCGCGTGAAAAGTTCTACCAGACGGCATATTTTCACCTCATTTTCCCTTATCTAACTTGTTAACCGAATCTACCGGTAATATAATCCTCGGTCCGCTGATCCGCAGGGTTGGTAAACATCTTTTCCGTTTCGTTAAATTCCACCACTTCACCATTCAGGAAAAAGGCAGTCTTGTCACTAATTCTTGCTGCCTGCTGCATGTTATGGGTTACGATAACTATAGTATAACGCTCTTTCAAACTTTTCACCAGTTCTTCAATCTTCATAGTAGAAATGGGGTCTAAAGCCGACGTGGGCTCGTCCATCAGCAGCACTTCCGGTTCCACTGCCAGCAGGCGGGCGATGCAAAGGCGCTGCTGCTGCCCCCCGGACAGTCCCAGGGCAGGAGCATTTAACCTGTCCTTCACTTCATCCCACAGTGCCGCCTGCTTTAAGCTTTTTTCCACCAGTTCATCCAGTTTCTGCTTGTCCTTCAGCCCGTGAATGCGCGGACCATAAGCCACGTTATCGTAAATAGACTTGGGAAAGGGATTGGGCTTCTGAAAAACCATGCCCACCCGCTTACGCAGTTCAACCACATCCACTTTCGGACCGTAAATGTCCTGGTTATCAATGTAAACTTTACCTTCCACTCTGGTATCGCCGATCAACTCGTTCATCCGGTTGAGCACCCGCAGGAAGGTAGACTTGCCGCACCCCGACGGTCCGATCAGTGCCGTTACCTCTTTCTCCCCGATAGTTAAATTGATATTCTTTAAGGCCTGGAAGTCGGAATAATACATATTAAGGTTGCGCGTTACGATTTTTGCCATTTGAGTCATGAAATCACCTCGAATTGACAGCTTTCCGCCTGAAGTATGAACGCAGGATAATGGCAAACAAATTCATAGAAAAGACCAGGGTAATCAAAACCAGAGCAGTTCCGTAGGCCAGCGGGCGCACCTGCTCGATTGCATGGTGCTGCGTTGCCAGGATATACAGGTGATACGGCAGGGCCATGAACTGGCTGAAAATGGAGTCCGGCAAAAACGGTAAGTAAAAGGCCACCCCGGTAAAAAGTATTGGCGCCGTTTCCCCGGCTGCACGGGCCAGACCCAGTATCACTCCCGTGAGGATGCCGGGTAAAGCCGATGGCAGCACGTTGGTCCTGATGGCCTGCCACTTGGTGGCACCCAGAGCCAGGGCACCCTCTCGGTACGAATTGGGCACCGTCTTCAGAGCCTCCTCGCTGGCGGTGATAATCACCGGCAGAGTCAGCAGGCCCAACGTGGCACCGGCAGCTATCAGCGAGGTGCCAAAGCCAAACAAACGCACAAATAAGGCCACACCAAACAGCCCAAACACTACGGAAGGAACTCCTGCCAAATTGCGTATGGATAAGCGTATCAGCCGGGTTACCTTTGTCTTTGGCGCATACTCATTAAGATAAATGGCAGCAAAAATACCCAGCGGTACGGCAATTACCGCCGTAATCAGTGTGACCAGGAAAGTTCCCACAACTGCTGGAAAAATACCGCCTTCGGTCATACCGTTGGTCGGTGCCTGGGTGAGAAAATCCCAGGAAATTACCCCGGCACCCTTAACCACAATGTCTCCTAAAATTACCACCAGAATCAATAACACCACCAGCGCCGACAGCCTCAACACCGAAAAACCGACAAACTGCTTCTGCCTGCCGCTCATTATTCCACCTCCTGGTAGCGTTCCAGGATTAAGTCCGATGCCAGGTTAACGAGAAAAGTCATGATAAACAGTACCAGGCCCACTGCAAACAAAATATAAAAGTGAGTACTGTTGAAAGGCACTTCTCCCAATTCAATGGCAATGGTAGCAGTCATGGTCCGCACGGAATCCAGGAATGAGCCAGGCATGGCCGGGGCATTGCCCGTGGCCATCAGTACGGTCATGGTCTCCCCAATAGCCCTGCCCATGCCAAGCATCACCGCTGCAATAATCCCTGACAGGGCAGCAGGCAGCACAACCTTGACCAGCGTTTCCCACCTGTTGGCACCCAGGGCCAGGGACGCCTGCCGGTAGTCATCGGGAACGGCGGTGATGGCGTCCTCCGCCAGTGAAATTATTGTAGGAAGCGCCATGATTCCCAGCAGAATGGAGCCGTTAACGGCATTTAAGCCGTTGGACAGGTTGAAAATCCGGGCAATCCATGGCCCCAAAACTACTATCCCGAAAAATCCCACAACCACCGAGGGAATTCCCGCCAGGATTTCGATTACCGGCTTGATAATTTCTCTTTCCCGCGGGCTGGCCACCTCAGCAATGTACGCCGCCGTCAACACACCTAAAGGCACCGCAAAAAGCATGGCTCCCGCAGTGACCATCAGCGTGCTTACCAAGAGCGACAGTATGCCATAGCTGCTTTCACTGTATCCACCAGGATTCCAAACTTTTCCCGTAAGAAAATCCAGAAAGTTCACTTCCAAAAAAGCCGGCAGGCTGTTGCGGATTAAAAGCAGAAAAATACCCGCCAGAATCACCACTACCACCAAGGCGTTGGCAAAGAAGAAATTCTTGTAAACGCTCTCCTTGAAGCGCCCCATGACCTGTCTCCCCCTAGAAGCACTATTTTTGATCCTGTATGCGGTGCAACCTGAAGCACTGTTTATGTAAACTTGGGACCAACCCGGCACCGCTCAACCGGTGCCGGAATTGGCCACAGTACACAGTCAGCTACTGCAAGTTAGCTTCATTCTGCTGCTTTAGCTCTTCAGGTACCGGGAAGAAGCCTTCTTCCACCGCAATTTTCTGTCCTGCATCACTGAGTTCAAACTTGATGAAATCCAGCAGTGCTCCTTCAGGCTTACCGTTGGTGTATTGGTAAAGCGGGCGGGCTACCGGGTAAGCACCGGACAGCACCTCTTCCTTGTTCAGCGGGCTGACGTATTTGGAATTTTCATCTTTGCCCACTTTCACTACCTTGATACCTTCCACCTGGTTGCCGGCCTCATCCACCACGTAACCGACACCTACGTAGCCAATTCCTGCAGCATCCGTTTTCACACCTTCTACAATCTGGGCGTTGCCGTTCATACGCTTCATTTTTTCGCTGTAATCGCCCTTGAGGATATTATCTCTAAAGAAGACAAAGGTGCCGGAGTTATTCTGCCTGCCGTAGAGAGAAATTTCCTGGTCCTTACCGCCGACTTCCTTCCAGTTGGTAATCTCACCGCGGTAAATAGCGCCGATTTGCTCAACCGTCAACTTGTCCACGGGATTGTCGGGGTTGACAATGATGCATAGGCCGTCCATAGCAACCACGAACTCAACGGGGTCAACACCGTTGGCTTTAGCCTGCTCAATTTCATCGTCTTTCATAGGACGGGAAGAGTTAGCCATATCCGCTTCACCATTGATCAGCGCGGCAATACCCGTACCGGAGCCGCCACCGGTTACAGAAATTACGGTGTCACTGTCTTCCATAAACTTTTCCGCCATGTGCTGCACCAGGTTCAACTCGGTATCCGAACCCCTGACCTCCAGCATGTTTTGTGCGCCGCCTCTAGTGCACCCGGTAAAAACCAGCGACGCAACAACTAACAGACTGATCAAGATTAACCCTGTTCTCTTCACTATTATTCCCCTTTCTTGAATCTTAGTCTTAGTTTAACCTTTCTGACCCAGTTGTAGTATAGTAATAGTTTGTTAAGTTAAGATTAGATAAATGTTAAGGAAATGTTAAGGCTCTTCTCTTCATCTCTTGGTCAAATTGGTCAAGATTGATAGTGGTAAGTAGTGGTGATATTACGCCACCCCGGGGACTGCCGATTTCTATCTCGTTAAATGCTCCGTCTGTCATTACTCCGGCTTTTAGAAACTTCTTAATGACTTTCAATACACTGCCGTCACTGACTTTGCGGTTTACTCCTTTTAATATCAGTTCATGGCCTAAGCAGTCTAAGCACTTGGATTAATCCACACAAAAAAGCTGCAAAAAGCTACTCTGCTTTTTGCAGCTTAATTCTGAATTCCGTCCCTTCACCGGGCACACTGTCCACTTCTATAGATCCCTTGTGGTTTTCCACAATATGCTTCACAATAGCCAGGCCCAAGCCGGTCCCCCCTGCTTCCGGGACCGGGCCTTGTCCACCCGGTAAAATCTTTCAAAAATCCGCCCCAGGGACTCCGGCGGGATACCCACACCGGTATCTCTAATGGTAAGCATCACGTTCCCGGCTTCCTCGTAGCCGCTCACCGTTATTTCCCCTTTTTCCGGAGTATACTTGATGGCGTTATCCAGCAGGTTGACCACCACCTGCTCCAAACCGGTCTTATCTCCCATAACATACAGCTGTTTCCGAAGGTGCAGCTGCAATTCCTGGGATTTTCTTTCTGCCAGCGGCCGCATTTCTTCAACCACTTCAGCCACCACCCGGGACAGATCCACAACTTCGATCTCTGTATAAGCCTTCCCGGACTCGATACGGGACAGTTCCAGCAGGTCATCGATGATATTGTTTAGACGGCTGGTCTCCTTGGCCATGATTTTTAAAAACTTCTGCCTGGTATCCCTGTCCATGTCGGGGGCTGTCAGCATAGTCTCCACAAACCCGCTGATGGAGGTCAGCGGCGTCCGCAGCTCGTGAGAAACATTAGCCACAAAGTCCTTTCGCATCTGCTCCACCTGGCGCAGCCGGGTGATATCCAAAAAGACCGCAATGACCCCGCTGATACCCTCGTCGTCACGAGTGGGTGCCAGGTGGACGAGAAAAATCTTCTTCTGCGGGTGCAGGAAACTGACCTCCACGCTGCTTACTTCTCCGGTTTTCAGCACCCGGTCTATTTCCTGGTTGAGCCGGTGATTCCTGATTACCTCCAGGTTATGCCGGCCTACCGCCGTCCTGTTGTCAAGCTGCAGTTCCCTTTCCGCCGCCTTGTTGACCAGTTCCACTTCTCCCTGAGCATTTAACATCATAACACCGCTGACCATATTGTTCAGTACCATTTCCATCTTTTTCCGATGCCGTTCTATTTCCACTACCTTATCCTTCAGCATTTCCGCCATGTAGTTAATGGTTTTTCCCAGTACGGCAATTTCGTCGTCTGTTGTAGGCTCAAAGCGAGCATCAAAGTCACCGTTGGCAATGTTGCCGGCCACCTGAGTAATCTCTTCTACCGGCTGGGTCAAAGATGAGGCCAGTTTAAAACTGATAATCAGCCCGACCACCAGTGCACCGAGAACTGCCATCAGCAGGCTTTCCTTAACCTGACCAAGCACAAAGGTTACGTCGGAGGCCGGTACGGCCAACCTGACCACACTTAATTCCCCATCCTGTTTCAGTGGCAGGGCGATGTATACCATTTTCTGTCCAAGGGTCCTGCTGAAGCGGCTAACCTTACCTGCTTTTCCCTGCAGTGCAGCCTGCACCTCGGGGCGCTGCAGGTGATTTTCCATGTTGGCAGGATCTTCGTGAGAATCAGCCAGCACCTTGCCGTTACTGTCAATAACGGTTATGCGTAAAGATATTTCCTCCGCCCAGTCACTGATGTGAGCCTGCAGGGAATCATTTTCCACGGATATTTCTTTGACCAACTCGCGCACAATTTTGGTCTGCGACAGCAGGTGCTCCTGCAGGAGAGACAGGTAATAATTTTGTAGGGGGTATAAGAGTAGAACGGTCAGGATACCGATGGTTAACAGAATCATTACCAGGTAAGTACTGGCAAGTTTCCAGCGAATACTCCTCAGCATGGTCAGCTCTCTCCAAACTTGTAGCCGACGCCCCAAACCGTGAGAATATACCCGGGGTTGGCGGGGTCCTCCTCAATTTTTTGCCGCAGGTGGCGCACGTGGACGTCGATGGTACGATAGTCACCGAAATATTCCTCGCCCCACAGCAGTTCCAGCAATTGTTCGCGGCTGTAAACACGGCCGGGATGGCGCATGAATAGTTCCAGCAGCTCAAATTCCCTGGCGGTTAAGTCTATTTGCCTGCCACGTACCTTGACCTGCCTTTTGTTTAAATCCACAGTAATATCCCCGTACTGCAACTTTTCCTCCCCGGCACTTTTGCCGGCAGCTTTCCGGGTCCGCCTTAAGATGGTCTTCACCCGCGCCACCAGCTCACGCGGGCTGAAGGGCTTCACCAAATAATCATCTGCCCCCATTTCCAGCCCCAAAATACGGTCAATTTCATCCTTTTTGGCTGTAAGCATCAGAATGGGAATATCCTCGTTATACCGGCGAATTGACCGGCATACCTCAAAGCCGTCTTTTTCCGGCAGCATCACATCCAGCACTATTAAATCAGGATGCTCTTCCATGGCCTTTTTCTCCGCTTCCATGCCATCAGTTGCGCTGATAGTTTCGTATCCGGCGGCTTCCAGGTTATACTTTACCAGTTCCAGGATGGAAAGCTCGTCATCCACAATCAATATTTTGGTCATTTCCCTCACTCACCCTTGCGTCCTGTTTTTATATAAAGCTGCCAAAATAATTGTCCGACAATAGCAAAACCTATGGTAACGGGAACCCAGACCATTGGCACCCCCGTCTTCAGGCGCAGGTAAATAATCAGCGGTACCGACAAATGAACTGCAATAAACCAGGATAAGGAAAACTTCCTGACACGATGGCGCCAGCATCCTAAAGGTATGTTGACAACCAGAGCAATAATGCTTATAAGACTAACATTAACCAAATCAGTCATTTCAAACACCACCAGCACACCTTGTCTACTTTATGCTACCACTATATTTGCCAGCTGTCCATGCCTGCTGCAATTTGTTTGGAAAAAACTGTATCATTTTCTGGCAGCCAGGCAGTAAGTACAGTATAATAAAAGTTAGTTTTGGCAAAAACATAGAAAAATCTGGAGGCAATTTTTATGGCACAGGCTGTTGGGACGAAACACCAGGTGAAAAACAAGTGGGTAATTCATGCCACCATTTCTATCGGCGTGTTTATGGCCACACTGGACGGCAGCATCGTTAACGTGGCGCTGCCCACCATAGCTCGGAATTTCCGCACACCCCTGGAAACACTGCAGTGGGTGGTGACCGCCTACCTGCTGACCATCTCCAGTTTGCTTCCGGTCTTCGGCAGGTTGGCCGACATCCTGGGAAAGAAACTTGTCTATTCCACCGGGTTTCTCATCTTTGTCTTGGGCTCCGCACTGTGCGGCCTGTCCTCACAGGTTTACATGCTAATCGTCATGCGCGTCATTCAAGCCGCCGGTGCGTCCATGCTCATGGCCAACGCCCCGGGAATTATCACGGGTATTTTTCCGCCGCAGGAACGTGGCAGAGCATTGGGGTTGATTGGAACCGTTGTCGCCATCGGTTCTATGACCGGGCCCGCTCTGGGCGGTATCCTGGTTACCCAGTTTGGCTGGTCGTCTATCTTTTTCATTAATGTTCCCGTTGGGCTGCTGGGCTACATTGCCGCCCGGCGCACGCTGCCGCCCGACCGGAAAAACGAGTACCGCGAACCCTTTGACTGGTTTGGCGCCATATCATTTACCGGCGGTATGCTGCTGCTTTTACTGGGGATTTCCAACGGTAAGGATGTTGGCTGGACTTCTCCGGGGATAACCGGCAGCATTTTAACCGGAATCATTCTGTTGGTCGCTTTTGTCATCATCGAACGCCGGGTAACGTACCCGTTAATAGACCTGTCCCTGTTTAACAATAAAACCTTTTCTGCCGGTGCTTCTGCAGGATTAATCTCCTTTATCTCTATGTTTTCCGTGATGATTTTAATTCCCTTTTACCTGCAGGATATCCTGGGGCTTCCACCCTACCAGGTAGGATTAACCATGACCACTTTCCCCCTGGCCATGGGAGTCATCGCCCCGATCAGCGGCTGGCTTTCGGATAAAATCGGGCACGTGCTGCTGACCACCTCGGGTCTGGCGGTCAACACCCTGGGACTGCTGTTTTTGACCACCCTGACGGCGGATACCGGTGTTGCCGGCGTGGCCGGCAGGCTGGTAGTGCTGGGTGTGGGCATCGGTATTTTTCAATCTCCCAACAATTCCAGCGTCATGGGAGCGGTACCCAGGCCCAAACTGGGTGTAGCCGGGGGAATCAATTCCCTGGTAAGAAATGTGGGTATGGTTATTGGTATCGCCTTTTCCGTATCCCTGTTTACCGCCCGCCGGGCGGCACTGTCGGACCTGGGTACAGTAGGCAGCTTCCTGCAAAGTCTGGACAGCGTGTTTTACTGGTCCGCGGCCATCAGCACTGTGGGAATCTTGGTCTCGGCCATGAGAAGCAAACCAAAGGCATAAAAAAACGAGGCACCTAACACCTCATTTAACTTCCCCTCACTTTTTTGGGTAGA
>JACDOG010000025.1 GCA_017656305.1 Thermoanaerobacteraceae bacterium
CGCCTACTGCTACTCCTGTTTTGAAAACTGCTCCCCAGTCTAGATTCCAACGGTCAAACATCTTACCTCTCCCCTCTGCATAAAAATAACGCCCTACTTGGCGTTTTTTGGGCTTTTCTTTTGGCTTCGCGTTCTTCACTCGGTCCCTCTCCGTAGTCTTTGCAATCCTGCAGGCGGGTCAGGCACCTTAAAGTTTGGGTCTTTAGCTTTTAAATGTGCTTCTATTGCGGCAATTCTGTTCGCCAAGTCCTCTTTTTCCAGGTCCTCCTGTGATAACTTTCTTACTAATAAACCGCCTTCGTTTTTCCATTTTTGACCCATACACGTACCCCTCCTTTACTAGTTATTAGTATAAGTATAGTCCATAACGCTTTATTTCTCCTGGATATTTATAAGCATTGTCACCTGTTCCTGGTCTAATCTCCACTTTTAAGACAATATCTGTCCCGCTTCCTATAAACTCAAATTCTTCTTCGGTGTAACTTCCAAATTTTGGGTCAGTCCTTGTTGATAAAGATGTACCAGCTACCCAATTGTTCCCACCATCAAAACTAATATATGGTACTATATCTCCACCATTTTGTTCTGACTTAGATAACCACAATTTTGCTCCTTGGGCTGTAAAACCTAAATTCTTAACCCGTCCTACTAATTGCGAAGTGCTATAAGTTGCGGCTTCTTCAACGTAACAAAGTGGACCATAGCCAGTATTTCGTGACCCCCCAGTAGTCCTATATGAAGGGTTCAACCCTTGGGTGTCGTCCAGTGCAATGGCCTCCGAACCTGTTACATAAAATTCCATTAGGTCGCCTGATGTAAACGAAATATCCAGTGCGAAAAAGTCGCCGCCATAATACCCGTCACCAAAATCTTGGACCGGTACTCGACCTACTTCTACATTGTTTTTTTTCAATACGGCTTCTCCCCCTGGGTTACTTCTATATTTACAAGCCACACGTCCCACCTTCGACACCGTGGTGGTTACGTCCCAGAAGAAGCCACAATTCGGGTTGCCGTCATAATACCCGCTTAAATTATAGTTCGTAGTATCTAACCGTTTAGTTCCTGGGTATTTGTCCTGCGGTTTCACTTTATTGTTAGTGGTGTCTACTATTGCAGTCGTGCTTCCTGTATTGACGTTGCTTGTGTTTATAAAGCCGTCGAAAGTTAATGCTTTTGCTCCACTTGGGTCAGGACCTCCCGATACTTCACCCAGATAATATTGTTCAAGCCAAAGGGCGTACAGGTCATAAGCCAGACGGAGCAAATCTTCTTGAGATGCAAAATCATCGGCATGTTTCCCGTCCAGCAAATCCACATTCGACCCACTTCCCGGACCAGTATTGCCGGCGTGCCAGACGGTGTTGCCGCTCGTTGTTTTAGTGTCATCGGGTATCACTCCGGGTACAGGATAATTCCTCACCCCGCCCCAGTCACTGGCACGGTATAACGCTTCTATTTCTTCACTGCTTTGTGGAGCACGACCTACAACTAACGGGAAGTCTAGGGTTCCATTGGCTTCGTAACCTGTACCACTACCACGACAACCAATGTAGGCTTTAGTAATACCACTTACAGTTGAAGTATCTGTTTTGCTGAAATATTGCAAAGTACCGCCATTTACTCCTATCCATAGGTGCATACCTGCGGCAAGGTCGCCGTATGGTTGAGTCAGTTGTGCAACGGCCCAGACGATTGTATCTTCTGCAGAAAAAGAACTAACCAAAGACGGTGCGAGCGAAACATAAGTATTATTAACTCTCTTATCAAAGATAATTTTTCCTTTATCAGAGTTATTACTATTTGCTATATACAAAACTCTATAGTAATTCTGGTCATCTTTATATAGTTCTAAAATACGTGGATAAACATTCCCACCTTCCGTTTCTCTATCGCTTCCAAAATCAGGTGTAAACCACCCTACCGCAAACCATTCATCCGGCAACTCTTGCGACAGGTCATAGTACAGTTGTTCGATTTGTCTGGTGCCGTCTACGAAGGAAGTGGCGTAGGGTTTTTGTTCTACTTGAACACCATCAAAATAGTACTCTCCAACCGCCCCACCAGCAGATTTACCTAAAAATATCTTGTTGCTTGTGTCGCCCGCAGTAAATGTTAATTCTAATCTATGCCACTTGCCATCCCCAGCCCAAGATGGGTCTGCTACAACAGTTCGATATGAAACTGTACCTCCGTTATTAATCTCCGCCATAATAACCGGTTGACCCGTTACCACTTGCACCCAACACGATACTGTATATGTCTCGCCTGCTGTAAGCGAAAGAGCTTGAGCCACTCCTTGGTTATTTGCATCAGTGATTAGATGAAGTGCTTTAGAACCATACAAAACAGGGCTGGTTACAATTTCTCGTGTTGGAGGTGTCCCCCAGTCACTCCAAGAAGTAAAATCACTTTCAAAAGAAGGGTTGGCAACAAGGTTCGTCGTTCCTTCCTCCACAAACACTCCTTGCCCAAACTTGCCCTGCTCAAGCCTCGGTACGTCAGCCCCAACCTTGCTCCCGTCCTTCTTGTAGGCTTCGGAAGCCCGACTGAACACCATCCGGCTGGGGTCGAGAAGGTTAGCAGCGGCAATGCCGATGACAGGTTTGTTGACTAGTTTAGCGGTTTTAACTGTATCGTTTATTAAGTTATTACCATCAACCGCTATATCCCCGCCTGCGGTGCCAAGCTCGGTCTTGACTTCGTCGTATTGGGTTTCCCATTTATTTGCGAGAGATGCAGTTATTGTATCTCCTGTGCTCCACACTGTTTTTGTATATGCCATACTACTTCACCCCCGGGTGAATGCCAAGAGCAATTTCGAGATCCTCAATCATAGCGATAATTTTGACCTTTTCAAGAGGCAAACCTCGAACGCTACCGTATTTGCATGCCTTTTCTTCAAGAGAGAGAGTGCTTTCAAGTTGTTGTATCTTTTGTTGTATTTCCTCTTCTGCAGCCGTTGCTGCCCATTCTAAATTATCCCGTCTGGCTTGCTGGAAGGCTATCTCTTGGCCAAGGTTCTGGGCAGTAAAACCACCAATACGATGAATTACTTTTTCATTACGTTCAAGGTCTGCTATCATACGGTCAATGGCCTTTAATTTATCCTGTATTAAGTCTTCTCTGGGCATCATGCCACCTCCCAACTAAATTCCCAGGTAAAGGTAATGGCTATACTGCTTGTTTTTTCGATAGGCGTAAAAGTTACCCGGGCATACAAGGTGCCACTTCCTAGGGTATCAGTTGCTCCATTCGCAAAGGCCCCAGCCTCCTGGAGAGTATATCCGTTTGCAGATGTGCTAGAAAGGTAATACTGTGCTGTGAGTTTCCCAGATTCTTTTGTAAGCTTTGTAAACTGGTCCCGGAAAACTTCTGCACCAAGCGCAATATCGTTTGCTGTTGGAGCTGCACCATCCGTACCAAGGGCAAACCTGCCTAAACCGGTCACTGTATCACCATATAGAAAATCCCTGAGAAGGTTCCTCCCTGCCAGTACAGCCAGGTTCCCAACCTTTTCCGTATAGATGGGACTGGGTTTTTCTCTACTTACATCCCAAACAGCTATATTAACATTGATTTTAGGCATCACTATTCCGCTCATCTAATCACCTCATGCTATCTCAGAAAAGCCGATAATAGCATACCCCATTCGGCTTTCCGGAGTTGCACTAGATACTGTCATACTGTCACCGCACATTACCCTGTCCCTGAACTGAACTAAACGTATGAGGACCTCATTTTCCCTGATTACAAATGTCTTTCCCTGCTGAATAATCTTTTTGAAAAATGAAGTCCAGCTACCAACCGCTTCGCCCGAAAGTGCTTCAACATAATAATTTAAAGCTCCATCAGCTCGCCCCGGATCGGTGATAGTAACTCTAGAAATAAGAAACTCCCCGCTCAAACCATAGCTGGGGAGATTAACAGATAATAATTGTCCTGGTTTTAATCCAGCTTCAAAGGTATTAAAGGTTAGTATTTCACTTATTTTGGCATACCTGCGCAGTTTACCCATGGCATACTCCATAGCTGCGTCACCACTGTTTATATTTGCTGCTTCTTCTACTGACTCATATATCCCCGTACCACCCTCAATAGATTTCCTCTCTGCCTGAGCACTTTCTTCATCTGCCACAACCATGATAGGGAAATATCCTTGGTAAGTGATTTCAACTGTATCTGTTGAAGTAAGCACCGGCTCGTTATAATCCTGATAAAATGTTTTTTCTCCTTCGTTCCAGTACCATTGCTTTCCGCTTTCGACCTGACCAATTCCAACTGACTGTTCTACACCGTTAACAGTTATTGTTGGAGCTTTTGCAATGGGAAGAGCGACAGTAAAAGTCCTGGTAGCACCATCCCCTTTAAAACTTTCCGTCCGAGGATCAGAAACATCTTTGCCGGCTCTAATATATTGCCTGTTTCTATAGTCAGCTCTGCTTCTACGAATTCTTACATTTCTTATGTTGCTGTTTTCATCGATACTTATAGGTGCAACAAATGTAGTCCGATTGAAAAAGTCTGCAGATTTATCTGCATTAATTACCCATTGAAAACCGGTCAATTCTGAAAGTTCATCAAAGCACTGGCTAACTGGTACATAATTAAAGACAGCCTTTGTAATTGTGGGGCCGTCCTGGATATTTCCTGCTGTTATCCCTTCGGCTGCTAAGTATTTAGATATAATATCAGTGAATATGAATCCTGCAGTCTGATTTTCATAAACTTCAGCCACTATGCGCCTGTCAGTAATAGCATGATTATCTACTACCGGAACATCATATTCTTTTTCACCGCCATCTAGTTCTATCGTCTCGGGTTCATCAACTTCCCCACCAAATATTTTTATTTCCCCATCGTATACTTCTACTTTTTCCCCCACCTTAGGCCTTGAAATACTACTTTCTAGCTTCAATGTTAGATGGCTTCTTTCATTTATTGCATCTTGAATATTAAACTCATCTCTTCTTACTGCTTCTGTTACGTCAACTCCACCAATTTTAACGGTCAATGGCATTAGTTACACCACCTCATACCTTGACGCCAGCTGATCTTAGCTGTTTTACAATTATAGGCCCGGCAGACTCTTTAATAACCTTTTCTACCTCTCTCCTGAAGTCAGTTAATCCATAAACAGGTTTATTGAAATACAGATTAATAATAAACCCACCAACACCGCTTGCAAACTGTCCTGGCCATCCAACTACCTCTCCTTCTTTGGCTATTATTGGAACTTCATCTGGCTTTAAAGGTATTCTTCCGTATCTGCTAACAATACCACCCTCATGGTAAACATCTTTATTCCTATCAAGATTAACTTTAGCCATTTCCCTGGCTACGTCCATTGTGACGTCTTGGCGCCTAGCTACTTCCCTTGCTTCCCTTTCAAGTTCTTGCTTGTACTGCTCAAAACCCTCATCACTTATCACACCCCCGGATTTAACCTGTCGGCTAACATATCTGTAATAACTGGAGTCAAAGTCCCTATCCCTTGAAGCTAATCTGGCCTCTTTTATGGCCTGTTCGTTTTCTGCCATCCACTTCTGCAACCTTGCCTGCTGGGTCATAGACTCAATGGTATTATTAATTTCTTCCCTTAAACCTTTTTGCTGTTGCTTAAGGTCTTTTAATTTATCAATTAAAGCTTTTGTCGCCTCGACATCCAGTTCTTTCGCACTGGCATTCTGGAGTATTTTAGCCTCCAGTTCCTTGATTTCATCATTTACTAAAGCGAGTTTTTGCTTTAAAATCTCTTTTTTCTGAGTTAACAGTTCCGTTGATTCACTGTCTTCTCCAGCTCGAATAGTAACTGCTGCCAGTTTAATATCAAGTTCAGCCAGTTTTTTATTTAGGCCGGTAAGTTTTTCAGTGTGAATTGATACAGAATTTGCACTTGTATCGACCGCTTTAGCGTTTTTATATAATTTATCTAGGTTTATTCCAAGGGCCTCGGTGTTTTCATTGATAGTAGCTGTGTTTCTTTCCTTTTCAAGCCTCATGCGCTCTGCAACAGGCATGTAATTATGTTCAATTGCCCTGGCTTCTTTAATAACTTTTTCTTCATCAATGATACTGGATATGCTTTCTCGGTATTCTCTGATTTTACTGGCAAGACCAGGGACAAATCCAACCAGTTCCTCAAGGGCTCCCAAAACTTTTTCTACTGCAGTTAGTACACCTATTTTTATAGCAGCCCAGGCTTGCAACATGTAATATCTTGCAGTGTCGTTTGTCTTATATAAGTAAATTAGAGCTCCCACAAGAGTTCCTATCAACGTTATTACCAGTCCTATGGGGTTGGACTTCAAAACTATGTTGAAAACCCTTGTTGCTGCAGTACTCAGTTTTGTAAAAACCTCGTATTCTTTTAATAAAGCTATATATTTTATCAGATTACCAACTATCAATAATGTTGCCCCAGCTCCAGCAGTTATTGCAGCTGTCAAAGCCACTGTAATTCCGATCACTCTCTTTGTTGAATCATCTAAATTGTTATACCAATTTAGAAGGGTTGCAACCGCACTTGAAACAACATAGATTGCAGGGGCAACCGCCTCATAAAAAGAAGCTGCAGCATTATCTGCAGCTATCCTTGCCTTTTCAAGTGTTGCGGTTCGCTTTTTTGCTTCTCTATCTGCAATTCCTTCCGCATAAGCGCTCTGTTCTAAAAATACCATATACCTGGCCTGCGCTTTTTCCACTTCAGAGAGTTCTTTCCATTCTTTTCCCAAGGACTTTACGTAATCACTGTTTTTTACAGTTGTTTCATTCAATGCTAAACCTAAATATTCCGCACTCTCAGCTTCACCCCGCATTGCGGCAATAACGCGTTCTGAAGCCTCTCTTAAACTCAATCCTTTAGCTTTTGCTAAATCTAAGCTGCGTTCAATAAGTGTTTTAACCATTTGCTCATTAAAGCCGTAATTCTGAGTAAGTGTATATACTGCCTGAGCCTCTTCCAAAAATGCATCTCTGCTGGTGGCAGTCTGCTTTTCCAACTGCTTAGCCCAAGCTTCAAATCTTTGGGTAACAGTTTCACCGTACATTGCAATCATATTCTGATGGGCACGTAGCCGCTCCTCAAATATATTGAATCCTTTATTTGCTACAAGAGATAATCCTGTAACTGCAGCTCCTCCAGCAACCGTCATAGCTGTGCCGATTTTGTTAAAAGCCTTCTCCAGGTTTTGATATTTCTTTTCCTGCCGTTCTATTTTTTTTGCTATCTTATCAAGCGCTGGTGTTGCTCTATCCATTGCTGAAATAATTATCTCAACTACATTCCGCCTGGCCACCGGTGCCCACCTCCCTGTTTATGGCATTCGGAGATAACTGATGTGATTAAGCTAAAAGCTTCAAAAATCTTATTTTGCTGTTGCAGAAGCCCACCTGGATCCGGAAGAACACCTAAGTCTCTGCACATAAGATATAAATGTAATAACGGCGGCGGGCTCTGCACTTTTCCGTTAGCACATAAAGCCCTTACCGCCGTTCTGAGTTTTTTTGCTCATCCTCCGTTAAGTGGTTTATTTTTTCGATTTCCCTAAGCAACTTGATAAAAATACTGTCATGTAGCTTTTTAACGTTCTCCAACGTTACTGGCTCTAACGATGACCATTCTTTAATGGAGTTTTTAACTCTTAAATAATCCAATTCTGCTTCTTTTTCCAAAATTGCAGTTATTTTATCGGACGAAATACTTTTATTGTCTAAAACTACATTTCCCTTATTTATTCCATGAATTTGAATTCCCTCACTTCCCACAGCTGCAAGCTCTTTCTCTTCGTTTACAAAATAACTTCTAGGCAGGGCCTGAATTACAATCCAGTCATCGCCAAGCTCAGGAATTATATTTCTGTCAATTTTTTTAGTTGGAAACTCATTTGCAAAAAGGGGCATAGTAAATTCTTCCTTTCTTAATAAATTTTGGAGGAATAGTCAGAAATATGCTGAATACATTGTGTAATAATTTATTTTTGGAAAGGGTGTAATTGGAATGGCTATTTTAATAGGCATAGTAGTGTTATTTTTAATAGCAATTGGCGCAGGATTTATCTTTTACTTAACAAAATCAATATTCACCGGCTGGTATAAGGTCAAATGTCTGATTGTGGTCATACTTTGATGTTTAATAAAAATGCTGACCCTAACATGGCATTGAAATGCAAATGCGGAAAAAAGGTTAACAATACTGGTCAGATAGTTGCGTAAAGGCCCACATAGGGCCTTTTTTAATAACTAACTTTTCCATTCGTTAATGTAATCTCAATAGCTTTACCTGTTGCAGCATCATACTTGGCCTTCCCGCTCACCTGCACAGTCAGTCTTCCTGATCCTCCAACACCCAGCGGGAAAGCATTGTACCTTACCTTCGGCAAGTCAAACTTAATTTTGTTGCTGCCGCTGGTAAACTCAAACTGAAACGCATTTTCTTCCTGGTTTTTGAACCGGTTGTACTCGGCAAGGTCTTCCACCTCAAAAGTGAACTGTACTTCTACTACCCTGAAGCCGTTTCTGCGTATCCTGGAAATAGTCTTTGTATTGTTCAAAGTAGGTACTGCTTCAAGGTTATTATTAATGCTGATTTGAACAGCAGAAATTGTGTCAATAGCCGTCAATGGGTTACCAACCTGCGGATTAACCTGGTGCCATGTGAACGGCTCATTAGTTTCAAAGGACGGCGTAGTTTTGGCTATCAAGGCTACATCTTTTCCAAGGATATTTGCTGTAGCCTGCATTATTTTTTGATTAACACCCCAGTTGAACTGCAGCTGGTTAACCACACATCCGGTAAACTGAAAAGCCTGTTCTAAATCCCGATGAACTTCCAGTGTATATGGCGGAAGAGCACATACAGGAGAAAAATTGTCCTGTGCAGGGGTAAATGTATGTGTATACGGACCCGTTCCGGATGTAACAGGTTCCCCCAGGGCGCTTCTCAAGAGATGGCCAATGCTTTCAGGATGAACCTCCACGTTTAAATCTCCTGCAACTGTATTGAGCCCTTCCAGACTTGCCGGTTCATCTACTACACCGCCCAATCCTTCCAGTACCAATTCCTCTATTTCATGCGCTATGGACTCAGATATGATTTTTATATAATCACTGGCAGCAACAGGAGTGCCAAAAGTAGTTTCTTTGCCGAGTCCTACGTGTGCAAATGCTCCAAGCCCTGGCATCACTTATCAGCTCCTTTCTTCTTAGTCTCTTTAACCTCTTCAAAGAGGCCGGTGCTTAATAATATCTTGGCCTCGTCATTTTCCACTTCTCCTTCCCACCCCGGCTTAAATATTCCCTGGGAAGGTATTTCTCGGGCTGTCTGACCAATGAACTTCAATTTTTTCATTCCAGACCCACCTTTTCAATGACTTCTTCAGGTAGATTGTTGAAGTCTCTTATAATATCAGATATGTGAGCATCATACGCAGGCTTGATAAACGGGTGTGCTTTAGCACTAATTTTCATTCCAGTAACACTGCGGGCTAATAGTGTTGTAGTACCCCTCACATAAACATCAAACATGCCCGGGGTACTGGTTTCCTGTATTGTTGTACCGTGTTTTTTCAACCATCTAACCAGATTAGGAGCTTTTGCAAAGGGTACGAAATGCTCAGTTGTACCCCCTTCAACAAAATGGGCATACCATTTTGTAGTACCAACTATACCTTTGAACCCGTACGGAGTTTCCTTAACCTTTCCCTTGATGCTTCGCTTTAATCCTCCTCGAAACCTAGGTGCTCTCCGCTGTGCCTCCTCTTTAACTACCTCTGTCCAGTGCTTTGTCTTTTCCAAAAGCTCTTCATATAAAATTTTGGCCGCTATTTGCATTTTTTCAGGAACTTCGCCCTTAACTTTTATTTGGAGGTCCATTTATCGTTCCCTCACTTCCGCTTCCAGCTGGAAGTCAGCTACAATCTGGGCTTTATTTTGATCTAAGACAACGCCTATTGAACAATTTCTCAAAATACTATATAGACAGGTACCGTTCAGATCTCTACTACCTTTAAAAGCTGTTACAACTTTGGGAATTAAAGCCTTAATTTCATCTTGAGCTTTTTTATCGTTTTCCAAAGGGACATAAACCCTTATTGCCCAGTTATGGGTAACAGATTGACTGTTGGGTAAGCTCCTGTCCGCAATATTAAAACCGGTATAAAAACAAGTAGCGGCAGGCAGATTATCTATCTTCAGCGGCTCATAATCAAGCACCATTTTAAATTCTGAGATAGCTTTTAAGATATTAACTATCTCCGTTTCTATAACCGATATGTCTACCATTAGACCACTACCTTTCTATACGGGTCAATCAAGACCCTGACATGGGCAGGCATTGCCACCGGTTTAGAAAGTAGCGCCCCTGTTTCCGCAAAAGTCCTGGTATAGTTAGATATATCTGTTTTGTAGTAGTAATCAACCAGCATGATACAGGCCTGTTCCAGGTCTTCGGGAATAGTTTCATATCCCGCCCGGTAACTAAGCTCAAATTCCCCGTCATATTCCCCATTAAGGTCAATGTAAGTTTCCCTAATTTTATAATCTGTAAGGGGTTCACCTTCAAAGGTTAGCGACGCTACGGATATTATGGGATACTGACGGGGAAACAGTTTGGTATGTTTCCCATAAAACTTTTCTGTATAATCAGCTACGGGTATCTTCCGTCGCAGGCGGTTTTCAATAGTAGCGCTGGCACTTGAAATAAGTCTTTCGAGAATGCTGTCTTTACTGGTATCTGTCTGATCTATTTCTAAATACTCTTTAACTTTTCCCAGTGTAGTTAATGGCATTGGCCATCACCTGCTTTATTGTTCATTTAAAGCTGCTTGAGCTTTTATTGCTTCTTCCTTGCCCTTTACTTTTTCACCGTTAGATAGTTCATACCAGCCGCCACCAGTATGTTTGGGATACTGTTCTTGCTCCTCCGAAATTTTTTCCATCTGATTTTGCTCGGCTTCACTGCCCACCGGCCGCGCAAGCTCCATTTCAAACCACTTTTTGGCCAGGTAATTGTCTATTTCAAGCTCTTTACCCGCAGGTTCATCGTTACCGTTCAACCTAACAGATTTTAAAGTTATAACCTTCATTTTTTACACCTCCAAAAAAATGAGGGGGTCTAAACCCCCCCCTCATTAATTAGATAACAGCACTGGCAGCAACTTTCTGGCTCGGGCTAAACCGGGCATTTCCGCGTAACAGAACTACCGCAACATTGGTGTTTGCGGTTGTGGTCACTTTAGCAGCAACATGAGTGAAATCATTGGTAAGGTCCAACTGGGAGGCACTTATTTCTACATAAGCGACAGCCTGAATAGTGGAACAGGTTAGGTTCACTGCGTCACTACTAGAAAGTGTAATAGTTGTCTCCCCTGGATCTGTCGCTACGAGGCTAACAGTGCCGGCATTGTTTGTGGCAGTAACTCCAGGAACACCATAGGTTTCATCATTGATACAAGTTTCGAGACCGGCTGCGTCAGCAAACTCGCGATTGGCGGTATTGGTAGCAGAAGCCTTTGTAAATACAATTCCGTTCACTGTAACGGTTTCGCCGTTTGCTGGTGTACCAACTACAACCTGGGCGGCTGTAACGTTGGCATTGGCTGTAATGGTAGCCGCGGCACCAGCAATTACCTTGCTGCCGGTTCCATTCGCATCACTTGCCTGCAGGAATTCCACCTTACTTGTAGTCCCTGCCGCCATGGCACCACCAATTAAAACAGCTAACGCCTTACGGTATTTACTCATATCAAAATACCTGCCGGTAACGTTAGAATTGTTTAGCGCTTGAGAAACAAGGCCAACATCAATTTTCATGTCTTCAGAAATGCGTTTAACCATTATCTTTAACCTCCTGTTTAATTAATCTGGGCCGGGGAAATTTCCCGGCCCAAAGTATTACTTAAGCACCACATAAGGAGATACTTTAGTTGAACCATCTTCAAGGATTAAAGGCTCCTTAACCCAGCCCTGACCGTCAACGTTCCAGAACGCCTTAATAACAGTCTTGTTGTTCTTAAAGTAAACGTGCTCAGAGGCAGCGATAAACGGTCCGGATCCGTCCTTTATGAGGTAGTAGCTGAAATCTACAAGCTGCAGGTCTCCTTCATTGCCCAGGGTTGGGGTTTTACCTGTCCAGCGGATGGGGATTCCGGCCAGTGTATCGGATACGCCCCGGGTGGCATCTCCGCGGATAAAGATATAGTTTCCATTCTCGTCTGTCATGGTCATTATTTCTGGAAGCACGCTCTGGTTAGCGACCCAAACTGCATTATCCAGAGATTCCGGCAGCATTTTGGCCATCATATTAACTATATCGATGTATTTTACCTTAGCCGAAGTATCCCGTTTTACTGAAATTTTACCCGGAAGATTTAAAACACCCAGGGGTTTACCTACACCATCACCGCGAAGGAAAGCCATATCTTCTGCCGCTATAATTGCCTGACGTAATAGTCCGGAAATAAAGCTTGAGGCTGCCTGCCAGTTACGTAGAAGCTTGTCAGTTACCGTGGTATGCGCCGCAACTTCCTGAGGTTCCAGGGATATTACTTCCAAGTTACCGTCTGTTTCAGGTTTTTCTCCGCCTTCAGCAATCCAGTACACTTCTACTCCACCGTATACCCCTTTTGCCCCCTGACTGAAGGCAGGCATCGTTATTTTTGCATCCGGGGGATCTCCAGCAGGAATTACCTGAGCCCTGGGTCGTACTATAGCATTTTCCGGAGAGATACTTAAAATTTCCTCTCTGAACTTCTCCGGAACCGCAAAACCGCCTTCTTGTCCATCGCCCATGCTCCAGTTCTTTAACCTTCCCTTACGATCGCCAAACCGGACCGCATATATAAACTCTCCTAAATTCTCAAAACCACCATCATCAAGTATCTTCTCCTGCTTGCTACCCGGGCGAAGTATTTCATCAGCCGGCTTCTCCAGTTCCTTTGCCCTGGCCTCAACGTTTTCTGCAATCTTAATTGTCTCATTGAGGCCGTCAATTTGGTTTTGCAGAGCATCAAACTGTGCCTTTTCCTCCTCAGTCATTGGGCGTCCTTCTTTAACTGCCTTATCAACAATTGCCTGCTGCTGGTCACAAAGTCCAGCAAGTTTTTGTCTCAATTCATGTACACTCATAAATTTAACCTCCTATTTTTATTAATCTTAATTTGGGATTGATACAAAGAAAGCAGGCCGTCATCGGTCTGCTTTTCTTCTTTAGGAGTACTATTCTGTTTTTGAGGTAAAAAAAGCAGTTTTGGCGGGTTTTTATACCTGGTTAGATCTACCTTTTGGCCGTTAATTTCTAGGAAACCATCATTTAGAGAGGCAGCAATCTCTTTTTCGTGCTCTATTTCATCAGCAAACCCGTATTCAACTGCTTCTTCTGCCGTCATCCAAGTCTCAGCGTCCAGCAATTCAATAATTTTTTCACGTTCTAACCCGGACTTGTCCTCATAAGCAACAATGATGCTCTCCCTCGCCTTATCCAGATCATCTGCCAGCTTACGAAAATCTTCCGCTGTACCAATACCTATCGTCCAGGGGTTGTGGACCATCATCATTGAGTTACGGGGCATATAAACTACATCCCCTGCCATGGCCACTACAGAAGCAATAGAAGCAGCCAACCCGTCAACATAAACGTTAATTTTTGCTTTATGCCGCTTCAGCATACTGTAGATTGCCTGGCCGGCAAACACATCGCCGCCGTCGCTGTTAATATAAACGTTTATTTCATCAACATCTCCCAGGGCATCCAGGTCCTCTTTAAATTGTTTGGGCGAAATTTCGTCGTCCCACCAGGAGTAATTACTTATCACTCCATATAGGAGTAATTCACCAACTTTTAAGTCCTCCTGGGCCCTGAACTCCCAAAACTTCTTATTCTTCCTCCCCACTAGAATCATCACCTCCTTCTTGAGCTTGCTGATTTTGCTGATGTCCTGCCATATGAACGGGGATCATGTTTCCGTTAACCAGGTATACCTTACCGGTACCACCTTCCTGCGGGTTCATGTTTTCCAGAGCACGCCATTCGTCAGCATTTATGATTCCGTTCTGCCGCATAATGTGCAGCGCTTCTGCCCTACTCTTGGCGTCTCCGCGTAGTAATCCGTCAACCAGAAATTCAGCAAAATATCCCTGTTCTCTCTCACGCCTGGTAAACAGCTTGAAATTAATAAACTGCTCCCAGCGCACAAACCATGGGAGCATGGTATACTTAACGAATTCAAGCGAAAGCTGTTCGACGTTACTGTGGGTCGCCCGATCATAATTCTGAAGTAAATGTAACGGTACCCGGTATATAGAGGCAATTTCTTCTTTCTGAAAGCGACGGGTTTCTATAAACTGGGCCTCTTCCGGGGGAATACCAAGTTTATTAAACTTGGTTCCTTCCTCCAGAAGAATTATTTTGTGAGAATTATCGATACCGGTATATTTCTCTTTGAAACTTGCCCTTAAACGATCATAAGCTTGATCGGATAGCACTCCAGGCACCTCTAAAATACCGCCTAAATTGGTACCATTTCTAAAAAACAAGGCCCCAAATGCTTCAGCAGCAAGGCCAAGGCCGACTGCTTCCTGCGCCATTCTGATGGGTGAGTATCCCTTAATACCGTCAAAACCTAGCCCTGGAATGTGGAAAACTCTGTCTGCCAGCAGGATTTCTGTTTTTCCGCGGTCGTTTATATGGTATTCAATTTTTTGGGTATCAGGATTTCTAACAGGCGTGATATCCGTCCAGGGCCATGGGTAAAGTTCTATTACTTCACCGCGCCTATTACGGGTTATAAGGGCGTAGCCATTACCCGAACTGCAAATATGGCCCTGAAGTGTTTCCCTGAAATACATTGACGGCATCTCATCATTAGGAACGTTGTGTAACAGCTCATACATCCGGTGATCAGTTGCCCTTTCTTTACCCCCATCTGACCTTCTTCGGTAGACAATCAAAGGTACCGACGCCAGAGTCTCTGATAATATCCGGATACAGCCAAAAACAGCAGTAAACCGCATTGCTGTCTCTTCGTTGACGTTAATTCCCGACTTTACCTTGTTTCCGTAAAGATACCTCCTGATGTCGTTATCAAAGTCCTCCATGGAATAGGCTTTCATGGCGACTAAATCCCTAAATATACTCATTTAACCACCGTCCTAGTGGGGAGGCTAACCCAAATCAGCCCCAACCCTATAATCAGCCACATTAACGGCGGCCAAATCATATATAAACCCTTGCCAAACATAAAGAGACCTGCCCAAAAGGCAGCTTCTTGGACGATATTTTGAGCTGTCTTTCTGCTGGGTAAGCGTATTTTAGGGAGTTTAAACTTGAGTTTAAACTTTATTTTTTTCATGGTTAATGTCCCCCTTAAACCGTTCTTACTCCTCTGGTTTCGTAAACACTAGGCTTATTTTCATGCCGCATTACCCTATCTAGTGCCATAATAGCTGCCACTATGCCGTCAATTTTTCCCTGTGAATTGGCTTTATCGGGTTTTTTATTGCCGGCGGGGTCTATTTTTATGGCCACATTATCAGCCATCCACCTGAGAACCGGGTTCCCACCGTGTTTTAGTTTTCTGGCCAACAACCGGCGCTCAAATTCTTGCACCGGCGCCGCCATACTGGTAAAACCCTGGCCCATACCGACAACAATCAGGCCTTCATCGGCCAATTCCATTGACAGTTGGTGCGCCTGGAACAGACGGTCAACGTTCATGTCTATGAGCCTAAATTTTTTAGCATCTTTCAATATATCGGCCTTTATAAACTCATAGTCCACCGCATCCCCGGGTGTAACTTTTAAAAAGCCCTGCTTTGCCCATGCTTGATATTGGTCCTGATACTTGTTTTTAGAGTCATACAACCTGGCTTCCGGACACCAAAACCGGCATAAAAACTCAACTTTTTCCCGGTCTTTTTCATCCGGAAAAGCCATCACCCAAGCGGTGATATCTGAAACGCTGGAAAGGTCCAGTCCGCCGTAACAAACACGTCCGACCAGGTCTTCTTCCTTGACTATCCCCGCATTTTCATCCCAAAGGCGTAAATCAAGCCATCTATCAGCCTGCTGAGTCCAGACATTCAGATGTTTTGTTAAAAAGTTGTTTTGTGCGGCTGGTACTTCTTTTGCTTTCTTACATTTGCGTTCCAAGTCATCTAGTTTTACCGATATGCCCAGGTTGGGGTTAGCTTTAGCCCACACCTTTGGGTCAGTCCAGTCATCCCCCTCATCAATGGTGGCAATATATGCAAAGTAGGTATCGTCCTCGATGGTATTGTTTAGTATCTTGGTGCAGTATTCGTACTGCTCATAGCAGATGCCGTTCTGGTCAAAGCCAGCAGTAGTGATGGCAATTAAAAGCGGCTGTCGCCTGGCACCGGTGGCCGTCTCCAATACGTCCCAAACAGCCCGGGTCCTGTGAGCATGAAGTTCATCAACCAGTGCCCCATGGACGTTGAGGCCGTCCATGTTATCTGCATCAGCACCTAATGCTTCAAACTTTGAATTGGCCTCAAGAATATACATGTTTGAGGTTGACCTTTTAACCTCAATGCGCTTCCTAAGTGCCGGTGACTTGTTCACCATGTTGGCTGCTTCTGTCCAGACAATCTTTGCCTGGTCTCTTTTAGTAGCGGCCGTGTAAACTTCGGCGCCGGCTTCTCCATCTGCCACAAATAAATAAAGCCCAATCCCAGCTATGAGAGTGGACTTTCCGTTTTTTCTTGCTATCTGAAGGTACGCAGTTCTAAAGCGCCTGGTACCGTCTTTATTTTTCCATCCAAACAGTGAACCAACAATAAATTTCTGCCATGGCTGCAGTTCAAAACTACATCCTGCCCATTCTCCTTTGGAATGTTTTAGAAACCTAAAAAATTCAATAGCGTGGTCTGCTGCTTCTTCATCAAAATAAAGACCTCTCATTTTGCCGGTCTTGAGGTCTTTAAGGTGTCTCTCACAGGCCTGCCGGACTAACTTGCCGGCAATAATTTCACCGGCAACAACCTTTTCAGCATATTCAGTTGCCGGGTGGCTAGGCTTTCTTTTGGCCACGGTTCAGGAACTCCTCAAAGGCATCCTCATCGTTAGGATCCGGCAGGGAGATCCTTGACCGGCTGGAAGGTGAAAGTCCAAATTCGGCCATATATTGGCGAAAAGCCGCCGAGTTGTCCCTCAGCACCTGAAGCAGAGGGTGCTTTCTGGGAAGCTTTCTTTCATCAATTGTGGTTAGGCCGTATTTGTCAACCGGTAACCCTTCTTTTCTGGCCCGGTTTTTATCGGTCTTCATTTGCCTGTATGATTGGACCGCTAGTGCCCAGTGAAGGACCAGCATTGTAAAAGCCGGTCCGTCTATGGCAGTAAGAAGCCCCAGGCGTTCAAGCTCTGGGGCAAGTTCTTTCCAAGCTTTTTTAGCTTCAGTAGGCAACCAGGACGGTGGATCAGGAGCAATGGGTTGCGGCCTTGGCTCATTCTCGTTGATGTAGCGCTTTTCGGTGCCTTTTATCAGTTTTAACTTGGTCGGTTCTGGTTTTTTACCCGGTCTTCCCATCGATTACACCCCCTGTGGAAAATGATTTTAATTGCACGGCGCGCGAAGAAGGCGGGGGGCGCGGTATATGCATTCAGCTTTCGGAAAAAATGACCTCCCCCTACCTTTTCCCATAATACCAAGGGTTTCAGCGATTGGTTCGTTTGTTACCAAAGCCGCCGTCTTGCTTTGCTGTCTTAACATCATGATGATACTTGCATAACGGTTGCCAGTTGCTCTCATCCCAGAACAGCTCCGGATTTCCCCGATGAGGCCTTATATGGTCCACTACCGTGGCAGGTGTTATTCTGCCGTTTTTTTGACACTCTGCACAAAGCGGATTTTTCTTTAGAAACATCTTTCTCGCTTTTCTCCACCTGCTATTGTATCCTCTTTGCGCAGCTGTTCCTCGTTCCTGGTCATAGCGTTTTTGCTCTTGCTTTTTGTGCTTATTACAAAAACGCTGGCCAGCTTCAACCAACTCCGGGCACCCTGGATAAGAGCAAGGTTTCTTAGGTCTTCGAGGCATGGTTTATCACTCCAAAAGAAAAAGAGCCCGAAGGCTCTATAAGTTGAAACCTATTTTCTTGTTACTTACTGCCGGGTCATTTAAAACAAATATTCCTCTAATATAATTCCAAGGTATTAATACACTTGCTACAACCTCTTCTTTTCTTTGCTGTTCTTTTGGTAACAGATTCCCTTCATCGTCAGCTAGGATTGTTACCTCTTGAAATCCTTCTATCCATACTCCTATTTCATCTACAGCTAATAGTTTATTCATTATATACCCGCCATCATGCCTGTGAGTATTATAGAAAAGTTTCATTGTTCTATCTTGCCTAGCCTCATCATTTAACTCAATGTAGACGTTTTGACCTATAAACTGCTCTAAATACATTTCCCCACCCCCCCTTCCACCTACTCCATTCGGCAAAAGGAGGCAAAATCCTTGACAAAAATTCCGACACATTACGACAAACCAAAAGCACCCCTCCCGGAGTGCTAAAACAAAACCCTCTGCACAACCCCTTCACTATTAGTTGGCTTTCGTACGACAAAATGCAATTTTTTCTCCGCCCTGGTAACCAAATTTTGTACCGTTCCCTTCCTGACCCCCATCAAATACGCCGCATGCGCAAACGATAGCCCATTCCCACGGACCATGATAAAGACCTCCCGTTCCTTCTCCGTAAGTATCGCCAGCAGATCCTTCAGCATCTCCCTTTGCTCCTCCGTCAGTTGGCTCTCCTTTTTCCGCTGTAGCGCAACTTCCCGGACAAAGAATGCATCCTCCGGGTCAAAGGGTATCTCTCTCTGCTCTTGGGACCATTTTGAGCGATAAATTCCCCGTTTATCCTCCGGCGGAAATCCCTGGTCCAGGTATTTGATTATGTACGCCAGGCTGACCAGGACGTTTCCCAGTATCTCATAATCTTCTTTTCTGTCTGCTTCCTTTGCTGCTACCCTGGCCAGCCGGACCATCTTGTAAGTCTCTCGGTACTCCTTGAGTAGTTCCTGCACGAAAGCCACCCCTCTCCCTTTAGGAGGCGGACTCCAGCCTCACAAATCCGGTTAGAATATCTTGCTTTAAAAATGTTTCCCTGTACTTTCCGCGGTCTACAACGATAAACTTATCGCAATCCTGGACTATTCTGCCCTTGATTTTGAGGTCGCGGCTCCCGCGCCTGCCATCCTGCTTTCGCTGGATGATGATGACCCTCTCTCCCTCTTTAAACATGTTGCCACCCCCTGGAAACTCATGGTATAATTATTTAAAACATGCCAGTTTCATTAGAGCCTCGCAGGGAGCGGGGTTTGTTTTTTATCCAGCTTCCTCTTGCCGATAAACCGTCACCACACTCCACCCGCCCCAGGCTTCCGGCACGCACACCCCATATAGCCCACCGCCAAGGGGCACCTCAATGGAACTGTTTTTTACGTCTAATCCGGCCCGCAGTGCCCCCATTAGATGCCTCCGTGCCCTTGACGACGTCAGTTTTCCTTTGCCTCCACGTTCCCGGTACCGACGCCGGGCGTGATCCGTGACCACTACCCGGCCTTTTAGTTTTCTTGGCATCACTGACACCCCCGTTTTAGTCAGTGCCTTCCCTGTGATAGATCGTGTCAATTTTATAATCCTCATCATCCGTCCAACACATCCAAACTGCATGGAACAAGAACCCTGCACAAAAAACTATTGCTATTCCGGCCAGTATTAAGCCAAACTTAACTAGCATTTTTCTCTCCTCCCGAGTACCTAAAGTGAATTCTACCGTTTATCTTTTTGGACTCGCACCAGTCAGTTTCGATTTCCCTTAATGCCTTAAACAGACTCGACCTTGGTGCGGCATAATGCGTATGGGGCCTTTCAACATGATCCAATATCTCATTTACAGTAGTCCATTCACCTTTTTTGCTGTATTTTAAAAATCTCCTAACCTCGTCAATCATAACTTTATAGCTCGTATTATATCCACCGCCTGCATGGCCGCCGGCCACGTTATTCTCTACTAAATAAATGTCATCTAAACCCCGTTCCCAATTTTTAATCCAAAAGTCCTTTAACCGATGCAGTTTAGCTGGAAGTAAAACCGTTACCCGCGTTTCTGGATGGTCTCTATAAATCCTTTCATACCTGCCACCACGCATATCTATTTCTAAAATCCCTATGCCATCTCTCCTAAGACATCTTTCAGCATACCAGTTAATGTGCTGCTTTCGCTTAGGTATCGCAATATAAACATAATGTACTTTGTGCTTCCATCGAAAAGCCTGTTCCATTACCGTCATGGATAAGCTGGTTTTCATTTCAACTACAGTTATGATATTGCCGTTCTTAATCACTAGGTCAGGTCTCCGACCAATGTCTACTTCGGTGTATATTTTGTTGCCTGGATCCTGAGCAAAGAAGCATTTCAATGGTTCAAAAAGATCAGCTTCTTTCATGGCCATCCTGCTCTTCCTCCCTTAAACCATGGCCAACTGTTCCACTTCTTGGTTGTAAATATCAATCAACTTATCAACCTTATAAACCTCAATAATCGTCGCTTTCTTCTTGCAGCCAAACTGTCCAGCCAACTCCAACTTCACATTTTTGAAGCTATCGTCCTCAATCACCCCGGCAGCCTTCAGGCCGTCCAGAATAAACTTGCCACTGTAGTTGTCTGGGTCCCGCCGGCGCCGGTCCTTAAAATGATACGTTATTCTGACCACAGCCCGTGGAAGGGGTTTCCCCTTCCACCCGGATGCTTTAACTGACCAGCCAATGAGCGCTTCCCAGTACTCTTTATCTTGCCTGTAAATATGGTGGCTATGGCTGTTACCCATATATTTGTTATTGCTGGGCGGAATGTCTGAAATGACTAGTTTAATCATGCTTCCACCGCCTCTTTCATCCAATCGGGATAATGTCTTTTCACCCATATATCCGTAGTACCCAGCACAAATTCTTCACCCTTTACCATGGGTAACAGTGCCCTCAAAATGGTTCCCCCTATCGCTCTGGCAGCCGGCGGCGGTACTGCATTACCTATCCGTTCTCTCCACCGGGCATCCGAATTACCTGCCAATTCAAGAGGTCTACCGTCTGACATGGTCAGGGGAAATCCCTGCAGAGTTGCTAACTCAAGCGTGGTCATTGGCCGGTGCCAGGTTCCATCCGGGGCAATGATTACCGGTGGCGGGTCCGGCCGCTCGTGGTCCTCCGGAATCCTGGGGTCAGCCACGGCAGCACAGCCGGCATGAATATCCGCGCTGGTCACTGTGTAGGCTGGTTTGTCCCAGGCATGGACGCCATAGCTTCCGTTTCTGCACCTGCACCCCAGGCGCGGGTCGGCCACGCAGGCTGCGCCGTTAGACTTCCCCACTGCAGCGCTACCTATTATCGTCGTAGCTGGTTCTTCCCACCTAATTATCCGATACACCCCGTCTCGCGGAGTGTGTTTCAGCCGGTACTGCTCTGGGGCTATCTTCTCCAGGTCCCTCCAGTCCCCGCCGGCGGAGATTAACGCCAATCTCACCCACGTTTTCCACTGCAGCCGCGGTAACCGGTGCATTTTGCCCGCTCTCGGGTCATCCGGCATCAGCATGGGCCCTATAACCTCACCAATACTCTTCACTCGTTGCTTTGGCGGCTGGTATATAAACGGTTTTACCTTTTCCGGGTGCCTGGCTATCAGCAGGTACCTCTTCCTGTGCTGTGCGAGGCCTCCGATTTCTCCGCAGTCGTGGTATCCCTCGTGGAACGCATAGCCGTGTCTTCCAAGCAATCTTTTGACCTGCCTTAGCAGCCATTCTCCCCTTGATGTTATGCGCGGCACGTTTTCCAGCATTATGATGGAAGGCGGATCGTCCCCGAAGGCTTCCATGGTAAGGGCCAGGCCCCGGACCACCAGTCTGTTTAAAGCTTGGTACTTCTCAGTCTTGGCCGTTTTTTCCGGGAGTAAGCCTGAAAACCCCTTGCATGGCGGCGAGAGAAACACTACGTCGGGGTATTCCCCACCCGTAGCACCCAGCAGGTCCTCAGCCGTCGCTTCCTGCCAGCCCGCAGGCGGCTCATGGCCATGGAATGCCTTGTAGTCCGTCCGAGTAAACAAGTCCATTTGTACGGCAGGCGCACCAGTCAGCGCTTCAAAATCCTCGCAGGCTTCGGGGTCCACGTCTATACCTGCCAAAGTACGGAACCGACCGACCATGCCTTTGTATTCTTCTACCGCCTGCTGAAAGCCTATTGCTCCGCCTCCAATGCCGCAGAATAGGTGTAGTACTCCGTACTCCAAATTCCTCTCCCCTCCCATGAGGTTGTTTTATCACTCCGGCTTGCCGGTATACATACCAAAAATCGACTGGTGGCGGTGATATGCAAACTCCCGGGCCAACTCTTCTAGTTGTCTGGCCAAATACTCTATTCTGTCATCTTGTACTAATTCGCGCTTGAAAGCATCAATCTCATCTTCCACATAATTCTTGAGCTCTTCTTCAAGCTCATTTACTCTCTGGCGCAGGTTTTTGTTTTCCACTTCCAACGCCGCAATGCGTGTTTCGTAACGCCTTTCAATTTTGGCCATCCTCTACCCTCCCGTTACACACTGTCCAGTGCTTCTGCAAGTGAATACCATGCTCGCACTGGTGACAATTATCCGTTAGGTTACCCCTCTGCACTGGGCCCAGTTGCTCATGTTTGCCAAGCTTAATTTCCACAGCCAGGCCGCAGGGGAATTGGGCTTGGGGCATTTAACCCACATCCTCATACCAATTTTTCATGCTCTCCGGTTCACTAATTATCTGCTTTTCCTTTATGAACAACACCGGTGTCTTTTTCCCCGCCGGGCCATCCCGGTTCTTGTCAATGTAAACTGCATGGGTAACTTTGAGGTTCGGAAACTCTTCCTGCAGTTCTTCCAGTTCCTCCTTGCTTAGCTCTTCAAACCGCAGCATGATATCAGCTTCATTTTTCATCCGTTTGGCGCCCTGGATAGTGCCATCATCGTTCATCTGAATCAAGACTAAGAACGCTACCCGTTCGTTTTGAGCTAAAATTTTGCAAGTCTTAACCGCCTGCTCTAAAACCTGCCATTCTTGGAGATCCGGCCGTAACTTGTCCATCCGGCCAATATAGTCCAAGATGACCAATTTGATACCTTTCTGACGCTTAAACTTTCTAACCGTCGATACCAGTTTAGCCATGTTTAAATTAGGGCAGTAGTACGAGTAAAACTGGCTGTTATCCAGGTGTCTTAACTCGCTAGTCACCACCAAAAATTCTTCTTCAGTCAATTTTCCGTATCTGATTTTTTGAATATCAACGGCACTGAGCATTCCTGCAATTCGATAAGCGACCTGTTCTTTGCTCATCTCAGTGTTTAGATACAACACCGGCTGTTTGTCTACCAAAGCAACCCGCCGGGCAATATTCAGTGCCATTGCCGTTTTACCATGGCCTGTCCGAGCACCTAGCAAAATCAGATCTCCGGGCTTTGCACCGCCAATTTCCCAGCTTAACTTGTTCAAGCCTAAATGCAGCCCCTCAAGCTTGCCCTTTTCCTCGTTATACTTTTTAGTCACTAGGTCAACAGCATGCATGGCAAGCTCGTGGGGAGTTAATATTTCATCAGCTTCGTCCTGTACATTCAGCTGGTAAATTTGGTTCTCTAGCTCGGTAATTAATTCATCTGCCTCCTTGTGCTGCAGGTTCTGGGCTGTTTCCTTGAGGATAGCGTTAATTTTTCGCTTTTTGCTAAAGTTCTTAAGGCGCTCAATCCAGTATTCAAGGTTGCTGCTCATTCCCCAGTAAGCAATTTCTTTGACTTTTTCTGCGTCTTTTGGATTGGTGCGCATTTCCTTCAAAAGTTCAAAAGTAGAAAGGTGTTTGCCCTGCTCGTAGTGGTTGAGCATAGTTTTATATAGCTCCCGGTGTACGGGATCGGTGAAGTCATCGGGTTTTATGTGATGTTCTATCTCTATTAAGGCGTCTTCTGACTCCAGGCAGGCTGCTAAAAGGCGTTGCTCAGTTTCCTTCATAAGCTATACCTCCTGCTCAAAGGTACGAGATTTCCTTTGGGGGAGGACTTATTCCTAAACTCCTGTTCTACTTTATCAACGACCCAGGAGAGGATAGCTCGGTAATCTGATTTGTACTGTCTCCCTTTCGCCCCTTTGTAGTTATCCAGGACCTCAATCATTCTTGCGGTTTTTTCCCGGCCAAAACGTTCAATTAGTTTTTGATGTTCTACTTCGGTCATAGATACAAATTCAGCATATTTAATCTTCTTGGGCTTTTGCTTTTCCGCGGTATCTATATCTTTTTGTTTATGTTTTTGTTTTTGTTTATGTTTATATATGTCTGTCGTTTCTACTGCATTTGTACTGTCATTTTCCCTGCTGTTCTCCTGCGGTTGGCCTGTATTTTCTACTGTATTTTTTACAGTGTTTTTATCTTCCGGAAAGGGAATTAGCCTGTATTTACCGGGGTTTCCTTTTTTGCCTTTCTTGTACTCCAATAGTCCAGCGTTGATAAGTTCATTCCTTATTTTGACTAAAGTTTTTTCTGAATTAATACCTGTCTTTGCCATAAGCCCGATGTTGGTATGAGAGAACCATTCAGTCCATTCGGCCTTGTTGTTGATATAAAGAAGTTTATACCAAAGCAACTGCGCCTCTTTGGACAAATGGTTACCCTCTGTCCAACTCTCAAAGGCCATTATCTGGCGCAGGTAGTTCATGTAATCTCTCCCCCATCAGTTCGCTAGTTTTAATTTATTCTTCCGATAGTCAGCAAGCATTTCTTGCCTTACATCCTCCGGTATTACTACCTCACCTTTTACATCACAAGGCACCCTCTCCCGATAGCCAATGCAAAAAGGTACTTCCGTGTCTTTGGTAATCTTTATCCCCCAGGACTGGGCCGGACATTTGTCAAACCCGGCACAGTCCTTGCATTTGACTGTCATGGTTTCACCCCGCTCCCTCGGTAAAATTAAAACTCAGCTGATTACAATAAGGACACGTTACCGGAATTAAAACTTTTTTAATCTCGTTTCCCGGATGATCATCTGCTTGGGGCGGTTCCACGTAAACTTTTCCTTTCAGCAGCGTACAGAATATAAACGATCTGGGCGACCAACCGCCTCCCGCCTGAAAGTGGTCTCCATACTTGCACCAGTCGTTTGCTTCTCCACAGTTAATGCAATGTTTACCATTTTGGTAATCAACCGGAAAAGTCTCAACGTTTAACTCCCAGGGCATCAGAGCTCACCCCCGGAACCCTCACAATTCTAACCTCAACCTGCCTCCTGCCAAACCGCAGAGCTTCCTCCCGGCTTGGGAAAAACAGGTCTATTCTCTTACCCCGGATGGCCCCGCCGGTGTCAGCTGCAACTGCGTAGCCATATCCGGGAATATGCAAAATGCTGTTGTATGGAATTACCCTGGGATCCACAGCCACTATCCCACGGTCCACCTGGTACCCAATGCTTGTCCGGCCGTCTCCCGTGCCGTTGATATCTCCTCCGCTTTTTGCATGAGTGTAAGCCGTAGCCTCCACCCGCAGAACCTGGCCAGGGCGTATGGTAGCACTGTCAAGGTTGTTTGCCTGTTTTATTTGATACACCGTTTTCCGTGGATCCTGCTCTGGTCTGTACTTCCGGGCGATACTCCAGAGAGTATCACCCTCTTTGACTACATGGTTAACTGTTTTACGAGTACCGGTATTGTCACAACCTGCACTAAAAGTTAGCGCAATCAGCAAGACGCTGGTCATTGCAAGCAGAAACACCCTGTACCTTTTCATGGTTCTCCTCCCTATGAAACTCCGCTAATTCATCTACCGCCTTTAAAGCTGCCTCTTTATTGCCCAACTGAATGTTTGCTCTAATCACAGTCAGCTGATTTAGCACACTGCTTTTATAATCGCCGTCCCAATGTATTGTCATTGGCTCTCCCTCCCTCTATGTGAAACATTTGGTAGTATCTCAGGGTAAAAAAATTTAGGCAATATAAACCTCTTTACCGGTTAACTCCTGGATTTCTCTCCTAAACCGTTCCTCATCACTGTTGTCATTGCTAAGGTGCAAAAGCCATATCTGCTGCACCCTGCTGAGGTCATTGGCCCGGAGAAACTCTTTGACGTTCTCCAGGCTAAAATGACTTCGCAGGATCCTCTTTTTCATCTCTACCGGAACTAGGCCAGTCCGAACATTTTCCCGAAGGATATCCGCGGCATAATTGCATTCGACCATGATATGAGTTAGATTCTTGAATTTATATCGAATGTAATAAGTGTCCGTTGCAAAAAGAAGCTTATCTCCGGTCTGGTTGGCCATAAGGAAACCCACCGGCTCCTGCGCATCGTGCTGCGTCTCGAAAGGGAGTATGGTCCAGCTACCTATCCGAAACTGTTTCCGGGCTTGGATGATACGGCACCGGTGTCCGGATACTCCCAGGGCCTCAGCTGTGCCCTGGCTCATGTAGCAATCTATCCCGGCCCTCATTACGTCAGCCACGGACTTGCAATGATCCTTGTGCTCGTGGCTGATCAGACAGCCGGCAATTTCTGACGTTCGGAATTCCAACCGGCGCTGGATATCCTTATATCGAATGCCGCACTCCAAGAGCAGCAGGGTGCTACCGTCTGTAACCCGGTAGCAATTCCCCCGGCTCCCGGAGGCGAGTGCTGTTATTTCAATCAAAACCCAGGCCCTCCGCTGGCGGCCGCTTCCGGCTGCTTCTCTTCTTCCGACCTAACTTGGACAGTTATGTCTATGACTTCCTGATTGGCTTCGCTAGCTATTTCCCTGTCCACCGCGCTCTCTATATCCTCGTCCCTGTCGGACGTCAGAGCCGCTATCATGTCAGTCGAAAGTATTCCGTATTTCGAGAGCAGCATCCGGGTCACCGTCTTCATAGCCATCTCGTCAAAGTTGGTTTTCCAGGCCGAGTTGGGCGTGTTATACGATTTGCTGTAACGCTGCGCGTGCTTTATTACCTCTTCCTTGGTCATGTAGACCGTCTTTGAAAAGCCGTTCAAAAGCTCCATGTATGCAAAGTACCCCTGGGCCTTTTCACTGGTCGGTTCGCCCGAAAAAGTAATCTCTCCGGTCAGTATGTTCCGGTGGACCTTAACGCCTTCGTATATAACCCCCGCGTTAAGAAACCGGTATTGCCCGGTGCGCATGGCCAGTTGGATATATCCCTTGTACCCCAGTTGAAATTGGGGGATGACTACTCCTTTGCTCCTGTAGGGAACAATGTAGGCAAAGCCTAACTGCTTGTTGATGGGTAATTTCAGAGTGGCTGCCTTCAGGGCTTCCATAACCACTGCATTGGGGTCGCATTCCTGCAGGTATTTGTCCGACCCGTAAAGGTCGATTATGCTTGCTATGAAAGCCCCGGCGTTTTCCTTTAGCGCATTTTGGAATTGCGCCTTAACGCTATCGGTGCTCAGGACGTGCTTGAGCTTATCCATTGGGGTTCTGATTGTTCTTGCCACCATTTCATTAGCCATTTATATGACCTCCTTAAAAAGATTGGTTTCAGCCTCTGGTTTGGTCTCGGCCTCTACCCTCAAGGCTTTGTCCGGCTCGCTCACGATCAGCCTGATTACCTGGCCCCGGGTTTCGATCAGCTGCGTCACTGCCTCGGCGTTGTCGATGAAGATCGGGGCCGTAAAGTCGTAGTGTTCTGACAGCGTATTGATGATGTCCAAACCCACGTTGATTCTGGCCGCGTTGTTCAGCGAAGAGTACGGCACGCCGTTGTAAAGCGTTTCGCAAGTCTCCACCACGCCACCGTTGACCTGCACGTCAAACAGCTTGAACCGGGCCAGTTTAAACCGGCTGTTGATCTTCTCTTCCAGTAGCTTGACTTTCGTTCTGATAAACTGCTCTGTCAAATACAGTTCCTCTTCCAACTTTTCAAACTCCTTAGCCAACTGTTTCTCCTGCCGTTTGAGTTCCTCGATGCGTCTCTGACCTTGGTTGTAGCGCTGTACGTCGGCCAGGCGGTTTTCGGCAGCCCTGATTTGGCTTTCAAGCTCTGCAATCTCGGCCCGGATTTTATTAACCTCTTCCTGCCGGCCTTCCTTAAGAGCAGTAATTTCGGCTTCCAGCTTTTCTTTTTCTTCAAGTTTCCGAGTGTAAGCCTGGTCATTGACATACTGCTCCATTACCTGGCGCAGGGCCTCGATTTCTCTCTTCAGGCGGATAATCAGCTCGTCTTCGCCGGCCAGCTTTGCTCGAATATCTTTGAGCCTCTTCTCGATGTCGGCGTTTTCGGCGTTCAGTTCCTCAACCTTGGCCTTGAGTTCTTTACCATCGTTGGTAATGTCCTCAAGCCGTTGGGCTTTCTCCCGGTTAAACTGAGCCAGTGCCTTCTCCCGGGCCTCAGTCAGTTTCTCTTCTGGTAAAGGCTGACCGCATGTAGGGCAGGTGTCGTCCTGCTCGTAAGTGAATTCTTGGGCGTTTACCCGGTGCCATTCTTGTCGGAGCTCATCCATCTGCCGCTGATAGCGTTGCGCAGTTTCCTGGTTCACTTCCATGGTCCTTTGAAGGTTTTTGGCGTCGGCCTGTATGCTATAGAACCTCTCCCTGGCCGCGTTCAACTGTTCCTGCTTCTCCCGGATTTCGGCCTCATAACGGGCCCGGTATTGGTTTTTAATCTCTAGCAGCTGGCTCTCGACTTCCCGCAGGGCTTTCATTTTCTCGGCCACTTCCCCGCCACCCTCAATGCGGTTGATTTGTAGTTCTTTTTGTTTGATGGCTTCTCTCAGCTTGGAAATTGTTTGTGTGGTTTTTTCCGGATCAATGCCGGTAATGTCTGGCAGGGACTGCTGCACTTCGTCAATGCGTACTGGGATTTTCTCCAGTTCCTTATTGATCTCGGCCCGTCGGCTAGCTATAACCTTACGGTGATCGTCCAGGGACCGGTTACTAAGAACATCCTGGAGCTTTTCGAGTCCAGGCTCTGCGGCAATGACATCTTGATCGCTAATATCACCACATACTTCAAGCAGGATCCGCCGACGTTCTTGCCAGTGTAACTGCTGGTTGAAGTACGTTGGGCTGGTCAGAAGTTTAAAGATGTTCTCATCAACAATTTCAGAGATTCGGGCATTATACTCACTCTTTTTCACCGGCACACCGTCAATAAAATAATCGGTAGTGTGCCCGGTGAACTCTTTTTTTGCTGAACCACGTTTTTTAGTCCACTTCTCGCGGAATACTTTGCGAAGGGTAATGTGCTTGCCGTCTGCAAGCTGGAGGGTGGCCTCGACTTCATGGTCTAAACCGTGAATGGGGTTTCCCTGGGAGTCCAGAGTTTTAATTTCAAAATCCTTACGGTTGTTTGAGTCTTTATCGAATAGCAACCAGGTAAACGCATCAAACAGCGTTGTCTTACCGGTTGCGTTGTCGCCATAAACATTCACATTCTGCCCCTGGATATCCAGGACAAAGTGGTGAATGCCTTTGAAGTTCTTAAGGGTTAGCTTTAAAAGCTTCACTCCATACACCTCCGAATTAAATATTTTTGGTCCCCAGCCCCGGCCTGAGAGCTTCCACCAACGCCGGGGCCGGGTTTATGGGGGATT
>JACDOG010000026.1 GCA_017656305.1 Thermoanaerobacteraceae bacterium
ATTTTGTCGCCATCGCGAACATAAATCGCTTCCGCCAGGTTAATCACGGGACAGGCGTGGTTGGGTACAATATCCAGGGTTTCTCCTATCTCCGGTAAGGGACCCCTATTCGCCTCCTTCTTCACTTCAATGATGCCGTGTTCTTCAGATAAACGTGCCAAACGCAGATGCGGGTAATTTACTATGATACCAAAGCCGTCAACCAGCTCTGTACCATGGGCTCCTTTATCCAGCGCAAATGTTTTGCTGCCAGCGTCAATAACAAACCGCCTCCTGTCAGCGCTCCGGCTAATTACCGTGGCACGTACCTTTAAGGCACACCTATCCACCGGTACCACACCGAGCCCCACCTGGATGGCATCGTAAAAGCAGTAATTACCCGGCCTTATTTCGGTTACACCGTTTACTTTACCTGCAATTTTTGCAGTAGGGGTGGAACCGACAGATACCACTTCAACTGGAAAACCTTGTTTTTTCAGGTAACCGGCATATTCCGCCAGCAATTCTCCCTCCTGCCGGCCTATCTGCACTACCTGTTCCGGTGATTGTACTCCGTACACGTGACCGGCATGGGTCATTAAACCTTTCAATCTAACACCCGGCATTTTCTCAATTAATTGTGCCAGTTTTAAAGCGTCTTCTTTTTCACATACGCCACAACGGTGTAAGCCAGTGTCCACTTCAATCATCACATCCATAGTCTGCTTGCTGGCAGAAGCCAGCTCACTCAGCAGTTTAACATGATAGGGATTATCCACGGTGGTGGTAATCTTTGCCTCCGATGCCAGTTTCAATAAGTGCTTTATTTTACTCGCGGTAGCCAGTTCATATACCAGGTACAGGTCCTTGATGCCACCTTTTAAAAAAGTTTCCATCTCGCCAAGTTTAGAAACCGTCAATCCTATTGCCCCGTATTTCAGTTGTATTTGGGCAACAGGAATTAGTTTATGTGCTTTCGCATGCGGTCTTAAATTCAGATTATGTTCCCTGGCGAAAGCAGCCATGTCTTCAATATTGTATTTCAGTTTCTGCATATCCAGCTCCAAATAAGGCGTCTCGGGAAGCATGTCCTCACTCCTTCACCAAAATACTTAAAACATTCCCATAAACCGCATCCTCCTCTTTTTTCTCTCACTTAATTTAAAGCCATGTCTCTGGATATTTGCTCAATAGCATTGAGAAACTTATCTATCTCTTCTTCGGAGTTAAACACCGATAGGCTAACCCTTACGGTCCCCTCAGGAAATGTACCCAGGGTTTTGTGCGCCAGGGGAGCGCAATGCAATCCCGGCCTAACTGCAATGTCATACACCTGGTCCAGGATGAACCCTATTTCCGACGGGTCACAGCCTTCAATGTTGAAAGATAAAACCGGTACTGCAGCTACATCTCGGTGCCCGTAGATATGTACGCAATCAATTTCCTGCAGGCCCTTTATTAAACGTGTCATCAACCGTCTTTCATGTTCCATTATATTTGTTAAACCTCTTTCCTCTATGTACTTCAATCCGGCTGCCAAGCCTGCCAGTCCCACACCGTTAACGGTTCCGCTTTCTAAGTAATCCGGGTATTCCTCCGGTTGTGTGTCCAATTCCGAATAACTGCCGGTTCCGCCGTACTTTAAAGGTCTTAGTAAAATATCAGGCGCCACGTACAGCGCCCCGGTGCCCTGGGGTCCATACAAGCTTTTATGACCGGTGAAAGCTACCAGGTCTACCTGTAATTTTTGCACATCAATCGGATATGCACCGGCCGTTTGTGCCGCATCAAGCAAAAAAATTATTCCGGCTTCCCTGGCAATCTTCCCTATTTCCTCTACCGGCTGTACGGTACCGGTTACATTGGAAGCATGATTTATCACAATCATTTTGGTATTGGGACGCAGCGCCTTTTTTATCAATTGCGGATCTATCAATCCGTTGCCGTCACAGGACAGAATATCCACAAAAACTCCTAGTCTCCCCAGTTGCCGCAAAGGACGCAGTACCGAATTATGTTCCATTGCAGTGGTGATAACATGGTCTCCCGATTCTAAAATACCGTAAATTGCCATATTCAGTGCTTCCGTGGCATTTGCGGTAAACACTATTCGTTCTGTTTGACTGCAGTTAATAAAGCGAGCTAACCGTTGACGAGCTTCCAAAACCTTTCTTCCTGCTTCACGTGCCAGTCGGTGTCCTGAACGACCTGGGTTTGCAGCATATTTTTCCAAAAAGTTTTGCATTTCCGTAATAACCTGTTTTGGCTTTGGCCATGAACTAGCAGCATTATCAAAATATATCACTATCAACCCTCCTAACACCTGCTCAACCAAAAATTATCATAATAAAAACAAAGCAGGGCAATACCCCGCTTAATCCAAGTATGGTTCCATATCTGTATCTACCGTAGTAAACTCACCGTCATTTGGAATAAATATTAAACCCGCCTTTCTTAATTCCTCGGCCACAGAATACAGTGAATTACGCTTTTGTTCCGGTAGTTGCGCTACAAATCGGTTGATTTCCTCGGGTTCGGCTAACGGCTTGAATTTGATACCACCATATTTTAAAAATTTGTATTCCCGCACAGCGCCCGCCCCCTCAATAATATATTCACTCTTATATTCCCAAAAAAATTATTAAATATACAAAAAAACAATTGTTTATTGGGGTGCTGGGGATGTTTCACGTGAAACATTTTAGCGACAGGCACCGGTCAGCCGGAAATGTTTTGTTTCACGTGAAACATTACTGCGCATCAAGTAACTCCAGAATGCGGTTTAAATCATCATCACCATAATAATCAATAACTATGGATCCTTTCTTTTTTCCGTATTTGATGGTTACCTTGGTACCAAAATGTTCCTGGAGTCTTTCTTGTAACGCATTGATTTCAGGGGGGATATCCTGTTTCAGTTTTATCTCTTTTTTTACTTTTCCTTTCTCTAAAATCCCTTTCACAAGTTTTTCCGTCTGTCTGACTGAAAGCCCCTCTTTATTGATTTTTTTTGCCAGTTCCACCTGTAAGGAAGGGTCCTCTATACTTAACAACGCCCGCGCATGTCCCATGGAAAGCTCACCTGACGCCAGCATATCCTGTACGTCACATTCTAAATTTAACAACCGCAATGTATTCGTAATTGCGGGCCTGCTTTTGCCTATACTCTGAGATAACTGTTCCTGGGTTAGGGAGAATTCTTCCAGCAGCGTTTTGTAAGCCCAAGCTTCTTCAATCGGATTTAAATCTTCCCGTTGAATATTCTCAATTAAGGCCAGTTCCGTAGTCTTGGCATCGTCCAAATCCTTAACAACGGCCGGTATGGTTTCCAGATCCAGCATCACGCAAGCTCGCCAGCGACGTTCACCGGCAATAAGCTGATAGTAGTCGTTATCTAACTTTCTAACCACTACCGGTTGAATAACTCCGTGTTCCTTGATGGACTGTGCCAGTTCCTGGAGCTTGCTTTCGGAAAACTCCCTGCGCGGCTGATAGGTGTTGGGCTTAATTTTTTTTACAGAAATATTTTTGATTTTATTGGAACTGTCATCCTCGCCAGGCGGTACACTGGGGATCAAAGCCTGTAATCCTTTACCCAGTCCCCTTTTATTAGCCATTATCTATCACTTCCTTTGCCAAGTCAAAATATACTTCCGCACCCCGTGACTTGGGGTCATAGGTAATAATCGGCTTTCCATGACTGGGAGCTTCACTAAGTCTCACATTTCGCGGTATGATAGTTCCAAATACTTTTCCCTTAAAGTAATTCTTTACTTCATCCACTACCTGAATGGAAAGGTTGGTGCGGGCATCAAACATTGTCAGTACCACACCTTCCAATTCCAAATTTGGATTAAGGTGTTTCTGCACCAATTGAATGGTATTCAATAACTGTCCCAGTCCCTCTAAGGCATAGTACTCGCACTGGATGGGAATAATCAAACTGTCCGCAGCAGTAAGGGCATTTAAGGTTAATAGTCCCAGGGAAGGCGGGCAGTCAATAAAAATGTAATCATAATCTTCCCTGACATTCTTTAAGGCTTTTTTCAGTTTTAGTTCCCTGGATATAGCAGAAACTAACTCGATTTCCGCCCCTGCCAGTTGAATAGTGGCAGGCACAATCTTTAAACCGTCTATTTCAGTTGCTGCAGTGACACTACTGATAGGAATGTTATTAATTAAAACGTCATAAATACAGTGCTGCGTCTCCATCCTGTTAATGCCCAGCCCACTGCTAGCATTACCCTGCGGGTCAATATCAATCAGCAACACTTTTTTTCCCAATGAGGCCAAGCAGGCACTGAGATTCACTGCAGTAGTTGTTTTGGCTACTCCACCTTTTTGATTGGCAATTGCCATGACTTTTGCCACTGACATGCACCACCCAGCCAGCATAATTTTCTATACATTTTATTCCACAAACCACTACCAGTTCCCTGCAGTTAAAATAAAAAAAACCGGGGTAACCGGTTTAAACCAGCGGTCTTTTCTTAGGAATCCCCGGCCGCCGCGGGTATTTTTCCGGAGTATTCCTGACCTTATCAATACAAATAAGAAATCGGTCCTCCTTCACCAAAGGAAGAGTGACTCTTTCCACCCCGGCTATTTTCCCACCAAGTAGCGCCAATACCTTTTCCGCCTCGGCAATCTCTTCTTGATACTTTTGCCCTTTCATAAAAACACATTTACCGTTCACTGCAGCAAAAGGTAAACTGTATTCCAGCAAAACGTTCAAAGGTGCAACGGCCCTGGCAGTGACAATGGAAAACTTCTCTCGAAAGCTCACATCGTGTCCCAGTTCCTCAGCTCTACCCCAAATCGCTTGAATGCCCGTGAGTCCTAGTTCTTCAATAACCTTCTCTAGAAAAACAATTTTCTTTCTGGTACTGTCCACTAAAATAACATTCAGGTTTTTATTCCAGATTTTTAAAGGCAATCCAGGAAAACCAGCCCCCGAACCAATATCAATCAAAGAAATTTGTTCGTCTTCTTTCACCATACCGGTAATAATCAAGCTTAACGAATCGTAAAAATGTTTAATTGCTATTTCTTTCTCATCCGTAATAGCCGTCAGGTTAATTTTCTTACTCCATTCCTTCAATAACCACGTGTATTTCTCAAACTTCACCAACTGCTCGTCAGTCGTTTCAATTCCGGTTGCAGCTAGTTGCTGCCGTAAAATTTTCACTACTTTATCCATCTCTCCGACCCCGTTTTTCCCTTTCCAAATGAATTAGAAGGACGTTAATATCAGCAGGATTGACACCGGAGATGCGAGAAGCCTGTCCAACAGAAACTGGCCGTACCTCGCTCAACTTTTGCTGCGCTTCCTTTCTTAATCCAGAAATTTTGTAATAATCAATATCCTCAGGAATTCTCCGCTGTTCCATTTTCTTAAATCTTTTTACCTGTTCCTCCTGTTTTTTAATATAGCCTTCATACTTGATGAGTATTTCTACCTGCTCTTTGACATCTCCGGGTAATTCTGCCGGCGGCGGGGCAATTTTTTCCACTACTTCATAATCTAGTTCCGGCCGCCGCATTAATTCTGCAAGGCTATGAGATTTTTTTAAAGTGCTGCTTTGTTTTTCTTTTAAGTATTCTTCCAGTTCTTTATTGCCAGGCGTAACCTTAAACTGCTCTAAACGCTCCATTTCTTCCTGTATCTGTTTCTTTTTGGTCAAGAACTTTTCCCACCGGTAATCATCAACCAGTCCAATTTCACGCCCTAGAGGTGTCAGTCGTAAATCGGCATTATCCTGCCGCAATAACAAGCGATACTCAGCACGGGAAGTAAGCATCCGGTAAGGCTCGTTGGTTCCTTTGGTAACAAGGTCGTCAATCAGTACACCGATATAGGCGTCGGATCTGGATAGAATAAATGGTTCTTCACCTTTTACCTGCAATGCTGCATTAATGCCGGCAATAATGCCTTGAGCAGCTGCTTCTTCATACCCAGAGGTACCATTAATTTGCCCTGCGGTATACAGCCCTTTTATCTGTTTCGTCTCCAGCGTCAATTGCAATTGCGTAGGTACAACGTAATCGTACTCGATGGCATATCCCGGCCGCATAATCTTTACATTTTCAAAACCTTTCAAAGTACGCAGTATCTTCACCTGCACGTCTTCAGGTAAACTGGTGGACATCCCCTGGACATACATCTCGTAAGTGTACATTCCTTCAGGTTCCACAAACACCTGGTGGCTCGGTTTATCCGCAAAACGTACAATCTTATCCTCAATTGACGGGCAATACCTGGGTCCAATTCCCTCTATCACTCCGCTGTAAAGAGGAGACCGGTACAAATTATCTCTAATAATCTTGTGCGTTTTTTCGTTAGTATAGGTCAACCAGCACAGTACATGAGGCCGTACCGATTCCTCAGTTAGAAAAGAAAAGTGTAACGGGCGGTCATCACCAGGCTGCTCTTTCATCACGGAAAAATCCAACGAGCGGCGGTCTACCCTGGGCGGCGTACCGGTTTTAAAACGACCCATTTCCAGTCCTAGTTCCTTTAAGCTATAATATAAACCTTTTGCGGGAAACTGGCCGTTGGGGCCACCCTCGTACTGTACATCACCAATGATAATTTTTCCTCGCAAATATGTACCGGTAGTGATGACAACTGCCGGCGCATAAAAAATAGCCCCCGTATGTGTCTCAACCCCGATTACCCTGTCACCTTCAGTGAGAACCTTTTCCACTGTCGCCTGTTTGACGTCCAAATTATCCTGCTTTTCCAGAGTTAAGGTCATTTCCTGTTGATATAATTTCTTGTCCGCCTGGGCACGTAACGCGTGAACTGCAGGTCCCTTGCCGGTATTAAGCATCCTGATTTGAATAAAAGTTTTATCCGTGTTGATACCGATTTCTCCACCTAAAGCATCTACTTCCCTTACCAGGTGCCCTTTTGCCGGTCCACCAACTGCAGGGTTGCACGGCATCAACGCCACGTTATCCAAACTGATGGTCAGCAACAATGTCCGACATTTTAGCCGAGCAGCAGCCAAAGCTGCTTCACAGCCGGCATGTCCCGCGCCAACTACAATAACATCATATGTTCCTGCCTTATACGCCATAACGACACCTCACTTGCCAATACAAAATTCATTAAAGATAGTGTCCAAAATATCCTCAGTTACCGTTTCCCCCGTAATTTCACCAAAACTATCCAAAGCATCCCTGACATCAATAACTATCAGGTCAACTTCTTTTTGGTTATCCAGGGCAGCAATCGCTTCCTTGAGATGCTTGTACGTTCTCTTCAAGGCATTTATATGTCTGGTGCGGGTAATGATTTCTCTTTCACCACCCTTTATTTGACCGCCAAAAATCCTTTTCTTAATGGCGTTGGCAAGTTTGTCCAGTCCCCATTCCTCCTTAGCTGATATCTCAATAACCTCAAATTCGGGAAGCATCTTTTTAATGTCTTCTGAAGTTACAGCTCTTTTTTCAACATCGGTTTTATTGAGTAACACAAGTGTGTTATCTGCCCTCAACTGTTCGGCAATGATATTATCATCCCTGGATAACCCGGCTGTTACGTCAATAACAAATAAAACCAAATCAGCGTCAACCAACGATTCTCTGGCAAGGGATACACCAATTTTTTCTACCTCATCAATTGTTTCCCGAATCCCGGCTGTATCAATAATTCTTAAGGGAATACCGTTCACATTAACTACTTCCTCTATAATATCCCGGGTGGTTCCGGGAATATCAGTAACAATGGCACGCTCCTCCTTGAGCAAAGCATTCAACAAGCTGGACTTTCCAACATTGGGACGCCCTACAATAACGGTTTTCAGACCCTCTTTCAATACCTTTCCCTGATGGCCTTCTTCTATCATTTCCGCAACCGTCCTACTGATATCCTCCAAAGACCGTTTTAATTCCGCATAATCAACATCACCTACCTCTTCCGGAAAATCAATGCTGGCTTCCATTTGGGCCATAACACCAATCAAGCGCTCTTTAACCTGCTGCAAGCGGTTGGATAGCTTACCCCGCAGTTGACTAACCGCAGCACTTAAAGCTGCATCCGTCTTTGCCCTTATCACATCAATCACGGCTTCAGCCTGCACCAAGTCTATCCGGCCATTTAAAAACGCTCTCTTGGTAAACTCACCCGGTTCAGCCAGCCGCGCTCCCGCGTCAAGTACCAACTGCAAGATGCGCTCTATTACCTGAGGGCCCCCATGACAGTGTATCTCTACCACGTCTTCCGCAGTATAACTTTTGGGCCCGCGCATCACTGTCAGTAAAACCTCATCAACAATCACTTTATGTTCCGAATCCACAATATTCCCCAACCGCAGGGTAAAGGAAGGTATTTCCTCAACTGCTACTTTATTTTTTGCCTGAAAAATTTTCTTGGCAATGTTAACGGCATCCTTCCCGCTAATCCTAATAATACCGATGCCGCCTTCTCCCACTGGAGTAGCCACTGCTGCAATGGTATCGTCTAACATGATGTAACACTCCCACAAAAATAGTTTACCTATATCATGTACAAAACCCAGTAATGTATTGCCATTACTGGGTTAAAAAATCAGCTATTTTTTGGAGCTATTACTACTTTTCGATAAGGCTCTTCTCCTTCACTGTAAGTATTAACCCGGTTGTCCTTTTGCAAGGCAGTATGAATGACTCGTCTTTCGTGCGGATTCATGGGTTCAAGCACAATTTTGTTACCGGTCCGCTTCACCTTATCGGATAACCGCTGTGCCAGTTTGCGCAGCGTTTCTTCCCGCCTCTTACGGTACCCCTGGACATCCAGAATAAATTTCACACGATCTTCAACCTGTTTGTTAACCACCAGATTAGTCAGATACTGCAGGGCATCCAGGGTTTCACCACGGCGACCAATAAGAATTCCCAGATCCTTGCCGGAAAAAGAAAGATGAATATACTCGTCTACAGTCATGTCTTCTATATATACGTTAACTCCCATCTCATCGCACACTTTGTACAAAAACTCCTTGGCCAACTTAACCGGATCTTCCGATACCGTGACCTTCACTCTAGCCAGCCGGTTACCTATCAGTCCGAATAAACCTTTCTGGGGCTCCTCCAGTACTTCAACTTTAGCCCGTTCCCTATCCACATTAAGCTCCCGCAGAGCTTCTGCCACCGCTTCATCTACAGTTTTAGCGGTTTTTATCACACTCCTCATTTCGCACTGGCCTCCTCCTTCGCAACAGTAGGCTTTCTATTAATATAGACCTGCTGTATCGCGCCCACTATACTAAAGATAACCCAGTAAAGAGCCAATCCAGCGGGAAAGCTACGACTGACCCAACCAAGAAATAGAGGCATCACGTAAAGCATAGTTTTTTGAGTTTGATCTTGGCTAGTTGTTGTAACTTTCTGTTGCAAGAATGTACTGACTGCTACTATGATAGGTAAAATGAATGGATCAGCTTCACCGAGATTTTTAATCCATAAAAACTTGGCATGTACCAAGTTTACGTACTCGGGATGCTTCATAGGATCAAAGAAGGTTCTCAATGACGTAAACAGGGCAATCAGAATAGGCATTTGAATTAATAAAGGCCAACAACCGGAAAAAGGATTGGCGCCGTGTTTTTGGTACAGTTCCATCATGGCCTGCTGGGATTTCTGCGGGTCATTTTTATACTTTTTCTGAATTTCTTTAATTTTCGGCTGAAGCTCCTGCATCTTACGCATAGCCACCATCTGCTTATATGTCAGCGGATAGAGAACTATCTTGACCACAATAGTAAACAGAATAATGGCCAACCCGTAATTTGGTATTCCGATTTTCTGCGTAACTATGTAAAAAAACTGAATTACCTGAGAAATAAAATCAACTAGCGCAGCCCACAAATCTTGTCCTGCCAAACCCTACGGTTTAGCAGGCTCACCTCCTTCACTATTTTTCGGAACTGGATCATACCCACCTTCATTCCATGGATGACACCTGGTTATTCTCTTAACACCCAACCAGAGACCTTTCCTTAACCCAAAACGCTGCAGCGCAGTAATAAAATACTGCGAACAAGTGGGGTGAAAACGGCAGGTTCTTCCAGTAATTTTAGACAATGTATGCTGATATACCTTAATCAATAAAATTAGCAGTCTAGTCATTAGTCACTCACCAGACCTGACTCGTAAGCCTACCTGCTCCACCAAACTTAACAGCTTTATTTCTATTAAACAGTAGTCAATTCCTTTAATTTTTTTTCTCGCAATAAAAATTATATCATAACCCGCTTTAAATTCCCCAATATTTCTTCTACAAATTTCCCGCAAAACACGTTTAATCCTGTTACGGACCACAGCTTTACCCATTTTACGAGAAATAGAAAAACCAATGCGGCACCTATTCAGTTTATTTGGTAGGTAAAATATCACCAGTACATCATTGGCATGGGATTTTCCATAACGGTAAACCCTTTTAAAATCTCTTTTTTCCTTTAATCTGTACTCACCCGGTAACACAAGGTTTCACCTTTTTCACTCAAATTAATATTATAACCCGGTTATTCATTTGTTAAACATTCTTCCTGCAAAAAAGCTATAAGGCCACCTAACGCGGCCTTATGCAGATAATCTCTTTCTACCTTTCTTACGGCGATTGCTGATAACTTTGCGTCCGGATTTCGTTCTCATCCTACTTCTGAAGCCGTGAACCCTTTTGTGTTTTCTTCTTTTTGGCTGATAAGTTTGCTTCACTGAGATTACCCCCTTATCCAATCCACAACTACACCGATTATAAACGAATCCGAAGTTTTATGTCAAGAAACTGTGGATATTTAATAGATATTTTAAAATTGAATATCTAGTTATCCACAAAAATCACAGTTCTTTAGAAAAATTCTGTTGATATTGTGGATAAATTCTGCTATCATAGATATGCAAAATTTAGTAAAAGCTTGATTTTATCCCCAACCCTCTTATTATCCACAAGTGCATTTGCTATTTTATTTTTTTGTGGAAAATTTTTTTCTTTTTTATAATTTCCATAATTATCCTTCGTTATAACCTCCAGCACTGTTATTTCAGTTATTTTTACTTATGATTTTTACCTTTCCACAGATATCATTCAGTTTCTGTGGATATTTTATGTAAACACCAAAGGAGGATCATTATGTCACAACCGGATTCAATAACAGAACTCTGGCAGCAGGCACTGGAAATTCTCGAAACCGAGCTAAGTAAACCAAGTTTTGAAACCTGGTTAAAAAATACCGAGCTGATTTCCTTTCAAAATAATAAGGCTATTATTTCCGTCCCGAACGAATTTGCCAAAGACTGGCTGGAAACCAGGTACTACCACCTTATAAAAAGTACGTTTGAATTGATTTTAAAAGAAGAAATTTCTTTAAGTTTCGTCCTGCCCAATGAAAGTTATTCTTTATATAACAGTCCAAATTCGGCCGAAAACAAGCAAACTACCTCAGCCGCAACACAAAGCAATGCTTTAAAAGTTCAGCTTAATCCAAAGTACACTTTTGATTCATTTGTTATTGGCAACAGCAACCGGTTTGCACATGCAGCCTCGCTGGCAGTAGCAGAAGCCCCAGCCAAAGCCTACAATCCTTTGTTTATCTACGGCGGTGTAGGATTGGGGAAGACACACCTGATGCACGCTATTGGCCATTATGTACTGGCCAACCATCCAAATCATAAAGTGGTGTACGTATCTTCCGAAAAGTTTACCAACGAATTAATCAATGCCATACGCGATGATAAAACGGTTACCTTTCGCAATAAGTACCGCAACATAGACGTACTGCTTATTGACGACATTCAATTTCTAGAAAAGAAAGAACGCACGCAGGAGGAGTTTTTCCACACCTTTAACGCCTTATATGAGGCAAACAAGCAAATTATAATCTCCAGCGACAGGCCGCCAAAAGAAATTTCCACCCTGGAAGACAGATTGAGATCTCGTTTTGAGTGGGGGTTAATCACCGATATTCAACCACCGGATTTCGAGACACGCATCGCCATCTTGCGAAAGAAAGCTTCTCTGGAAAATGTACATTTACCTGACGATGTAATGACCTTCATAGCTAACAAGATACAGTCAAACATCCGTGAACTGGAAGGAGCTCTGATACGTGTCGCTGCCTATGCATCACTGACCAATAAAGAGATTAACCCGGATTTGGCAGCAGAAGCATTAAAGGATATCGTGCAAACCTCTGCTCCAAAACCAATTACTATCCCGTTAATACAAAAAATAGTTGCCAATCACTTTGGCCTGAAAGTAGCAGACTTGAAGTCGAAGAAACGGACGCGGTCCATTGCCTACCCCCGGCAGATAGCAATGTACCTGTCCAGAGAATTAACCGATATGTCCCTACCGCGTATTGGCGAAGAGTTTGGGGGTCGCGACCATACTACGGTACTACACGCCCATGAAAAAATTGCAAAAGAAATCATAAATGATCCGATTTCAGGTGAGCTGATTACAGAGCTCATTGAAAAAATTAGAAATAACCAATAAAAGCATAAGATAGACAGTGTTAGTGCTGTAGATAATATGGATAACTTTCTGTTGTTATTCACAATGTTAATAACACCTTTCTAAGCCTGGAATCCGACTAGCAAATGCACTTATCCACATATTCACAACAATTTATTACTATTACATCTATAAATAAAAAAGAATCAGTCAGGAGGAATAACCGATGAAAATCCAAAGCGATAAAAGTAATTTAGCTTACGGTGTACAAATGGTTCAAAGGGCAGTCTCTACTAAGAATACTATGCCCATACTTGAGGGTATACTCTTAGAAGCACAAAACAATCAGATTACATTTAAAGCAACCAACCTGGAACTGGGAATTATCTGTTCTGTTTCTGCGCAAGTTCTGGAACCTGGCAGCATTGTACTGCCCGCCAAATACTTCGGGGAACTTGTCAAGAGACTTCCTGATATTTCAATAATAATAGAAACCAATGCAAATCATTCGGCCACTATTACATATGGCGAATCCACTATTACCATCAGCGGTTATGATTCCGAAGAATTTCCCGTTCTTCCAGAAATAACAAACAAACAAGCAATCAACCTTCCGGCCGATTTATTTAAAAATATGGTTAAACAAGTATCTATCGCAATCTCTAAAGACGAAGCTCGCCCTATATTCAACGGCATTTTAACGGAAATCAGCAATAACGGTCTCAAACTAGTAGCAACAGACACGCACCGTCTGGCATACAGAAGCAACACCTTTGAAACCAAATTACAGTTAAAAGAAATTATTCCCGGAAAAACACTGGTAGAAGTCAGTAAACTACTTGATCCCAACAACCCGGTTTCCATCTGTTTTGACCAGAATCAGGTGCTTTTTCAAACAACAAATGTGTCCATAATTTCTCGCATTATTGAGGGGCAGTTTCCCGACTACACTCAAGTTATTCCCAGCAGTTATTCCACCAACATCAGGTTGGAAACCAGGGCTTTTCTCAACGCCTTGGAGAGAGCTTCCCTGTTAGTCCGTGATAGTGCACAGGATAAAGCCAATGTAATTAAAATCTCCACTTCTGAAAATTATTTAATAATAAATTCAAATGCTCCCGATGTGGGTAAGATACACGAGAAAATACCTGCACACATAGAAGGGGAAGAAATAAAGATTTCCTTTAACTCTAGATACCTAATAGATGCTCTCAAAGTTATTGAAGATGAAGAAGTTTACTTGCAGCTTACCGGTTCTTTAAGCCCTGGCGTAATTAAACCGGTATCTCAAGATAACTACTTGTATTTAATCTTGCCTATCCGCACGGTTTAAAAGGAGAGAAATGGTTAATGAAAGAAATAATAATTAATACTGACTTTATCCGGTTGGACCAACTGCTTAAATGGGCTGACATTGTTTCCACAGGCGGCGAAGCAAAAAATTTGATAAATAGAGGAATTGTCAAGGTAAACAACGAAAAAAACACTAGCCGCAGCAAAAAAATTTACCCCGGTGACATTATTTCCATCAACGATACCGTGGAATTAAAAGTGGTTTCCCAATCTTAGGAGTGAAATTTTCTTTGCTGATCAAGAACATACAGTTGAAAAACTTTCGTAACTTACAAATCCCAACCCAGCTGGATTGGAGCAGCAACGTCAATATTTTGGTAGGGAATAACGCTCAGGGAAAGAGTAACCTTCTGGAAGCTATCTACTTCCTTAGCACCGGAAAATCATTTAGAACTGGAAATGATGCCGAGTTAATTCATTGGAATAAAAGCAGAGCTTATCTTAAAGCAACACTTTACAATAAACATCACCAATTCCAGCTGGAATCAAATCTTTTTAAACAATCTCATAAAGAATTTCTTTTAAATCAGAATAAGGTAAGCAAAATCCAGGAAGCTACCAAGTACTTCACAACGGTGCTATTTGCTCCGGAAGACCTGAGCCTAGTCAAGGGAGGACCGGCCGAACGTAGAAAGTTTCTCAACAATGAAATATCGCAGGTAAGTGTAAGATATGCTGACCAGTTGAAAAAGTATCGAAAAATTTTAGCCCACAGAAACAATAATCTCAAAAACAATATTTTTGGAAGCCAACAGGAAGTATGGAACGAGCAGCTTATAAAAACGGGAAGCTATATTATTAAAAGAAGGTTGGAAACGGTAGAAAAACTAAAACCGCTGTCTCGGCTTCTTAGCCGTAAAATCACGGCCGGTAGGGAAAATTTAGAAATTCAATATTTATCAACTGTTGGCACATTGGATAAAAGCTGTTCAATACAGGATATAGAAGTTATGTTTGCCGAAGCCTTACAGCGTACGCGAAACGAAGAAAAACTGAAGAGAATTACCCTAGTAGGACCTCATAGAGATGACCTGCTGATTAAAGTTAACGGCTTGAATATCAGGTCTTTCGGTTCCCAGGGACAGCAGAGAACAGCTTCTCTAGCACTTAAACTGGCAGAAATCGAGTTTATCAAATCAGAAACCGGGGAGTACCCGGTACTACTGCTGGATGACGTTTTCTCCGAGCTGGACAACAGCAGGAAAAAATATCTCGTGAACACAGTTATGGATAAAATTCAAACGTTCATTACCAGCACGGAACTTTCGGGCATTAATGGAGAATTAACAGATAATGCAAAAGTTTTTCGTGTAGAAAGCGGAAACATCACTAAACTCTAGACTTGGGAGGTAAACAATGTACTTGCATATTGGCGGTGACGTGCTGATACGGAAAAAGGATATTATTGCAATTATTGACTATGAAAATGTTAACCGGTCCCAAATTACGGAAGAATTTTTGGAGCTAGCCGAGCTGGAAGGATTACTGGAAAAAATAGATAACGACAGCCAGCCAAAATCCTTTATTGTCACAGACAGCAAGGTATACTTATCTTCTATTTCGTCAACAACTTTGTACAAGAGATCTACCAGTTGCAATTTAAAATCATATTACAAGTAGTAACTTTTCAAGCCGTGATAAGCCACGGCTTTATTAATTAAATTACAATTAAAAGATAAACATTATAAACGATCCTATTTTGGTCCAAATTGTACGAACATATGTTTTATGTTATAATATACCATTAGGGTTAAATATTTTTTGGAGGTAAAACAATGGCTGAGCGAGTTGAACAAATTAACGACGCTTATAATGCTAGTCAAATTCAAGTTTTAGAAGGCTTGGAAGCAGTGAGACGCAGGCCCGGTATGTACATCGGTAGTACAAGCAGTCGCGGCTTACACCACCTGGTTTACGAAATTGTGGACAACAGCATTGACGAAGCTCTGGCAGGGTACTGTGATCGGATAAAAGTAGTGATTCACCAGGACAACAGTATTACTGTGACAGACAACGGCCGTGGTATACCCGTGGACATTCATGAAAAGACAGGTAAACCGGCAGTAGAGGTTGCCCTTACTATGCTTCACGCGGGCGGAAAATTTGGTGGTAACGGTTACAAGGTGGCTGGTGGTTTACACGGAGTCGGTTTGTCCGTAGTAAATGCCCTCTCCGAGTGGCTGGAAGTAAAAGTAAAAAGAAACGGTAATATATATCACCAGAAATTTGCCAGAGGCAAGGTAAAGAGTGACTTAAGAGTCGTTGGTAAGGCAAAAGGAACCGGGACAGAGGTGCATTTTAAGCCGGATGCGGAAATTTTTGATACCCTGGAATTCAACTATGATACTTTGGCCAATAGATTGCGCGAATTATCTTTTCTCAACAAGGGTGTGAAGATTACTTTAAAGGACGAGAGGACGGACAGGAGCGAGACTTTCCTACACAACGGTGGTATTGTAGATTTCATTAAATATCTAAACAAAAACAAGAATCCCATTCATTCCAAACCAATATATTTTGAGGCTGAACGGGATGAAGTACAAATTGAAATAGCGCTGCAGTATCACGACGGTTATGTGGATAATATTTATTCTTTTGCTAATAATATCCATACACATGAAGGCGGAACTCATGAAGTTGGTTTTAAAACAGCATTAACGCGTGTGGTAAACGACTATGCGCGCAAACACAACATTCTCAAGGAAAACAACAACAATTTCACCGGTGAAGATATTCGCGAAGGACTGACGGCGGTAATCAGCGTCAAGGTTAAAGAACCACAATTTGAGGGACAGACCAAAACAAAATTGGGAAATAGCGAGGTTCGCGGTATTGTTGAAACCTTTGTCGGTGAAAATTTGGGTACCTATCTGGAAGAAAATCCATCAGTTGCCAAGAAAATTACAGAAAAAGCGTTAAATGCGGCCCGGGCAAGAGAGGCAGCGAAAAAAGCCAAGGAGTTGACCCGTAGGAAAAACGCCCTGGAAGTGTCTGCCCTACCGGGGAAATTGGCTGACTGTTCTATTAAAGATGCCGCATTATCTGAACTGTACCTGGTGGAGGGTGATTCTGCCGGGGGTTCTGCCAAGCAGGGCAGGGACCGGAGATTTCAGGCTATTTTACCGTTACGCGGTAAGATTATCAATGTGGAGAAAGCCCGCCTGGACAAAATATTGAACAATGAGGAAATCAGGTCCATTATTACCGCCCTGGGGACCGGCATCGGTGACGATTTTGATATCAATAAAGCCAGGTACCACAAAATAATAATTATGACTGACGCTGATGTGGACGGAGCGCATATCCGAACGTTGTTGCTGACATTCTTTTACCGCTACATGCGTCCCCTGGTAGAAGCCGGTTATGTATATATTGCTCAGCCACCGCTATACAAAATTAAAATAGGCAAAGAGGAACATTACTTTTATAATGATGAGGCAGCAAACAAGTTTCTGGACAAAAACAGGGATTCTAAGTACAGTATTCAAAGGTATAAGGGTTTAGGTGAAATGAATCCGGACCAACTGTGGGAAACTACTATGAATCCTGAAACCAGGACTATTCTCCAAGTATCACTGGAAGATGTAGTGAAGGCGGATGAAATTTTCACCATTCTTATGGGAGATAAAGTGGACCCGAGGCGGCAGTTTATTCAAGAAAATGCCAAAGAGGTACGTAATTTAGATATTTAATAATTTTATTTCTGCTCTCGAATTTAGCAAACAATTTTGATTTTGCCCGCAGATGTACGTGCTATTAAAACCTTAGGAGGTAAATGTGGTGAACGAATATACTGATGGGAAAGTGCTACCCATTAAAATTGAAGAAGAAATGCAAAAATCATATTTGGATTACGCCATGAGCGTTATAGTGGGTAGGGCATTACCCGATGTACGTGATGGGTTAAAGCCTGTACACCGCCGTATCTTATATGCCATGTACGAAGCCGGAATTACCGGAGACAAACCGCATAAAAAATCAGCTCGCGTTGTTGGTGACGTCATGGCACGTTACCACCCGCACGGTGATGCGGCAATTTACGATACGTTAGTACGTATGGCCCAGGATTTTTCCTACCGTTATCCACTGGTAGACGGCCACGGAAACTTCGGTTCTGTTGATGGTGATTCCGCCGCGGCAATGCGTTATACCGAAGCAAGAATGTCAAAAATTGCTGAAGAATTACTAAAGGATATTGACAAGGAAACTGTGGACTTTACTCCTAATTATGACGATACCTTAAAGGAACCGGTTGTGTTGCCTTCAAAATTTCCAAATCTCCTGGTAAACGGTTCCTCGGGAATCGCAGTAGGTATGTCTACCAATATTCCCCCACACAATTTAGGGGAAGTTATTGACGGTTTGGTAACTTTAATCGATAATCCTGAAGTTACCATCAAGGAACTGATGTTTTCCATCAAGGGCCCGGATTTTCCCACTGCCGGTATTATCATGGGTCGTAAAGGTATTAGAAAAGCATACAATACCGGGCGGGGCGTTATAAAAGTAAGAGCCAAGACCCAAATTGAAAAAATGAATAATGGTAAGACACGGATTGTCGTAAGCGAACTGCCGTATCAGGTAAATAAAGCCAAGCTAATTGAAAAGATTGCCCAATTGGTTAGAGATAAAAAAATTGAAGGCATTACCGACCTGCGGGATGAGTCTGACCGTACTGGTATGCGGATGATTATCGAGTTACGAAAAGATGCCAACCCCAGGGTACTGTTAAACCAGCTATACAAGCATACGCAGATGCAGGAGACCTTCGGTATTATTATGCTCGCGTTGGTTGACGGCCAGCCAAAAGTGTTAAATCTCAAGGAAGTGCTCCAGCATTACCTGGACCATCAAAAGGACGTCATTATCCGCAGGACCAAATACCTGTTGGCCAAAGCAGAAGCAAGGGCCCATATAGTTGAGGGTTTAAAAATAGCTCTCAAGAATTTAGATGCCGTAATCAATACTATTAGGACTTCAAAAAATCCGCCGGAAGCAAAAGAAGCGTTGATGAAAAAGTTCAGTTTAACAGATAAGCAGGCACAGGCTATTTTGGACATGAGGTTGCAGCGTCTTACCGGTTTGGAACGGGAGAAAATTGAGGAAGAATATAAAGAGTTGATTAAGAAAATTGCCTATTATAAAGAAGTACTGAACAACGAAAGACTGGTGTTAAATATAATCAAGGAAGAGCTGTTGGAAATCAAGGACAAGTATGCAGATCCTAGGAGAACGCAGATTACTGATGAGGAAGAGTCAATAGAAATCGAAGACCTGATAGCTGAAGAGGATATAGTTATCACCATAACACATCGGGGATATATCAAGAGACTGCCTGTGACCACCTACAGGAGCCAGCGACGAGGAGGGCGAGGTGTCAGCGGTGTATCCACTACAAATGATGATTTTGTCGAACACCTCTTTATTACAACGACACACCATTACCTGTTATTTTTCACAAATAAAGGTAAGGTCTATCGCTTAAAAGGACATGAAATTCCCGAAGCCAGTCGTCAGGCCAGAGGAACGGCATTGGTCAATCTGTTATATCTGGACAAAGATGAATGGGTGACTACCGTTATTCCAGTCAAGAGCTTTAAAGGCAACTACTATCTTTTCATGGCAACCAAGCAGGGCATGGTAAAGAAGACCTTACTGGAGGAATACGACTCTTCCCGCAGGGACGGGTTAATTGCGTTGAATTTAATAAAAGGTGATGAACTCATCGGTGTGAAACTAACCAGCGGTAAAGAAGATATTATTTTAGGAACCAGAGAGGGAATGGCCATTCGCTTTAACGAGTCAGAGGTAAGAAGTATGGGTAGGGTTGCCCGTGGTGTCAAAGGAATTACCCTGGATAAGAATGACCATGTGGTAGGAATGGATATTATCAAAGATAATTCAGAAGTAATGGTAATTACGGAAAAAGGTTTTGGTAAAAGAACTGATGCCAGCGAGTACCGGCCTCAATCCCGGGCAGGGAAGGGGATTCTGGCTTTTCGCAAGACGAACCGCACTGGAAAATTGGCCGCGTTAAAGGTTGTAAAAGAGGGAGAGGAATTGATGATGATTAACAGTAACGGTGTGGTAATTCGAATTGCGATTGAAGAGGTGTCTAAATTGGGCAGGACAACCCAAGGTGTAACTTTAATGAAGCTTGATGAGGGTGATTATATTGTTTCGGTTGCAAAACTAGCTACCAAGGAAGCTAAAGAAAATTAAACAAGACCCTTTGGGATAACCCAAAGGGTAAAATTTTTTTCGCTTTATAAAGTATAATTAAAGTATAATTATTTAATGTAATAGAATTTTTTGTTATAATCTTGTACAATATTCTATTAAGAAGCATAGTCTACTATTGATGACAGTAGTTAACTATTGTAACCTTGAAAAAAATATAGTACAATTATTAGTAAAATTTTAATTGAAAAGAATTCTTATTGGTAAAAAAGTCTTAAATTATATAAGGAGGAGTCTACAGTGGCTGAAACTGGTACTCTAAAAGTAAAAACTGGTTTAGCGGAAATGCTCAAGGGTGGCGTTATTATGGATGTTACTACACCGGAACAGGCAAAAATAGCTGAGGAAGCCGGTGCGTGTGCAGTCATGGCTTTAGAAAGAGTTCCCGCTGATATTCGGGCAGCCGGTGGAGTTGCTCGTATGGCTGACCCAACGGTAATTCAACGCATCATGGATGCAGTTACAATTCCCGTAATGGCAAAAGCACGTATTGGGCACTTTGTGGAAGCACAAATCCTTGAGGAATTAGGTGTGGATTACATTGATGAAAGCGAAGTTTTAACACCTGCTGATGAAGATTTCCATATTAACAAGCATGAATTCAAGGTGCCTTTTGTCTGTGGTGCGCGCGATTTAGGTGAAGCTCTGCGCAGAATAGGTGAAGGTGCCGCTATGATTAGAACTAAGGGCGAGCCTGGAACCGGTAACATTGTAGAGGCAGTTCGTCACATGCGTAGGGTAATGTCTGAAATTCGTAGAATCCAGAACATGCCCGAAGAAGAATTAATGACTGCGGCAAAAGAAATGAGAGCACCATACGAGTTAGTACTTAAGGTAAAAGAGTTAGGCAGGCTGCCGGTTGTTAACTTTGCTGCTGGAGGTGTGGCTACACCTGCCGATGCAGCCCTGATGATGCAGTTAGGTGCTGACGGTGTATTCGTTGGTTCAGGAATCTTTAAGTCTAAAGACCCGGCAGCAAGAGCAAAAGCTATTGTGGCTGCGGTTACTCACTACAATGAACCTAAGATTTTGGCGGAAGTATCCAAGGATTTAGGAGAAGCTATGCCGGGTATTGAAATATCTTCTATTGAACCTCATGAAAGAATGCAAGAAAGAGGTTGGTAGAAAGGAAGTCTTACATGAAAATAGGTATTTTAGCATTACAAGGAGCTTTTAGGGAACACAGAAAAGTTATTGAAAGCTTGGGACATACAGCTGTAGAAGTCAGAAAACCGGAACAATTGGAAGGTGTCGATGGAATAATTATTCCCGGTGGTGAAAGTACTACCATTGGCAAGTTAATGATAGACTATTCATTGCTAGAACCAATCAGGCATATGGCTCAGGCCGGAACACCTATTTTTGGTACTTGTGCTGGGATGGTACTGCTGGCTAAAGACATTAAAGGTTCAGACCAGCCAAGATTAGGTTTAATGGATGTTTCTGTAGTGAGAAACGGCTTTGGGCGACAGGTGGATAGTTTTGAAGAGGATATTAACATTGATGCTTTAGGTGAAAAACCTTTTAGAGCTGTTTTTATTCGTGCGCCGTACATTGAAAGTATATCGCCACAAGTGGGTATTCTCGCCCAGCTTGACAGGGATAGAGTGGTGTTAGCCAGGCAGGGAAATTTGTTAGCCTGTGCCTTTCATCCGGAACTGACGGATGACAAGCGTATTCACAAATACTTTTTGCAAATGGTTAAGGAAAGTAAAGAGTAGTTTAGTACCCCGTGTTCTAGGGGTATTTTTTTTGTATTTTTTGGGAAGCTGTTAGTGGAGGGGACTATGATGCTCAGTGAAAAGGTAAGTAAGGAAGTGCTGCTGAAATATCAAACAGATTCTGGTGCTTTTCCGGCTTCACCAAATTTTGAGCACTACCGGTATTGCTGGCTAAGAGACGGTTCGTTTATCGCCTACGCATTAACCCTGGCCGGAGAGGAAATAGCGGCCCAGCGTTTTTTTCAATGGGTTAATGAGGTTATTTTAGAACATCAAGAAAAAGTATTTGCTGTCATCACTTTAGCCAATCAGGGTAAAGAAATACACCCGGATGCAATGCTGCATACACGTTATACCTTGGAAGGTAGAGAGGGAAGTGAGCCGTGGGGTAATTTTCAATTAGACGGCTATGGCACGTATTTATGGGCATTGGCGGAATTTGCAAAACGTTATCCCGAAAATGAAGTACTTCTAGAGAGTGAAATGCCCGTTTCTATAACTGCAGAATACCTAATCCGCTTTTGGCACACCCCGTGTCTTGATTGTTGGGAAGAAACGGAAGGTATTCATGCAGCTACTCTTGCGGCAGTTTATGCCGGCTTAAAAAAACAAATTTCTCATTTAAACGGTATTCAGGCAAAACAGGTACAAAGAATATTGCCGGCAATAATTGAAAAATTGGAACGGGAGTATTTTTTTGGTTCCCACTTTATTGCTAATCTGAATGACAAAAAATTGGATGCGAGTTTGCTATGGTTGGCCGTGCCCTTTGCCGTATTCCCGCCCGATCACCCTTACATAACGGCAACAGTTGACAAATTGGAACACCTATTACTGGAACGTGGCGGGTTAAAACGATACAAAAATGACACTTACTATGGCGGAGGAGCTTGGCTGCCCCTGACTGCATGGCTGGGCTGGTATTATGTCAAACTGGGTGACCGGCAAAAAGCAAGATATTATTTGCACTGGGTAGAAAGTAAAACCATCGATGGTGAACTACCGGAACAAATTGTCGATAAAAAATCACCTCATTATCGGTACTGGTTTGAAAGATGGGGAGAAGTAGCAAAACCCCTTCTCTGGTCTCATGCCATGCACCTGATACTAAAGATAGAGTATAACAGGATGTTTTAAGATATGTTGCATACAATATTCTTAAAAAAAAGTCAAATTTAGAGCTTGAAATTTTTGTATTCCTAGGGTATTATATCTATTAAAATTTACTTGTTACATATGGAACAAACGCTATGAAGGGGAAAAGTAGTTATTGGTTCCAGTTTCAGAGAGTTGGTGGTTGCTGCGAACCAACCTGGGACAATAGCGAAAGGCACCCCCGAGCGGTGGGCGAGAACTAACCACTAGGTGGTTAAAGAAGTCTTTCCGGTCATGTCCGTTACGCATGCAAAGAGTGGGTCATATATAAGTATGGCCAAACAGGGTGGCACCGCGGGTATAACTCTCGTCCCTCAGTAAAAGGATTTTTATTGAGGGTTGGGGGTTTTTTTATATCTAAAATAATTAGTTTTAACAGGTACAACGGCAGGTAACCAAAGATAACAAACAAGTCAAGGAGGAGGAAAGTAACCATGTGGGAAAATCCGATTTTCTTACTGCCGGGTCCAACACAAGTTCCGCCGAGAGTACTTCGTGCTATGAGCGCACCTATGGTCAATCACCGGGGACCAAAATTCAAAGAACTGCTGGATGAATGTATTCCGGGAATTCAAAAAATATTTCAGACCAAAAATGACATCTGTCTCTTAACTTCTTCCGGCACGGGAGGTATGGAGGCAGCCGTTGCCAACTTTATTGGCCGGGGAGAAAAAGCCATTGTTGTTTCCGTAGGTTCTTTCGGCTACCGTTTTAAAGCCATATGTGATAAATACGGTGTAGAAGCTGAACTGATGGACTTTACTTGGGGTACTGCTGCCGATCCGCAAAAGGTTAAGGAACGACTGCAGCAGGACAAAAATCATGAGATAAAGGCCATTTTAATTCAGCACAATGAGACCTCAACAGCCGTTTTAAATGATATTGAAGCCATTAGCAAGGCTAAAGGAAACCATCCGGCCCTGTTGATTGTAGACGCTATCAGTGGACTGGCAGCTGCGGACTTGCAAACTGATAACTGGGGTATTGATGTGGTTATTGCCGGGGCGCAAAAAGCCTTCATGATTCCTCCGGGATTAGCCATGGTCAGTGTCAGTGATCGTGCCTGGGAGGCAGCAGAAAAAATAAACAGCCAGTCGCTGTATTTTGACTTGAAGGCATATAAAGAATTTTTACAAAAAGGGCAGACTCCTTATACACCGGCCATATCACTGGTATTTGGTTTAAAAGAGGCGTTAAATATTATGCTTGAGGAAGGATTGGAAAATATTTTCAAACGCCATATACTTTATCGTGATATGGTTCGCCAGGGAGTAAAAGCCTTGGGTTTGGACTTATTTGTTGCCGATGACATTGCTTCGCCGGCTGTAACCGCCGTCAAGGCTCCGGAAGGTATCCCGGCGGGAGAGATTACCCGGATTATGCGTGAAGATTATAATGTAGTATTGGCTGGCGGTCAGCAACACCTCAAGGATAAGATATTCCGCATCGGACACCTGGGGTATGTTCAACCCATGGAAATAATAGCAGCTTTGGCTGCTTTGGAGTTGACTTTAGAAAAACTTGGTTTTAAGGTAACCAGAGGAGCTGCGGTTACTGTAGCAGAGAAAGTTTTAAAGGAGAGGAGAGATTAGCATGAGGGTTTTAGTGAGTGACCAGATTTCAGAAAAGGGAATAGCAAAGCTTCAGGAAGCTGGGTTTGAGGTAGACGTAAAAACCAAGCGGACTGAAGAGGAAATATGCAGTTTTATTGGTGACTATCATGCCATGATAGTCCGGAGTCAAACTAAAGTTACGCGAAAGATTCTTGACTATGCTGAAAACTTAAAGATAATCGGTCGTGCAGGAGTGGGTGTTGATAACATCGACGTGGAAGCAGCCACGGAAAAGGGCATTCTGGTGGTAAATGCCCCGGAGGGAAATACCATTGCAGCTACCGAGCATACCATAGCTATGATGCTGGCGTTGGCCCGTAACATCCCCAAAGCCAACGAATTGTTAAAACAGGGTGTTTGGGAACGCAAAAAGTTTATGGGCGTGGAACTGCGTGATAAGGTGCTGGGAATTATCGGTTTAGGTAAAATTGGTAGCGAGGTAGCCAAAAGAGCCCGGGCTTTTGAAATGAAAATCAAAGCGTACGACCCGTTTGTATCGGAAGAAAGAGCCAAGCAGATGGGTGTTGAGCTAACGGACTTTGATACCGTTATTGAACAGGCAGACTTTTTAACCATTCATTTGCCGTTAAGCAAAGAAACATACCACTTGATTGGTACGGAAGAACTAAGGCGCATGAAACGCGGGGTAAAAATTGTCAATGTGGCCCGTGGTGGCATTATAGATGAGCAGGCTTTGTACGAAGCTCTTCAGGAAGGCCATGTCGGTGGGGCAGCAGTGGATGTTTTTGAAAATGAGCCGGAAACCAAAAGCCCGTTATTTGATTTGGATACGGTAGTAGTAACACCTCATTTGGGTGCATCAACCGAAGAAGCACAGATTAACGTGGCACTGGATGTTGTGGAAGAAATAATCCGTGCCTTAAACGGTGAATTGGTGAGAAATGCGGTAAATATTCCCTCTATTAAGCCGGAACTGCAGCACATTCTCAATCCTTATCTAAACCTGGTGGAAAAGCTGGGTAAGTTTGCTTCCCAACTGGTAGAAGGTCACATTAACAAAGTAGAAATTAAATACAATGGTGATATAGCTAAATACGATGTTACGTCACTGACCAATACCCTGTTAAAGGGACTTTTACGGCCCATTTTAAAAGACGCGGTTAACTATGTAAATGCACCTTTGTTGGCGAAAAACAGGGATATTTCGGTGTCCGAAAGCAAATCGGTAGATCTCGAAGATTATGCTAATTTAATTACCGTTACTGTCAGTTCCGACCGCTGCACAAAGACGGTCTCGGGTACGTTATTTGGCAAGCAGGATGCTCGTATTGTACGCATTGACGGTTACACAATTGACGCCGTACCTGAAGGTCACATGTTGGTTGTGCCGCACATTGATAAACCGAAAATTATCGGCCCTGTGGGAACGCTAATTGGACAGCATGACATTAATATTGCAGGCATGCAGGTAGGACGTAAGGTCATTGGCGGCAAAGCCATTATGTTCTTAAACGTTGACTCGCCGGTGCCGCAAGAAACTATCAAAGAAATTGAAAAAATAGATGGCATCATTGATGTCAAGTATGTGCACTTATAAAATTAACTAAATTGCGGACATCCCCGATTCGTGAAATTTGCTAAGCAACAAAACTTATTGTATAATAATCCTGACAATGGGATTACTATCAAAGTGTTGATGGAGAATAGTAAGCTAAAGCTAGATTTTCAGAGAGCCACTGGTTGCTGCGAAGTGGTAATCTACTTTAGCTGAATCCCCTCCGGAGCGGACAGCCGAAAGTTACAGTAAGCTGTCCCGGTGAAAGCCGTTATTTTTCAGAGTGAATCGTCTTTCGAGGCGATTAACTAGGGTGGCAACGCGGGAACTCTCGTCCCTTTCCGGATGGGAGTTCTTTTTTAATATTTAATATTACGGTTAAGGAGGTAGTGGAAAGATGCTGGACATAAAATTTGTACGCAGCAATCCTGATGTTGTAACCGAAGGGTTGAGAAAGCGCGGTTCAGACATTTCTCTGGACAATTTTTTAAAGCTGGATGAGAAACGGCGTAACCTGTTAAATGAGGTGGAAAAGTTAAAGAATAAAAGAAATACCGTGTCCGAAGAAATTGGTCGACGGAAAAGAGCTGGCGAGGATGCCGAGGATATGATCTTAGAGATGAGACAGGTCTCTCAGAAAATTAAAGAAATGGATGACGAGATTAAAGAGATTGAAAATGAATTGCAGAAAGAACTCCTATCCATTCCCAATGTCCCGCATGAATCAGTGCCCGAAGGTGCTAATGAAGAAGACAACAAGGAAATTAGGCGCTGGGGTACCGTCAGAAAATTTGATTTTCAGCCTAAACCTCACTGGGAAATAGGGGAAGCGCTGGATATTATTGATTTTGAAAGAGGCGCGAAAGTTGCCGGGTCTCGCTTTATCTTTTACAAGGGCCTGGGTGCCCGTTTGGAACGGGCGCTGATCAACTTCATGCTGGACACCCATACCGGTGAACACGGTTACACGGAAATTTTTCCGCCATTTATTGTAAACAGTGAGGCTATGGTAGGGACCGGGCAGCTGCCGAAGTTTAAAGAGGATATGTTTAAACTGGAAGGTAGGGATCAGTATCTGATTCCCACTGCAGAAGTACCGGTGACAAATATTTACCGCGAAGAAATTCTTGACGGCGACCGGTTACCTATTTATCATGTTGCTTACAGCGGTTGCTTCCGGGCGGAGGCAGGTGCTCACGGTCGTGATACCCGCGGGCTAATTCGCCAGCACCAATTTAACAAAGTAGAACTGGTAAAGTTTAGTAAACCAGAAGAGTCATATGATGAATTGGAAAAATTGACAAATGATGCCGAACGAATTCTGCAGAAGTTGGGATTGCCGTATCGTGTGGTAAACCTTTGTGGCGGAGACTTGGGATTTTCTGCAGCCAAGACGTATGATATTGAAGTTTGGATGCCGGCTTTTGAAAACTACAGGGAAATTTCTTCCTGCAGCAATTTTGAAGACTACCAGGCCCGTAGAGCTAATATCAGGTTTAAGTCAGGTAAAGCAAAAGCTCAGTACGTACACACTTTAAACGGTTCGGGACTGGCTGTGGGCCGGACGCTGGCTGCCATCCTGGAAAACTACCAACAGGAGGACGGTTCTGTAAAAATACCTGAAGTGCTGCAGCCGTACATGGGTGTGGATAAAATTGGCTAATATTATATTTTATAGCTGTTGCAAATAAAAAATTAATATGTTATACTTCTACATAGTCTTTCGGGAGTTGCATTCCGAAAGACGCTGTTCGGAGGGGTGTCCGAGTGGTTTAAGGAGCTGGTCTTGAAAACCAGTGACTCCTTCGGGAGCCGTGGGTTCGAATCCCACCCCCTCCGCCACAAAATTCCATAATAAAGAAATTGATTTTTTTAAGATGATATAGTATAATAGCTAATGCGCTTTGGTGCTGGCAAAATTAAATACACCGCGGAGAGGTGGCCGAGTAGGTCGAAGGCGGTCGCCTGCTAAGCGATTGTACGGGCCAAAACCCGTACCGAGGGTTCGAATCCCTCCCTCTCCGCCATTATGCGCCCGTAGCTCAATCGGATAGAGTAACTGACTACGAATCAGGAGGTTGGAGGTTCGAGTCCTCCCGGGCG
>JACDOG010000027.1 GCA_017656305.1 Thermoanaerobacteraceae bacterium
TCTGTTAAAGTAGTTTATAGGCAGAAGGAAAACCCCTTCTTGCCACCGTAGTGAATTAAGAAAGCCAAATATTCGCGAAAAGACTTTCACCTCCTAGCCAGTTCGACTGCTTTCGAAAGAATTGTCTTTCCGAAATAAAGCTGTAGTCGGTTATGAGCTGTCACACCACACCATATACAATTTCTAACACAACATGGAAAATTCCTGGTTTTTCTCTTTTTTCTCTATTTTTTTTGTAAAAAAATTTTAGGTAGAAAGACAGCAAAAAGCTAGTTGTATAAAGGTTTCAAAGCATTTAATTGATGCTTCCTTGCCGGTTATAAGTTTATAATTAAGCACTATTCAAATTAGCATTAAAGAAGCGGGGTACAACCCCGCTGACTCGCGTCACATTTAATTTTTTATTTCCCGGCTGGAGTTTTTCTCCACTACTCCTTTACTGAATATGACAACCGGGTAAAGAATGCTAACCAAAATGGTGTTAAACAATGCCGTCGGTACTACAATGGTGGCAAACAGCAGGCCGAATGAACCGCCCAGATCAAAGCCTAAAACATACATAGCAAAACTCAGGAAGATAAGACCGCTGATTAATGTCCCAGCAAAACCCAGGATACCGCATAAAACCTTGTCATTAATCCTACCGTAGAAAGGTTTTACAATTAGCAAGTACACTATAAATGTAGTCAGAAACTTGTCAATCATATTGGGGACCTGCATTCCCGCACTTCCGGTCAGTCCCCCGAGAACTGCTGCCACCAATGCGGTCAACAGTACGGCTCGTATTTCACGTTTTAACAGAATTACTACAAACAGCATACCTAAAAAGGGATCCGGTTTAATTCCCGGGAAAATTTGCGGCGTGATTACATGTAACAACGCACCAATACCCAAAAGCAACGCAACTTGAACGGAATCTCGCAAACTCATCCTTACCTCTCCTCTCCTAATAACTTTCTAGTCTCAACTGAAAACCGTAAAATAAAAAAGACCCTCTCAGCTTTACTCCGCCCGTCTAAACTTAACTCAGCTCATCACTCCCCCTCTAAGTATTTACAGCTATTATACCTTATTTTTCACACCCCAAGCAACAATTTTATAAAAAAGACCGGTACTGAAAATAGGAAGTACCGGTCTCACAAAACTGTACTAACAACAACCACTGTCGCAGCTGCTATCGGTGCCGGTGTTAACAACAAAGCCTTCCCCGGCAAAGGAAGTCTGGTAATCGATATGCAGCTGCGGAAGCATGTTTTCCAGCTGCTTATCCACAATAAAGTTGACACCATTTCTTTCAAATACAAGATCATCCTTTTTGGGCTCATCCAGAGCCAGGCCAAAACGCGGGCCACCTCAGCCAGCACCGGCAATATAAACACGAATGTTCTTACCCTGGTATTCAGCCAGCTTTTCGCTAGCTGCTTTTGACACCGTCAATTGCATTGCATAACCCTCCTGCTGAATAAAATTAACCGGTTCAAATCGTACTTTTACGATTTAAAACAGGCATAACAAGCGTAAATATTATAATTTCCTAATCGTTATTATACATTATAAACTCCGGCGTAACTAAAATCAAGTATAATTAAACATTTTGCCGCGTATGCAGTGAAGTTTTCAAAGAAAACCTAAATAAAAACTAAGCAAATGGGAGCCACAATCTGGTGTTTTTTGATTGGGCTTTCAAGATTTAGCAGAAGTTCTTCTACAACTTCCCATTGCTTTTGAGACAAGTAACGAAAAACTGATGCACAGGCAATAATTTCAACGTATTGTTTTCCCAAAGCAACAAAAGCTATAAATGCATGCAAAATATTGATAGGAGATCATACCATGGAACGCCAGTGTCCTTTGTGTAACGGACTGACAAGTGTAAACCGGCACTGTCCTCACTGTCACGAACCGATGGTAGACACGGGACGCGTAGCCGCGTATTACGACCCGTACAGTGCTTACCTGGAACAGCAGCTACCCGAGCAACGATGCGTGCACTTGTTGGCCTGTACTCAATGTGGCTGGGACACTAGAATTGCGGTTGAGACAGTATCTATTTAACCGGGAGGGTTCACAAACATGGAGAAAGAAAAAAAGAAACTCCTTGAAGCACAAATGAATGCAGCCAGCGGGAAAAATCCTGATGATTATGAAATCAGTGACAAGCAAGCTACCAAGGAAAGGAGGCGTAAAAATGACTGAAGAAACCAAAGACAGGGTTTTTGTTTCTGAGGGACTGGGTTCCGCCACTCGCGTCAGTCTGGACGGTAAATCGGAAAAGGAAGGAGATGTCACTGCCGGCGCCGAAGGAAACCGCCACCCCAGTGACAACTACAGTACTCCCGGCCCGCCCTGGGACATGCAGCCCAGTTTAAAGCAAAAGGCGGAAGAAGTAGGAGTTGATGTGGACAAGATGATTGAAGGATTTGCTGCCGGAAAAAGCGTTGCCGAAATCGCCAAGGATTTCGGTGTGCCTGAAAAGACCATCAAATACCTGCATGACGATTTTATAAAATTTGGTCTGCACTCCATGCAGGGCATCTCCGGCGGAGATTAAAAGACCCGGGGCACATGCCCCGTAATTTTTTTTGCATAAAGTCTCTTACTATTTCCAAACCGGCCATGTTTTCCCAGAAAAAAGGACCCGCAAAACGGGTCCCTAACAGCTTCATTTATACCATATATTTTTCCGCTTCAATAACTTTATCGGCAACCTGGCGTTTAAGGGCAATGACATTGACCGGATTATGGCGGGTCAGCTTGCGCAGGGCCGCCAGAACAGTGCGCAGCGCGTCTCCCTCTTCCACTGCGGCCAGTGCTTCCCGCGCCCACAGGTCCATTTTGCCAAAAGCATCACTAATGTAAATTTTCGCCAGCAGTTCCTTGGTAACCGCCGCCTCCCGGCCTTCTTCCTCATAAACCTTCAGGGCGCGGAGCAGGGCACTTTCCATGGCAAAGGTTTCGATTACCAAGTCGGCCACCCGCCCGAGGACTTCCTGCTGTTGCTGCAGCTTTTCACCGTACTTCCGGGCAGCGGCGCCGGCCACCAAAAGCACAATTTTTTTGGCTTTCTCCACTATTTGTTTCTGTTCACCCAGGAAAGAAGTATCCTCCACGGGCATGGAGGGGGTAAGCAGTTCCTCCTGCAACTTCTTGGCGGCAGCAAGCAGCGGCAGCTCACCCTTCATGGCTTTACGCAGTAGCGTTCCCGGGATAATGAGACGGTTTATTTCATTGGTCCCTTCAAAAATTCTGTTAATACGAGAATCCCGGTAAATTCTCTCCGCGGGGTATTCCTGGGTATAACCGTACCCGCCGTAAATCTGTAGTGCTTCATCGGCTACATAATCCAACACTTCCGAGCCGTGAATCTTGTTAATAGAACACTCTACGGCATACTCGGCAATCCCCTTGGCAGTCTTCATACCGGAGTCTTCTGCGGTCATGTCGATATTTTGCAGCATGGCATCAATCAACCCGCCAGTGCGGTAAGCCATACTCTCGGAAGCGTAAATTTTAGCCGCCATGGTCCCTATTTTATCCTTGATTAACCCGAACGAAGCTATGGGCTGACCGAACTGCCTGCGCTCCTTGGCATATTTAACGGCATTCTCCAGAGCTAGCTTGGCGGAGCCGATACAGCCCACGGCCAGCTTGTAGCGCCCGATATTAAGAATGTTGAAGGCAACCACATGGCCCTTGCCGATCTCGTAAAGTACATTTTCCACCGGCACTTTGGCATCTTCAAAGATGACACTTCTGGTAGAGGAACCCTTGATACCCAGTTTCTTCTCTTCCGCCCCTAAAGAAACTCCTTTGGTATCAGCATCAACAATAAACGCGGTAAATTTCTCACCGTCAACCTTGGCATATGTTACAAACACGTCGGCGAAGCCGGCATTGGTGATAAACTGCTTGGTGCCGTTTAAAATGTAATACTTGCCGTCCTCAGAAAGCACCGCCTTCGTCCTGGCCGACAGCGCATCGCTGCCTGCCCCGGGCTCGGTCAATGCGTAAGCGGCAAACTTTTCCCCGTTGGCCAGGGCGGGCAAGTATTTCTCCTTCTGCTGCCTGTTGCCGAAAAATACTATGGGTAAGCTGCCAATACCGGTGTGTGCCCCGTGTCCCAGGGAAAAGGAACCGCCCCGCACAATGTTTTCCGTAATCAGCATGGAACTGATTTTATCCAGCTCCATGCCGCCATATTCCTCCGGAATGTCGGCTGCCAGCAGGCCCAGTTCAGCAGCCTGCTCGAGCAATTCCCGCATCAGCCCTTCTTTCTGCGCCTCCAGTTCCTCCAATTTCGGCTCCACTTCTCCTGCCACGAAATTGGCAGCAGTTTCGGCAATCATTTTATGCTCGTCGGTAAAATCCTCCGGGGTAAAAACCTTTCGGGGTTCTACTGTTTCAATTAAAAAACTTCCGCCTTTAATATAGCTTCCGGACATCGAAATCCCCCCATTTTCATGAATTTAGCTTACCCTTTCAAATACTCCGGCTGCTCCCATACCACCGCCGATACACATAGTGACCACGCCGTACCGAGCTTCTCGTCTTCTCATCTCGTTAAGCAGCGTCACGGTCAATTTGGTACCGGTGCAACCCAGCGGGTGGCCCAGGGCAATGGCTCCGCCGTTGACGTTTACCCTTTCCATATCCAGGCCCAGTTCACGTATCACGTACAGCGACTGGGAAGCAAAGGCCTCATTCAGTTCAAACAGGTCCACATCCTTGATATCTATCTCGGCCAACTTCAACGCCTTGGGAACGGCCACAACCGGCCCAATACCCATTTCGTCAGGATGCACACCGCCCACGGCAAAAGAACGAAATACGGCCAGCGGTTTGACACCCAGCTCTTCCGCCCTTTCCCTGGACATGACCACCACCGCCGCTGCCGCATCGCTGGTCTGTGAGGAATTACCGGCAGTAACGGTTCCCCTAGCATGGAACACCGGGCGCAGTTTACCCAGTACTTCCACACTGGTATCGGGACGGACACCTTCATCCGTGTCAAAAGTGACAGTTTCCTCAACCACCTTGTTGTTCACAACTTTTTTCACCGGCACTTCCAGCGGTAAAATTTCCTCCTTAAAGCGTCCTTCCCTGATGGCAGCGGCGGCTTTCTGGTGACTGCAGAAGGCAAATTCATCCTGATCTTTCCGGCTGATGTTATACCGCCGGGCCACATTTTCCGCCGTCAGTCCCATAGACAGGTAAACCTCCGGGTAATACTCCATCAAGTACGGGTTGGGAGCCACCTTATTTCCGCCCATGGGTACCTGGCTCATACTCTCCACTCCACCGGCAATCACGATATCCGCCCAGCCGACCATTATCTGCTGCGCTGCTATGGCAATTGCCTGGAGCCCGGAAGAACAAAAGCGGTTAATGGTAAATCCGGGTACACTCTCGGGAAAGCCTGCTCTCAGGGCAAGTATCCTGCCCAGATTCATTCCCTGCTCCCCTTCGGGGAAAGAACAGCCGATTACAATATCGTCAACATCTTCCGGTTTCAAACCGGGAACCCGGTTGATGCTTTCCTTAATAACCGCCGCACCCATATCCTCCGGCCGGAAGTTTTTTAAAGTACCCCGTGGTGCCTTTCCCACTGCCGTACGCACGCCTGACACTATGACAGCTTCCCGCATCAATTCTCCCCCCTTAATTTCTCAATGGCTTTCCGGTTTTCAGCATGTGCATCATGCGCTCCTGGGTCTTCGGGTGGCCACAGAGACTCAAGAAAGCCTCTCGTTCAATATCCAGGAGGTACTGTTCCGTAACGTAGGTATTTGCCGCTACCGAACCGCCGGCCAGCACGTAGGCCACTTTATCCGCAATCAATTGATCATGCTCACTGATGTAGCCGCCTTCTTTCATTGTATAGATACCCAGTTTCATGGCCGCATAGCCCGGTTCACCAACGACCCGTATTTTTTGCGGTCGCGGCGGCTCATAACCTTCCTTAACCATAGCCAGCACCGTCTGCTTGGCATCATGCAGCAGGTAATCCTGGTTCACCGTAATCTTATCCGTAGACCGCAGCAGGTGCAATTCCCTGGCTTCCTGGGCGCTAGTGGAAACCTTGCTCATGGCAATCACTTCCAAAGCCTTGTTTACAAACGGCTGCAGGTCGACTTTAGGGTCCGTAATGTTTTCAATGTGGCGAATGAGAACTTCCTTATTGCCCCCGCCGCCAGGTATCAGGCCCACGCCCAGCTCAACCTGGCCCATATATGTCTCGGCAGCAGCTCTGATCCGGTCGGCATGGAGACATATTTCACAGCCGCCGCCCAGGGTCATCTGGAATGGTGCCGCCACCACGGGTTTTCTAGAATACTTTAATTTCATGCAGGCATCCTGGAAACTTTTGACGATATAATTGATCTCGTCCCAGTTTTCGTCCTGGGCTTCCATCAGCAGGAGCATCAGGTTGGCACCAACACAGAAGTTTTTCCCCTGGTTGCCGATAACCAGGCCCAGGTAATTGCGTTCAACTTCCTCCACGGCGTAGTTCATCATCTGAATAATGTCCGCACCAATAGCATTGTTGGGCGAGTGAAACTCCAGGCAGGCAACCCCATCACCCATATCAACGAGGCTGGCTCCCGAGTTGGCCTTAATGACCTTGCCGTCTTTTTTCATGTCAGCCAGGTCAATAATTTCCGGTTTTTCCACTACCGGCCGGTAATCTTCTGCTGTCAGGTCAAAGTAATACAATCTGCCGTTTTCTTTTTTGTAAAAACTCGTATTACCGCCGGCCAGCAATTTTTCCACCAGCGGCGGAATGTTTTCCCCCTCTTCCGTCATACGGGCCACCGACTTTTCCACGCCGATGGCATCCCATATCTCAAAGGGACCCAGTCTCCAGTTGAAACCCCAACGCATGGCCCGGTCAATGCTGATAATGTCGTCGGCAATTTCCGGAATTTTGGCCGCCGAGTAAAGCAGGGTCTTCTTAAGGGTCTCCCAGGCAAACCGGGCCGCCTCATCCCTGCCGTAAACCAGCATTTTCAGCTTGTCAGCCAGGCTGCCGGGTGAATTTTTAGCCGTTTCCAGCAAGGTAAATTTGCGCTTATCCCTGGGCTTATATTCGAAGGTGTTATAATCCAGTTCCAGAATCTCCTTGCCTTCCGCCGTCTTTACCTTTTTATAAAAGCCCTGGCCCGATTTGCTTCCCAGCCATTTGCGAGAAACCATTTCCTTTAGAAAATCGGGAACCTTAAATATTTCCTTCTCTTCTCCCTCGGCCACGCTTTCATAAACATTGTTAGCCACATGTACGAAAGTATCCAGTCCGACCATATCCAGCGTGCGAAAGGAGGCACTTTTGGGCCGTCCCAGAGCCGGCCCCGTAATGGCATCAACCTGGGAAACGGTTAAACCGCGCCTGACCATTTCCCTGGCAGTTACCAGCAGTCCGTAAGTACCGATGCGATTGGCAATAAAGTTAGGCGTATCCTTGGCAAGAACCACACCTTTGCCAAGAACTCTCTCCGCAAACTGCATCATGAAGTCAACGATTTCCGATTTGGTCTCCTGGGCAGGGATGATTTCTAAAAGCTTCATATAGCGAGGCGGGTTGAAAAAGTGCGTTCCCAGGAAATGTTCCCTAAATTCCCGGGGCAGTTCTTCTATCATGGCATTGATGGAAATACCCGACGTGTTGGAACTGACTATGGTACCGGGCCGGCGGTACTGTGCCACTTGCTTTAGCAGGTGCTTTTTGATGGTAAGGTTTTCCACTACAACTTCCACTATCCAGTCCACTTCTTGCAGCCGTTCCATGTCATCCTCAAAGTTGCCCACGGTTATCAAATCCGCATTTTCCCTGCTGTAAAGCGGTGCCGGCTTGGCTTTTAAGAGCCCCATTTTTCCCTGCATTGCCAGCCGGTTGCGCACCTGAGGGCTTTCCAGCGTCAGCCCCCGGGCTTTCTCTTCCGCTGTCAGCTCTTTGGGAACAATGTCCAGCAATAAGGTGGGAATCCCCACATTAGCCAGATGACCGGCAATGGTGCTCCCCATCACCCCGGCCCCTAAAACCGCAGCTTTTTGAATCTCCATGCCTTTCCTCTCCCTCCTTGAAACATTTCCCCTTTAAGGTTTCTCAGTGTATGGCAAAAACAGAGCCGCAAAAGTTTAGAAAGCCCCCTTCTTCCGGCAAATCACCTCCTAACTCAATGTTGTTAGCAACCTGTAGAAACTATATTTGCAAGTATTTAGAAAAATGAATGAATATTCATTCTTTGGTTCAATTATAGTTGGTCCCTGGTGGCAAAGTCAAGGTTAATTAAAAATTTTCTGAACTTTATCTACCAGCAATTGTTAACAAGCTTATATAGCGTTAGGGAAATGATATTTAAAAGGAAAGGAGGCGTCCTGAATGGAAAAAGATAAACTCACTTTGAAACGCAATCTGGATAAGCCGGTGAAATTCTTTACCTTTGACCTGGGTAAAAAAATGGAAGAAAAAATTATACTTCCCGAAGAGGAAAAGTCACCCTGGGAAGTGTTGACAGAAAAAATAATATGGGACCCGGGACGCAGTGATTAAATTTGGCCCTCGGATACTCTAGCACTCAATGTCTAATTGAAATTTGGCCAGCAGGTCACAGCACTGCTGGAGCGAGGCTCTCCTGATTACGCCACAGGCCAGCCATCTCCCGAGTTGCCCGCCGGCTGGGAACGGTAATCGTCGGGATTTTCGTGAATGATGACCGATTTACCGATGATGTCCCTGACTTTGAATTTGCTGGTGAACAAACGCATTCTCGCCCTTCCCCCGTTGGAAAAAAGCACCGGAAAATCTCCCGCGTGGTTGCCGTGGGGTCCTTTAGTGACAAAAAAAGAGCCTCCTGGCAAATACCAGCAGGCTCCTCTTACAGTGGTGCAGGAGGCGGGATTTGAACCCGCACGTCCGCTTGGACACATGACCCTCAATCATGCCTGTCTGCCAATTCCAGCACTCCTGCACGATATATTTACCCTCTTTTCCGCACTTCCAAGTACTTAAATATTATAACACAAAATCAACTGCTGTCAATAACAGATAAAGGTAATGGGTATCCGGTCAGCTAGTCCAATTGAGGCAGTACACTTTGCGCCGTGGGTTTCACACCATAGTGCCCCGGCCGTCCTTCCAGCAGAAAGGCAAGCGCCGTCTGCCCTAGTATCGTGTCGATATTGTCCACGGTGCTGATACCTTCCATCTGGTAGTACTTCACGTAGGAAAAAGCAACCTGGCTGTACTCGGTACCCACGATTACCTTCTCGTATTCCTTGAGTTCCTTTATCAGAGGAATATCAAAATGCTTAATCCAGGCTACATCGCTGTCATTATTGGAACCACCTACTACAATTACAACTGCCGGCTCAGTATCACTGCGTTGATAAACCTTGTACAGTCCCGCCTGCTCCCACTTTTTCAGCAGTTCCGTCTGCACTCCCGAGATCAAGTATGCCGCCAGCTGTTTTGCCAGTATTTTTACCTGAACCGGGTCTGACACCATTCCCTCATTATCCACCAGACCATGCTTGTTAACGCCGATAACCGGGTGAATCTCCAACCCCGAAACGGACAAATTACTCACCAAATCGGTATAATCCGCCTCCCCGGTAATTAGCAGCGCTGCTTGAATTCCCTGCAGCCGGCTGCTGACCACCAGCGGGTAGACCTGCCGGGCAAACTGCCGGTAATTGTCAGTGGCAGTCTTAAAGACCGACATTTCCTGCTGCGACTCGCGGGTTCTTTCCCTCAGGGCAGCAAAATCACTTTCCAGCCGGTCAATTATCTGTTGTTGCTGTTCAACTAATGCCTGGTCGCTGACCATGGTAGTGCCAACCAGAATGCCAATAGCCAGGGCTAAAAATACGGCTACCAACGTTGTAATATGGTAACGTAGGTCGAACAACTTTTGACCCCTCCGAGCCCCGATAAATTTCATTTTTCATTATTATGGCTTTCTAAACCAAGTTTATGCACCGGAACCGGGCTCAAAGGCGGCCAAATCCAGATACCCCCTCGGGCTGATTGGCAGGTTTTCCTTACCCACATCAGCGTACAAAGCCTGGCGCAGCCGCAGTACCGGTATTAAACGCAGGTCACCGGCAAAATGCTGTTCCAATACAGCCAGATACGCCGGCCACTCCCGGCGTATGCTTCGAGGAAAAGACTGCTCCTTCACGGAAAGCCGCGCCACATCCCATAAAAACAACCGGACTTCCGGATACACGTGCGGTAAAGTCCACAGGATTAACCGCATGTCTGCCTGCGACACATCGGTCTTTTTCAAATTAATCCCTTTGTCACTTAACTGCCGGATAATTGCACCAGCAACTGACGCATTCAGGTCGTTGGCGCCGGCCCACCGCAAATCTGCCAGTTCCAGTTCCAGCAGCCTGGCTGCACCATCCGGCTGAATGGTTCCCCCTGCCTTCACCCTGTCTTCATACGCATCATTGGGGATAAAATGAGTCAATGGCTGGTGGAGGCCTTTTAATTCCTGCGCAATCTGCTTGCGATTGATAATTCCCGCCAGCGCCTGCCTGCTTTCGACTTTGGCAAAGGTGTCCTCATTCAGCAACAGGTAAATACCTGTAGCCAACTTATTTACTACCAGTTTTTCGTCCAACCCCAGCGCATATCCTACCTTCAGTAACTCCGGGTCCAGTCCCTGAACAACATCAACCTCTCCCCCGCGGAAGTCCAGGAGCGCATCCTCCGCACGTGTGCTTAAACGCACCTGCCACCGCTGCACTTCGGGCAGCTCACCATGGTAATCCTCATTAAGCACAAGAGTTAGCCACCGGCCATCCACCCATTCCTGCAGTGCGTAAGGCCCCGTTCCTGCCCTGATTGAACCGGGTTGAAAGTATGTACCGGAAGCAAAGGCGGTACCTTCGGCCAGCGCCCTGGCGGATAGAATTGCAGCATGGGGACTGGACAGCGCTGCCAGCAACTCCTGCTTGTTCCGCCGCCAGTAAATAATGAGAGACTTTGCATCAACTATTTCGATGTTAGCGATGGGAAACCACTGTGGCTTGCTTAAAGAAGCCTGCCACCTTTCCAAAGAAGCTTTCACCGATTCAGCGTCCAGTGCAGTACCATCCTGAAATATAACGCCCTCTTTCAAATTAATTAGCAGTCCTGTCCCGTCGCCTGTTTCCTGGATACCGGAAGCCAGCAGAGGCACAAATTCACCGGTGCTTTCATTCCATTTTACCAGCGTGTCGTACAGTACTTCTGCCAACTGAAATTCCAGGGGAGAATTGATTTTAACGGGGTCAAGACTGTCGATGTCTTCCGTGGTAGCCAGCGTCATGGCAACCAACTTTTCTTCTGTACGCGCAATTCTTTTTTGCTCCTCCTTGCGCTCGGCAGTTTCCTGCAGTGTACAGCCTGCAGCCAGCAACACCAGCAAAACACAGACAATGACTGGCTTAAAACGCATGGTCAGCCTCCTTATATGATGGTAAAAAATCATAGGAGAAGCCGCTGCTTCTCCTAAAGTATTTTCTCCAGTCTTGAATTGGGTATTATTCCCGGTATCCGCCCGCGCTTGGCCACTGGTTTGCCGTCAACCTCCTTAAGGTCCATGGTCATGTCAATGGGAGGTGCCGCGGAAATAAAGCTGCCAACGCCAAAGGCATCAGCGCCCGCTTCACTCAATGCCTGAATTTTCTCAGGATACAGGCCACCGGAAACAAAGATTTTTACGTTGGTATGGCCTGCCGCATCCAGGCGTGCTCTTACTTCCCTTACCAGAGCCGGCGTTACCCCGCCACGCTCGCTGGGAGTATCCAGGCGAATCCCGTCCAGCTTCTCACCCAATGCCCGGGCAACACGCAGTGCTTCTTCCGCCTCGTCCTTGAAGGTATCCACCAGCACCAGCCGCAATTCATCACCGGGCATTAACTCATCATATGATTGGGCCACCTTCACCGTATCGCCAACGATGAGAAAGATGGCATGGGGTACTGTTCCTGCCGGTTCGCGTCCCAACAACTTGGCACCTAAAATACAGCTGGCTCCATCGGCCCCGCCGATAATGGCCGCCCTTTCCATAACGGGAGCCACCGCCGGGTGCACGTGGCGTGCGCCAAAACAAAATACTGGTTTGCCGCCTGCCGCCTCTTTGGCTTCCCTGGCCCGCGTTGCCCACCCGGTGGAGCTGGCCAGCATTCCCAGAAGCACGGTTTCGTACATGCCAAAGTTATTATAGGGCCCTCGAATGCGCATCAGCACCTCATTGGGTGCAAAAGCGGCACCCTCGGGCAGCGACCAGATTTCCACACCCTTATCCTGTAGAAGTGTCTTAACTTCTTCTACACCTACAAGAATCCCCGCTTTTCGTGCAAAAATCTCTGCAGTAACTTGGGTATCGCCCAAATTAAGCTTGTCCAGAATCTCTCTGGTCTTTACAAAGTAAATATCAGTGGTCATCCCACAGGCAATTTCCTCGTGCTGAGCTGAATGGAAGCGCTTTTCCGATTCTATTCTTAGTTCTTTAACCTGTTGTAAATTTTTTAGTGGCTTCACCTGCTGCAGTCACTCCCTATAAAAAAATCAAAAAAGCAACATACTATATTCGTTATCATTTCCCAAAAACCTCTTTTTAAAGACAAAATCTACTGAAGATTATTGATATAGCATCTTATAGATGCGGTAATCACGAGACACCCTTTCCACGAACCGGCGCGTTTCCGGAAAGGGAATCCGTTCAATAGTCTCCAATTTGCCATCCCATATATTCTCGTCCAACCACCTGCGTACCCGCCCGCGTCCTCCGTTATAGGCAGCCAGAGTTGCCGCAAGATTGTTTTGAAATTCCGCCCGCAGGTTGGCCAGATACCAGCATCCCAGCATAATATTGTACCTGGGGTCGGTAAGCATTTCGCCACGGTAGTCAACTTGCATCTGCTCCGCTATCCACCGGGCAGTATCCGGCATAAGCTGCATCAGACCCCTAGCGCCTCTCTTGGAATGGGCATTGGCATAAAACCGGCTTTCAACTCGCATGACCGCCATCACAAAATAAGGGTCCAGGTCGAACTGCCTGCTGTAACGAAAGACATGTTGTTTATAAGGCAGTGGGTAAAGCAGCTTGGCAAACCATTTCCAGGACCCGCTGAAAAATAGAAATGCCACCAGCAGAATAACAATGAAGAACACCACCAGCGCTTTAGACCAGCGGCTCAAATCTATCATATTACCACTCCAAAACCTAACTGGGTCATTATTCTAAACTTATGAGAAAATGCCTGAGGCATGCCAAAAATTATTGCGGCAGTTCCTGCCACAACTTGTCCACCAGTGCTAGGGTCTGTTCCGGTGTACCGCTGTTATCTATTACCACATGAGCGTGTTTGATTCTTTCCGCATCGCTTAGCTGCGCCTCGATACGCCTTTTAACCTGTTCTTCACTCATATTATCCCTGCGAACCACCCTTTCAATCCGCTGTTTGAGTTTGGCTGTCACCACCCAAACCTGCTGCACCTGCCGGTGTATTCCCGTTTCAATCAACAGCGGCGCATCTATGACGACAACTGCCCGAGGATTTTCCCGGTGATACTTTTGGCTTAATTCCTCAATCCGCTTTAAAATCCGGGGATGAGTAATTGCCTCCAAATCCTTCCTGGCTGTTTCATCCCGAAAGACCAGTTTGGCCAGGGCTTTCCGGTCAATCTCACCATTTTCCGCCAGCACGGACCGGCCAAACCGCCGAACAATCTCCCCGTGCGCCGGTTGACCCGGCTCCACCACTTCACGGGCAACCACGTCCGCGTCGATAATGTATGCTCCTAACTGTTTCAGGCGCCGCGACACCAAACTCTTACCGGCGCCAATACCTCCGGTCAGACCGATTAACAATATCTTTCACCTCAAGAAATATAATTTTAAAAGTTTACCAGTCCGATCAAAATCAGTATCAACCCCGGCAGCAAATGTACCAGCCGGCCCAGCTTCAGCATGCTGACATTTTCCCCCAAATACATGCCAGCGGAAATCATCCCCAGCTTGCAGCCGGCAACCAGCAACGGGGTCAACCACACTTTAAAACCCGCAATAGCGGCGCCAAAACCGGCACCCAGGGCATCCATTGCCAGGGCAAAACCCAGCACCAGCGCTTCCCAGGAATTAATAGTACCGGATTCATCAAAATCCGCTGTTACCGGCTGGCGCAGCACTTCAATTACTATACCCAATCGGGACAGGTTCAGAGTAAAGAGGTGTTTCCGCTCCGCAGGCCTTTTTTCCTCTTTTTGTCGCCAGGAATATACTGCCTGCAGGATAAAGTATATGCCCACACCCAATATTATCAAGGCACCGGTGCGCTCGCCTGCTGCCGGATTGAAAAAACGGCTGATCAAGCCGCCGCATGCCATGGATACGGTTATGGCAAATGCCGATGAGAGGCAGATGATAACTAGAGACAGAAAGGGTATTTTTATTTGCCGTACTCCATAGGAAAAGCCCACACCAAATCCGTCCAGACTTACGGCCAAGGCAAATAAAAATGCAGATAAAAATTCCACAAATCATGCCCCCTTCACACTTCGGCTAATAACCAATATATGAAGGGGGTGCTCAGGTGTGCGTGTATTATTTCTGGCAGTTTGGGCAAAACGAGGTCCCGCGACCACCCACACGTATTTTTACTATCCCGGTGCCGCAGCGGCGGCACGGCTTACCGCCGCGGTGGTACACGTTTAAATAATACTGGTTTTTTCCCTTCTCACCCGCACCATCCAGGTAGTCGCGAAAGGTTGTTCCCCGGTTCCTTAACCCCTGCCGCAAAGCTCTAACCACTGCCTGGTACAACCGTTCAACTTCCGTCTTTGATAGAGAAGCCGCTTCCCGCCGCGGGTCGATACCTGCCAGAAACAGCGCTTCATCAGCATAGATATTTCCCAGACCGGCCACTACCGTTTGGTCCAGCAGCACCGTTTTCACTGCCCGTTTCCGTTTCTGCAGGCGGCGGTAAAATTCCTCCACGGAGAACCGGTCGGATAGCGGTTCCGGCCCCATGGTTGCCAAGCCTCTGATCTCGCCCAACCTGTCATCGGGCAACAGGTACATACTGCCAAAAGTACGCATGTCGATAAAGTTAAGCCAGTGGCCGTTATCCAGCAGGAAGGCCAGACGAAGGTGCCTGTGCTTCAATTTCTCCGGCGCATATATCAACTGGCCGGTCATCCGCAGGTGGACAACCCACGTGTAATCTCCTTCCAGCCGTACCAGCAGGTACTTACCGCGCCGGTCCAGGGAAATAATCTTCCTGCCGGCCAGCAGCCGGGAAAACTCACCTGCGCCGGGCTTTTTCACAATTCTCTCCAGAAAAACATACACTTTTTCTATTGTCCGGCCTAAAAGCTTTGGTTCCAGACTTCGCCTGATAGTTTCTACTTCCGGCAGTTCGGGCATACGTTCACTTCCTTCACAATCAGGTTTCTATCGGCTCCAGGTGATACCAGTCGGGACCGGCTTTTAAATCCACGACCAGTGGTACGTCCAGCTGGTAGGCGCCTTCCATCAATTCCTTCACCTTCGCCGCCACTGAATGCAAGGCATCTTTTTCCACTTCAAAAATCAGCTCGTCATGCACCTGCAGCAGCATCTCCGCTTCCGGAACCTCTTCCAAATAGCGGTCCACTGCCAGCATGGCCAGCTTTATTATATCCGCGGCGCTGCCCTGAATGGGAGTGTTCATGGCCGTGCGTTCACCAAACTTGCGGATATTCCAGTTGGAATTCAGCAGGTCGGGTAAATACCGCCGTCTGTTCAACAGCGTGGTAACGAATCCCTCTTCCCTGGCCCTGACTATCACCCGGTCTATCCACTCTTTCACCCCATGATACCGTTCAAAATATTTGTCAATGTAATTTTTAGCCTGCTTACGGCTGATGCCCAGGTCCCGGGACAAGCCGTAATCACTAATACCGTACACTATACCAAAGTTGACCGCCTTGGCGCTGCGCCGCATCTCCTGCGTGACCTGGTCCATGGGAACGCCAAAAACTTCAGCGGCCGTCCGGGTATGAATATCTTCCTGGTTGTGAAAGGCTTCCTTTAAAGTAGTATCTCCGGAAACGTGAGCCAGCACTCGCAGTTCAATCTGGGAATAATCCGCCGCCAGCAGCACCCGGTCCGGTGTGGAAGGTACAAAAGCCCGGCGAATTTTCCGCCCCAATTCCAGCCTCACCGGTATGTTCTGCAGGTTGGGCTCGGTACTGCTGAGACGGCCCGTGGCAGTGATGGTCTGGTTAAAGGTTGTGTGGATTTTCCCCGTTTCCGGGTTTATTAACGGCTTTAAACCTTCAATATAAGTGGATTTCAACTTCATTAAAGTACGGTACTCCAGTATCTTGGCCACAATTTCGTGTTTGGATGCCAGTTCTTCCAGCACCTGGGCGTTGGTAGAGTAACCGGTCTTGGTCTTTTTCACTGGCGGCAGGCCCAGGTCTTCAAACAAAACCTCCCCCAGCTGTTTCGGCGAGTTTATATTAAATTCTTTTCCCGCCATGTCATATATTTCCCTGGTTAACCGTTCGATACTGTCATCCAGCTGTTCGCCCATCTGCTCCAGTTTTGCCTTATCCACCTTGATACCGGCTGCTTCCATTTTTGCCAGTACTTTCGCCAGGGGCAGTTCCAGCTCTTCATAGAGACGCTCCATCTGCAGCTCCTGCAGCCTTTCCCGGAGCACCGGCGCCAGGCGATACACGGCATCCGCTGCTCTGGCCCAGGTCTCCGGCCCCTCCTCCTGCGGCAGGGCCAGGTCCAGGTATTCCACCGCCAGCTGCGACAGCTGGTGGTCGCTGGCTGACGGGTTCAACAGGTATCCCGCCAGCAGAGTATCTTCCGCTACAGTTGCAGTTTCATACCCAAAAGTGCGGTAAACACCCTTGGCATCGTAAGTCAGGAGAATACTGCACCGGCTGAGCAAATCCCTCACCGCACGCAACTTCTCCGCACCAGTAACGCATCCCAGGCAAGCTTCACCGTTGGCAATTCCAATACCGATTACCGATTTTGTCCTGTCATCGCGCTGCAGGTAAACAGCCACCGGCCGGTCAAGGTCAAACCGTTCCTCCAGTTCTTTTGTTAACTCCTCCGCAGTTTCGATGGAGATTACCCGGGCTGCAGTTTCAGCAAGATCCCTGTTATCCCCGTCTCCTTCCTCCATGCGCTTTAAAAAGCGCCCAATAAGGCTGGTAAACTCCAGTTCCTTAAAAAGCTTTAACACCCGGGAATAATCCGGCTCGGCTAGCACGCACTCTTCCAGGTCCAATTTGACGGGAACGTCACGGTCTATAGTGGCCAGTTCCTTGCTGAGCCTGGCCTGTTCCCGGTGCTGGGCCAGCCGTTCCTTCAGTTTCTTCCCGGAAATATTATCAATATTGGCCAGCACTTCCTCCAGGGAACCGTACTGTTTAATTAGCTTCAAAGCAGTTTTTTCACCAATACCGGGCACTCCCGGAATATTATCCGAGGCATCGCCCATTAATCCCTTGACATCTATCAGTTGAGCCGGCTCCAGACCGTACTTTTCCCCAATGGCATTCAGGTCGTAAAGTTCCAGCTGGGAAATGCCTTTGCGCGTTAACAGCACCCGGGTGCCCTCGGACACCAGTTGCAGGGCATCCCGGTCCCCGGTAACTATCAGAGAGTTGAAACCTTCCTGATCCGCCAGCGTAACCAGCGAACCAATCAAATCGTCCGCCTCATAGCCTTCCAGCTCATATGTGCTGATGCCCAAAGCAGCCACAACCTGCTTTACCAGGTCAAACTGGGGACGCAATTCCGGCGGTGTGGCCTTGCGGTGCCCCTTATAATCCTGAAATTTATCATGGCGGAAAGTCACCTTGCCCTTGTCAAAACAGACGGCAGCGTACTGGGGCTGCTGCTCGTCCAGCACCTTCAGCAGCATATTGGTAAAGCCGTAAACTGCATTGGTGTACTGCCCGCGCCTATTCTGCAGCAGGGGCAGTGCGTAAAAGGCTCTGTGTATCAAGCTGTTGCCGTCAATAACCAGGAATTTCTTCATAATTTGCCCCCTAAACACCTAAATTTTACTTCCCTCACCATCCAAAGCCAGCACCGGGATACCCGGCTGCCGGTTAAAATCCAAACCAAAATCAGCCGAAAGCTCGGCTGTGATTTTCTTTACCCGTTCCGCAGTCTCACCCTGAGCAACTACAGGCTGCCCTCTGTCAATAACCACCGGACTCACCGCAGCCCGTTCGATGCCAAGCGGCGAAAAGACCACATCCAGCAGTAACCCTTCGCTGGTCTGCTGCGAGAAATCCTGGTCAAAAATAAAATTCCCTAAACTATAGGCTATCAAACCCTGCCTGTACCGCTCCAGCCCCTGCAGCGTGTGCGGGTGGTGACCGATAATCAGGTCCACTCCGGCATCAATCAGCCGGTGTGCCAGTTCTCTTTGATAATCCTCGGGATGATACCGGTACTCCACACCCCAGTGGAGCGATACCACGACCAGGTCAACCTTGGGCACCAGGTTTCGCACGTCCTTCAGCATCTTTCTAACATAAACATCTTCCGATATCTTCCTGACATTAAAGGACACGGCAGGAGCAATTCCCGGCTGCTCTTCAGTAGCCCGGAGCATTCGTGGGTACCGGAAGCTCCAGATGATATCCGCCATCTCACTGTAGGCCAGGAAACCTATCTTCAAGCCATTTCTTTCAATGATGACCGGCTGCCGCGCCCGGTCAATATTTTCCCCGCCGCCAACAGCATGAATCCCGTTTTCCTGAAGAATATCCAGCGTTTCCAACAGCACCTCGCTGTCATAGTCCAGGGCATGGTTATTGGCAACGCTGACCACATCAAATCCCGAGTATACCAGGGCATGCACCGTTTCCGGCTGCGCCCGGAACCAAATACCTTTTCCCGGCAGGGGCCTTCCCCCGGTACCAATGGGGGATTCCAGGTTGCCAAAAGTTACGTCTGCCTGGGACAGCCTTTGGGCTACCTGTTTTACCGGGTAATCCACCCCATACTCAGCAATAAAGCGCCCCACCCCGCGGGACAGCATGATGTCACCCACTGCTGCCAGGGACACCCGCGGCGCACCCGTCACCGGCTGGAAAACAGGGCGCGTACCATTAACAGCACCCGGCATCTCCCAGACAGCAAAGAAGAAAGGCAAAATAATCAGACCTGTGACAAACAAACTTAACAAGACAGCAAACAATACCACTTTCAGCAAAGTCTCCCACCGCACGGTCCATCGCAACCTCTCCGAAAAAAGAAGATATGCAAAAAAATTCGGTGTGCAAGCACCGTTTTCCTGCACACCGTTACGGCTACTCCGAATTACCCCGCTGTGTAAATTTCACTATGGCTATCACCACCAGCACTATTATTCCCAGCAGCAATACGGGCAGCAAGGCAGCCAGGCCAACCACCAGTTCTCCCAATCCCTTAATCAAACGGTTGGTGGAAAGGATAAAAGCCTGGACTGCGCGGCTCCAAACACCGCCCACACTTTTCGTGCTGATTTGATCATCAGGTACTTCTTGCTGCTGCAGGGAAACATCTATGGTGGCAAGACTGGTCAGGTGATCCAGGCGTTTCAGCTCACTCTCCATCACCTCTATTTCCTGCCGCACTCTACTTAGCTCCCGCCGCACCTGCATAATATCCTCCAGCTTGCCCGCCTTTTCCAGCAACTTCAACAGGCTTTCCTCTTCTTCTTTCATTACTTTCAGCCGTGCTTCTGTATCGTAATATTGCCGTGTTACGTCCTCACCGCCGGACGAAAAGTTTATTACCTCACCCAGCTGTTTTATTTCCGCCACGGCTGCATTAAATTTTTCCTGGGGCACGCGCAACGTCAGGTGGGCATAGTAATGGTCTGCATCACGTTTGCCGATACTGGCGGACTGAACATATCCACCCAGCCGGCCGGTTAAACTGCGCAGTTTCTGTTCCGCCGCCGGTACATTTTCCACCTGCACCGTAAAGTTCGCCCTCTGAATCACCTTGCGTTCAAACTGCTTCTCTTCGGTAGGCACGGTGCTTTTATTATCCAGAGCCAGTTCCTGCTCTCTGGCAATACCATTTTCTTTCGCCTTGCTGTACTCCGCTCGCTGTTCAGCAATATCCATCTCCGGTGCCGCTTTCTGCAGTGCCCCGCCACGGTCAGCCTTGGGCATACTGCCCACACGGGGCACAAACATGTTGATGCCAAAAACAGCCACTACAAACAACACCAGCATGGCTGCTACCGACAACGGCAACCACGGCGAACGCATCAATCTACTCACCAAGGAGGGACGCTCAACTGTTAATCTAGTCTGCTCGGCTTCCAACCGCTGCCGGAGTTGCTGGCGAAACTCTGCCGGGGGCTCAACTTCATCCAGTGACTGCAGCATGACTACTGTTTCTTTTAAGTTTTCCAATTCCTGACGGCAATCACTACACTGCTCCAGGTGTTTTTCCAGCCGCCGCTGTTCTTCTTCAGTCAATACTTCGTCTATATATGCTGAAAGCAGCTCTTGGTATTCCTGACAGGCCATTCCGTTCCCTCCTTTCACTTGTTTAGACGCCGAATTTCACCCGATTGTTCCCGGTCAGCCACTATTTTATCCTTTAAAGCTTTCCTCGCCCTGCTCAGCCGGGACTTAACCGTTCCCAGCGAACAGTCCAGTTGCCGGGCAATTTCCTCGTAACTTAAACCCTGAATCTCTCTCATGACAATTACCATGCGATATTCCGGCGTCAGAGCCTTAATCAAACCATGCAGGTACCCCTGCAGTTCCTTGTTTTCATAAACCCGTTCCGGTACATTGGTCCAGTCTGCCGTCTGTTTGGGCACTTCGTCATTTTCAAAAAACAGGGGTTCATCCAGCGAAGTTTCCCGGCGCTTGCTTCTCCTGCGCAATTCATCCCGGCAGACATTGGCGGTAATATGGTAGAGCCAGGTTTTAAAGGAAGCATCACCGCGAAACTTTTTAATGGACCGGTACGCCTTTAACATGGCTTCCTGAGCCAGGTCACTGGCATCTTCGTGGTTGCCCATAAAACGGTAAGCAATAGTATATACTTTCTTTTCATACTGGCTGATCAACTGCGCGAAAGCTTCCACATCTCCGGCTTTACTTCTTTCCAACAATCTATCGTCAGCCAAACTCACTTGCAGGCCCCCTTTCGTTGACAGCCCTTCATCAACATATTAGACGTAAATTTTACAAATAGGTTCTAAAAAAATAAGCCCACCTCCGTGGACAGAAGCCTGAACGACCAGCAGGCTGGATTACCTGCCGAACAAGATGTCGAAGATATCTCCAGCATCAAAGTTCCCTTTTCCTTCCAAAATATGCAGGTTGTATACTTCTGTATAGCCGCAACTAGTACAGGAGACAAACAGATACTTGTTCATCTGGATGTCAAACATGCGGCTTAAACCCGTCCCGGACATAGCCAAACGCTTCGTGCGAGCACCGACGTTGCCGCATTTGCTACACTTAAATTCACTCTCAAATCTTGCTTCGATACTCATGTTTCCCCCCCTTTTCCACCCTTTTTGGTCACTATCTTAAGTTTATCATCTTTTAGGCTCCGGCACCACTATTCTTTTCGTTCCAAACCTCTGGCCCGCATCACCAACGGCCGGCCGTACTTCTGCCGTAGCAGATCCGTCACTTCGGCCAGAGCCTGTTCTTTTTGCCTCTCCTGCTCAAAAAATTCCAGCTGCTGTTCTTCGGAAAAAGTAAGCTGGGAAACAGTCACTCCCAACAGCCGCACCGGACGCCCGTCATACAGGTGGGTAAAAAGCTTTTTCGCCTCAGTATATATTTCGGTTTCCAGATTGGTCTGCCTAAACAGCTGAGCCTGCCTGGTATGGGTTTCAAACCCTGCATACCGCACCTTGACCGTTACACAGCGGCCCCAGCACTTGTTCCGGCGCAGGCGAAAACCCACATCCTCCACCAGCTGCATCAGCGTGGCTAGTAGCACTTCTTCATCCACGACATCGTCAGGAAAGGTTATTTCCCGGCCAACAGACTTGGCTTCCCGTTCGGGAACCACCGGCCTGTCATCAATTCCCTGACTTAACATGTAAATTTGCTCGCCGGCCACACCAAATTGTTTTTTCAAGTACAGCGGGGAAGCTTGTGCCACGTCACCTATTGTTCTTAATCCCAAGGCATGGAGTTTTTCCTCCATCCTGCTGCCCACACCCCACAGCCGCTTGACCGGCAAGGGATGAACCAGGCGTTTGAAGTTGCTCCGGTCAATTACGACAAAACCGTCGGGCTTTTCCAAATCGGAAGCCAGCTTGGCCAAAAACTTGTTATAGGAAATGCCAATTGACGCTGTCAAGTTAACTTCTTTTCTTATCCGCTCCTTGATCTCACGACCAATTTTTTCCGCAGAACCGAATAACCTTTGAGAGCCGGTTACGTCCAGAAAGGCTTCATCCAGGGAAATATTTTCTACCAAAGGAGTATATTCAAGAAAGATATCAAAGATCTGCTGTGATACCCGCCTGTACTTGGACATATTTACGGGCAGGTATATTCCCTCAGGACAGCGTCTGTATGCTTCACGCAGCGGCATGGCCGAATGCACGCCGAATTTTCTGGCTTCATAAGACGCGGTAGAGACCACTCCCCGTCTGGTGGGGTCCGAACCGCCAACTACGACGGGCTTGCCTTTTAACTCCGGGTTATCGCGCTGTTCTACCGCAGCATAGAAGGCATCCATATCCACATGAATAATCTTCCTCTCGGACACAACCACCACCCCGAACAAATGTTCAGCTTTATTATACCATAATATTTTATAATTCAGGGCATAATAGTTACCAAATAATTTTGTAGGAGGACAGCTTATGGAAAATAAATTAAACATCGACCTACTCTCACCGGAAGCTGTAACAGCCAAAGCAGAGAGCACCGGTGTCAAAAAAGCGCACAATACCCTCCGCGCCACCGTAACCCTGGGTATTCTAGCGGGAACTTTTATCGCTTTTGCCGGGGAATTTTACACTATGGTCATATTTGATGCCAGGGTAGGGTCCAGCCTTGCCAAATTACTGGGAGGCATCAGTTTTTCCCTGGGTTTAATACTGGTTGTTATTGCCGGTGCCGAGTTATTTACTGGAAATACCCTGCTGATAATTGCCGTGATGACAAAAAAAATTACCTGGCGGTTACTGCTCCGAAACTGGGTACTAGTTTATATAGGAAATTTTATTGGTTCTTTATTTATTGTTTTGTTAGTGTATTATTCCGAACAGTGGCACTTGGGTAATTTTTCATTCGGAGCTGTTACCCTAAAAATTGCCCTGGATAAAGTAAGCAATGACTTCATCACAACCATGATTAGAGGAATACTGGCAAATACCCTGGTGGTAATGGCTATATGGCTGAGTTATAGCGGGCGTACTGTAACCGATAAATTACTGGCAATAATTTTCCCCATTACAGCTTTTGTAGCTTCCGGCTTTGAACACAGCATAGCAAATATGTACTTTATTCCCTTTGGCCTGCTTTTAAAATCCAACATCCAGGTTCAAAACACATTTGTAAAACTTTTCGGAAACCTGGACCTTTCTCCGCTGACGGCTTCTAATTTTGTATTAAAAAACCTGTTTCCAGTTACTTTAGGCAATATCATCGGAGGCGGTCTGCTGGTTGGTGCAGTTTACTGGTTCGTTTACTTACACAAAAAATAATTAATGTTATTTATATCCATACACTGATTTTCCTTGCAAATCATTCGTTTATGTGTTACAATACTTCTTGCGTCGGAAGTAAATACTCTGTGCCGAAGTGGTGGAATTGGCAGACGCGCTGGACTCAAAATCCAGTGGGCCTTAAAGCCCGTGTGGGTTCGACTCCCACCTTCG
>JACDOG010000028.1 GCA_017656305.1 Thermoanaerobacteraceae bacterium
AACGCCGGAAATTACAAAGTGAAGATTACCAGCAGCAAATTGCTCAAGCCCTGGCACGGGGTATCAAAAACTTCTTACTGGCCGAAAAAAAGCCTTCTCAGGTTGATTGAAAAAGCTTGTCAGCAGCCTGCCCGTTCAGTTCGTGCCGGGTGGGGATGCAGCACCCTGCCCGGAACCATACTAGCAAGCTGCTATTTATTTTGACCCAACCTAATTTTTCGATAGAAAAAGGGAGAGGAAACATGCCTCTCCCTCATTTTTTTGCTATCTTGGATTAACCCAGGATTTTTTCTGCTTCTTCCTTGTCTACGTCCATGATGTAGGTGATGCCGCTCACTTCTGCAGCTTCCCGGGTCAGTGCGGCAATATCGTCGCGGGTGATGTATTCCAGTGCAAACTGGCGGGCACCGCACATAAACTGCTTGAGGCCTTGCTTCAGGCGTTCTGTGTAAGTGTAGACACCGATGGCGCTGGCAGGCAGTTTATCAAAGTCGCTGCCAAAACGCTTCTTCAGTTCAGCGGCTGTGATGAAGATTTGCTCGAGCTTGTCGCCGTATGTCTTGTAGGCATTGGGTATCTTGCCACTCTTAATTGCCTCGCCGATGTTGTGACCGGTAAAGGAAGCGGTGACAAATGCCCGGGACATGCCCACGGCCTTAACAAACGGTGCACCCAAGGCGAGCGCCTTGTAGATGTGGTCCTCCAGAGTAAAGCCACCGGCAAAAACCAGTGCGGGCACGTGCTTGCCCTTGGCTTTCAGCTTGCTGGCGTACTCGTATGCCAGGCTGTGGAGCTCAACAGAGGGGATACCCCACTCGTTCATCATGCGCCACGGGCTCATACCCGTACCGCCACCGGCACCGTCGATGGTCAGCATGTCGATTTTCGCGTCGGAAGCAAATTTCAATGCTCTTGCCAGGTCTGCCGGGCGGTAAGCACCTGTTTTCAGGAAGATGTACTTGGCTCCTGCGTTTCTTAATTCTTCCACCCGGGCGTGGAAGGATTCTTCATCTACCATACCGATGCGGGAGTGACGTTCAAATTCCTTGAACGCTCCGTTCTTGAATGCTTCCTGCACCTGCGGGTCTTCAGGATCAGGTAGCACTACATAGCCACGACTCTTGAGCTGCAGGGCTCTTTCCAAAGTGTTCAGCTTTACTTCGCCGCCGATGTCCTTGGCACCCTGGCCCCACTTAATTTCCACGGCTTCCACGCCGCAGTTTTCAATGGCCCATTCCTGTACGCCCAGCCGGGTATCTTCCACGTTGGCCTGAACGGCAATGAAACCTTTACCTTCGCTCCAGTCTTGGAAGTCCTTAATCCGCTGTGCCAGGTTGGGTGCTTTAACTACACGACCATCTTTAATTTCGGAATTGGGGTCCATACCCACAACGTTTTCACCGATAACGATACCGATACCGGAGATAGCTGCACCGGTAGCCATGCCGGCCCAGTTGTTGGCTGCCACGTTGGTGGAACCCATGCCGGCAATGACGATGGGCATGTCAAGTTCGATGTCGCTGATCTTTGTAGCAGTGCTGACGTTGGGAAAGATTGCCTTGTCGCTGTCGGCCTCGATACCTTTGGCTCCGACTGCACTACCCATGATATTAAAATGAGAGTAGTCAATGGGATAATCCTTTTCAGAAGCTGCAGTTACTGCACCGAATGGTTGGGGATATAGTACTTCTTTGCCACGGTAAGAAGATTTGCCGATTTCACAGAGACCCGGACATTCAACGGAACAGGTGGCGCACATTCCGCTGAAAGGGGAAATGGACTTGGGCGTCCGGTTTCTTGTTAAAGTTGCCTCGGACCTGTTTGGTCTACTAAAAGTCATTTCTACCATCCTCCTAAATATCTTTGTCTTTTTCTAAATATTTCTCAATAATTTTTGGCTATGGGACAGGAAAAGGATTTTAATTGTAATTCTACAGAATAAGTAGTTTCCCAGATGAAATTTTCTATGCATCACCTCCATGTCAAATGGTTTCAAGGCACAAAAAAATACGCCCGAAAAGTACATACACCTCCCGCATGCACTTTTGGGCGCCTTTGCCCGGTAAATCTGCTTATAATTTTAGTTGATAATAACCAGTTTTTTCAAGCATATTCATACAAGAATATTGTATACTTAATGTGCCAATGCATTTAAGTTTGCGCTAATGCATTTTTTTTAATTCGCTGGGATTAAAGGAAAGAATCGTTTCCGCTATTTTCCGCATGGGCATGCGCCGCTGCATGCTCTGCTTTTGGATAAGATGAAATGCCTGGGATTCAGTAAGGTTTAAAACTTCCATTAGCAGGCCTTTTGCTTTTTCTACCAGTTTGCGTGTCTCTAATGTTTCTTTAAGCTGAGTTACCTCCTGTTCCAATTGAATTAGTTTGCGGTAATTGGCCATGGCAATTTCAATGGCAGGGAACAGGTTGGCTTCGTTTACCGGCTTGACCAGGTAGGCAAATATCCATGATTCCTTTGCCTGTTGGACTATTTCTCTATGCGTAAAAGCTGTTAACAGCAATACAGGGGCAATTTTATCCTCTTCGACAATCTTGGCAATTTCCAGACCACTTTTGCCGGGAAGCTGGGCATCGACAATGACCAGGTCAGGCTGCATGTTTTGGATAGCCTGAATGGCTTTGAGACCGTCATCTTCCTGCGCTACTATGATGTAACCTGCTTTAGTCAGCATTTTCTGTAACTTCTTGCGAAATGAAGCGTCACTGTCGGCTATGATGATTCTTGCGCCGTACAAAAGCAGTCCCCTCCCCCGTATGCCTATTAGTTATATTGTACCTTGTCCGGTAGTGAGTTTCAATAAATAGGATGAGAGGCTGCAATAGATGGAGGACATCATTGTTGATGATACCATGGCAACTATGCCGCCTGCTACAAAGGTGCTGATGGCCGCGAGAAAGCCTTTAGATGCTTCTTTTAAAAAAACGTAGCCTGCCAGGGAACTTCCGTTTAATGATAATCTTTATTTAGGCAGGCCGTTTTTAGGCTGCTAAAAGCCCGCTGCAGTGGCCAGCTTACACGGAAAATTACCCTGGTATTATTATTTTCTGCCCGACATGTATCAAATCAGGGTTGGGGATATTGTTGATCTGAATGAGGTCGTTAAGATTTACGTTGAAACGCCGGGAGATATCCCAAAGAGTATCCCCGTGTTTGATTATATAGGTTCTGCTGTTTTGATTGCTGCCTGGAATACTTGGCGGTTTTGCTATCAAATCCATTTCAGGCGGTGTGTCACTGCCCTCCCAAGAGGAAATTATTTTTACCGATGTGCCGATACTGACCTGGGGGAAGAGTTCCTCTATGTCATGATTGTACATGCGAATGCACCCCAGAGAAGCCGCCGTACCGATGGTCCAGGGGTGCGGCGTACCGTGGATGCCGTAAGATCCGTTGGGAATGTCCAGACCCAGCCAGCGGGTACCTAGGATACCTCCCGGGTGCTTGATTTTGGCTATGATTTTCCAATCACCGGTGGGGGTAGGGGTGGAAGGTTTGCCGATGGCTACGGGATAACTTTTGACAAAGTTGGTGGACTTGTAAAAATAGAGCCTTCTTAACGCCAGGTTGATGATAATTCTGGCCAAAGGAAATCACCTCTGGGGATTTATTTAATAATATGATATGTTGCACGACCCATTCTGTTAGTGCAGGTGCAGAATGGGACCTGCGGGTATGTTCTGACACTCATGGGTGCTGTTTTGAATATAATAAACTAATACATTTGCAGGGGGTATAGCTTTGAGTGTCAACATGTACAACAACAGCTGGTCCGGGTACAACCTCAGGGGTGAGGTACACCTGGCCTTGGGTGATCTGGACGGAAACGGTAGGACGGATATCATTGCCGGTACTAACCGGGGACAACTGGTGATTTTTGAGTGGAACGGCCGGATTTTCCGCCGGCGATTTGCGCGTAATTTAAACCAACCAATTCAGGTGGTGGCAACCGGAGACCTGGATAATGACGGCTTAGATGAAATTATTTTGGGAACGTCCGCCGGTGTCCGTGTTGGTGGATGGGACGGCTCCAATTTTGTTCAAGTGTTTCGCAGCGAGCAAATCGGTCGGGTAACCAGTATTGCCGTCGGTGATTTTAACAACAATGGCCGGCAGGAATTTGCCGTATCCGTAGGTGATACTGTTTATGTGTATTATTTTGATGGAAGGGAATACCAGTTGGGTGCCAAATTGGCGTTTGATACCCGCGTTCTGGTGGGTGCCGGCGATACCACGGGAACGGGACGAGATGAACTAATAGTTGTGTTTCTGGATACCAATCGCATCAGCATTTATCGCTGGACAGGAATGCAGTTTGCGGAAGTGCTCTCGTATAAGATAAACAGGAGAATTACCGGACCCGTGTCTGTCGGTGATGTCACAGAGGATTTCAGGGACGATATCATTTTCGGAACGAATGCGGGGTCCCGGGTGACGGTGGTAGAGCGCCGTGCCGGGCTGCGCCATGTGTGGACCAGTGAGTCCTTATTTGCTAGGATTGTGGATTTTGCGGTGGGCGATTGGAATTTGGACGGTCATGACGAATTAATTGTGGCTACTCTCAAATATGTATTTATTTTCAGATGGACGGGACGGACTTTTATGGAAGTGGCGCAGTTGCGCGTAGAAGGGACAATCAGCAGCATTGTAGCGGGTGATGTAAATAATGATGGCAGGCTGGAAATAGTTGTCGGTACCAGGCAGGGTAATATTTTTATCCTGCGGCAGACCTTTCAAGCCCAAAACCAATTTCTCATTGCGGAAGACTTGATCGTGCCGGATAACCTGCCGGACATCATTAAGGTGGCCGAAGTGACAGTTAATAATGTACGCATCGAAGAAATAAGGGTAATACCGGGGAAGGTTATCGTCAAGGGTAAATTTAAAATCTCGGTGCTGTACGTTGGGCAGCCGGACAGGAGGGTGTATGAATTTGACGAAACGGTGACTTTCTTCCACTTTGTTGAAGCTCCAGGTATAGGGCCCGGCGACCGGGTGTTTGTAGATGTGGAGGTGCAGCTGGTGGATACTCGTTTTGACCCGTCCAAACCGCGTGAAGTGGAAGTGATTATTGTGGCTACAGTACTGGTGTACGACCACATAGTACGCCCGGGCGAAACATTGTACAGTATTGCTGAAAAATACAACACCACTGTAGAAAAAATCAAACAGTTCAACGGTCTTACGGGAACTCAGGCTCTGACGGGGCCCGGCCAAAAACTGAAAATACCCTTTTAACTCCGGGTTAATACCCGGTTTTTTTACGCGCTGAGGTTTAGCAGTAATAGGCATGAAAAACTGAACCAATGGGAAAGATATACAGTTAGAAAAGGGTTGCGTTTTAAAATGATTGGGACGCAGGGCTGCCTGCCGGGCAAAAATGTTAGCGAATAAAGAGGATTTTTGGTTCCCGTCACTAATAAAATTAAGGAGAAAAAATTGGCAGGTGGTCAAGGATTGGAGCAGATAACGGTTCCTGCGTATGCTAAGATTAATCTGGCGCTTGACGTACTAGGGAAACGAAGCGACGGTTATCATGAAGTGCAAATGGTGATGCAGACCATATCCTTACGTGATACCGTGACAGTAAGTCTCAGTGAGGAAATTACTTTGACCAGTAACAGCGAGGACATACCTTTGGGACAAGAAAATTTGGCGTACCGGGCTGCAGCAATGTTACAAAGAGTGACCGGCTGCCGGAAAGGTGCTCGCATTCATATTGATAAGCACATCCCCGTGGCTGCAGGCTTGGCTGGAGGGAGCAGCAATGCAGCAGCGGTTCTGCTGTCGTTAAACCGGCTGTGGGAGCTTGATTTGCCCGTCGGTTACCTGGCTGAATTAGGTAGCCGGTTGGGGTCTGACGTTCCTTTCTGTGTAGTGGGTGGTACTTGCCTGGCAACGGGGCGTGGTGAGCGCATAACCATGCTGCCGCAGGTGCCCCGCCTGTGGCTGGTACTGGTTAACCCTGGTTTTGCCGTTGCCACGGCAAAGGTATATCAGGAATTTTCGCCTGCTGAGGTGGTTTCCCGGCCTGACGTTTCGGTTATGATAAAAGCTATAGAAAAAAGAGACCGCACGGGTATAATAAATAATATGGAAAATGTTTTGGAAAGCAGCACATTTGCCCTGTACCCCCGCGTAAGAGAGGTTAAAGAGGAATTGGCCCAATCGGGTGCAGAGAAAGTCTTGATGTGTGGCAGCGGTCCTACGGTGTTTGCCGTAGTCGGGGACCAAGAACAAGCTTACAAGTTAAAGACCCGTTTGCAAGGGAAATATCCCTTTGTTACTGTGGCGGAAACCATTTAATTGTCTATGTTAAAAGGGGGAGGATGCCTGTGGGTCAGTACAAATTATCGCCGATTAAATTGGAAAATTACAAGCCGTTGCGGGAAATTGTCTTTGAAACCTTACGCGAGGCAATTATCTCCGGGAAGCTCAAGGCTGGAGAACGATTAATGGAAGTGCAGCTGGCTGAGGAAATGGGAGTAAGCAGAACCCCGGTCAGAGAGGCTATCCGCAAGCTGGAACTGGAAGGCTTTGTGGTGATGGTTCCCCGTAAGGGAGCCTATGTAGCGGGCATTTCCACAAAGGACATTACGGAAGTTTTTGAGATACGTGCTGCTTTAGAATCGCTGGCCGCCAGTCTGGCTGCCGAAAGAATTACGGAAGAAGAGCTTGAGGAACTGGAACGCCTGCTGGTACAGGTGGCGGAGTGTGCGCAAAAGGACGATCTGGAAAAACTGATTGAAATTGATACCCAGTTTCACGACTGCCTGTATAAAGCCAGCCGTAATGATAGACTGGTACAGATAATAAGTAATTTAAGGGAGCAAATTCAAAGATTTCGTACTACTTCATTGGCATCACCGGGCAGGATGAAACAAACTTTAAAAGAACACAAGAAAATTGTAGAAGCTATTTCTCAGCGGGATATGAAGCTGGCACATGACCTGGCAATTGAACACATTGAAAACGCGGAGAACAGCATCCTGGAAGCACTGGAGAAACAGGGGGAAGCAGGGGAATAATTGAAGGAGGCCGTATCCATGGTAGATGCAATTGTTTTGGCTGGTAGCGCCAACAATGGGGGACTTCGTGACATCAGTAACGCAGCCACCGAGGGTCTTATTGAAATTAACAATAAATTGATGGTGGAATACGTCTTGGATGCCCTGCTGGCATCGAAAAACATTAATCGAGTGGTTCTTGTCGGTTTACCGGAAGTCAACCAGTTATTTCAGGGCAGATCGGAAATAGTAACGGCTCCAGCCGGGGTTACTCCCATAAAAAGCCTGATTAATGGCTTGGAGTATGTTGACAGCTCCAAGATGGTGCTGGTGGTTACGGATGATATCCCCTTAATTTCCCCCGAGGCTATAGACTATTTTCTTGAACAGTGCCGGGATCGGCAGGCAGACCTGTTCTATCCTATTATTGAGCAAAAATTACATGAAGAAAAGTATCCCGGGTCGGTCAGGACCTATGTGAAGCTCAAGGAAGGTACGTTTACCGGCGGCAACATCTTTCTCATTAACCCTGAGGCGGTGCCGCGTTGTGCAGATAAGGTAGAAGAATTTGTGCGGCTGCGCAAGAAACCCTTTGACCTGTGCCGCTTGGTGGGCTTTACGTTTTTATTGAAATTTTTGTTAAGAATGCTTAGCTTGAAAGAGACGGAAACCCGGGTATCCTCGCTGCTGGGGATTACCGGCTATGCGGTTGTTTGCCCTTACCCTGAAGTGGGATTTGATGTTGATAAACCCAGTGACCTGGAACTGGCAAGACAACATCTGGCCGGTTGACAAAAAGGTACTCCACAACTAATGTAAGGGGTACCTTTCTCTTTTAAAATTTTAGCAGTGAATAAAATATATACAGCAACTCATTTTAGGTGAGGTGAAACATTTTGTCTTTCGACAGGACAGTTCTCCTGATGGCCGGAATCAGGATGATTTTTGCCGCGGTAATTTTTATTGCAGCTCTTTTGATGCTTAAGTTTAACTCGGTGCCCCAAGCCCTGCGTATCAATGCGTTTTTGGGCCTGATAGGCCCCATGATCATGGTTGCCGTCAGTATTTTGGGGATTGCGGATATGGCCGGGGAAGTTTCCTGGACCAAGTTGGGAATTATTATTTTGGGAGTAATCTTGATTATATACGGTACCGGTAAGTAGTTTCTCTTCCTTTAAGCAGGGAAATGAAAACTTGCATAGAAGTGAATATTATTTATATAATGGTCCAATAATATTCGGAAATAAATGGTTTGTGGCTGCCGAAAGGGGGAGAATATCATGAGCAAAAGCCGCAGAAGTGAACGAATGGTTGTTATCACCCGGCTGTTGTCGCAAAAACCGCATACACTGTTTTCTTTAAACTTTTTTTCGCGCATGTTCAACGTTGCCAAGTCTACCATTAGTGAAGACCTGAACATTATGCGTGAAACCTGCGAGAAATGGGGTATTGGCGAGCTGACTACGGTTCCGGGAGCGGCCGGGGGAGTCAAGTTTATACCCAGGCTGTCTCGTGAAGAAACGGAAGAACTGGTAGATTTTCTGCAGCAGGAACTCAGCCGGGAGGAACGGATTTTACCCGGTGGTTATTTATATATGGCAGACTTGATATACAACCCGCAAATCGTGGGAAAGGCCGGACGCCTGCTGGCGACAATTTTTCAAGATAAGAAGCCGGATTATATTGTTACCGTGGAAACCAAGGGTATCCCGTTGGCCCTGATGACTGCCACTGCCTTTAACGTGCCGCTGGTGATAATCAGGGCGAACAATAAAGTTACCGAGGGTTCGGCGGTTAGCATCAATTATGTCTCCGGCTCCACCAAGCGCATTCAGTCTATGTCTCTGGCCAGACGGGCGCTGCCTCCGGACTCTAAGGTGATAATTATAGATGATTTTATGAAAGCCGGCGGAACTGCCAGGGGGATGCAGGATTTACTGCAGGAATTTCGGGCTGAGACGCTGGCTATCGGCGTGATGGTTGCCACTGCTGAGCCTAAAGATAAACTGGTGTCCAACTATATATCTATATTGGATTTGGTTTCTGTAGATACTGATAAGAAAGAGGTAAAAATTGTACCTGGCAAGTGGTATTCCCAATAGGCTCAAGCAAGGGAGATGGTAGTTGATGAGAGAAGATACTCAACGGGCAGAGGTCTCGTCAGAAGCAATAAGAGAAGCGGCTAAAGCCCTGGACGGGGTTATCCACCGCACACCTCTTGAATACTCCTCCACATTCAGCAAGCTTACCGGCCTGCAAGTATATTTAAAACTGGAAAACTTTCAAAAAACTGGTTCTTTTAAGATTAGAGGAGCTTACAACAAGATCCGCAAATTAAGCCGGGAAGAACAGGCTAAAGGCGTCATTGCCGCATCGGCCGGCAATCATGCCCAGGGGGTGGCCTATGCTGCCAGTATGCTGGGCGTGAAGGCCACCATTGTGATGCCGGAAGGTGCGCCCATTACCAAGGCTACCGCCACCAGGGGGTATGGTGCGGAGGTTGTACTGAGCGGTGAAAGTTATGATGAAGCTTACAGAAAAGCCAGCGAAATTCAGGAGGAAACCGGGGCTGCTTTTGTCCATGCATTTGATGATGTGGACACTATCGCCGGTCAGGGAACCATAGCACTGGAAATGCTCGAGGACCAGCCGGATTTGGATGCCATACTGGTACCCATCGGTGGTGGCGGGTTGATTTCCGGTATTGCCAGTGCTGCAAAATCTCTGAAAAAAAATATCAGAATTATTGGTGTGGAAGCAGCCGGAGCCCCTTCCATGACCAATGCCATAAATAAAGGCAAAATTGAAGAAATATCTTCAGCAAATACTATTGCTGACGGAATAGCTGTTAAAAAGCCCGGCAAAATTACTTTTAACATCATTAAAAAACTGGTGGACAGCATAGTAACCGTGGATGACGAAGAGATAGCTACCGCCATGCTGATGCTGCTGGAGAGAAATAAGATGGTTGCCGAAGCTTCGGGCGCGGTATCGTTGGCTGCATTACTGTCGCAAAGAGTTACCTTACCCGGGGTGAGAAAAGTGGCCTGTGTAATCAGCGGCGGTAACATAGACGTCAATATGATATCGCAGATTATCGACCGTGGACTAGTCAAAACCGGGCGTATTGCTCGTTTTAAGACCATACTGTCCGACCGTCCGGGGGCACTCCAGCAGATGCTGTACTTGGTTGCGCAGACCAAGGCCAATGTTATCGCTGTCAATCACAACAGGTTAGATTTGACGGTGCCCATCACCGAGGCGGAAGTGGAGCTTACCGTGGAAACCAGGGACAGGGACCACGTCAGGGAAATTATTGCCCAGCTGCGAAAAGCCGGTTATCCCACCCGGTTAATTTAATGTTTGCGAAATTTTTTTCACAAAAAGGTATATTTTTAGGAAAAAATGTGCAAAAATAGTTGTGAGTTAGCAGGTATTTTATGGTAATAGATAGAATAATAAAAACTATATATACTATTCTTTGCAGAAGCAGTAAACGAAGGGTGGTGAGGGGTTGTGCAGATAACAGACATCCGCATTCGTAAGATTCTGGAGGAAGGAAAAATGAAGGCAATAGTTTCCGTAACATTCGATGACTCATTTGTGATTCATGACGTAAAAGTAATTGAGGGCCAGAACGGGTTGTTCGTGGCAATGCCCAGCCGGAGAACCCCCGACGGGGAATTTCGGGATATTGCCCATCCGATTTGTTCTAGTGCCCGGGAATTGATTCAGGATGCAGTACTGGCAGCTTATCAAGAAGCTATTGCTAGTTAATTAAAACTTAGTACGATAAAAGGAGCCGTGGTGCTCCTTTTATTTTTGCCGCTAACGCAGGAATCTTACGGCTAATCCAGAATATAGCGTGTGTTGTAAAAGGTATAATAAAATATTTATGGGGTATTCTCAAGCTAAAGGGGGTTATCCATTTGAGTCAAATTACGGCCATTGTGTTGGCTGCGGGGAAAGGTACCAGGATGAAATCTTCCAAGGCCAAAGTACTGCACTCCTTGGCCGGTAAACCAATGGTGGAGCACGTGCTGGATGCCGTTAAAAAGGCGGGAATAGAGCAGCAGATAGTCGTGGTCGGGCACCAGGCTGAAGAAGTGAAAGCACATTTGGGCGACGGTTATACATATGTCCTTCAAGAGAAACAACTGGGCACCGGGCACGCCGTGAAGCAAACTACCAACGCCTGGCCCAGCCACGGACGGACTCTGCTGATACTATGCGGGGATACACCGCTGGTTACTGCAGAAACCCTGGAAAAACTGGTTTCCTATCATCACCATCATGAAGCCGTATGTACTGTACTGACTGCAGTAGTACCCGATCCGACGGGATACGGCCGTATCATCAGAAACCAGCAGGGCCATGTGACAGCTATAGTGGAGGAGAAAGATGCTACCGATGCGCAGAAAGAAATTAAAGAAATCAACACTGGCTGTTACTGTTTTGACCAGAACAGGCTGGCGGAAGCTTTGGAACAGTTGTCGCCGGCTAACGCCCAGGGAGAATATTACCTGACTGATGTCATAAGTTTCTTCCAACAGCAAGGTCATGTGGTAGCAGGGGTGGAAGTGCGGGACTTCAGGGAATTACAGGGTATCAATAATCGCAGTCAGCTGGCGCAGGCTGAAGCCATACTGCGAGAGCGCATCAACGAGGCGCTAATGCTGTCGGGTGTAACCATTGTTTCACCGCATAACACATACATTGATGCTGGTGTACAGGTGGGGCGTGACACTGTTATCATGCCCAACACACACTTGCGGGGAAATACTAAAATAGGGGAAAACTGCGAGATTGGCCCGGATACAACCATTATTAACAGCAGTGTGGGATCAGGTACGGTAATAAACAATTCTGTTATTAAGGAAAGTAATATTGGTAATAATTGTACTATCGGGCCATTTAGTTACCTGAGACCGGGAACCAGGCTTGCGGATAATGTAAAAATCGGCGATTTTGTGGAAGTGAAAAAGTCGGTAATTGGTAAAGGCAGCAAGATACCGCATTTGACCTATATCGGTGATGCGGAAATAGAAGAACAGGTTAATGTAGGTGCTGGTACCATTACCTGTAACTACGACGGTAAGAACAAGTGGAAGACAGTGCTCAAAAAAGGGGCCTTTATCGGTAGCAACACCAACCTGGTCGCACCGGTAACTGTCGGCGATAATGCGGTCGTCGGGGCGGGTTCAACCATCACCAAGGACGTACCTGCCGACAGCCTGGCAGTGGCAAGAGAAAGGCAGAGGAATATACTCGGCTGGGCGACAAAAAATAAAAAAGAAACCTAAAAAGAATGAAAAATAAAGAGGATTAATTCAAGAAAGCTCGAAAAATTACTTGGTATGTCGAAAAAATTGCTAAAATTTAACAAGTTGGGAGGGTACCAATGGCCTTTTATAATAAAAAATTAAAGCTGTTTACTGCCAACGCCAACCCCCAGTTGGCGGAAGAGATTGGTAAGTACCTGGGAGTTCCTATTGGTGATGCCAAAGTCAAGCGTTTCAGTGACGGCGAAATTAGCCTGCAAATTAATGAAAGTGTACGCGGTGCCGATGTTTTTGTCATTCAGCCTACCTGCTATCCTGTCAATGAAAACTTGATGGAATTGCTGATTATGATTGATGCTTTGCGGCGGGCATCAGCGCGAAGAATTACTGCTGTTACTCCATATTACGGTTACGCGCGGCAGGAAAGAAAAGCTCGTGCTCGTGACCCGATTTCCGCAAAATTAGTAGCCAACTTGCTGGTGGCAGCAGGGGTCAGGCGGTTGATGGCTATGGACCTGCATGCCAGTGCTATTCAGGGATTTTTTGACATACCCGTTGACCACCTGCCGGGAGTGCCTATTCTGGCGGAGTATTATGCCAACAAGGGTCTGCAGGACCTGGTAGTGGTTTCTCCGGATATCGGCGGGGTGACCCGTGCGCGGGCACTGGCCGAGCGTTTGGGTGCTGACATAGCCATTATTGATAAGCGCCGTCCTGCACCTAACGTGTCCGAAGTGATGCATATCATTGGTGATGTGGAAGGTAAAAATGTTATCATGACTGATGATATTGTGGATACTGCCGGAACAATGACCAACGCAGCCCGAGTGTTGTTGGAGCGTGGGGCAAAAGAAATTTACGCCTGCTGCACGCACCCGGTGCTGTCCGGACCGGCAATTGAGCGCATAGAGCAATCGGAAATCACCGAGCTTGTGGTGACAAACACTATACCGCTACCTAAAGAGAAACAGCTGCCGAAAATCAAGGTGCTGTCCGTTGCGCCCTTGCTGGGGGAAGCAATTATTCGCGTACATGAGGACCTGTCGGTCAGCAAGCTGTTTGATTAAGAGCTTGCTACGATTTTATATCTGGAGGGTATTCATCGACGGTCATTTCCTGAATGGTTTTTCCCAAAGTATTGGTCCAGCGCTTGGAGGTTTCCCATATTTTGGCGCTGTGAGACTTGACTTTATGGAAAGTTTCGTGTACTTTTGTGGGGGCGGGTTCTAGTCGGATTTCCTCCTGATATTTTGTAATAATGGTGTCTCGGCCGATTGTTTCTACAAACCGTACCGGCAGGAGATACCTGCCTTTCAGAAGGCTGTGGAGCAAGCGTCCGGAAATTTCTAAGGCCGAGACTCTGCCGGTCTTGGGGTTTATGTGGAACTCATCCACAGTACCCAGTAATTGACCGTCCTTGCTGATTACGCGCTTGCCAAGGAAAGCGGCGGAATTGTCCTTTAGAATGGATAATATTTCCGGCGCATCCTTGGCGGCAATCGGTGTTTGATGGTTATCTACAGTCACAGCGTAAGAGCCGATGCCCCTTACTCGATTAAAGGGAATTATCTTACAGTAAGAGGGGTTGCGGTGTTCCGCAAGTACTAGGGCGGCAATAGCTTGCCGCTGGGGATCAATGACCAGGTTTTCTACCGTACCAATTGTTTGGCCGTTGTTAAGGGCGATTATGGGCAGTTTAAACAACTGGCTGCTGCGAAACATCATGTGGCTAGCCTCCCCTTGTCAGCTCTTTTTACTTTAACTTATTCACAAGGGGAGACTAGTATGCTAAAATGAGGTTACACTATAGCTGGAGATATTTTGAAAAAATTTAATATAAGGGGTGTGTGAAAGCTATGGAAGCCGTTAAGTTAGAAGCACAAGTTAGGGCAAATACAGGTAAGACATATGCTCGCCGAATTCGCAAGGAAGGTAGAGTACCTGCCATTTTGTATGGTAAGGAAATAGAGAGCAAGCCTATAGAAGTTTCGGCGAAGGATCTCGAAAAACTACTGGTCACGCATGGGGTGAATGCACTGGTTAAGCTGCAGGTAGCCGGTGAAGGTGAGGAGCACGCTACTCTCATCAGGGAAGTGCAGCGTCATCCAGTTCGCGGCGATATTTATCATGTGGATTTCTATAAGATTTCATTGAAAGATAAATTACACACCGTAGTGCCCCTCCATCTGACCGGTGAACCTAAAGGGGTCCGCGACGGCGGTATTTTGCAGTACGGTATCAAAGAAGTGGAAGTGGAGTGTCTGCCCACGAATATTCCTGAATACTTTGAAGCTGACATTAGTGGCTTAAAAATTGGGGATACATTTACGGTGGGAGATTTAGAATCGCCTGAAGGTGTGGAGATTCTGTCTGAAGAAAGCTCTATTATCGCTATGGTAGTTCCGCCACGTTTAGGAGCGGATAAGGCCAAGGCTGAAGAGACAACAGAAGATGCCGAAGAGGTATCTACTGGTGAATCCCCAGAGGAAGAAGATACTGAATAAAGTAAAAGAGACCTTCTCCATGCGGGGAAGGTTTTTTAAATTGGCAGATAAGGGGAGAAAAATGCCATGAAACTGCTGGTGGGTTTGGGAAACCCCGGAAAACAGTATGAAGCAACCCGGCACAACGTGGGTTTTATGGTAGCTGATCTGCTAGCCGAGAGTCTGAATATAGACTTGAGCCGCAGCGGCTGGAAAAGTGTTTACGGCAAGGGTAGAGCCGGGGACCAGGATGTCATGATTGTCAAACCGCAGACCTACATGAATTTGAGTGGCGAAGCAGTGGGTGAAATCTGCAGGTACTTTAACCTGACCCACGAGGATGTTATTGTTATTTACGATGATATGGACCTGCCTGTGGGTAAAATCAGGGTCCGTGCTAAGGGTAGTGCTGGCGGTCACCGCGGCATGCAGTCCGTTATAGACCATTTAGGTACCGAGGCAATAACGCGGGTGAAAGTAGGTATCGGGCGGCCGGAAGCCCAGGACCCCGTGGATTATGTAATGGGTATGTTTCCCGAAGATGAATGGAAAACTATGAAGGAAGCTATAGACGGGGCTGCGCGTGCAGCTGTTAGTCTGCTTTTCCATCCCATTGACCAGGTAATGAACGAGTTTAACGGGCAAAGTTAACTTGTCCTGTTAACGTCTTTTTCCCCAAAGGGGGAATGTACTTGATAGCAATTGCTGTACTGACCGCTGCTGTATCAATTTGGCTGGTAAACAGGCAGGCTGTCGGTTTGCTGGGAAACAAAGCCATAGTGGCAGCGGTGCCTTTTATTGAAGAACTGATAAAGACAAGTACTGCGGTACTTTTTCAAGTACCGCTAATTGCTTTGCACGGATTGTTCGGCATTTTAGAGGCGTTATTTGACCTGCTGCATGGCGGCTTGATACTACCGGCCGTGAGCGGTTGTTTGGGGCACTGGCTGTTTGGCTTTACTACCGGCATACTGATAAAACGCCTGGGTTTTTGGCCGGCATGGTTTTTTACCAGCTTGGTGCATGTAAGCTGGAACGCGTTTGTTGTCCAGTGCATTGCAGCACGCCTTGACAAAAACCTTTTTGTTAAGAGGAGACGCCATGAAAGATAAGTTTTGCGGATTAATAGACTTTTTCACAAATACCGAGGCATCTAAAAAGCTAATTTCAGGCCTGCAGCGGGGAGAAAAAGACCAGCTGGGTTACGGCATATCCGGCTCCGGCAAGGCTCTGTTTGCTGCCTCCTTAATTGAACAGGGCTATCGTGTTCTGGTTGTGACAGCCAACGGGGAAGAGGCCAAAAAGATTTACTCTGATCTGGAAACGTTATTAACCGAAACCCGGGTGGGTTATTTTCCGGCGCGCGAGATTATGCCTTATGAAGTTTATGCCCACAGTAATGAATTACAAAACCAGCGTCTTGGCGTGATGAAAAGGCTTGTACTGGGGGAGCTGGCCTGTGTTGTGGCTCCTGTAGGTGCGTTGCTTGTATCTTTGGTTCCGCATGAGGTTTTTGCCCAATCGCTGTTGACCTTGCAACAGGGTGACACCCTGGAACTGGATCAGGTTACCGAATGGCTGGTGGAACAGGGATATGAACGGGTGGACCGGGTGGAAAACGCCGGCCAGTTTAGTGTGAGAGGTGGCATACTGGACGTTTACCCGGTAGACGAGCAGCAACCGGTGCGTGTGGAATTCTGGGGTGAAGATGTGGATTCCATCAGGTGCTTTGATGTTTCCACGCAGCGGTCCCAAACCAGGGTAGATAAGGTTGTTTTGGGGCCTGCCAGGGAACTGGTGCTTACCCAGGAAAGCAGGGAGCGTGGAAAAAAGGCAATTGAGGCAGAATTTGCAATGGCAAGAAAAAAACTGGTAGCGGCTAAGAACAACAGGGCGCTGGACCGGCTTAATGAAAAAGTAGGTGCAGCTTTGGACAAGGTGATAAACGAGCAATGGGCCGTGGGTCTGGAGCAGTTTCACAGTTTCTTCTACCCCGATGGCGAAACCCTAATAGATTATTTTCCATCTCCGGTTATCATCTGGGATGAAATGGGGCGCATTGAAGAAGAAACCAAAAGACTGTCCAAGGAAAGAGCCGATACCTACTCTCAACTTCTCATGGACGGCGCCCTGCTGCCTTCCCAAAGCAACAATTACCTGCAACTAGAGCGGTTGCTGGAACAGCGGTGCCATGGGAGGATTTATTTATCCCTGCTGCCCAAGGGGCTGCCGCTAGGTATACAACCCCAGCAGGTGGTTAATTTTGAAACCAGAACGGTCCAGTCATTTCTGGGAAAAATGGACCTGCTGGCGCAAGAATTGCGGCAGTGGCTGAAGAAAAAATACCGGTTGCTGCTGCTTACCGCAGATCAGGATAGGGCTAAGCGATTGCAGCTCCATCTATGGGACTCCGGCGTGGAAGTGCATGTCAGCGACGGTGTGCAAGAAGAACCCCGCGCGGGTGTCGGTGTGATTGTTTGGCCCAGCCTGCACCAGGGGTTTCAACTGGCCGGCGAAAAACTGGTGGTCGTAACGGACCATGAGCTGTACGGCCAGAAACGGCAGGGACGCAAGACATTTAAACAAGACAAGAAACTGGATGTTTTCCGGGACTTAAAGGTTGGCGACTATATAGTACACATTAATCATGGCGTCGGTCGCTACCTGGGGATTGAACGGCTTGAAGTCGGTGGAGTCTATAAAGATTACCTGCATATTCAGTATGCCGGAGAAGATAAGCTTTATCTGCCCACGGACCAGGCAGCGCTGATTCAACCCTATACCGGCGTGGAAGGGTACGTGCCCAAGCTGAACAAGCTTGGCGGCAATGAATGGAAGCGGGTTAAAAAGCGGGTCAAGCAGTCGGTAGAAGACCTGGCCAAGGACTTACTGGCCCTGTACGCGGCCCGGGAAACGGTAAAGGGTTTTGCTTTTCCTCCCGACAGCGACTGGCAAAAAGACTTCGAAGCACAGTTTCCGTATCAGGAAACGGAGGACCAGTTAACCGCTATTGAGGAAGTTAAGGCGGATATGGAGAAACCCAAGCCCATGGACCGGTTGCTGGTTGGAGATGTGGGTTATGGTAAGACCGAAGTGGCCATGCGCGCTGCCTTTAAAGCCTGTGATGCCGGTAAACAGGTGGCAGTGCTGGTGCCCACCACCGTGTTGGCCCAGCAGCATTACCTAACTTTCACCGAAAGATTTAAAAGGTTTCCTATGAAAATAGCGGTGTTAAGCCGCTTTACCGGCAAAGCGGAGCAAAAAGCGATTGTTAAGGGACTGGCCGAGGGTACCGTGGATATTGTTATCGGTACGCACCGGCTGCTGTCTTCGGATGTCCGGTTCAAGGACTTAGGGCTTCTGGTGATTGATGAGGAGCAGCGCTTTGGTGTCAAGCACAAGGAACGGCTCAAGGAACTGCGACACCAGGTAGACGTGTTGACGCTGTCAGCCACTCCTATTCCGCGGACTCTGCATATGTCGCTGGTAGGGGTGCGGGACATGAGTGTAATTGAAACTCCGCCGGAAGAACGCTACCCGGTACAAACCTATGTTGTGGAATACAGCCCTGAATTGGTTCAGGAAGCTGTCTACCGGGAGTTAAACCGGCAGGGACAGGTTTTCTACGTTTACAACCGGGTGCAGGGGCTGCAAAAAAAAGCGTCGGAAATTCAAAGACTGGTGCCGGAAGCCAGGATAGCGGTTGCTCACGGGCAGATGCCCGAGCGTAAATTGGAACAGGTGATGCTTGATTTTATCGAAGGCAGATATGATGTGCTGGTGTGCACGACCATTGTGGAAAACGGTCTGGACATTCAGAATGCCAATACCTTGATTGTGGATGAAGCAGACCGTATGGGGCTTTCCCAGCTTTATCAAATTAGGGGCAGGGTGGGCCGCACCAACCGTGTCGCGTACGCGTACCTGACCTACCGGAAGGATAAGGTGTTGAGTGCCGATGCGGAAAAGAGACTGGCTGCTATCAGGGAGTTTACCGAGTTGGGGTCCGGCTTCAAGATAGCGATGCGAGACCTGGAAATTCGCGGTGCTGGCAACATCCTAGGCCCGGAGCAGCATGGGCACATGCTGGCTGTTGGTTTTGACCTGTACTGCCGTCTGCTGGAAGACGCTGTAAAGCGGCTGAAGGGTGAAAAACAGGAAACCGCCGCCAAAGAGCCACCCAGCTTAGAATTAACTGTAGATGCCTATATAGCTGACCGGTATATCGCAGATCCGGGTGAAAAAATAGATTTTTACCGGCGGCTCACCAATGCCGGAAACTTGGCAGAAGTGGAAGGTATTGCCCAGGCATTGGAGGACCGTTATGGCAAATTTCCCGGCGAGGTGGAAAACCTGCTGGCTTTGGCGCGGCTCAGGGTCCTGGGTATGGCTTCGGGAGTGACAAAGATAAAACAGGTGAGTGCCGACCGGGCGGAAATACATTTTGGTGATGACGTAAAAATCACCGGGGAAAAACTAATGAATCTGGCCCAGCAGTTTCCTCGCAGGGTGGGCATTTCCGTGGCGCGGGGGATTACGCTTCAGGTCAAAATTAGTCGCCTGGATCAGAGAAAGATGTTGGAATTACTGGAAAGTATACTTTATAAGACGAAAGCCCTTGTGGAGGACTAGCCGCGCTGATATAATATGAATATACTTTTTCTGGAAGGTGTGAGTGTATGCGTAAAATCTTGATGGTATTAAGTGTGGTACTGATTATCTCACTGGCTGCCGTAGGGTGCGGTAAAAATGATGGTGGTGCTAAAGAAAATAGCGCAGACCAATCAAATGTAGTTGCCACTGTTAACGGAGTGGATATTACCTGGGAGCAGCTGAATGCCCGTGTAGATAGAATGGAGGCGTCTACGGGCCATCAGGGAGCGAACCTGACTGAGGAGCAGCAAAAAAGACTGAGAGAAGGACTGGAAAAGGAAGCGCTAAACCAGTTAATTACGGAACAGCTGATTATGCAGGAAGCGAAAAAAAGAGGGATTACTGTTGATGAGGGAAAGGCTCAAGAACATTTAAATCAAATCAAAAGCCAGTTTCCCAGTGAGGAAGAGTTTCAAAAGGGTTTGGAGCAGTACAAGCTTACCGAGCAGGCCCTGATAGATTACTTTAAATACCAGCTGATTGAAGATGCTTTATTTAAAGCCGTCACTAAAGATGTAACCGTAACGGAACAGGAGCTAAAAGATTATTTTGAGCAGAATAAAGATAATCTGGTGCAGATGAAGGTGCGTCATATTTTGATAGAAGCACGCGAGGGCCAGGCTACTGAAGAAGAGAAACAGCAGGCCAGAGCAAAGGCGGAAGAGCTGATTAAGGAACTGGAAAATGGTGCTGACTTTGCTGAACTGGCCAAGGAGAATTCCGATGGCCCGACGTCGGTAAATGGAGGTCTCATTGACCAGTATATCACTGCTAAAGGCTCGGGTTTTGTACAGGAATTCGTTGACGCTGCTTTCCAGCTTGAAGAAGGGGAATTCAGTAAAGAGCCGGTAAAAACCGATTACGGCTATCACATTATTAAGGCTGTTGAAAAGCTGGATACTTTTGAAGAATTAAAGGATAAAATTGAAGCAAAGCTGATTGACCAGGCAAAAAATGATGCATTTGAAGCGTTTTATAACGAGTTAAAAGAAAAAGCGGAAATAACGAAGAACCTTTAGAATACAGAAGATAGAATACAGGAGTCAGAATTATTTTGACTCCTGTTTTTGTTCGCCCAGCATGTCTGCTGAGCCGATGGGTTGAAAGAAACCCTGTCACCTAACCAGATGAAGAAAAGGTACAGTTTAATCGTTTAGTACAAGTTTGTGAAAAAATTATTAATTTTAGCGCAGGCTTGGAAAAAAATGAATAAATAACGTAATGTAGATATATACTATCAGTAAACAGGAGGCTTGAAAAGAGGTTTGCTGGCTTGGATAGTTATCTTGAGGAGGGATAACAGTCGATGAAAGCAACAGGAATTGTACGACGCATTGATGACCTAGGTAGAGTTGTTATTCCCAAAGAAATTCGCAGAACTTTAAGAATTCGCGAAGGCGACCCGCTGGAAATCTTTGTCGATCGTGAAGGTGAAGTCATCTTAAAGAAATACTCTCCTATCGGTGAATTGGGTGATTTCGCCAAGGAATATGCTGATTCCCTGTATGAAGCCATAGGACATATAGCATGTATTGCTGATAGAGATAATATTATTGCTGTAGCCGGCGCGCCGAAGAAAGAGTTTTTGAATAAACCGATAGGGCCAGCAGTCGAAAAAGCAATGGAGGAAAGGAAAACCATCCTGATTAACAAACCTGGTGAACATAATTACTGTCGAATTTGTATGACCGAAAACGAAGACGAACCTTGCAAGTATACTGCAGAGGTAATTGCGCCCATAATTGCTGAAGGAGACCCCATTGGTGCGGTGATTCTGGTTTCCAAAGAACCCAACGTAAAAATGGGCGATATGGAAACCAAACTTGCTGAGACCGCGGCAGGTTTTCTGGCAAAGCAAATGGAACAGTAATTTTCAGGCGGCTTGGAGAAGCCGCCTTTCTTTTCGTGCGCCCGGCATGGGCTTATCGAAGGCTGCCGAGAGTAAATGGGGCGGGTGGATGGAGGGAAAGGCAACGCTCTTGTCCGGGGCGGGGACCCACAAAAGGCGGGTGCTACCGTGTATGCCAAGTAACTTGGTAACCCACGCAGGAAGGACTGGCTGAACCGGCAGGAGTCAGCAGAGACCGTAGTACTTCTCCAAAGACGTCGGAGGGAAGGAAGGGCCGGACGTAAGGAGAGGGGAGCTCACGATGTGAAAATTTCGCGAGGGAGCTATCCACAGGAGGAAGCGGTGAATACGCGGGGGACT
>JACDOG010000029.1 GCA_017656305.1 Thermoanaerobacteraceae bacterium
TCTCTGCCTTTACTGTCACAGGTGGAATCCGACTCTGCAATCCAGATAAAAAAATGTTTAAGATTAAGGTAATTGGTAATAATATAGATACACACTCACTTCTTCATAGACCTCCTTGAAGGCGGAAACCCGGTAGTACTACCGGGTTTCCGCCTTTTGTTAGCGCCCGGCATGGGCGAAGGCTTACGGGGGAAAGTCCCGAACGACGATGGTGGCAGTAGTTGTTAGCTTAAGGCAAGGGTGCCTGCGGTGACACAGGGTCTGAAAGAAGCCGGCGGTAAACCTTCGGCCCGAGGACCACGAATTCCAGGTGAGGCTAGCGGTAGTTGGATGGGCTTGTGTAAGGGGCTCTAGCGACTGCCCAACACACCGCAAGTTAATAAAGCCCTTGGCCTTGCCTATTGGCGAAACCAAGGGCTTACCCGGCTTAGTCGAACGGTACCGAGAACTTCATCAATTCTTACGCCGTATACCGAACGATACGTACGGTGGTGTGAGAGGACGGTGGTTTGCCGCACTCTTCTACTTGATTGTAAGGTTGTTGCCTACAATTTTCATTAGAACCAACGGCCTAACAGCACCACGGATGCCATGCCGATGATTAAAGTCCACACCATGCTGCGGGTGAGGACAGCCACCAGAAAACAGGGTACTGCCGCCAGCAAATTGGTATTGTCCAGGCTGATGTTTAACTGCTGACCGGACATGAACAGGCTGGGAGCCAGGAGTGCAGCAAGCACAGCAGGCGGAATGAATCCCAACCACTGCAATACCGGGTCGGGCAGTTGTCTTTTACTCCCCAAAACCAGCGGCAGCATTCTTGGCAAATATGTTACTATGGCTGCGCCGATGATTACCTGCCAGATGTAATCCACTTGCTACCCACCCCCACGGTGGCGGCTACTACCGTTGCCGCAATGATATTCCAGCTGCCGGCAGCCAAATGCTTTATTGCCACTGAAAACACCGCTGCCAAGACAGCAACCAGCAAGGTCTGCCTGTCTTTTACCTGCATGACCAGCAGGGCGATAAACATGGCCGGGAGTGCAAAATTGATTCCCCACTGTTCGGGATTGGTGATGAGATTACCAAAGGCACCCCCCAGGAAACCGGCCACCACCCACGCAGTATGGGCAGTAATGTTGAGGCCGAGATGATATGCCTGATTAGCCTTATGGTCCTTGAAGTGGGAAATGGCCACAGCGAAGGTTTCATCGGTAATCTGGTAAGAGATAAATGACAGCAGGGGTACGGAATAATGACGCAGGTGCGGGATAAAAGATGCGCTCATTAACAGGTGGCGCAGGTTTACCAGAAATACGGTAAAAATAATGGCTGCTGCCGAAACCGCAGCGCCTATCATACTTACCGCGATAAACTGGCCGGAACCGGCGTAAACCAGCACGGACATCATCACCGTCTGAAACAACGATAAACCCGCTTCCCTGGCCAGTACCCCGTAGGCAAATCCCAGGGGCAAGTAACCCAGGACTATGGGAACTGCCGCTTTCATGCCCTGCACGAACGGCTGTTGCTGCAGTGAAACCTGTTTTAGCTGTGCCTGCGGCATGTCAATTACTCCTTTCAGAACGTACATTGTTTCCAGTTATAGTAAAAACGCTTAATAAATTATAACAAAGCGGTTCTTACCGGTCAATAAACAGGTAATGGCAGGAATATGCTGGCAGTTGGTCGAATAATACCCATATAAGTCGAAACGAGGTGGGATTTTGCAGTGGATAACCGGGTGTTTGCATTGGATATAGGTACGAGAACGGTAATCGGTCTGGTAATGGAACTGGCAGAACAACCACGGGTGGTGGCCGCTCAGGTAGCCGAACACCGGCAGCGGACCATGCTTGATGGACAGATACACGACGTGCCCCGGGTAGCGGAGCTGGTTGCAAAAGTGAAACAGGATTTAGAGGAGAAGGTTGATACCAAACTGGAACAGGTGGCAGTGGCAGCAGCCGGTAGGGCTTTAAAAACGGCACGAGCCTCCGTGACCCGTGAGCATAATTCATTGGAGGAAATAACCGAAGACCTGACCCTGGCGCTGGAAATTGAGGCGGTACAGGAAGCCCAGCGCAATTTAGTGGAAACGGAACAGCGTCTGTCGGACTATCACTGCGTAGGGTACAGTGTGGTCAATTACTACCTGGCTAACCAGCCCATAACCAACCTGGTGGGTCAGTTCGGCAGCAGTATTGGTGTAGATATCATTGCTACCTTTCTCCCGCGGGTGGTTGTGGATTCCTTAATCAATGTCCTGCACAAGGCAGGCCTGGAATTGGCCAGTTTAACTCTGGAACCCATAGCTGCCTTGAATGTGATTGTACCGCCTAACATGCGTCAGTTAAACCTGGCTCTGGTGGATATTGGAGCGGGAACTTCGGATATAGCCGTCACCAACAGGGGGACCGTAGTGGGTTACGGCATGGTGCCGTTCGCCGGTGACAAACTTACGGAAGCGTTGTGTGAGAGGTACTTGCTGGATTTCGATACCGGCGAACAGGTAAAAAGACAGGCGAGCGGTACCGACCAGCCTATTGAGTTTTGCGATGTAGTGGGCATGCAACACCAGGTGACCCGTGAAGAGGTAATTGAGACCATAAAACCTGTGGTGTACGAACTGGCGCAGGAAATTGCCGACAATATCTTAGAAATTAACGGAAAACCACCTCAGGCTGTCATAGCCATTGGCGGCGGCAGTCAAACCCCGTTGCTTACTAAAGCCATTGCCGAAAAACTGTCTCTTCCGGAAAACAGGGTTGCCGCCCGCGGCAGAGAGGCCCTGGAAGTGGCCGGTGAAGAAAATGTACTCTGGGGGCCGCAGGCAGTGACCCCCATAGGAATTGCTTTTTCCTGGAAGAAAAATCGGGCGCTGGAATTTTCCAATATTAAGGTCAATGACCGCCCGGTGCGCCTGATCAGTGCTGACGGCAAGGGGACGGTAGCTGACGCTTTGCTGGCCGCCGGCATCAATACGCGGCAACTCTATGGAAAGCCCGGGTTGGGCCTTTCCGTAACCGTGAATGGCAAAACCCGCTTTGTTAAGGGTTCCTTGGGTAAACCGGCACGTTTTACGGTTAACGGGAAGCCGGCCGGCTTGGATACGGCGGTGGAAAACGGAGACCATATTCAAGTCATACCGGGAGAAAAGGGTCGCGATGCGGTAATTACCGTGGGAGAACTAGTTGCAAAAGACTTTGCAGAGTTTCGAGTTGCTGTCAATGGTGAGGAGCGAGTGATTGCGCCAAAAGTGTATTTGAACGGCCAGGAAGCCAATCCAGGGGACCAGGTGCCGGACAAATCGGTTGTCCGTGTTGAGTACCCGCGGAATGTCAGAGAAGTGCTGGCCCAACTGCATGTACAGCCGGGAGACAAACAGGTTTTTGTCAACGGGCAGCGGGCAGGGTGGGAAACTGATATCAGCAGCGGGGACAAAATAGAGCTTCGGGACCTGACAGCTGCAGCTCAGCACCCTGCCGGCAACACTCCTGTAAACAACTGCATCAAGGTAGTGGTAAACGGCGAGACGGTGGAGGTGAAAAAGGCCAACCCGATACTGACCGATTTGTTCAACTACGTTGAATTTGAGGCCATGCCCCCCTCAGCGTCCGCTACATTTCTAATGCAGGTTAACGGTGAGAAAGCCCAATTTACCACCCCCTTGAAAAATGGCGACCAGGTGACCCTGCGCTGGGTAGAAAATTGACGAATTTAGTTGTAATATTTTGGTATTTCTCAGCAGGAAAAATTTTCCCCCGTGCAGAAAAAGATTGGCAGAAATAAGTTGGGGGGTGGCTGATAAATGGGTAAGAACAGGATAATCTTTTTGACAATACTGGCACTAGTGGTTGTGGCTGTTCTCGGGTGTGGCGGAACCGAGGTCACGCAAGAGGATAAGGGAATTGTCAAGATATTCAAGGAACTTGATGCCAGGGATTTTGAAGCCCAGAACCTGGTCCAGGATAAAGCGGCTTCGGAAAAGATCATCAGGGAGATCTATACGGAGCCCCAGTTACAGGAAGCACTGCAGTATCTGGAGGAAATGCGGAAAAATCAAGTTAAACTGGTGCATTACAACACCGAATACAAGAGTATAGAGGTGTTAGAGGAGAACGATACTCAGGCCAAACTGCGTGTGCAAGCCGTTACTACCGGTGCGTATTACACGACAGATGTTCCGGAGACAAAATTAGGTCCGCTTAACCATGAGTCGAAGTATGAAGTGCTCCTGAAAAAAGTGGACGGCAAATGGAAAATTGCGGAAGTAACTTACCTGGAAGAACAGAGCAAAGTGGAAAGCAGTACCGGGGAAAATAATCAACAGTAGATCTAGACAACAATCTATGGTTAAATTATTGAGGAGTTTTAGCATGTCAAAACGTGTCCTGGTTTTACTAGCGGTGATTCTGTTAATTGCCAGCGGTTGTGCCAAGCAATCACAATCCTTTGCCGAACGGGATATTTACAATCATCCGACGGCAGGTTTTTCCATTCAGGTGCCAGCCGGGTGGGAAAAGGTTGCAGAGACAGATTTTGGTGCGGAGTTTGTAGACCCGGAAAATGGTATTGCCGCCAACTTCTTGTTGGAAATTGGCGGGTTGGGTTACTACACGGCAGAACAGTTGGCGGATGAAATCATCAAGGCATTTAAGAATAATGAAAGCTTTCAGGATGTGGAAGTCGTCGTCAAAGAAAGAAGCAATATCGACAGCAATGTTTACCGGGTAATCTTTGAAAGTACCGGTCCCGGTGGAACTGCACTGGCCACCAAGGCGTTCATTTTTGACATCGAGACCGGTATTCGTTATTACCTGCTGTTTACTGCCCGGGAGGATACCTACTATCTTTACGATTACGAGTTTGAAGATATTGCAGAAACGTTCATGACCACCAAACAGCCAAAAGAGCTGTATAAGCTGATGCCGGAGTCGGACTTGCCCGGCGGGCATCCCGATATTAAAAGCGGGAGGCAACCCGAGGCTGAACCGGAAACCGGCACCAACAAGGAGCAATGAAACCTGTAACGGGGAAACTTTTCCCCGTTTTTTTTAACAATTAATTTACATAAACGGGTGGAGGTAAATTTATCCTTTTGTGGAAATTATAGTTTAAACCTATCCAAAGATGTAACTCGTGCCAAATTGTTAAGGATGGTATTCCGATGAAAAGAGTTGTTGTTGGTACAGCCTTATTAATGCTGACAGTTGTTATAATTTTCACCGCTTCCGCCCGGGCTGCCCAGCTCAAGTACAGCAGTCTGGATGCGGATGGACGTCCGGTAGACGGTGGAAAACATGAATATTATTACCTGTCTACGCCAACCCGGGTTTACCAGCAGGGGTGGACAAGCTCTTTTGCGGCAGATGGAACCACTAATTACCCGTATGAACCCTATCTGCCCAACGAAACCTCTCCTGCTGACTACCGTATTCACACCAACTTTACCAGGGATTCCGATGCCTGTGCTTCCTGTCATGCTACACACACCGCCGTAGGCAGGGGGCTGCTGCAGTGGTACAGCATCTATGAAACCTGTATGGCCTGCCATGACGGCACCGTCAGTACTACCTACAATGTTATCAACGGCACTCTGCCGGACGGTTCACCTGCTCCTGCCGGCATGTTTGGCCGGGGGGACGAGGTATCCTTATCCAATCATAATGTCACCGGGGCAGTGGAACACAGTTCGGCTCCTGGCGGCTCATCAACACCGGAGACCGCTGTTATCAATGGAGAGGAGCGGGTTGTGCGCTGGGGAATCCAATTTAGCTGTGTAAGCTGCCACGACCCGCACGGGCTAGGCGGTAATGCGCGTTTACTGCACCCGGATCCCAACGGGGTGCAAATTGTCAGGCGTGATAGCGAATTCAGTAACTACCCGCTGACACCACTGCCGGGACAGACGGTAGCCTATGCCGCTTATCCCAGGGATGCCGGCGGTAATATTGATACAAGGGAAACGCCCTATTACATTCTCAAAACCTATCCTTACCGGCCGAAAATCATCGTGGACGGTGTGATTGACAAGGATGCAGTGATTGACAATACCTCGGGTTATTCAATAATTATACCGAGCAGGGCCGTTACCGAAAGCATCTATGCCACTTTTACCCCGGCATTGAGAGTGACCATGGATGTGGACAATTATTTGGGCAATAGCGGCAACGGCTCCGAACAACTGGTCTATTACGAGGGGATCAACGCATTTTGCGGTGCGTGCCATACAGACTACAACACAAGCAATACTGACGGTACCAGCGGTACCTACTCCCAGGCGTACCGCCACCCCATGGGCATCTATTATGAAGGCTGGAGTAGTGCTGCCAACCTGGTATTTGAGGAAACCGGCGTAATCGTGTGTACCACCTGTCACGTGGCTCACGGAACTTCACAGGATTACTGGCTGCGGACCCTGGCAGATGAGGGTTATACGGCGGAGTCGGCAGTAGAACTGGCCGGTTCCTCTGCCCTGAAACGAAAACCCAATATGGCACTTTGTGTTACCTGCCATGAGACCGGTGAAACAGGGTTTGCCCACGAGGACAGCATATATGACACTGACGGAGCCGCATACCGGCAGGAAGGTGCTGGATATGTCGGGGCGGACCGGTGCATTTCCTGTCATGAAAGGTATTATGAAAAGTGGCAGCAGACCAATCATGCCGCAGGTATGCAGCCGGGCAAGGGGGCGGTGTTGCCCGATGCTGGTACGTTTAACAGCAATTTTGGCAGTTATGGTGATTATACAGTAGATGACGTGGTATATGTAATCGGCAGAAAGTGGCGGCAAAGCTACTTGGTTGCCGGCGGTGAATACCTGCAGGTACTCCCGGAGGATTGGGCCATTGATCCTGCCGACTGGAATGACGGGGGACAGTGGCAGGTGCAGGAGCAAGACTGGTTTTATGGCGAGGATACCGCTGACTGGAAATTACGCGCCTTTGAGGACGTGTGTGCCGGGTGTCATACGACGGGGTTTGATAGAACGACAGGCGGCTGGGAGGAAATCGGGGTTTCCTGCGAGGCCTGCCATGGCCCGGCGGGCAAACACGTGCAGGTACCTGTTGACCTGAACATTACCAACCCGTCCCGGTTAACCATACGTGAGCAGAATGACCTGTGCGGTTCCTGCCATGCCAGGGGGAGAAACCTGCAGCTTACCTATACCAGCCGGGCGGACGGTGCGCAGTACCTGCGTTATGATGCCCTGGGATTTCAGCCCGGCCAGCGGCTCAGCGTGGTGTTTGACGTGTATGAAGCCTCTGAAGACGATGCCAACACGTATTACTACAACAGTGTTACCGGTAGCGTCAAGGATTCCCGGGCACCGCACCAGCAGTACAATGATTACATTCAAAGCAAGCATTACCGGAAAGGACTGTTAAGTTGTATATCTTGTCACAGCTCGCACGGGCTCAATTCGGAAGGAGTACAGCTGAAGCGTGTTGCCGGGCAGATTTGCAGCTCCTGTCACGGAACGGTGATGTCCTTGGACAAGTACATGCCGCAAATTACCGTGAACGGAGTCATAAATTCACGGACGCACACTTTTGCAGCTGAACACCCGAATCCGAAATAGGAAGTAATTAAAAATATTTTTGGATATATTAATAATTGGTGCTTGATTTTGTGCTGAGTTTTTGGTAATATAGATTGCGTCAGCAAAATACTAGATTGTGCGGCAGTGGCGGAATCGGCAGACGCGCAAGATTCAGGATCTTGTGGGCATTGCGCTCGTGGAGGTTCAAGTCCTCTCTGCCGCACCAGCTTTGAGAATTGTTCCGAGGTTCAGCCTCGGAATTTATTTTTTCCGGCAGAAGTCACGGTGTACGTAAAGTTGATATGAAAAACGCGGGCGTGATTTTAGCCTAATTGTAGTAGCAGTTGTGGTCCAGGAAGATTAGGAAAACAAAAATTATTATTATCAACTCGTTGTCAAAGTTAAAGTCATTTTTTATCAGCAGGAGAATGAATAAAATCAGCAGGATAATGAAGTCCTTGCGCGTTCTGTAGCTCACAAGCAATTCCCTCCTTTTTGTTGATAGCAACGCATTTACTTGAACGAACTGTTACTTTATACTATGATTGGCTGGTGTAGGATGCTTTGTGAAATTTGGAAATGGCACTTTGCTGACCGGAGTAAGATGGAGTAAGATATTGTGGAACAAGTTCTGTGAGGTGGGCTGAAATTGCGTGCTTATATGGACTGTGTTCCCTGCTACCTGAAGCAGGTTGTTTCCGCTCTGAAGGAACTGGGAGTGGATGACGATAAGGGACAAAAAATATTGAGCGATTTAGCGCCTGTGGTATCGCAGTTGGCCAAGTCCGGGGGGCATGCCACGCCGGCGGAAAACTCCTCGGTGGTCCTGCATGCCGCCTACCAGCTCCTGGGTAACGGGGACCCGTTTCAGAAAGCCAAAGAAGCTTCCAACCAGGCAGCGCTGCAATTGCTGCCGCAGTTGCGTGAGGTAGTGAGAAACAGCCGGGACCCGCTGTTTACAGCCTTTAAGGTGGCGGTTGCCGGAAATATTATTGATATGGGCATTCTGCCGGAATATAACCTGGAGGAGAGTATTGACCAGGCACTTACCATTGATTTTGCCCGTAATGATTACCAAAGCTTTAGGGAGAAGCTGCAACACGCCTCCCGGGTGTTGATTGTTGGTGACAACAGCGGTGAGATCGCCTTTGACCGGTTGCTGGTTGAAGAATTGGTGCGGTTTGGCGTGGCAGTTACCTATGCTGTCAAGGGCGGCCCCATTTTAAATGATGCCACCATGGACGATGCCCGCCAGGTAGGTATGGACCGGGTAGCCCGGGTAATTAGTAACGGCAATCATTTCCTGGGGACGGTGGCAAACCGCTGTTCAGTGGAATTTTTGGCGGAATTTCGGAAAGCGGATGTGGTGATCAGCAAGGGACAGGCCAATTATGAAACGCTGGAGTCCACTACTTTGGCAGGAGATAAGACTTTCTTTGTCCTGCGGGCGAAGTGCGATATAGTGGCTGACAGTATGAAGGTGAAACTGGGTAACATCGTGTTGATGCAGAATCAGCCAAATAACTGCTGGTAGAAGGAGTGGATTATGCAGCCCATTATCAAGTGGCCCGGTGGTAAATCTAGGGAGCTAACCCATATAAAAACAAGAATACCGCAAAAGTTTGACAGGTATGTGGAGCCGTTTTTCGGCGGGGGAGCGGTCTTCTTTGCCCTGGAGCCCCCGGTGGCCCTGGTCAATGATGCCTGTACTGACCTGATACAGTTTTACCGGTTTGTCAAAGGTGAGCTGCCGCGGGAGCATTTCCGGCAGGAGCTTTACCGGTATGTTGCCGGCTGGGAGCAGTTATCCGGTTTTGTTGACGTTGTGCAAGGCGACCTGGCAAAATTGTTTGCCGAGTACCGGAACAATACCGTGTCAGAGTCGGAAATTACCGCTTCAGTCAGCGAGCTTGTAAATCAAAAGACGACACAATTTGACGTGTTTTCCAGCAGTACCTTTGCCGTGGACTGCCGGAAGCTGCGGGAGAAAATAGTCAGCAGCACCTGTGACAAGTTTAGGCGGATGAAAACAATTGAACGCCAGAAACAGCGGCTGTCTCCCGGTGACCTCTACAAAAACATTGAAACGGCAGTTCGTAGCGGTTTTTACCTCCATTTCCGGGATGTAATGAACGGCGCAAAAGCAGGTCGGTACGATATAGACGAGGCCAAACGGATAGCCAACTATTATTTCATCAGGGAATTCTGCTATGGTGCCATGTTCCGGTTCAATGCCCGAGGTGAGTTCAATATTCCCTATGGCGGAATTGCTTACAACCGCAAGGATTTTCGCAGGAAGGTAGATGCGCTTTTTGCTGACAAAACCCGGGAACTGTTATCCCGCACTGTCATAGAAAACCTGGATTTTGCGCACTTTTTACAAAAGTATTCTTTACGCAGTTCGGACTTTGTCTTTTTAGACCCGCCTTATGATACGGAGTTCAGCGATTATGAACAGAATACCTTCTCTTTAGAGGACCAGCAGCGACTGGCCGATTGCCTGCTTTCTTTAAAAGCCAAGTTTTTACTTATCATCAAGAATACGGACTTTATTTTAAACCTGTACTCCGGCAAACGGCATATCAAGATAAGTTCCTTTGCCAAGACCTATTCTTACAACGTAAGGGGTAGAAACAACAGGAAGGCGGAGCACCTGTTGATTTACAATTATTAAATGAGGTATTAAATAAGGAAAACCTGTCCGGAAATTTCACGGACAGGTTCTTTTTCCGTACAACAGGGAATTACACCGCTGTGGTAAAATAGCAAAGGACCCGGGCGGGTCCTGCAATTACTTTTTAGATGAAAAAGTTGCACAGTCAGTTTCATGCGAGTCTTTGGCATTGGGCGGCTGAATTTCAATTGATGATGCCTTGCACATGTCCCCATTGCCCCAGTATTCACAGGTATCTACTACACACTTAACGCGGGCGATGGGGTCGCCGGTCATAGAAACCTTGCCCATGATATCCCTCCTTTATGAAATACTTGTTATGGTAGTCTAACAAAGTCCATCTATTAAAGGACATTGTTCTTCTACGCAATCCTCACAGTTGGAGTAGTCGGGTTCTTCCACCTCTGTTACTGCTTTTACCTGGCAAGCTAGTTGTTTTTCTTCGCTCACTAACTCCACCTCCAGTTTCACTATATAGCTCAATAGTATTGTTGGCAAAATGAAAGCAAACTATGCAGTTAAATCAAAAAAAACTTCCTGCTACACATGTAGCAGGAAGCTTTTGGCTGGGGCGGCAGGATTCGAACCTGCGAATGGCGGATCCAAAGTCCGCTGCCTTACCGCTTGGCTACGCCCCATTGACTTTCTAGTTATAGAATGTATGAAAAACACTAAAATTACTCTGTTAAAATGTGGAATAGAAACAAAACTTAACTTCACTTGTCCTGGTCGGGGCGGAGGGATTCGAACCCCCGACCCCATGGTCCCAAACCATGTGCGCTACCAAACTGCGCCACGCCCCGAAACTGAAGTCACGGAATGTATTATAACGAATTTTATTTGATTAGTCAACAAGAATGCCTGCTGAAATTTTTGTAATTTGTCCCTCTGCTTAAGGTCCCGGTATACCGGGCTGAAGGTCCAGAATTGAACAAAAAATCCCAAAGAAAAGTGCCTAAAGCACTCTGGTAAAGAGGTTAACCTGTGATATAATATTTTAATGTCGGTTTTATACTAATTGGAGGAGGGTGAGGGAATTGGAACAAATTGACAATAAATTGGACAATCTATTTGATATTTGCCGGCAAAAGATGCGCAAGAGACTTGACCGGCCTTTTATCCCTGAAAATACATTTTTAATTATTGTGGCGATACTGGTCGGGCTTGCGGCAGCGTTTTTAGGCATAGCTTTTCGTATTTCTATTGACCTGGTGGAAGAGTTTTTCTTTGGACTTAATGAGTCAATTTTAGCTTTTATGGGTGATTATTACGTCGTTATTTTACCCGTAATTGGCGGTCTCGTAGTCGGTCCAATTATTTACTGGTTTGCCAGAGAGGCTAAAGGCCATGGTGTTCCCGAGGTTATGACTGCCGTGGCTGTGAAAGGCGGGAAAATTAGACCGCGAATTGTCCTGGTGAAATCGATTGCTTCAGCTTTAACCATTGGCTCCGGTGGTTCTGCTGGTAGTGAGGGGCCCATTGTGCAAATCGGTGCCGGCATAGGTTCTACACTGGGGCAGATTTTTCACCTGTCGGAACAGCGAGTAAAGACTCTGGTAAGCTGCGGTGCGGCTGCAGGAATTGCAACAGTATTCAACGCGCCCATTGCCGGTGTGTTTTTTGCACTGGAGGTTATTAGCGGTGAATTTTCCGCCAGTCTGGTGAGTATTGTTGTTATTTCTTCAGTCACAGCCAGCGTTGTTGCCAGGGCGATTTTTTGGGGCAATAACCCGGTTTTCCCTGTGGCCGGCGGTTATGCTTTGTCAAGCCCTTATGAGATACTGTTCTTTGCCTTGCTAGGAATTATTGCCGGACTGTTTGCCGTCCTGGAGATCAAGACCACTTACAAAATTGAGGATATGTTTGAGGAGTGGAAGAGCGTCCCGGAATGGGTCAAACCGGCAGTGGGTGGACTGGTCGTGGGGATTATCGGCATCAGCTTTCCTCAGGTATTTGGTGCCGGCTATGCCACTATTGACGCTGCTTTAAAGGGAAACCTGACGCTTTACCTGCTGGTAATCCTGATTTTCCTGAAGCTAATTGCCGTGACCTTTACACTGGGCTCCGGTGGTTCAGGCGGTGTGTTTGCGCCTTCACTGTTCATGGGCGCTATGCTCGGTGGGGCGCTGGGCGTGGTGTTGAATGAACTTTTACCGGGACTTACCACTATTTCCGGCGCCTATGCTCTGGTTGGCATGGGGGCGGTGTTTGCTGGTGCGGCCCAGGCACCCATCACATCAATTATCATGATATTTGAAATGACCAATGACTACCGCATCATCCTGCCGTTAATGACCGCCTGCGTGCTCAGCTACGTGATAGCCAGCCAGCTGCATAGAGAATCCATCTACACGTTGAAGCTGTCCCGCAAAGGTATCAAGCTGAGGGAAGGCAAGGCCAAAACCATCCTGGAGACAATCTATGTTAACGAAGTAATGCATAAAGACGTGGAGACTGTTCCCGTTTCACTTACGGTAAGGGAGCTGGCGTCACGCATGCGGGAAAGCCGTCATACCGGTTTTCCGGTGATGGACGGAGATAAGCTGGTGGGAATAATTACATTTTTGGACATGAGACAGGCACTTGATGCCGGTCGCGAGGATGAACCGATCAGCAACGTGATGTCCAAAGATTTGCTGGTAGTACACCCGCACGAGAACCTGAATGAGGCACTGAAAAAGTTTGCCCTGCGTGGGATTGGCCGCCTGCCGGTGGTGGATAGGGATGACAAGCGCCGACTGCTGGGCATAATTACCCGCAGCGATATAATCCGGGCTTATAACAAAGGATTGCTGGAACTGGATAAAAAGGCACAGGAAAAGGCTTTTTAACAGCCCGTGGGGCGTGTTAAAAAGCTTTTTCTTTTATTGACAATTGTTATTAAATTCACTTATGATAGAGGCAGATACTGTGGACATATTGGGGGAAGGACTATGCAGAAGGTAAAAATTGTTACGGACAGTACAGCATATCTAACCGAGGAACAAAAGAAAGAATATGATATCTCCGTGGTACCGCTAGTTGTTACGCTAGGGAATGAAACTTTTAAAGAGGGGGAAAAATATACCAATAAGGAGTTTTTTAACCAAATGCGAGTCAATAAGGAACTGTTTCCCACCACTTCCCAACCGGCTATCGGAGAGTTTAAAGAAACTTTTGAACGCTTAAGTGGTGAGGCAGACAGCATTATCGTCATCCTGCTTTCCGCAGGCATCAGCGGTACCGTGCAGGCTGCAAAAACCGCTGCCAGTTTGGCCAGGGACGTGGACGTTACCGTTATTGATTCGGAAACTACCTCTGCAGGTTTGGAATACTTGGTGATTGAGGCGGCAAAAATGGCCCGGGAAGGAAAGAGCAAGGAAGAGATTGTAAAAACCGTGGAACATATGAAAGAGACTCTGACGACCTTGTTTATGGTGGATACCTTTGAGTATTTACAGCGCGGTGGCCGCATTGGCGGTGCCCGGGCCCTGTTGGGCACCGTGCTGCAGATCAAGCCAATCCTGTATATCCGCGGTGAAATTGATGTGTTTCAAAAGATCCGCACCAGGAAGAAAGCCATCAACCGCATGCTGGCAGAGTTGGATGAATTCATGCAGCGTACTGATGTCAGCAAGGCCCGGGTGGGAGTGATACACGTGGACTGCAGGGAGGAGGCTGAGAAGTTGAAAGCACAAATTGTGGAAAAGTATCCCGGGCTGCAGTGCGGGATGGCAGAAGTGGGACCCGTCATCGGTTCCCATGTGGGACCGGGTACTTTAGGAATTGGTTTTTGCAGTTTGCCATAAAATATTATTGCCTGTACCTTGTACTTTCAACCCACGAAAACGGAGGTGATACCGGTGTTGGACCTGTTGAAGAAGGGTTTGCACCTCGGTCTCGGTGCGATTTCTATGACCAGAGAAAAGGCGGAGCAGCTGGTGGATGAACTGGTGAAAAAGGGTGAGATCAGTTCGGAAGAAGCCAGAGGTTTGGCGGATCAGCTGGTGCAGAGAGGACAGGAAGAAAGAGAAAGACTGCAGGAGACCATCAAGAAGGAAATGGACCGGCTGCGCGAGGAAATGGGATTTATCAGTAAGGAAAAATTTGAACAACTGGAACAGAGGCTGCAGCGCCTGGAGGAAAAGCTTAAGGAAAAACAATGAAAAAGCTGTAACTAAATATCTGTCCGGTTAAGCCTGTGGGACTTCCACAGGCTGTTTGGTATCAAGGGGGTGAAAGGAATTGGCTGTGTTCAGGCGCGGGCAGAGGCATTTCCGGCGGTACCGGGAAATTGCCAATATTCTTGCAAAGCATGGTTTCGGGTACGTGCTGGACCTGACCGGTTTGATAAACTACTTACCCAAGAAAAAACAGGCACAAACCAGAAGGGATAAATGGGGTGCACCGGAAAGAATCTTACACGTGCTGGAAGAACTTGGTCCCTCTTTTATCAAACTGGGGCAGATCATGAGCACCCGGAAAGACCTGTTTCCCGAAGAATACATCGAGCAGTTGAGCAAGCTGCAGGATGAGGTGCCGCCTTTTCCTTTCGCTTGGGTGGAAGAAATAATCAAGGAAGAGCTTAATAAGTCAATTGACGACCTGTTTTTAACCTTTGAAGAGCAGCCGCTGGCTTCCGCTTCCATCGGGCAGGTTCATAAAGCCGTTTTAAAAAACGGCGAGGAAGTGGTTGTCAAGGTGCAGCGGCCTCACATCCAGGAAACCATAGAAACGGACCTGGAAATCCTGTTTAATATTGCCCGGATTGCGGAAAACCGCACAAATTGGGGGCGTCTCTACCAGCCCGTAGATATTGTGGAGGAATTTGCCCAGGCCATTAGAAATGAGCTGGATTACCTGGCCGAGGGGCGCAATGCCGAGCGCTTTGCCAACAATTTTGCCGACGACGCCACTGTGGTGATACCCAAGGTTTACTGGGAATACAGTAGCAAAAAGGTGCTGGTGCTGGAATATATAGAGGGTATCAAGATTTCCCACCATGAGGCACTGGAATCAGCAGGCGTGGACCGGAAGAGAATTGCCAAGATAGTTGTTGATGCCATGTTGAAACAAATTTTTGAGGACGGCTTTTTTCACGGCGACCCTCATCCCGGCAATTTGGCGGTGCTGTCCCTGGGACAGGTGGTCTTCATGGACTTTGGGCAGGTGGGCCGCATTGATGAATGGCTCAGGGAAAGGTTTTCCGACCTGATCATTGCCCTGATTAACCAAAATGTCAATGCTATTGTTCGCAGCCTGCTGAAAATAGGTATTGTCAGCAGGGAGATAGATTTACAGGCACTGAAAAAAGATGTCTCGCGGCTCAAGGGGAAGTATTACGGCGTTCCCATGAGTCAAATTCAGGTAGGCGATGCACTTGGCGACCTGCTGGAGATTTCCTACACGTATAAGATTCGCATACCGCCTGAGGTCATATTATTAATCAAATCTTTAATAACCCTGGAGGCCCTGGTTCAGGAGCTGGACCCGGAATTGAGTATCCTGGACATAGCGGAACCATACGGCAGGAAGCTGCTGCGGCAGCGTTTTTCACCGCGCAAGATGGGACAAAGCATTGGTGAGTACGTGGTGGAACTGGGCGCGCTTGTGACGGAACTGCCCTACCGGCTGGAAAATGTGCTCAACCTGCTGGAAGAAGGCCGGTTAAAGGTCAACCTGGAGCATGAAAATGTGCGCAACCTGTTGAGCTTGTTAAATCTGATCAGCAACCGGCTGTCTCTCAGCATCATTATTGCCAGTCTGATCGTGGGTTCATCGCTGATTGCCCAAAAGGCGGACAGCTCCATACTCTGGCGCTATCCCGTTGCCGAAGTAGGTTTTATGATTGCCGTTCTCATGGGTTTGTGGCTGATATGGACCATCTTCCGCAGCGGCAGGTTTTGACAATGGAGGATTCTTTCTACCTTGCCCTTAAGGCTTGACCTGAGGGCCTTTTTTATTCATAAATTGTTTACAATCAGTTTAAAGGTTTCTGGAAGGATTTAGGAGAAATGTATGGAATTACTTGTGGTAAATGAAAGTGAAAAATACTACAAGGAAAAATTGGCCTTTAAGAGGGTAGGGGGAGGAAATGCTATGTCAGAGAAGGCTGCTGTGGAAAAAAAGAGTACTGGTGGTGAAAGAGTTAGTCCACTACTGGCGTATACGGTAATCATCGCGTCAACCGTTTTGATTTTCCTGGTGGGAGTACTGATCGGCAAGGCGTTTTTCTGGGAAAATTACGATGACCGGGCTCTGGCCGTGAAACAGCTGGAAATAGCCAAGGAGCGGGTCAAGGCTGACCCGAAAAATCCGGACAACCTGGTGGATTTGGGTTGGGCTTACCTGAAAAATGGTGAATATAACAAGGCTGTGGCAGAGATAAAGAAAGCAATTAACCTAGACCCGCAGCACTTCAAGGCCTACTTCAACCTGGGACTTGCCTACATGCAGGTGGAAAAATGGGATCTGGCAGTGGACTCATTTGAAAAGGCCATCGCTATCCAGCCGCGGGCCTATGCTCCTTATTTGAATATGGGAATTATTTACAATGAAACCGGCGAATACAAGAAGGCAATAGAAAAACTAGAGAAAGCCTACGAGTTAAACCGGGGCCAGGTGGAGATTATCTACAACCTGGGTATTGCCTACGAAAAGCTGGGCAATAAAGAGGAAGCGGTTCGCCAGTACCAGGCTGCCCTGGAATTCAATCCTGATTACGAGCCGGCACTGGAAAGACTGAAAACATTAAGCGGTGGACAGTAAATAAAGGAAGGTGAGTAATTTGAGCGATACGGCGATTAAGAGAAGGGCATTTCGTGATTTTGACTGGCAGAAAATCAGAAGGATTATTCTGGTAATATTACTGCTCGAGGCTATCATGTTTGCCTACCTGTACCTGATAAACCGGAACCCGGTCAACTGGGTACAGCAGACACCGGGCCTGGGGGTGGTAACTGCGCCGCGTTTTCTCTTCTCAATTTACGGCCCCAACGAAAATGAAGGACTCAACAAGCCCATGGACGTAACAGTCTCGGGCAAGAGAATCTTTGTTGCCGACACGTTAAACCAGCGGGTGCAGGTATTTGACTACAACGGCAATCACCTGTACAACTTCGGTAAGAACGGTAAGGGTAAAGGGGAATTCCGTTTCCCGTACGGTATTGCGGCAGACGGCAGAGGGCGCGTTTACGTGGCGGATATGTACAACGGTAATATCTCTGTCTTCAGTGAAGACGGCCAGTTTATCAGCTATTTCGGCAACAGTGTGGAAATCAAGAGCCCCACCGGTCTTTACATAGATGGAGACCGGATGTACGTGGCTGATAATGCGTTAAACAGGATAACCGTATTTGACTTGGAAGGAAACAAGATTCTTGACTTTGGCAAAAAGGGAACCGGCAAGGGTGAACTGCAGTCGCCCAATGCGGTATGGGTCGCCAACAACCGGGTTTACGTCTCCGATACCGGCAACGACCGGGTACAGATGTTCAACAAACTGGGGAACTATTTGGGAACAGTGGCCGATGTGGACGAAAAGGGCACGGGCTTGTTCCTCAACCCGCGGGGCGTGGCTGTTGACGGCCGCGGCACTCTCTACGTGGTAAACAACCTCACCCACGAGATTTTTGGCTTTGACAGCAAGGGCGAGGAAAAACTATTTACTTTCGGCGGCATGGGCAGCGAATCCGGACAGTTTTTCCTGCCAAACGGTATCTTCATTGACGACCAGGGAAGAATTTACATCACCGATACCATCAACCAGCGGGTGAACGTGTTCAGTAATATTTAATTTATTCGGTCGATCCTTCCTTGTTTGTGAAACCGGCTTAATTCAAAATTACTTGTTTTTGAGTTAAGCTGGTTTTTATTTTTTTAGTTATTTTGTTGTTATTAGGCGTGTTTATGGATATAAAGTATGAAAATAGCAAAAAGTAACCTGAATCAGGCGAGTTATGTAGTAATTTTACGAACGATTTGCGGTAAATTTAAAAGGAATTTTGAAAGATAGAAAGAATACATAGTATGAACAAATTGTAAATAACTGTAAATTGGGCTGCGTTAGTGATAAAAGTTACATGTGAGGTGACAGGATGACAAAAGGTCAACTGGAACACCAATTGTCCAACAAGCTGAATAAATTTTTGAAGGTTCACCTTGGAAGAGGACCTAAAGACGTGAAGACCAAGGTTATTGCCGACATGATAGTTGTCAGGGCTATGGGGCTGCTTAACAACGCAGAAAAGGAACTGAGCAGGAGTGATAGCGAGGGGCCGGATCTGGTCCGCAGTTTAAAGCTCAAATTGCTTCAGATATATGCCAACAATTTGAAACTACTGGTTGATGATATTACCGGCGAGGAGGTCGTCAGCATTCAGAAAGACTTTGACACTACCAAAGATGAAATGATGCTGGTATTTATCCTCAAAGACAATCTGGAAGAAACTCTGGAGATCAGCAATAGACAAGTTGTTTAAACCTCGGATAGCTTAACTGGTACATTATAAATGCATTTAAAACTGAATAAAAATATATTCCTCATATTTCCTCCCGATTAGGACAGTAATATGCCCTATGTTGGATGACCGGTAGAAATTTTGATTAAAATTGCTATTGGTAGCCAGTTTATAAGGGTATGGTATTTCGGAGTTTATCAACTGCGTACTCTATCCTTATAAACTGGCATTTTCTTATGGGTACAGGCAGCAGTGGCTGCTTTTACCATAACGCCTGTTAGTCTGCCGGGGAAAGGAGGTGGGTCAAGCCAGAATTTAATCCGGTAAAACGGGTAGCAAAAGAGGAAAATGTGAAGGGAGGAAAAATAACTTGAGAAAGCTGAGACTTGTTTTAGCCATTACAGTTGTATTTGTTTTGGCTTTTGCGAGTGTCGCAATGGCTGCTCAGCTGCGTGAAGGGGATAATTATTTACCCACTAATACTGGTAATTATGCCCGAATAATTGATGAAGACGTTTATAACAAAGATGGCGCTAACTTGAAATTCGGCCTTGCTGACAGTAATGCTTTTAACGCCGATGGAACTACAGAATATCCTTATGAAATCTATTTACCGAATGAACTGGATCCTGCAAACTACAGGATTCACACGAATTATACCAAGGATACCGATGCTTGTGCTTCATGTCACGCTACACACACCGCTGTAGGCGAGTCCTTATTGCAGTGGTATACGGTATATGATACCTGTATGGCTTGCCACGACGGTACTGTAACTACCACTTATAACGTATGGGGTGGCGAGATCGGAACAACTGGTACTCCAACATTCGGCGGTATGTTTGGCGGACACAATTCCGCGTCCAACCACAATGTAAGCGGAACACTCTCCATCGCTGCTGCACCCGGTGGTAGCACTGTAGAAGAAATTGTTACTACCGATAAGGGTAGTGAGGTTAAGCGTTGGAGTGCTGAATTTGGCTGCGAGAGCTGCCACAGCCCGCACGGTCAAGGTGGTAATGCTCGCATCCTGCATCCGGACCCCAACGGCGCAGCCAGTGCTGCCAAAGCCGAAGGTGGATACACGGCAGACAACGGTCTGGAAAAAATTGAGGGTGTAGGGTATGTAGTCTATGCCAACGGAACTGAAGCGCGGCTTATCACTGGTTATCCGTATGGCGTAACCGCTTATGATAGTTCCGGAAATGAAGTTGACGTTAAACTAGACAATTCTAACGGTTACACCGTAATTACACCTGCTGACGGTATAGCGGTTATTGCTAAAGTTTATGGTACCCCCAGTATCAAGGTGACCATGGACATTGACAATTACCTGGCTGCCGACGAAAGTGTCACTCATAAGTCAGGTATGAATGCATTCTGCGGTGCCTGCCATACTGACTACAATACCGAAAATGTCGCTGAACCTTATAAGGAACTTAACGGAACTTACTCCGAGGCTTACCGTCACCCGGTAGGCAACTATGCAGCGTGGGCCCTTGACCATGAAGGTTTCGTTGGAACGAAAATGATGCTTGAAGGTCCTAACCTGGAGTGCTTGACTTGCCACGTTGCGCACGGTACTTCTCAGAACTACTGGGATCGTACAGTCGGTGACAACGGTACCGGGTATTATGACACTGCTACCGAATTGGTAGAGCTTGCCGGTTCTTCAGCCCTGAAGCGCGCTCCGAACATGGCGACCTGTGAAGCATGCCACAGTAAGGGTGAAGGTGCTGAAGGCTACAATGCGAATACCGGCCAGACCGGCGCCGAAGCACCAGCTCAAACTGCTAGTGTTAATGAAGATAGTTCTTACTATGTCGCAGAAAGCACTATCGCCAAGGCTCAAGCCGGTGAATATGTGGGCAGCGATGCTTGTGCTGAGTGCCACGAAGCTGCACAGGAGAAAGTCATGGAAACCGGCCACGGAGATAGCCTTTACAAAGGCGCTCCAAAGGATTCCTTCAATGTATATGATGATCCTTATGCAGAATTAGAAGCTGTTGTCAATAGTGCTAACGGTACTGACTATGATTTCAATTACGACAATATAGCATATGTACCGAAGAGTTTCGGTAGTGCTACAAACTCTGTAATTGCAGAGCTTCCTTATATAAATGACCAGGGCGAAGAAGCCATTGGTACGTTCAAAGTAGCAACCTGGGATGGCAGTACGTTTACCGCAGCAACTCTTGACCTTGATAACAGCGATGGAGAAATGTCTACCAACTGGAATACTGCTACCGGTTACGGTGAAGGTTGTGCTTCCTCATACTGCCACACTACCGGTCGTACAGGATTAAATGACGAAGTGTCAGTGGTTGAAAGACCGGGCATCCAGTGTGAAGCCTGCCACGGTGCCGGGGCTGAACACGTCAAGTACCCGACTAAAAACAACATCTTTAACCCGTTGACTGACGGAACTAACGCAGCAGCTACCGCAGTTTGTGGCGCCTGCCATACTGCCAACGAACCCGCTAACGAGGCAGACATGTGGAAATATGGCGTAGGTTTAGAGCCTGATGCTACGGCATACGATATGATTAGCTTGAACACTTATGATCCGTCTAAAAGTATTATGACCGCTGCTGGTGCGAAGTATGACCCGGATACTAAACTTTGGGAAGACGGTGTTGCTACTGGTGGGCAGTATGGAACACCTCCAGCACATCACCCGCAGTTTACCGAGTTTGTAAACAGCGGCCACTTTAACCAAGTCCATACTGACTACCGTATTACCTGCGCTAGCTGTCATGACGTACACGGTAATACAGAAGTTGAAGCCTTAACGGTTATGGATC
>JACDOG010000030.1 GCA_017656305.1 Thermoanaerobacteraceae bacterium
ATTTTTTTATCTGGATTGCAGAGTCGGATTCCACCTGTGACAGTAAAGGCAGAGACTGTCCCCCCAGCGTTTCACGCTGTTCGGCCAACCAGTACCATGCGGCCCGTGGCAGCTGGTGCAGAAAACCGGTTTTCTTTCCCACGGGTCGGTGTACTGCTCGCCCACCGGGTGCATGCGGGCTGCCTCTCTCTGGTGACATCCTGTACAAAGCTCTAAGGATTGCTTTACCAAAAGCGGCGGAATCCGTGAACCGTGATACTCATGGCAGTTTTTACAGCTTCCCTTTTCTGCAGTTATCGCTATATTATTATGCCCCATCCTTTCGTAATTGGGTCTGATCTGGTCGTGACAGGTATAGCAAAATTCATTGCCGCTGAGATCCAAGAGCCCCGGAGCCTGGCCCACGTGAGCATTATGGCACAGCACGCAGTCAAAATCCTTGTTCTCATAAACCGGGTGATGAGAAGGCAGCTGAAACTCCAACTCAGTTTCCGTATGACAGGAAAAACACAACTTCATCAACGGCAGCGGCAGCAGTCTCGGTTCGTATGCTGCATGCGGTTTGTGGCACGCCAGGCAGTTCCCGTCCTGCACCGGCCGGTGCACGTACCCCTTCAAGTTGCCATAGTCAGCATGACAGGTAAAACAAAATTCATTCCTGTTTTTGGGCAACAAAGACCTTTCCGGTGCGCTGTGAATCAGGTGACAGTCAGTGCACCTGCCCTCTTCGAAGGGCAGGTGCTGCATGGGCAGCGTGTATTTTTCTTTGATACTGTCATGACAGGAAGTGCACAGCCCTTTCATCGGCAAGGGCAGTAAATAATCTTGGTTGGCAGCGTGCGGCCAGTGACATGACGAACACCTTCCTTCATCAACAGGCTGGTGTTTGTATCCCGTCAATCCAGTAAAATCCCTGTGACACATGAGGCAGAGATTCTTTTGCGTCAGCAGCAGGAGCGGCATGGCATTGGCGGCATGGGCTGCATGACAGTTGGTGCACCGGCCCCTGGCAAAGGGCTGGTGCTGAACCGGCATCTTCAATTCGCCATCCCTGTCGTAATGACAGGTATAACATAGCCGTTTGGTATCCTGTCGCTGCAGCTTTCCGTACTCTGAAACATGCGGTTTGTGGCACGCCAGGCAGTCCCCCTCCCTGAAGGGCGGGTGCACCTGCCGCATCAAGTTTAAGTCGGCAACAAAGTGACAGGTAATGCACAATCTGGTCGGTTCCATGCGACTCAACGCCGGGTAGTCCGAACTGTGCGGCCGGTGGCAGTCCAGGCAGTCCCCGTTCATGAACGGGGGATGAGTTGAAGTCTTTTTCCGGTCGCCAAAATTATGACAGGTTAAACAGAGGTACTTTTTATCTGTTACCAACAGCTTCTCCCTCTTTAGGTCTTCCCCTGTGTTATGTGGTAGGTGACATGCAGTACACTGCCAGTTCACCACCGGCGGGTGTACCGTTTCTTTGTGAAAGCCCATACTACCACCGGTATGGCACACGCCGCAGGTCTCCCTGTCACTGCCAACAGGTGGAATGTTGTTGGCAACCTGTGTCTGGTGCAAAAAGTTCCACAAGATTGCGAAGACCACTAACAAAAAAATACTGATTAGTATGACGCCCAGCCGCCAGTTTTTCAACACGTTATCTATCACCTCACTAATTAACTTCTCCGGCTAGTACATTGTATTTACCACCAAAGCACCCCATAGAAGGTAATATTATCCATCTCTGTTAATGTTAACCGGAAACAACCTTTTTATGCCGGCTGCTAACGGAATGAAAACTCCGTTGTTTGCCATAAAAAAAAATTATTACCAAAAAAATATTGAATAAGCAGGAAATATTTGCTTAACTGTCTAATTATGCAAATGTATATAAGTTATTATCATATTTTGCCAGACTTACGGAAAGGAGGTGACGGGAACAGCTATGAAACTCTATTCAACATTTCTAATGGGGGAGGGCATTTCAGTGAGAAGAAAAGTTTGCTTGCTGACATTAGCCGTATTTTTTGTCATGTTATTTGCTGGTACTGCTCTGGCATACGAAAACTGGCAAGAAAAGGGTCTCACTTCCTGTTCGGGCTGCCACAATGACGGCAGAACACCTGCTGACTATCAAACTGCTGCAAAGGCACCGAAAGCTGCTACTGGCATCAAACAAACCGTTACTTTAAGCTATGCGGGTAAAACTGTAAAAATTCAGGCAGTAAATAAGAACAGGCGCCTTTATGTGCCGGCAAAAGACTTCAACAGCCTGCTGGGCGCCAATGTAACAGGTGACTTGGTGCCATTACGCAAGACTACTGAAGATATGGGGCTGAAGGTGCATTATGAAAATGGTACCGTATACATTTACGGAGCAACCGCACCTAAAGTTGGGTTGAATCCTGCCCTTGCATTGCCGGGCTACGTTGGTTCTGAGACCTGTGCCAAGTGCCACAGTGACAAGGTTAACAGCTGGATGACTACCGACCATGCAACCATGGTACAAAGCATGGATGATCCTAATGCACACATTGTAGCCAACTTCAAAACAAACAAATGGTTTGATAAAGATGACGTATTGTACGCCATTGCTCAAGGTAAGCGTTTCTTAAAATTGAATGACGGCAAACTGCAGTACGCTGAAGCACAGTGGGACGAGGAAGCCAAGAAATGGGTGGAAACAGCTCCTCGCGACTATACTTGCGGGCAATGCCACAATACCGGCTTTAATCCCGAAACCGGCGCATGGGCTGAAAATGGTATCTCCTGTGAAGCCTGCCACGGGCCGGGAGAAGCTCATGCCCAAACTGCGGATGCCAGCAAGATTGTCAGCAATCCCGGTGTAGAAATGTGTGAATCCTGCCATGGCGGCGATCGTCAGGTAGGCCCCATGAGAGAAGCAGATAACCATCTCACTTTCTTCAGCAAGAAAGTAGACGGAGAAGGCTATTACGCTGACAGCTGCATCGAATGTCATTCCGCTACAGTTCGTTTGGCTGAAGAAAAAGGTGAGCCAGTACCAACGCTTGAAGACTTCCGCAACGGCAGTTATCAAAATGACCGTTACGGTATCACTTGTGTAGTCTGCCACGATCCGCATGCAAATACAGGTGAAGAATTCCAGTTAAGAGATTTTGAAGTGCCTGCATTTGTACCCGAAGAAGAAAAGGCAAACTGGTTTGCTGCTTGGGATATGCCAGCTAAGGTCTGTGTAGACTGCCACACCAACGAAGAAGCTCCGGTAGCAGGCAAAGAAGTTCACCATCCGCAAAAAGAATGGTTTGAAGGTAAAGCTATCGGTGTGGAAAGAATCTTACCGCCTTCTGCTCATATGAATTGTACTACCTGCCATATGACAGATGGTAACCACAAGTTTAAAGTTGGTACTCCGACTCTAACTTTGGTCAGCCACGGAAATGAATACGAAGCCAACTCCTGCAACAGCTGTCACTCTGACATGACAGAAGAAAAAATCAATACTATCCAGGAAGCTACCAAGGCTAAACATGCTGAACTTCAAGGGCAGCTTGATGCACTAGGCACCAAGCTGGATGAGGCTAAGGCTGCTGGTGAAGACACGACTGAGGCTCAGGCCCTTTACGATGCTGCCTTTACCAACTTAAGCGAAGTAGAGGCCGAAGGTAGTTGGGGCCTCCACAGTAAGGCATTTACTGATGCTGTCTTAGCCAAAGTTGAAGCTGACCTCGCAAAATTAGCCGAATTGTTGGCTGACTAAATAGTAGCAACTGTAGACCCGGGAACCACTTCCCGGGTTTTACTTTTTAACGAATTTAACAGCTTCTGCTCCTTAATATGTTAAGAGCCGACCAATCCTGGTCGGCTCCCCTTTTGACCTTTTTTTATGCAATTTCCGCAAAGGCTTTTTTAGCTGCAGCTACGGTCTTTTCGATGTCCTCGTCGCTGTGGGCCAGTGACATGAATGCCGCTTCGAACTGTGACGGCGCGATATAAATGCCTTCCTTAAGCATAATGTTAAAGTACCTGGTGAACCTGTCCAAATCGGAAGCTGCTGCCGTATCGTAATCCACTACCTCCTGGTCCGTGAAGAATATACCAAACATGGCACCCACACGGTTAATGGTAGCAGCAATTCCCGTTTCCTCAATAGCTTCCTGTAACCCTGCACAAAGCTTTGCGGTCTTTTTCTCTATCTCCTCAAATACGCCGGGCTCCCTCAAAGTTTTCAACGTTGCCAGACCGGCAGTCATGGCTAGGGGGTTACCGGAAAGAGTACCGGCCTGGTAAACCGGCCCTGCGGGAGCCACCTGTTCCATTATTTCCCGCTTCCCGCCATAGGCACCAACCGGCAAACCGCCGCCGATAACCTTACCCAGGCAGGTCAGGTCGGGGTCAATGTCGTAGAGGCCCTGAGCGCAGTTAAGGGCAACACGGAACCCGGTCATCACCTCGTCGAAAATCAACAGGCTGCCGTATTCCCTGGTGATTTCCCGCAAGCCTTCCAAAAAACCCGGCTTGGGCGGCACACAGCCCATGTTGCCGGCCACAGGTTCCAGGATTACCGCGGCTATGTTCTCACCTTCAGCAGCAAAGATTTCCTTGACGGTGTCCAAATCGTTGTAGGGCGCTGTAATGGTATTCTGGGCGATACTCTGCGGTACGCCGGGACTTGTGGGTACGCCCAAAGTAAGGGCACCGGAACCGGCCTTAATCAACAGGTAATCGGCATGACCATGATAGTTGCCGGTAAACTTAACGATTTTGTCCCGCTTGGTATAACCCCGGGCCACCCGCAAGGCACTCATGGTTGCCTCAGTGCCGGAATTGACCATCCGTACCATTTCGATGGACGGCACCATTTCCACCACCAGTTTGGCCATCTCCGTCTCTAGTTCCGTCGGTGCACCGAAGCTGGTGCCAATTTCCAGGCATTCCTCCAGCGCCGCAATTACTTTGGGGTGACGGTGGCCTAAAATCAGGGGACCGAAGGACTGCACGTAATCTATGTATTCATTCCCGTCTTCATCGTAAATCTTGGATCCTTCCCCCCTCACTATGAAAGGCGGATTCATATCCACAGAACTGAAGGCCCGCGCCGGGCTGTTTACCCCGCCGGGAATGTACTTCTGCGCTTCTTGAAACAGCTTTTCTGACCTCTCCAATCCTTTAAACACAGTACCACTCCCTCTTTATGAAATTTTATCCAAATATATTTTTTCGTGAAAACTTCCCCCATTCCTTCCCAAGAGATTAGTATTTGCAAGAATTTCATCATAATTCAGGAGGCAGGAGTCAGAAGACTGAAGGCAGAAGGCAGAAAACAAGGACATGAAGGTCTGCCTTCTGACTTCTACCCGAAAATACGTTACAATCCGAACAGGTCTCTAATGACTAATTGTACCACGGAGGAACCATTAGGCCGACCCGGCACTCAGCCTTAGGTCTCGGTATGTTAAACAATAAAAACAATGGTTAGATAACAGAGCTTCTTTCAGCCCATCGGCTCGGCAGACATGCCAGGCGAATAAGAAAGAAGACCCCATCTTCAAACGGGGTCTTCTTTCTGTACTCCTTTCTATACTCCTTTTCGGCCGTGATAGAGGCACCACGGTTCTTCGGCCATGTAGTCCTCATCGTGGTAGTAATACGCCCGAGCACGGCAGCCGCCGCAAATTTTCTTGTAAGCACACTTGCCGCAACCGCCCTTATAATTCATGGTTCGCAGTTCCTGGAACACAGGACTGTTTTTCCATAACTCGCTGAAAGGTACTTCCTTCACGTTGCCAATATGCAGCGGCAGGTAAGCACAGGGCTGCACGTCACCCCGCGGGCCGATAATGCAGTAGCTGGTACCGGCAAGGCACCCGCGGCCGAAGCGCAGGTTCATTCCCATCTGCCTGGCAATCCGCATGAATTGCGGCGCGCAGGTGGGTTTGAGTTCGATATCCACTTCCTGCTGCTTTCTGAGGATTCTCTCCAGCAGGTTTTCGTACTGTTCCGCCCGCAGTGACTCTTCTTCAATGTTTTTTGCACGTCCTGTAGGTACCAGGAAGAAAATATGGTGCGCTACCGCGCCAATTTCCACGGCAAAATCGGTAATATCTTCGATTTCATGGTCATTCCATTCCATCACCGTGGTATGGATCTGGAAGGGCAACCCCGCAGCCTTGCAGTTTTCCATGCCGCGTACCGCCTCATCCCAGGCATTTTTATACTTGCGCAGGTTGTCGTGTTTTTCCTTATCCATGCTATCCAGGCTGATGCCCACCCCCATGACGCCAAGGCCTTTCAGTCGCCGGGCAATGTCCCTGGTAATCAGGGTACCGTTGGTGCCAAATACAACACGGAGCCCGCCCTTGACGGCATGGTCCACCAGTTCAAAAATATCCTCACGCATAAACGGCTCGCCACCGCTGAAAATCATAATCTTAAAACCGGCCTTGATAATCTCATCAATCAACTGCTTTCCCTGTTCCGTTGTCAGCTCTTCATCAGCTTTTGCTCCGGCTTCCCGGTAGCAATGGTCACAAAACATGTTGCACTGGTTAGTGGTATTCCAGGAAACAAGCATGGCTCTTACCTCCGTTTCTATTCCTCTCCTTTAACCCTCCTGCAGCCATTTGGCCACATCCTTGGCAAAATAGGTCAAAATCAGGTCCGCCCCAGCACGCTTCAAGCCGGTCAGCATTTCCAGGACTATACTCCTTTCATCTATCCAACCTTTGGAAGCTGCTGCTTTCACCATAGCATACTCACCACTAACATTATAAGCAGCTACCGGGTAGGTAAACTCGTCCTTGATACGCCTGATAATATCCATGTAGGCCAGCGCAGGTTTCACCATTACGATATCCGCGCCTTCCTCAATATCCATTGCGGTTTCCTTCAAAGCTTCATCGCTGTTTGGCGGGTCCATCTGGTAGCTCCTGCGGTCACCAAACTGCGGCGCAGATTCCGCTGCATCCCGGAATGGCCCGTAAAATGCCGAGGCATATTTGGCCGAATAGGCCATAATGGGAATGTTGCTGAAGCCGTTGCTGTCCAACTTCTCCCTGATAGCCCTGACCCTACCGTCCATCATGTCCGAAGGTGCCACCATATCGGCACCTGCCTGCGCATGGGATAGAGCCGTGCGCGCCAGGTATTCCAGGGTAGGGTCATTCATTACCTCGCCGTCCTTGATAATACCGCAGTGCCCGTGACTGGTAAATTCACAGAGACACACATCGGTAATCACTATCAACTCGGGAAATTCCTTTTTGACGGCTCGCACCGCCTGCTGGACAACACCATCCTCAGCATACGCCCCGACAGCAACTTCGTCCTTTTCCTCCGGGATACCGAACAGTATGATAGCCGGAATACCAAGTTCCACTACCTCGTTCACAGCCGGCAGCAGCCTGTCCACTGAATACTGGTAAACCCCCGGCATTGAAGGTACTTCGTTGGCAACATTTTCACCGTAAATGACAAACATGGGATAAATCAAATCATCCACGCGCAAGTGATGCTCCCGTACCATCCGCCGCAGCGTTTCATTACTTCGTAAACGCCGGGGACGCAAGATGGGAAAATACATAACTGCACCTCCATGTTAACTATATTTTAAAATCGCCTGCAACAACCCGTCAATGGTATATTCTTCTGCCTCGACATGCACGGTCAGGCCCAGTTCACGGGCGGTAGCAGCAGTGATGGGCCCAATGCAGGCAACTGTCACATTGCGCAACAATTCGGCGGCCCTGCCTTCAGGCAGTTTGGCCACAAAGTTGTGCACGGTAGACGAGCTGGTAAAGGTGACAATATGGATTTTTCCCTGCTCCAGCATCTCCACCAGTTTGCCCGCATCCCCGCTGCCGGGAACAGTCCTGTAAGCTGCCACTTCATCAACTGCCGCTCCCATTTCCGCCAGTTTTTGCGGTAGCACCTTGCGGGCAATATCAGCTCGCGGCAGCAGCACTTTCTTTCCAGCCAAACCGTATTCCTTCATGCCTTCGATAACCGCTTCGGCCACATATTCCTCTGGCATATAGTCCACCAGCAGTCCCCGCTTTTCCACTGCTATCCGGGTTTTTGGCCCGATGGCGGCAATCTTGACTCCCGCCAGGCTGCGAATGTCCTTTCTGTTTTCCCATAGTCTGTCAAAGAAACGGTTTACACCATTGACACTGGTAAAGATAACCCAGTCATAACTGCCGATGTCACGGATAGCCGCATCAAGCGGCGACAGGTCCTCCGGTGGTACAATATCTATCACCGGAAAGATATAGGGTTCCCCACCTAGTTCCTCGATTTTTTCCGCAAAATAGACAGCCTGGTGTTTCGGCCGGGTAATTAAAACACGTTTGCCAAACAGCGGCTTTTGTTCCACCCACTGCAGTTTATCCCTGAGAGTACTGCTTTCGCCAATCAGCACTACCGACGGGTGTTTGATACCTTGTTCCCTGACAGTATCAGCAATGGTCTCCAGCGTACCGATGACCGTTTTTTGCTCCGGCGTGGTTCCCCACTGAATTACTGCCACCGGAGTTGCAGCATCCATACCTTCGTCCATCAACCGCATGCATATTTTGGGCAAATTGCGCAGTCCCATCAAAAACACCAGCGTGCGCATGCCTGCTAGTTCTCGCCAGGGTATTCGCGAAGTTCCTTTTAACGGATCCTCATTGCCGGTAACTATAGCCACAGCAGAATTTGTCTTGCGGTGAGTCAGGGGAATGCCAGCATATGCCGGAACCGCCACTGCCGCTGTAATTCCCGGAACAACTTCATAAGGAATTCCGGCCTCTACTAGGGCCTCGGCCTCTTCGCCGCCGCGCCCGAAGACAAACGGGTCTCCCCCTTTCAGCCGCGTCACCACAAGACCCTGTTTAGCCAGTTTAACAAGAGTTTCATTGATTTTTTCCTGGTTGAACGCGTGTTTTCCCGGTTTTTTTCCCGCGTAAATAAGGCGGCAATCCGGTTTTGCATAATCCAGCAAACGCGGGTTTACCAGGCGGTCGTAAACCAGAACGTCTGCCTGTTCAATACATTTCCGCCCTTTTATCGTAATAAGGCCGGGGTCACCCGGCCCGGCTCCCACAAGATAAACTTTTCCACTCATTTTATTCTTCCTCCGTTTCTTTTCTCACGGCCTCGAGGATTCTGTCGGCACCTTTTGCCAGTAACCTATCAGCCAGCTTAACACCTAGGCTTTCCGCCTCTGCTACCGGTCCCGTTAATTCGTCATACAACAATTCACTGCCGTCCAAGCTGGCCACCAGTCCCCGCAAGCGTAACTGCCTGCCTTCCACCTGGCCCAAAGCACCAATGGGAATCTGGCAGCCTCCTTCCAACTTGCGCAGCATGGCCCGTTCAGCCAAAATGGACATTTCCGATTCCTTATGATTGATCTTGGCCACAACTTCCCTTATTTCCTCGTCATCTTCCCGCAGTTCCACGCCGATGGAACCTTGTCCCACGGCAGGCAACATAATATCAAACGGAATCTTCTCTTCAATCCTGTCAGCCCAGCCCATCCGTTCTATACCGGCCGCTGCCAGTATCAACGCATCAAAGTCCTGTTCCTCCAACTTGCGCAGGCGGGTATTTAAATTCCCGCGAACATCCTCTATTTTTAAATCCGGGCGGTAGTTTAACAGCTGAGCCCGGCGCCGCAGGCTGCTGGTAGCCACCCGCGCGCCTTTGGGTAAGTCCTTTAATTTATAACCTTTATGGGAAATAACCACGTCATGGGGATCAAACCGCTCGCCGATGGCACCAATCATTAAGCCCTCGGGAAGTACCGTGGGCAGATCCTTCATGCTGTGAACGGCAAAATCAATTTCTCCCTTTAACATGGCTATCTCCAGTTCCTTGGTAAATAGCCCCTTGTCGCCTATTTTGGCCAGTGCCACATCCAGAATTTTATCCCCCTGGGTCTTAATATGCTTAACGGAAAACTTGTAATCAGGGTTCAATTTTTCCAGCTTTTCCTTGACCCAGTTGGTCTGCCACAAGGCTAAAGCGCTGTCTCTTGTACCAATGATAATCTCGCGTTTCATCAATAGTCCCCCATGTCTTCAGTCTATTTTTTACTTGATTTAATCCCTACCGGCTTCTGCCCCATTTCTTTCTTTTTCATCTGCTGGCCTTCAACTTCCAGGTTGAACAGGTTCTGCAGAATTTTCGCATACAGGTGACCCTGATGCGTAGCTGCATACTCTTTCAAGTTGATTATCGGGTCATGCAACAACTGGTTGACAATGGAGTTTGCCAGTGAACCGATGACCTTTTTCTCCCTGTCGCTTATAGGTGCCAGACGGTTAAATGCGCGGGTAAGCTCGTTGTCTTTAATGGTATCCGCCTTTTCCCGCAATGCTTTGATAGTCGGCACCACAAACAGGCTGCTGAGCCATTTAAAGAAGCTGACAATCTCATCCTCTATAATTTTCTCCGCTTCATGGGCCAGTCTTCTGCGCTCCTCCAGATTGGCATCCACCACATGCTGCAGCTCGTCAATGTCCTTTAACGTAACGTTGGGCAGGTCACCCACTGCCGGGTCAACATCCCTGGGAACGGCGATATCAATGATAAACAGTTCTCTTTCTGCCTGGCCCATGGCCCGGGCAACCCCATCCGGAGTAATGACATACCCGCTGGCAGCCGTACAGCTGACCACAATATCTACCTGCGGCAGGTAGTCGTAAAACTGCTCGAAACAAACCGCTTTACCGCCAAATTCCTCTGCCAGGGCAATTGCCCGGTCGTAGGACCTGTTAGTGACCAGAACGGAATTAACACCGTGGGAAACCAGGTGCTTGGCTGTCAGCTGGCTCATTTTACCGGCACCAACCAGCAGCACCTTCTTGCCCTGCAGGTCTGCAAAAGTCTGCTTGGCCAGTTCCACAGCAGCATAACTGATAGAAACGGCATTCTGGTCAATTTTCGTCTCCGTGCGCACTCGTTTTCCAACCGTAATCGCCTGCTGGAACAGGGTGTTTAACACACCGTTAGTACCGCCCAGATCACGACAAACCTCATACGCTTCCCGGACCTGCCCCAAAATTTGCGTCTCCCCGATTATCATGGAGTCCAACCCCGCTGCCACCCGGAACACATGCCGCACTGCATCATAAAGGGTGTGCACATACAGGTAGTCCCTGATTTCACTTAACGGAAAACCGCTGCTTTCGCTGAGAAATTCCTTGATACCGGCCAGCCCGGTATCCACATCGGTCACAGCAGCATATACTTCCGTACGGTTACAGGTAGACAGGATAGCACAGCCTTCAATGTACTGCCTCTGTTTCAGCAGTTCCAGTGCTTTCTTCATATCGTCGTGAGAAAAGGACAACTTTTCCCTGACTTCCACCGGGGCAGTCTTATGATTGAGACCTACAGCAAGGATATACATTCATCAATCCGCTCCTTTACTTTTGTCTCATCACCTTCTCGCAATAATTCAAGCAGGTCAGATTCTACCAAGGAAGTAAAGATAGAACGACGCTGCTTAGGATCAGAGACCTTTGATAATATTTCCTGTCGCAGGTTTCCCAGGAGCTCTAATAACTCGGCATATTCCGGTCCGAACTGCTGCCGGAACTGCTGGCATAGTTTTGCTGCAAACAGCGGGCTGGTTCCATTGGTTGATACGGTGATGGTCAAATCTCCCTGCCGTACAGTTGCCGGCATAATAAAAGTGGAAATCTGCGGGTTGTCAACCACGTTCACGAGAATGTTTCTCGCAGCGCAATCCTGGGCAACCCTGTGATTTACTGCATTATCATCGGTAGCGCTAACGACTAAAAATGCCGACCGCAGGTCGGATTCCCGGTAGCAACGCTTGATAAGGGTTATTTTACCCTCCGCTGCCAGTCCTTCTATCTCCGGTACTACCTCCGGTGATATAACCTGCACAGCTGCTCCGCATTCCAACAGCGACCGGATCTTTCTCAGCGCCACGCTACCGCCACCGATTACCAGGCAAGTCCTGCCTTCTAAATTTAATTGTACGGGAAATGTTTTCACCATATTCCCTCACCGAAACCAATAATCTCCCTTAGAGTTTGAGAAATTATTTACAAGTATATTCTATAAATTCTTCTCTACAAATAATATATTTCCTTCTTGAATTAATCAAGTAGCCGCAAAATTTATGCTTTAGACAAACACTCACGCACATATTTAATTAAAAACCTCGGGTTTGACCAACTCTAACCCAAAGTATTTAAAATTACTATTTGACTTTACTTTTTATGACAGTCCTGGCATACGCCGCGATAATCCATTCGCAGCAGGTAATTGGTAGCAGGTGTTCCTCCATCATTGTTTTTATCGCCGACATCATTTGTTTCTGCCACACTACCATGAGCAAAATGACATGTTAAACACATGACTTTGTCACGGTTATCGTTAAACTCTCCCTCCAACGGCAACGATGTATCCAGCGGCCCTTTTTCATAATCTGCTGGAGCAACCTCCACGGGGTGCCGGTATGTTCCATTGGCGTTGTACGTATCGGTAGCCGGTATATGGCCAGCTCCCTTGGTTGCGTAAAAGTCTTTATGACACCCCATACAAAATTCGCTCATCCCCAGCACGTAATTAGTATGTTCACGTCCATATACCTGGTCTGTTACTGCATATCCCTTAACCCGCACCTTTCTGTTATCAGGGGTTGCAGTAGTGATCATCCGGTAATTAGGAGAATCGTGTGCATCATGACAGCTACTGCAGCCTAACGGCTCATTCCATTCTTCTCCGGTGCCCATGGGATTGCCTCCCGGCGCTTCATAGACCACATTGCCTATTGTATGTATGGAGGTAGGATTTGCCGTAGAACTGGTAATATCTAAAATTGCGCCAAACGGCCCAGCTGCCGATTTAAGCGGGTTGTTTTCCGGGGCAAACGTACCATCCATACTAACTAAGCCTTCCACAACGTTATACTTGCTGCCGGTACCATCATGACAGGTCATACAGGTATCATTAATCGTAGCTTCACGCAACAGTTTGTTTCCCACAGCAGTGTGGGTTAAATGGCAAGCACTGCACATATCCGTATTCTTGCTGTAATAAGCATGAGCATGTTGGTTAGGGGGAAAAGCTACTGCTTCATAGGTTGCATTGGTAACAGTGGCATCTTCTGGATAATTAGCAACAGATGCATCAGTAACCACAAAATAATAGTTTACATAAGGTTCAATACCTTGGCTCACGGAATAAGCAGTCGTGACACCGATGTAAATATTCTGCCAAACTTCCCCATCAGTACTCAACCAGACCTTATACGTTTCACCCGGTAATCCCTTCCAATAAAGATCTACCTGGAAACCGGATACCGGTATCGCTTTCAGATCAGTAGGAGCACTGTAAGCCGTGGATGAAACCAACAAAGTCAGAACAATAATAAACACAGCAATCCTACTAAACTTCACTTGGCAGCCCCTCCCCGTTAAAGCTTAAACACTACTATACGGTTATTTTCCCGGTCAGCCACGTACAGCCTGTTTTCAAAGACGGAAACGGAATTAGGAAAATTAAACTCCCCCTCTTCCAGTCCCCGCTTGCCTATTTTTTGTAAGAAGTTTAATTCCTCGTCCAAGATAACAATTCTATTACTGAATACATCAGCAATATAAATCTGACCTTTACTATCCATATCAATTCCCCTGGGATAGCTGACTCCAATATCAGAACCTCTTAATTCCCTAATAAATTTTCCTTCCGTGGAAAATACCTGTAACCGTTTGTTACCGCTATCGCTAACAAAAATTTTCTTGTTACGTGCAAAAATGCCATTGGGATAAGATAAAAATCCCGGCGCGATGCCCGGCTTACCAAACTTTCTTATCAGAGATGCCTGTTGCGGGTCAACAATCAAAATTTCCCCTGTTCTATTAGCGACGTATAATTTGCTATTATGGACGTCAATACTTAGCGGCGCCAGCGGAGTACGTAGGTGAGATGAATTTATGGCTTTGATCCAGTTGCCTTGATGGTCAAAAATCTGTATTCTCCCAACCTTAAATTCGCCAACATAAATATGTTTATCATCAACAGTTATGGTGTTGGGATAATCAAACTCCCCTTCACTGCGACCAAATTTGCCAAACTCTTGTAATAATGTTCCATTGGGATCATATATTTTAACGCTGTTATTCCCTGTATCTGCAACGAATATCCTGCCCTCCCCATTGACGTCTACATCCAGCGGGTTGTTCAGCAGACTTCCAGTCATATTCCCATCGATATTGAATAAAAACTTAGGTCCCGCCGGCTTTGCCACTGCCGCCTCTACCACATTGTCAATTACCACAGGTGTCTTATTCAGCAGGTAAAAATAAGAAAAAAAGACTCCGCTACCGGCAACTATAAGACTTGCACAAATGATGAACGTGGAAAACTTTATCTTGTGTTTTAGCATTTAGCCGCCGTCACCCCTTTTGCTTAACCTGTTCAATCCATTTTTAGCAACATCAAAATTGGGGATGTACTTTAAAGCCAATGCAAATTGTTTCTTGGCTTCGTCAATTTTACCCCGCTCCTCCAAAATTTGCGCATAGACCAGCCGCCCGTCGGCAGAAGTAGGGTTTAACGTTAAGAGTTGTCTTATACACCGCTCAGCTTCCTTCAGCTTATTTGCTTTCAAATATACTTTACTTAGCGCAAACCAGGCCATTTCATGACGGGGGTATTTTTCTGTTATGTGTTCCAGGTGTTTAGCCGCCTCACCGAAATTACCTTCGTCATATAAAGCAATAGCTAAGTTATAAGCAGCACTTACATGCTCAGGCTCTATTTCCAATATGGCCTGATAATGCTTTATTGCCTCATCTAGATTTCTTAATTGGTAGTAAATCCAACCTAATTGGAGTCTATTTTGTAGATTTGCTGGATTTTTTGACACCAACTTCTGATATTCCCCAAGCTTTTTCTCTAAACGTGATATAGTGCTGTACTGGTCCCAGAAGTAGCGGTAACCGATAAAAGAACCGATAGTCCATAAAACCAACATTTCCAATACAAATACCAAAAAAGCAATTCTTAGAGTTATTTTTTTATGCCGCCAGTCAATCATAATATCACTTGCCCACCAGGTGTTTTACAAGTTACATTGATGTTTAGCTCCAGTTTAAAGTTAGTGATACAATTCACGAAAATGATCAAATCGTACTCTACAATTTCCCAATGAAGCAGTTAATTGATTTTTTCTGCCATTTTTTTCCTTTATGTAATATATCTTACTGCAAAAATATCAGTTTTCCTCTAGTGAAAAAAGTCACTCTGTGACTA
>JACDOG010000031.1 GCA_017656305.1 Thermoanaerobacteraceae bacterium
CGCTGGGTTTCTATGATTACTTGAGCTTTTTCTTCATCTTAAGTTAACAGTACCATATCGCAACTTTGGCACTTTTTTTATTTTCGGGTATTTTCAGATAACTATCATTGCCATCACCAGCAAGCATTGCTTATATTGGTAATATTCTATGAACAGGTGGAAAATCCCTATTTTTGTCGAAATATAGCAAAATTAAAAATATATTTAATATTATAAACTATCTGGCACGGTATATTCTGGCAGTTTGTCTGCAGAAGCATGATCAAGTAGATAGAAGTCGGGAATAACTAACTGTATTCGGCTTCCTTCAGACCCCGCCGTTACTGGCGACGCCCTTGCCTACGGATTGTCTTCCCGCTGGTTAGGTGACAGGGTTTCTTTCAACCCATCGGCTCAGCAGACATGCTGGGCGAACAAAAAACCGGTGCCATGACCGTGGCACCGGTTAACCGGTTGTAAAACCGTTATTTCAGCTGCTCCATAACAACTCCGGCTGCCTGATCCAACGCGGCAGCAATCTTGTCCGGCTGCCTGCCGCCGGCCTGCGCCATATCGGGGCGGCCACCACCACCACCACCGGCTACTTTGGCTACCTGTCCAATCAATTTGCCGGCATGCAGGCCCTTGTCCACCCAATCCTTGGTTACGACGGAAACAAAGTTCACTTTGTCTTCAATCACCGCACCCAGTACAATCACACCAGAACCCAGTTTATCCCGCAGCACATCAGCCATGGAACGCAACGCTTCCATGTTGGCCACCTGTACCTGGACCGCCAGCAGGGGCACGCCGTCCACGTGCCGCACCTGTTTCAACAGGTCCTCCGACTGGTAATTGGCCAGACGATCCTGCAGGCTGGTCACCTTGCGCTCCAGTTCCTTGACCCGGGCTACCAGCTGTTCTGCCTTCTGGTCAATTTCATCGGGCTTAGTCTTGAGTATCCGCGCCGTCTCCTCAGCTTTTGCCATCCTGCCGCTGACATACTCGTAAGCCCGCGGTCCCGTCACGGCTTCTATACGGCGCATGCCTGCACCCACGCCGGTTTCGCTGACAATCTTAAAGATGCCAATCTGGGCGGTGTTTTTAACATGCGTACCACCGCATAACTCCATACTGTAGTTGCCCATTTTGACAACCCGCACGGTGTCGCCGTATTTCTCGCCAAACAGGGCAATGGCGCCCATTTCTTTTGCCTGTTCGTATGCCGTTTCAAATGCTTCCACCTGCAGGTCGGCAAAGATTTGCTGGTTAACCCGCTCTTCCACCTGCTGCAGCTGTTCCTCGGTCAGGGCACTGAAATGCGTAAAATCGAACCGCAGCCGGTCGTTGGTTACCAGAGAACCGGCCTGTTCTACATGGTCACCCAAGACTTCCTTCAGCGCCCTATGCAGCAAGTGCGTTGCAGAGTGATTGCGCTGGGTGTTGTACCTGGTCTGGGCAAAGACAGCCAGGGTAACCCGGTCACCCACGGCAAGCTGCCCTTCGTCCAGCATAGTTTCGTGTATGATTTTCCCGTCGGGCAGGCGCTTGCAGTCGGTAACCTGCCCCTGGCAGCCATGACCGGTAAGCCGTGCCCTGTCTCCTATCTGACCACCGCCTTCGGGGTACACGGGACTTTCCGCTACTACCAGACCAAACTTTTGCCCGGCACTTACCCGGTCCACTTTTTCACCATCCACAATCAACGCCTGTACTGTGGACTCACTTGTCAGCATATCATAACCAACAAATTTGGTGGGTTCCACTTCCTGCAGCAGACCGGAAAGGACCACGGCATCATCCCATTCCCTGGCGTCTCCCCGGGCGGCACGAGCCCTCTCCCGCTGTTCCTCCATAGCCTTTTCAAAGCCCTTGGTATCAACCTCCAGCTCATTCTCCTCGGCAATATCCTCGGTAAGGTCCAGCGGAAAGCCGTAGGTATCATACAGCATAAAGGCTTCCTTACCGCTGATTGTACTGCGACCTTCCTGCTTTACCTTGGCAATCATTTCATTGACTACCTTCATTCCCTCGTTCAGCGTTGCCTTGAACCGTTCTTCTTCTATCTTCACAATCTGGGCTATCTGCTCCTGTTTTTGTGTAATTTCCGGGTATGCTTCACCCAGTATCTCCACTACTTTGGGCACAAACCGGTAGAGGAAGGGAATTTCCATCTCCAGCACCTTGCCAAAACGCACCGCACGCCTAAGGATTCGCCGCAGCACGTAGCCGCGTCCCTCATTGGACGGCAACACACCGTCACTGATCAGAAACGTACATGCCCGGGCGTGGTCCGCAATCACCCGGAAGGGAAAGCCCCGGTCGTCACCGTAATATGTCTTGCCGCTCATTTCTTCAATTGCCGTAATCAGCGGCCTGATTAGGTCGGTATCAAAGTTGCTATCCACATTCTGCAGCACGGAAGCCACACGCTCCAGGCCCATGCCGGTGTCGATACTGGGTCTGGGCAATGGCGTCATATTGCCGTCTTCGTCCCGGTTGTACTGCATAAATACCAGGTTCCAGATCTCCAGCCACCGGTCGCAGTCACACTCGCCCAAAGCACATTTGGGTGCATTACAGCGGTACTCTTCACCACGATCATAGATGATCTCGCTGCAGGGTCCGCACGGCCCCGTATCACCCATGGACCAGAAATTATCCTTTTCTCCCATGCGGACAATACGCTCTTCGGGAATATCCGTCAATTCCACCCACAGATCGTGCGCCTCGTCATCATCCAAATATATGGTAGCCCACAGTCTTTCCGGCTCCAAACCGATGACCTCCGTAAGAAACTCCCAGGCATACTTGATGGCATCACGCTTGAAATAATCCCCAAAAGAGAAATTACCCATCATTTCAAAAAAGGTGTGATGCCGTGCCGTCCTGCCCACAGTATCCAGGTCATTGTGTTTACCGCCGGCACGAACGCATTTCTGGGCCGTGGTTGCCCGGGTATACGCACGCTTGTCCAATCCCAGAAATACATCCTTAAACTGCACCATGCCCGCGTTGGTAAACAACAGCGTCGGGTCGTTGGCAGGAACCAGTGAAGAACTAGGTACAATGGTATGTCCCTTGCTCTCAAAAAACTTTAAAAACTTCTCACGCAGCTCATTTCCTTTCATAACACCACTCCTTTCCAAAACATAAAAAAACTCGCCCCTGCTCCAGGGACGAGATGTTCTCGCGGTACCACCCTAGTTATTGGCAAGACACTGCCAATCACTCATTATAACTGTTGTTTAACGCACAACCACGGATAGCTTGGTTCAGAGAGTGACATCTCTCCCTAAATTTCGCTACCGGCTCCAGGGCGGCTGCCACCGTCTGCTTCGGGAAAACTTTCAGCCGTGGTTTTCCTCTCTGTACCGCAAAACGTATAGCTCTTCCCTTTCCCAGCCGTTTCAATTATAAAATTTTGCATTTATTATACATAACACCGGTAACTTTGTCAATTTTTTACCATGATTACTTATACCAATCATTCCAAACGGTTAGTCTTCCAGGAAATATCCTTTTTATAATCGAACCCTACGCCTTGGCCTCATAATTTGCCGAAATCGTGTATTTTTGCATTACCAGTACCGCACCTATCAGGGCAAAACCGATAAAGTCAGTGGCTACTCCCGGTTTGATCAAAAACAGCGCCCCCGCAAGCAGCATAATTCGCTGTAGCAAGTTTGCCCTGGTGAGCAGCCAGCCTTCCAAACCGCCAGCAAGACTTAATACCCCGGCAAAAGCGGTAACGGCTGCCAGTAGAACGGTAACCGGAGAATCGCTGATTCCCAGCAAGGAGGGATTCAGCACAAACATGTAGGGAATTAGGAAACCGGCCGACGCCAGCTTAAACGCCGCCACACCGGTTTTATTGACGTCACCGCCGGAAATCCCCGCAGCCGCAAATGCAGCCAGGGCAACAGGCGGCGTAACATTGGCCATCATTGCAAAGTAAAAGACGAAAAAGTGGGCTACCACCGGTTCCACGCCCAGCTTACCCAGTGCCGGTGCTGCCATGGTTGCCGTCAGAATATACGCAGGAATAGACGGCATGCCCAGCCCCAGGATAATGCAGGCAATCATGGTAAACAGCAGCGTCAATAGCAGGTTTCCGCCGGACCAGTTGATAATAGAGCCTGCCAGCTTGGAACCGAAACCGGTCATGGTAGAAACACCGACAACAATACCCACTACCGCACAAGCGATGGCCACACTGAGGGCGTTTTTAAAGCCCAGTTCCAAAGCTTCAATGATTTCTTTCAGCCCCATGCGGTGTTCCCTATTAAACCAGCTTACCACTACAGTGGATAAAATGGCAAAAAAAGCAGCGTAAGTAGGTGTATACCCGGAAACCAAGAAGAACACCAGAGCGACCAGCGGTATGAACAGGTAAGCCTTGGATTTTAACAACTGCTTCAAATCCGGCACTTCCGACGCATCCATTCCGGAAAGATTTTTCCGGGATGCACGCAGGTAAACCATTGCCATGGTCGCACTGTAATAAAGCAGCGCCGGAATGATGGCCGCGTACATAATGTTTACGTATTCGATTCCCAGAGTTTCCGCCATGATAAAGGCCGCAGCTCCCATAACCGGCGGCAGAATTTGTCCGCCGCACGACGCAGCTGCTTCCACACCACCGGCAAATTCTTTGCTGTAACCAATGCGTTTCATCAGGGGAATAGTAAAGCTGCCGGTGGTGGCCACGTTGGCAATGGCCGCACCGTTAATGGAACCCATGAGACCACTAGATATAACGGCCACCTGGGCAGGCCCGCCTTTCCGCTTTCCGGCTATGGCAATGGCCAGGTCGGTAAAAAAGTCTCCCACACCGGACTTTAACAGGAAAGCACCGAAAATAATGAACAATACCAGGTACTGCGCCGATACCCCGATAGGAATACCGTAAATACCTTCCGTAGTCAGGTACATGTACTCGATAATCTCTTTAAAGTAGAAGCCCCGGTGGCCCAGGTAGCCCCCGATTAAACCGCCGTAGTAGGCATACAAGATAAAGATACCTGCCAGTATGGGCAATACCCAACCCATCACTCTCCGCCCGGCTTCCAGCACCAAAACCAGCAGTATGGCACCCATGATAATATCGGTATTGTTAGGCATGCCGGCGCGGTAAACAATTTCCTGGAAATTGGCAATCAAGTAATAAGTGGGTACCACGGCCAGCACAACCAGCACTCCGTCAAATACATTTACCCATAAACTCTTTTTGCGCAGGAACGGGTAAATGGTAAAAATGAGTACGAGCACAAAAGCCACGTGGATACTGCGGTGCTGGATAGCTACCGGTGTACCAAAGCGTGCCGTATATAGATGGTACAGGGCGGCAATGACACTGACAGCCAGCACCCAGTATCGCACCGCACCCTGAAGCGTACGTTTTTTACCCGAGTCATCAAGAGCTATTTTCTTTCTTCCTTTAAACATAAAGCCCCCCCTTTGCTAAAAAATGCTCCTGACCACTGTCAAGGTGACATTCTGCCAGTCACCCACTAGGTCGACCAAATTAACGGTTTGCCCGTGAACTGTTAAATAATGGGGCGAAATGGAAGATACTTTATACACCAAGCGATTATAAGTTTTGTCAATATCGTAGTACACAAAATTCCCGTTCTCAATTTTAAACCTCCAGCCCGGGTCCAAAACGGTAGGAGTCCCGGGACCCGTTGAAGGCATTATCATTTTTTCCAGGACAATTTCACCCTGCTCGTTGATGGTAAAGATGTCATCCCACCGGTGCAGTTCGCTGGAATGGACAAAAGAAATGGTAAACCTGTCACCGGGTTGTAACGCAATTTTTTTCATTACCTGGTCATCGGAAATGAGCACCAGGTAAAATTTCGGCTGCATCCAGAAATAGAACCCCACAACAACCAAAACAACTGCCAGAAACACCAGTATTTTCCGTTTCATACAAGAGGGCGGTTAATAGTTAACCGCCCTTCCCCCTCAACATTTTACTGCTTTTCTATTCCCTGTTCCTGGTAATATTTTGCAACACCCGGATGCAGCTCCAGCTCCATTGCTTCTAAAGCAGTTTCCAGCTTAATCTGCTTGGCCGCATTGTGGTAGCCGTACAGTTCGTCCAGGTTTTCAAACATGGTCTTAACCAGGTCATAGACAATCTGCTCATCCAAGTCCTTATTTACAAGAATATAGTTCTTTAAGGCCAGCGTGTTGACCGGTTCATCCACACCCTTGTAGGTTCCAGCCGGAATGGACTTAGACATGTAAACCGGAAACTCCTGCTTCAACTTTTCAACGATTTCAGGCTCAATGGGAATGATCTTAATATCCTGTTTGGTAGCCAGTTCGGTGATGGAAGCAATCGGCAAACCACCGGTAAAAAACCCGGCATCGATATTCCTGTTGGACAGCTGTTCAGCTGTTTCCGCATAGCTGAGGTAGTCAGCCTTAGCCAGGTCATCATAAGTAATACCGTATGCTGCCAAAATCCTCCTGGCGTTCAATTCGGTACCGCTGCCCGGCGCACCGACACCGACCCTTTTTCCTCTCAGGTCTTCCACAGAGTTAATACCGCTATCTTTGGTGGTAACCAGCTGTACGAAGTTGGTGTGGGCGGAAGCGAAACCTCTCACATTCTTCAACGGTTCTTCAAACATGTTGCTTCCTTCTTTACCGTAGTAACTGACATCACTCATGGCAAAGGCCAGTTCCGCCTGCCCGCTATCAACCATTCTATTATTAATTACTGAAGCACCGGTTGAAGCTACAGTAACATTCACATTGTCTAAATTCTTATTCCAAATATCTGCCAGACCTGTAGCAATAGTATGGTACGGTCCGCCAGTACCTCCGGTGGCAATTGTCAGCTGCAATTTACCTTCACCACCTGTACCTGCCTGGTCATTGCCGCCTGCCCGTGGACCACCGCCGCACCCGGCCGCAAATACAAGCGCAAATACAATCATCAGTACCAGCAGTGATATTCTTTTTGTCTTAATTTTCATACATTTCCTCCTTTGTTTATATTTTCACAAACAGTATAAAAAAAAAAAAGAGCGTAGTATATAATTTTGTAACGAAACGCCCTGTACATGCAATAACGCATCTTATTTTTGTATCAAACGAAAACTGGTGTGAGATGATACCGGTAAGTTTATACCTCCAGCATTTCCTTAAACCGTTTGACATTGTTTCTGGTCACGGTAATCTGCAATTCGTCATAACCATCCAGCACGATTTTGTATTCACCGTTGAACCAGGGAATAATCTCCTTGATTTTATCCAGGTTGATCAGGTAGCTGCGGTGGGGCTTGAAGAAAAAGTACCCTTCCAATTTCTCTTCCAGCCTTTTCAGCGACAGCTTGCAACGGTACTTGTTGTCTCTGGTATAGATGAAAGAATTCCTACCGTCCGCTTCAGCAAAAACAATATCTTCAAAATCCACCAGCATCATTTTGGAACCGGACATGACCGTAATCTTATTGAACCCGCGCGTGGCAGCAATTCCATTGTAATCCTTCTGTACAGCCTCTTTTAGCCTCGGGTCACCCCGGCTTTCGTCAAGTAGTTTCTCCAGCATCAATTCAACACGTTCCTGAGAAAAGGGTTTTAAAATATAGTCCAGGGCATTAATCTCAAATGCCCTAATAGCATACTGGTCATAGGCAGTAACAAACACAATATATGGCTGGTACTGCATGGCTTCCTCCGCCACAGCAAAACCGTCCATATCTCCCAGCTTGATATCGAGAAACAGCACATCCGGCCGGAGCCGGCGGATGAGCTTTAGCGCCTGCTTGCCGCTCTGCGCCTTACCCACAATTTCAATCCTGTCCGTCAGTGATTGCAATACATATTCCAGTTCCAGCAGTGCCGGTTCCTCATCATCAACCAGTAAGGCCTTGAGCATAATTTTCCTCCTTTAAGCTTTCGCTGGCCCGGGGTACCCGGAGCACTAATTGCGACCTTCCCCCGGCCTACTATCAATCTGTGGGTCATATACTTCACCAAAGGTGTACTCCAAACGCTTGTTGACGTAGATAAGAACATGAGCAATTTCACTGTAAATATCCACTAACTTGGTACTCTTATTGAGATTTTTCCGGTAAAAATTGGCCAGATTATTCACTACAATCCTGGCTGTATTGGGATTAATACGGCACAACACGGAAATGGAATTCAAGATACCTGTCCCTGCGTACATCCTGTAATCTATAATAGCAGATTTCCCGGTAAAGAAACATACGCAATTTTTGGAGCCGGGGCGACATAAAAAAATTATACAGCAGCATCAAGTACCTCTGCATGTCTTCTTACCAGGACCTCAATCCTGCTGCTCCAACTGCCAAAACCAGCGGTTAAAAAAATAACTGATAAGAATCCTGGCAATAGCTGTCACCGGAACTGCTAGCAGCATACCCACCACACCAAACAGGTGGCCCCCGGCCAAAAGCACAAACACTATCACCAGGGGGTGCAGTCCCACGCTGTCGCCCAAAATCTTGGGGGATATGATGTTGCTTTCCAACTGCTGCACCAAAAACATCACCCCGGTAACATAAAGTGCTTTGTACTTGGACTCAAGTAGTGCCAAAGCAATGGCCGGCACGGCACCAATGATGGGGCCAAAGTAGGGGATGACATCAGCAATACCGGCAACAATACCCAACAGCAGGGCAAATTTCATGTTAAGCACCGCCAGACCCAGAGCAGTGAGAGTTCCCACTATAACCGCCACAATCAAATGGCCCCGGATAAATTTTGTCAGTACCCTGTCAACCTGCCCCGCCAGGTAAGCTGTTTCCTGCCGCCAGTTGGCGGGAAGCAAGCCAAAGATATACGCACCCACCTGCTCCCAATCTTTCAGCATGTAAAAGGTGAGGACAGGTGCAATTATCAAGCTAAGCAATTGTGAGAAAAGGCCGATAATGGCATCGGCTATGTCCCGAACCGTGGCTATGAGTAACTGCTCCGCCTCCCTGATGGTTTCATCAGTCACCTGGCGGATGCTTTCCGGAATGTTGGTCTTGCTGTAGTCCCGGTGTACGTCCCGGACAAAGTCCTGGACCTGCCGCGTGTAGATCGGTATGGTATCCGCAAAACGGTCCAACTCCCTAATGATTTTCGGTACGCCGTAAACCACAAGCAGCACGACGAAAGCAGTTAAGGTCAGGTAAACTATGAATATTGCCGTCACCCGGGAGATTTTAAACTGCTCGATCCGTTCCACCAGCGGGTTCAGCAGGTATGCGATGACCAGCGCAATAAAAAATGGCGGCAAAATAGCACGCACCAGGTACAGCACATATAAAAGAAATATGATAAGAACCAATACGATAATTTTCGGCAGCCAGTTGCCAGGTAGCTGCAGCTGCATTCCAAACACCTGCCCGCGCCACACGCGCTAATATTTTGTGCTTTTCCCAAATATATTAAAAGTGAGGTTATCCCTCACTTTCTCCACAATCCGGAAACACCGTCGAAAACGTCATCCATGACTTCCTTAGCTTTTTCCTCTACCTGGCGGCTTTTTCCCCGCAAGCGTTTCACGGTAGGCGATTCCATGAGCTGTTGTTTCTTTTCCGGCTGGACAAATAAACTGGCCAGGGCACCAAGAACGCTTCCCGTCAGCAGGCCATTAAGAAAGCCTCTTTTAAACATCCCTCACACCTCCCACCATTGAAGTTTACGGTTATGAATTATGCCAGCGTTAATGCTTCTTCCTCGGAAACCAGAGTGCCGTCTTCTTCCACAAAAAATATTTTGCTCTTGTCGTTAAATTCCACAAAGCAATCCCAGCAGTAATACTGGTTAACACCGATTTTACCCACGCTTTTACTATTGCATGCAGGACAGTACATCAGTTAAAAACTCCCTTCATTTATGCAATCATTCATATTATGACCAATCATCCATAAAAAAATGCGTACCCGACAAGGTACGCAGCAACTTTGGCAATTAAACCAAATTTTTTTCGTTATTTGCTGGCAAGACCGTTAAGCAACAGGTTTACCACCGGCTCAGTCAAATCCGTCAGGGAATACTCTTTCTTGGATAGCACCCAGCAGGTGGCAACTTCATCCAGAGTACCGAAAATCATCTTCCTGGCAGTTTTTACATCCACCCACGGTGCGAACTTTCCCTGTTTTTGCCCGTTTTCTACCACATGTTCAATTTCTTGAAAATACTTCTGCAGCGGCTCGGAAATGCCCTCTCGAATTTCCGGGTTAGACTGGCGCAGCTCAATCTGCGTCACTACGGCCAGCATTTTGTCACTCTCAAGATGGGAGAAGTGACTGTTAACCAAAGTGCGCAGCTGTTTTTCCGCATCAGGTTCCCGGGACAACATTTCCGCCACTTCCGCAATAAACTGTCCCATTTTCTCTTTAAATAAGGAAATTAAGATATCTTCCTTGTTTTCAAAATACAGGTAGATAGTTCCGTCGGCTACTCCTGCCTCGCGGGCTATCTTGGTCACCTGCGCGCCGTGATAACCCAGTTTGGCAAATACTTTTACCGCCGCATCTATGATTGCGTCATATTTTTCTCCTTTGCGTTTCGGCACGGCACATCCCCATTTCCCTTTAAACTTTTTCAGTAAAACCAAGATTAATACTAGTATAATAACCTTTTCATGTCAAGAAATCGGTCTGCAACCGCAATTTCCCTAACCGGGAATACTTTCCTTGCCGCTTGCCGGGGATACTTTTCCGTTGGAAACGACCTGTGCAGCGTAATCTTCGAGATTATACATGCTCTCAAACAAGTGACGATACTTTTGGGCAACCACCCTTCTCTTGATTTTTAAAGTAGGCGTCAGCTCGCCATCTTCCTGGGTAAATTCTCTGGGCAGCAGGCGAAACTTCTTCACCTGTTCGAAGTTTGGCAGCCCTTCCTGTGCCATTTTTACCCTTTTTTCCAGCATGCTGACTATCTTCTCGTTGTTAACCAGCTCTTCCCGGGAGTAAAACTCTATTTTCCTGTCCCGGGCATACCGCTCCAGATTTTCAAAGTTGGGCACAATTAAGGCAGTCAGGTACTTGCGGCGGTCGCCGTAGACAACCACCTGGCTAATATATTTATCTGCCTTCAAGACATTTTCAATATTTTGCGGCGCCACGTTCTTGCCGCTGGAAGTAACAATGATATCTTTTTTCCTGTCAGTAATGCACAGGTATCCGTCGCCATCAATCTCCCCGATGTCGCCGGTATAAAACCAGCCATTCCGGAAGCTTTTCGCTGTTTCTTCTGGTTTTTTGTAATATCCAGCAGACACGTTGGGCCCGCTGGCGAGAATTTCACCATCCTCGGCAATTTTAATTTTGACACCGGGTATGGGCGGTCCCACCGTGCCAAACTTAAGATGCTTGTGCGTATTTACCGCCAGTACCGGCGCCGTTTCCGTCAAGCCATAGCCTTCCAGGATGGTAATGCCCAGCGCGTAAAAGAACTCGGCTATTTCCTTTGCCAGGGGCGCCCCTCCGGATACGAAGAAGCGAATACGCCCTCCCAACTGCTGCTTTATCTTTCTGTAAACCAGGCGGTCAGCCAGCCCGTGCTGCAGTTTCAGCAACAGTCCTCGGTTTTCCGGATGAAACCTGTATTTCTCTCCAACCCTCAGGGCCCACTGGAAAACTTTCCGGTGCAACCAGGAACTACGTGCCGCAGTCTGTTTTATTTTTACGTAGATTTTTTCATACAGCCGCGGTACGCTGATAGCATATTCCGGCCTTACTTCCAGCAAATTTTGCGGCACCGTGTAGAAGCTTTCCGCATAGGCAATGCGCACCCCGGCCATGAGCATCAGGTAATAGCCAGCCATTCTTTCAAAGACGTGACTCAAAGGAAGGAAGGAAAGACAGGTGTACCCGTTTCTGATATCCAGTACCTCCAGGCAGGCTTTGGCATTGGAGAGAAAGTTTTTGTGGCTGAGCATCACGCCTTTGGGCGGTCCCGTGGTCCCGGACGTGTAAACCAGCGATACCAGGTCATTCTCAGCAACTGCCGCCATCCGTTGATCCAGTTCCGCTTCCAGGTCTTGCCGAGAAGCACCCAGTTCCAGGAGGTCCTGAAAACTCATCACCTGCGCATCACCGGTGCCCCTCCAGCCGGATATGACAATTATTTTTTGTAGCTGTGGAATTTGGTGCCTGATGGCGATGATCTCATCCAGCTTTTCCTTACACCCCACGATTAAAATTTCCGCCTCGGCGTCATTTACTATGTAGCTAATCTGCGACCCCTTGTTGGTATGGTATATGGGCACATTAACAGCGCCGGCAAAAATGATTCCCAAATCTGCCACGACCCATTCGGGGCAATTTTGGGACATGAGGCAGACCATATCTTTGGGTTTGACCCCCAAAGCTATGAGCCCCAGGGCTGCCCATTTCACCCTTTCCCCCAGCTCGCCCCAGCTGATATCCCGGTACACGCCGTTCACCTTATGGGCCAATGCCGGTTTTTCCGGGTGTTTTCGCATCCGTTCCTGCACCATGGAAATGATGGTCTCGCCCACAGCCAACCCCTCCCAAAGACACTATTTTTAATCAATTTAAAATTTTCTTACAATTAATTGTGTATAGCTGACTGAATAATCATTCATTTAACTTTAAAATAATATAGTCTCCAGGAAAAGTCAAGTAATTTTGTGAAAATTTTAAAATGTACAAAATTTAGCCGTAATCGAGTAGTTAGAAGTCGGGAATAACGAGTGCAACCAAAGAACCGGAAGAACTGGAAGAGAAGACACCAGGCCAACTTCGGGT
>JACDOG010000032.1 GCA_017656305.1 Thermoanaerobacteraceae bacterium
GTTACATTACCTGACCTAGCGAAAAAGGGATTGAAACGGTAAAACCACAGCGGTTAAACATTCTTTATTGCGAGGTTACATTACCTGACCTAGCGAAAAAGGGATTGAAACTATTAGCAGCGCTAAGTGGTGTAACATCATTTTGCCAGGTTACATTACCTGACCTAGCGAAAAAGGGATTGAAACTGTATATAGCATCAATTCTTACGCTTCCCATTGTCCCTGTTACATTACCTGACCTAGCGAAAAAGGGATTGAAACTAGTTAGGTCGGTAGGCTCTTTGAAGTATAACAGTTTGGTTACATTACCTGACCTAGCGAAAAAGGGATTGAAACTTCTTTCTCTTGGTTGGAAGGTGATACCAATGAGTGAGTTACATTACCTGACCTAGCGAAAAAGGGATTGAAACTTCGTTGATTTTGTCATGGGCGAAGATTTGGAGGCAAGTTACATTACCTGACCTAGCGAAAAAGGGATTGAAACCCTTTTGTTTTTTCTTTTCCTTCTGCGAGATACTCAAGGTTACATTACCTGACCTAGCGAAAAAGGGATTGAAACCTTTGGGACGTCTTGTAAAGTTGGAGTTAACTTGGAGTTACATTACCTGACCTAGCGAAAAAGGGATTGAAACTTTAACTCCCATGCCAGGGGCCACGGGACCCCATCTGTTACATTACCTGACCTAGCGAAAAAGGGATTGAAACACTTCAAAGCTCGTGTCATAGGCATCCATAACACTTTGTTACATTACCTGACCTAGCGAAAAAGGGATTGAAACAGCCTCAACAAAATCATAATCTACAACATTCCCCGGGGTTACATTACCTGACCTAGCGAAAAAGGGATTGAAACTATAACTGACTCATAGCGTCTATGACTTCTTTTTGTGTTACATTACCTGACCTAGCGAAAAAGGGATTGAAACATCATTTTCTTAGGACTACGCATACCCTTTAAGGTGTTACATTACCTGACCTAGCGAAAAAGGGATTGAAACTCGCTAGGAGTAAATGCCGCTTCTTCGCCGGTCCATGCTGTTACATTACCTGACCTAGCGAAAAAGGGATTGAAACTAAGTAGGCCGTCGGCTTTCTGCCGTGCCAGGTCCTGTTACATTACCTGACCTAGCGAAAAAGGGATTGAAACTGTTCTCAAGTTCTCTTATATCATTCGCGCTCAACGTTACATTACCTGACCTAGCGAAAAAGGGATTGAAACTCAATCACCGCTCCACGCCCTTCCTATTCTCTCTAAGTTACATTACCTGACCTAGCGAAAAAGGGATTGAAACCTTGATATCATCACACAACTGGTATGGATTTTTGTCGTTACATTACCTGACCTAGCGAAAAAGGGATTGAAACTAAACCATATCTTGGCTCTCGCCCATTAAAGGTAAAAGGTTACATTACCTGACCTAGCGAAAAAGGGATTGAAACGCTTCTTCCCTGCTGTCAAGTACCCTTAAAGCTGTTGTTACATTACCTGACCTAGCGAAAAAGGGATTGAAACGCTTTTCAGCCTTCTTCTTAGGCTTCTCAGCCTTAGGTTACATTACCTGACCTAGCGAAAAAGGGATTGAATGGGAAGGAGACACCTGATGAAAAACGGGACTGAGGGGAAGGAAAGACCTTGCAATAACGGGATTGAGCGGGAGGACGAGACTCGCGCGGAAAGATGCTGAACACAAACAGGATTGCGTTAGCATACTAGAGAATGGCTATGGCAAGAAGCTTACCCGGAAAGTCAGGGAAGACCGGTACGACTGGTAGCCCAATCTGGTGTTGCCCCCTGAGCGGTTACCAGTTGTTTTTTTATGACTAAAAGTGGGATTATCTGGTAAATATATTAAATAAAAATGGCGGGTAGAAGTTTATGGAGCTGCAGGTAACCGATATTCGCCTTTATGTTTACTGTCCCAGAGAGATATATTTTAATTACTGCATGCCGGTGAACCGCAAGCGAACCTGGAAGATGCAGTACGGAAATGAGGCGCATGCCGAGCTTGAGCGGCTGCAGAAAAGGCGCAACCTGAGCGCCTACGGTTTCGACGAGGGACAAAAGATTTTTCACCGGTTGCTTTATTCCCGGCGGCTGGGATTGAGCGGCAAGCTGGATATGATTATTGAAACTGACCGGGGTGTTTACCCCGTTGAGTTTAAAAACAGCAGCCGTACTTCTCTGCGGTTCCACAAGTACCAGCTTATGGCCTACGGGCTGCTGCTGGAAGACCTGTGCGGCAAGCCGGTGCGCAAGGGGTTCTTACATTTTATTCCCGAGGATAAAGTGGTACCAGTGATCTTTACAGACAACATCCGGCTTTATACCAAACGCATAATAGATGATATCAGGGAAATTGCCATGACCCAAAAATTTCCTAAAAAGACTCATCACAAAAGACGCTGCGTGGACTGTGAGTACCGTAAATACTGTGCTGACGTACTATAGGAGGTTATCATGAACATTATTGTTTCCAACTACGGCTCTTTTATCGGTAAAAAAAGCGAACGCCTGGTGATAAAGGAAAAGGGCAAGGTGGTGACCGAGGTGCCCTTTCACGATGTGGAGCAGCTGACGGTCGACACTCCCGGTGCTTCTTTTTCTGCTGCAGCTGTTAAAGAATGCATGGAACATGGCATTCAGATCAATTTCCTTACCGGCACTGGAAAGCCTTATGCCAAAATTACGTCACCACACCTGACCGGTACGGTTGTTACCCGGCGGGAGCAGATAAGTGCCTACACTGACAGCCGCGGGGTATTTTTGGCCAAAGCTTTTGTCACCGGTAAAATCAAAAACCAGATCAACCTGTTAAAATACTTTTCCAAATACCGTAAATCCGACCAGACTGGGCTTTACAAACTTTTGCTCGACAGTATTGCGGCCATGGATGCAAAACTTTCCCAGGTTAAAGAAGTGAAAGGTGACTGTATAGATACTGTGCGGGGAAGACTGCTTTCCATTGAAGGACAGGCTGCCAACATTTACTGGGAAGCGGTCAGGGAACTGTTGGCGGGAAAGGTGGAATTTGCCGGGAGAAAACACCGGGGAGCCAGTGACCTTATCAATTCTTTGCTTAATTACGGCTACGGTATGCTGTATAACCAGGTATGGAGCGCAGTACTGCTGGCAGGACTGGAACCCTTTGCCGGTTTCATGCATGTGGACCGCCCGGGTAAACCTTCCCTGGTACTGGATCTGATTGAAGAATTTCGCCAGCCGGTGGTGGACCGGGTAGTAATTGCAGCAGTTAATAAGGGGAAGTCTTTTACTCTGGCTGACAATCAGCTGGATGATAAAACAAGAAAGGAACTGGCAGCCAAAGTGTTGGAACGATTTGAAGGCAAGGAGCGTTACCTGGGCCGCCAGTATAAAATAAAAACGATTATCCAGATGCAGGCCCGCAGGCTGGCAACTTATCTGAGAAAAGAAGGAAACTACAAGCCGTTTGTCAGTAGGTGGTAAAGATGCAGACGCTGCTTATCTATGACATTGTAGACGACCGCACGCGGCACAAAATTGCTGAAGCCTGCAAGGATTACGGCTTGGAACGCATTCAGTACAGTGCTTTCTTTGGTTCATTAAATCACAACCGCCGCACGGAACTGCTGCAGCGCTTGCGCAGGCTTCTCGGCACCAATGAAGGGATAATTCAGCTGTTTCCCATCTGCGACCGGGACCTGCGCCTGGCAAAAGAGATAAAAGTACCGCAGGATATACTGGAAGTTGAATAAGAAGGTGGCCTAGATGTATTTTTTGACTGACGAAGAGAAAAAACAGCTGCTGAGGGGGTATTTACCCAAAGCACGCATGCTGGACATATCCGAGGAACTCCGGGGTTGGAACTGGCACCAGCCGCCGCTGGCACCGGTGTACGAACAGCCCCTGGCCCTGTATGAGGTGGCCAGCTATTACTGTCCTACTGGCCGTGATGTCTACCTGAGACGAGTGGAGAAGGTAAGCGTGCAGCCTAATGCGGCCATGCTCAAGGGCGCTCTGTTTCACCAGGCGCTGGTCAGGACCCTGATTGAGGCCAAGCGTTTGATTTATCAAAAAAGCGTGGAAAATTTTCAGGATGTCATTAAGCAGCTGCACAAATTCAAATACAATGTGCCCAAAGACATGGCCGGCCGGCTGGGCGGCGAAGAAGACCAGGTCAGGGAGGAACTTGACATAATCATAAATTTTGAGACCGCCCGGATAGCCGCGCGTATCCAGGAAACGCTGGTCAAACAGCCCTATATTAATGAGGATTCGCTTGTTGCCCTGGCTCTTCCCGTGGTGGTGGAGCAGAAGCTCAACGGCTCGTTTCTGGGATTGAGCCCGCACCTGAGCACTGATGCCTACACTTTTTCCGAGCCCATGATACTGGATTTAAAATTTGGCTTACCCCGGGACTTTCACCGCCTGGCAACCACCGGCTACGCACTGGCTATGGAAGCTGTTTATGAATTTCCGGTCAACCTGGGATGCCTGGTTTACGGGCAGTTTAAAAATGGGCGGCTGGTGGTACACAAGGACCTCCATATCATTGATGATGAGCTGCGGCAATGGTTTATAGAGGCCAGGGATGAAAAAATGCGAATAGTTTTTGAAGAATATGACCCGGGAATTGCCGGCAATTGTTATGAGACATGCCCGTTTTATGCTTCCTGCCATTAGAGCGCCTTAGACACAGGTAGAACTTCGGTCAGATTATTTTTTAACTGCATCTGTTGCAAGAAAATCATAACCGAATTCATAACTGTAGGGAAGGTCTAAAATGCAGACGCCTTTTTCCCAGTGCCGGGGAACCTTAAATTTCCTAACTTTATTTAGACTAACTTTTACAATGAAATTCTGGAATTCGTCCTGGTCAGACCAAAGTGAAGCCGGAACAGTTGAAATAGTTTGCACCTCGCTTTTCCTGACCCGGAAAGAACCACTGCTGCTTTCTGCTTCCTCATCTCCATATCTTTCTATTGGTGAACGACCGAACACCACGTCTTCCAAAAACATTTGCAGCAAATTGTCATCTGTCAGGGGCGGGGCCTGGAGATAGACGGCATTGATCCAATCTTTTCCCTTGCTGCCAGAGAATACTCCAGCAAATTGTTTCCAGGATTCTTCTAAAATTTCCTGTTCATATGGTAAACAAGCATTTCTGTCGTTAAAAGGCAGAGGAAGGACGTAAGCGCGGTAAACGAAATCCGCGGGCAGATAGGTGCGGCTTTGACAGTAATCACAGCCACAGTCAGATTTTTGGGGCTTTCGGCCGCGGCGGTGAATTCGCCCGAGTCTTTGAATAACTGCATCCACAGGAGCAGCTTCCGTGTAAAGCACATCTGCCGAGATGTCCAGGCTCATTTCGCAGGCCTGGGTGGAAACTAAAATAATTTTACCTTGGGGAGAACGGAATTTTTCTCTTATTAGCCGTTCTTTTTTCTGCCTGTCTTCCCGTGTAAATTCCGAATGGTAGCAGATTACTTCAACTTCAGACCAGCGTTTTTGAATGGTTTTTGCCATCATTTTGGCCCGTTCCACCTGATTGACCACCAGCATCTGTTTGGCAACGAGATTGGCTTCGACTAATGCCATTAATTCATCGCTGACGTGGTTTTCCAGTATGGCCGGTTGATTTAGTTTTTCGATTTTTACCGGCTGGGATGAATCATCATTGTGTTCAATCAGTTGGTACCCCTGCTTTTTCCATTTTCCTGCTATTGCTTTCGGGATGGTGGCGGACATCACCAAATGCGGTATATCCAGGTCTTTTAAGAGTGACATGGCCTGACCGATCTTGGCTAGAGTATACCGGTCATAATAATGGATTTCGTCAAAAACAACCGCTGCTGTTACCAAGTTACCAAAAGCCCGGTCAGCGTAGCGGTAGCAGTGCAGCAGCGAGTACAGCAGGTGGTCAACAGTCGAGACGTTAATTGGCTTTTGATAAAAGGTGTTAAAGTATTTTTCTTCTGCCCAGTTTTCCATTTCTTCCTCTTCCGCTTGCAGGCGCAGGATACTGTCTACATCACTGTGATAGATACCTACGGCCTGGTCGGGAAACCCGTATCTTGAAGTAAAATCCCAGTATAAGGAGTTGGAAGTAAACTGGGTGGGTAGCGTGAATATCAGCCGTTCAATTTTTCCCTGTTCCCAAAGCTTTTGTGCCCAGAGCAGGGCAGCGCCTGTCTTGCCGCTACCGCAGCCTCCTTGTATCAACAAAAAATTTGCAGGTGCCTTAACAACATCTTGCTGCATTGAATTAGTTTCTTTTTGCCAGCGGCCGGTACTATTTGAAAAACTTTGAAAAGCAGGTAAGGATTTTTCCGAATCCTTTGGGTGGTATCCTTTGCTGGTCAGGTTGTCCACCCACCGCAGCAGAGCGTGCAGCCAGCAGTAACGGGCTTTATACATTTTTTTCCTGGCTGGTGGGGCATTATTGACATACTCTTTCAATGAATGGCCCAACCTGTAAATGTCCTCCAGATATATTATTTCTGGTGCTGTGTTAAGCTCGGGCCAATCCTTTTCTAAATCCTTTTTTAATAAAGTGATATTATCCAAGTGTACAAACCGGCTTCTGCCCAGGGAATGCTGGTTTAACTGGTTATGATGGCTCAAGATTGCCAGCACCATTAATGGCATCCATTCTTTTAAATGGGTTGGCGGCCGTAGCCGGGCGAACAAGTAAGCAGAAATAGGGGCGTGGAACAAGCCGGGTTTTTTTTGTTTTCTAACTGCGTCTTGAAACTGGGGTGTTGCCTTGCCCCAATCATGGGCCGTAATTGCCATAACGGCCGCGTCTTTTAAAATTTTTGGAGTAGTTTGCAGCCGCCGGGCCAACTGTGGCCACAGGCGGCTGCTTTCCTGCCAGTACGTGTGAAATATAGTCAATGCGTGGTCAGTATGTTCTTTTAAAGTAGTTCCGTCATGTTTTGCCCACAGTATCAAAACAACACCCCTCCTGAATGACCTTGCCAGGCTTCCACCGGCCGGGTAAATTGCACTTTTTTTGCTATCCAGTGAATTTTATACGTGACACCCCGCCAGGTGCTGCGTTTGCCCGGCACGAAATCCCACGGCAGGTGTATTAATTCAACGGGAGATACCGTGGTCAAATCGTTCCGAAATACGGGACAGTTGTCTACTTCCGTTGTCAACACCTGTTTTGCGGAAAGTCGATTGATTTCCCTTATCTGTACTGCGTCATCACTTTCCCCGAGATAAAGAGGAAAAAAAGGCTTGTTCAGAGCTTCTGCAATTCTATCCAAATCGTCGGCTTTTCCTCCCAACCACAGGCGAAAAACGGGCTGCAGCATTTTTTCTTTTATCACAATGGTATCTCTATTACCTCGGTCTTTTTTAAGAATCTTGCTTAAAGTTTCAACCTTTTCTCCTTCTTCAACAATGCCCACTGCATAATCCAGCCGGGGCAGCAAACCGGTCTTATCAGCCGGTAGCCCCAATGCTGCAGCCAGCAATCCTTTAATAGTCGTGATGGGGGGCAGGGGAAAAGTAAAATGAACATTTACCCCGTGGGGTAGGCGAAAACTGCACCATCCCGGTATCTCCAGGGTCGCCTCTAATAACTCCATGTCTATCACCCTTTAGAGAGCAGCTTCTGCAACCAGGTTCTTTGCTTGTTGGAAAGCGTTGTGAACGGGCAGGACTTCTATGCCCTTGTCTTTTAAGAGTGCCAGCAGCTCGTTTTCATTGTTGACAACACCAGGCGTAAAACCAAAAATATCTTTATAGCCTAAGGCTTGGTGCTCATCCAAAATCCAGCCTAAAGCGCGGAGGTCTATCTGTCCGGAATCGTCTAGTTCCAGAGCTTTTAATCCTCGCTGATTGTAAACATCTTGAATGGTAATCAGAACGATTTCAGGGGCTAAGGAAGTAGCAGAGCGGGCCTGCTTGGCAAATCCGCTGAGGTTGTAAATCCCGTCCAGTACAGCCTGGATTCGCTTTCTTTTTTCATTTTTATCTACCTCTATCACCGGTTTCCAGCCATTAAAAATCTCTTCCTTTTGTTTTCCTGTACCTTTAGTTTCGATATCCGGCTCCAACACTCTGCCGATATTTTCCACGTCAATTACAGCTGCTACCCGGTAGATATTTTCGGCCAGCTGCACGTGAGCAATGCGGTTGTCTTTGCTTTCCCTGCCTTCTTTGTCAAAGACACTCATTCTGGTCAGCATGTCTGTCACAATTTCTGACGGAATTTGCCCCAGGGCAGGGGTGATTTTTAAGGGTGACCAGCGGCGGTCGCCGCCTTCGCCGGCTTTTGGCGCCAGAAAACCACGCAGGTCACATGCCCAGCAATTTTCTACATCGCCACAGGGTTTTTCAGCCAGGCACTTGAATTTGTCCGGATAAGTCCTAGCCAAGGTATCGAACAAGGCCCTGCGTACTGATTGCCCCGACGCATACGGCTTGCGGCCGTGGCTGTAAGTTTTCAGTTCAGTCAGGTTGCCGCTTCCCTGTCCCGAATTGATATTGCTCAAGTCAGCCCGGGCCAGCCACACCAGACTAATTGCTTTCATTTTTCTCAACCTCCTGTTTTTTCATAGCCTGTAAAGTAGCATAAATCAGCAAACTGTCCTTAACAGCATCCAAATTATCTTCGCTCAGCTCGTTGAGTATTCTTTCCACCCGGCTTTCGCTGGGAACCAGCACTTTATCGCGGGAAGATCCTTTTGCCTGAGCCACATAAAACTTGTGCAGCTTCAAAAAGGTATCCCGCAAGACCCGGCGGAAAGCTCCCACATCATGAGCATTGTTTAATGCCGTAAAAAGGCCTATGTCTTCGGGAAAATTGGCCCCAATCACCCGGCCCAAGACTTTGATGTCTTCCAGCAGGTCCTTATTCAGCACTTTGTCCACCTCCTCCAGGCTGTGAGAAATGAAAGACTCCCAAAAGCTGATTGACCAGTGTTTTACGCTGCTATTGTTATCTTTAAATATGGAAAAAAGACTGGTGGCAAACAAGGACCAGTTGCGCTGTACAATTGCTCGAGCCATTTCATCCAGCAGGTATGTTGTTGATGCATTGATGCCATTGATGCCCCATTGCAGGAGGGTGCCCTTTTTTCCTTCAGCATAGGTTAATGGTTTGACCAATTCGAAAAGGCGGTGCGGCACGCGAATATACGAGATGGTTCCCATTATAACGTTTTTGCCCTTGCTGTAAGTTACGACCACCCAGCCGTTCAAACTGGCTTTCTCTGCTTCTTCCCAGGGAAAAGCGGCAAGATTACTTTCATCTTCGTTTTGCAAGCGATTTACCAGGGTATGGTAAATGCCGATTAACGTCTGGTAGCGGGTGACGGTGTACCCTAAATCCTTGATATTGGTTCGATAGCTCCAAACATTTGCACTGTGGCTGTCAATTAGTTCGGCCTGTAGCCTGTTTAGCACTTTCTTTAGTACAACCAGACTGTTGGCGAGGGGAATGTATAACAGGGTACTGTTGCCAACGGCGTAGGGCAGGTTGGCGTGTACTGCGGAAAAAATATTAAGCAGGTTGCATATCGGGCACATTTTGCCGACTTCCGGAGAAGTAGCATAGCCGCGGATACGGTTATTATGGTGTTGGTTGAACAGTGGATTTTTGTTTTGGCGCATATCGTAGCTTTCCGCCATATCCCGCCCGCAGAGCCAACAGCTATCTCTAGTTTCTGTCTGTCCGGAAATTTGCTGCCAGAATGCCTGAACGCTTGAGGCCAGCTCTTTCTTAAGTTTAAGCCAATCACCTTTGAGGCCGGGATAATTGCGGGCCAGTGTCACCTCGGCTTTTAGGTTGGGATTTTTCAAATTTTGTTTTAGTTTTTCCCTTTCTTTTGCAGGAATTTTCACTGAAAACTTCGGATTGCCAAACCCCTGCCTGTCCAACTGCAGATGTTCTATACCGAGGATTTTCATTTCCGGTGCCTGCCAGATCAGGCGGTTCATGCGGTCCCTCATGTAGCGAAACATTTCGTCTGCCAGCTCATCTTCTCGTTCGGGGGGCCAATCAAGCAGCAGTTGGTCATGATGCCACTCAATGGGCCAATCTTTCATTTCCCAGTAACTGCCTAGGTTGACTAACCCCCAGTCCATCCATGGGTCGCCTGTTTTGGTCAAGACAGCACGCAATTTACCGCTCCTTTCCACTTTCGAAGCTTGCTATTTATTGTAGTTTCTACCAACTTTTACATTCTCCTGCTATATATACCTGCTTTTCAGAGAATTTCCAGTGAAGTAATTTTTACAGAAATTTTACCATGGAAATTTTTGCTTAAAAATCAGGTTTTTGGCAGGGAAAATTAACATTCTGGGAGAATAAAAAAATGTCTCAAACATTCAGGAGTTTCATGCAATTGATACATTTGTGAAATTTTGGTGGTGCATTTCACTAACGGAAAGCCGTGCAAATCTTCATAAAATAAGGGGTCTTCCACCGGGGTGGAGCCCTGCTCAGCTACATCCGCTGACCGGAAAGTACGGTGAAAGAAAAGACAGTAAATGACCAACCTTGCCGGTTTGGGAGCTGAACTAATAGATGTCATTACAAAGTACGGTCGGCAGATTTTCATGTCTTATTTACCCACTTACTTGCTGTGCTGGAAAGGTATACTTGGTGTTTACCCAGCAACTCACAGGAAGAAATACCGGACATCTCTTTTTACGATCATCTGCGAACTACTGCGGCAATAGCTGCTTGCCTTTACACATACCACTGCGATAAAAATGAATGGGATATAACAAGTATCAAAGACAGTAGGAAAGAAAAATTCCGTCTGGGAATTATTACGGCAGAATCGTGACCGGAGTATCGGATATCTACAGTCATGTTGTTCATTATGGGCTGGGATTTCCTGTTCATGCTAAGGTTTTAAATTAGTAGTTATTCTCGGGCTTTAACGCTCGAAAAAGTAGAGAAAATTGGCATAATTATACGGGGAGGAGATTGTCTGTAATGTATGGAGCCATTGTTATGACCGGGGGCATTTCGCTATTTAGTAGAAACAACATATTTGGCAGAGAAACCAGGGAGCGGGAAATATTTAACTTTGAAAGAACCAATCCTGTACTTAAGTCACCAGGACAAGATGTGGATGAAGCTATCAGCGACTGGTTGAAGGAAATGAAGGAAGCAGCTAAACTAACCAGGGATAATCCCAGGTCAGTCAGTGCTGAATATTCCATGCTTTATGCATTAAGAGAAAATGGAAAGCTGTCCAGCAATCCTGTAGTAACTATCGTACACACTGATACTCTCGGCGGTAAAGCAGCGGCAATGTTGCTGCAGAAAATTGCAGCTAAAGATTTTAATGCATATGTCCAACTCCGGGAACTACCGGAACTGGATGTCTGCAACAGGACAAAATTACACAAGTCACTGGGTTTATTCATGGAATGTGTCGCCGAGGAATTAAAAGCAGGTAACCGGTATACAACTTGTTTTGCGCCCATTGGCGGTTACAAGGTAATGACCTCCTACGGGTATATTACCGGCTCTTTCCTGGGCTATCCCACAGCATACTTGCATGAGGACAACCAGGTACTGGTGGAAATTCCACCAATTCCGGTGCAGATTGACGAGGTATTTATCGAGGAAAATTCTGATTTGATTAGGAAATTGCTGCTTGAAGAGGTATGTGATTGGAATGAGTTGAGCCAAAGGCAGCAGCAGGCTATCAATGACAACAGTTTCTTATTTTACATAGTGGACGATATGGTGCAGCTAAATGCGTTTGGCCATTTCGTTTTCACGCAGCCTGAGTATGCTCCCAAATTTTCAACTAAAGTATATTTTTCAGGCGAAGCACGTAAAGTGCTGAATGAATATCCTTCTGCTGAAACCTTTGCTTATCAGCAGGTAAAGTCATTAATTACAAAAGTAAAATCAGACCCGGGCATTTTTAGAGGAGAGCTGTATCATGAAGCAGATTTTTCCATCTTAAACGGAAAAGACCTGCAGTTTTCGCTTTACAAGGGTGCCTCAAACGGCAGGCACGTATTTCGGGCAGCCTGGCGGTATGACAAAGACGAGGATAAGTTATATATCAACTACCTGTGGTTGACAAAACCTTATGAGCATGACGTGAAAAAGGGAAAAGGATTAACCGGAGATTTTGACAGTTATCAGGATGTATCTGAACTGGTTTATGGCAGGGCAGACAAGCCACCCAAAGCCTAAAAAGCCATTTACTCCAGGGTGTTAGAATGGCGTGGGAAATTTTAGTCGAAAAGTCGGCTTACTGGTAGGGAAAAATAATACATAGATAGAAAGACAAAAATGTCGCAAATGTCCCGGGGTTTTATACAACTGGCACATTTGCGAAATTTTGCCCGCATGGCTGCGAAATGAAAAGTATCCTCAAGCCCATAAAATCAAGGGTTGCCGACATTGCCTTAACGTCGGTTGCACTGCCTGACCTGACGAAAAAGGGATTGAAACG
>JACDOG010000033.1 GCA_017656305.1 Thermoanaerobacteraceae bacterium
GACATGCCGGGCACACAAAAATACAGCAGCCTCTAGGGCTGCTGTTAATATTTTTTATTTTTGAGCTGCTCCAGGCATTTATCCAAAGCTGCAAAGAAACGCTCGTTTTCCTTTCTAGTACCTACGGTCAAACGGATGTAATCGTCCAGTCCGAAGATATCCCCGGTCCGAACAATCACGCCCTCGCGCAGCATCAGCGGAAACAGCTCTTTTGAAGAGACCCCGACATTGACAAATATGAAATTTGCCTGTGTCGGTACGTATGACATGCCGCGTTCCTCAAAACCCGCATAAAGCTGCGCCTTACCCTCTTCATTCAGAGCAACGCTCTTTTCCACATGGTCCGCATCCTTTAAGCTGGCATATGCTGCGACCTGAGCCATACTGTTAACATTAAAGGGCTCCCTGGTCCGGTTAATCCAGGAAACAACATCGGGGTGAGCAAAACCGTATCCCACCCGCAGGCCGGCCAGACCATATATCTTGGAAAAAGTCCGCAAGACAATAACATTCTTGCGTCCTTCCTTAACATACCGCAGGGTATCCGGGTAATCCAAGTCCCGAACATACTCGTAATAGGCTTCATCAAAAATGACCATTACATGCTCGGGTATTCCAGCCAGCAGTTCCTCAACCTCCTTCCGGGAAACCACCGTACCCGTGGGGTTATTGGGATTGCAGATAAACAACAGTTTTGTTCTATCAGTGACCTTTTCCGCCATGGCCGGCAGGTCGTAAGCAAACTCCTTTAACGGTACGTAGACGCACTCTGCATTCATCAACTTGGCGGCAAAAGTATACTCGGAAAAAGTTGGCTCTGCCATCACCACCTGGTCGCCCGGGTGCAAAAAGGTTTCGGCGATAAGCTTCAACAGCTCGTCAGAACCATTGCCAATCATTAAATTGTCCAAACTTACATCCCATTTTTCAGCCAGCGCCTGCTTCAGGTAAAAACAGTTGCCATCCGGGTAGATATGCACCTCAGCAGCTGCGTCCCGCATGGCCTCTACCGCTTTTGGGGACGGTCCCAAAGGGTTTTCATTGGAAGCCAGTTTAATAACGTTCTTGATACCCAGCTCACGCTCAACCTCTTCTATTGGCTTGCCGGGTACATACGGTTTCATGGTAGCCAGATTTTGGCGCACCAATTTGGATACGTCCATTATACACACTCCTTCATTATTTTTACCGAAATCTGAAGCCACAAGTCAGGAGCCAGAATAACGATAAGTATTTTTGTTCTGAATTCTGTCTCCTGTCTTCTGCATTTTCCTTTATAATGAATATACCTCTTCGCCTGTCAAGACTTTAACTCCTTCAGCTTTTAACACCTCTATGGCATCATCGATATTTTCCACCCTGAACATCACCAAAGCATCATCACAGGCACTACCGACGAAAGCGTACAGGTACTCGATGTTTACCCCTCGCTCTTCCAAAATTTCCAGCACACCAGCCAGGCCGCCCGGTTCATCCGACATGGCAACACCTATCACTTCCGTCATAGTTACTGTAAACCCAGCGTCTTTCAATACCCGATAAGCTTTATCCGGCTGGTTGACTATCAGGCGGAGAATGCCAAAATCCGAAGTATCGGCAATGGACAGCGCACGAATATTGATATTTCCCGCGGCCAAAAGTTTGGTCACAGCCGCCAGCCGCCCCGACTTGTTCTCCAAAAACACTGATATTTGTTTGATTTTCATGAGAAAAGCCCCCTTAACTTATAATATATAATTAGGCAGTTTAAAACTTTCTCCTGTCAATCACTCTTTTGGCTTTTCCTTCGCTGCGCTGAATGGTTTTGGGCTCCACTAGGGTAATTTTAGCACTGATTCCCAGGGTTGTTTCTATTTCCTTCTTAATTTTATCCTCCAGCTGTTCCAGCCGTCTCACTTCATCGGAAAACAACGCGTCGGACACTTCCACTTGAATCTCCAGGGTATCCAGGGTACCAACCCGGTCAACTATCAATTGATAGTGCGGCTCCGTTTCGCCAATTTCCAGGAGCACACTTTCCACCTGTGACGGAAATACATTAACACCACGAATGATCAACATGTCATCACTGCGCCCGTTGACCCGTTCCATGCGAATGTGGGTGCGTCCGCAGGAGCAGGGTTCTTCAATGAGACGGGTGATGTCGCGGGTACGGTACCGGATCATGGGCAACGCCTCTTTGGTCAGAGAAGTAAATACCAGCTCGCCTTCCTCTCCCATAGGCAGTGTTTCTCCCGTCTCCGGATCAATAATTTCCGGAATAAAGTGGTCTTCAAAGATATGCAGGCCTCGTTTTTCCTTGCACTCAATAGCCACGCCGGGACCGATAATCTCACTCAAACCGTAAATGTCAACCGCAGAAATGTTCAGCTTTGTCTCAATTTCCCTGCGCATATTTTCCGACCAGGGTTCGGCTCCAAAGATACCGTGCTTTAATTTTAAATCTTTCTTCGGATCAATCCCCATTTCCTGCATTACCTCAGCCATGTACAGGGCATAGGACGGCGTGCAAGTCAGAACCGTGGTGCCGTAATCCTTCATAATCATGATCTGGCGCTTGGTATTGCCGCCTGATGTGGGAATCACGGAAGCTCCCAACCGCTCGGCACCATAGTGCACCCCCAACCCCCCGGTAAACAGCCCGTAGCCGTATGAATTCTGGATTACATCCTCGCGACCGGCTCCGCCGCAAACCAGAGCCCGGGCCATAAGCTCCGCCCATGTATTCAGGTCATTTCTGGTGTAGCCGACAACCGTTGGTTTTCCCGTGGTGCCGGAAGACGAGTGAATGCGTACAATCTCCGACATGGGCACGGCAAACATGCCGTAGGGATAGTTGTCCCTCAGATCCTGTTTGGTGGTAAAAGGAAGTTTCTTCAGGTCGTCCAGTGTCTTAATATCACTGGGTTCAATCCCTCTTTCCTGCATGGCCTTTCGGTAATGCTCCACGTTATGGTAGGTCCGCTCCACCGTCTGTTTAAGTCGTTCCAGCTGTAATTTCTTCAATTCCTCCCGCGGCATGGTTTCATACTTTTCATTCCAGTACATAAATTCTTCCCCCCTGACTCTTCGCTTTAAACTTTTCCAAGCCTCTCCCAATAAAAACATATATTAAAGTCTGACCTTGATACAGCCTGCCCGCCAACTGTTCAGCTCATCCTAATCACCCCGGAGCTGAGTATAGTGAAAAGTAAAATATAAAAGCCACAGTTTCGCCTTCAGGGACGAAACTGTGGCTGATTCCGCGGTACCACCCTGATTAGCTCGCAGTAGCGAACTCCCTCATAAAGGTACGGAACTCAGTGCGAGTTCTTATACCTTCTTCCTTTTAACGGCGGAAGCTCCGTCTCACCTACTAGCTTTAAACCCTGCCGGTTCAAAGCATTCAGCTCGCAACTCCCAGGAGAACTTCAACCTAACGATTACCACCGGGCTCCCACCGTCCCCGGCTCGCTACAGGCGCTCGTTAAGCCTACTTTTCCTGTTCATTGTCTTTATAAGGTACTTTTGAAATTTTTATTAGCAATATTTTAAACACAAACCCTGTTAAAGTCAAGTCAATTTGCAACTTTCACATTTTTCACACCATCTGTAGAGGCTCTTTAAGGAACATACCAGCTTTAAAACTCACCTCTAAACTTACAGCAGTTGCCTATTATTTTTCTTCCCATCATAGGAAAAGAGCACTTCCTTGGCTTCAACGACGGTGGACAGGTACACCGGACGCCCCCAGAGCAGATAGACGTAGGGCAGCGTCTTTTCCAGGTACACGATGTCCAGTTCCTTGCCTTCGTAACGGTGGGCGATCAGCAGCTCGCCACTGCCGTTATAATCACCGTCCACTACTTCCAGGTAGGGAAAACCGCCGTTAATCAAATTTTCCACCAAACCGTCCCGCACCTTTTCCCAGTCTTTTTCCACTACCCGCCATTCATGCCCCACCTTTTGGTAAAGATACAGGTCCAGTTCTTCAACCAGTTCCTTTGTCAGGTAGTTGCGCAGGAAAGAAACGTCATTTTCCATTTCCCGCACTTGAAAGATTTTCTCCAACCCTTTCCCCGTCTTGCGCCCGTATTTCTTTTGTTCTTCTAGAGAGGGGTTATCCCAGCGGCGGTAAATATCTTCAAAAATGGCATGGCCCAAGTGATAGGGGTTGATGGAAGTTCTGGAGGGCAGGGTCAGGTTGGCATGCATTTTGGCAAACTCCAGGGATTCATCCTCTGTCAGGTCCAGATTGCGCATAATACGCAAGTGCCAGAAGGTAGCCCAGCCTTCGTTGATGATTTTGGTCTCAATCTGCGGCCAGAAATACAGCATCTCCTCCCGCAGCATGTACAGCACGTCCCGCTGCCAGTCTTCCAGGGCAGGAGAGTGTTCTGCAATAAATTTGACCAAATCCTTGGTGGGGTGCTTGGGAAAGCGCTTGGGCTTCCGGGACGCTGCGTGGTTATCTTTTTTCGGTTTATCCAAAGCGAACAAATCGTCGTATTCGGTGGTTACTTCCTGCTCTTCATCCGGTTCCCTGATACTTAAATGCTCCCAGGGATCCACATGTTCCAGAATTGCCAGGGCGGCGTCCAAAAATATTTCCACTTCCTGCCGCCCGTATTTATGCTCGTATTCCGCTATCCTCTGTGCGTTGCAGGTCATGGTTTCCACCATATTTCTGGAAGTTCGCCGGAAATAGCTGTTGTTTTTAAAAAAGTCGCAGTGTGCCAGCACGTGAGCAATAACCATCTTGTTCTGCGCCAGGGTGTTACCTTCCAATAAAAAGGCATAACATGGATTAGAATTAATCACCAGTTCGTAAATACGGCTCAGGTTGTAATCATACTGCATTTTCAACCGGTGAAATGCTTTGCCGAATTTACCATAATATACAAAAACTTACCCTGCTTTTTCTGTCGTGTCTTCGTCTTCCTCTTGAGTCTCAAGCTTAATAGCCACATTAAAAGCAAGTGCTGCTAGTTTTTGATTTAAATTCTCCTTTTGTTTAGCTTTTACCTTTTCGTCGTCCAGAATAACTCCATCATCCTGTACAAAAAATCTTCTTATCATTCTCCTCCCCCCTCAATAAAATTTATGCATACTCATGTTTGTCCAATTAAGGAAAATAAAAAAACCGGCTAAACGCCGATTAAGTCATTTTGATTGTTGAATTTACAGTTTATAATAAACCTCTAATTCAGTTTCTGAATGTACAACTACTTTGCTTATTATCTGCTGCAAATCCTTTTTAAATTCCAATAGCTTCTCTTCGCCCGTTTCGTTCTCTACAAATGCAGTTATTAGCTCATTAAGATTTGGCTGAGACTTCAATTTTGACCTTACTCGCTTTTCAATTTCTTCCCTAGAAAGTCCTTTCCTGATCCTTCTTTCTATGATTTCTTTCTCTTTAGTCAGTTCATTTATTTGGTCAGTAATTCTATTTTTGCGCCTCGAAAAAAATTCCAAGTCATATTCACCTGCCTCAAAGGCCTCGGCAGCCCTTTCTAGCATGTTATTAGCTTTGGTTATCTCTTTTTTTACTCTGAGTAAATCTTTTTCCAGATTAGCCTTTTCCAGAGGCTCAATTCTGTAGTTTTCTATAACTTTTGATGGAACAACTGCTAATAATTGACTTAAATCTCGAAGTACTGCTTCTTCAATTTTTCTAGCTCTGTATTCCCTGGAATCACATGAATTCTTTCCAGCGCTACCTAACGTATTACAACGATAGTAATAATATCTATAAACCTTTGTTTTATACTTTTGCTTTCGGGAGACACCTACTAAACTTGAACCACATTTGCCGCACCTTAGTAAGCCAGAAAGCAGGTAAGTTGTGTTTTGCGACCTGCCCCCCAGCTCTTTTCTTTCTTTTCTACGTCTGTTTGCTAAATTATATAGTTCTTTACTAATAATTTGAGGCACAGCGTCTTCCATCCTAACATCTTTCCAGATAAAAGTTCCTTTGTATATTTCATTGTCTAAAATATCTCGAATACTCACATGAGACCATTTGTTTCCCGATGCCGTCCGATAACCCCTTTTATTAAGGTCATCCGCGATAGAGCGCAACCCTTTGTTTTTGTAGGCATAAGTTTCAAATATTTCTCGTACAATATCTGCCTCTTCTTCAATTATTTCAAACCTACCCGATTTAACAGAATATCCATAAGGCCTGCGTCCCATGGGCCTCGCCTCTTGGGCACGATTTATCATACCCCCCAGGACCTTATCAGCAAGTTGTTTTCTAAAATATTCAGCAAATGCGGCAAGAATCTGCATCTGTAATTGACCCTGGGATGTTGAAGTGTCAAAGCCGTCGTGTACGCTAATAAATGTTACTTTTCTGTTGTGTAACTCATCAACAAAAAGAAGAGTATCAATCATGGAACGGGCTAACCTGTCAAGTTCATGAACAATTACTACTTCTATATTGTTGTTTTCTATATAATTAAGAATTTCTTTCTGTTCATTCCCACTGGATTTCATGACCTTCGCGCCACTCATTACAAATTCAAAATTCTTCACAAGCTCAAAATTTCTTTTCTCACACTCTTCAGCAATATGCTGGCGTTGGTGCGGAATGGAATGTCTTTCATCTTGAGCCTGTTCTTTGGAACTGACGCGTATAATTGCTACTGCTTTTTTCTTCATATGGCCTCACCCGTTCAATAACTTAGTTTCTGCTTTTGAATTTCTGATTTATTTCTGAAAATAACTTCTAATTTCAGATTTATTTCTGAAATACCGTTTATATGTATTATTTTTGCTTTCGTTTGCGAGCTTCCGGTCCCTTAGGGTTTTTTCGTTCAATAGCAAGCATACCAATACCATGCCAACATTATAATTGCCGCCAATACTAACGTTAAGGGGGATAAACAATAAACGGTTTTGCCCTTATTAAGCATTTTTATAGATCTGTTAAGGAGCGAATATTTTATGGAATTCATAAAAAAATTACCTTTTTCTATCATTGCGGTTGCACTTGGTAGCCTGTTACTGGTATTCTTCATTGGCCTTCACCTCCTTGTTTGGTGCCCTACCGTTAAAGGGTCATGGCTACTAAACTCTGTACTGGCATTTTTTATTTACAGTGTCGTACATGAGAATTTACACGCTAAAGTATTAAAACAAAAAAACATAAATACAAAATGAAAAGCAGGAATTTAAAGGTAAATATGTAATTTATTACAAATATAGGGAAACAATAGCGATTTCTTTTAACGCCCTATATAAATATTAATAAAGTCTATTCAATTTGCCTTTTAATGCTTAAGAGCCGTTATTTAGTATAAAATTCCTGCACAATATTTAATTAAAAACTAATAAACATTGAAACTCGTTAGAGACATCCAAAGTACGCTGGGCGGCTATAGAAGAAAAAAGGTAAGAGAACTTCACAGCCCATTTGTAAATGGTCACATGTGACACTTTAATGGCGTATTCCTCAGCTAAATCAGCAGCGATTTGCCTGGTGGACATTTTTCGTAAGAAATACAAGCGTAAAGCTTTGATAATGAGTTGTTGAGGATAGCGCATACGCTTGAAATTGGTCTTACCATTAGTCACAGCAGAGACGGTATTTAAAACTTCATCAGGTATGTTGTAGATATTAATTTTACAGCGACATGTTTTCTGGTTTTTGTAATGAATAGAGCAGCAGCGATAACGAGTGTAAAGTTTACGGCGCTTGTACACTTCCATGGCACAGCCACACCAAGGGCATTTAATGTTAAGCTGTTTACGTTGACTTGCTTCAGGTACAAATTGAGTACGGCATTGCTTACAGCAATATTTTTGACGACCTTTATAATCGCGACCATACTTCCACAAAAAGTTACTTGAGCACTTGGGACAAGATAAGTTAACCATCTTCGTAGAACCTCCTCTGTTTATGTCTGGGGGTGAAGCTGGTAACTTACACCAACAGCATAAACACTGGGGTTCTACGATTGCAAATATGATTTAAGTTAACAGAACTCAAGAAAAAAAGGAGGGATTCTATGATTGTGTGAATATAATAATGAGATACCAAACTCACTTCATAATCTTTTAAAATCTTTTACAGGGGGGAGTTGAAAAAATGAAAAGAAACTGTATCATAGTATTAAGCATTTTGTTGACCCTAGTGTTAACAACTACTGCATTTGCAAACAGCACAGTCCAAATAGACAAAGATGGTCCAAATATATATGGAGAATATTATTCTGAAGGTGGCGGACAAGTCGGTATAGAAGTATTGCTAAACGAAAGTGTAGACGTTCCTTCATTTTCTCAGAACGACCCTAGATGGGCAGATGATCATCTTAACGGTTGTGAAAGCACTATAGGTAAAGCAGGTTGTGCTGTTACCTCTGTAGCTATGGTTGTAAAGTATTTTGGGGTAGATACAGACCCTGGACAAGTAAACAAAGATTTAGGAACAGATGCTTGTCCCTTAAACTGGTGGGCTGTTCCATCAAAAGCAGCTAATGATACCATTGAATTAGATACGGTTGTTCACCACCCCACTTATGAAGAATTCTATAATACAGCCGTTAGAGCATTATCAGAAGATAAACCGGTTATTTTAGGTTTTCATACGAATGCCCCGTGCAATGACTTACATTTTGTAGTGGTTAAACGTGTATATGGAGATGGAATAGGTATGTCCGATTATACGGCGATAGATCCTTTGGATGGACAGGCTAAAGATTTAGGTAATATTCTAGATGGAAGAAGTCTGCACAAAATGATAGTTTATAAATAAGTAAACGTTGGGCTAAAGGGGCTGATAACTTTGCAAAATAAGGTTTTGCTATTGATACTTATCTTAATATTATTAATTACTGGTTGCAACAGTTCACCACCAGCTATAACGGAAAAAGACGCTTGCAAGTTAATTATTGAATCTGAAAAACTGTTGAGTTTATTAGCAAGAGGTGGAGATGACCCCAAGCCAGTATTCTTAGGACGAAAAACGCAAGTACTTGATGATAGAATTAATACGAAAGAAAAAATTATGTCTTTATTAACAGAAATATATACGGAAACTAGGGCAAAAGAAATTTACGAGCAGTTTCAGTACCATGAAGTAAATGGAAAAATGTTTAAGCCAAGTTACGACAGAGTAAGCAATGTGGATGAAGACAAAACAGAAATTAAAAAGATTGAAGTCAATAATGATGAGGCTCAAGTCATCTACGCACAACCACTTGTTTACCATAGCACAGAAGATAAAGCGTACTTTGCTACCAAAAAGGCTTTTTTCAAATATGAGCAAAATAGTTGGAAAATTAGTAAAATAATACCCTTAGGAAGACCGCAGAGCAAGTAAAAAAAGCAGGACACACTTAATTAGTTACCCCTGAAAAAGTAGTAATTTAAGCTCTTTGTACTACTGTCGGTTGAATTGTATTTATCTCGTATGTTTTTACTAACTTTTTCTATATCAGGCTGGCTAACTTTTGCAAGTTATAGGCAAATATCCCGCTTGCTACCCAAATTTTTGTTCCTTGATAACCTCTTGATAAGCTGCGGCGTAGGCCATATTTACGTTTGAGCACACTGATAGTGCCTTCGCCGCCGGCACGCCAGCGCTGAAGTCTTTTGAACCAGTTTTCTTTTTCCTTTGCTTTTTGTTTTTGGCTGAGCCTACCCCTTCTGGGCAGGCTGGCCCGTTTTACTCCTTTTTTGGCACAAAGTTCTTCATTGGCCTTGGAGCCAAATCCCCTGTCGGTGGCCACACCCCAAGGGGCTTTGCCAAAAAGCTTTTCGTGTTTATCGAGACATTCAGCCAGTAAACTTTCATCCGAGGGGTTACCCCGGTGTACTTCATAACCGGTGATTAACCGATCTTCGGTTTCCTGCACCAGTACTTTGTAGCCAAACTCTGTCGGGGCCTTAAGTTTCCCTTTCCTGATGGGCCGGGCCTCTGTATCATGAATGCTTACCACCCGGTCAGGAATCTTTCTGTTGCCGGAGACTACTTCTTTGCTTTGCTCAATGACTCTTTTGTTGACATCTATTTGTTCTTTCAGTTTCTGTACCAGTTGTTTGGCTTTACTAGATGCCTTATCACCATCTCGCCAGATTTTGTGGCTGGCATTCTTCAAAATGGTTGTGGCTTCTTCTACTGTACTTTCTGCTTTGGTTAATATATCGGCGGTAATTTTGTTTACTTCTTCTATGGCCTGGCCGGTACGGCGTTTTAGCACTTTGGCAATGTTGAGCACTCTCTTTTTTACACTGCGGGTCCTGTCCTGGAATTTGGTCCTTACGGCTACGCCAGTTTCTTTGATTTTTTTGACTGTACGGGTGATAACTTTTATCCCGTCCTGTAAAAGCCCGGCATCGGTTGGGTGGTGGATGTCTGACTCTATTACTGTGGTATCCACCCTGAGTTTCCGACCGCGGATAAGTTTTTGCTCCTTGGCTTTCTCAAGCAGTAATTGGTTGAGTTCATCTATGGTTTCTGAGCCATATTTTTTGGTCAGCTTAATCAGCGTGGTAGAATGTGGGACCTTTTCATCCAAACTTATGCGGCAAAACTTGCGCCAACTGATGCTGTCGGCTACTTCTTTCACCAGGGTTTCATAGCCAAGCTGGTAACGGAACTTAAGGTACATCAAACGGATATATGTTTCCACCTTTATCGTCGGCCTGCCAATCCTAGTATTAAACCGGCGGAGGTACGGTTCAAAAAACCGGGGGTCGTCAAGGTATTCATCTACAGTTCTTAGCTCATCGGACAATATTTGTACTTCCTGAGGCAGAACCTGTTCCCAGAGGGTCATTTGCCCATTCCTTAGTACTAACATGGGTAACACCTACAGGAATTTTGGTTTCTTTGGCGAAGTAATTTCATAAGGTTTCCCTCCCGGTGGGATTTTGGGTATTGGTCTACCTTAAAGATTCTCCACCAGGATGTGGAAACCCTTTATTTTTCCTTTAATATCAAGGGTTTTGGGACATTTTTGCCTACAAATATTATATCTTTACCCCTAGAGTTTTTCAGGGGGAACTAGCTAGTAACCACGGTGATCCCATGGATAAAATTTCTTGGAGAGACGATCTTGGAACATTCGGTGATAATACTAATTTTAATGTTCCTGAAGCATCAGCTAACACATTTGAAGCTAACAATGAGGTTATTGAGACTGAAAAAGAATTTAGTATCGTTAAAGTAAATAGCACAAATATTTTGGAAAACAATATTGATAGTATTGAAGCACTAACCACTTACAAACAAAAACGACTTAAAGTACTTAAACAACTTACTCCCTCAGAGGTTGTGTATGCTACAGTCACTTTCAACAAAGGAAGTCTCTCGGAAGTTTTAAAATTGATAAGAGAAAATAATATAATGACCCCGTGGAGGGGTTGACACTTACCTAACGGAGGAAAGACGTCCG
>JACDOG010000034.1 GCA_017656305.1 Thermoanaerobacteraceae bacterium
TTCACTACGGTGGCAAGAAGGGGTTTTCCTTCTGCCTATAAACTACTTTAACAGATAGGGAGGTGGCTTCTTAAAAAGAGAGTAGAGGAAAATTTGTTTGAATTTTCGCAAGATATAAACCAAAAGCGGAAATAATGGTATTAATTAGGGATTGATGTAACAAGACATGTAATCTATAATTGTGAGGAGTAGACCCAATCAACGTTTCAATTTCAACTTAAAATCAAGGAGGTAGTGTGTATTGTTCAGAAGAGGTAAGCTGTTGACGGTAATTGCTCTGGTTTTGGTAGTTGCCTTTGCACTTGCCGGCTGTGGTGCACCGCAGGACGGCGGCAGTGAAGGTGACGGCGCTCAAGCAGGTGATGAAGCAGTTAAACAAAGGATTGTTTATAACGTGGGTAGTGAGCCGGAAACAATTGACCCCGGTAAAGCTACCGGCCAACCGGATTTGACGGTGATTAACGCTGCTATGGAAGGTCTGACCCGTTACAACCTGGACGGCGAGTTGGAACCGGCCATGGCAGAAGACTGGGAAGTCTCTGAAGATGGTACGGTCTACAAGTTCTACATTCGTGAAGATGCCAAGTGGAGCAACGGCGACCCCGTAACGGCATATGACTTTGAATATGCCTGGAAGCGTGTTTTGGACCCTGAATTTGCAGCAGATTATGCTTACGAGTTGTATTACATCAAAAATGCTGCTGCTTACAACGACCCGGAAGACAAGTCCGTAACCAGCCCTGACCAAGTAGGCGTCAAGGCTTTGGATGAAAAGACCCTGGAGGTTACTCTTGAAGCTCCGGTGCCGCAGTTTTTGGGATTAACGGCTTTCCCGACCTTCTTCCCGGTGCATAAGGAAACCGTGGAAGCCAACCCTGACTGGCATGCCAAGCCGGAAACCTACGTAAGCAACGGTCCGTTCAAAATTGTTGAGTGGCAGCATGACCAAAAGTTTGTATTAAAGAAAAACGAAAACTACTGGGATGCCGAGTCAGTTAAATTGGACGAGTTGGTAATGACTCTTGTTACCAAGGAAAGCACCGAACTGGCCATGTTTGAAACCGGTGAGATTGACATCGGTGACAATCCGCCTACTGAAGAGCTGGATAGACTGAAAGCAGATCCCAACTCCGGTCTCAAGATTAAAGGTGACCTGGCTGTTTACTACTATCTGTTTAACACTACGCAGAAGCCTTTTGATGATGTAAGGGTAAGAAAGGCTCTGGCAATGGCTATTGACCGTGAGGCAATAGTTAAGAATATTACCAAGGCCGGTCAGATTCCGGCATTTGCCTTTGCACCGTACGGTCTGCCTGATGCTGACCCGAGCAAAGACTTCCGTGAAGTAGGCGGTAACGACTACTTTGAGGAAAACGTGGAAAAGGCACGGCAGCTGTTGGCTGAAGCAGGATATCCCAACGGTGAAGGATTCCCTGAGTTTGAAATCCTGACCAACGATACGGAAGGACACATCAAGATTGCCCAGGCTATTCAGGAAATGTGGAAGCAAAACTTGGGTATTGAAAATGTGAAAGTACGCTCCCAGGAGTGGGGCCCGTACTTGAAGGCACGTCAGGAATTGGATTATCAAGTTGCCCGTGCCGGCTGGGGTGCTGACTATCTTGACCCAATGACCTTCCTGGATCTGTTTATTACCGACGGCGGTAACAACAACACCGGCTGGGGCAGCGAACGTTATGATGAACTGATTAAAAAAGCCAACAGCACTGCTGATAGAGAAGAAAGATTCCGCATAATGCACGAAATGGAAGATATCTTGATGAATGATATGCCTGTTATGCCCATTTACTTCTACACCAATCCTTACCTGATGAAGGACTATGTAAAAAATGTTGGTGTGCCGAGCTTCGGTCCCTCTATGGAGTTCAAGTGGGCGTACGTTGAGAAATAGAAACTGCAGCGCTGTTGAGAAAAAGAGAGGTGTATGTGGCCTTTTCGGGCCGCATATACCTCAATTTGTGTTTAGTGGAATTTAGAAAATATTTCAAGGAGGTGACCTGTACGTGAGTTACCTGCTACGGAAGCTTAGTTCCTCCCTGCTGGCTTTGCTTGTAATTATTACCATTACGTTTATCCTGATGCACGTTATTCCGGGGGGGCCTTTTGACTCGGAAAAGAAACTGCCCGAGCCCATTCTCAAAAATTTGAATGCCCGCTATCATCTGGATGACCCCTTGTGGGTGCAGTATGTAGATTATTTAAAGAATTTAGCCAGAGGTGACCTGGGGCCTTCTTTCAAATACGAAACACGGACGGTTAATGATATTATTCGGGAGGGTTTTCCGGTTTCGGCAACCTTAGGGGCGATAGTGATTTTGATTGCTCTGTTTGTGGGATTGTTTTTGGGAGTAATTGCAGCATTGAATCAAAATAAGTGGCAGGATTACGGGGCGATACTTCTGGCCACCATGGGAGTGTCAGTACCCAGCTTTATTGTGGCGGGACTGGTGATGTACATCTTTGCCGTGAAACTGCGCTGGTTTCCTCCGGCTCTCTGGGAAGGACCAAAATCGATGGTGCTTCCGGTAATCTCCCTGGCAGGACTGCCCACGGCGGTTATAGCAAGGCTGATGCGGTCCAGCATGCTGGAAGTATTGAACCAGGATTATATTAAAACCGCCAAAGCCAAAGGGTTGGCCACGAAAGTAATTATTTACCGCCATGCTTTAAGAAATGCCATTTTGCCGGTAATTACCTATCTGGGGCCTGCTATTGCCGGAATCTTTACTGGAAGTTTCGTAGTGGAAAATATTTTTGCTATTCCCGGATTGGGCAAGTGGTTTGTGCAGAGCATTACCAACCGTGACTACTCGGTTATCTTGGGCGTAACGGTGTTTTACAGTGCGCTGTTGATTTTCATGAACATGCTGGTGGATATCGCCTACGCAATCGTTGATCCCCGTATCAAGCTGTCCGATATGAAGGAGTGATACCATGAAAGAGACAAATATTCCTGCAGAATTGTTTCAACCGGCAGAGCAGGACTTGGATAAGTTGGAAGCTATTGTCAGGCCCAGCATGTCCTATTGGGCGGACGCTTGGCGGCGGTTAAAGCAGAACAGGGCAGCACTGGTCGGTCTGGTTATCATTAGCTTGCTGGTCGTTATGGCTATCATAGGCCCGTATCTTAACGAGTGGAGTTACTCCGATCAGGTGCTATCCGAGGCCAACCAGCCACCCAGCAGTAAGTATTGGTTTGGTACGGATGCTCTTGGTAGAGATCTATTTACCCGGGTGTGGCACGGTGCCAGGATATCTCTGTTGATTGGTTTTGTTACCAGCATTACCAGCATCACCATTGGTACCATTTACGGCAGTATTTCAGGCTTTTTCGGCGGTAAGGTAGACGAAATCATGATGCGCATTGTGGAGATTTTTTACGGTATCCCGTTCCTGTTGTACGTAATTCTGCTGATGCTTGTTATGGAACCGGGGCTGAAAACCATTATTATTGCTCTGGGGGCTGTCTATTGGCTGAGCACGGCCAGGATTGTGCGCGGTCAGGTGTTGAAATTAAAAGAGGAAGAATTTGTATTGGCCGCTCGTACTTTGGGCGCCAGCACCTCACGGATTATCCTGCGACACTTGATTCCCAACACCATGGGCCCGATTATTGTCATGATGACGCTGACCATACCTGAGGCCATCTTTTCTGAGGCTTTTCTGAGTTTTCTCGGGTTGGGTGTCAGCGTGCCAAAGGCCAGCTGGGGATATCTGGCCAATGACGGCATTAAAGCCATTCGTTCGTATCCCTGGCAGCTCTTTTTCCCGGCATTCTTTATCAGTTTGACTATGCTGGCTTTCAACCTGCTGGGTGATGGTCTTCGTGATGCTTTGGACCCACGGATGCGCAAGTAACGGGAGGTGAAGACGATGGACCAAAAAAGACTTTTAACCGTGGATGATTTGCGGGTTTCCTTTTTTACCCATGCCGGTGAAGTAAAAGCGGTGCGTGGCGTGAGCTTTCATCTGGATAAGGGGGAAGCTTTAGGTGTTGTAGGTGAATCCGGCTGCGGAAAAAGTGTCACCGCCCAAACGCTGATGAAACTGATACCTTCACCTCCGGGTAAGATAGTAGGCGGTTCCATCAAATTTAAGGGTGAAGAAATTATCAATAAAACGGAAGAAGAAATGCAGCGGATTCGTGGCAATGAAATCAGCATGATCTTTCAGGACCCCATGACCTCATTGAACCCTACCTTAACCGTGGGTAAACAGATTATGGAGGGCATCAAATTGCACCAAAAAGCTACAACAGCTAATGCCAGGAAGAGGGCGCTGGAATTGCTGAAGATGGTGGGAATTCCCAATGCGGAAAAAAGAATTGACCAGTACCCCCACGAGTTCAGCGGCGGTATGCGCCAGCGGGCTATGATTGCCATGGCATTGGCCTGTGAGCCAAAGCTGTTGATAGCTGACGAGCCAACTACTGCGCTGGACGTAACTATCCAGGCGCAGATACTGGACTTGATGAAAGACCTGCAGCAGAAACTGGGCACGGCCATTATTATAATCACCCACGACCTGGGTGTTGTGGCGGACATGTGCCAGCGCATCCTGGTGATGTACGCGGGACAGGTGGTGGAGGAAGGGTCGGTTCGCGACATCTTCTACAACCCACAGCATCCTTATACGTGGGGTCTGCTGAAGTCCGTGCCGAGAATGGACAATAAGACCAAGACCCGCTTGGTACCAATTGTCGGGCAGCCGCCGGACCTGATTAGCCCGCCGCAGGGATGTGCCTTCAGCCCGCGTTGTGAGCGTGTCATGAAGGTCTGCCAGAAGTACCGGCCGCAGCGCTTCAAGGTGGCGGAAGGTCACTATGCTTCCTGCTGGCTGCTGCATCCAAAGGCCAAAAAGGTGCGGGAAGAGGTGGTATCATGACAGAGCAACCGTTAATTCAGGTGAAAAATTTAAAAAAATACTTTCCTCTGTCAAAAGGTTTGTTCAAGCCTAAAAGCTATTTGAAAGCCGTTGACGGGGTGTCTTTTGACATTAAAAAGGGAGAAACCCTGGGCTTGGTTGGCGAAAGCGGTTGCGGCAAGACTACCGTAGGAAGAACCATCATTCGTCTCTACGAGCCAACAGATGGACAAGTTATCTACAAGGGACAAAACATCTTTGACCTCAAAGGTCAGGAGGCCAAAAAATTAAACCGCAGTATGCAGATGATTTTTCAGGACCCTTACGCTTCGCTGAACCCGAGAATGACTGTCAGTGATATTATCGGCGAAGCTCTGGATATTCATAATCTGGCTACCGGTACGGAACGTACCAGGAGAATCCACGAACTGTTGGAAATGGTTGGGTTAAACCCGGAACATGCTAGCAGGTTTCCCCACGAGTTCAGCGGGGGACAGCGGCAACGTATCGGTATTGCCCGTGCCCTGGCAGTAAAACCGGATTTCATCATCTGTGACGAACCCATTTCTGCCTTGGACGTTTCCATCCAGGCCCAGGTGGTGAACCTGCTGGAGGAACTGCAAGATGAGCTTGGTCTCACCTACCTCTTTATTGCTCACGATTTGGCCATGGTAAAATACATCAGTGACCGGGTGGCAGTGATGTATCTGGGGCAAATAATGGAGTTGGCCGAGAGCAACGAACTGTATGGCAATCCCCGCCACCCATACACCCAGGCCCTGCTGTCGGCAATTCCCATACCGGATCCGGATAAGGCTGCTGCCAACAAGCGGGTTAAACTGAAAGGTGACGTGCCAAGTCCTATTGATCCTGCACCGGGTTGCCGGTTTGCTTCGCGATGTCCGCAGGTTAAGGAAATCTGCAAAAAGGAAACACCCGTACTGCGGGATAGCGGTAACGGTCATTTAGTTGCCTGCCATAACGTGTAAAAAAAGTAACCCCAACGAGACTTATTTCGTGGGGTTGCTTTCTTTTATTCAAGATCTTCAGCTTTCCTCCTGCGGGAAGTTTTCCTCTTCCGTCAGCTTGTTGCGTAATTCTTCGGCTTCTTTACTGTTGGTCATATTAAGGGTTAAGGCCATTTGAAAACGGTCCATTGCCAGGTGTGCTGATGATTTCATGTTTGGATTGATACTGCCGATCCTTTCCACAAGCTCATCCTTAGAAATGCCTTTTCCATCTGCCTGCTCGGTATAATCTGCCATGTTTGAACCTCCTGTGTATTTTCTTTTATGAGCCAGAATACTTTTTTATTGTTTATTTTTCGCCCAAGTTTGATATAATATTTCATGAATTGCGCGGAAGTAAATGCCAGAAAGAAGGGATGTGGTGATATGAAAGGGTTATGGTTTACCGAATTACAGACGCCTTCCATTAAGATATCCTGCTTGACCAACAAGACGCTGCACTGGGAAAAGAGTAAGTACCAGGAAATTGCGGTGATTGATACGGAGGCCTTTGGCAGGATGCTGCTGTTAGACGGAATCATTCAAACTACTGTCAAGGATGAATTTGTCTATCACGAGATGATTTCTCATGTGGCCTTAAATACCCACCCCAATCCGGAAAAAGTGCTGGTTATCGGGGGCGGCGACGGCGGTACTATCAGAGAGGTGGCCAAGCACCCGAAGGTAAAAGAGGCGGTGCTGTGTGAAATTGATGAGGGCGTGGTGGAAGCCTCAAGAAAATACCTGCCGGAGATTGCTGCCGGACTGGACAATCCGAAAGTCACGGTGTTAATTGACGACGGCATCAAGCATGTCCAGGAACACGAAAATACATATGATGTGATTATTGTAGATTCCACGGACCCCATCGGTCCCGCCGTGGGCCTGTTTGCCGCTGATTTCTACAGGCAAATACACAGGGCTTTGACCGACGAGGGTATCTTTGTGGCTCAGACGGAATCGCCGTTTTTTAACCGTGATCTAATCAAACGAATTCAAAAGGATCTCAGTGAGATTTTTGCTATCAACAAGTTGATTCTGGCCAACGTGCCCACCTATCCCGGCGGCTTGTGGACTTTCTCCATGGGCAGCAAAAAACATGACCCGGAGAAGGTAGACCGGGACAGCATTCCCGAGTTGGATACCAAGTATTACTCCAAAGACGTGCATTTCAGTTCACTAGTACTGCCGCCGTTTGTAAAAGAACTCATGCCCTAGGAGGTAGCTTAATGACAAGGTTTATGGGCAGTTTGGACAGCAGGGAGGAGGCGCGCGTCATCATTGTCGGCGCGCCTATGGATTTTACGGTAAGTTTTCGCCCGGGCACGCGCATGGGTCCGCAGGAAATTCGCAATGTTTCCGAGGGTCTGGAAGAATACAGCTTTGATTTGGACCGTGAGCTGGGGGAGGTCAGGTTTTACGACAGCGGTGACCTGGAGCTTCCCTTTGGTAACGTGGCCAAGAGCTTGGAACTTATTAAAACAGCGGCGACTAACATATTGGAAATGGGGAAAATTCCCTTGTTTTTAGGCGGCGAGCACCTAATCAGCTACCCGCTGGTGGAAGCTGCCTATAAGCAGTATCCCGACCTGGTTGTGCTGCACTTTGATGCACACGCCGATTTGCGCGCGGAGTATGTCGGGGAAAGCATGTCCCATGCCACCGTCATGCGCAAGATTTGTGATTTGATTGGCGGTCGGAATATCTACCAATTTGGCATTCGCTCCGGTACCAGGGAGGAATTCCGCTTTGCCAGGGAAAACACCAACCTGTTTTACAAACAGGTAGCCGGTGCCGTGGAGAAAGTGGTCTCGCAGATCAAAGGACGCCCGGTCTATATCACACTGGATATCGACGTTTTAGACCCAGCGTACGCCCCCGGTACCGGCACCCCGGAACCCGGCGGCATCACTAGCGGAGAGTTGTTTGCTGCCCTGTACCTGCTGCAGGGCCAACAGGTGGTGGGGATGGACCTGGTGGAAGTATCGCCTTTTGGCGACGAGTCCTGGCGGACGGCATTGACGGCTGCCAAAATCGTACGGGAACTGTTGCTGTTATTTGGTTAAAGGAACGGCGGCCGATTATTTATAAATTCCCTAATTTTTCATTTGACTTGAGCGTGATTACCGTGTTATAATACTTCTTGCGTTGAGAGATAAAAAATTTAAGCGACAGATTTCCTAAAATTTCTTTTGACTTTTTAGTTTAGATTGTGTATACTAGTTACTGTCGCAGCAAAAGTACACAGTGCGGAGCTGTGGTGGAGATGGTTACCATGCCAGCCTGTCAAGCTGGAGGTCGCGGGTTCAAGTCCCGTCAGCTCCGCCATCCTGCCTCGGTAGCTCAGTTGGTAGAGCAGAGGACTGAAAATCCTCGTGTCGGTGGTTCGATTCCGCCCCGAGGCACCATCAACATGCGGGTGTAACTCAGTGGTAGAGTGCGACCTTGCCAAGGTCGAAGTCGAGGGTTCGAATCCCTTCACCCGCTCCATTTATATTTGAAGAAAATGCGAGGCGGCATGGCCAAGTGGCTAAGGCAGAGGACTGCAAATCCTTTATCCCCGGTTCGAATCCGGGTGCCGCCTCCAGTTTTTTTATATTTACAGCTGTTTAGGCTGTATTTTTTTATATTTACCTGTTGTTGCTCTTAAATCAAAGTAGGTGTGTTATATCATGACGTCCACCGGTGAAGACCGTATCAGTAAACTTAAAGAGCTGTTTCCCGAAATAATTGTCAACGGGAAGATTGACCTCAATAAGCTGCGTGAGGTACTTGGTGATTTGGTTGACCAAGAACCTTATTCCTTTGACTGGCCGGGTAAAGGTCAAGCGGTTGCTTTACAGCACTGGCCCGTGACAGCAGCGTTTGAGTTTTGCCAGGAAGAATCTGTCAACTGGCAGACCACGGGTAATCTTTTCATCGAAGGGGACAATTTGGACGCCCTCAAGCTGCTCAACAAGGCTTATCAGGGTAAAATAAAAATGATTTACATTGACCCGCCCTACAACACCAAAAGTCCGCTGCTGTATGCTGACAATTTCACCGATCATGCCCGGTGGCTGTCCATGATGTACCCGCGGTTGGCTTTGGCAAGACAGCTGCTGCAAGAGGACGGGGCAATTTTTATCAGTATTGATGACCACGAAATTGCTCAGCTTATATTATTAATGAACGAAATATTCGGCGAGGAAAACTTTGTTTCCGTTCTGAAATGGAAACGTAAAAGAAAGCCTGCTTACCTGTCTTCCCATGTTGCGACGTTGTTTGAATATGTAGTGGTGTACGCGCGCAACAAGTCCAAGTTGAGGCGTCTAACGGTGGGAATGGCCACGGATAACACCCGACCTGTCTTGAACGCAGGAAATAAAATTTCCGAAAGAGTGCTGCCGGCGGGAGCTGATGCCAAATGCGGCGACGGTATACTGCCTCCCGGAACTTACGGGGGCCGCTCTCTAAAATTTGAACTGTTAGATGCAGCTGAGATTAAAAAGGGCAGGTTGGTCAACGATGTAAGAGTTAGAGGGCCGTTTCGCGTGCCTCAGGAGATCTTTGCCAAATTTGGCTATATTACCGCCCGGAAGGCGCTGCGGCGTTATGTCAGCGAGGAAGAGAAACAGCCGAAGCTGATATCCGACGGGCTGCTGGACGTGGGTACCAATGAGGATGCCGAAAACGAGCTCAAAGAACTATTTGGCGGCATCTGTCCCATGGACTACCCAAAGCCTGTAAGCCTGATTAAATTTCTGGCAGCCGCCGTAACCGGTAATGATGATATTGTTTTGGACTTTTTTGCCGGGTCCTGTACCACGGCCCAGGCAGTTTTGGAGCTAAACCATGAGGATGGAGGAAACAGGCGCTTTATTATGGTGCAGCATGCGGAGCCTGTTAGAAAGACTTCCAGGGCTTACAAGGCGGGGTTTGAGACCATCAGCGAGATAGGAAAAGAACGCATCCGCCGGGTGCTTGCGAAAATGAAAGACATTACGGAAGGAACGGGAGAAGATCCTGGTTTTAGGGTACTGAAAGTAATACAGAAGGAAGGCTAAAAAACTGCTGTGGGAAGTATTTACAGCAAAATGTAAGGTCTTTATTATTGCATTTTTCTTAAAGATTTGTTATACTACTTATTGTTCCGGTAAAGTGGCAATGTCGCCGGAGGTATAAAAGAATACATGCCGGGGTGGCGGAACTGGCAGACGCACAGGACTTAAAATCCTGCGGACATTCAA
>JACDOG010000035.1 GCA_017656305.1 Thermoanaerobacteraceae bacterium
GCCTTTTTACTTTCTGTCAGCCGTTCCAGTCTCTACTATGAGCCCAAGGGCCCCTTGGTTGAGGAAATCGCCATTAAACACCGCATTGATGAAATTTACACCAGACACCTCTACTACGGCTCCAGGCGCATCACTGCCCAGCTTAAACGTGAGGGCATTAAGATATAGATTTTTATTGAAAGTTTACTGGTAAACAGGGAGAAAGAGAAATTAGGCCGGCTAACGCCGGCCTAACTACTAACGTCATCATGCTACCGCCGGAGATAATTGAGCAAAGGACGTGAATACATGGAGGTGCGAAGGGTTGTCAAGAACCTTTCGTGAGGAGTTAATTTTTCGTTCCGGTTTATCCCGGTGATAAATATTTTACAGAACAACTAGCAAGATCGTGTTAACATGAAAAAGAGTTTATGAAACAGGAGGTGGAATAATGTCTGACTTTTTGCTCAAAATGCGGGAGTTTATCAGGGAGAAGTGGGTGCCTGATTTTGAGTATGTAGTAAATGACGCTGCAGATATTCCCTGGGCTAAGTTCAATAAGCGATTGAACCAGTGTAAGATAGCTGTCATTTCTACCGGGGGGTTCTATCAAAAAGCCGATCACCCCTTTGATGCGGAGAATCCTGCTGGTGATGCCAGTTACCGGTCAATTCCCAAAACGGCCACCAGGGCGGACTTGGACATTGCTCATACTCATTACGACCATAAGTATGTCAATGAAGATTTAAACGTGGCCCTCCCTCTAGAAATCTTCCGCCAATATGAACGGAGAGGGATTATCGGTGAACTGGCCGAAACCAATTACAGCTTTATGGGATATATTCCGGTAGCCGGTGAGTTAATCAACACTACCGCGCCGGAGGTCGCGGAAAGGTTGGCTGCCGCAGGGGTGGATGCGGTCTTTCTCGCCCCGACCTGACCGCTATGTAATCAATCCGTTGGATTGATCGCCCGGGCTGTCGAGCAGCGGGGGATAGCTACGGTAACGGTAAGCATGGTGCGGGAACTGGCCGAACAGGTAAAGCCACCAAGGACGGTGGTAACCAAGTTCCCCTTCGGGGCTCCCCTAGGTGATCCGCTAAACCGGGGATTGCAGGAAAAAGTGATCAGGTCTGCTTTGGATTTGCTGCAAACCGCCGAGAAGCCGGGGAGCATTGTTGACCTGCCGTACAACTGGAAGGAAAAAATTATTGGGTAGGAGGGACTTAATCCGCGTAACAGTCTTTTCCGACTACCTTTGACCCTTTTGCCTGATCGGGGAAAAGCGACTGGAGCAACTGGCCCGGGAGTTTCCACTGGAGATCTAGTGGAAATCCTTCGAATTACGTCCTGAAGGGGTTAAGCTCCCACCCAAACCCAAGGAATACATGGAGGCAGTAAAGGCGAATTTTGAGCGGCTGGGGGCGACTGAGGGGATTCAGGTCAGGCTGAACAGTCATCAATGCTCTTCCCGATTGGCCATGGAAGGCGCCAAGTACGCGGAAAATAAGGGGAAGTTTACCGACTATCATCGCATGGTTTTTCAGGCCCAGTTTGTTGAGGATTGCAACATTGGTGACCTGGATGTGCTGGCTGACATAGCCGGGAAGGCAGAATTGGATCAAGACGATTTTCGAGCTTGTCTTGCAGAACGAAAAATGAAACCAATGGTTGATGCCGACGTGGCGGGAGCGGCCAGACTGGGCGTCACTGCTGTTCCAACATTTATCTTTAATGACGGAGCTGAAGTGATTGTGGGGCACACCCCCTGGAGTCTTTCAGGCAGTTGCTTAAAATGCTACGTGAGTAATACTTGGTTGGTATCGGAAAGGGGAGAAGAGAAATGGAGTTAACTCGGGAAATTAAAGAATTTCTTTTAAACCAGGGAGCCGACCTGGTGGGAGTGGCCGCTGCTGAAAGCCTTTTTGGGGCACCGGAAGGCTACCGGCCTAACGACTACTTGCCTCGGGCCAGGAGCGTAATTTCCTTTGCTTATGCTCTTAACCGGGGGGCGGTTTTGGCATTACCTAAAAGTAGAAACGAATACATGCTGGAATTTGAACACGCCAACGCCTTTTTGAACGGTTTGGGTCACCGGGGGGCCCGTTTCCTGGAAAGAAAGGGCTTTACCAGCATTGCTTTCCCTGCTACGGCCAGTATCGGTGACGCGACGCGGTTAAAGGGTGACCTCTCCAACAAGCATGCCGCCGTTGCCGGGGGTCTGGGGCTTTTCGGATTGAATAACTTGCTCCTCACTCCCCAGTTTGGCTGCCGGGTCCGGCTGGGAGCCATTGTCACCGAGGCGGAGTTAATTCCGGACAAACCGTTGGAGGAGAACCCGTGTAATCTCTGCGGTAAATGTATTAAGGCCTGCCCAGTTGACGCCTTGCAGGGCTGGAAGAATGCTTACAGTCCCAAGGAAGGCTGGAGCATGGATAAGGAAAAATGCTACCATTATATCTTTGTTCAGCTGGCCGGGAAGCGCTGCGGTATGTGTATTGCCTCTTGCCCGGTAAGCAACGGGAAAAAGTAATGCAGTCAAGTAAAATATTTTACAGTTTTGGCCAGTTTCCTAGGGTAAAATTGAATTATCATAACGAAAGGAGCGGATAAGATGGTTATTACCGACGAAATCAAAAAACTGGCCAAGGAAGCGCCCTTCGTACCCATCATAACGGTCTCCGCTCAAGGGGAGCCCCACCTGATCGTGGTCGGTCAGGTCAAGGAAGTCAAGGACGATGACGTGCTGGCTTTCGGTATCTACAAGATGGAGAGGACCCAGCAAAATATTAAGGAAACCGGGAGTATGCAAGTAGTTCTTGCTTCCAAAGTCGATGGACCCAAGGGCTATCGCTTGACAGGAAAAGCCTGCATCGAAGGCAAAGAAGTTTTATTCAAGGCTGAAAAAGCCGAAGCGCTACTTTAGCTCGACCTGATATGCGGCAAATTCAAGGCCCTACTTTGCAAAACCCATGTACGGAAGCCCGCTGCACTATGGCTGCGGGCTTTTATCAAGTCGCCAATATGTTGAATAAACTCTGTTTTAGGTGGTCCAGCTGCACAGGTAAGATCTCCACCGGTACCTGGGAGTAATCATAAAACTCCAAAATTTGCTCATCGGATAAAGAAGCTACCCCGGTATCCAGCAACAGGATGCGGTCATAAAAACCCAGGTTCTGGCGCGCATCGATGGTGTCCCAGCCGAGACCTGTTTTGAAGATTCGTTCCCAATGCTCCAGCCACCCCGGCGACAGGTAGAAGGTTTTGCATTCTCGATCCAGTAACTCTCTCTGGGGACCGGCCAGGAGGCCGATGCAGTCAGGCGGTTCCAGAATTTTAGCACCCCAGTTGCTTGCCAATTGGCCCATATCCGGGTGGCATTTGCTTCCGTAAACCAGAGTTAGTTTGCCGGAGGTTTGCTTCATTTTCGCAAGCTTTTGGGAAAGGGCCACCGATAGCTTGCCTGGATCCACATGCAAACCGGGGTCTACATAGGTGATATCGATTTTTCCATATTCACGGGTTAATGCTGGTAAAATTGCATTCATTTCGTTCCGTATGATGCCGCAACATAATAAGCCATGGTGGCAAATATTCGTTTTCATTATTTCACCTCCAAAGGATTTAATTAAATTCTACATGCTAAACCAGCAGATATCTGTAATTTATTTTACAGGATCAGGGTCATAATTCGGAGTTGCTTGTTCCACGATGGTAAAATGTTAGTATCAGGAGGAAAGGAGTGAACATGAACATGGAGAAATCTAAGTGCATGAAAGACCTGGCTCTGTTTTCAGCTCTCTCTCCTGCTGAACGACAGCAGGTTACGCAACTGGCTGGCAAAAAGACCTATCAAAAAGGAGAGATGGTATTCTACGAGGGCCAGCCGGCGGATACCATTTACCTGGTCAAGTCTGGACGGATTCGCTTATTTAAACTCTCAGAAGAGGGAAAAGAAATTACTCTGGATATCCTCCAGACTGATGATATTTTCGGCGAAAATGCCCTCTTTGATGAGCAACTTCATTCCATGAGCGCCCAAGCCCTGGAACCCAGTTTTGTATGTACCTGTACCAGGGGTGATTTCGAGCGGATGGTGATGCAAAACCCGGCCGTTGCGTTAAAATTGGTTAAGGCTCTGGGTGAAAAGCTCAACAACTACACTGACCAAATGGCTGATATGGCTTTCCGGGATGTCAAGGGCAGGTTATTAAACACCCTGCAGCGGCTGGCCCGGGATTACGGTAAGCCTAATGGCGATGGCTTGATGATCACAATCTCCTTGACCCACCAGGATCTGGCCAATCTGGTCAACGCCTCCCGGGTGATGGTCACTAACACTCTTAACCGGTTGAAGCAGGAAGGGCTTATCTCCGTGAATAACAACAACATCGTGGTCAAAAGCCACGCTTCTGTTGAGGGCAATCGTCACCACAAATAATTATTGTAATAAAAACCCCTGTTTGGTTTGGTGACGGAAAGTTATGGAGGGAAAAAAGTATTGTCCAAGTGCGCAATTTGCCTTTACGATCTCCCAATCTTTGAAGGACTTGACGGCGAGGGACTATTAAATTAGTTCAATATACTGAAGAAGGGCGAGAAATTATTCTTGATGTTGTAGGCCGGGGAGAAGTCTTGGGAGAAACAGCATTATTCCAGCAGCAAAAGCATTTTGCGTCAGCTATTGCCTTGGAAATGGTTAAAGTGTGTTTCATCTCGCTTAACTAGGTTAAACAGTTAATTATGGCAATACCTGCCATCGCCATGAAGATAATTGCTAACTTGGGACAGAAGCTCTATTTGACCATGCAACAACTGGGAGACGTTATAAATAATTCGGTTGCCGAAAAGTTGACCAGACTCTTGTTTCGATTAGCTAGAGAATTTGGTGAAGAAACCCCGGAAGGACACCTAATCGCATTAAACAGAAAGAGGAGGTAAGCATGATGGCCATAGTTTGAACGCAGATCTTATCAAGGCAACTATGACTGCCAAACAATGTGCTGAATATACGTTCTAAGCCAGTCATATCAATGCTTCCCGGATTTGGCCTATGTGCCCAACTTTCATTTTAAGAGGTTTTCCAGCCTATTTACCGCTTCTTTTTGCATGCCTGGCATGAGGTGGGAATAGATGTTGTAGGTTATTCTGATAGAAGAGTGGCCAAGACGTTCAGAGATTACTTTTATATCGCGGTACCGCGTCCTCTTCATCCGGTGCCGGTTTTTTGCTTTCCCGGATAAATACTCCGTGGTTGTATGCACCGCTTGTACGTTTTATACCGCGGGTACTTCCGGTTTATGAGTTTGGGACCTGCCAGGACTAAACTCTTTCCCCGAGCATTACCGGCAGTCTTTTTCTGAAAGATAGAAGTAGCCCAACCTGTCGGTGAAGAGTACTGCTTGATCGGTCCCGCATCTATTTCCCGGGGTTACTTTAACTCCTGTAGCTATCCCCGCCCCTCCACAGAGGCACTTTATATCCCAGAGAAGGTGCAACAGTTTTCTGGTTCTTGAGCGACCTCGCTGGTAGAGCCATTTAAATAGTTGATATCTATAAAAGAAGCTATCAAAATTTTCAATTGGACAAATAAGTATTACTAATATTAAGATTGTTTGTGACCAGTCGCTGGTTGGACCGTCCTGGGACTATTCCAAAGGAATAACGGATGCCAGCAGCCTATAAATTGTGGAGGGGGATAAGTATTGTTTACATCATCTGCCAATCGTCGGATCTTAAATATTATTCGCATGACATTCCTACCTGTATTTCTTCTCAGCTTAGTCTTTTTCTTTACCACGGGGTGTAACGGTCAGGCAGAGGAGACAAAATTGCGAGTAGGACTTATTCCCAGCCAGTCCCCGGACAAAGTCGAGGCTCAGTATGAACCGTTCCGGAAATATCTTTCTGAAAAGCTAGGTATGCCTGTGGAAATGTTTGTAGCCGTAGATTACGCCGGTGTAGTGGAAGCCATGGCCAGCGACAAGCTGGATATTGCCTATTTTGGCGGTCTCACCTACGTACAGGCCAAGCAAAGAGCCGAAATCTACCCTATTGTTACAGAAATTGACCGTTATTCTCACACCACCAAATACCACAGTCTGATTATAGTACCGGCAAACAGCCCGGTGGAAACGGTTACTGACTTGAAGGGCAAAACTTTTGCTTTTGGTGATATCAATTCTACTTCTGGCTCCCTGTACCCACGCATCATGCTTGACCGGGCGGGAATCAAAGTGCCGGATGATTTAAAACAAGTTATTTATACGGGCGGGCATGACGCTACGGCGCTGGCGGTACAAAACCAGACTGTAGATGGGGGAGGAGTCGAGGACCGTATCTTTTATACTCTGGTGGAGCAAGGTGTAATTGATCCGGACAAAATAAAAATTATTGCCCGTTCGAAACCCATCGAAGGTTATCCCTGGGTAGTAAGAGCAGGGCTGGATAAAGATTTGGTGGAACGGATTACACAGGCCTTTCTGGATATGGACGATCCGGAGTTATTGAAACTGATGCGGGCCGAGGGTTATGCCAGGGTTAGCGAGGCGGACTACCGGTATATAGAAGAAGAAGCTCAGCGGCTGGGTCTGTTGCGTAAATAGGCTGGAGGTGCAGAGTGGTTGATTGCTGTTGAGGCACGAGATTTAACTAAAATATACCCGGGTGGGGTATACGGATTGCGGGATGTAAATGTAAAGATTGAAGAAGGGGAAATGGTAGGCATTTTGGGGGCCAGCGGTGCTGGGAAAACCACCCTCTTCCGCTTAATTAATGGGGCTTTGTACCCTACCAGGGGTTGCTTAAAGGTTTTAGGCCGGACGATGAGTGAGATATCCTTGAATGCCCTGCGGGAGCTACGCCGCAAGTTGGCCGTGATCTACCAGCGGCATAATGTCGTTCCTTCCCTGCCGGTGGTGTATAACGTTCTAATGGGTTCCAGTGATTCATTGTCTTTAGCGCAAACTGTTCGACTGTTTTTTTACTTAAGGGAGGAAGAACGAGAAGAAGTTAGTGCGATTCTGCGAGAACTGGGGATTGAAGATAAAATGTACACCCGGGCCGAAGAACTTTCAGGAGGCCAGCAGCAGAGAGTGGCGGTTGCGAGGGCCATTATTTCTAAGCCTCAGCTGGTGTTGGCAGATGAACCAATTGCGTCGGTTGATTCCGGTACAGCCATTAAGGTGATGGAAACATTGCGCCGCCTTAACAGTGAACGAGGTGCAACTATTCTGGTGAGCCTGCATCAGGTAGACTGTGCTTTGCGGTATTGTTCCCGGTTGCTTGTTTTTTCGCACGGCCGCCTCATTTATGATGGAGACCCCGGTGGAGTCAGAGCAATTGACCTTTATCAGGAGGATCTCAGTCATGTCCAGTGTTAAGGAATTAGAGCTTAACAGCCCGCTGAAGCCAAAGTTTAACCCCTTAAATTTGGCAGTTATATTGTTTTTATTGGTGGCCGTGGGCGTTAGCGCCAGAGAAACCCAGTTCTCTTTTACGACCTTCTTTCAGGACAGCAATACCAGAGCCATTGCCCGCTTTGTGAGCGGGCTGTGGCCTCCCGCAACTAATGTTCAATTTTTAAAAACGGTCTTTATCTTGATGGTGGAAACGATTGAAATTTCCCTGGTTGGTACTACTCTGGCTGTGCTCGTCGGTTTTCCATTATCGTTGCTGGCGGTTAGACAGCGCGGTGAAGAATTTTCGCGGGAACGGCTGGGGACGGCGAGGTGGGCTTTGCGTTGGAGCCTTTATTACCTTGTCAGAGCTTTTCTTAATCTTTTTCGAGGCATTCCGGAACTGGTCTGGGCACTGGCTTTTGTGACGGCAGTAGGATTGGGACCCCTGCCGGGGGTCCTGGCACTGGCAGTTCACAGTACCGGCATCCTGGGAAAGCTTTACGCGGAAATGTTCGAGAGTGTGGATCAACGTTTGGTAGAAATGGTACGTTCTACCGGTGCCACTGAAACGCAGGTGTTGTTGTTTGCCAGGTTGCCTCTCAGCCTTTCTGTTTTTCTTTCCTACACCCTCTTTCGCTGGGAATGTAACATGCGTGCGGCAACTGTATTAGGCTTTGTTGGAGCCGGAGGTATCGGGACTCAGCTCATAATCAGCATAAAGCTTTTTCGGTATAACGAAGTGATGACGCTTATTTTAGCTATCCTCATACTGATTGCGCTGGTAGACATTCTGGGGCAATTTTTGCGTACCCGGGTACTTGATGCGCCGGGCAGATGCCGGAAATAATTCTTTTGTACCTGTAACATAAAATTTTCTTGGATATCTACTGAAACTTGACACGGACGCCGTATATCCGAGAATGGAGTTAAGCACGCCGTTGTGGTAGAATTATGCGGTGGGATGTGCTATGACAAAATCCACACCATCCGGATATAGTATGAGGGATTGGAAGAAATTCTGCCGCGCGGGTATCCCGGCAATGCCTCGATTATAAGGCTGTCCGGGCGATGGAAAAAGGGCGGCAGCGGTCGCAAGCGTTCACGTTTCAATAATGCTAAACGGTTCGGCAACTGAAGGACTAAGCGCTACAAGGGAAGTGTAAACAACCTCCACTACCACTCCCTGTTCCTATATTTCGGGCGGGATGGCTCTGTGCTGTCCCGCTTTTGTTTTTGTTTAATCCTCGTCCTCCAGCTCAGGAAACTCCTCCTGCAGGCGCTGCCGTTCCTGCGGTGATAGGTTTATCTGAGTGGCGACGTTGACCTGCGTGTGCTGTCCTGCGGCGCGGTTTTCAAGTCCCGCAACACTCAATACTGGACGGACTGCCTGTACGTCGCCCGCCAGTGCCTTCGACACTGAAAAACCCAACCTTCGGCTTCATTATCAACAAGAAAAAAGTATACCGTCTATGTAAAGAGTTAAATATTTTCCGGCCGCAGCGTGAAATAAAACCGAAGTATCCTAAAAAGCTTGCCAAGAATTGGACCATTACCGGGTCCGACCAGCTGTGGGAAACCGATTTGAAATACGGAACTTCATAGCCGGTAAACAACGATTTTTCTTTATTCAGTCCATAATAGACGTTTCTGACCGTTCCATAGTTGGCTACCGTATTGGACTGCGGTGTGAAGGCAAGAATGCCGCCCGGGTATTGGAACAATCTTTATGGAACAGGAAACTACTTACTAGCAAAAAGAAACCGGCAATCCGCTCAGATAACGGGACGCAGCTTGGTAAGCGATGAACTCGAAAGACTGGTGACGACATGCGAAAATCTTAGAAGGGAGCAGCCCCAGAAAGAAGTGGTAGACTGTGGGGAGGAGATTATAGTCTCCCAAAAAATTCCTAAGAAATTTTCTATCCGACATTTTTCGACAAGATGTCCGTAGGAATATTATTTGTCGTTGTTGTATTAGATGAATTAATAAATATAGAAAGATAAGGCGGCTTTTCCATAGTCTTGGTCAAGTGAGGGGCAAGCTTTGCGTCAGACCTTTGGCACGGGCACGTCGGAAACACCTAGAACGTTAGCTGACATTTATAAAATTTATTATTTGGTAGTACTAGTGCTGTTGAT
>JACDOG010000036.1 GCA_017656305.1 Thermoanaerobacteraceae bacterium
CAAGAGTTATTATTACGATTTTCTGACAGGACTTCCAAACAGAAATTACTTGTATCAAATTTTTAACCAGATTGAAAGCTTGAACATTTTTCAGGAGAATATTGGTTTGGCTTTAATCTATGTGGATTTTGACAATTTTAAATATATCAATGATACCTTCGGGCATAGATATGGTGATAAATTTTTAAAAATGGTAGGAAAAATTCTTAAAGAAATTTCAGACGACAACTGTATGATATTCAGATTAAGTGGAGACGAATTCGTTACAATTATATTCTATCATCTTAACGAAATAAAAAAAGTTACCGAGTTGGCAGAAAGAATACTTGATAGATTTAGGAATTACATAAAGATAGATATTTATGAAGTGTTAAGTACGGTAAGTATAGGCATATCCTTATATCCCCAACATTCAAGCAAATTGGACGAACTGTTGAAGTATGCGGATATTGCATTGTATGAATCAAAAATGAGTGGAAGAGATACTTATATTTATTTTAACGATTACTTTGAGCGTAAAATCAAGAGAAAATCAGAAATCTTTATGAATTTGAAAAAAGCTGTTAAAAACAATGAGATATATTTAGAGTTTCAGCCTCAACTGGATATAAAAGAAAACAAAATAGTCGGTGTAGAAGTACTTTTGAGGTGGAAAAGCAGAGAATTGGGTACTGTTTTGCCCCAGGAATTTATTCCGATTGCGGAGGAAACAAAACTTATCATTGATTTGGGGAAATGGGTTATCGACAGTGCCTTTAGAATATGCAAAAAATGGTGCGAAAAGGGATATTTGTTAGATACCAGCATAAATATTTCCGCTATACAGCTTTATGAAGATAATTTTTACCTATATATAAAAGATATGCTGAAAAAATACGATATAAATCCGTCTTTAATAAAATTTGAGGTTACCGAAAGCCAAATTATGCAGTCAAAGAAAGAAAATATAAAAAGATTAAACAGAATAAAAGAATTAGGTATAGAAATAATACTTGACGATTTTGGAACAGGATATTCTTCATTAAATTACTTGACTTTTCTACCGGTTGATGAAATTAAGATTGACAAGTCATTTATAGATTTAATGCTCAAAAATTATAAAGTATATTCGATTGTTGATGCAATTGCTTATTTATCAAAAAAATTGGGGTGTAAAGTTACTGCGGAAGGGGTAGAAAATAAGCAGCAATTTGATTTGTTGAAAGAAATGTTCTGTGATAAGATCCAAGGTTATTATGTAAGCAAGCCTTTATCAGAGGAAGAATTGGAAAAGTTCATAAAGAATCACTTAAAATAAGAAAGCAAAGAAAAAAACTGATATTAGAAAATTTGACGTTTTGATGCTGGTCACCCTCCGGCCAGAGGTGCCCGAAACATTGGAGCTGCGCCCGGGTGACCTGGTCATCCTCAACCCGCAGTTGGATGGACTGGAAGAAGGAAAGAAAATTGTTAAAAGATAAGCCCCGGGTGTTCCCGGGGCCCTCTGCTTTGGGACTGGTTTTTGCGTTACTGTCTGGCTTTAAATGTTTTACATGCCGTCCCATCGGAGTCGTTTACTTCTCTTCCCATGCTGGAAGCGACTTCGATAGTTTCTGCATCACAAACATTGTTTTTGTTATAGGTGCATTCCTCAACCATGCATTTGATACCAAGACTCATCACTAGCCACCTCCTTGGATACTCTAATATTAGTTTTTTTCAAAGAGGCATAAATTATGCATTTTTCTGCTATGATTAGGCTTTTCAAGGAGGGGCTGCTTGCCATTGCGGCAATATGACATTTACCTTTTGTAGACAAATTATAATATATGTTGTAATGTTGTTTTAAAAGGTAGCAGTTCTTTCGGTCACTATCAAGGCCCATTTACCAAAAAAGGAGAAGCGGGGCTGAAACCAATTTCAGCCCCGCTTGGTAAGTAATTTTTGCTGTGATACTACCACCACATACCGGCTCCGCGGAAGCCGCCGCAGAAACCGGGTCCACCGCCGAAGCAGCCAAACCCAGGACCGTAAGCGCCCTGAGCGGTCCAGCTGCGCTGGTACTCGGTTATCAGGTCGATGCGCTGGTTCATTATTGCTGCCTGTTCTTTGGTAATCAGACCGGCATCCAGATATTTCTTAACCAGCTGCTTGCGGTACTCTGCCAGCTTGTTATAAAAATCGATGATATCCTGCTGCTGGTCGTCAGTGGTGGCGGCTAGTGCTGCAGGAACCAGCATGCCTGTTAGCAGCAAAGCAGCCAGAGCCAGCAGTAAAATCTTTTTCGCCATTCTTGTCACCTCCTTTTGACTGGTGCCTTCGACTCTAATTTCGTAGCGTTTCGCATTTTTTAGGGAGGTAAACCGCAAAAAAATGAATTTTTTTGGAGAAAAGACTTTTTCAATTACCTCCCGAAATTTGCAGGTTATTGCGAAGTTAGTTATAACCGGGGTGATTCGTGTGGAAGAGGCTAGCATAAGGGAAATGCTGTTAGAGGCCAAAGCAAATAACTCAATGGCGCGGGAAAAGCTGATTAATCTTTATCGCGAAGATATTACCGCTTTTTCCAGCAGTGTTTGCGGCAGGCCTTTGGATTGGAAAAACGATGATGAACTGAGCATCGGGCTGATTGCATTTAATGAAGCCATTGACAATTTTGAACTGCATAAAGGGATGAAATTTTGGAATTATGCCCGGATGGTGATTCACCGCCGGTTAATAGATTATTTTCGCCGGGAGGCCCGGTGGAAACAGCGCGCAGTTGTTTCCCTTGAAGATGAAGATGTTATGGTAAAACAGGAAACGCGGCAGTCTTGGGAGAGCTTCATGCGGGAAGAGAGCAGCAGGGAACTGGCAGCCATGGTAGCTAGTTTTCAGGAAAGTTTAGCTGAGTTCAAAATTTCGCTGGATGCGCTGATCAAGAGCTCGCCCAAACATCGGGATACCAAAATCAACTTAATGAAAACGGCCCTGACTATCAAGGAAAACCCGGAACTGCTGCAGAAACTGATGCGAAAAAAACGCCTGCCCATCAAAGAATTGAGGAAACTGACAGGCCAAAGCAGAAAGGTGTTGGAAAGCGGCAGAAAATATATTATTGCACTGGTTTTAATTTTAACTAGGGAAGAGTTTGGGCCCATGCGGAATTTCATTAACTTTCCGGAAGCGGAAAGCGAGGTGACGGCCGGTGAAAAATATGCAGGGAATTGTTATTAGGGTTGATAAAGATACCATGGTAGTAGTAACTGAGGAAGGAGACTTTCTCCGCACACCGCTTCCTCCGTCCAAGCCTCTTCCGGGACAAACAGTGGCGGTGCCGGCGGAACCTCTCGTCTCCAAAAAATCCACAAAACCGTACTGGGTGGCAGCAGCGGCGGCTGTACTGCTACTGGTACTTGCGGCAAGTCTTTTACAGCCCATGTTTATGCCAGATGCTGTGGCGGCAGTTTCCATGGATTTGGTCTCCAGTGTCGAGTTAGGTATCGCTGAAAACAACAAGGTAGTACGGGCTAAAGCGCTTAACCCAGAGGGACAGGAGGTTTTGCGAAGGCTGGATCTCAAAGGCCGGGATGTTTATGAAGCTGTTAATTTGGTAACTCTCGAAGCTCTCAATTTAGGTTATCTGCAGCCGGGTGAGCAGAGTAACATTATTGTGACTTTATCTCCTATAACCGGTACGGATAAAATGACCATTAACCGTGACTATCTGCAGGAAACCATGCATGATGAACTGGCCAAGCGCAACTACCAGGGTTACCTGGTGGTAAACCAGACGGATATGGAAATTTGGCAGGAGGCCAGTAAGATGGGCCTGCCAGTGAACAAGTACCTGTTATGGGAGAAAAGCCAGATGCGCCAAATGGATGTGAGCCTGGTGAAGAATTTACCCCTGGAAGAGTTAATTGAAAGTAACGGGGGAAATATCCCGCAGATGTTTCCCGGGAGATGGTGCCGGGTGGGAACGGCATTTCCCAGCTCTCCGCAGTCCGTGCCCGCTGCGGAAGACAATGGCAATCCCGGCAACCAGGCACCGGTTAATCCCGGTCAGCTGGGACCTTACTGCAGACCTGACTCGCTGCAGCGCGGCAGCTGCGGCTGGCGGTAGGCTGCAGTAGACGACGAAAATCCATTGGCCGAGAGGCTGATGGATTTTTTCGTATGTTACCCTGCAAAAAGAACCGTACCGAAACCCATAATCCAATATTCAAGGCCTTTTAGTTTGCTTTTCATGCGTGATTAAGCAGGCGGATCATGACATGTACCTGGAAAAGGAAAAGAAGCTGGAAAGAGGCAAACGGAAAACCGGGCACGGCTAGAAAAACACCGCCCGTCATTTTTGGAGTCGGGCGGCATTTTTATGCGGAAGCGGTAAGTTTCCACTTCTTCTGTTGTGCCTGGAACGCGGGAAATGCTTCCAGGCCTCTTTTGACCAGGAGTTTCAGCGATTGCTCGCTTATGTCCTTGTAACCTACAGTGACGGAGAGCACTTCCCTGCTGCTGTCCAAAGCGTTGCTTTCTCCTTTTGCGGGATACTTGCATACCTTAATGACCAGTGCCGTGGCGGTGAAAGAGAGCAATGTGTAAAAACCAAACCCGGCCCATCCGCTTCTGACCCCTTGATTCAGGCTGAAATGCTGATAAATTGCTTTATATAACGCTGCAGCAATATCCGGTGTGAAAATATTGTACCAGGAGTTGTCCAGTTTAAGCTGCAGGCCTGAGATTGCCAGTTTTGCCAAACCGTTGATTTTTTTTCGCACGCAACCACCTCCATATCTATGAAAATCATACCACATATTTACAGAAAATTCTCTGCATTGAAATCAAGTATACATAATACTTATCTGCATTTTTTTAATGATTATGCATTGCATCAATGCCCCAAAGTCGTGCTGCCTGAATTTGACATATGTCTCCAGTTTAATCTAAACTTGTAAGTAGGTTTTTCGTGAAGTTCTTAAAAAACGGGGTGTAGCCATGAGTGTGGAAAGTGTCAGAGAATTTTTTGAGGAGAACCAACTGGATTATGAAATAATTGAAATGCAGGAGAGTACCGCTACGGTTGAGCTGGCAGCACAGGCCCTGGGTGTAGAGCCGGCGCTGATTGCAAAAACCTTGGCGTTAAGGCTTCAGGAAAGGAATATTCTGGTGGTTACCAAAGGTGATGCCCGGATTGATAACAGGAAGTATAAGGATTATTTTAAGGAAAAGGCCAGGCTGTTAAAACCGGATGAAGTGCTGCAGGTGACAGGTTATCCCGTGGGAGGAGTGTGTCCTTTCGGTTTGAAAAACCCGCTTGATGTTTACCTGGACGTATCGCTAAGAGAGTTTGAGTATGTGTATCCGGCAGCGGGTTCGGAAAACTCGGCGGTAAAGATTAAACCGGAAGAGCTGCAGCAGGTAACAGGCGGTACGTGGGTGGATGTGTGCAAATAACCGGGGCACTAATCCGCTTTAACCAGCAGCGCGGCGTTACGGGACATTTTTTGCAGTAACTGGAAGATTATTTCCCTTTCCTGAACAGTAAAATCTTCAGTCAGTCGGCCTGTCCATTCTTCAGAAATATTTTTTAAAACGGGTTTTAGCCGCAATGCCTTGTCTGTGACGTATATGATCCTGGCTCGCTTATCCTCGGGGTCCACCTTTCTCACTACATATCCTGCCTGTTCCATCTTTTTTATGGCCCTGGCAGTTGTAGCCTTGTCTATATTAAGCCGTTTTGCCAAAAACTCCTGACTTACCCCGTCCTTTTCCAGTAGTACTACCAGGAAAATAAACTGGCCGCTGCTGAGATTGTAAGGATGCAATTTCTTATCCAGGTAACTTTGACCGTAGCGGTAGAGGACGGAAATCCATCTCCCGATAGATTGGGTTTTACCCACCGGCCATACCTCCCTTTATTCCAGCTGCGGTTTAGCAGCAGTTTGGTGTTGATTTAAGGTTTTTAACTCGCGAAACAGCCATATCCCGGTTACTACCGATGCCAGCAGGTCGGCAGCGGGACCGGCAAACAGTACTCCGTTCAAGCCGAAAAACTTGGACAGTACCAGCAGCAGCGGGATTAAAAACAGCACCTGCCTGGAGAGACTTAAAAACATTGCCTGTTTGGGCTTGCCCACTGCCTGAAAGTAATTTGCTCCCACGACCTGAAAACCGATAATAGGCAAAGCGAGCAGAAAAACAATTAAGGCGTGGGTACCAAAGCGGATCAGCTCCGCATCTTCCTTGTTAAACAGGGCGATAAACTGCTCCGGATACAGTCTGGTCACGATGAACCCAATGGTAACAATCGTGGTGGCGGCAATGGTGGCAAGCTTCAGTGTTTCCTTTACCCGGTCAAATTTTTTGGCGCCGTAGTTGTAACCGATAATCGGTTGGGCGCCCTGACTGATGCCGAGCACGGGCATCAGTGCCAAGGTTGAGATGCTCATAATCACACCCATACCTGCCACGGCTACATCGCCACCGTAAATACGCAGACTGTTATTCATAATGACGGTTAACAGGCTGTTGGCCAACTGCACGGCGAACGGTGCCGAACCGATGGCGACGATTTTGCTCACAATTGCCCGCTGTAGCCTGAAGTTTTCCAGGCGCAGCTTTAAAACGCTTCTGCTGCTGAGAAAATAGTAGAGTATCCATGCCGACGAAATGGTTCTGGACAAAACTGTGGCCACGGCGGCTCCCCGTATTCCCCAGCCCAAACCGAAAATAAATACGGGGTTTAACATGATATTTAAAACAGCCCCGATGAGCATGGTGTACATGGCAACCTTGGGGTTGCCCTCGGCACGAATAAAGTTACTCATGCCAAAGCCTGTAGACATGAATACCGTGCCCAGCAGGATAATCTGCATGTATTCCCGGGCATAGGGCAGCACTGCCTCGCTGGCACCGAAAATTCGCAGCAGCGGGTTTAAAAACAGCAGCCCGATACCGGAAATAATAGCGGAAACCAGGACGAGCAGTAAAGTACCGTTTCCCAGAATCAGCTCCGCTTCGTCCCGTTTCTGTTCGCCCAGTTTTATGGAAATCAGGGAAGTGGTACCGATGCCCACCAGCATGGCAAACGCCATTACCACTAGCATGACGGGAAACCCGACAGTTACACCGGCTATGCCCAGGGAGCCGACACCGTTGCCGATAAAGATTCTATCCACGACATTGTAGATGGCGTTGACCAGCATTCCTATTATGGCAGGAATGGAGAATTTCCATAACAGCTTTGCTATTTTTTCGTTGCCCAATTGTGCCGAGCGGTCCAAAGGTTTTCCCCTCCAGTAACCCAAATAGTTGCACTAGCAACTATTATACGATGATTTGGTTGCAAATGCAATTACTTTAGTATTGAGAGCTATAAAAATATGCCTCAGTATTTTTCCTGAGACTTTTACATGCCCGTTAAATGGAAATATTCTTGCTTGCAGAAAAATATTAAGTTTCGCGGCATGACGGCTAGTATTGGCGACCACTTTAGTTTTGCTAAAAAAATTTTAAAAAATTAATTGAAAACCCTTTACAAATGAGAATTATTATCATATAATAACACATGGACAGGAACATCAGCGGTAAGGCTTGACATAAAAACCGGGAAAAATCCTGCAAAGGGGGGGAATAAAAAATGACAGTAAGATTTGTTGAAGAAGTGTTGCCGAAAGATGAAAGGACACAACGCAAGCTGAGAGCCATTAAAGCAATTTACAACTTGATTTACGATGAAGTTAAATGACAAGTAAAGTATGGGCAGTGAAAAGGACCGACGCAGCAAGTCGGTCCATTTTGCGTCGGTTATATTATGCAAAATCCTTGTCTGTTTAATAATATTTCCGGCTTTCCATGTACTCGTGGACATAATTTAAGGCCTCGCCGAAACGCTGGAAGTGTACGACCTCGCGCTCTCTTAAGAAACGCAGCGTGTCAATTATTCCCGGGTCGTCCGTCATGCGAATGAGATGTTCGTAAGTTACCCGGGCCTTCTGTTCTGAAGCCATGTCTTCGTGCAGGTCAGCTATCGGGTCGCCGTGAGCCTGAATGTATGCGGCTGTCCACGGAACACCGGCTGCATCGTGCGGGAAAAGCGCCCGGTCATGCTCCACAAAGTGTGCGCCCAGGCCCGCTTTTTCCAGCTCTTCAACCGGGGCTCCCTGGGTTAACTTGTAAATCATGGTGCCAATTATTTCCCAGTGGGCCATTTCCTCGGTGCCGATATCGGTTAGCAGGCCTTTTGCCCTGTTGGTCGGGATTGTATAGCGCTGATTCAGGTACCTGACTGCTGCTGATAGTTCGCTGTCCGGCCCGCCGTACTGGGCAAACAGGTATTTTGCCATGCGCAGGTCCGTTCTCTCTACCCTAACGGGATACTCAAGCCTTTTTTCGTATACCCACATAAACTTTATCCCTCCTTAGCGGTAATTTATTTCCCAGGGCCACGGGCTGCCTATCCAACGCCATTCTTCCGTACCATCGGGTGAGTGTGCCATAAGCATGCCGTACTTTCTCTGGTATTCCATTATCAGCCTGTGGTAGCACATTGCTGACTCGTTGTAGAGTCGCAAGGCCTGCCTGTCGTTGGGGTGGGTATCTAAATAAAGTTGTAATTCAACCACAACAAAACCAACCTGCATGATTTCCCGGAGCAGATCATACTGCTCTTTGGGTAGTTGAGCCTGTCTATGCATTTGCCTGTGAGACATGCGGTTTCACCTCCCTATCGTTGAGGATATGGATATGGTCTCCAGAGTTCGGGGAAGATGGTTCCCTTCATCAAGGCTTCTTCCAGCGGATAAAGCTCACCAAGCTCCTGCCAGATGACATAGGCTTCCGCCAGGTCCAGCCAGGGATACGGGTAGGCTCTGCCTTCGTAGTTGGTATGACTGCAGGGGAGCTCATAACGACGGTCACGTTTTCTGTCCATATTTTCCCTCCTAAAACACTTAATGTTACTTTAGTTATATGGTATGAATAAGCTGGCAAGCTTGTGATACAAAAAGGGATAAATTGACGCAATTTGTCGCAAAAA
>JACDOG010000037.1 GCA_017656305.1 Thermoanaerobacteraceae bacterium
GGATAGAGTAACTGACTACGAATCAGGAGGTTGGAGGTTCGAGTCCTCCCGGGCGCGCCATTTTTTTATCTGAAATTAAATTTTAATAATTTGACATCATTATTAGTGCGCCCGTAGCTCAGGTGGATAGAGCAGTGGTTTCCTAAACCACGTGTCGGGGGTTCGAGTCCTCCCGGGCGCACCAGTTGGGATAAGCTGGATGGTGAAGTTATGGATAATCACCATTTTTTTATGGGTGAGGCCTTGGCTGAAGCGCGTAAGGCCTTTGAAAAAGGAGAGGTACCCATCGGTGCTGTGGTAGTACACCGTGGAGACATTGTAGCCAGGGCCCACAATCTTCGGGAAACTGCTAAAGACCCGACAGCGCACGCTGAAATATTGGCTTTACAGGAAGCCTCTCGCGTACTCGGTGGCTGGCGGATTTTGGACAGTGTGCTTTATGTCACCTTAGAACCCTGTCCCATGTGTGCGGGAGCACTGGTAATGGCCAGAATTGACTGTCTTGTTTACGGTGCAAAAGATCCTAAAGCAGGCGCTGTGGAATCATTAATGAATTTGGTCCAGTTTCCCAAATTAAATCACCAGGTGGAAGTCATTGGTGGTGTCAGGGAAACTGAATGCAGCAACATTTTAAAGCAATTTTTTAGAAAACTAAGAGATAAAAAATAGTAGCAGGGAAGCAAAAGTAACTGACTAACTGACTAGCGGATGCTGTTTCTTGCTTCTTAAACGCGGAGAGGTGGCTGAGTCTGGTTTAAGGCGCTCGACTCGAAATCGAGTAGGCGGGGTGACCCGTCTCGTGGGTTCGAATCCCACCCTCTCCGCCAAAATTAAAATTAAGGGTTTTCGCTATTATGCAAAAACCCTTTTGCTATTTTAAACAAAAACTGTTGGCATGGAAGGTATTCCATTAATTACTTGAAAGTCTAAGTAAGTAAATTACTTGCATTAAAGCCGATTTATATGTATAATATTCCTTGCATCGTTGGTAGCAGCACTATTATATTTCTTGAATATGCTGTAAAACCGCGGAGAGGTGGCCGAGTCTGGCTTAAGGCGCACGCCTGGAAAGCGTGTAGGCTTAACAAGCCTCGCTGGTTCGAATCCAGTCCTCTCCGCCATTTTTATTATGCAGCTTAATTTTTTTCGGTAGATGTTTGCTAAAAAATTTAATATAATTAATTTTAGGTCGTGCTAGATGGGGAGGTAGCGGTGCCCTGTAACCTGCAATCCGCTATAGCAGGGTCGAAGTCCCATCTGAGGGTTTTGCCTTGTGGGGTCTGCCTCTTGTAAGTGGTGTTGAAAACTGGGTCCTGCGCAACGAAAGCTCATGAACCCCGTCAGGTCCGGAAGGAAGCAGCGGTAAGTGAGTGATTTCGTGTGCCGCAGGGGAGCCTGGTTGGAGCTAACTGCAAGGGTTACGCCTGGAAGGTAATTCTCGAGGGTGGGTGCACGACCTTAATTTTATGCCTGAAAATAGTTTGCTGCCCATATTTTTTTTACCTAAAATCAGGTAAGTCAAAGGAAATGGATTTATATGTCGCGAAAGTAATTGCTAGAGGTGGTTTTGGATGGAATACAAAACCTTATACCGGCAGTGGCGGCCGCAGAGGTTTGCTGAAGTGGTGGGTCAAGAGTATATTACGAAAACACTGATTAATGCAATTAAAAACAATCGAGTGGGGCATGCCTATCTGTTTTGCGGTCCTCGTGGTACCGGCAAGACAAGTACTGCCAAAATAATGGGAAAAAGTATTAACTGTATGAACCGTCAGGGTGCTGAACCCTGTAATGAATGTGAGTCGTGCCAGAGAATAGATAAAGGACTTTCCATGGACGTCCAGGAAATAGATGCTGCATCAAATAGGGGTATTGAAGAAATTAGGGATTTGCGGGAAAAGGTTAAATATGCTCCATCTGAAGGAAAGTATAAAGTCTATATAATTGACGAAGTACATATGCTAACTACGGAGGCGTTTAATGCTTTATTAAAGACCTTAGAGGAACCACCGCAACATGTGGTTTTTGTCATGGCAACTACAGAACCGCATAAAATTCCGGCAACCATCCTATCCCGGTGCCAGCGTTTTGACTTCCGGCGTATCGGTAATAAGCAGATTATTGACCGTTTAGAACAAATAGCAAGCAGTCAAAATATAAAAATAGATAGAGAAGCAACTGAAATGATTGCCAAGGCGGCAAACGGTGGGTTAAGAGATGCTCTATCTACCTTAGACCAGTGTATGGCTTATGCGGAAGACAAAATAACTGTTACAGAAGTAGTGGAAGTACTGGGCACCGTTACGCAGGATGTCGTAATTACCATTGCTGATGCCATGTTGGAACGGCAAGCTACCCGGTTATTAGAGGCAATTAATGAGGTTTTAGATGAGGGTAAGGACCCTCAACTGTTGTTGCAGGATTTGCTGGAACATTTCCGAAACATATTGCTGGCGCAGATTTGCCAGGAACCCGATAATTTTTTAGTTGTGTCGCAGGATATAATGGAGCAGATAAAACAACAGGCTGCTAAATTTAAGCGGGCACAGGTAAGCTATGTTATAGATGTTCTGTCAAAGACGCAAAATGATATGAAGTGGAGTAATAATCCAAAACTAATGTTGGAGCTGGGTCTATTAAAAACTTTAAATTATGAAGAAAATTTAACTTTGGAAATGCTGGTGAAAAGAATAGAAGCTTTAGAAAGTAAATTAAATAACCACAACGTTAGTAAGCCCTCAGTGGGCTATCCGGTAGAGACTGATATACTCGTTGATGATAAAACTGGCGGTAGTAAAACTGTTACATTACAGCAAATTAAAGACAACTGGCAAAAGATAGTTAAAGGCGTAAAGAAAATGAACATTTCTACCTATGCATTTTTGGTAGAGGCAGAAGTGTGCAGGCTTGAGGATGGTATCTTGACTTTAGGTTATTCTCCTGAGTATAATTTTCACCGAGAACGGCTATCCCAAAAGGAACACCGGTTACTGGTGGAGCACATGCTGAAAACAGCTTTTGGTAAAGAGATCAGGGTTCAATCCGTGCTTATTGATGGTAATGCCATTAACTCAAATGAGCAGGTGTTAAAAAAGGCAGAAGAGATTTTTGGGAAAGATAAGGTAGTAGAGGAAAATAATTAAATTATTAAGGAGGCTTTACGATGGGTTTTGGGAATATGAGTAAGATGATGAAGCAGGCACAGCAAATTCAAGCAAAAATGGCAAAACTGCAGGAGGAAATGGCGGAAAAAGAAGTGGCTGCAAGTGCTGGCGGCGGAGCAGTTACGGTTACCGTTAACGGAAAACAGGAAGTAGTGGATGTCAAGATTGAAAAGGAAGTTGTGGATCCTGAAGATGTGGAAATGCTGCAGGACCTGGTTATGTCAGCAGTTAACGAGGCGTTGAACAAAGCACAAGAGATGATGGCCGAAGAAATGAAAAAAATTACGGGTGGCATGAAAATACCAGGCTTGTTTTAGGATAATTACCATTCCAATACTCACGGTAAGGAGTTACGTAAATGCTTTATTATGCTCAATCAATATCGCGATTGATTTCTGAATTGGGCAAGCTACCTGGTGTTGGGCCAAAAACCGCTCAACGACTGGCGTTTCATCTTTTAAATACCTCAGATGAAGAGGCACTAGCTTTAGCTGATGCCATTAAGGAAGCAAAGGAGAAGATTACCTACTGTTCTATCTGCAGTAATTTGACGGATGAGGATCCTTGTTTTATTTGTACAGACACTAAAAGAGATGAGGGTGTAATTTGTGTTGTAGAGGATCCAAAAGACATTGTGGCTATTGAAAAAACCGGCGAATACAGGGGCAAGTATCATGTGCTGCATGGAATAATTTCCCCGATAAATGGCATTGGGCCGGAACAGTTGAAGATTAAAGAACTGTTGGCACGGGTAAAGGAAAAGCCGGTACAGGAAGTAATAGTTGCTATTAGTTCGTCAGTTGAAGGTGAGGCAACCGGGATGTATTTGGCCAAGTTGTTGCGGCCGCTGGGGATTAAGGTTACCAGAATAGCTCACGGGCTGCCTGTGGGCGGCGACCTGGAATATGCTGACGAAGTAACTTTGACAAGAGCTTTTGAAGGGCGCACGGAGCTGACCTAGAATCCTAACAATTAGGATTCTTTTTTTGTTTAAAGGAAAGTTAGGCCACCTGTATGCATATAGTTAAATAAATAACAATATATCTGTACGGGTGGTAGAAGTGCGGTGGTTTAAAAAAATATTAAACCTTTTCAATCTTAACTCCTGGGAAGATGACAATGCGTATATGATAGACCTGGCTGCAGATAACCTGGTAGAACAGGCAAAAAAAGAGTGGCTGGCAGCACGAAATATTTTCAATGAAACAACTGAAGAGGAACTGGTGGACTATGCCATTCATGAGATGGAAGCCGCCGAAAGGAAATTTATGTATTTATTGAAAGAAGCCAAAAAAGAGAAATCTGTGGAGGTGAAATAGTTGAACGGGCAGTTAACGTTATTTGCTTTATTAGCTGGAGCAGCTTTATTAATAATTTTTTTTATTATGTATTTGTTGGCCAAGCCGTTTCGGTGGTTGTTCAGGCTGGTCTACAATTCTTTAATTGGACTGTTATTACTGTGGGTGGTGAATTTAGTCGGCCAGGTTGTGGGGTTTCACGTACCAATTAACTTGTTAACAGTTTTGATTGTGGGCTTTCTCGGGGTACCGGGGTTGCTGGTTGTAATAGTATTTAATCTTTTGTTAGGGGGTTAAGCCAGATAACCGGCAATCCATTATCAGTTAATAGTAATTATTAAAAATTTTGAAAATCAGTTAATCTCTTGCGTTGAAAATTATATTCAAGTATACTAGATATAAGGTGTAGTTGTGCATTAAAGTGGGTGACCACTTTTATTTTTTTGTTTTTGGTTCTTATAAAATTTCATATATAGAAAATAATAACTTTGAGGTGAGAGAAAATTAAAGAGCGTATTCTGGAAGCTTACATAGGCGAGTATGCGAGCGGTAAAAGTGAAAACGCCATCAACCGGGCAGTTGAACTTAATAAATCAGGTAGAAAAGTTACTTTGGTGGATTTGGATCTGGTTGAGCCGTTTTATACTCTTCGCCCGTTAAAAAGACAGTTGGAAGAGACGGGTATTGATGTTATTGCCTGGGAAACCCGGGAAACCATGGGACTGGGGGAAGCGGGTTCAATTCTCAAGCCGGAGATGAAGTGGTCGTTAAAAAGAGAAACTGATGTCATTATGGATATTGGATATGGTGTTGAGGGGGCCAAAACACTTAATTTGGTTGAAGACGCCCTCAATAACAAGGATTTAAAAATTTTCGCCGTAGTTAACACTTCGCGTCCTATGACGGCTTCTGTAAAGGATATTGTGGAATATGTCAGCGGTTTGGGTAAAGTAGATGGACTGGTTAACAACACTCATCTCGGTGATGAAACCGATTGGGAGATTGTTGAGGAAGGGGCTAAAATTGTCACTGAAGCTGCAAAACAGTTACAAATTCCGGTGGTATACACGGCTGTAGATGAGAAATTACGAACTGCTGGCAAAACTACTGATAGCCAGGGTAATCCTATCAAGTACTTACACAGATACATGCCCCGATCTTTCTGGTAACGGGGATGCTATAAAAAACCACATCAGTGGTAACAAATACTGGGAGGTGTTTAATTAATATGGCAGACAAGCCCATTGAAGGTGAGAAGAGAGTATTTATGACAGGTAACGAGGTTGTAGCATGGGCAGCACTGGCTGCAGGTGCAGAAATTATGTATGGTTATCCCATTACACCTCAAAACGAAATTATGCATTACTGGACCAGGTTGGCTCCAAAGTATGGCAGGAAGTTTTTGCAAACTGAAGACGAAATTTCTGCTGGTTTTACCACTATTGGTGGCGTGCTGGCAGGAAGAAGAGCATTTACTGCAACATCTGGTCCAGGAAATACGTTGATGCAAGAGCCCATGTCTATGGCAGAAATGATGCGCATTCCGGTTGTACAGGTGGTTACTCAGCGTGGGGGTCCGTCCACTGCAACGGTTATTTATTCACAACAGGAAGTAACCATGACTTGTTTTGGCGGTAACGGTGAAGGTGCGAGAATTGTATACTCTACTTCAACGCACCAGGAATTGTTTGATTACACTATTAAGGCGTTTAATACCGCATGGAAGTATCGTTTCCCAACTCATATCTTAGGTGACGGTTATCAATCGAAAATGCGTGAATCTCTGACCATGTATGACCCGGCCAGCCGTGGTATTGAAATGGTACCAACGGAGCCTTATGTAGCCAAAGGCGGTGTACCGGGTATAGACAGAGACCCAAATCACCTGCGCAACACCTATAATACAGAAGATGAGCTTTACGACGTTGTAATGGGTATCATGTCTGATTGGGAAAAGTATGCTCCTGAGATTGCAGAATACCAGGAATTTGATGCGGAGGATGCTGAAGTACTTATCGTAGCTCATGGTGTGGTTACAAGAGCGGTTCAAGCAGCAGTAAAAGAACTGCGTGCTCAAGGTAAAAAGGTAGGTCACTTTAGACCGGTAACGCTGCGTCCTTTAGCTGAGGAACAGTTACGTAAGAGAGCAGAGAATGCAAAAGTGGTGCTGGTCGTTGAGTCTGCTTACGGACAATTATGCAAAATTATCGCTAATTCCCTTTACGGCTTGACTACTCCAATTAAGAAAGTACTGAAGCCTGGTGTGGGAGTTACTGCAGAAGAAGTTGTTGAAGAAGTTAGTAAACTTTTATAAGACGGAAGGAGGCTATATTATGTCTGTAGCACCGAAAATGCCGAAATGCTGGCGCCCTGAGACAAAAGCGCATAAATTTTGCCCGGGGTGTGGTCACGGCTTAGTATTAAAGGCATTAGGTGAAGCTATTGATGAATTAGGTATTCAAGAAAGAACCGTTTTTGGCTGTGACATTGGATGTTCGTTGTTGGCTTGGGATTTCTTTAACATTGACACGGTACAGACTCACCATGGTAGAACTACTCCGGTAATTACCGGTATTAAAAGAGCAAATGAAGACGTAATCGGTATTGCATACATGGGTGACGGCGGTGGTTATGCTATTGGTTCCCAGCATTTAGTCAATGCTGCTACCAGAAACGAAAAAATCACCGTAATATTGGTTAACAACACCAATTACGGTATGACCGGTGGTCAAATGGCACCTACCACCTTGCCGAACCAGAAAACTGAGACCAGCCCGTATGGTCGTGACGTGGAAGCAACAGGTAACCCGACTCAAGGACCGGAAATGGTGGCTGCCATTACTCCTGATACTGCTTACGTTGCTAGGGGTACTGTAGCAAATGTAAGGCAGTTAAAGAAATTCATGAAGCGTGCTCTGGAAAACCAAATTTCCGGTAATGGTTTCTCCTTTGTAGAAGTATTATCCGGTTGTCCTACCAACTGGAGAACAAACGCAGCTGAAACATGGAAGTTCATCGAGGAAACTATGCCTCAATACTTTAAGATTGGCGAAATCAAAGTTCCTGGCGAGAAAAAGGAGGGTTAGATCATGGCTAAAGGAGCCAAAATTGCTCTAGCAGGTGAAGGTGGACAGGGTGTTCAATCAGTAGCCATGATTATTACTGAGGCTGCGTACGAAGACGGACGTGAAGCTTTATATATCCCTAACTTCGGTGTTGAACAAAGAGGTGGGGTTTCCGTAGCCTACGTACAGATATCCGATGAGCCTATAGGTTCACCTAAATTTAAGACTGCAGATATTGTAATTGCTCTTAGTGACCGTGCCGTAAGGCGTACTCAACGCTACGTAGGAGATAAAACTATATTTGTCTATGATGCAGATATTGAAGGCGTAGAAGATGATTTACCGAAAAATGCGGCAAAAGTTTTAGCAATTCCAGCTATTAAAGTGGCTAAAGATGAACTGCATCCCCGTGTCTTTAACATAGTAATTATGGGTGCTGTGATTGGTGCAACAGGAGTTGTTGATGTGGATAGGGCAAAACAGGCTATTGAAAAGAAATTAGGGTATAAATTTGAAAAAGATCCAAAGTTGCGCGAGCTAAACTTCAAGGCCCTGGAACGTGGTATGGAACTAGTTAAGGAAGAATTATAACCGAGGGAGGGAACCAGGATGAGTAGTCCGTGGAAACCTGTCACATATGAAAACGGCAAGGGTATTTTTCACTTGTTCACCAACCTGTGTAAGGGTTGCGGGTTATGCGTTGAAAAATGCCCTGTAAATACTATCGGTTGGTCTAAGAAATTAGGAGTTTATGGTACACCGGCCGTAGAACCAGGTCACGGCGAAAAAGACTGTATTGCCTGTGGCATTTGTGAGCTGGTTTGTCCCGACTGTGCCATAAAAATTGAAAAGGTAAAAGATAAAAAAGAAGCGTAAGAAAAGTCGGCCTAAGAAAGGCCGATTTTTCTTGTACCCATGCGTAAATTAACGTTGCGGAAATATTGACAATAGCCTTATATTATGGTATATTCTAATGCGTCGCATGAAAGAATATTTAGTAAAACATCATATTTTAACGTTAAAGCAAAGGATACTTTTACAAAACTTACCACTTGCAAAGTAATGGGAGACATGGTAAGATAGCAGTTGCTGT
>JACDOG010000038.1 GCA_017656305.1 Thermoanaerobacteraceae bacterium
TGCGTACATCTTACTTGGAGTGAAGGGGGGACGGTATGGTTAAACTGAACGATTTGGCAGCAGGCTCTTTTTGGCAGCTCATTGATATGGATGTGGACTACGATGAAAACGGCAAGGCCTTTGTGCGCATTCCCGTTTCTGAGAAGCACCGGCAGGTGTACGGTCAGGTTCACGGCGGCGTTATTGCTACCATGCTGGATTCGGCCATTGCCGTGGTGGTCAATCAAAAGATCGGTCCCGACGAAGGGGCCAATACCGTGGAACTGAAAGTCAACTACCTGCGCCCGGCCCTGGGGGACAGCCTGCGGGCGGAAGCGGAGATAATCAAGTACGGGCGCCGCCTGATTGTGGCCGAGGCAAAGTGCTATGATGAGAGCGAGAACAAGCTTGTGGCCTACGCCAGCGGTACCTATTACCGGCTGGGAAAATTAAAAAAAGAATAAACGGGCCGGCTTTTGAATAAATATAAAATGCTAAAAACTGGGGAATTCCCAGTTTTTATCTTATCCTGCACAAAGGAATATGTAAGTTTGTGTAGAAATTTTTCATAATCGGTACCTTGTTTAAACTTATCTCTTGTGAGGATGCCCATGGATTTTATCCAAAGCTTTTTTACCGCTGACAATGGAGTGGTTTTCCTCATATACGGCCAGGTGTATTTTCTTATCGGCTTTGCTGTTCTGGTAAAAAACGTCAGGCATAGCGATTTTGGCTGGAGCCGGGACATCAAGCTGTTTGCCCTGTTTGCCATCGCCCACGGGTTGGCATTGTGGGCTGCGGCGGGTTTTCTGCCCTGCCGCGGTGCCTGCCCGGCGGATGTTCACTTTGTTTTATTTGCCTCGGGATATGGCTTGTTTACCCTATCTTATGTTTTCCTCTTTGTCTTCGGATTAAAAGTTGCATTTTCGCGGAAGGTTAACTGGCCGGTACACCTGGTGATACCGGCGGTGGTGTTGGGTACCTGGCTGGCCGGGGCGCTGCTATTGCGGCCCAATATTCCCGATATTCACCAGTGGATTGTTGCCGCCAGTGCTTTATCCCGTTACCTGATTGCCCTGCCCGCGGGGCTGATCAGTGCCTATGCCTTTTTCCGGCAGGCAGCTGATTACGAAAGAGTGGGGATTACCCGCTTAACCCGGGCCATGCGGCTGGGAGCCATTTTCCTGGCAGTGTACGGTTTGCTGACCGGAGTTATTGCTCCCAAAGCCAACTTCTTTCCGGCCAGCGTGCTCAATTACGAGACCTTTTTTCAAATAACGGGCATGTCCGTGCTGGTTTTCCGCCTGGCGTTCGGCATTGGCATGAGTTTCAACATTATTCGCAGCCTGGAGCTTTTCGATGTGGAGCAGCGCCGGCGGGTAGAGGAGGCGGAGAAAAAGGAGGCTGTCATGAAGGAGCGCGAGCGCATCAGCAGGGAAATCCACGACGGCACCATCCAGTCACTGTACGGCATCGGTTTGCGGCTGGAACTGGCCCAGTCCCTGCTGGATGAAAGGGCTCCCGCTGCGCTGAAGGAACACATCGATTACGCGGTGGAGCACCTGGGTAGGACCATCACCGATATCCGCGCGTACATTATGAACCTGCGTCACCGGTATTTTCGCGAGACTTCGCTGCGCGTGGACTTACAGGGGCTGGTCCAGGAGTTCCGAGTTACCACCGATATGGTGCCGGAATATGTGTACCGTGAGGAGGCCACCCTGTCGCTCAGCACCGAACAAAGAACGCATTTGTACTACATTGTCCGTGAAGCCCTGAACAATATCAGGAAACATGCCAGGGCAACCAGGGTGTGGTTGGAAGTTACCGTCAGGGCGAAGCAGGTTGAGGTGGTTGTCAAGGATAACGGGAAAGGTTTTACTGTTGAGGAAAGCGTTAAATGGGGGCGGCATGGTCTGAGAAACATGCAGGAGCGGGTGAAGGAGCTGGACGGGAGCATGGAGATTGACAGCGAACCGGGGAAGGGAACGACAATTACCATCACCGTTCCTATGGGAGGGCAGGCGAATGAATAAGATTAAGATAATGATTGTGGACGACCATGAAATGGTGCGGTTGGGTTTGAGTTTTATCATAAAAGCTTATGATAATTTGGAGCTGGTGGCTGAAGCGGCCAGCCCGGGTGAGGCTGTGGCCAAAGCTGAAGAACTGCAGCCTGATGTGGTGTTGATGGATGTCCGCTTTCCCGAGGGTAACGGCGTGGAGGCCTGCAGGGAGATCAAGGCCATTAATAAGGATATCAAAGTACTGATGCTTTCCTCCTATTCGGAGGAGGAGGCTATTGTCTCCTCCATTGTAGCTGGAGCCAGCGGTTACGTCTTAAAACAGATAGGGAAGGATAAGCTGGTGGAGGCAATAGAAAAGGTGCATGCCGGGGAATCCATCCTAGACCCGTCTATAACCGGCCGGGTCATGGAGCTGTTAAGAAACCCGGAGCAGTTGGAACAGCCGGGGGTTAACGAGCTTAATGACACGGAAAAGAAAATTCTGGTGCTGATTGCCGAGGGAAAGACCAACAAGGAAATCGCCCGGGAACTATATTTAAGCCACAAGACAATCAAGAACTATGTCAGCAACATCCTGTCCAAACTTGGTCTGAGCAACAGGGCGGAAGCAGCAGCTTTTGCCGTGCGTAATAGATTCCGGCTGAATTTTTAAAACTAGCCTGGCGGGGGCTGAAAATGAATTTGACCAGTTTTTATTTACAGAACAGGGAATTGATATTTTTTACCTACGGTTTGGTATACGTGCTGACCGGTTTTGGTATTCTGGTTAAGAATGTAGGTGCCAGTCAGTTTAAGCTGGCCAAATTTATCAGGCTTTTTGCCTGGTTTGCCATCTTTCATGGCCTGGCAGACTGGGCACCGGCATTTTTACCTCTTAATGAACGTAACCTTACGCCGGAAGTTTACAACCTTCTGCGCTTTGCGGTCTTTGCAATGTTGTCGGTATCTTACGTTTACCTGTTTGTTTTCGGCCTCAAGGTGGTATTGGCGCGCAACAATTGGCGCACTTTGCTTCCTGTGGTCATTTTTGTCGCCTGGCTGTTGGCTATCCTGGCGATCAGGCCGCTGGCAGCCGATTTTGACCAGTGGCTGGCCTGTGTGGAAGCGCTGTCCAGGTATTTTTTGGGCTTCCCGGCAGCAGTGATGGCGGCTTACGCCTTTTTTAAGCAGACCAAGGATTTTAAACAGCTGGACATGCCCCGGCTTACGAACCACATGTGGTGGGGTGCGTTTTTTATCGCGGTGTACAGCGTCTTTACCGGGTTAGTCGTATCGAAAGCCCCCTTTTTTCCGGCAAGCATTATTAATTACAATTCTTTTATAGCGGTAACCGGAATACCGGTACAGCTGCTTCGCTTTGCTATCGGTATCGGTATTGGCGTCAATATTATTAAGAGTTTGGAACTGTTTGATGTGGAACAGAAAAAACGGGTTGAGGAAGCGGAACGGCGGGAGGCAATTTTGCAGGAGCGGGGCCGCATAAGTCGGGAAATTCATGACGGCACCATTCAGTCCCTGTACGGGATCGGGCTCACTTTGGAACAGTGCCGGCGCTTGCTGGCGGACAACCCCGGGCACCCTGCCCGAGAACTGCTGGATTACTCGGTGAAAAAATTAAATGATACCATTAAGGATATTCGTTCATATATTATGGACCTGCAGCAGCTGTATTTTCAGGACACCAAACTGCGCCAAAGCTTGCTGGAGCTGGTAAATGAATTTGCCCTTACTTCGCAGACGAAGCCTGACTTTGACTACCAGGAGTACGGTGCTGTATCTCTTACACCTAAGCAGCGGTCTCATATTTACCATATTATTAAGGAAGCGTTAAACAACGTCAGGCGTCACGCTGATGCGCAACACGTTACCCTGAAAGTTCACCTGGGCAAAAACGCCATTGACGTAGCCATCGTGGACGACGGGCGCGGCTTTGATAAGAAAAAAGTGGCCGAGTACGACGGCGAGCACCGGGGAATTAATAACATGACAGAGCGAGTAGAAGCCTTAAATGGTAAGATGAAGATTACTACGGCTCCCGGTAAGGGAACCGGGATCTTTATTACCATTCCATACGGAGGTGCTGGAAATGGAGAAAATCAAGCTGGTCGTTGTCGATGATCACGAAATGGTCCGGGTGGGCTTGGGTCATATTCTGCGAGGCGAGCCCAGTTTTGAAATTGTTGGGGAAGCGGATTCTCCCCTAAAAGCCATAGAGATTGTGGAGCAGACCTGTCCCGACGTGGTGCTGATGGATATTCGTTTCCCCGAGGGCAACGGTATTGAGGCCTGCAGGGAATTGAAGAACAAGTGCGAGAAGTTGAAGGTGCTGATGCTGACTTCCTACTCTGACGACGAAGCCATCCTGTCATCCATTATGGCCGGTGCCAGCGGTTATCTGCTGAAGCAAATAGCTAGTGATGAACTAATTGATTCCATTAAGAAGGTAGCCAGGGGACAGTCCCTCCTGGACCCGAGCATTACCGGCAAGGTTATGGACCTGGTCAAGAAATTTCCCAGAGAGCGTCAGGAAAAGGACATCCTGACCCCCAAGGAAAAGCACATTCTACTGTTGATAGCCGAGGGAAAGACCAATAACCAAATCGCTCAGGAAATGTACCTCAGCCCCAAGACCATCAAAAACTACGTCAGCAACATCCTGTCCAAACTTGGTCTGAGCAACAGGGCGGAAGCCGCGGCCTTTGCCGTGCGCAACCGGTCCCGGCTGCTTTGAGGAAGTTTTTCACGGGGGCTGAAAAAGCCCTGACCGGCTTTTACCTGCCTGCTCATAGCCGAAGGCAAGACCCACAACCAGATTGGCCGGGACCTGGATCTCAGCTCCAAGACCGTCAAAACCAGTCAGCACTATCTCAAGCAGGCTGGGGTCGAACAACCGGGCGGAGGCGGCTGTGTTTAGGTTAGTAATTATCTTAATTTTGATGAAAAAAATACCCCGAAACTAGTTCGGGGATGTTAACTGCTGGTGATATATACAAATTTCTATGTCTATTACTTTAATGGTTTGAATTCATGTCCGGAATTGGACATTATGGCATCAACATTCATGGTCCGGTCATGGCAGATGGCACATAGCTGCTGTTTGGGGTAGCGTAAGGTCAGTCGGTGCATGTCATGACAGGTGTAACAAGTTACCACTCCGCTCAAGTAATGCTTGCTGTCTTTGTATTGCGTATACTGAGGCTGTCCGGTCCATGTTTCATAACTGTGGCACCACCAGCATGTACCATTATCCAAAAACTGGTCGTTTGCTATATGCTCCGGGTTTTCGATATTGGTTTCACTGGGACTTTTCAGGTGATTTTCTAATGGTCCATGACAGTGACTGCAATTGGGCCAGTTCCAGGCAACATGAGGATGGCTGGCATTATTGACATTTAGTTGAGTATACTGTTCCTTATGGCACTCGCCGCATACCGATACATCGGCGTCGGCCCAGTCAGCGGTCAGTTGGGTATAGATACCGTTGGCTGTGGCAGCAATTTGATTGTAATTTTTGGTTTGTCCGGAGTTTGCCAAATATCCCTTGTTGGCTGAACTTTTGTCATGACAGCTTTCGCAGGTTCCCATATTGGGCATTCGTTTTAAAGCGGACGAACCTGCAATTTCCTGGAAATCTGCTTCAGCCATTTCTGACCAACCAGGTATTTGATATTCGGGTAATGTGTTATTGGCCAGAGTGTGTTTCCAATATTCTTGAGAGGTCCCGTGGGCTACATGGCAGGTAAGACAGGTTATTTTTATATTATTGTTATCAATACCTTTTTCAAATTGTAAGCCAGGTACTTCCTGATACCAGCTAGTGCCAACTTTGTGCCGGTATGCTTTTGAATAAATACCGTTGCTGTCTCTACTGGGCTTACCCACCTTTGTCGTGTCATAATCCGTATGACAGGCTCCACAAAATTCATTGATTCCCCGGACGTAAGTAATTTTCTCGCCTGCACCCAGGTAATCGTAAACCTTCATTTGTACTGTGATAGCGGGAGTGCCGTAAACTTTACTTACTGAATTGGCATCTTCTACTGTTATTAGAGTATATCCGTTTTTGTTACTAATGCTGCCCTGTATTTCGTTGCCGCTGCTGTCCCAGAGTGTTATTGTATACGGATAGCTGTTTAAGAAACGGTAAGGCATTTCAGTAGTGCTGTTTGAAGGATAAACTGCTACGGTTACTGCATCTATTTTTGTCGGCACGTATCCTGAGGGTGCGGCTTTTCTCGTAGCGGCACCGTTGGGATCCGGATGAAGAAGACGTGCATTGCCCCCTAAACCGTGAGGGCTGTGACAGCTCTGGCAACCAAAGTCAACTCCCCAGGCAATAACCTCGCTTTTTCCATTACGTTCGACTTGAACGGGTATGGTCGAGCCACCGGGAGCAGTGGCGGTTGTCACCGCCCCGTTAACTTTATGGGTGGAAAGAAAATTTTCCTTTCCGGTACCAAACATACCACCTGGTGCGGGCTTTCCTGCTGGTGTTTTACCGGCCACAACGTCATAGGTAGTTGTAACAGTACCGTCATGACAGGCCAGGCACGTGTCGTAAGTGCTGGACCATTGCAGCAGGCTTTTGCCAACTGCGGTGTGTGTAGCATGACATGAAGCACATGCATCGGTATCCTTACTGTAGTTGCTGTGAATACGATACCGGTCAGGGTTAGTTTCGTTGGGCAAATAAATTTCATAAGGATAGCTGGCAGTACCGTCCGCTGTAAACTTGTTGTCCATTATGAGTCTGGGAGTCAGCTTGCTGTTGTAAGTGTATTTTGTGGTAGTTGTACCAAAATACTTTCTGCCAGTTTCATCCCGCCAGTTTACCTGTTCAGCAATGGCGGCAGGAAGATAAGCAGAAAAGACAAGAAAAAAGATTGACCAAAAAACAAATTTTTTCAATGTATTCCCTCCTTCTTTTAAAATTCACTTCCAATTCCAGAGCAGAACAGGACGTTACGCTATCTCGAGTGTGACTATGGTGCTTTTGGAGCATTTATATTCAACGCCATCCGCAAGGAAACCTTCCAAAAAATTACAGATATTTAGAGATAAAATGTCATATGGAGGCGAGTCTCGGTAGAATTGTCATGTTGGGGACGGCAACTGACCTGCTTTTCTGGCGGCGCAGCATGATTCTTCGGGGAAACCTTTTAGCCAAGGTGTTGCACCTGTCTATTGGCTGCCAATTTTGCTGCCTGCTTCACAGTTTGTTGCAGGAACTGGCACCATTGGTGGCTAATTTGTATAAGCAAATTCATTTTCCAAGGAGCAGCAGATATGTTAGAAGATTTTACCACCTGTCATTACCGTGTGGTGTTGAGTGCCGGAGAACAGGGTCTGGAACTGCCGCCATACAAGGGCTCAACTTTACGCGGCGGTTTTGGTGCCGCCTTCCGAAGAATTGCCTGCAGCATGCGGAAAAAAACCTGCCGGGATTGTCTGATTATGCCCAATTGCCCTTACACCTACGTATTTGAAACCACACCGCCCCCCGGTTCGGAAGTGTTGAGACTGTATACAAGCATTCCGCGTCCTTTTGTGATTGAGCCGCCACTGGTGAGAAAGACGGAGTACAATCCGGGAGAACGGTTGGAGTTCAGGTTAATTCTCATCGGTAAAGCCATTGACTACTTTCCTTACTTTGTGGTGGCTTTTCAGGAACTAGGAATCAATCAGGGCATTGGGCGGGGTCGCAGGCCCTATAATCTGGAAAACATATATTCCTTCAACCCACTGACCGGTGAGGAACTGCTGGTCTACGAGGGTAAAACCGCCCGGATTAACAGCAGGGACTTACGAATTGCCGGTAAACAGGTGATGACAAACTTGAAATACGAGCAAAATTGTTTGAGGCTTCGGTTTGAAACCATGACCCGCATCAAATACCAGAAACATCTGACAGAAAAAATAGAGTTTCACATGTTAATTCGCAATCTCTTGCGCCGCCTGTCTTCCCTGTATTATTTCCACCACGAACGCATGCTGGACCTGGACTTCAAGGGATTAATCAGTCAAGCGCAGCATGTTGAAATAATTGAGGACACTACCCGTTGGGAGGATTGGGAGCGCTTTTCCCGCCGGCAAAATACTCGCATGAAATTCGGCGGTGTGGTCGGGGACATTACCTACCAGGGCGACTTGGAGCAGTTCTTACCCTTCATAAAACTGGGAGAGCTTATTCATGTAGGTAAAGGAACGGTTTTCGGATTGGGTAAATACACCATTTTATAAACGAAAAAAGGAAATTATCTGGTGTGAATTGCGAATTGCAGGGAAAACTAAAATTGAGAAAGAAATATAAAATGTCGCAAATGTCCCGGGTTTTGCTGCAAGCCGCACATTTGCGAAACTTTGATTGCTGTTATAATATTGCACGGGTTTCCCAAATGCCTATAAACCTGGCCTTGCAGCCTTTTGTTGAACCTCGGTTACATTACCTGACCTAGCGAAAAAGGGATTGAAAC
>JACDOG010000039.1 GCA_017656305.1 Thermoanaerobacteraceae bacterium
AAGGTACAGTGCCAGGATTCAAGCGCTGTGGTTATGGCTACCTTGAAGGATTGGCTGGAAAAGAAAGTTAGGGTAATTACGCGCGGCAATTCATTAGGGTTTTGGGAGGCTCTAGGATTTTTTCGCTTGCGGCGGCTGGATAGACCCCCGGCATTTTCAAGGTATGGTATCCGTTTTCGGCCCTATCGGTTTAGCCAAAATCATAAGTGAGGAATTTACTTGGTCAGCTAATCACAATACCAACACTATTGATTATGTTGTCCAATAACCACCACTCCTATAACTCTAATATCATCTTTAGTAATTTCCCCTTTATCATTGCTCAACCTATCATAAAGCCTTGTTTTGGCTGGAAAACTGAAAGAACTTCGAAAAATAACACCCGCAGTCAAAATTGCTCTTGATTCGTTCAAGGGCAATTTTTTTGTCCCGGAAGTTTGATCAGGGATAATGAGTTCGGGCCGCACAGGCACTGATTTTTGGAAATCTGTCTAACTTGGGTTTTAAAAAAATTGATATAATTTATGGATAGGGAAATCAGACGAGCCGGGAGGGAAGATGACAGTGAGCAGGCTTATTTATGTTGTTGATGACGAAGCAAACATTAGAAATCTCATCCAGGCCTACCTGAAAAAAGAAGGTTATGAAGTAGAGGTTTTCGGCAGCGGGGAGAAAATGCTTGCTAAATTTAATGAGAAAAAACCACACATGTGTATTATCGACATTATGATGCCGGGTATTGATGGATATGAGCTGTGCAGAAAAATAAGGGACAAAAGCGACATACCAATAATTATTGTTTCTGCCAGGGATGAAGAATTAGACAAAATTTTGGGCTTAGAACTGGGTGGCGACGATTATCTCACGAAACCCTTCAGTCCCAGGGAACTTGTTACGAGGGTAAAGACGGTGTTCAGGAGGGTACGCCCGGTTCAACCGAAAGAAAGTCAAATTCTTACTGTTGGAAATGTCAATATATTTATCGAAGAAAGAAGAGTTGAAGTTAATGGTGTAGAGGTGGAACTCACAACTAAAGAATTTGATCTGCTATGCCATTTGTGTTTAAACAAAAATAAGGCCTTTACCAGGGATGAACTATTAAACAAAGTGTGGGGCTATGACTATTATGGGAGATCGAGGGCCGTCGATGATGTCATAAAAAGACTCAGAAGAAAATTTAAAGATTGTAACGGTAAAATAAACATCAAAACGGTTTGGGGATACGGTTATAAAGTGGAGGAATAGCTGATGAAAAAATCAATTGGGAAAAAAATTATACTGTCGTACTTCCTGATACTTATAATTTCTTTTACCCTGGTGGGGACCATGTTTTATTTTATAACCTTAAATTACATCGAGCGAAGTGTAATGAAGCAGTTGATTATACAGGGGAGAGAAGCAACAGCATTGATAAACAAGAGCCTTGAAAACAGGAAGATTTTTAAGGAAAGGTCTTTCCTCGGGATTGTAAGGGGTGCATTTTTGTGGAGAAAAATGCAAATATCAGGTCAGGATTATGCGATTCTTGACCCGTGGGGAAAGGTCTTGTTTACAAATGTAACATCACTGGAAGGCAAAAGCATTGACATTGATAATTTTAAAAGGATTGGAAGAAGGGATTACTATTCCAGAAAAGGGGATAAGATATCTGTTATTTTACCCCTGGATAGAGGTTACCTAATGTTGAGCGGTAGATTAACAGGTATAAAAATTATGACGCTGGAAATCTTGAGAATTTTGCTATTGACCTTTTTAATATCTGGCCTAATAGTAATCATGATAGGCATGTTTTTGTCCAGGTCGATTACGGCTCCAATAAAAAAGATGGCTATCGTGGCGTCCAGGCTAAAAGAAAGGGATTTTGATGTAGCTATTGATATCAATACAGGGGATGAACTTCAGGAATTGGGAGATACAATTAATGACTTGGCTCGAAAGCTTAAGGATTATGACCTTGCCCAAAAAAGATTTTTTCAAAATGTATCGCATGAACTTAAAACGCCTCTTATGTCCATACAGGGGTATGCAGAAGGGATAAAAGACGGAGTGTTTAAAGAAGATGGTATAGAGGTAATCCTGAATGAAACAACCAGGATGCGTAAACTAGTTAATGACATTATTTATCTTTCCAAACTTGAAACGGCAAATGACTTTAATTTTGCAGAAATAGATATTAATGAAATTATCAGAAAAAGTGTAGAAAAATTCGAAGGGGCTGCTAAACTCAGGAATATAGAAATAGAAATGAAGCTAGATGGTCCTGGGCAAATAAGAGGGGACGAAGAAAAATTGCTCCAGGCAGTTGCGAATTTGTTAAGTAACGCTGTTAAATATGCCAGAAGTAAGATTTGTGTTTTAAAGGAAGTAAAAGATTCACGGGTGATTATTGAAGTGGCAGATGACGGTGAAGGCATAGACAGTGAGGAGCTCGACAGGGTTTTTGAAAGGTTTTATAAGGGTAAAGATGGAGATACTGGCATAGGATTGTCTATCGTGAAAACCATTGTTGAAAAACACGGTGGAAAGGTAAGTGCCTACAATAGGAAAAACAGAGGGGCAGTATTCAGGATAGAAATTCCACAAAATTTCCACACTTAAAACATTTTCTTTTCACAATTGTTTTTTATTATCTATGTTGGAGCGATAAGCTAAAAAATTGCGGAAGGAGAGGTGGTCAATGAAAAAAGTTGTTGGGTTGGCGTTAGTGTTAATAATGGTTTTGTCCGTCGGTTTAATTGCTGCTGTGGCGGCGGAACCGGATGAGGTGTTGGCAAAACAATTTAGAGGGGCTGGCGCCAAGAACGGCGGATTACAGAGACTGTTAGAGAATGGAACTTTAGGTCAAGAACAGTACGATAAAATTACGGCAGTGAGAGCCGAAATGGCTGATTTGAGGGTAGACTTAAAAGACATGGAACCGGCGGAACGTCGTGCCAAAATTGCGGAAGTGAAAGAGGCCAAGTTGAAGGAACTACTGGAAAGCGGAGTTATCAGTGAGGAACAGTATGATCAATTAATGGCCTTAATGGCCAGAGGGTTTCCTCGCGGTGGTTTTGGAGCGCTACATGGCAAGAGACCAGCTGATATCGGTGTGAAGAACATTAAACTTTACAAAAGACTTGAGGAACTGGGGAATCAAGAGATAAATGATGCGCTGAAAAAATTAAAAGAAACTATTGATAGAAGGACAGAAGTGCTCAAGGAGATCAAAAAGGAAATTGTTCCACAGTTACGGAAAGCCAGGAAATCGAGTGATACGGAGAGAAATAAGCAAATAATCCAAATGAAAATTGAGGAAATGGATGTAGAAAGTAAGCTTGCCCAGGCTAAAATCGATGTCAGAAGGGCGAGACTAAAAATTGAATTAGAACTTTCTGAGGGACAAATGGATGAAAAAGCTATAATTGAAGAACTGAAATTTATAATTGATAAAGAAGAAGAGATAACCACTTTATTAGAACAGAAATTAAAATTATATCAAGAAACCATAGCATTATTTCAATAGAAAGTAGTCGTAAGGCCATTAAGACCCTAATAAACCCGGGGGTTTGCCCCCGGGTTGAACATTACATACACTGCAGGGCAAACTTTTTAAAAAGCAGTTTTTTAGCAAGTTCTAGTGTATAGGAGGCCGGGGAATGAAAGTGTCAAAGAGAATGCTAAAATTTACATCGTTGATGTTATTGCCATTAATCGGGGCAGTGGTTTTTTGGTGGATAAATCATAATCAAACAAAAAACGAACAACTTCAAACCCTTCCGGTGGCCAGAGTGGTAAGAGGCAATTTAGAAGTTATATTGAGAGGTGCCGGCACTTTACAGCCCAAAGAACAGGTTGCTCTCTATTTAAAAACAAACGCCACAGTAAAAAAAGTTTATTTCCAGGAAGGAGATGTCGTAAAGAAAGGAGATTTACTTTATGAATTGCAGGATGATAATTTGGAAACAGAATTAAAAAAAGCCGAGCTTAACCTTCAACAACAGCAATTGAACTTGAATGAAGCTTTGAAAGAAAAGCAAAAGGCAACTATATATGCTCCTTGTGATGGTGTTTTAAAATCTATAAATGTCAAAGTTGGAGATTGGGTAAACAATAACACCGTTTTGGCTACAATAGTTGACCAGGATAAAACACAGGTAAAAGTGCCTTTTAACAGGGAGCAGATTAAAAATATTAAAGTAGGTCAAAAAGCCGAAGTATTATTTCTGGATTCCTTTTATTCGTTGGAGGGAAAAGTAATTAAGGTTCACAACGTGGGCATCCCGCAATCCAATGGGGGAGTTTACTTCTATGCAACCATATCTTTAAATGGAAATTATTATGTCGAAGGCCAAGAAAGGAATGTGCAAGTTACCGTTCTTACGGATAACGGCTCCGAACAGGCATTAAAAGCAGGAACAATAGAACCCCTTGATGCTACAGAAGTAAGATCCGAAATTGCCGGAAAAGTAATGGAAGTATGTGTGGATGAAGGAAGTGTAGTAAAAAAGGGGCAAAAACTTTTTTCACTGGATACCGATGAGATTGATGTAAATATAGAAAAACAACGGCTTTCTTTGCAGCAGGCTCAGCTCAATTATGAATCAAAGTTAAGGCAGGTAGAGTCCCTCAAAGTATATGCTCCCATTGACGGTATTATTTTGGAACAAAATGTTGAAGAAGGAGAGCAGGTTGGGAATTCCTCGAGCGGCAATTCAGGTCCTGCCGCGGTTATAGCGGATTATTCAAAGATGGAGGTCGTTATTCCTATAGATGAGCTCGACATTAATAAAGTAAAAGTCGGTATGCCGGTTAAGATAACGGCTGAAGCAGTCCCCGGTAAAACCTTTGAAGGAATAGTAGAAAAAATAGCGGAACAGGGAGTTAGCCAGAACAACGTAACTACTTTTGATGTAACCGTCAGTCTCGATAAAACTCCGGATTTAAAAATTGGGATGACCATGGATGTGGCCATTCTGGTGGCGCAAAAGAATAACGTGTTGATGGTGCCAATTGCGGCTGTCCAGCAAAGAAACGGCAGGAGTTATGTAATGCTGTTCAACGATGAAGAGCCAAGAAGTAGAAATAATAATAGGAACAACCCAAGACTTCCGGGACGAATGGTTGAGGTTGAGACCGGTATAAGCAATGAAGACTTCGTTGAAATTGTGAGCGGATTAAAAGAAGGGGATCGGGTTCTGCTGCCTTCGAATTCCGGAACTAATGGTGCGGGTTTGCGAGGTAACAACAGGATGTTCCCCCCTCCGATGGGCATGCCGTTTAGGAGGAGATAGAGGGGTGATATCAGGATGTTAATTGAAGTTAAGCATGTTTCCAAAATATATAGGATGGGAGATACCGAAGTAAGGGCCCTGGATGATGTGAGTTTAAATGTTGAGAAAGGAGAATTTGTAGCCATTATCGGTCCTTCCGGCTCCGGGAAATCTACCCTGATGAACATATTGGGATGCCTTGATTCGCCATCTGAAGGTGATTATATATTTGACGGAAAAAATGTATCAAAGTTAACCGATAATGAAATGGCCGAAATAAGAAATAAGAATATCGGTTTTGTTTTTCAAAACTTTAACCTTCTGCCAAAATTGACAGCCCTGGAAAATGTAGAATTGCCCTTGATTTATGCAGGGCAAAAACCCTCCCGTTATAAAAAAAAGGCCATGGAGCTTTTAAACGCGGTGGGCCTGAGCGGTAGAATCCATCATAAACCCACCGAACTTTCCGGCGGGCAGCAGCAAAGGGTTGCTATAGCAAGAGCGCTGGCTACTGATCCATCTATAATTTTAGCCGACGAGCCTACCGGAAACCTGGACACAAAATCGGGTGTTGAGATAATGAACATATTTCAGAGATTAAACGAACAGGGGAAAACAATTATCATAATTACCCACGACCCGTCTATAGCGGGGTATTGCAAAAGGATGGTGCACATACAAGACGGGAAAATAATAAAAGATGAAAAGGTGGAAGGATGAGATGAACTTTCTCCAGACTATAAGAATTGCTTTAAGGGGGATTATAGATAATAAACTGCGCTCTTTTTTGACCATGCTGGGAATAATTATAGGAGTGGCCTCCGTAATAGTTATGGTTTCCATAGGGCAGGGAGCAGCAGTACAGGTATCCGAGCGAATACAAAGTTTGGGTTCTAATCTTTTGACAATTAATATAATCGGAAGAGGAGCTAATACTGCTTTGAGCTATAAGCAGGCAATGGAATTTGCAAAAAGCCAGCATATTAGCGCAGTAGCGCCTGTAATCTCTGCTATTACCACAGTAAAATATGACAATAAAAATTCTACCGATGTACAGGTTATAGGGACAAACAGTTACTTTAGCACAGTGAGAAATTTCAATGTTTCAAAGGGGAGGTTTTTTCTTCCCAGTGATATAGAAATGCGCCGAAAGGTAGCGATTTTAGGGGTTCAGGTGGCAGAGGACCTGTTTGGGTTTATAAATCCGCTGGGTCAGGATATAAAAATTCACGGTCAACCTTTCAAGGTGATAGGAGTGTTAGAAGCCAAGGGCAATACCATGATGGGCTCCAGCGATAATCAAATCCTGATTCCCATTACCGTGGCTGAAAGACTAATGCGGTCAAGAGGGGTCAGGACAATCTACGTTCAGGCTGCTGGTCCCAATGAGGTATCACCAGCATTGGACGAAATTACATCGAAACTTTCCAAGTTCTTCAAGAATGATGAAGAAAGTTTCCGGGTTTTTGATCAAACTCAAGTGCTTGAAACCGTCGAAGAGACCACTGGAACGCTGAGTATGATGCTAGGGGGTATTGCAGGCATATCCCTTTTGGTCGGTGGGATAGGAATTATGAATATAATGCTTGTATCGGTAACCGAGCGGACCCGGGAGATTGGCATAAGAAAGGCGCTGGGTGCTAAAAAGAAAGACATTTTATTTCAGTTTCTTATAGAGTCATTGGTCATAAGTGGTATTGGTGGAATAATAGGCATATTTCTGGGTTTGATTTTAAGCCTCGGCATGGCGAACTTTATGCGTATGAGCGTAAAAATAACCGTTCCGGTTATATGGATAGCCTTTAGTTTTGCTCTCCTGGTAGGGGTATGTTTTGGGCTTTATCCGGCCAATAAAGCTGCCAGCTTGAGGCCTATAGAAGCATTAAGGTATGAATAAAATCCATATTATTGCCTTGTTAAAGGCAAATGACCCAGCCGAAAGTAAAAAGGATTTATAGAGTTTGTGTTGTAGAATTAATTTCCAGCCTGTAAGGTAAAATTGCTCTTGGTTCATCAAGGGCAATTTTTTTTCGTCTCGGAAGTTTTGATCAAGGATAATGACTGCCCTCACGTTTAAGCTGGGCAGTGATGCGCCTGGAGCCGTAGTAGGGGTGTCT
>JACDOG010000040.1 GCA_017656305.1 Thermoanaerobacteraceae bacterium
AAAAAAAGTACCCAAAGGGTACTTTCAGTAGAAATCAGTATTCCAATTTTTTGTAGATTTTACTTCTATAAAGACCCACTGCAGAACCTTTTACACCTCTTTTTTCCATTAGGATATTGAACCTCAAAATTTTTTCATTTAATTTCTTTTTCAACAGTTTTTTCTCCTCATCTTCATAACAACAGGCTATTAAGTTTTTAAGAGATATAATCTCTTTTTTAAGCTCAAGCTCCTCAGGTAATACTCCGGCATTTTTTAATATTTTATAACCAGCCCGAAGCTCCTCAGGAACACGGGATAGGTCCTCCAATTTCAAAGGTTTCCCCTTTAAGGAAAGGTTATCAAACTCACCCTTTTTAATCGCTTCACGAATTCTTTCTTCCGCAATCTTTGCCAGAATATCCATTGTTCTCACCTTCAATACACAACCTTAATCTATATTGACAGGTTTAACCCTCGCATTTTCAGCCAGATCCAGGCTGCCATCTCTTATTACGAGCTCTCCCACTTTAAGACCGCTGATTATTTCTATATTTTCCCTATCCATGATTCCGGTTTCAACTGTGCGAAACTGTACCCTGTTATTAACTACCGTCATTATCTCTTTCCGGCCGTCCTCTGTAGTACGCACCGCTTCTAAAGGCACCACCGGTACATTTACCCTGCGAAGAGTTTCTATGGCTACCCTTACCTCGTAACTGGGCTTTAGGTTCCCCGCTTCCTGCAATGAGATGATTACTGGCACCCGGCGCTGGACAACACCCAGAGCCGATCGTTTTTCTTCAGCACGGGGATAGATTTTCTTCACTTTACCCACCAATGTTTTTTCGCCCAAAATCGGGGCGGTGATAATTGCTTTCTGCCCCACGCTGACTTCTGCCAAATCGTCACTTAAGATCTCTGCTTTAATCTCCAGTTGCCCGGGCAGCGCCACGCTGACCAGAAGGGTTCCAGGGTTTACCACCTGTCCCTCTTTGACCGGCAGGTTAAGCACCATACCGTCAATGGGACTTTTAATCACCAACTGCTGCTCTTTAGCAGCAAGCTGCTCCAAAGACCGATTTAAGCCTTCCACTTGAGCCAGGGCATTTTCCAGCAGAGATTGTTGTTCACTTAAATTCTGCCAGTAAGTTTCCACAAGCAGCTTCGCTTTATCATATTCCGCCTGGGTAACGGTTCCTGCCCTAAATAATTCCTGAATGCGGTTAAAATTATTCTTTGCATCTTCGAGCTCCAGCCGGGACCGTTCTATAGCGGCCCGAATAGTAGAGACTGCAGCTCTGGCCTGGGATAACCGGGCACGCACATCGGCAATTTGCAAAGCCAGATCCAAATTTTCCAGCATTACCAGGGTTTGTCCCTCTTTAACTGGTTGACCAACTTCCACCGGTACCCGGGTAACCCTGGCAATTTGGGTAGCATATAAATCATAATTAGTAACCGGTTGCACGTAGCCGATATCTTCCACTGTCTGAACAATGTTTCCCTGCCGTATCCTAATCGTTTCCACCTCCGGGATGCTATTATGATAAACATAAACCGCTACCGCCAAAACCGCTAACATAAAGACCGCAATTCCTATGTGTCTCTTATGACTTCTCCTCATACCTTCACCTCCTTACTCCCTGTCCTTTAATATATCCGCCGGATTCATTTTCTTTATGCCTTTTGCGGCAACCAGGTGAGCAACCATCATAAACAAAATCCCTCCCAGAGCGGAAAGAATATATGTTTTCGGATAAATCACCACCGGCAGGGTATAGATATCATTGCTTATTGCCCTGACGTACTCCCGAGCCATCACAAAGCCGAAGGGCAGACCAATAACCAGGCCCAATGATGACTGCAACAGGTTTTCTTTTAATAGCAGACCTGATACTTCTTTAGCTGTAAACCCCATTACCCGCAGCGAAGCCAGTTCTCTTTGTCGCTCAGAAAAGCTTATTACCAAAGCGTTATAAACTATAGCAAATCCCAGGACAACTGCAAAAATAATCATAATAGCAGTAAAGTAAATCAAACTATCAAGATTTTGATGAAAGTTGTTTAGTTCCTTCTGACGACTGATGACAGAAGAAATGCCGGTCATCTTATTCAACTCCTCTTCTATTTGTCCGGCTTTGCCCGGATCAACCTTCAACATTGCTCCGGATATCAATTGTTTTTCCTTCAACACCCGGTTAGCCTGATCCAAGGCAATATAAGAGCCGCCACCGATAACCTGCTGGTTGATACCAACGACTTTCAGGCAGGCGCGCCGGGAAGGCCCTATCCCCAGCAGCGTTTCCACTTCTACTATATCCCCCACCCGGATTCCCAGTTTATCTGCCGTTTGCTTATTTATCAGCAGGCCATTCTCAGGCAACTGCAGGGGATAATCTTTTTCACTGTGCAATTTTTTAAGTGTCACGTTAAGAGGTAACCCCACCAGTAAATCTTCCTCAGTCCGGCCTTTAAAATGTACTTTAACCGGTATTTCCAAAAACGGCTCGGCTTTTAAAACGCCTTTCAGACGAGTAATATTTAACAATTCATGTTCTTTAAGAGGGCTGGTAAAGCGAATCAGGTAGTCATAGCGTTGTTCCTGATGAAAATGCTTCTTTAACATATAATTAATGGAGTCATCAGCAAAAAAGGCTATAATGAGTAGCCCCACAGCAAAAACAACTCCTACCATAGTAATACCAAACCGCACCCGATTGCGCCCGGCGGTCCGTAAACTCATTTTCCAAGAAGGGCTCAGCTTATTCCATAACCACGGCAAATTTTCCAGAAGAATTTTTCTGCTGCTCTTGGGAGGCTCCGGCCGCATGGATTCGGCAGGACTAATGGATACAATCTTGCGGAAAGCAGTTAAGCCTGCAACTATACCCACACTCATGCTGAGAATAAAACCATATAATATTGCTTGAATATTAACACCGCTGATAGCTTCAGGCAGATTAAAAAACTGGGCATAAGCTTTAGATATAATGGAAGCAAAATACAGGCCAAGTAATGTCCCCAGTAATGCCCCCATAATAGAAACCACCAGGGCATAGCCCGTATAATGGATAATAATTTGCCGGTTACTGTAGCCAAGTGCTTTCAATACCCCAATCTGTAATCGCTGTTTTTTAACCATTCGGCCCAGCATAATAAACTGAATGGCAGCAGCTATAACAAAAAAGATCAGGGGAAGTATTTTTGATGTAGTCTTAAGGCCATCCAGCTCTGCCTGCAAAACGGCATGGCTCAACTGCTTTTCACGAGCATAATCTGCCAGGTTACCATAAGGTTCTAATATTTTCTTAACCTGTTCTGCCAGCTCTTCTGTGTCTATACCTGGGGCCAATCTTAAAACAACCTGGTTTATCTGCCCGGGCAGGTTCAAAATCTGCTGGGCCTGATTATGAGGTATCATGATTATACCGAATGAATCGGGCTCCGGCATCAGGCTTGCTGCATCCTTCATGGGATAAACGAATTCCGGGCTGGTACCAGTGCCCACCACCGTTAGGGAAACCCTTTTTCCTTCGGCTACAACAGTTACAGTATCGTTGGGAGCCAGGTTATTGGCTCTGGCAAATTGGGGATCCACCAAAATTTCAATATTACCGTTTTGAGGATATTTTTCAAATAGGCGTCCACTCAATAGCGTAAGCCGATTAACCTCGTTTTCCATGGGCAGGGGATAACTGATTAAACGCGCGGTAGCCCTTTTATTACTTTCTTGAATTACCGGCAAATACTTTTGTATGCGTCCAGTAGCCTTTATTACTCCGGGTATAGCCTCTATTTGTTTGATTATTTCCTGAGGAGCCTTAACAACATGAAAATAATAATCGGCAAAATTATTTTCTCTGTAAAACACTTCCTTTGAACGATTTAAATTATAAAAAGCAGTGGTCATGGATATATAAACTGATACGCCTATCACAACCACTGCTACCACTGCCAAAAACGGCCCCCTGGTACTCCAAATGGTCCGCAATATTTTCCTGGCTAAGACACTCATTACCATTCAATCCTTTCAGGTGATACCGGGGAACGATTTTCGGTAATCTCTATAATCTTACCGCTTCTCATCCGTACAACACGATCGGCCATGCCACCAATGGCGGTGTTATGGGTAACAATAACCACCGTACTTCCCCGTTCCCGGTTAATTTTTGCCAGCAACCCGAGAATCATTTTACCCGTAACGTAATCCAAGGCACCGGTGGGTTCATCACATAATAACAGGCGTGGTTGTTTAACAACCGCCCGGGCGATGGATACACGCTGTTGTTCGCCGCCGCTCAATTGAGATGGAAAGTGGTTCATTCTGTTTTCCAGACCTACTTCTCTTAGCACTTCTTCAACGGGTAGTGGATTATCAACCAGGCTGGCAGCTAGTTCAACATTCTCCCTAGCCGTTAAGTCAGGTATAAGATTGTAAAATTGAAAAACAAAACCCACATCGGTACGTCTATAACGGGTCAGCTGCTCATCTCCAGCTTCACTCAGGTTTTGTTTGCCATAAAGCACCAGTCCGCGGGTTGGTAAATCCATACCCCCCATAATATTTAAGAGAGTACTCTTGCCGGAGCCGCTGGGTCCCAGGATAACCAGCAATTCACCTTCTACTATTTCCAGGGATGTTTCTTTTAAAGCTTCAATAGTTATCTCACCCATAGTATAATTTTTAGTTATCCGGTCTAATTTCATCAGGATGTTTTTAGCCATAAACCTCACCTTTTTAAAACTTCTCCAGTTATCCACAGAAAACCTTCAAATATAATTTCCAAAATAATAAAAAAAATCCTCCCGAAGGCTATTGATATAGTTGCAGGGAATGTTGCCTGTAGCGGATGCCTGTAATGTTGACAAAAAAAATACCACCTTTCAAGTATGCTAACGTAAAAGGTGGCAAAGTGTATACAAATTATCCCTCCAAACTATTTTATTATAGCCAAGCAGCTTGTGCTGTGCTAACTTCTATTGCCTGGGCACCGCGATGGCTTCCCTAAATAGTAGCCCTGCCCGTATCGGATGCCTGCATTTCTCAATATTTTAGCTATTTCACGGTTTTCTACGAATTCGGCTACTACTTCTATTGAAAACCTCTGCAAAAGTTTTGCTATATTCTCTACTATCATTCTTGAACGTCTGCTCCTGGTTATGTCACGTACCAAAGAACCCTCAATCTTTGCAAAATAGCAGTCAAAATAACGAAGATAAAGAAATGAAGAAAAACCGCTTCCAAAATCATCTACTGCCAGCCGTACCCCGAGTTCTGTCAACTCATTGGCAAAAGTATGCACAGCATTAATGTCCCTCACGGTCTCTCGTTCTGTAATTTCGGCCACAATTTCTTCCGGATCAATTCCATAGCGGTTGAACAGGTCGGCTAAGAACCGTATAGTATCTCGGTTTTCTACTTCACGCATAGAAAAATTAATGAAGAAAAGTTTGTCTTTTGCCCATGAGCTGTTTTTGTCTTTCATCGCCTGTTCTATGACTCTTTTACCAATTTCTTGCATAAGGCCGGATTTTTCTGCCGCATCAATAAAAAGCCCGGCAGAAAGAAACTTTTCTCCTCTCTTCACGCGAGCAAGCACTTCGTAACCCATAGGCTCGCCAGTCTCCAGGTCTACAATCGGCTGATAGAAGGGGACTATGTCATCTTTCGAACTTAGAGCTTCCCGCAAAATAAGAATTCTCTCATGAACCACAGTAGGATTTATATTGTCGTTAACCACATCTACAAGCTGCGCCCGGTTCCTTCCTTTTCTCTTGGAAGTTATACAAGCAACCTCGGCAGCCAGCATAAGGTCATCTAACGCTTGTCCATTGTGAGGGTATGAAGCAACGCCAATGCTGCTTGTAATAAAAATGCCGTCATCGCCCAAAGGATTAATTTCCATCTCAGCAATACTTTTGCATAGAACCTGCGCCTTTGCCAGCGCTTCAGCAGGCCCCATGTCCATTAGTATAACCCCGAACTCGTCATCACCTATGCGCGCAACTGCAAAGGGATCAGTCAATAACTCCCGCAAATGGTCAGCCACATTTTTAAGCACAATATCTCCTATGATATATCCATAAACATCGTTAATGAGCCTTAAATTGTCAATGTCTATATAGTATAA
>JACDOG010000041.1 GCA_017656305.1 Thermoanaerobacteraceae bacterium
ACTAGCTATATAAGAAGAAGTATTGCATATCTACGATTGACCGGAGACAACTTTCACTTTAGCTATTTTGATTACCTCACTTTTGGTTATTCAGCATATCTTAAATTAAACAGAAAAGTAAGGAATTGGTTTCAGTGACTTTCTATCTCTGATATCAATTTATGGTTTATTATATTCATTCTACCAAATTTATTTTAAGTGTTTCTAAAAAAGCTTCAAAGGAGATTGGTAAGTTTGAACAACTGGACAAAATTGCAATTGCAAAAACTTTTGCTCTTACCCGACGAAGCTTCAGTATGCACTTCATCTCCCGGAAAGCTCGCTCCACCATCCAAAGCTGCTTGCCTATGACGCTTGGTTTTTTGCCCATGGAAGGGGCCTCACAGCGGTTTTCAGTGTACTGGCCCCGCTTTTGGCCGTTTCACCCTTTGCCGATTCCTATGCTCTCGACCGGACGAGCGGCTTTTTACGCTTTCTCTTATTGCTCTCTCGGAGTGCGCCAGCGCCTTGGCCTGGCCTAGGAAATTATGGGAAAACCTAAGCTGCTTCTTCTTGACGAACCTTCCAACAGTTTGGATGCTGAAGGGGTACGGGACATACACCGCATCTTTAACACCATGCGGGGAAAGGGCGTTACCATTCTTCTGACCAGCCACAGTCGGGAAGAGATTGAAAACCTCTGTGATGCGGTTTATTACATGGATCGGGGAACTCTTGTCCCTGTTCCGGAAGTAACGGGGGAATTGCCTTCCTGAGGCGAGATAAAATTTGAGTGCGGACAGCACTAACTGGCGGCGTTTCTACCGCATAGGCTTGGTGGGAAAGTTCCCCGGGGTTTCACCAAGCTCTTATGGTCGTCGTAAACAATCAGATTCATCCCGTGTAGGGCCATCCCTTATCTCTCTTGGTGATGTTTGTTATTGGGTCTACTTTTATATCTGCCAGAGGGAGGGTGGCCTTTCCTGCTTCAATGACCCTCAGGCCACTACATTTTTACACCATTATACCGGACGCTACTGATTCTCTCGACGGTAGTGTTAAAAGGGAAGATATGTTGAACTAACGAGCTTCTCACACGCAATGGCTATATATAACAAAAAAGGAATTTGTGTAAAAATATAGAAATTTATCCCAACAAGGTTAATCTTACCAACTGTTTCCCATCTAAATATCTTAGTTAAAAAGTAAACCAGTGCATTTCATCCGCATTTTGCGGCATTTTGGAAGGTAAAAACGGCATTTCGTCAAAAGCGGAAGGAAAATAGAGGCCCAACATCCAAAACTGGGGTGAAAGTAAAATTGGACAGGATGTCATTTCCGGCGGTGATTTTTCAATCCATTCCTGAAAGTGTAATCATCCTCTACCTTGGCCTGGCCAGTATAGGCGTCCGATCCCGGTTTCGCAGGGTCTTTCCTGCGGCAGTTTTATCTGCAGCAATTTCCTGGCTGGTACGGGGCCTGCCCCTGCCTTTTGGGATACATACCGTTATAGGAGTAATGATTATTACCGGCATATATTGTACACTTTTCAGGATCCATCTCATAAAAAGCGTGACTGCTTCCCTGTTTGCCATTGGCTGTCTAATTTCCACCGAAGCATTAATACTACCGGTTGTCCAAAAGCTTACCGGTTTTACCAATGTAAAGGACATTTGGGCAGAACCCGTCCTGCGTGTAGTTCTAGCCGTACCGGAGATGGTCTTTCTAGGACTGATAGCCTACCTGATGCTAAAATATAACATCTCTTTTGAAAAATTGACTGGGGAAAACAGATTTCCTGTAAGGGAGAAAGCAAAAAGATGAACAGTTTTCCGTCCACCTACTTTTTAGTAGCGATTTATCTGGGACAGGTACTGGCGCTCAGCCTCGGCACCCTGACTCTCCAGTACAACCAAATACTAGAGAGTAGAGTTGTCCTGTTCTTGAGCGTTTTTATCATTCTTAATTACCTAATAGCCATACTTTTCTTCCAGAGACTGTTTCAGGCCGACTACCAGTCCCAGATACTTGAAATCAGAGAAAAGGCTTTGGACAAAGCGGAGAATATGCTCCAGCTTGTTCGTGCCCAGCGCCACGATATTATAAACCATTTACATACCATTTATGCTCTCCTGCAAATGGGGAGAGATAAACAGGCCAGGAAATATGTCAGTGAACTGGAGATAATTACCGCCAATGCCAACCAGACGGTAAGACTCGATGAACCGATTGTAGCTGCCTTTCTGCAGAGCAAGCTGATGCAGGCAAGGGCCAAGGACCTATTCTTCAACATAGAGGTATTGACAGAGCTGGCTGGCTGTGCCGCTAAACCCTATTTTATAATAACCATCCTGGGCTATTTGCTGGACAATGCCTTTGAGGCAGTAGAAAATTTGCCCGTCGGAACGGCTGGTAGAGCTACAAATATCTCGACGGGATGATTTTTATGTGTTTACCATTTCCGACACCGGACCAGGAATTGATGAAGACCTGAAGGAGCGTATCTTCCAGCCGGGGTTCTCTACTAGGGGACCGGCTTGAACTAAAAAAAGAGGGAGGTGTTTCTTTGGAACGCAAAATCAGTTTAATTATCGGCTTCTTAGTGGGTATAGGATTTATGTTTATACCGATTAATAGAACAATTTTTGAATCTTTTACGGGGTTAATTGATGGTTTTTTTTATTTAGCGGGTTTAGCAATTGTGACGGTGCTGGGATTTGTTTTAGTAAAAGAAGCCTTTCGCGATTTAAAGTAGTGCGATACTTGGGGAGATAGAACATATAAGGTTATCTTCGTTAACTACGACAAAGACGCCTTGATCAGTCGAAAGTACAGTCAAATGATTAACAAAATCTTATCTTGAGGAGAATCAGCCCTAAAGGGCTGGTTTTTTATTGGGAGTAGAGATGGGCAGCAGTATGGCTAGAGTTCCTTCTCCAACAGTACTTAAGTTAAGGCAACATGGTTTACCTCCTCAGATGTCCATTAAGGTATTTAGCCAGCGCGGGAGAATCTATTGGAACTTGCTTTGAGGAAATAATTAGCCCGCTGGCAGTTCATACCGGGAAAACGGCATTTTAGGCTAGAAAACCGGCAGGATGGAAATGGCTGGAAGGAAGTTGTCGATCCAAAGAGAAGTAGAAGTATAGAACAGTCTGAAGAGGATCTTTGGACAAGGGGGTGAAACCAATGGGCAATGAAAATAAAAGTGGTTTGTGTGGCAAACCAGGGAAGTCCGAAATACTACACCAAAGTTAGCCTGCACAAACCACTAACGATATGTTACCATATCGTAAGCTTTTTGTATAATTTGAAAGGAGGATACCAAATGCTTATAAAAATGAGAAAAATTGCATGTTATTTCCTTGCTGCTATATTGTCGGTAACCTTATTTGCAAATATAGTTTATGCGGCTTATCAATATTACTCTACAACTCTTCCTCCTTTAAAAGGTGATAGAACTCTTATCTCTGGTTATAAAACCACTGGATATGATAATATTTTACACAGGAACATTAGTATTGGCGGTAGTTATGATGCAGTGGACGTCTGGATAGAAAGAAAAAATGCTGATGACAGTTGGACAAGAGTGTCAGATAATGAGGCTCATTATGAAGGAGGGGGACCATACACGTTATGGGCTAACACCGATCTTTTGTCCGGGGATTTTATTCGAGTAAGAGGTCAAAATCATGATTTGACTTATGTTTATGTAACAATTAAAGGGGAAATTGATTTGAGATAATGAACTATAATTTAACAGCCGGAAATTAGTTGACCTATTTTTCGGCTGTTAATTTACTAATAAAGGTGGTAAAAGTGTCATGGAATTATTTAAAATAATTAAACTAGAGTTTAACTTTTTTGTAAACAGAAAGGAGTTTTTATATGTTTTTACAGTTAGTTTGCTTTTGATGATAGTTGCATTTTTTGTTGATTTGTATAATCTCTTTCAAGAGGACATAATGAACATTCCTCCTGCAAATCAATTATGGGTTGGTTTTGATTCTCGTATTGGCGACCTATTTTATATGTTTCTTTTGCCTTTACTGGCTTCATTGGCTTATGCTGATACTTATTATTTAAATAATAGATTAGGGGTGTATAAATACATCTTAACCAGATGTCACAAGAAGAATTACGTGTTGGCGAAAGGCATTGTAGTAGCCTTCTCCGGTTTTATCGTCATTTTTGTGCCCCTGCTTATCAACCAGTTGTTATATTTTATTATTGCTCCTTTGAATAGCTCTAAAAATATTTTAGGTTGGCCAGCTTACATGTTTATTGAAACAAAGAATATGATTTTTGCAAATTTGTTTTTAAACAGCCCGTATCTTTACAATATTTTATATATGGTACTGGCAGGTATAGTAGGCAGTCTGGCAGCGTTAACATCGTATGCCATCTCTTTTATTACCAACAAAAGCAGACTTATTATCGTGGCAACTCCCCTGGTTATATATTTGGTTAGCAGCTTCGTCAGTGCATTATTGGGAAGGGCAAATTATTGTTTGGTATATTATTTACAAGGATTTACAACTATAAGTGGATTAAATGCAACGTACTTCTTTGTTGTCCTAATAATGTCCTTTATTTTAAGTATTTCTATCATTATCTTTAAAAATATGATTGCTAAGGATGAGTTATATTGAAGACAACGTTTTATTTCAAACATATGTTTTCATTCAAAAGAACATTTATTATATATTTCATACTTTTGCTATACCCGTTCAACATTTTTTTGAGACCGATAGATAATATTGATTCTAGTAAACTTTTTTATCTGATATATAATAATGTTTTTTCCGTTTATACTGCGACGTTTTTACTAATTCCTTTATTCTTATTTTTAATTGAACATAATTCAATTTTATTTAATAATATCAATGTTATAGTAAAAATGAAAACAAAAGAAAATTGGTGGAAAGAAAGAATAAGATTTCTTTTTATTGACATAACAATTTTTACAATCTTCACCAATACATTGGTTTACTTACCTATATTAGTAATTAAAAAAATATCTTTTATTCATCTTGCCTTATTGATTAATGTTTTTAGAATTTTTAGAATTTCTTTTTTGCAATTCTTAGGCTATGCAGTTTTAGGAATGTTATTTAATGTTGCAAAACTTTTGACTGGAAAAAGATATATGGGATTTATCGTACCTATGGTAATTGATGTTTTGGATTACATTTTTTTGCAAAGCGGGGTTGATATAGCTATTCTTACCAACCATATGTTCATACCTATGAGTACCGGCCAGGCCGATATTTCTATTTGGATGTTTCGTTCTATGATCTATTTAATGATTCTTTTTGTTATTACATATTTATCAAGTTGCCGTTTAATTAGAGAAAAGGATCTGATTGAAGATGTATACTATAAATAAAAAATACATATTAAAATCGTTCGCCGGCGTTATTTTTGCATTTTTTATTGGAATATCTGCATTAAGCTGGGTTCAGCTCGAAGGACCACATTTTGAGAAACTGTTTCTTATTGGGTACGGCGGTGTTCCCTTGCCACTAGAAATTAAATCATATTTAAGATTAATGTTATCTTTGTTAGTACCGCAGATTTTCTTAGTTTTTATTTTGGCTGATTACATGTTGGTGGATTTCACAATTTGTTCGGTGTATGTTTTCACCCGAACCCCAAAAAGAAATAAGTGGTTTATCAGGAAACTCCTTGAATTAATATTTCTTACTGCTTTATTCTATTTATTCCAGTTTATTGCTTTGTTTGTTATTGGTCAAATTGCCGGGCTCGTTGTTTCTGATATATTTGCGTTTATAAATCTAATCGTAAATGAATTTGTGTTATTAGTACTGATAAGTTTTATTTATGTTTTAACAGTTAATATTTTGTCGTTAAAGATCGGTATTAATCATAGTTTTTTAGCTATAGTGTTACTTATTTCTTTTTCCTCAGTTCTGACTCTTAAGCTTCAAAAT
>JACDOG010000042.1 GCA_017656305.1 Thermoanaerobacteraceae bacterium
GTTGATGAATTAGAAGAAGTTTATCAATAGTTCATTCCCGATAATCTTGTGGAAAAATATAGCTTTCTCTTTGATGAACATTTTCCTGATTTGATAGTTTCCGAGCCTAATCAGGATTATATTATTGAGCAAATTAATGAGCAAAATACTCACCCAAACCCTTCGTTATGCTCAGAGCTTCGCATACCCGCAATATGTTATACGCAATAAATAATACTTTTGACGACCTTTATGATCACGGCCATACTTTCACAAAAAGTTACTTGAGCCCTTGGGACGAAATAAGTTAACTATCTTTGTAGAACCTCCTCTGTTTATGTCTGGGGGTGAAGCTGGTAACTTACACCAACAGCATAAACACTGGGGTTCTACGATTGCAAATATGATTTAAGCTAACAGAACTATGGGGGAAGGGGTAAGGATGAATGCTGATCAAAGAACTTCTTAGCGAAGACTGGTTGGTGTTTGAAGGAGATATTCCTTTAATTAAAGCCGTAAACCGAATGGCAGCAGCTCAAGTGGAAAGCGCTCCTGTCTTTGAAAATGGGAATTTTATTGGACTGCTTGTCCCTGGTATTTTGTGGAAGGAGCTTTCGGAGCAGAAATGGCAACACCAACAGTGTAAGGAATTTGTATTAGATAATGTACCACGTGTAAATATGAACACACCCGTAAGTGATATTAGCCCTTCTTGGGCCAAATTTGTAGTAGTGGTGAACGATAATGGAGATTACATGGGGCATATAGGAGCGGAGGTAGTAGTCTCCCAGCAACTCAATGAATTAAAGCAAATGCGATATCAACTTGAAGAAATCATTGACTGCGTGGCAAATGGAATTGTAGCTATAGATTCTGTAGGCATTGTAAAAATTTTAAATCCTGCTGCTGAAAATATCCTAAGAATAAATAAGTCTGAGATTTTAAACAAACACATCAAGAAAGTTTTACCGGAAAGCCAATTATTTGAAGTGGTAACCACTGGAATTAGTAAAACCGTCAAATCTAAGTTGAAGGGAATCACCATTATTGCCACTCACAGCCCCATCAAAAATGGAAAAAAAATATATGGGGCAGTCTCGGTCTTTCAGGATATATCCAAAATTGAGGAAATATCCACGGAACTGGAAACCATGAAAAAAATTGTTACTGAATTCAACGCTATTTTCGAGAATTCCTATGACGGAATATATATTACTGACGGTAATGGTAACACAGTCAATGTTAACCCAGCTTACGAAAGAATAACCGGCTTAAGAAAAAAAGATCTAATCGGGAAAAACATGAAAGACCTTGTACAAAAGGGTATAATCAGTGAGTCAATTACTTTTAAAATCAAAAAAACAAAGAAACCTATGACTATAACTCAAAAGATTCATGGCGGCAAGGAAATTCTAGTAACTGGAGTGCCGGTATTTGATGAGAACGGGGAAATATTTAGGGTTATAACTAATGTTAGGGATATGACAGAACTAAACAATGCTAAGAGACAATTGGACCAATCCCGTAAGTTGGCTTCCAAATATGAGCAAGAATTGACCAACTTGCGCACCCATCAGATAGGGGCTACGGAGGTTATCTACAACAGTAAAGAGATGGAAGAAATTATTGAACTGGTTTTGCGGGTCGCTAAAGTAGATTCTACAGTATTAATCCAAGGGGAATCGGGAGTGGGTAAAGAGATTGTTGCCAATTTAATTCACAAGTACAGTCCTCGTAAAGATAAAGGCCCTTTTATTAAGATTAATTGTGCGGCAATTCCCAGGGATTTACTTGAGTCAGAACTTTTCGGGTATGAAGAGGGTGCCTTTACCGGTGCCAAGAAAGAAGGGAAACCGGGCATTTTTGAACTCGCCAACAATGGTACCTTGTTTTTAGATGAAATTGCAGATCTTCCCCTGGACTTACAAGTGAAGTTATTAAGAGTAATTCAGTTTAAGGAAATTATGCGCCTCGGTGGGACTAATTCAAAAAAGGTTAATGTGCGTTTGGTAGCTGCAACTGCCAAGAATCTGGAACAGATGGTAAAGGAAAATAAATTTAGAGAGGATTTATATTATCGTCTTAATGTTGTTCCTTTGGAAGTTCCTCCATTAAGAAGACGTAAGGATGACATATTTCCCTTGTTGGTTTACTTTTTGGACAAGTACAATAAAAAGTACAAGCAAGCAAAAACCTTCTCTGCTGACGCCATTGAAATTTTGACCTCCTATAACTGGCCGGGTAATGTTCGCGAGCTTGCCAATTTGGTTGAAAGATTGGTGGTCACTACCAAAGAAAACACTATTACCTTGAAAAATGTGCCGCAGTATATTATTAAAAGTCGTGATGATGCAAAAACGGTTCATGTTTTCAAAGAAGGAAGTTTGCCCGAAATGTTAGATCATCTGGAAAAGAAAATCTTGAAAGATGCTCTTGACAAATATGGAAGTACCCGAAAAACAGCTCAAGCTTTGAAGATCAGCCAGAGCTCAGTAGTCAGAAAAGCAAGAAAACACGGAATAAAACTAAATAAGAGCTGGATTGATTAGCGTCAATTACGGTTCGCCGAGTCGAAACCGGTTCAGGTCTAATTATAAAATTCTAATAATTAAGATAAGTGTGAAATCCAAAAACCTCAAGCTATATCGGGGTTTTTGGATTTTTTAATTCTTCAAACTATTTTGGCATTTTATTTGCATTAAATGAACGATGGCTAAAGGAGGTGATATAGCAAGATACCCGCACTTTTTGCTCAGTAAAATTAACATTATTAAAAGGAGGAAAAAATTTATGGGTATTAAATTAAAAACTGCTAACAGAGAATACGGTAAAGAACAGCCGGGAATCAAGCTGGGATTGTTTACTTTAAGATTACCTTTTATTCATTATCCTTGGGAAATGGCAGAAACGATACAGGCATTATTCATGTTTGTTACTGGTTTATCAGCAACGGTGTTCCTTCAAGATATGTTTAATATGCCTTTTGAATTGGCCGTAACAGTGGTCTTGTTTCATGAAATAACATATTGTTTACATCAGTTGTTAGGTGACCCTATTATTTCTGGATGGATTACTCCGGCAATTCCGCTAACCATAGCCTTTTTAAGCAAATATGCCATGGGCATAGAACGATTGGAGGCCCTAATAGCACTTCAAATTTCAGTGGGTATATTATTCTTGTTATTGGGAACAACTGGGTTAGCAAAAAAGATATTGGAAGCGCTACCTGATTCTATTAAAGCAGGTATAATTTTAGGCGCAGGAATTGCAGCTGTTACTGGTAAGTATGGATTTTTACCTGCCGAGGCTGGAGGAAAAGGTTTTGCAGTGTATCCTATTAGTATTACTGTTGGCATACTTATAGCCTTTTTCCTGTTGTTTTCCGTTGGTTTCAAGCGGATAAGACAGGAAAACGGAAGTGTGGTAAAAGTTTTTGCTAAATACGGAATGGTTCCGGGAATAATAGCTTCCATGATTGTTGGCTTTATTGTTGGGGAAATTCCCATACCTAAAATTGAGAGTTGGGGGCTATTTGTGCCGCATTTCATAACTGTTTTTAAGGAGTGGTCGGTATTTGGGGTAGGCATTCCTCCATTACGGGTTTTCATAGCTGCTTTTCCCATGGCCATAGTGGCTTACATTATTGCATTTGGTGATATAATTATAGGCCAAACAATTATGGAACGGGCAAACGAAGTGAGGAAGGATGAATTTATCGATATAAACCCCAACAGAACTAATGTGTTATGCGGAATACGTAACATCATTGAAGGAACATTTGCGCCTACGGTAACTTTAGCTGGTCCTCTTTGGGCAGCCATGACCGTTGCGGTTACTGAGAGATATCAGCAGGGGAAAGAGGCTATGGACTCTATTTTTGGGGGTTCGGGAACTTTTAACATCATGAAGTTTGTGTTTATTCTGTTCATGCCCTTGATAGCATTATTCAAGCCGGTGTTACCTATTGCCATGGCTCTTACCATTATGGTGCAAGGGTTTGCCTGCTTTTATATTGCTATGGAAATGATTGAAACCAACGAAGAACGGGGCGTGGCTGGGGTAACAGGAGCTATCCTGGCCGTCAGTGGTGCTGCTTATGGACTAGCGGCAGGCCTAATCTTATATTTAACGGTACAGCGGTTTGGTGCCGGTTTGGGTAAATCGTCAGGTCGTGTTGGCGAAGCTGAAAAAGTAAATGGATAAAACTGAGGAGGGGATAATTATGCTTAATGAGTTTAAATTTAGTGTTCCTGGTATGGTTACTTTTGGGGTGGGGGCTATCAGAAAATTAGGTGTAATATTGTCCGGCCAGAAAGTCAACAAGGTTCTGATAGTTACTGATCCGGGTATTGCAAAAGCTGGTCTGGTGGAAATGTTGGAAAATGAATTAAAACAGCATGATATGGAATATGAAATTTATAAGGATGTGGAACCAAACCCGAGCGTTGAAACCGTAAACAAAGGCGCAGAAATTTACTCGCATTTTAAGTATGAAGGAATTTTAGCGTTGGGCGGAGGAAGTTCAATAGATACGGCAAAGGCAATAGCTGTGAAAGTTACCAATGATAAAGAAATTACGGCTCTTGAGGGCATCGATAAGTTTGAGAATGATCCTTTGCCGCTGTTTGCCATACCAACTACCGCAGGAACCGGTAGTGAAGTTACCCCCTTTGCCGTAATTACTAATCGGCAGACTAAATATAAGCTGACAATTGGTAGCAATAGAATAGTACCTAAAGTGGCAATTCTAGATCCGACTTTGCTGGCAAAGTTGCCGCGGCATGTAGCTGCTTCTACCGGCATGGATGCCTTAACACACGCAATAGAGGCATATATTTCCTTAGCCGCATCTCCCTTTACGGATGCACTTGCTGAGAAGGCTATAGAACTAATTGGGCGAAATTTAAGGTTATTTGTGGCCAATCGAGAAAAAAATATAGAGGCTGCTGGTAATATGTTGATTGCTAGCATGCTAGCTGGAATAGCTTTTGGACATGCAAGACTGGGAAATGTACATGCCATGGCCCATCCGCTCGGAGGATTTTTTAACATACCTCATGGCGTAGCCAACGCAATCCTATTGCCTTATGTTATGGAGTATAACTTGTTATCAAATACAGGAAAGTTTGAACGAATTGCTGAACTGTTGGGGGAAAAGCCCGAAGCTATTGCAGCGGTCCAGGCAGTAAAAAAACTTAACCACGATATCGGTATTCCTGAAAGGCTGTCTATGGTCGGAGCCAAGGCAGAAGCCATTAAGGAAATGACGGTAGATGCGATGAAGAGTGGCAATATTCTAGTAAACCCTGTACAGACTTCTCATGAAGACATAGAAGAACTATTTAAAAGGGCAATGTAAAATGTAATAAGTAGGAGGTATAGCTACTGTAGAGTTCGTAAAAGCCATGGAGATTGAACCCCTGGTGGACCCCACAGACAGTGTGAGTCGTTATATGCAGGCCGCCACGGAAATGCTGAGTTTCAGCGGTGTTCGGAAAAAAGAAGGAAGGTAGGTTCTAATATCAGGGCAATGCTATGAATAAGCAAGTTGAGGAATTTGCAGATATTGATGAGCGGAGATACAATCAATAATTTTGCCGGAATTATTCCGGCATTTTTTTTGTTTCG
>JACDOG010000043.1 GCA_017656305.1 Thermoanaerobacteraceae bacterium
CGAAGGTGGGAGTCGAACCCACACGGGCTTTAAGGCCCACTGGATTTTGAGTCCAACAGGCCGATTTTTGTATACCATTCGGAAACCCTTGAAAATAAAGGGTTTTACAAAACCTTACATATCAACGGTTTGCAAGATTTTATCATTTTTGATATTTTTGTTATTAATTCCGATTGGCAACTTTTCAAAAAAAATAACGTCTTATGTTGGTCAAAATGTTGGTCAAAAATAGCATAAAAAATGCCTTTATATCAATGTTTTTTTCACTTTCCAAGTATTTTGTTTAGTTTCTCTGCGGCCTCCATATCCATATCTTTTAAAACATGCTGGTATATTTTTTGAGTAGTGGAAGGAGTAGAATGACCTAGGCGTTCTGCTGCTATTTTAACATCAATACCATATTTAAGCATCATTGTTGCGTTAAAGTGCCTGAGATCATGAAGTCTAATATGGGGTAGGCCATGCTTTTTAAGCAGGTCCTTAAAATGTCGGCTATAGGAACGAGGGTTAATTTTATCACCATCCTTACGGCAGCATACAAGTCCATACTCCTTATATGTTTCGGACTCAAGTTGAGCTTTAAGCTGTCTTTTTCGATGCTCTTTTAATATAGGAATTAGACCGTCGGGTATAGTAATAGTTCTTACGCTCTTTTTTGTTTTTGGAGGTTTAAATTTAAGCTCTCCGTTAGCATATACGAGTGTTTGTCGGACAGAGAGCGTTTTTTCTTGAAAGTTTATATCGCTCCACCGGAGACCAAAGACTTCCCCACGTCGCAAACCGAGAAGCCCTGCAAGAAGAACAGGTATTTCGTCTTCAGTTCCGGCAATTGCGTTTAGAAGTTTATTAAATTTATCCTGATCATATATTTTGGGTTGAAAATCATCGAGTTTGGGAGGGTCTACCATATCACAAGGGTTGCGTTCTATTAAACTGTTTCTAACTGCTTCTTTAAAAGCTCTATGGAGAATTCTATGCTCTTGTAAAATTGTAGTATTGCTATAACCTTTCTCTTTTTCGCTGTTATAAAATTTTTGTATATCAATAGGCTTTAGCTTTTGCAGTTTAATTTTCCCCAAAAATGGATTTATATGCTTTTCAATATATATCCTGTATCCATCAACAGTTGTCGGGGATAATTTTTTGCAATATACTTCCAACCACTGCAAAAGGTAACCTTCTACAGTTAATTTTGTTGGTTCTGTATAATTGCCGGAAGCAATTTTCGCTTCCAATTCATTTGCAAGTCTCTTAACTTCCTGTCTGGTATCTGCGTACAACCATTTCTGCCTGCGTTTACCGGTTTTAGGATCTGGAGGCAGTTCAATTACAGCCTGCCAGCGACCGTCTTTTCTTTTACTTATATGAGCCATCTTTCACCCCTCTAATCTAAAATAACTTTTCCTAAAATTCTGACATTCCCATGATCCAATATAATTGGTTTATATTTAGGATTTATTGAGCGGAGCTCTAATTTTCCATTATGTTTATATACCTTTTTACAGGTTACAGCACCATCAATTTCAATAACTGCTATTTCCCCGTTTTCTACGTCTGGCTGTGACTTAATCCAGACCAGGCTTCCATCTTTTATCAATGGCTCCATACTATCACCTTTAACTGTAAGTGCAAAATCTGCACCTTTCGGTATATTTTTGACATCTGCCTCTTCTATAAAAGAATCGTCGCAGTATTCAATAGGTTGTCCAGCCGCTGTGCTGCCGAGAATTTTTATGTTATTACAATTATTTTTATTATCGGAGTTTTTGCTTTTATTGCTATATCTTTGATGTAAGTATTTTGCATAATTAACTAATTCGATCTTTCCGGGGTCTGGCAATGAATTAAAAATTTTACTTAGTGTATTTGTACTTACGCTTGGGTCCCGAATTTCGGAAGTGCCTACAAGCCAGTCAATTGAAACATTAAAAAAAAGAGCTATTTTTTGAACAAATGGCATAAACGGGTCCCTTTTGCCAGTTTCATATCTTGAAATGGTTGATTTGTTAACTTCCATTATTTTTGCTAATTCTTCAGCTGAAATCCCTCGTTCTTTTCGTAACTGTCTTAATCTTTCTCCGAATTTATGATTTACTTTTTTCATGTACTTTCACCTCCGTAGTGTTATTATATAAATATGGTTTCCATAAATCAATATAGGTATGCCAAAAAGCGTAAAAATATGTTGACTAAAAGTAAAAGATAGTGTACAATGTTGCCATAAAGCATTGATGGGGAGGATTGGAAAATGGCAAGATATGAATATCGTAAACTTAAAGTACTAATGTTTGAGCATAATATTTCTCAATTTGAAATGGCGAAAAAACTAGGCATAGCTGTTTCCACTTTAAACAGAAAACTAAATGGCCAGTGTGAATGGAAATTATCTGAATGCCAAATGATTGCGGAAATGTTTGATATGCAAATTGAGGATATTTTTTTTAAAAATAAAGTTGCCAAAAAGCGTCGAACAGGGACGGACGGGTAGAAAGGGATTGACCAACGAAGAACTGGCCGCGTTAATATTCTTCCCCGGGAGCGGGGGATTAAGTCAGGAAAGTGGAGGGAGGTGAGATGAGTGGAAGCTACAAAGAAAAATGAACAGTTAGCAAGACAAATAATTAACTTACTTGCTGAAAAAGAATGCACAGTAGCAGAAGCAGAAGAAATACTGAGATATGTACGCCAATCATTGGGGCGTTTTACTACTGTGCGAAAGGTAGAAAAAGAACTGTTTTAAGTGTTAATTAGTGTTACTTGTTTTTTAGTGTATTAATGATCTCTGTTAAATCATCGTGTTGATATTCGTTGATATCGAAAAGTTTTATTGCTAAAAGACAATTTAAAACTTTATCTCCAACAGCGACATTGTTACATCTAAACACACAGTCGTTGCGACATGAGCCTTTTATAAAAGGGCAAAAATTATTTTTCATGCTTTTTACCTCCTTTCCGTAAATTGGTAGCCTGGACACCTACCATTTCGACGCAAAGGAGGAAAAACCTGCAAATAAGGAGGTGGGACGAGTGGATGACAAGGAACTGAAAAGTATTTTTGACGGTTCTGAAGATGCGATTAACGAAATGAAGAGAGTTTTTAAAGAGCATGAAGAAGTCGAGACGGTTATTGTGGAACCAAACAGTTGGGTTGGCAAAGCGTTATTAATTCAAACAAAGAGGTTGATTGACTTGCGTCGAGATGTGAATTCTTTGACCTCATCAATCAACCTCCTGAATAAAAAAATTGCCGAACTACTGAACGATTTCCGGCGCGAGAGCAGGCCGGGGGGAAGAGAGGGGTGATATTTTGGCAGTGGCCAATGACAGAGAAGCCAGCTTGCAGTCTCTCCGGAGCCACGTGCTGGATAGGATTAACGAACTAGAAAAATGGCTAGTAGAAAAAGGGGATGCTGAGCCGTTCAGCGTGAGGTTTGCAGTACAGCAGGAGGTTGAACGGTTCAAGCGACAGCTGTTTTTCATAGAGCGCAAACTTGAGGAGGTTGTGAGAGGGAGATAGCTGGACCGGCGGGGAGCTGCCGGCCCGGAGGGAGTAGGGTGGAGCCTGGAGAGAGGGGAGGTGAAAAGGTGAGCGAGGAGAGGAAATATTGTCCACTGCGGAAGATACAGACGATTGCGGATGGGGAGTATTGCAGGAAGGAAGTGACGGAAGAGTTTGATTATTGTATTGAAAAAGAATGCGCCTGGTGGAACAGCCAAGAAAATCAATGCAGCATTGCTTTGATTGGAGACTACATTCACTACTCTTTCCTTGACCATGATATGAAAACTGGCTGATTTCAGCATAACACATGACAATGCTTTCCAACATGACACATAACTGAAGAAAGGGGGGACAAAGATGACATTTGCGCAAAGAATTCGTGAAGCCAGGGAACAGGCAGGCATGACCGCAGTAGAAGCGGCAGATCAGATTGGCGTCAGCGACCGGCAACTGCTTCGATACGAACACGGACAAAGCAAAGTAGCGCCGGACATTGTTCTTCGCATGGCGGAGGTATACCGGAAGCCGGAATTGATTATCCAGTACCGGCAGGAAAAGGACTTATTTGAGCAGGAGTTGGGCGCGATTGAACTGACAAACGTAAATCCGGATGTTGTTGCTGGATTGGTTAAATTTGAAGAAGAGTTAGAAGAAGCAATAAACGCCACCCGAAACATCCTTCGTATGATTATCAACCACCGGGTAAGCAAAAAAGACAAACAGCGAATGCCGGAACTGCTAGAACAGATCGTTTACGATGTCAGGACAGCAACGACGCACGTTGAGGTACAACTGCTGGCCCTGCTGGGACTTGAGGTAGGCCTCGAAGCCCACCGGAGGCATGAAGAGAAATGCATCAGGAAGGGGTACAAGACAAAGAAAAAACCCGTCCGCGAGGAACGGGTGCCAAAAATTAACCTCTCTTACGCTTAGTTTACCAGATTGAAGGCGAGGAGGCAAGCCAGATGGATAACAAAGAAATTCTGAAAAGAATAGCTGACGGCATTCAACGTAAAGCCGTCAAGGAGATATTGGCTGCAATTGAAAATGTTCGCCGGGACGTTAACCAAAAAGTCAGTTATTCCAAAAGTCCCGAAGTAACGATATGGCATTATTTAGAAAGTGTATTGCACGAGATTGATTACTGTTTGGGTGCTGGTCAATTTGATCAGATACCGCACTCAATTATGGGGCTAATCGGAGATAAGGTCGATGAGCAAATCCAGCAACTGGTTGATGGATTAGAGGCAAGCCGAAATGGTGAGGGTATACCAACTTAACGCAAGGGAGGACAAGCCATGGCAGTAAGCTTAGATAGGTTTGACCAGCCACCAATACCGGATCCGCAGGCTAAAAACCCGGAACCGGTAACGTGGTGTGAATGCTGCGGCATACCTATTTATTCCGGTCAGGACTACTACCATATTGACAGCATGGATATAGACCTATGCGACTATGATTGCATATTCAAGACCTTGCGCATTGAGCTCAGGGAAGCATAATCCCCCATAAACCCGGCCCCGGCGTTGGTGGAAGCTCTCAGGCCGGGGCTGGG
>JACDOG010000044.1 GCA_017656305.1 Thermoanaerobacteraceae bacterium
GTGCATACTGGTTAATCAGGCCAACGGCATCCTTGCACTTTTCAATAATTTCATTCTCGGTCTTGCACTGCACTCCAATTAATTCAGCACCGACTTCGTTTATAACTTTTTCTTCATACTTTAAATCAGAAAATTCAAAGTCAGTCACATAAACTTTAGGTTTGCTCATTTTTTTACACCTCGCTTGCAATAATATTGTTTCATAGGACAAAACTCTGTTTCATAAAAATTTTAATATTTTAACAGGTTACTTAGCTTGTAACCCGTCTAAGCATTTCTTCCTACCAAGCGGCCCTATTGATTATAACTTTGTTAACAAATCTCCGTTCTCATCATATTTAAATGGCTCAGGTTCTCCAAGGATTTCAATTTGTTGGTTAGTTTTAGCCTCATCTAAAAGTGCTTCAGAAATATAAATTTCGTTTAAATGAAGCGTATCCTTAATGCGTACCGCCCGAATTTGTTCAGACTGTGAACAGTAGGAAGTTTTTACTGCGCACCTCATTGCATAATTATCATTTGGCATTACCATGGGAATTCTTACTGTAGGAGGAAGTGCAGCTGTAATAGAGTTAATATAGCTTTTTGACATATCAAACTCATCAAAGAAACGCTTAGTGGTGATATCTGCAACCCCTATGCCGTTACCATTTCCCTCTGTTTCTTTGGTCATACCTAAAACAACTACTCTCGTAACTTTCAAATCTCCATTGATATAACTGACAGTAAAGCGACCGGTAATATTAGGATCCATACCATCACCACTGATATTTTTACCAATCTCATCGACAATCAAAATATCCAGCGGGTTAAACAATACTTTGGGCATCAACTTCTTAGCCTTTTCCAGCAACAACGGCTCTTTATCCAATACTTCGGCAGCAGGAATAACGTGAATTTCGGCAACTTCGTCATAAGCATTTTCCAACACGGCCACACCAAATAGTACCTTGGCCTTTTCAAAGATGATTTTACTTGCAGCAATCAACTTCTTATCAAAACCTTCCATGCTCAACTGGTGGGCGGAATCCGCTCCTCGCTGCTTTCCAAGGCCTATTACGCTCATTTTAATAATGCCGCTTTCAATAATACCCCTGAAACCAGTATGGGGCTTAACCCGGTTAATAATAACTACCCCGTCAGCAGCCAGTGCATTTTTGTCCACATAAACCGGTAACCCGCCGGCCTCGCCAATTTTCTCTACTTCCATTGAGGATCGAATCGGAACCCCCATGGCTTCTTCAGTAATACCAAGTTCCGCCAGAACTTGCTTTTGACCCTCGGCGGTGGCTCCACCATGACTGCCCATGGCGGGAATAATATAGGGCTCCACCGATTGGCTCTTAAGGAAATCAATGGTGGTTTTTGTGATTTGAGGAAGGTTAGCTATACCCCTGCTCCCTACTGCTACAGCAACTTTAGTTTTGGGCTTTAAAAAACCTTTAATTTTCTCATCATTAAGCTGACCCAACAATGATTGTTCAATATTTTTCAGTACAGGCGCATCAAAAATTTGTCTTACTTTAACGAATTTGGGAACTGATACCTCGTCTAAAATCTTTTTAATTGTTGAGAAATCACCAAATACTGCCATCACCTGTCACCCCTTAATGGTAAAACCACTCGAATGGAACCATAACTAGGCTCGGAAACAATACGAGCAATAACAAAACAATAATTTCTGCAACTAGGAAAGGCCAGATTTTTTTAACCAGGTTTACCAATGTAACTTGCCCAACACCACAGCCTACATATAAAACTGTTCCAATGGGAGGAGTAATTAAACCAATAGTTAAGTTAAGAACCATAAGCAGTCCGAAATAAACAGGGTCAATACCGGCCTGCTTGGCTACCGGCAGTAGAACGGGAGCGAAAATTAAAATTGCCGGAGTTAAGTCCATCACCATACCAACCAAAAATAACAATATATTTACAGTTATCAAAAATGCTATTCTGTTATCGATTAATCCACCAAAAAGGTCAGCTAACTGGGCCGGAATTTGTGCGATAGTTAATAACCAGGCAACTGCAATAGCTGCTGAAGCAACAAACATTACTACTGCTGTCGATTTTGCAGCTGCTACAAATATATGTGACAAATCCTTAAACTTAATATCTTTATATACAAATATAGATACAAGCAAGGCATACATTACCGCGATAGAACCGGCTTCAGTGGGAGTAAAAATTCCGAACCGAATACCACCGACAATAATTATCGGCATGATTAAAGCCCAAATAGATTCCTTTACTATTTTAATGCCTTCAGCAAAAGTTATTTTTTTACCTTGGGAGAAATTCCCTTTTTTGGTCATAAGGTACCAAGTAAACATTAAGGTTAGACCTAACATTATCCCCGGAAAAATACCGGCCATAAACAACTTGGTAATGGAAACACCGGTAGTAACTCCAAAAATAATCATCGGGATACTTGGAGGAATAATCGGAGCAATAATCCCCGAACTGGCTACCAGTGCAGTTGAAGTATCTCTTTGATATCCTTCACGATTCATTAAGGGTATCAAAATACCTCCCAGGGCAGCTGCGTCTGCCACCGCACTACCTGAAAGACCGGCAAAAAGTATGCTGGCCAGGATGGCAGCATATCCCAAACCACCTTTGACCCGTCCGAGTAATAACGTAGCAAAATCAACTATCCTTTGGGAAAGGGAACCATAGGCCATAATTTCTCCTGCAAGCATAAAGAAAGGAATCGCCATCAAGGGAAAGCTGTTAGTACCGTAAACCATGTTTTGAGAAATAATTTGTGGGTCAAAATTACCCAGATACAGCATTAGAATTATACCGCATAGCACTAAAACAAAAGCAACAGGGATACCGAGGAGTAAAAGAGAAAACAGTGATGTAAAGAATACCGCTAATGTCATCTTATCTCTCCCCCTTGCCAAAAACCTTGGCCATCTTCACCAGAACCATTGCTCCAATAAATACACAGGCTATAACATAAGATATACTGATATAGGAAAAGGGAATACCTGTGGCAGGGCCTTTAGATGACATGGAAAGTATAGTAAATCCAATTCCACCTTTAACCATAATTACAAGAGCAATTAAAATTAAGGCATACCCAATCATTTCAACAACCTTTTTGTGCACACCCTTAAGACGGGAAATAACCAAATCAACGCCAACATGTTGGTTATCTTTGAATGCCGTTATGGCACCGAGGAAAACAGTCCAAACAAATAAATAGCGAGCTAATTCTTCACTTGGTGCAAAACCGCTGTTAAACACATATCTCAATATTACATTAATAAACACCAGTAAAACCATGCCACTCAAAGCCAAGAACGTTAAATTATTTACAATTTTTTGTATATATTCACCCAGCTGCCAGCTGCCCTTAACCACAATTCACCACTCCTTGACCACTATTTACAATAACAGCAACTATACTTTTTTTCGCCGTCCTCCAGTATGAGCTGGAGGACGGCGCTACATAACTTATTTTATATCCATAAGCTTTTTGGCAAGTTCTTCAGTACCGGGATAAGTTTTATAGAACCATTCATGCACAGGTTTTAGAGAATCAAGCAATTGCTTTTTAAAGGTATCATCGGGGAATACAACTTTCAGACCATTTTTTTTCAAAAACTCAATATCTTTTGACTCTTGTTCCTGTAAAAGTTGCCACTCATAATCAGCAGCTTCTTTTGCTGCTTTTTGAATAATTTCTTGCAGTTCAGGATCAAGACTCTGGTAGAACTTTTCGTTAATAATGTATAGGTTGGGAGAAAATATGTGCCGAGTATCGACCACATATTTTTGTACTTCGTAAAAACCGGAAGCCCGTAAGGTCGCATATGGGTTTTCCTGGCCATCGACTACATTTTGTTCCAATGCGGTAAATACCTCGGAAATAGGTGTTGGCGACGGGTTTGCTCCTATAGCTTTTGCAAATTCAATAAATCGCGGGGCATTCGGAACCCGTAATCTCATGCCTTTAAAGTCTTCGAATTTTTCAATCGGTATATTCGACGAAACTACTCTAAAGCCGTTTGCAGTCCATGCAAGTCGCCGTACACCCATTTTCTCAATCATGCCTTCAGTCAATTCCTGGCCTGCCTCACTGTTAAGTGCCTTGTAAGCGTGATCATAATCACGGAACAAACCAGGTAATTCTGTTATACCGAGCTTTGGCAAGTCTTTAGCTAACAGCATGCCTGCAACGGCCATTTCAACATTACCGTTTTTTACACCGTCAATGAATTGGTCTTCGGCTCCTAACTTACTGTTATCATAAATCTCGACTTTAATCTTACCACCGCTTTCTTTTTCAACAATAGGCTTGAACTTTTCCCTTAAAGCAATATTTTGCGGATGATCGGTGGCAAAATAGTTAGCTATCTTAATGGTATAAGTTTTGCCTTCCGCATTTTCTCCGCCACCACAGCCCGTTAACAGCAGGCTGGATAACAGCAAAATACCTAATAAACCAACTATTATCCTTGAAACCCTTTTCATTTTTTTAACCTCCTCGTTTCTTACATTTAATTAATCACTTAAGGATGTAACCTAAACTAATGGTATGACCAAGACCACCTCCTCCACACCAGTTAAATCAATGAGTTGCAAGCTTTCATCCACTTCCCATATTTTCCCTTAAGATTATTTAAAAGGTTTCCATTAGCCATTTTTTAATGTTTTACATTGTGATACTTTGTTTCACATTACTGGCAAATAAAGGCATTGTTCTGAAATATAAAACAGCGTTTAAAACATAAATAGAAAATAATAAAAATTGTGTTTCATATTGCAAAACAACGTTTTAATTATTGACAACAAACATATATTAAGCTCCTTATCGATAAGCTAATCGCTTGGAAATATTTAACGCAGTCTCTATTACCTTAGCAGCCAGATCATTTATTCGCTCTTTGGTTATTCGC
>JACDOG010000045.1 GCA_017656305.1 Thermoanaerobacteraceae bacterium
AATCCTGCGGACATTCAAATGTCCGTACCGGTTCGATTCCGGTCCCCGGCACCACATTCCCAATGATACCAAGGTTTTTCATAAACTTTGGTATTTTTTTATCTCTGTGAGGACCCAACAAAATGCTAATTGCTAATCACTTGCTAACCAAGCTTATTTTTCTGTGTAAGTATTTCATCAAACTGGTTAGCAGTTTCTTTATCTGTTTCTTGTAACACATGGGAGTAAATATCCATAGTAATTGCAATTGTAATATGGCCAAGCCTTTCAGAAATAATTTTTGGTTGAACGCCCTGCTTTACCAATAGGGAAGCGTGAGAATGTCTAAGGTCATGGAACCGGATAGAAGGTAATTCGTTTTTCTCCAACAGGTTTTTAAATTGGTGACTAAATGTACCTGGATTAATTGGTTTACCGTCAGGATAGCAGCATACTAAGTTATTATCTTGATAAGCATCGCCTAACCGTAATTTGTTTTTTGCTTGCTGTAATTTGTGCTTTTCAAGTGTATTAACCACAGATGGAGGTAAAGAAATAGTTCTGCAGCTTTTTTCACTCTTTGGAGGTATAAACTTTAAACCTTCTTTGGTGGGTGCTAGTGATTGGGTTACTCTAACTACACCGTTTTCTAGGTCCGTGTCCTTCCACATTAAACCCAACACTTCACCGCGACGCATCCCGGTAGAGATGCCGAGAAGTACTGGAATGTAAATTGGCGTATTTTCAGCTACCTGAAGAAGTTTTAAAACTTGAGTATCTGTTAAAGTGGTTGGCTTGTACTTTTTAGGTTTTGGTGGTTCTACTGCCCTAGAGACATTTTTACTGACTAACTGCCATTTAACCGCTTGTTCTAGTGCTGAATGAATAATACGGTGGAAATAAAGTACCGTTTTGTTAGATAGGCCACCCTTACCATTTAACCGACCTTCTTGCAGGGACCTAGAGTAGAACTGCTGTAAATGCAAAGGTGTTAACTTTGATAGGTGAATGTTTCCAAGTGCCGGCACAATATGTTTTAAAACATTTCTTTCATAGCTTTCATAAGTGTTGGGAGTTTGATTTGGTTTGCAGCACTCTTCAAGCCAGTACTTGAGGTATTCCCCAAATGTCATTTGCCGGTCATCATAAAAAGTGCCGGTAGCTAACTTCCTTAACTTCTAAAAGCTACATTAGAAAAATTAATAAAAAAAACCGACTAAAATGTTGGTTTTTTTATTTTATGCAGGAGTATTACCTTTTTATCGAGTACTCTTTAGTGGATATAATTGGAAAGCATGGCTATTGGAGGTGTGAAATTGAGGCCTTAAATAGAGAGTACTGTTGTAATTTTGAACAAACTACTTTCTCAATAAGCTTACCCCACGGTGAAAACCTTTTATCATTACGTGGTAGGGAGGTAATACGATGGATACCGAAAAATTTAGAATAATTTCTGACACCCTAAGGCAATACAGAAGAGCTGATTTAACTGAATTTTCTATGGATGGGGAGGGGGACCTTTTAGACCGACTATATACTGACCCATTACCAGACAACGCAGTTTTAAAAACTGTTTTAACTCCAAACACTACTTTCTTGGTGGGCAGAAAAGGAACAGGGAAAAGTACAATATTTGCAAAAGCACAGCGAGAAATTAGAAAGGAAAGTAAGGCTATTTCAGCCTATGTTGATGTAAAATCCTTATATGACTCCGTCAAACAAACTCCGGTTAATCTCAGTCAACTAAAAGAAGACATAAACTTGACTGCCTTACAAAGTCATATTCTAAGAAAGGCGTTTTTGGGTGCCATTTTAAGTGAAATAATAGGGGAAGTTAGAAAAGCCTCAGAAAACTTAAATTTGTTTCAAAGGTGGACAGGGCAAAAAAGTAGATATCGCGAATTAATGGAGAGTTTGGCGGAACTACAGCATTCGCTTACCGACCAGAACTTACAACAACATGAACTTCCAATTCTAGAAGTAATTAGTAAAAGACATACAGCGAGCCAGGAGGAAAAACAAACGTCAACAGTAGCCGGTTCCGTCAAGGCACTTGCGTCTACTTTGGGACCATCGATTGGCGTATCGGGAGAAATGTCAAAAAGCGATGAAGTCCTTACCGACGAAGAGATTTTCCAGGAGTATTCTGAAGTTTTGTTAAGATCATTTCCTTTTCAAGAATTTATAAAACAAATCAGTGAGCTTGTCGAAAATGCCGGCTTTAGAAGAGTGTTTGTTTTTTTGATGATTTTTCAGAAATAAACTGGGTTGATCAGCGTTTGTTTGTAGACGTGATTTTGTCTCCTTTAAATAATACTAGCAATGAGAAATTCAAACTAAAGGTAGCAGCATACCCCGGCAGGATATATTATGGTAAGATTGATCCGAATAAAATTGATGAAATTTCGTTAGATTTTTATAATTTGTACAAAGCACAAAGATTACCAGATATTGAGGATTCTGCCGTAAAGTATACAAAAAGGTTATTGAAAAATAGATTTGATTATTATGGTGTCTCCTTTACTGATTATATTGATAAGCAAGAAGATATTAACGAAATTTACTATTTGCTTTTTGCAACTACCTTTAATATTCCTAGAGTATTAGGCTATATCTTGCATTATTGCTATTTAGACCGCGTATCAAAAAAGCGGAGTATTACCAAACATGCAATAGCAATTGCATCACAAAAATATTATGAAGACAAATTATCAGCTTATTTCAGGCTTAATCGTTACGCTTTAGAACCTTATGACCGAAAACTGGACCGCTACAATCAACAAATTCTTCTTAAAGAAATCGTAAATCAAGCAAAAGATATTAGAAAAAAAATTATCACAGGCAAGTTGGGCGGGTCACTTTTAAAAGACCTTTCAAATCCTCCAACGAGCCACTTTACAATTTTTCCTGAGTTGGAGAGTGTATTAAGCGCTTTGGAACTTAACACCCTCATTTCCAAGTACCATGAAATGAGGGACAAAGATGGAAAAGACATCTCTGTTTTTGCACTGTATTATGGTCTTTGTGTTAAAGAAAAGCTGGAGTGGGGTTATCCCAAGAGACAGAGGTATGATAAGGATTACTTTAAACAAAGAATATTTAGTTTTAACACCACTTTACACGAATTTTTAAAACGAACACAAATTATAAAATGCACTGATTGTGGCGCCGTGTTTAGTATTGATGAAAAAGATAAAATTGAATTCTTTGATTGGCTATGTAGAGAATGTAAAGTTGGTAAATGCCAAGTGGTTAAATTAGATAAAGATTTCACACACGAATTAAGCCATCTTAAAGAACATGAACTACTAGAACCCATAGAAATTGAAATTCTACAAACTTTATATAGTGAGGATAAAGCAATGAGGTCTAAGGAGATATCTGCCTTATTAGATGTTACATACCAACTAGTTGGGAAAAGAACGGATAAATTGCAGGAAAAAGGTTTGGTAGACAAGCAATACCAAAACCATGTTCGGGTTATCACAATTACTGATAAAGCCAAGTCCATTTACTTTGGGGATGACTGATTTTTGCTAACCATTTGCTAACATACTCAATAATATTTGCAAAAACTCGTTAATATTCAATAATGTATCCCGAACCTGAAAGCCTGATTTTATTGGATTTTATAGAGCTTATAAAAAATTAAGTTACAGAGAAGACTGTTTTTTCTAACTTAAAATCCTGCGGACATTCAAATGTCCGTACCGGTTCGATTCCGGTCCCCGGTACCACCTGATATTAAAGGGTTTATGCAGTTTTGCAAAAAACTGGCATGACCGTTTTTTCATGTATAATCTTGTTAAGCTGAATTTATATAGAAGTTAACAGGATTATCTCCAGTCGGTTTCTCCTTTATGGTGCAAAATCCTTGAAGGAGGTTTTTATTATGGCAAAGGTTTTGAAAGTGGACAAAAGTAGTAATTCAGTTTCTTGGAGTGAGGCACTAACAGGGTTTATTTATTGGAAGAAGGCACAGGGGCTAAGTGAAACTACTATAAGGGATTATACTTGTCATGTGGAGAGGTTTTTTAACCGTTTCCCGGATAGTTGGCAGAATAGTTATTGGACTGACCCCCTAATTTTGGACAGTAAGCCTTAAATCCTCATGTATTCATAGAATTTCAGTCCCGTTCATTGCCTGGGCATTTTAGCCAATTCGTCCATTGCGTCAAGGGTAAAGGCTGGCGCCCTCGCTACGCTCGCCCTTGACTCCATTCCCGAATTTGGCTGTGAAGTAATTAGCAATGAACGGTTCAAAAAAAATTATACTGTTATTTCTCTGGTAGTAATGCCATGCAATATATGATTGCGGTAAAAGTCATTGGGTGTCATATATCGTATGCTTGAATGTATACGTTTCTGGTTGTAACGTCTAATGAATTCACTGACTGCTTTATATGCTTCTCCATAACTTTGAAATTCATAACGCCCAAGACATTCATCT
>JACDOG010000046.1 GCA_017656305.1 Thermoanaerobacteraceae bacterium
GGTTGAAGAAGTATAGAGAAAACTTCGTGGCTTTAAAGCCGCAAGAGAAGAGTTCCTTGAGATGTTTAGGAGGAAATACTCTTAGGATGATTTTATTTACTGACATTATCAGGGAGGTTACTTAATAAATGAAAGGTATCAATGTAAAAAGTATCAAAGTAAAATTAATGCTTATTGTTACTCTTTTAATAATAGCCTTATTAACCGTGCAAGGATTCGTAACTTTAAAAATAACAAGAGAGGAGTTAGAGGCTAATGCAAAAAATTCGGTTGCAAGTCTGGCAAGAGAATTGGCCGATACGCGAAAGAATCTTACCGAAGAGATAAATTTGACTAAAAATCAAATGTTTGAAAATTACGACCAGCGCATTAAAGAGCAGGTGCAAAGTGCCAAGAGTATTTTAAATCACTACTACAAGCAGTCGCAAGCCGGGGTGTTGTCGGAACAGGAAGCAAAAATGAGGGCGAAAGAGGCAATCCGTGACATTAGATACGGGGAAAACGGGTATTTTTGGATAGACACGGTAGACTATCAGTTGGTCTTATTACCTACTGCCCCGGAAAAGGAAGGAATGGATAGGAGTACCACACAGGATGTGAATGGCAAGTATATGGTTAAGGAACTGGTCGACGGAGCGGTTAAAAATGGTGAAACATATGTAGATTACTACTTTCCGAAGCCAGGTGAAACGGAAGCATCTCGGAAAAGAGGATATACCCAATTGTTTGAACCCTGGGGTTGGGTTATCGGTACGGGTAATTATGTAGACGATATTGAGAAAGAAATACAGTTATTTTCAAATAAAATGAATGAAGGTCTACAAAAGGATATTGATGAAATTGGCAGTGACGGAACTACGGTTTGCATTTTTGATGAAAACGGAAACATACTTTTTTATACCAATAAGTCTATGATTGGCAAAAAGTTTGACTTAAAAGATCAAAAAACCGGTGAAAATATTTTAGGGCAGCTAATGGCGAACAAGAACGATTACAATGAATATACCATTAAAGATGCTGATGGAAAGATACGTACAGAATTGGCATATGTTAAATACGAGCCGGAACTTCAGGAGTATATTTTAGTTGCCAAAAATCAAGAAGATGTGATGGCGCCTGTTACAAAGATAACCAATACTATCATTGCTCTGATATTAGGGGCAATTTTAATTGCAGTAGTTTTAAGCTTTATGTTGGCAAGATCTTTTACCAATCCAATTTTAGTGGCTATCAATTTTGCTCGGGAAATAGCCAAGGGGAATTTGTCGGTTAGAGAAGTGGATATCAAGTCTAAGGATGAAATCGGAGAACTGGCGGAAGCACTAAATAAAATGCGGAGCAGTTTGCGTTCCATGATTCAAAAGGTTAAAGAAACATCGCAGCAGTTAGCAGCATCCAGCCAGGAGTTATCAGCGTCAGGGGAACAGATCAGCAACACTGCCACGGAAGTGGCAAATGCAATTGAACAAGTTGCATCAGGAGCTGAAGAGCAGACCGAGCGAATTACTGGTACAGCCAATAACATTAACTTCCTTATTGAGCAAATTGAAACAGTCGATAGGCAGTCTCAAGAAATGGCTGCTGCTGGGGAACGTGTAGAGAATAGCATTTTGCAAGGAACAGAGTCCGTATCAAAGTCTATCAGCCAGGTGCGCAGTATTAAAGAGAAAACGGAAGAAACGTCTCGCGTTGTCGAAGAGTTGGGTGAAAAGTCTAATGAAATAGATAATATCATCAGTTTAATTACTAATATTGCCGAGCAAACCAATCTTTTAGCATTAAATGCAGCAATAGAGGCAGCAAGAGCAGGAGAAGCGGGTAAGGGTTTCGCAGTTGTAGCAGAAGAAGTTAGGAAACTTGCTGAAGAATCCGTTGCTGCCGCTGAAAATATTGCCAAGATAGTAAAGGAAATTCAAGAAGGTGTATCCAACGCTGTGACTTCCATGCATGGGGTTTCAGTAGCAGTAGATGACGGTTTGTCCGGAATTGAAAATACTGGGGAAATTTTTACGGCAATTAAGACCGTCGTGGAAAACTTGGCGCAACAAATAGAAGAGGTAACAAATAGTGCTAAAGAAATGGCTTTAAAAGGTCAAGAAGCTGGCAAAAACATTCAGGATATTGCGGCAGTAAGTGAAGAATTTGCATCTTCTGCTGAGGAAGTATCGTCTTCCAGCCAGGAACAAACTGCAGCAACTGAAGAGATAGTGGCCTCAGCACAAAAAATAGCACAGATGGCTGAAGACCTGGCCCGGGCTGTTGACCAGTTTACACTTTAGAGCTGGCTGTTTACAACTTTAAGGTTTTGGATGGTTAATATCAGGTAAGGACCCGTAAGATTCCTTATCCGGAGTTTTACGGGTCTTTTGGCAGCCTGGAAATGTGCATGAAGAAAAGGAGAAACCCACTTGCCGAATATCTTCTGGATACGGAATCCATCCTATTTAGTTTCCCATGAAAAACTCTAGGGGTAAAGATACAATATTTGTAGGCAAAAATGCCCCAAAACCCTTAATATTAAAGGAAAAATAAAGGGTTTCCACATCCTGGCGGAGAAACTTTTAGGTACTTACACCAAAAAACTCCACAGAAGGGAAATCTTCTGATGCTATTTCGTCAAACAAGCCGGAATTTCTGCAGGTGTTGCCCATATTAAGGTTAAAAGATATAGATAATTTAGATTATTGGAGGAAATAAATATGCTGGTTGGGATAGGTTGCAACCAAAAAGGTGATTCAGTATTCGCTGGACGATTGGCAGCGGAGCAAGCCGTTGAGCAATCCGGAGAGCCTGCAATTACCTTTCTTTTTACTACGGAGAATTATGCTCAGGAGCTGGTATTGCAGGCCGTAAAGGAGGTTATCGGCAAGTCCAAATTAGTGGGGCTTTGTACGCCAGGAATTATTACTCGTGATGGGGTATTAGAAAAGGGTGTGGGAGTCTGTACAATTAGCGACTCTGAGATGCAGGTTGCGACGTGCTTGCAGGAAGATGTTAATCTATCTCCATGGGAAAGTGGGGAAGAAGCGGGACGAAAGTTGCGCGCCAGCGGCATTGACTCCGGTACAGTATTTGTTTTTCCGGATGGATTTGTCACGAATATCTCCGACCTCATCAAAGGAATGTATAATGCTCTGGGGCCGAACTTTACCTATATCGGTGGGGGAACCGGGGATAATCTAAAATTTTTCAAGACCTATCAATTCACCGAACAGGGAGTCAGCAGTAATGCCCTTGCAGCTGCCCTTGTAAAGGGAATTAATTTTCAAATTGGCATAGGTCACGGTTGGAAACCTGTTGGGCAACCAATGGTCATTACCAAAGCAAGTGGAAAAAAAGTTTATGAAATTGATGGGCGTCCGGCGTTTGAGGTATATTCTGAATGCCTGGGAGGCATTGACAAGGAAAGTTTCCCTTCCTACGGCATGAAATATCCCTTGGGTATACCTGCCGTGGGTGGACATTTCCTTATTCGTGACCCACTTAAAGTTGAGGAAGATAATAGCATAGTGTTTGTTACAGAAGTTCCACAAAACACCGTGGTAACGTTGATGGAGGGAACTGTCGGAAACCTCATTACAACTGCTGGAGAAGTAGCCAGTAGTGCAGTAAGTGGTTTAACGTCGCCAGGGATAATATTTTTGTTTGATTGTATTTCCCGTTATTTATTAATGGGCAAAGAGTTTGAGCAGGAATTGAAAGAGGTTATGAATGTCGTAGG
>JACDOG010000047.1 GCA_017656305.1 Thermoanaerobacteraceae bacterium
TGAGTTCTTAAGGATGAATGAGATAAAGAAGAAATATGGCGAAGAGGGTATAACTAATCTTGTTGAAGGAATAAACGGTAAAGCGGAAATTACTGACGATACCCAAATGGCTCTTTTTACCGCAGAAGGGATACTGCGAGCAGAAACAAGGGGAAAAGAAAAAGGAATTTGCCATATCCCATCTGTTGTATATTATGCTTATCAAAGATGGTTAAATACACAAGGGCATCCAAGATTAAAAGATCGTGATTGGATATATAATGGGTGGCTGATAGACGTTGAAGAACTTCATGAAAGAAGAGTACCGGGAAATTCTTGCTTATCTGCCCTATTAAGTGGAAAGCAGGGTACAATTGATAAGCCAATAAATAACAGTAAGGGGTGCGGCGGGATTATGCGCGTTGCCCCAGTAGGTTTGTTTTATCGAAAGGAAAGTGCTTTTAGAATGGCAGCGGATTTTGCTGCACTTACTCATGGCCATCCATCGGGTTATTTATCAGCCGGTGCACTTGCATATATGATTGCATCTATTATAGAGGGGCAGGGCATTGAAACTGCGGTCAAAAACACACTTGCTGATCTTAAGAAGCATGAAAACTATCAGGAATGCACGCAGAGTTTGAATCAGGCTTTGGAACTGTCCAAGAGTGAACTTTTTGACATTGATGCAATTTCTAAGCTTGGTGAAGGTTGGGTTGGTGAAGAGGCTTTAGGGATTTCAACTTATTGTGCATTAAAGTACAAGGAGGTCGGTTGAAGCCCCCTGTCTCTACGAGAATATTTATCCGAGTTACCCCAGGATTCCTGTGTGGTTGTCAAAGATCAAGTCTATTGGCTTGAAACTAACTCTAACTAACTCTATGGTACAAGTGAGGTGACCAAAATGAAAACGTATGAAAGATTTATTTTGAGTTCCACGAGACCTTTATTTGGGCAGTTAAGATATAGGGATGTTTTTCAAATACACCCCTTGAATTATAAGAAAAATGATAGTCCTGGGGAAATAAGACGAATATATGATTTTATATTAGAAATTAGCTTAGAAAAGGGAGAGCTATATTTTAGGTATTCATACCCGTTTGGAAGTATGGTGCCAGGTAAAAAAGTTTTAGAAATTGTACACCTTTTATCTACAATATCCCAGTTTTTTATATTCAATCCAAGAGGACCAGTATGTGATGAGTTGGATGGTTTTACAAATAATAATTATCCACAGGTTAAGCAAGGAGAGATTAGATATTACCAAAATAGATCAGTAAACGACCAAACTGTTGAAGAAATAATTTTTCCTAAAAATGCAATAGAATATCTTGATTTTTATTTTACGCTTAATAGCGAGAACAAAGATATCTTTAGACGTTCTATGTTCTTATTTTATTCTGGCGTAGAGCTTGAATTTACCCATAGAAGCTTAGCATATGTATCACTAATTTCGTGCATTGAAACATTAATAGCAGCTTCACTTAATAAACCGTCTAAGAAGTGTAAATGTTGTGGACAAGATATACTTAAAATAAGTAAAAAATTCAAATGGTTTATTAAGAATTTTTCCGGTATAGATAATATTTCGTATATTAATAGATTGTATTCTTTTAGATCAAAAATTGTACATGGTGGATATATACTAATAAGTGATAAAGTATGGCATGATAATTATGAAGATATGATTGGTGGTAAGGGTGATGATTACTTCTTAAGGAAAAATTTAATTGGAATTGCAAGGGCATGCCTTCTAAATTGGCTAAGATATGTAGCAAAAAATAACAATAACAGATCTCTAAACGATTTATTTGAAAACGAAACAGAATAAGAGGTATCCCCCATATACATATTATAATGGACCCAGAAAATTGGACAGCATAAAAGGCCAATTTAAGATACAATAAAACCATGAGAAAAAATTATTCAGCCGCCTTTAAGGCGAAAGTAGTTCAGGAAGTATTAAAAGAAGAAAAAACAATATCGCAAATTGCCTCAGAGTACGGTGTTCATCCTACCCAGATCAAACAGTGGAAAAAGACAGTTTTAGAAAACATGGAAACTCTATTCAGCAAAGAGACCAAGGCCAAAAAGAAGGAAAAAGAGGCCAAGGAAAAAGAAATCCAAAAGCTATATGCCAAGATAGGCCAGCTCACTACTGAGGTTGAGTGGCTGAAAAAAATCTGGCATCGACCCGGAGTAAAAAAGAACGCATGGCAATGGTAGAGCGTGATAATGGGGAAATTTCCCTTTCAAGACAGGCCTTTTTACTTTCTGTCAGCCGTTCCAGTCTCTACTATGAGCCCAAGGGCCCCTCGGTTGAGGAAATCGCCATTAAACACCGCATTGATGAAATCTACACCAGACACCCCTACTACGGCTCCAGGCGCATCACTGCCCAGCTTAAACGTGAGGGCATTAAGATTAACAGGAAAAGAGTACAGCGCTACATGCGGGAAATGGGCATTACTGCTATCTATCCGGGTCCGAATTTAAGTAAGCGAAACAAAGAACACCACACATATCCGTACCTGCTTCGAAATAATAAAGCAGAGTATCCTGACCACGTCTGGGGCATTGACATCACGTACATCCGGCTGCCGCACGGTTGGATGTACCTTGTGGCAATAATAGATTGGTATTCTCGTTATGTGGTCAGTTGGGCATTGGATCAGACCTTAGAGATGTCCTTTGTTCGTGCTGCCCTAAAACAAGCCTTAATCAAAGGGAAACCCGATATCATGAACAGCGACCAGGGCAGCCACTTTACCAGCCCGCAGTATATAGAGTTACTGAAAAAGAACGATATTAAAATCAGTATGGACGGCAAAAGCCGTGCCGTGGATAACATTTTTACCGAACGTTTCTGGCGAACTCTGAAATATGAAGAAGTCTACTTACACGAATATAGCAGTCCAAAAGAGGTACGCCGGCAAATCAGTCAATTTATTAACTTTTACAACAACGAGCGGCCGCACCAAGCATTAGGCTACAAAACCCCGGCAGAGGTGTATTATCAAAAAGCCGCTGTCACTGAAATATCCGGTGAAGCAAGCTAACGCCTTTTAAGACGCCCGCCCTTGACAGCGAGCCTCTGCCCGCATGGTTACACAGACTTGGGAGCCACCCCTTGGAGGGAGGTGCCTGTGCAGCTGGACAGCTTACCATGCGGGCCACTCACTGTCAAGGGTAAAATGAACGGGCTTACTTTACGGTTAGAAGCCGGGGTCGGCTTTTAAAAAATAAATATAGAAAAATGATTGAAACCATTTCAATACCAGCCTCAGTCAAAATTGAGTGCAGGCAGGAATAGCTTAGAATGAT
>JACDOG010000048.1 GCA_017656305.1 Thermoanaerobacteraceae bacterium
ACATCAATGAACTAGGTTTAAAAGGAACTGTGGCCGTTCAAAAAGCAACTGAAAAGGAAAGAAAGCAGGCCAAGAACGAGGGCCTGTCCGTCACCAGCTACCTGCTGAAAAAAAAGGTGGCTTTCAAGGCCAAGTTCAAGTCAGGGATGCCCCAACATGCTACAGACCTTGTTGAAGAATTAAGGGCCCAAGGCTTTAAGATTAATGAGTTGTTTGACCAAGTAGGCGTCTCCATTATCAATAAAAAGGTTGAAAAAGTAACGGTACCAAGTGGCGTGCTGCCAAAAGATGCGGGCAATAGCAAGAAAGATAATAATGATAATAAGCCGGCTGGTCCAAAAGCTCCGCCCGCAGAGTCACAAAAGAAATCCGAACAAGCTTTTCCGGGACAGCAAGATAAGGAAAGTAAAGAAAGAAAATCACTCCCCAAGGTGGAGAAAAAGCCGGTAGGCGCTCCACCCGAAGAGGATATTTTACCTGAACAAGCGGAAGAAAAGCTTAAAGAAAATCAAATTATAAAGGAAATTACCCCTGACCAGGAACCGGAAGAAGAGAACTTAGAGTTTAACTATGAAGACCAAGAAGATCAAACTGAAACAGAAACAACTGAGGATAATACCATTGAAGGCCCAGAACTCATTACCGATACGGAAACTAAAGAAGCAGGTACTAAAGAGGAGCAGAGTACCACCGAAGGCCTTGAAGAAACCGGTGATTTATCCAACTCTACCGGCGAGACTTATAGCAGCGAGACTATTACTTCGGGTTCTATAGAAGAAGAGATTGATGAAACCCAAACGGAAGAGGAGACGGAATCGGAGCCCAAACCTACTTCGGAAGAGACGGATACTACAAATGATATAGATTATAGCGGGGGAAACATAAGCAGTAGTACTCCAACTCCGCCGGGGAGATAAAAAACTAAAATCATTTTTAAAAAATTTTTCGGGGGGAGACCCCGAAATTTTTTATTGCTTACGTAATTCTAAATAGAAGTTATAAAAGTAAAAAACTTTTACATTAAATTACATAACAAGGAGGAGGGATAAAATTGTTTAAAAAGTTACTTGTGTTGGTATTGTCATTGATTCTGATGTTGAGTGCCGGAGGAATACTTTGGGCTGCAGAGGGTGCTGGCGGAGCGAAACCCTGGCAGGTGGTAAAAGATACGGGCAGCACAGATAAAGAAGAAGCAGTCGGAAATGAGGCTGAGGAAGAAGTTGAAGAAGAGGAAGCAGAAGTTAAAAATGATGGCGAAAAGGAAAGAGGTCTTTCTGGATTACAGAATGCTTTGGAAAGAGTTAAAGCAAATGGTTCACCTGTAGCACAAAAGGTGCTAAGTAAGCTGATAGAAGCAGACGGCGATGTGCAGTCTATTGCTCAAACCTTACGAGACATAACAGATGAAGAAATAGACGAGCTGGATGAGGAAACCAAGGAACAGCTGGAAGCAGCAACTGAGGAAGTAAGAGAAAAAGTAGAACAGGATGCAGAGATGAATGAGGAAAGTAAAAAAGAACCGATGTTGCCGAGTTTTATAAAAAGATAGGCTCTGATGACGATGCACTGAAAGCCTTTGAAGATGCAGTGAAGTATGTTCCCACTGATATCAAAACCTATAGGGAAATTGGACAGCTTTATAAGAAAAAGGGACTTGAGGGAGTTAAAGCCTTTGTTAACGGTAAGAAGCCTAACTTCGACGTTCAACCCAGAGTGGAGAATGGCCGCACATTAGTACCCTTTAGAGCGTTGGGTGAAGCCTTTGGTGCGCTGATCAATTGGGACGCTGCTACCCAAACGGTATCCTTTGAAAAGGGAGATACTTTGGTTCAGCTGCCAATCGGCCAAACAATAGCATTGGTAAATGGACAGCAGTACCAACTGGACGTTGCGGCATTTATTGACAACGGGCGGACGTTAGTACCCCTTCGCTTTATAATGGAAGCTCTTAATGCAAAGGTTGATTATCTGCCCGATACCCAAATGGTTATTGTGAACGAAGAGTAAAGATAGTAGCACTGCCGGGTGTAAGCCCGGCAGTTTTCATATTAGGTCGGTTAAATTAATTAATAATTTTTAAAACAATAGGGTCTAAAAGGTGGCGCTGCGAGTTACAGCCGGGACCCCGCAGGTGGCACAATAGTTTTTGAGACGGGGCACGTGTATTGTCGTTGCTTGTTCCCGCCGTCCCGTCGGTGCCGATGTTCTACCACCTGGGGGGTGGCTGTCAAGGTCGCTGCTGTAAAGCTAATGTTTTAACATGGTAAAAATTTTTTAAAAAGATACCTACTAATCTTGACACGAACATCAAGGCTTTTCGCCTTGATTTATTTTTTTGTAGCTGGGGACGATTACTCTGAACCGCTTAGTCCGAGGATTTTGTTTTTAGTTCTCTCCAAAGTTCTCTCATAAGGAGAGCAAAATTCTGCGAATCAGATTCCCATGCTGAGGGTCGCGGGTTCGAATCTCGTCATTAGCTTCAGAAATTTCAAGGTTTCAGCCAATTACTGAAATAAATTTAAAAAACCGTTGCCCAAATCGTTGCCATTTTCCTTCCGAATATTGGTTATAAATTAAAATTTGCTATTATCGCCATTTTTGTACTCAACCCTTAATTACTGACTTTCAGCAAAACCAGGCAAAAACCGACCCTCTCAGCGCCGTTCTGAGGGCTTGAAAATTGGGGCGAGGGTGGGTTTGGTTAGCGAGTGGGTGGCAAAACCAATAATGCCACCCTGTTGCCACCCATGGAAACGATTTATTAAAATGCAATTAGATTGGCAAAAATATGAAAAAATACTGTGTTTCAGATATCTCAATGGTTTTGAGTTACGCTAAAACACAAGAAGATACAACTACGATAAAATAAACCTGCGAAATATACAGGGCATGTGGAGTCAGTAGCGTTGATTAAAAGAAAACACAGCTAGAAAACATAGTTCCCGCAATTATTTGCGGGAGTTTTTGCTGTTTTTTCAAAGTTATAGGGGCTAGTGGAAGGTGATAAGTTTGCAGCAAAAAGCAGAAATCACCTCTTATGGCAAATAGAATGATATTCTATTATGTCTTTATAAGTCAAGAAAGTTTAAGAATCTTGGGAACCATTATTAAAATTATCATAGTAATTTTTTCCCCAATCTCT
>JACDOG010000049.1 GCA_017656305.1 Thermoanaerobacteraceae bacterium
AGGGCTATTTACCTCGACTTTGCCCTTATGCTGACGGCGACGTGCTTCATACCGTATTGGTGGTAGAACCATTTGGGTACGCAGAGACGCTTTCTTCCAATGGTTGCAAAAAAAGGGAAATTCTCCAGCCGGGTCGAAGTAAACTTTTGTCCCGGCTGGGGAGCTCGAAAGGAGGTTTAGTTGTCACCCGCGTGCTGGGAATCTACTCCATAGAAAAAGACAGATTTGGCAGGACGAGATAGCTGATCCGCTACGAACTGCCCCGTGACCCCGAGACCGGAAAGCGGCGTCAGAAAGCGGAAATAGTGTTACGATGTATATTCATCTCTCCTATTGGGCCGCCGAGCAGTGCTATAAATATGTATGACTTCGGTATTTTCAGCGGCTATCCGGACAACACGTTCAGACCGAACAACAACATAACCCGTCCCGAGTTCATCGCCATAGTTGTCCGGGTGCTTGACCTGCCGCTCGCGTCGCCGGAAGCCACCCTTCCCTACGAAGATGTAAGACCGGGTAACTGGTTCTACGGCGTGGTGCGTCAGGTTTACGCCGCTGGCATCCTGGAAGGAAATGGCAGCAGGCTGGAGCCAAACCATGCCATGTTGCCACAATAGTTTTAGACTCTGACAGTTATAGTGAAGCTATTTACTTGCCGATTTCAGGTTTATTGTTGCTGGGGAATTATGGGTAATTGAATAATACCGGGCGCAAAGCGTTATCTGCTGTTGCGGGTAGAGGGTTGATAAGAACGAAGAAATTTATTTCGAGCCTTCCTTAAGGGGGAGACCAATGAAAATACCTCATTTATTACATACCTCCTTGCGAACCCGGTTTGCTATAGGTGGGGGAACTATGCTCCTTCTGCTCGTGGTACTTGCGGCCAGTGCTTTCTTTTCTCTTCAAGCTACGATCGGTGCTTTTGAAGAAGCCGCGGAAGAGGGGATCAGGGAGTTGTCTCCCCTAATGAGTATCCAAAAGCTGATTCTACGGGTGTGGGTGTCGGCCAATGATTATCTCACGCATGGTAATCCGAAGGAGCGCGAGCGTTTCGTCCGTCTCATCCAGGAGGCAGATATGGCTTTTGAAGAAACTTCTGGTGTGCCCTTTGCCCTGACGGAGGAGCAGGCCTTGGTCAGATCTGCCCAAAAGGAGTGGCAGCGAGGTCGGACCATAATCGAGGCCATCTTGGCCGTTCCCCAGCCCGTTGGGGATCCAGTCGTTGCGACCCAAATGGAACGCTTCGAGGCCCACCTTGAGCAGTCATTAAATATTCTCGACCAGATTTACAATCTGGCCTATAAGGAGATAGAGGAAGAGTTAGCACTAGCTTATGCCATCAAGCGAAAGCTACTGCTCATCATTGCCACGGTTTTTGGGGTAGGGGTGGGAGCCACTATTATAGCTGCGGTAGCGATGATCCGTTCCATCCTTCTTCCCCTTTACTTGCTGGAGGAAGCAGCTAGTCGCTTCGGTGAGGGCGATCTTTCTCACCGGGTCGTCTTGGCCACAAGAGATGAGCTGGGGCAACTGGCGGAGACTCTTAATGCTATGGCAGAAAAGCTTGAAAAGAGTCAGGCTGCGCTTGAAGACCTGTCTATCCGTGACGCCCTCACGGGTCTTTACAACCGCAGAGAGTTCCAACGGCGGCTGAAAGAAGAGGTGGAGCGGACACGACGGCATGGCGGCTCTTTCTCCCTCTTGATGCTGGACGCAGATCACTTTAAGACCATCAACGACACTTACGGTCACCAGGTCGGGGACGAAGTTCTGCGTGTCATGGCTACCTTGATCTGTCGAGAGGTGCGGCCTGTAGATCAGGTTGCTCGATATGGAGGGGAGGAGTTCGCCATCATCCTTCCGGAGACGTCAGCCTCCGGCGCCCTTGTACTAGCGGAACGGATCCGCAACGTTATAGCTAACCAGGCGATAACTGTCTCTCAGGGACAGGTTCTCAATCTCACCGTGAGCATTGGAGTGGCAGCTTTTCCAGAGGATGCAAGATCGGAGGAAGAACTCATTGATGCAGCTGACCAGGCTCTTTACGCTGCCAAACACGCTGGCCGCAACCGGGCATGTCAGTTCAACAAATTTTAGGACAGGGGTTTGTAATTATTATAGAGAGAAAACGTTAGCTTTCTTAAAGGCAAAAAATACCGGCAACTTGCCGGCATATCGAGGGAAAAGAGTATTTAGCCCAGAGCGTCTCTAATTATTTAGCTTTTCCCTTTTGCGTAGCGATTTGTAACATTTGTTCCTTCTTTTTTTTTCGGGGGTATATGGATGGTACTTCGGCGCTTCAGCTTCGAACAATTCCGCCAGTTCTCGCAAACAAACCAATGACCAGCGGTGATAGGTTGTAATAGGTAGTTCCATTGCGTAGTACATCGATTACCAAACCCTTGTTGGCCATGTCGCCCAGTTGTTTTTCCAGTTCCTCCTTTTCGATATCGGTGGCAGTCGCCAGTTGATCGATTAATAATGTAAGAAAGACGGTCAATATATCGAGATATGGCCTATGGTCATGAAAACCGTTGCCAAACCATCTCATAGTAGGTTTTTTTAATTTAGGTGGTCAAAATGGTGGTCAAAACCCCAAAATAGACATAAAAAAGGCCTTCAGCAAAACCCTGAAAGCCTTGATATTTCTGGTGCCGAAGGTGGGAGTCGAACCCACACGGGCTTTAAGGCCCACTGGATTTT
>JACDOG010000050.1 GCA_017656305.1 Thermoanaerobacteraceae bacterium
TAGCTAGTGTTATCCAAGTCCCCGTGTTCATATCTTTTTGATTTTCGGTTTCAATTGCTTTAAATGATACAGTTTTTCCAAAGCTGTAAAAGAGAATATCTATTCTCAGCAGTTAAGACAAAATATTGTACAGTTTAGGTGATATTAATGAATTACTCAAAGTGGGCTTTGCATCTTAATAATATAATACTTTGGGGTACTCTTCTTTTGGGTACTGTCCTCATTTTGCTCAGGTCGGATAACTGGAAAAGCATTGCGACACGAATGATTATTTTAATTGCTTTTATAGTCTCAATTTCAGCCCATTCACTCATATATAACATAGACCATTTATTGTTTCCTAGGGAAAATATAAACACATATTTATATCAGAACCCATATGGCGAAAATGCACATTTTATTATTGACATTCTAGATAGCAACGGGGTTTTCTTGGGTTCCTACTCTCAAAAAGACGAAATTGCTGTTAAAATATATGAAGCGTTAAAGCAATCACAAATCATCGAACATTCCAGTATGACCCCGTTCACGTTTGATTATCAAATTGGTATCCTTCAAGATCACAAGGATGAAAGGTTTCAAGGGTTAATTTTTGCAGTAGGAAAACAATACAAGAAAATACGTGTCTTTTTTCAAAATCAAGCATACGATTTTGAGACATCACCACAGTTTCAACAACTATTTGCCAGCCTTATAAAAGAGACAAGAGGCCAGAAATAAATTCTGGCCTATCCTGTTATCTGATTAGTAATCATAATAATAAGTTACAGGATTGAAAGCATAGAACCAACCATATCCGTAATGCGCTACTTGATATATATTTGTCTTAACATAAGTGTAGCCACTGCTCGGCGCATAGTTTGCAAAAGACAGCACTGCCCTATGAATAGTTTAATCTTCGTCAAATCCGTACAGAAACCTGTTGCCGTCTTTATAGTATACTTTAAAGTAATTGTCGCTTAGTGAAAGGGTTGAGTCTATCGCAATTTTTGCTTGTGGGTTGTAAGAGAAGTGTAAGTACGGTACTGCCGTGTCTATCCATATGGTAGTGGATCCCGGTTGGTCTTCCGGAGCTCCGTCTCTAACAATGTCGTCAATATAATAGGGTTTTAATTTGGTGTAAAATTGGTCTGCGGGTTCATACAAAACATTCGAGTACGCCTGATCGAATTCAGATATAGTTTCCAATAACATGTAATCGTATTCCGGGTCCTGGTCAGTCACTCGATGTAAATAAACATCTGTGATAACATACCATAAATTGTCAATGCTTCCCCCAAAGGCATCGCTGTAACGTTTATGGTTTATAATGGGATAGTCGTCTATTGAACCTGCAGCGTATGCCATAGTGCTAAAAAGTCCTCTAACGGCTATGGTGTTAGTTTTGCTTTTTAGCTCGTAAGGTTTCTTAATTTTAAACTCTTTTGAGTGCAACGCATCTTTCATCATAAAATCTAAAGTGCGGTAAAAGTTGTATTCAACATCCCTACCCTCGATTAAGGTATATCCCCATTCTTCCTTCTCTACGCCAACAAAAATTAATGGATGTTCAGTTCCTTTGCCCTTTAATTCATGTTTTAGATTCTAGGATTTTTCCCGAATAAAAATCAATAAAGTAAACTTTATGCTTTTCTTCATTTGTGACATAAGCACTCCAATAAACTTCTGTTATTTTTTCTCTTTCTTGAGCATTTTTAGGTGTTGCTCTGAAGTCTAAAACTAACGAACGGATGGCACTCTTTGGCACACCTCGAGCCTGTAAAATTTCTCTGGCTTTGGTTTCGGTTATTCCCTGCTCAAGATACACAAAGTTTGGAGGCTCATTACCGTTTCGCACCCATACCACAAGTTTCTTCCCATTCTTATCGAAGCCATAGAGAACTCGTTTACGAGGACCCGGTAGGGTGATATCGGTATTTTCAACAGAAATTAAAGGAGTATAGCGTTTCGCCAATTTTATGGCCTCGGGAAGCGAAGGTACTTTTTCACCAACAGTAGCATTGTTCTTTAGCAAAAACATGAAGACGATAATGGTAATTATCAAAAGTAAAAAAAGTACAGGTTTAAGAAAATTCTCAAATGGCATGAGTTCAACACTCCTAAAAAAGAGATAAATCGAGTAGGCGGGGGTGATTAACCCCCTTCTCCGGGTAGAAAGGGCCGCCCAATCGGCGGCCCAAACCCCCACAGAACCCGGCGTGCGGATTTCCCGTACCTTGCTCTTCAGAAATTGGTTCACAGCATTGCATATTGTTGCAATTTGGGATACGTTATTGAAAGCTTCGGACGCAATAAAGGTTGGAAGTCATTATGCACACCACTTCCTGATCTATCTCCCTCGGGACTTTCACCCTTTGGACAAAGCCCATGCCCGGGCGCACATCGACAGGACAGCCGGTTCTGGCCCGCCCTTTTCTCTTAAGGGCCTACGAGGGAATAAACTGTGTCATTACCACGTAGTTGTAATCCCTGCCATAAGCCACATAAATTGTTTTGGTGGTTGTAGACCAATTATCATGAATTACCATATACTGGTGACCGTTTGATGAACCGTTATATACGTATTCCTTGTAACCAACTC
>JACDOG010000051.1 GCA_017656305.1 Thermoanaerobacteraceae bacterium
GCAGTTAAAGGAAAGCCATGATCCCAATTTGCGGGTGGCCTGTATCGGCCAAGCTGGGGAAAGGTTGGACAGGCTGGCTGCCATTATTTCAGAAGCCCGTGCTTTCGGACGTGGCGGTGCCGGGGCAGTGATGGGTTCCAAAAACTTGAAGGCCATTGCCGTCCGGGGTACAAGGGGTATTAAGATTGCAGATTACGATGGTTTCCTTGACATGTCAAAAGAAGCATTCAATGAGGTAGCCATTAACCCTGATACCGGTGGCGGCAGAAATCATTATGGGACCAATGTTATTTATTCATTTATTGAAGAAGCAGGAGTTCATCCGGTTGAAAATTTCCAAAAAGGTAAGTTTAAGGGAGTCAATAAAATAAACGAAGAAATACTTAGAACCCAGTATTACAAGAAAGACAAAGCATGTGCTTCATGTCCTATTGCCTGCAGCAAACTCTCCGTGGTGGATGACGGCAAGTATAAGGGTAAATTTGTTGAGGGCCCGGAATATGAGAATGTCTGGAGTTTTGGGGCCCAGTGCGGGAATACCGACCCGGGTGCGATAATTTATGCGGAGTACCTTTGTGATGCTTACGGTCTGGATTCCATTTCCGTAGGTAACACCATTGGGTTTGCCATGGAATGTTACCAGAGAGGTATCCTGACTGAAGAAGAAATTGGCTACCCCCTGGTGTTTGGAGATACTGAAGCAATGATTAAAACGGTACAGGCCATTGGTGAAGGCAAAGGTATAGGAAAAATACTGGCCCAGGGGGTTAAATATGCGGCAGAATATATTGGCAAGGGCTCTGAAAACTGGGCCATGCATGTTAAAGGGATGGAACTCCCTGCTTATGACCCAAGGGGGGCCTTTGGCATGGGCCTAGCTTACGCCACCAGCGACAGGGGCGGCTGCCACCTGAGATCATGGCCTATTGCCCAGGAAGTCCTGTCAGCCAGAAGAATGGACCCATTCTCCGTGGAATTCAAGGCCGAGTATATTAAAAATGAACAAGATCTTATTGCAGTAATAGACTCCTTAGGTCTGTGCCTTTTTGCAAACTTCGCCTTATCGCTCAAGCAATTAGTTGGCTTACTATCTACCTTAACGGGTATTCCCGAATTTAAATCCGGTGAAGAACTCCTAAAAATCGGTGAGAGAATATACAACCTTACCCGTCTCTTTAATTTAAGAGAAGGCATGGACACTAAAAGTGATACCTTGCCTAAACGCCTGCTAAATGAAGAATTAAATGAAGGGCCTTCTGCCGGTAAAGTAGTACCCCTGGATGTCATGCTTGAGGAATACTATAAAATCAGGCATTGGGACAAAGAAGGAAGGCCTTTGCAAAGTAAACTGGAAGAACTGGGATTGTCGGGCCATGACAGTTAAAGTCCGAATAAAGTTCTTTGCTCAATTAGCACAATCAGCCGGTTGTAGAGAGTGCTATCTTGAGGTTCCTAACAATTTTTATGAAGCTATAAAAGTTATTGAGGCTAAATTTAACTTATCCATAACAGACAAGTTAGGTTCCGGTTATTCCGTTCTGGTTAACGGAAAGGGATACTCCTATGGATTAGAATCAAACAATGAACTCAAAGATGGAGATACCTTAGCCTTCGTGCCGTTTTTGGGCGGCGGATAAAAAAGTAAAGGGGTGGGATATAATGTTCAAACCGGAAGGTATTTACGTTGCCATGTTAACTCCATTCAAAGACGGTAAAGTCAACGAAGTAGTTTTAAGACAGCTAGTTGAGTTCCAAATTCAAAAAGGTGTACACGGGTTATTCCCTGTTAGCAGCTGTGGAGAATTTATTCATATGGATTTTGCAGAAAAAGTTCGTACCATGGAAATTGTTGTTGACCAGGCAAGGGGAAGGGTGCCGGTAACCCCGGGGGTAATGGGTTCTAACGCTAATGAAATGATTGCCCTGGCTAAGGAGGCAAAACGTATTGGCTGCTCTGGGGTAGTTGCCTGCCCTCCTTACTTCCTTCCCATTAGCCAGGAAACTATTGAAAGACAATATGAGTTGTTAGCTGATTCAGTAGACATTCCTGTTATTTTATATAACATTCCTGCTTTCACTACCCCGATTAGTTATGACGTGGTTAAAAGACTTAGCCGCCGGAAAAACGTGGTAG
>JACDOG010000052.1 GCA_017656305.1 Thermoanaerobacteraceae bacterium
GCGAGCAGCTGGGAGACCTGAGCACCATTGAAGACGGTGCCAGCATTGAAGAGGTCACCAAGGCCATGGAAAGCCTGCGGGAAGAACTAGCTTAGGAAACTAAATATTGAGTATTAAAAAATCAAACCTCTTACCTTCATAAATACTGTGGCATGTTCTTTGCTTAAATTATTCTCCAAAAATGTTTTTAACATTTTCTATCCAGGTCAGCTTGGGGACTGATTTCCCACGGGATAAAATGATTTTTGCCTTTTTCAGTAAGCCACAAAAATTGACCTCGAAGAGATAGGTCATCGGGGGAAAGAGTCTCCTGGAACATTCCCATCCTTAAAGGAGGCGTTAAAAAAATTTATTACACGGTCTTACTATGAAGGTCGCTTGCCGTCCCCATTGGGTATAATATTCGCCAGTTTTCTCAAAAACCCGAATATTGCTCGCAGATTATGCCAGCTATTCAACCGGGATGAAATTTAAATAATCGGCAGAACACTAACACGGATGTTTTTGGAGATTATTCGGCTGATAGTCTGAAAAAATTTGCTTACATGTTAATTCAGAACCAGAGGGAAGCAGAATAATCAAAGGACTTTGGGTTTATCTTTTAAAAGGAGATGATTTCTTTGAATGGTACCATGAAAGCTTTTGTTATGCATGGAATTAATAAAGTTGGCTTTATGGAAAAGCCAATTCCCGAACCCGGACCAAATGAGGTCCTGATTAAGACTACCGCATGCTTGGTATGTACTTCCGACGTCCATACCGTAAGTGGCGCAATTGGAGAAAGAAAGGATCTGACTCTTGGCCACGAAGCCGTGGGAACTATAGCCAAGTTAGGTAGTGCTGTTGAAGGTTTTACGATCGGACAGAGAGTTGCCGTTAATGCCATTACCCCTTGTTACCAGTGTGAAAATTGCCAGCGCGGGTACACTTCTCAATGCACGCAAATGTTAGGGGGATGGCGTTTTGCCAATGTTAAAGACGGTACCTTTGCCGAGTATTTTCTGGTTAACGACGCAAAGGCCAACCTCGCACCTATCCCGGAAACTATTACTGATGAACAGGCCTTATACACAACCGATATGATGAGCACCGGTTTTATGGGAGCCGAAAACGCGGATATCCCCTTAGGCGGGTCAGTAGCCATATTTGCCCAGGGGGCTGTCGGTCTAATGGCTACTGCCGGTGCGAGGCTTTTAGGAGCCGGATTAATAATAGCCGTAGAATCCGTGCCCGAACGCAAAAAACTGGCAAAACATTTTGGTGCTGATTACGTGCTTGATTTTAACGAAGTTGATGTTATTGAAGAAATTAACAAGCTGACTGACGGTCAAGGAGTTGACTCGTCCATAGAAGCGCTGGGATCCCAGGTAACTTTTGAAAATTGCATAAAGGTAACCCGGCCTGGCGGAACCATATCTAATATTGGCTATCATGGTGAGGGGGAATATCTGAAAATACCGCGTTTGGACTGGGGCGTTGGCATGGGTGAAAAGACTATCAAAACCGGTCTCTGTCCCGGCGGTTCTGAAAGAATGCGCAGGTTAATGCGCCTAATCGCAAATGGCCGCATTGACCCAACTCCACTGACAACTCACAAGTTTTCATTTGATGAAGTAGATAAAGCATTTGAGTATATGAAATATAAAAAAGATAACATTATTAAACCGCTGATTACTTTTTAACAAATAAGGTACAGTTGTTTTAACACAGAGAACCTCTAAGTTCCCTAACTTATACTTTTTGATATATGGAAAAAGCCTTACCGCATTACCCGGTAAGGCTTTTATTTACACTGTAAGGTATTTATTTTGCATCGGTTATACCTGAAGAAAGTTGGCCAGCTCTCCCTCTATTTTCCGTATACCTGGACACAGCAAAAGTAATCACTATGGCAACAAGTAACCTGAACAGTAAAATTAGATAGCCATTAGCACCTATGGCTACAAACAACATGGTATCTTCAAAAACAGCATGACAGATCACCAAGAAGGTATTGACAACGACC
>JACDOG010000053.1 GCA_017656305.1 Thermoanaerobacteraceae bacterium
GACCGTTGGAATCTAGACTGGGGAGCAGTTTTCAAAACAGGAGTAGCAGTAGGCGGCGCGGCCGCCTCTTATTTATTTGGGGGGTGGTCCGCATTGCTGGGGATTTTACTCGCATTTGTTGGGATTGACTACTTCACCGGGTTTATAGCAGCTGGAGTAGAAGGAAAACTTTCAAGTGCCGTGGGCCTTCGTGGGATAGCCAAGAAGGTTTTTATTTTTGTCATGGTTGCGGTGGCGCACCTGGTTGACACCAGTATAGGAAATGCCCATTTATTCCGAGATGCTACAATCTTTTTTTACCTGGCAAACGAACTATTGAGCATTTTAGAAAATGCCGGGAGAGTAGGATTACCGATACCGCCAGTAATTAAGCAGGCTGTTGATACTTTGAAGAACAGAGGGGAAGTGAAAGAGTGAAAAAAGTTGGAATTGACCCGGGCCATGGCGGGCATGATCCTGGAGCAATTGGCCCGGGCGGTACGTATGAAAAAGATCTTACTTTACCGGTAGCTTTGAAACTAGCCGATTTGCTGAAAGCAAATGGGTTTAAAACTGTGCTAACTAGGCAAACAGACCAGTATGTATCTCTTAACGAAAGAACTGGTATTCTCAACAACACCAACTGTGATCTGGCCATAAGTATCCATTGCAACGCCAGCGGCATGCCTGACCCGGACTACATAGCAACATTCATCATAGCGAAGGGTGGCCATGCGCAGGAGTTGGCTATTTTTGTGCAAAGACACCTGGTCAAAACAACTGGCTGGGAAGACGGCGGTGTAAGAGTTGGAAACTTCCACATGGTCAGGGAAACGGACATGCCGGCAGTGCTGCCGGAACTAGGGTTTATTACTAACCCTAAACAGGAGCAGTGGCTTAAGGAACCTGAGAACCAGTACAAACTGGCCAAGGCCATTGCCCGGGGGATATGTGACTACTATGCCATGGAATTTAAAGAACCGAAAGGAGAGGATAATAACATGTTTAAAGATGTTATGAAGGACAGGTGGAGTTACCGAGACATTATGGCCATGGCCAAACTGAAAATCCTTCAAGGATATCCGGACGGAACATTCAAACCTGAGCAACCGGTCACTAGAGAAGAATTAGCAGCTGCTCTTAATAGGATATTCGGCATGACCAACGAAGATTTTGTAGAGATTATTGATACTATACTACCCAAAGTAGTTCAAATAGAAAACGATGGCCACGGCTTGGGCTCCGGCGTGCTCATTCATCCGGACGGGTATATTATTACTAACTGCCACGTGGTCAGCAACAATTTTGCGGAATGGCAGGAAGCGCAGGCTGAAGATAAAGACCTTGAACTTGAGTTTCCCAGCATGGTAGGAATGCGAAGCGAGTTCAATGTGTTTGAGGGTGCTAACTATGCCATGGGGCCGGTTTTGTACTACGATGAGTACAAAGACTTAGCGGTAGTTAAGCCGCAGCTGGGTGAAAGTAATTATAAATATCCGGCCATGGAGATTGTGAAAGAAAATCCCGGGCGAGCAGAAAAAGTCATTGCTATTGGCTCGCCGTTGGGTCTCATTGGATCCGTGGCCGAAGGTGTAATTTCAGCTGTTAGGAAGAGTAGGGAGCGCACCCTGCTTCAAACTGAGGCCGAAATTAATCCCGGCAACAGTGGTGGAGCTTTGGTAAACCTGAAAGGGCAGCTGGTAGGTGTCAACGTGCAAAAATATATAGGCGTTGCCGTGGAAGGTTTGAACTTTGCAGTAAGTGCGGAGACGGTACGAAAATTCATCCAGGAAGGGATTGACGCTGGCAAACTTCCCGACAAGCTAAAGACAATATTATAAGGTAGGATAACCACACCCCCGGGTTCGCCCGGGGGTTATTTTTTTTTGCCCAAAACCCTCGAAAACCGAAGCTCTGAGAGCGATTCTAAGGCCCCTTAAATTT
>JACDOG010000054.1 GCA_017656305.1 Thermoanaerobacteraceae bacterium
AATGCGATACAAATGGATGCTAGTTATGGCGTTTTGGACCCTGATACTCTTTGTATCCGCTTGCACCGGGTCCGGGGAGCAGGCCTCGCCCGCGGAAGAAAAAGCGGAAACCCCTGCTGTGCGGGTTGGTGCGGGGGAGGGCGGTTCAGGGGACTCGGTCGGGCAGTCCGCTGGTGAAGCGATTGGGAGAGAGGCAGGAAAGGAGAATGTTCCACCGAGTGTTCGGCCGGAAGTACGGGTTACTGACACCCGTGAAGATCAACACGGTGGCTGGATAGTTGATTTACCCCGTCAGTCGGAGAACATTTACCGGGTTTCCAGCGATAACCACGTTTCCATCACCTTTTCTTTCCGTGAACCGATGGATGAAGAAGATCTCCAGACTCACCTGGTAGTGAAGCCGGAGCAAGCCACTGAAACTGAGTGGGTTAAAATGGTAAATGAATATTGGTTCAGGGTCCGCTTATTTCCTACCGAAGCCGGGAAAACAGTTCGTGTGGGTCTAACTGCTGGTGCCAGGACCAGTGACGGAACTAAATCTCTGGATGAGGATATCTGGGTGACTCTGGAGCGGTTTCCGGCTCCCAGGCTCACTATGTACCTAAAGAATTATCCTAACTTGGAGATGCAGGATTTGGGGGTGTACTGGTCTTCGCCCTCGGAAGCGAAGGTGGTCATGGAATTTACCAAGGCTATGGACAGAAACAGCCTGAAGCAGGCCCTGGCCAGGGTCGTGCCACCGGAAGAGTTCAGTTTGACCTGGCTAAACGATCGAAAGGCCGTTGTCGCTTTTAATGCTCCGGCGGGCAAGGAACGGGCTTATAACTTGTTTCTGGAGCAAGTCAAAGACCGGGATGGATTGGTTTTGAGCATGTCCGAACCGGTTGAATTGAGGATTGTACCCGACGCAAAACTGCGGGTGTTCAACCCCGAGACTAGGGAGCAGAAGGAAAAAAAGATTGCTCTTCCCGGTAGTTATGTCGGCGGGGTGGTCTCCCCTGACGGTACTCGTGCCGTCTGCTGGGAACCCAGCAGTTTTGTAGGGGACGGCATCAGCTATCGCTACTGGCTCCAGGACCTGTTGCAAGGGGAAAGAGTTCTTTTAACCGAGGCGGTCAAAACTACCGTCAAGTGGTACCCGGACGGGCGGCGGTTTCAGTTGGGCAGTATTACTTACTCCGCCGTAGGGGAAGAGCTCGGCAAGCTGCCGGTGGAGGAACTAAAGAGCATACTCGGTGTGGATGTGGCAAACCATGGAGAAATGGCTTACCTGTACTACCGTCTTGAAAAAGGTAACAGGACGGTTGTGAACCTTGTCTACCAGTCCGGTGAAAATTGGCAAGTTCTGGAGGATTTCAGCTACCCGCTGGTTACAGACAGTTTATTTTATCTGCGAATGGACCCGTCCTTCGATCCCTCGGGAGAAAAGATGGCGGTGGTGGAAAACCCTTCCGTGGAAGGAAATCTTTCGTCAGCCCGGGCTTCCATTCTGGATTTGAGAACGGGAGAAAAAACGGTTCTGGCTGAGAATTCCCTCAGCGTCTCCTGGTCACCCCGTGGTGATTACCTGGCGGTACTCAAGGGACGCGATGGGGTGGAGATACTGACCCCCGGCGGAGAAGTCGTGACCCGGATACAGGAAAATTATTATAGAGAGATATTGGACTGGAGCCCGGACGGTAGTTACTTGTTGCTGAAAGGGAGGAAGGATTCCCGCTGGTGGGCCGCAGGTGGAATTTTAAATATTGCCGCCGGGAGGCTGTCGGTTGTAACCGGTATTCCCCTGGGCTTTGATGCGAATGGCCTGGTCTATTTGCTGGGTATTTAATCTCTGCCGGAGCGCCGGGGTTGCTTTGAACCGTTGTTTTTTCACTTTAACGTA
>JACDOG010000055.1 GCA_017656305.1 Thermoanaerobacteraceae bacterium
AGATCCCCAAAGGCTTACCACCAGGAGTTCAGTCTCCGTAAAAATGTCGCTTAAGATATTGACAAATTGGGGGGCACTACACAACAAATTTGGTACAAAAGTACAATCAGATACATATTTTTGATTCCAACAAGATTGGGTCAGTTTAAGATAAAAAGAACTTCTTAAGATAACGGGGAGGGCTCATTAGGAATCTTTCTTCAGAAGTTTTAAGTAGTAGCCCCCCCTCAAAAGATATTCAAATTTTCGCCCTTAATAGGAACCATAGAATTAAAGCTTCAGCTTGCTCGGCCAAGATTATTAGTATACTTCACCCCCCAATTGAATATAAATGTATACGGGGTGATTGCATGGGCCGCTTTAAAATCGGCCAAGTTGTAAAAGTTAAGATTCCAACTGACTTGGGGATAATTCTTTGCGAGTGTAAAGAACCAGAAAACCACTGGTGTGTTGCACTGCGCGAAAGAGTCGGGAATAGGATTCAAATAATGCGTTTGAGCGAAAAAGACCTTGAACCTTATACTCACCATTGTTGGAACTGTCGTACTGAGTTGAATAGCGATGTTCAACCTACGTGTGAAAGATGTGGTTGGGTTATATGCCCGAATTGCGGCCGTTGTAAGAAAGAAACTTGCGGATCCAACGGCCTGTTAGTTCATAAAGAACCAGGACCAAGAATTCTCCTTCCAAAACAAAGGTTAATCTTTTTGGATTAATTTGTTTGCGTAGTAAATTTGACTGCAACTGTTACTTCAACCGCTAACCCTCGCCGTTCCACCACTCATGGTGCTGCCTGATAAGCTCTGCTATGGGACCAGTACAGGGCTCGAACAGGCAATGCGGTAGCCTATCAAGATGTTTTTGATTTCTTTTTTTCTTTCTCACTCAGCGCATCTGGTTTGCGAAGAATATAGTCAGGTACACCCAGTTTACCGATATCGTGTATTTCAGCCAAAGGACCGAGGTCACTCAACTCAGCAGAAGATAGTCCCAATGCCTCTCCCATAAGGCGGGTCATCTTTTTTAAGCGTTCAGCATAACCACTTGCAAAATAACCCTTTTCCGCAAGCGCTAGTTTTAAAATACGTACGGTAGCATGTAAAGGATCAGTCCTCCGGGCCAGCTTATCCCGATACATTCTATTGTCTGCTTCCTTAAAAGTTTCCCATAATGATTGTCCGGGATTTTCAGCTGTTGCCGCACCCATGGAAATACTTAATGGTAATTGCTCATGAGCATCGTTCTCTTCAATAACTCTACGGATGCGGGAAATAATCTCCTCTGCAGTTTGCCGGCTTGTTTGCGGCAGGATGATGGCAAATTCATCGCCACCGATGCGCGCTACGACATCTGAAGGACGAAATTGGTCACGTATTATCCTGGCAAATCGTCGCAGGAGTTCATCACCCTGATAATGCCCCAGAGTATCGTTAATAATTTTTAAGCCGTCCAAGTCGCCGACAATGATGCTTACGGGAAAAGAACGGCTTTTTTCCAGGCGGTGCATTTCTTCTTCAAAGTAAGCACGGTTATAAAGGTCGGTTAACTTGTCATGAAAACTTAAATATTTAATTTGTTTCTCGGCTTGTTTTTGCTCGGTGATATCACGAGCAACAGCTACTATGCATTCTTCTTCACCGAACTCTATCAACCGAAGGCTAACCGAAACCGGAAATTTGCGTCCATTCTTGCGGCGGTACCAGCCTTCTACTGTCAAGCCTTCTTTAGCTCCCCGCACCTTTCGAATTATTTGTCTCCAGGATTTTGTTATATCTGATTGAATGTCCAGTACACTCATTGTTACAAGCTTGTCCCTGTCACAGCCCAACCATTTGCAGGCAGTCTGGTTAGCGTCGAAAAATTTGCCG
>JACDOG010000056.1 GCA_017656305.1 Thermoanaerobacteraceae bacterium
ATCTGGTGAAGTTTATGTATTTGGCAAAAAACTAGGTTCAGACATTTCTTTCCCCGAAAGCCTTGGTATTATCATTGAGTCTATTGGTTTTTGGCCCCAATTCACTGGTTTTGAAAATTTAAAGATTCTCGCTTCTATCAAAAGTAAAATTTCCGATGAGCAAATAACTAAAGCTATCAAAAAAGTTGGCTTAGATCCTGAGGATAAGCGATTATATAGTAAGTATTCTTTAGGGATGAAGCAAAGACTCGGTATTGCTCAGGCTATAATGGAAGAACCGGATCTGATAATTCTTGATGAACCGACAAGTGCTATTGATGAAGAAGGTGTTCAACTAGTTCGGCAGATACTGATCGAAGAAAAAAAACGGGGGGCTACGATTTTAATCGCAAGTCACAATAAAGAGGACATTAATCTTTTATCAGATGAAAAATTTAAGATGGACAACGGCCGTTTGTACCATCTCCAAGAGGAGGATAATCTAAGTGAGGGTTAGGGGGTTTGTTTTAATTTGGGTATTTATAATAATTATAGCTATTTTAGGAGCATTATTTACAAGATTATCCTATAAAGATTATGCTGCAGATGCTGCAGAGAAAATAGGTGGTTTTAGGGTTCTGCTAAGCGGAATCGATTTAGAAAATAATGATTGGAAGAGTTTTCAACAACTTAAAAAAGAGGCTGAATATGTTCTCAAGATAAAAAAAATAGGCGAATCAAAATATCAATATCAAACAGTGTTGTCTAAGGTTCAAGTTATTAATGTTTACAAAGGAGACCAAAGCCTTGTAGGAAAGTATATATATATATACGAACCTTCATTTTTTGATTTCAAAAATAAATTTTATTTTGTAACGGGTGGCTACAATATTATGCTCAGCAACAAAGAGTATATAGTCTTTCTTAATAAAAGAAAATTTCCAGAAGGATATAAACCAGATGCAGTTGAGCAAAATAGTTTTTTGTTTACAACTAATAATGGGTCTAGTAACGCACTTGGCAAATATTTATTGAATAATAATTTTCAAAGCGAAGTTCTGGATTTAAGTAACGAACGCTACATTCAATATGATGATATAAGAGATTTAGAAGTTATTGCTACTGAAAAAGACCAACTTGAATATTACAATAACTTTAAAAAACAAGTACTGGAATCGTATTTGGAATCATCCTTGGTTCTGTAGTGACCCCGTTTTATCAACACCTTTTACGGCGTGGATTTGGCCTGGAAGATCGAACCAGCTCCAATAGGTTCAGATCCGCTGGTAGCCACCAAGGCATTGTCCACCGCCCGCTATTTTTGTGGACGGCTTTAGGATTTGGCCTAATGATTTCTACCGTAGCCAGGACCCAGCTTCAGGCCATGCAGGCTTCTTTTGCCTTGATATTGCCCAGTGTACTCCTGTCCGGGTTTATGTTTCCCCGGGAGTCCATGCCGGCGTTTATCTATTTTATCGGCAATTTTATACCCATCACCTATTTCCTGCGGGTACTGAGGGGTATCATATTGAAAGGCGTGGGTATCGAGTTTCTCTGGACCGAAGTTGTGTGGCTTGTTTCCATGAGCGCGGGAATATTCTTGCTTTCACTGCTGCGATTTAAGAAAAAACTGGATTAGATTTTTATTTTTTCGTTCTTCAATGGAAAAATGCGGAAGGAAATTGGGGGAAGAAGAAAGGAAATGGGGGAGGTTTGATGCTGGAATTGAGCATGATAGTCAGGAAAAAATTTTTGGGAATGAATAAAAAGTTTTTATAGGATTGAGGGATCACAATGCGATACAAATGGATGCTAGTTATGGCGTTTTGGACCCTGATACTCTTTGTA
>JACDOG010000057.1 GCA_017656305.1 Thermoanaerobacteraceae bacterium
CAGGTTTAATCAATGGGTAGCAGGCCGGAATATGAGCTTTCATGAACAGCGGGAATTGCTCGACAAATTTATGTCACACCACAAACCGCAGATTAGCCAGGAATGGCTGAACAGAAACCCGTTTCTAGACATTGTGCAGGAAAATTCCACTATACACCAGGTGCTAGAATTTTTCACCACTAGCCATGACTTCATAACCATTGTCGCCCTCATGGTAGGAGTCTTTGGAATAGGATTGCTAGCGTTTCAACTAAAACCTCTCTTAGACTGGATAACGCAGACAGACGTAGGCGCAGCCGTGTTTGCTATTAGTGCTTTACTGATGTCGTACCTGGGGATTGCTTTCCTTCTATAGAAGGAAATATATACGGAGTCTAGGAGTGAGAGAATGCTTTTTGAGATTACCTGTTTTGGGTTAGGAGCGTTAGGCCTTGCGAGCACGGCAGTCAAACTGCCGGAAAATCATGTCACTAAGCTGCAGAAAGTATTCGAGAATACCGGATTGGTTGCAAAAGTCAACGGCACAGTACACCGGCCACGGGTGATAAAAAAGTGTAGAACTGAGTACGGGTTGCACCTAACAATTAAATTACCTGCAGGATTATGCATGACGGACTTCCTCAAACGCCAAGAAGAAATAGAAGACTATCTTAACTGTGAGGTAGACATGGAAATGAAGAAACACCTTCATATGTACCTTTATACCCACGAACTGAAAGGCTACTATCCATTTAAAATGGCAGACCTAGAGGGGGAATTACCGTTTGTAGTTGGGTACTCGAAAGAAGGTAGACTTACCGCAGACTTAGCGGAGTTTCCACATTTACTCGTAGCCGGTGAAACCTACGGCGGCAAGTCGGTATTTTTGCATCAACTCATAGCCCAGTTAATGCCGCACAATGTGAAGTTATTCGTTATTGACAGAGCCAGAGTAGAGTTCGCATATCTCCAAAACCATGCCTGGTTTGAGCATACTATGAGTGGTTCTATTAAGATGTTGCAGTACCTGGAAAACGAAATGAAGAAACGCATGGAGATATTTGTTAAGGCCGGAGTAGAGAAAATTCAAGAGTACCACAAAAAGGGTTATAACCTACCATACTACGTCCTGGTGATAGACGAATTTAGTCAGTTATCTCCTAAATTAAATAAGGATGAGAAAAAGCAAAGAGAAACAGCACATAGCCACCTAGTAAACTTGCTATGCCTTGCCCGGAAAGTGGGGATCCACGTAGTTCTGGCTACCCAGCGACCAGATAGAGATATTCTCCCTGGCCAGCTTAAAGCAAACATTCCTGCTACGGTATGCTTCAAGGTGCGCAACGAGGTTAATTCTCGTATTTGCCTTGACAATGACAAGGCTTATTACCTACCCCGAATTAAAGGCCATGCAATTTACCAGTTTGATAAAGACAGACGCATTCAGGTGATGCATTTAGATGTGTCCAAAGCTCGAAAATTGTTACCTGAGACAACCAAGACCAAGCCTCAAAAGCCTGCGGACAAGAAGCCTCCAAAACCTAAGAAAGAGGGTGATATACCAATAATATCTCAATAATATATCAGTCGTATATTGAAAGGGTATTGATATATCACTTAGAGCTTGTAAACCTTTGAGAAAAGGTGATGGAACAATGCAAAGGGTATGCGCAGTGAGGAGCGGAGCGGAACACAAGCGGGCGGTGCTGGATCTGCTCGAACGGCACAGGTATTGCGAACGGTGGATGATTGAGACTGTGTTCCGAGGTTATAAAAC
>JACDOG010000058.1 GCA_017656305.1 Thermoanaerobacteraceae bacterium
TAAGGAGGCTCTGAGATTGCTGACAAGCCATACAGTTTAAGCTAGCTGCAGAGTTTCCTTTTAACAATTTGTGTTTGGCAATGATCCTTTCCCCGTCCATAATTTCCAGCCGGTCCTCATAGCGCCGGTAAGTAACGGTTTTATTGTCCAGCGGGGACGGCACGGAGTATTTGTTGCCGTCGACGGATATGAGCGTGGTCTTGGTCGCCCTGCGCTTTTCATAAACAGGTAAAGGGAACTCGATTGGCGGCAGGGGTTTGAGGTAATTTTTCTCTTTTTCCAGCTGCTCGAAGGGCTTGCAGCCTGCTGTGCCGTGGACTTTGGTGTTAGCTATTTCAACCAGCCAGGCTTTTGCCTGGCGGTTGAGATTTTCTAGGCTGTCAAATTCCCTGGCGTGAAGAACCCGCGCCGGACATATTTTACGTTGGACTTCACTTTTCCCTTGCTTTCGGGGTCTCTACCCAGCAGGCTTTTGGCCAGCTAATTATTTTAAGGGAGCGGGTATTATTTTCCTTTTTCAGTGACCGTTTGTGGTGATTTTTTTTGGCCGTTTATGTGGATTTTTTATGATCATTTATGGGTATCTTATTATGGCCGTTAACAAGTACTATGGAATCTATGCTGGGTTACCCGGTATTTTTGCTGTAAAGGTCTTTGACTTGGAAATCACAATAACATAAAAAAAGACTGCCAACAAAACTTACTTGGTCGACAGTCTATGGAGGAGTCTGAATAACTTCTCCTTTTATACCCGATATGCCAGCTTAAAAACTGTAAAACTAACATGTTAAAAGAATTTTGGTAAACTGAGGTAGCATCCCTTAATATATAAGGCCCTATAATTAATATACCTACTTATGTTAAGTTTAATTTGTTTCAAGCATATTCTGAATTTCGATGTCTTCAGAGTTAATTTGTAGGTATTCTTCCCCTGAATTGAATTTTATCTTTAGTCTTATCGGAAGTTTCAACGCTTGGAAAAATTCTTTTCGTTGTTTTGGACTAAATTTGTAATAGTTCGGTATTTGTGTTGTACGACTAATAGAAAGCCCATACGGGATTTTACCTGGAACAAAATCGACCCTAGTATCATCAGTATTACCAAATACAGCCAACGGAGAAGTCATATAGGGAGTAATTTTTTTATTTAAAAATGCCGTAGCTCTTATATCATATATTGGTTTGTTAGTTTTGTTTTTTATCAAAATGTCAAATAGAAGAAATGGAATTTTTTCCCCTTCTGCATTTTTTATAATTATCCGAGGAATGATTTTAAAATAGCTACTATTGTTAACATCTTTAAAAGTTATATTATCTGGTATATCTTGGTCAAAGACGCTTTTTGTATTGGACTTATAACCCTCCCAAGATAATCCTAAAACAATTATTAGTAAAATAGCAATGCTTCCAAGTATAACTTTTCTCATTCCTTATGACCCCTCTGTTTGTTATTTCTCTTTTAATCATTCCAATCCTCTACTTCTGCCGGCTTATTTAAGTACCATAGTTCCTATGCTATATCATGGAGCCATGGCTCATTATCATAATGTGGTGCTTTGTCGACATTGATTGGTGAGTAGCCTAAATCTGGTGTGTAATCACGAGTAGCGGTTCTAGTAACCCCAGAGCTGTTTACGTATGAGGCAAAGTG
>JACDOG010000059.1 GCA_017656305.1 Thermoanaerobacteraceae bacterium
AAGGGCTATAAAGAGAGAAGGTGTATTTTTGAACAAAACTTTTTACACAGAACTGGATGTGACTACAGAAAAAATTTTTCGTTAAATTTAATTTCTGGTATATTAAATGGGATATTTATAACATTTGCGACTTCGTTTTTTTCCATTGTTGGTATTAGAAAGGAAAACTGGTCGAGCCAATCCTATGGTGAGCAGGGGGCGAATGAGAAAACCTCTTATCGCAGGAATATACCCAAAATAGATCCTGAAACAGGGATGGTGGTTCGTGGGTTATAGCAATTACAACACGTTGAAAATGAATGGTTCATTTAAGCTATAGTTTTCGTTAGGTCTACGGAAAATAGCCAAACAAAACATTGGTGCTATATTATTACTTTTTAACTAGCTATGGAAGTCTAAGTTTTGTTTAACATTATGACAATGTATAAGACCAACCAAACTCCAATAGCTATAAATGGTCCGGTTGTTATCCATATTAACCAAGCTTGAAAATCAAACCCTGCTCCATATGGAAAGAAAAGTTTAGGGAAGACTAAATAAATTATGGTAGTAAGGGCTATTGCAGTAAGTAATAAAATAAAGCTTAATAATATTTTTTTTGAAATTTGTCCTAGCATGGCTGCAAGGGTACCAATTTGAACACCTAATACTATCGAAGTAACGGTAAGGAATTCTTTGTAAGCAACGAACTCCAAGGTATGATTTAGGGGTTTTACTCCTCTTAAGTGGCCATGCGTATGTAAACCATATGCTAATATGGAAACAAGTGAGGCACAATAACAAATTATCACCCATAAAACTGTTTTTGTATTATCCACTTAATCACCTCAATTCAAATAACATGTATAAAAAAGTGAGCGTTTATAAACCTTAAGTCCTAACTATTTAGCCCCCTAAATGATTTGGACAAACAGCCTTAACATGATAAAATCTAAAACGAACAGGGGACAATGCGTCATGAAGAGAAAACGTTATTCTCCAGAATTCAAATTAAAAGTTGTAAAAGAAACTATCGAAACCGGTAACGGTGCCATGGTGGCCCGTAAACATGAACTAAACCCCAATATGGTTAACAGATGGGTTAGAACCTGCCTCTGGCCTCTTAAAAACATAGGCCTGGAGGCTCCATGTCAAGGGCGACCAAAAACTATGAAAACGGAAGAATATCCGCCATTTTAGATGCTTATTTTAGCGGGGAAAGCTCAATTTACACACATGGATAGAATAACTAGAGTTAGAATGGTAATTCATTTCCCACATTTAATAACTGCCCAACCCCCCTTCCTGCCTAGCTACTCTACTACCAAAGTTAAATACGACACTACCTATTACCAACCACAAAAGAGATACCATTATGAGAAGCCCCCATTCACCGTACTCAATTTTTAAACCAACCGCTGCTTTTCTGGCAATGTCGGTACCTACTGTTAAGGGAATAAGCTTGTTTATTCCTCCGAAATTCGTTTTTGTAAGCGTATCAGAAATAAATAAGAGTATAATTTGAATAATTAAGGTTAGTTGCCCTAATTTTTTCTCTTTCAACGCGATCCCACCAAGTATCAAGCCAAATCCGTACATACCCGCTAAAGTAAGTACTAAGGATAGTACGATATAACTATTAATAATAATCCCTACAT
>JACDOG010000060.1 GCA_017656305.1 Thermoanaerobacteraceae bacterium
GATGAGGTTGCTGTTTGGAGTTTATTGGCCCAAAGTAAAGGGAGAAGTTTTTTCTCTGGAGACATTGAAGAAAGTGCAAAGAAAGCAGATTGGGCATTTGTTTTAAAGATATCAGTAAAAGATAATCAGGATAATAAAGAATAATGTTATTTTATAAACATCAGCTAACACAGCATTAACGTACAGGTGCTTAGATGTCAGTGCAGTGAAGAGAAAGAGTAAGAAAAAGCCATGGAGAAAGTCAGCGCCACACCCCTTCGCTAACCGAGTCGGCCTGGCATTAGCTGACCATAACCAGTGCCCGACATGAGCCAGGCCTATAAACTCACGGGTGTCGTGAATGCATACCCGTTATCTGCAATTGCTAGGTCATAATTTAAATGAGAGGAATTTTCTTAATATGAGTCCTTCAAAAAAACAAAATAAGAGGCCGGTTTTGAAACTGCCTCTTACATACACAGAGATTGGTCTTGAGATTATTTCAGCAATTGGTGTTTTATTACCAGTTCTTGTCTTAATTAAGTTATGGACAATACTGCCCAACACAGTTCCGACACATTACGGTGTTTCAGGAAAAGCTGATGCCTGGGGGAGCAAGGGATCTCTGTTATTCCTCCCAGTAGTGGTTATATTCCTTTATACATTGCTAACAATTGTAAGTCGTTTTCCCCATATATTCAATTATCCATGGGCCATAACTGAGGAAAATGCAAAAGGCCAATATCAACTTGCTCGTACATTTCTAATGGGTATAAAAGCTGAAATAGTGTGGTCTTTTGCATACGTTCAATGGATGGATATAAAAGTTGCAATGGGCAAAGCGGAAGGTCTAGGGATTGCATATTTACCAATATTACTCCTGATGATCTTTGGGATGATTGGAATTTATATTTACCGGGCAAGTCGTGTTAGATAATTGCTATGGGATATGATTATCCGCAACAGCAGATAACATTACATTCCCGCGAGGGTGCGAGGGGACAGGCTTTAGATTGGATCGAAGTGCCTGAAGGATATGGCAGGATTTTGCTGATGAATATATATCCTGGAATGCCCCCTTATACTGAAACGGACGGCAGTGCAACTATCAGGATAGGTAAGGATTGCATGCCGTTGACTGGTTCCATGCGCAAAGAAATTTTCACCGCTTTTATCCCGTTGCCATGGAAAGAGTAAGGAACATGATGGCTGAAGAGCATGCGCCCGATATACTTATTCGTATGTCCAATGAGGATTTATTGAATCTATTGGTGCATTGAAAGAGGGAAGGCTTACTTTTGGTGGTCTTCTGCTTGTCGGAAGTCCCGAGGCATTAGCAAAATACATCCCCAACCACAGATGGGATTTTAGGAGGATGATCAGTACAACGAATTCAAAAGAGATTACCACTGGTTTATCGGATTTTTCGGCAAAATTGATACGGTGAAACGTATCACAAGTTACGCAAATTTTCAAATTAGAGAGCCTTTTATA
>JACDOG010000061.1 GCA_017656305.1 Thermoanaerobacteraceae bacterium
CATGGTATCTTCAAAAACAGCATGACAGATCACCAAGAAGGTATTGACAACGACCAGGTCCCTTTTCGTCAGCTTGCCCTCGCGGGCAGATTGGATAATTGCCCCGGCACCGTAAGTAATGCCGAAAATCAAACCCGCCAGCAGGGGCAGCCCGGCCTCCTGAGGAATGTTGAACAACCGGCTTACCGGCCGAATAATAGCAGACAATCTATCTAAAATATTCAAGTCCTTCACTATTTCTAACACCATCATCAGCGGAAATACTATCAGTGCAATGCCGAAAATACTTTTAAAACTGCCAATTATTGCTTCCTGCAGCACCACCAGGATATTCATAACTGCCCTCCTAAATTACCAGGTTTAAGATAATACCGGAAAAAATTGCCGAACCCAACCTCAAAGCAAGGAGACCTTTCACTTTAATACCTGTCTTCTTGTTAATTGCGGTTTCAATAAACAAGCTGTGACTCAACAAAAGCATGGTGGCAATAATAGTCAGCTGCTTAGCCGTCAAATCCAAGGGGATGATGGCAGCAATAGCGAAATACAGGTTTAACACATTACCCAGCACCAACGGAACGGAAGCGTCTCCCGGCAGGCCAAATACGGCCATAGCCGGCTCAAAAAATTCTGCAATCCAGTCCAGCACAGGAGTATGTTTTAAAACCGTAATCACAAAATAAACGGGAATGATGGCTTTAGCCAGTTCCCAGGTAATATAAGTCCCGTTTTTTAAACCTCTAGCAAATGTGTGTCTGGTTAACACGGTCATCACCTTGGGTTCAATAATTTCGTCATTAATATAATATATTTTAATGTAAGCACACCGGTCCTATCAATAGAAAGTGGCCCCTTACACAAATTACATTACCCGACTTCGACAGTTTATAGCCAAAACAAACGCAGAAGCCCTTGGTATATAGGTGCTTGCAGGTGGTGATATTACGCCACCCTGGGGACTGCCGATTTCTGTCTCGTTAGATGCTCCGTCTGTCATTACTCCGGCTTTTAGAAACTTCTTAATGACTTTCAATACACGGCCGTCACTGACTTCGCTATGTTCCAAGTTCCCCCTTCGGCTTCCTTCAGACCCCACCGTT
>JACDOG010000062.1 GCA_017656305.1 Thermoanaerobacteraceae bacterium
GCCCGTATTTATACCAGTAAACCACAAAATGATAGGGATTGACCCACTGTCCCCAGGGGGTCATGATGCCAAGGTGCAGGTGGTCGGGTGTATCTTCGGCATTACCCGTGTGTCCCATGTAGCCGATTAACTGTCCGGGACTGATCCGGCTACCTTCCCTCAATCCCTGACCGTAGGCCGCAAGATGGGCGTAGTAAATATAATTTCCGTGTATATCGCGTATCCCTATTCTTTTTCCTCCCAGGCGGTTCCAGCCCAGTTTTTCTATTCTCCCGCCGGAAACGGCATAAATGGGGGTAAGATTCCTGCCGAATATGTCGGTCCCCAAATGCTTGCGCCTGCCCCCGTCGCGGTCGGCCAGCCACGTGTCTGCAAAATAAACTCCTCTTTTTAAAGTGGGAAACACATACTGTGGTGAAAAATAATAACCAAAGCGTTTTATCTGCTGCGCCTGCTGCTTCAGAAGACTCAATTCTTCTCCGGTCAAAACAGCGGAAAAGTATTTTTGCCCACTTTGACCGGTGCTGGCTATTTCTGCAGCCTGGTTGAAGATCTCTGCAGCGGTAGGCTGCTGCTTCGTAACGGAATAATAGGCGGCCAGTACCGCCCAGTGCAGCCCGTATTTTCTCGCTGCTTTCTGGCAGTTATATACCAGGTCTGCGTCCAAACTGCTTGCCAGGATATAACCGTCCCGTTGAAAACGTGTTTGCTCTTTGACAAGCCATGTACCAGTTATAGTCAATACCAGGAGAAGCAGAAACAGCCTGGTCAAGTTTCCGGATATCTTGAGGAAAAGCCCTGTCATGCAAAAGAACCTCCTTCATAAACGTTATTCGCTGTGATAAAAGGCTATTCGTATTAAAAACAGGAGGCTGCAAATACTAGTAATGTTTAAATGAAAACGAGCGGAGGTAATAACCAATGAGTACGGTTGCAAGAACAAACAAGCTCTGGATACTTTTGGGGATCTTGACACTGGTTGCTGCCATTGTTCTGGCTTTAATTGTTTCCACACCGCCGCAGCGCAAACCGCAGCCGGATACACCGCCCAAATGGAATGATACGCCTAATAACGT